>JAJEGH010000050.1 GCA_022819985.1 Alphaproteobacteria bacterium | reverse complement strand
ATCACCGTGACCGGCACCAGCATGATCACGGTTCCGGACACGGCCGGGGTCAGGATCCGGCGGAACAGGACCAGCCTCGCGGCCAACAGCAACTGGAGAAGCGCCGCGGCGACGACCAGGATCGCCAGCAATGCGGGGCCGCCCGTCGCCACCGCCGTAATGGCGACCCCGATGAATGCCACCGAACTGCCCATGACGAGCACGTTGCCGCCGCCGATCCTGCCGAACCGGGCCGCCTGGAGCGCCGTCGTGACGCCGCTGATCGCGACCGCGGCGAACACCGCCCACGCCAGATGGGTTTCGGCGGCGCCGCCGGCCCGCATCACCGCCGTCGGAATCAGGATCGGGATCGCCACGGTGAGAACGGCGAGCTGCAGTCCGAGGCCCAGGGTAAGTGCGCCGGGCGCGCGCTCGTTCGCCTCGTAGCGGATCCCGGCGCCGTCGGCTGGGCGGTTTTCGCTCATGCCGGTACGAAACTTCGGCGAACGCTCCGAAACCGGAACGATCCACGCGGGTTCATAGCTTCTCGGCCTCCAGTCCGCTCTGCCGGGCAGGCTATCCTGGCGAACCGCCCTGTTTTACATCATCGGCTGAGCGCGCCGTATCCGGGGTCGGCGGGGCTCATGTGCCGGTTCACCAGTTCGTATGTCCAGGGGCTCGGGGACCCTGAAGGGCTGTCTGCCGATCCGGCTTGTGGAGGGACCATTGTATGCAAGACGCTTCGGGGCGATGCAAACACCGTTTCCTGCAAATTGCAGTTGAAGGAATGTGCCGCTGCGGGGCGCCCCGTGGCTCGGTGCATCGAATGTCCGGAGGGCTCCGGCTGCGCATCGGCACCCGCCGTCCAGCCGAGGAGCCGGCGCGGGGCGGCGGGATCGGCGTGCCGCGGGAACACCGCCACGCGCGGCGACGCCTGGTTTTCGCCCGAGACCCGGCGCGCCTCGGCGAAGGTGGTCTTTGCGCCGCCCGGCACGGCCTCTGCGTGTGGCTCTTGACCCCACGGATCTCCGCTCCGCTCCGTCCGGGGTGACAAATGAGGGATGTCGCGCGTAAGAAACCCGGTCCGACCTCCCCGACGGCAAACGATCCGGGCCGACCGCCGTGACCCCCGAAACCCTGCGCCGGCAGTTTCTCGCCTGGCAGTGCCGCATCCGCCAGATCGCCATGCGCGAGGACGAAGGCCGGCCGTCCGAGGGCATGCGGCCGAGGATCCTGTCGTCCGGCGGCCGCACGCTTTCCGACGGCGTTATCGTGCTGCTGGTGCGCGCCGACCCGGCGGAAAGCGCGGATTTCTTCGAATTCCAGGTCAGGAAGCACCACGACCCGAACGAGGTCTACCGCAAGGGGCTGACCTATCTGCAATCGACTCATTATCACCGGGCCGACCGCTTCTCCGACGAGATGACGGCGCTGTTCCTGCCCGAATCCCGGCTGGCGGCGCGCCTGGAACGGCTCGGGGCCTGCCGGCTGGAATTCAGCCAGTTCAGCCAGTCCTGGCGCCTGCCCTGCGCCGTGCGCGCGCTGGCGCCGGACGAACCGGCCCACCGCAATACGCTGTGGCACAACCGGCTGTTCAACCCGCAACTCCCCGACACCGTGCGCATCCTCGGCTTCCGGCCGGACTGGACGGCCGCGGCATCGCTGCGCGCCGAAACGGGCTGAGTGCCGCCGCATCGGTCGGATTCCGAAGAGGACTCCGGCGGCGCGGGATCGGGGTGCGGAAAAATATTTTCCGGAATTCGATATTATTTCTTGACATCCCAGTTTTGTACCTTATATGTGCTTTCGCCAACGCCCGAAGTGCGCCCGCTGCGGCCCGGCGGCGCCCGATCCCCGATCCCCGATCCCCGATCCGCCTCTTCGCTCCGCTCCCCCGCCCGTCATTCCTATCGGGCGCACCCCTCGTCATCTCGACCGAAGCATATCTCTCTCCCCGTCATTTCGACCGAAGCGGCGTCAGCCGCGTAGCGGAGAAATCCGGCCGGCGACGGAGGCCGGCCAGGCGCCGGAGCCTGCGGTGTCGCCACCGTTTTCCGGGGAACGCCCGCCGGATTCCGCCACTACGCCCCGGCCGGAATGACGGAGCAGGTTTTCGGGTTTGGCGTTCGGGGCGGCAAGGTTTATGCGAAGCCGGCCGTTCGAAACAGCGGCGGGTGCCGCTCACCCCCACCTGACCTCCCCCTCTGAAGAGGGGGAGGAAAAAACAAGGTAAAACAGAGCGTTACCTCCGTTATCCTTCCCCCGCTTCAGCGGGGGAAGTCCCGGAGCGCAGCGGAGGGGATGGGGGTGTCTGTCCGTCTGTCCGCCCGTCCGCCATTTATCTGCCGCCACGGAGCAAGATATGGGAATGTTTCCTTCTGAAAGTGTAAAAAATATAAAGACAGACCGGTCTGTCTAAAACGGCGGCAGGCGCGAAAGACGGAAAACTGCGAAAAAACGACAGCAACAACGGAGAAAAACTGGAATGAACGATCAAAAATCGGCAGCGCCGGTTCAGGCGCATAAGCCCCTTCGGCACAGGCCGGACGGGCTTCAGGGCCCGCGGCCGGACCAGGGCCTCGTCTTCCATCGGGCGGCGAGCATCAGGGCGAGGGTGTGCGCCGGCGCCAGCCGGTCCGGCACGGCGAAAGGGTCGAAGCCGGCGCGCTCCAGCCGGTCCAGCCAGGCCAGCGCAACGGGCTTGAGGACCAGCAGGCGGTCCGCCGGCCCGCCCGTCCGGCCGCTCGCCGCCAGGCTTTCGCGCGCCATGGCCGCCACCGCTCCGGCTGCCGCCCGGACCCCCGCGGTCGCCCGCCGTTCCAGCAGGTCGCGCGGCCCGCCGCCGCCGGCTATGAGCGCGGATTGCGGCAGCAGTTGCCGTCCCTGTGTAGCGTGGAAGCCGGCGGCGCGCAGGATGCCGGCGAGCGCCCATCCGGTGCCCAGCGCCCGGGCCGATTTCCGGGCCGATTCCCGCGCTTCCGCGCCCGCCTGCCCGGCGCCCGCGGCCAGCGCCATCGCTTCGGCCAGCAAACCGCCGGTCTTTCCGGCATAGTCGAGCAGCGCCGCCCCGTCGGCCATCGGCGCGTCGTCCAGGTCCCGCTCCCGGCCGTCGACCAGATCGTGCAGCAGCGCCGGTTCGAGTGCCCCGGCGCGCAGGGCGGCGGTCAGCGGCGCAGCCACCTCGTGCTGCCGCACCGGCCCGCCCACGGCCGTTTCCCCCGCCGTTTCTCCCGCCGGTTCTGGCGCCGCAGCCTCCAGCGTTTCGCGCCACCATTGCAGCCGGATGCGGCCGATGTCCGACTCGCTGACGCTCTCGCGCACCCGGGCGATCTCGGCGTTGAACGCCAGCAGGATCCAGAGGGAAGGGCGGCGCCGGCGCGGCGCGAACAGGGTGGCGAGGTAGCGCTCGAAATCGTGCCGGCGGGCCAGCCGGCGGCACGCTTCGACGGCGGTTTCCCCGACGTTTTCCCCGACGTTTTCCCCGACGTTTTCGGGGGCGATTCTGTTGCCTTTTTTTGCCATCGATGCAGATTAGGCGCAGCCCCGGCGCGCGGCGGGCGGCCGGGCCGGGCTGGAATGCGACTTGTCCTGGGGAGACATCATGGCTGCAATTCTGACAAAGCTCGGCAATACGGTAATTGCCGGCATCGTGGCGCTGGTCGTCATGTTCGTCATCGTCGGCGCGACGGCCGGCGGCGGCGCGTTCGACCATAGCTGGTGGAACTTCCTGTTCCGCTACCTGCACGTCCTCTCGGGCGTCATGTGGATCGGCCTGTTGTATTATTTCAACTTCGTCCAGATCCCCAACATGCCGAATATCCCGGACGAGCAGAAACCGGCCATCGGCAAGGTGATCGCGCCGGCGGCCCTGTTCTGGTTCCGCTGGGCCGCCATGTCGACCATCGTCACCGGCCTGATCGTGGCCCTGATGAACGGCTATCTGGTCGACGCCATCGCGATCGGCTTCACCGACGGCGGCAACAGCACGCCGATCGGCATCGGCATGTGGCTGGGCGCGATCATGTGGTTCAACGTCTGGTTCGTCATCTGGCCGAACCAGAAGCGGGCGCTCGGCATCGTCGAGGCCGACGCCGATTCGAAAGCCAAATCGGCGCGCACGGCCATGCTGTTCTCGCGCACCAACACGCTGCTTTCGGTCCCCATGCTGTTCTGCATGGTGGCGCAGCAGAATGCCGGCTTCGTCGGCTTCGGCGGCTAGCGGCACGATCCGCCGGCGCCCTCCCGCGGGCGTCCTCCCGCGGGGGCGCGCCGGCAGACCAACGAAACGGGCTCCGCCATCGGCGGGGCCCGTTTGCTATCGGGCCGGCAGGGCGATGAGCGCCGCGCCGACGGCCCGGCCTTCGCCGGCGAGCAGATTGTAGGTCCGGCAGGCGGCGCCCGTGTCCATGGCCTCGACGGCGAGGCCGGCTTCCCTGAGTGCGGCGCGGGCGGCCGGCGGGACAGCCGAAACAGCCCCTGAAACAGCCGCCGGGCCGGCGCCAAGGCCGAGGATCAGCAGTTCCACGCCCTCGCCGGCAAAGGCGGCGGCGAGCGCCTCGGCGTCCGGGACGGCGGCGTCGCCGCGCTCCCAGGCGACGACCCGGTCGGCCAGGATCAGCACCGGCCCGGTCCAGCGTTCGCCGCCGATGCGGAAGCCGCCGGGGCCGTAGCTTTCGATAAAGGGCCGGTCGCCGCGCGGCGCTTCGGTCAGTTCCACCCGGAGTCTCCCGCCGCATTCTGCCGCCGGGCCGCCGCCCGGCACGGCCCGTTAAGACCCGGCCCGTTACCGCCTAACCGGCGGCCGCCTCGGCGGCATCGCCAGCATCGCTGGACCGGCCGACCCGCTTGATGCGCAGGATCAGCAGCAGCGGCACCGCGAGGCAGATCGACGAATAGGTGCCGACCAGAACGCCCCAGATCAGGGCGATCGAAAAGCCGCGGATCACCTCGCCGCCCAGGAAGAACAGGGCGAGCAGCGCCAGCAGGGTCGTGACGCTGGTCAGCACCGTGCGCGACAGGGTGTCGTTGAGCGACAGGTTCATCAGGTCGGGCATCGACATCTTCTTGTATTTGCGCAGATTCTCGCGCACCCGGTCGAACACCACCACCGTGTCGTTGATCGAATAGCCCGCGATGGTCAGCACCGCGGCGACGGTCGACAGGTTGAATTCGAGCTGGAACAGGCTGAACAGGCCGATGGTGAGCAGCACGTCGTGGGTCAGCGCCGCCACGGCCGCGATGCCGAACTGCCATTCGAAGCGGAACCAGACATAGGCCATGATGGCGAACAGCGCGAGCAGGGTCGCGATGATCCCCGCCTGGATCAGCTCGGCGCCGACCTTGGGCCCGACGAATTCCTCGCGGCCGACCCGGTAATTCCTGCCCAGCGCCGCGGTGACCGCCTCGATCGCCTGCATCTGGCGCGCGTTGTCGCCGGGCTGCTTCTCGACCCGGATCAGCACTTCGGAATCCTTGCCGAAATTCTGGATCGAGACTTCGCCCAGGCCGAGCGCGTTCAGCCGGCTGCGCAGGCCCGCGACATCGGCCGGCTTCTCCGCGCCCTTGTCGTCCAGCGCGGTCACCTGGAGCAGGATGCCGCCCTTGAAATCGATGCCGAAATTCAGGCCCTGGCCGAAAAACACCGCGGCGCTCAGGATCAGCAGGGCCACCGACAGCGCCAGATAGATCGCGCGGAACCGGACGAAGGGGACGGTCGTGCCGGCCGGCACCAGACGAAGCAGCATGGAGCGAAAACTCCCGAAGCCGAAGGCGCGCGGGCGGCGCCTAGTGGACCATGTTGCGGACGAACGGACTGTCCAGCGAGAACATCGGAATGCGCACCTGGAACCGGCTGCCGTCGTCGCGCGTCATTTCGTAGGCGCCGACCATGAAGCCGGACGGCGTGGTGAGCGGGCAGCCGCTGGTGTATTCGAAACTCTGGCCCGGCTCCAGCACCGGCTGTTCGCCGACCACGCCGGGGCCGCGGACTTCCTGCTGCTGGCCTGCCGAATCGGTGATCCGCCAGTGCCGGTTGAGCAGCTGGACCCGGTCGTCGCCCTCGTTGCTGATTCGCACGGTATAGGCCCAGACATAGCGGTTGTCGTCGGGCTCCGACTGTTCTTCGAGATAGAGCGGCTTGACCGAGACGAGGATGCCGGCCGTCTTTTCCGAATACATGGTGCGAAACACAGCTGCGCAGGTTGACGCCGGGTATGTAGGCAAATTCCGGCCGCTGTCGAGGCGGCATCTTCGTGCGCCCGGTTCGCGCGTCGGGTTCGCGAAAGGAGGGGCGGCGGCGATTCCGCCGGCGCGTATATTGCGCTAGCTTCGGCGGCGCGGGACGATCCGCGGCGCCCCTCTATCCGACATACTATCCGACACCATGCCCGAAACTCCGTCCCCGCTTCCGCTCACGATCGCCGTCGACGGCCCGGCCGCGGCGGGCAAGGGCACGCTGGCGCGGCGGCTGGCCGGCGCGCTCGGCCTCGCCCATCTGGATTCGGGCGTGCTCTACCGGGCGGTCGGGCTGGCCGTGCTGCGCGCCGGCGGCGATCCGGGCGACGCGGCGGCGGCGGCGGACGCCGCCCGGCACTTCAATCTCGGGAGCCCGGACACCGGCCGCCTCTCGGACCCGGCCTTGCGCACGCCGGAAGCCGGCGAGGCCGCCTCCAGGGTCGCCGCGTTCCCCGCGGTGCGGGCGGCGCTGCTGGATTTCCAGCGCCGGTTCGCGCGCCATCCGCCGGCCGGCCGGCGCGGCGCCGCGATCGACGGCCGGGACATCGGCACCGTCGTCTGCCCGGACGCGCCGGTGAAAATCTTCGTGACGGCCGGTCTGGACGAAAGGGCGCGCCGCCGGTTTGCAGAGTTGCAGGCCGCCGGGGCGGACGTTATATACGCCGCTGTCCTGAGCGAGCTGGAGGCGCGCGACGGCCGCGACATCAGCCGCGCCGTAGCGCCGCTGAAGCCCGCCGAAGACGCGGCGATTCTCGATACCAGTATGCTGGACGCCGAAGCGGCGTTCCGCGCGGCGCTGGATATCGTGGCGCAGCGCGCGCCCGGCTGGCGCAGCCTCGTGCAGGATGTCCGGTAACGGCAACGCAACGGCGCTGCTTTCCGACCCGGCCCGACGGAGGACCGAAATGGGGGTCCGCCCGCCGGGAAGCGCTCCGTCGGAACCGCAGCCAGGACGCCGGCCGGAACACGAGAGGATATCCGGAACCCCATGACGACTGCGACAGAAACCGCGGCGGCGTCCGGCGAGGACTTCGCCGCGCTGCTCGATGCATCCCTGAAAGACCACGACCAGTTCGAAGGCAAGGTGGTTGCCGGCCGGATCGTGGCGATCGAAAACGACCACGCCGTGATCGATGTCGGCCTCAAGGCCGAAGGCCGCGTGCCGGTCAAGGAGTTCGCCCCGCCCGGCGCGGCGCCGGAGATCAAGGCCGGCGACGAGGTCGAAGTGTATGTCGAGCGGCTGGAGAACGCCAACGGCGAGGCCGTGCTCTCGCGCGACAAGGCGAGGCGCGAGGAAGCCTGGGTCCAGCTCGAAAGCGCCTTCAACGACGGCCAGCGCGTCACCGGCCACATCTTCGGCCGGGTCAAGGGCGGCTTTACGGTCGATCTCAACGGCGCCGTCGCCTTCCTGCCCGGCAGCCAGGTCGATATCCGGCCGGTGCGCGACGTGACGCCGATCATGAACACGCCGCAGCCCTTCCAGATCCTCAAGATGGACCGGCAGCGCGGCAACATCGTCGTGTCGCGCCGCGCCGTCCTGGAAGAGACCCGCGCCGAGGCCCGCGCCGAGCTGATCGCCAACCTGAAGGAAGGCCAGGTGCTCAAGGGCGTGGTGAAGAACATCACCGACTACGGCGCCTTCGTCGACTTGGGCGGCATCGACGGCCTGCTCCATGTCACCGACATTTCGTGGAAGCGCGTCAACCATCCCTCGGAAGCCCTCAACATCGGCGAGACGGTCGACGTGCAGGTGATCCGCTTCAATCCGGACACCCAGCGCATCAGCCTGGGCATGAAGCAGCTCGAGGCCGACCCGTGGGACGGCGTGGAGGCGAAGTATCCCGAGCGCGCGCGCTTCACCGGCCGGGTCACCAACATCACCGACTACGGCGCCTTCGTGGAGCTGGAGGCGGGCATCGAGGGCCTGGTTCACGTCTCGGAAATGTCGTGGACCAAGAAGAACGTGCATCCCGGCAAGATCGTTTCGACCAGCCAGGAGGTCGAGGTCATGGTGCTGGACGTCGATTCCCAGCGCCGCCGGATCAGCCTGGGCCTGAAGCAGACCCGCGACAACCCCTGGACGACCTTCGCCGAACAGTATCCGGCCGGGACGGAGTTGGAAGGCGAAATCCGCAATATCACGGAATTCGGCCTGTTTGTCGGCCTGCCGGGCGAAATCGACGGCATGGTCCACCTGTCCGACATTTCGTGGAACATGCCGGGCGAGCAGGCCGTCGCCGACTACAAGAAAGGCGACACCGTGAAGGTGAAGCTCCTCGAGGTCGACACCGAGAAGGAGCGGATCAGCCTGGGCATCAAGCAGCTGTCGGAGGACCCGCTGGCCGGAGCGGCCGACACGATCCGCAAGGGCAACCTCGTCACCTCGACGATCACCGGCGTGACCTCCGGCGGTCTGGAGGTCGAGGTCCAGGGCATTCCGGGCTTCATCCGCAAGGCCGACCTGTCGCGCGAACGCGCCGAGCAGCGGCCGGACCGCTTCGCCGTCGGCGAGAAGATCGACGCCAAGGTGACCAATTTCGACAAGAGCGCCCGCAAGCTGACCCTGTCGGTCAAGGCGCGGGAGATCGCCGAAGACAAGGAAGCCATGGAACAGTTCGGCTCGTCCGATTCCGGCGCCTCGCTGGGCGACATCCTCGGCGCCGCGCTGGACAAGGCGAAGAAGGACGGGTAGCGCTTCGGCCTCCGCGCCGGGCCGCGGCAAGCCGCTGTGGAACGGCGAAGATGTGGATTGCGGGGATCGGGCGCGTAACCGGCGCAAGCCCCTGCACTCCCACGGTTTTCCGCAGCCGGCCCTTTGGAAAACCGGCCGGGCAAAACCCGGATCGAATCGAATAACTTCCTGATTTAACTGAGTTTTCGGCTATGGCATGGTGCGCCGAGCCGATAGCCTGACTGTGCGCCATGGAATCCCGACCGACCCCTGCGGGCGACAACGACCTGTTCGGTTCCGACTCCCCCGAGTCCCCGGCCTCCGGGGGCGAGGGCGACCGGGTGCGCCAGAGCACCGGCATCTATCCGTCCCAGGAAATCGAGGCGCTGATCCGCGGCCGGAAAGTTCTGGCCGCCGCGCCGATCGCCGACGCGCAGATCCAGCCGGCCAGCCTCGACCTCCGGCTCGGCCGGACGGCCTACCGGGTGAACGCCAGCTTCCTGCCGGGGCCGGACCACAGCGTCCGGGACCGCATCGAAGCCTTTGCGCAATACGAGATCGACCTTGCCGAAGGCGGGGTTCTCGAACAGGGGCATGTCTATATCGTGCCGCTGCTGGAGCAGCTCGACCTGCCGAGGCCGGTCGGCGCCTATGCCAACCCCAAGAGTTCGGCCGGCCGGCTCGATATCTTCACCCGGGCGATTACCGACAATTCGCCGGCCTTCGACCGCATCGCGCCGGGCTATTGCGGCCCGCTCTACGCCGAAATCTCGCCGCGCACCTTCAGCGTGCGGGTGCGCACCGGCACCCGGCTCAACCAACTCCGGCTGCGCCGCGGTGCGCCGACCCTGAGCAAGACGGCGATGCGAGCCCTGCAGACCGAGCGCAAGCTGACGACCGACGATTCGGAGATCACGCTGGAGGGCGACAAGCTCAACATATCCCTGGACCTGGGCGGCGGCCGGCCGGACGCGATCGTCGGCTACAAGGCGAAAAAGAACTGCGACGTCATCGACGTCGACAGGATCGGGCAGTATCCGGCGGCGGATTTCTGGGAGCCGATCCGCGCGCCGGCGGACGGCGGCTTCGTCCTCAACGTGGACGACTTCTATATCCTGGCCTCCCGGGAAGCGGTCTCCGTGCCGCCGGACCATGCCGCCGAGATGATCCCCTACGATACGCTGGTCGGCGAGTTCCGGGTCCACTATGCCGGCTTCTTCGATCCGGGCTTCGGCAGCCCGGAGGCCGGCGGCGTGGGCAGCAAGGCGGTGCTGGAAGTCCGGCCCCACGAGGTGCCCTTCTTCGTCGAGGACGGGCAGGTCGTCGGCCGGCTGGTCTACGAGAAACTGCGCGCGGTCCCCGACCGGCTCTACGGCAAGGCCATGGGCTCCAACTACCAGGCGCAGGGGCTGCGCCTGAGCAAGCATTTCCGCATGTAGCGGCCGGCCGCCGCCCGAACGGACTGTGCCGGGCCGCGGGGCCCCGGCGCGCCGGCCGCGTTTCCCCTCTCCCACCGAACGGACCGATGACGATGAACCCTGCCGATAACGCCGCCCTGAACGCCGGCTCCAGCGAAACCGCCGCCCCGGAAATTCCGGCGAGCCCCGGCATCGATAGCGTACGGACCGGCGGCGTCGCGGGCGACATCCTGCGCGCCTATGTCGAGCGGATCGAGCGTCTGGAAGAGGAGAAGAAGGCGCTCGCCGCCGATATCCGGGAGGTCTATGCCGAGGCGAAGGGCAACGGCTACGACCCGAAGATCATGCGCAAGCTGATCGCCCTGCGCCGTATGGACCAGGCCGACCGCCGGGAAGAGGAGGAACTGCTCGACGTCTACCGCCGCGCGATCGGGATGGTCTGAGGGCGGCAGATCGAAAACGGGCCGCATGCCGCTGCCCGTTGCGCCCCTTCGATACGCCCCCTCGACACGGCCCCCTTCGGCTTCGCTCAGGGCAGGCTCTCGATACGGCGCTGGCGCGCCTACTCGGGATGAGGGGGTGGGGATCCAAGGGCCTCAACTCCTTCGTCCTCATCCTGAGTAGCCCCGGCCCCCGGCCGGGGCGTATCGAAGGCCGGGGCGTATCGAAGGACGGGGCGTATCGAAGGGCCCTGTCCCCTTTCGCCCGGTCCGGTTACGGGAGTAATCTGGCGCCCCAGCGGATGAACGGAATTTCGGAACCGGACCATGGCGGGAACGTCGTCCACCGTAATGAAATGGACGCCGTCGCCGGAGCAGGCGGCGGTGTGGCCGGAAACCTCCGGCAACAGCATCAACGGGCTCGGCGAAGCGGCGTTCGGCCCACCGCGGCCGGTGTTCTGGCGCGACGACGGCCATTCCATCGAACATACCGGCGTCCTGCGCTTCTTCTACGACCGCTACCGCGATAACGAGAATATCCGCGAGGCGCGCAAATACCGCCAGCGCGCTGCGGAATATGCTGACAGCCCGGTCGCGCCGGCTGCGGCGCCCGAACCGGCGGACGGCTGGAGCGCCGCGGTCAAGCGCGCCGCGCTGGAGGCCGGCGCGGACGATGCCGGGATCTGCGAGTTCCGGGACTCCTGGACCTATACCGACCGGCCGCGTCCGGTCGGCCGCTGGGTCGTCGTCATGGCGTTCGCCCACGAATACGAGCGGCTCAACAGCGCGCCGCACGAGGACGCCTATATCGAGGTCATGGCGCAGTACGGCCGGGCCGGGATCGCCGCCAAGCGGCTCGCCAACTGGATCCGCGAGCGCGGCTTTCCGGCCGAGGCCAAGACCGGCCCGATGACCGAGGACGTGCTGATGATCCCGGCGGCGATCGAGGCCGGGCTGGGCGAACTGGGCAAGCACGGCTCGATGATCCACCGCCGCTTCGGCGCCAACTTCCGGCTCTCCATGGTCACGACCGACCTGCCGCTGGTGCCCGATGCGCCGGACGTTTTCGGCGCCGACCTGTTCTGCGGGAGCTGCCAGGTCTGCACCCGGGCCTGTCCGCCCGATGCCATCGCGCCGGAGAAGCAGACGGTGCGCGGCACGAAGAAATGGTACGTCGATTTCGACAAGTGCCTGCCCTATTTCGTCGAGAACGAGACCTGCGGCATCTGCCTGGCCGTCTGTCCGTGGAGCCGGCCCGGCGTGGCCGACAACCTGGTGACCAAGATGGCGCGGCGCTTGCCGGAAAATCCGGAAGACCGTTAGGCTGAACGAGGCCTGCGAAACGACCTGCAACACACGAGGCGGGGCGGCCGGATATGCGGCCGGATGCCGGCGGGCAGCCTGCAAGGGGGAGAGACCATGACGAAGTGCGTTCGCGGCGTCGCGTTCGCCGGCGCGGCGACAGCCATGGCGTTCGGCGCGCCGTTGGCCTGGGCGCCGGCGCAGGCCGCCGAAGTCGACGGCCCGAAGCTGACCTGGAATATTTCGACCTGGGGCGGGAAGCGCGCCTTCACCGCCGGCGTCGAGAGGCTGTCCGCCATACTCGCCGCGAAAACGGGCGGCAGCTGGACGCTCAGGATTCGCTATGGCGAGGCGCTCTCGAAATCGCGCAACAACCTGGACGGGCTGAAGGCCGGCGCCTTCGAGGGGGCGACGATCTGCAATTTCTATCACCCGGAGAAGAATCCGGCGCTGATGGCGCTGACCCTGCCCTTCCTGCCGATGGCGACCTGGGAAGACAACCGCAAGGTCCGCGAGGCGGTCCATGCCCATCCGGCTGTCAGGAAGGAACTCGCGCGCTGGAACGCCATGGCCTACGCCTCGTCTTTCGCGCCGCAATACGAACTGCTCGGCAAAGGCAAGCCGCCGATGGCGCTCGCGGACTGGAAGGGCATCAAGGTCCGGGCCGGCGGCGGCATCGGCCGCGCGATGAAAGCGCTGGGCGCGATCCCGGTCATGGCGACGGCCACCGAGGTCTACGCCGCCATCCGGCAGGGCGCGATGCAGGCAGTCGCCTTCCCTTTCACCCAGGCCCATGTCGACTACAAGATCCACGAGGTCGCCGAATGGTACACCGCCAATCTCGCGCCCGGCACGTCGGATTGCCCGCTTGTTTTCTCGATCGGCGCCTACAGGAAGCTGCCGGCGCAATACGGCAGGCTGCTGGAGGACTCGAGGGAAGAGGTCGTCAAGACCCAGATCGGCGCCTACCGAAGCGCCGACAGGAAGAATCTGCCGCTGCTCAGGAGCAGGCTGAAGGAAATCCGGTATACGGACGCTCAGATCGCGGCTTTCCGCAAGGTGGCCGGCCGGCCGGTGATCGAAGCCTGGATCGAGGAGAACCGGGGCAGGTTCGATGCCCGCGGCCTGGTGAAGTCCATGTTCGCCGCCGTCGGCCAGACGTACGAATAGCCTGAAACGCAGGCTGGCCGTCCGCCGCTCGCGACCGTAGCGGGCGGCAGGCTCCGCCGGCCTTTCCATTTCAGAACGAAACCTGCGGCATCCGCCTCGCGGCCTCTCTATGCGCCGGCCGGGCGTGGCCGACAACCTTGTCGCCAAGATGGCGCGGCGCTTGCCGCAAACCGCGGAAAGCCGGTAGGCTGCATCCGTCTGCCGGTCGGGCCGGCAATCGGTTCGAGAGGGCCGTTCGAGAGAGGGGTCGTTTGCACGGCCGGGCAGCCGGTCGGCAACCAGCCCGGCAACCAACAAGGAGGAAAATTCATGACGAAATGCACCCGCAGCATCGCCGTCGTCTGCACCGCGACCGCCCTGGCGTTCGGCGCGGCGGCCGTTTCGGCGCCGGCGCAGGCCGCCGAGGTCAAGGGCCCGAAACTGACCTGGAATTATTCGGTCTGGGGCAAGAAGCGCGCCTTCACCGCAGGCATCGAGAAGCTGTCCGCCCTGCTCGCCGAGAAGACCGGCGGCAACTGGAACCTCAAGATCTACTACGGCGCCGCGCTCTCGAAATCGCGCGAAAACCTCGACGGCCTGAAGATCGGCGCGTTCGAAGGCGCGATGTTCTGCAACTTCTACCATCCGAAGAAGAATCCGGCGCTGATGGCGCTGACCCTGCCCTTCCTACCGATGGCGACCTGGGAGGACAACCGCAAGGTCCGCGAGGCGGTCTACGCCCATCCGGCGGTCGGCAAGCAGCTCGCGCGCTGGAACGCGATGATCTACACCTCGTCCTTCCTGCCGCAGTACGAACTGCTCGGCAAAGGCAAGCCGCCGGTCGCGCTGGCCGACTGGAAGGGCATGACGGTGCGCGCCGGCGGCGGCCTCGGCCGGGCGATGAAGGTGCTGGGCGCGACCCCGACCACGTCGACGGCGACCGAGGTCTATACCGGCATCCAGCAGGGCACGATGCAGGCGGTCTCCTTCCCCTTCACCTATGCCCACGTCGCCTACAAGATCCACGAGGTTGCCGAGTGGTATACCGCCAATCTGGCGCCCGGCACGTCGGATTGCCCGCTCACCTTCTCGATCAGCGCCTACAAGAAGCTGCCGGCGCAATACAAGAAACTGCTGGAAGATGTGAAGGAAGAGGTCATCGCGGAGCAGATCGCCGCCTATCAGCGCATGGACCGGAAGAATCTGCCCATGCTGAAGAAGAAGCTGAAGGAAGTCCGCTACACGGACGCGCAGATCGCCACCTTCCGCAAGGCGGCCGGCCGCCCGGTGATCGAAGCCTGGATCAAGGAGAACCAGGGCCAATTCGACGCCCGCGGCCTGGTGAAGTCCATGTTCGCCGCCGTCGGCCAGACTTACGAATAGCCTGAAACGCAGGCTGGCGGCCCGCCGTCCGCATCTCTACCGGGCGGCGGGCCGCACCGCTCTTCCCTTTCCGGAACGAAATCCATGACCGGTGACGCGCCGGAATACGGCCCGACGCCGCCGGACGATCTTCTCGGCCGGGCGGTCTGGCGGGCGGACCGGCTGCTGGCGCCGGTCGAGTTCGCCTGCACGCTGATCGGCGGCGCGCTCGTGTTCGGCCTGATGATCCTGGGCATGATCCAGATCGTCCTGCGCAACCTCTTCGCCGCGCCGATCTTCGGCTATATCGACATGGTCGAGTTCGGCATGATCGGCTTTGCCATCTTCGGCATCGCCTGGCTCCAGCGCATGGGCGGCCATGTCCGGATGGAGCTGATCCTCGGCCGGCTGAAGGGCCGGGCCATGTGGCTCGCCGAAACGGTTGGCGTGCTTCTCGGCATGGTCATCGTCGCGATCCTGATTCCCTATTCCTACCAGCACTTCGGCCGGGCGTGGGAGCTGGGCGACAGCACGATCGACATCGAGCTGGTGACCTGGCCGGGCAAACTGGCGGTGCCGATTTTCCTCGGATTCCTGTTCCTGCGTTTCGGGGTCCAGCTTTTCGCCTATCTGCGCCTGCTCCTGAACCCGGCGCTCGCGCCGGTCGGGGCGCCGCACATCAAGACGGTCGAGGAACTGGCCAAGGACGAGATCGAGGGTACGGCCTGATGCTCGGCCTCGATCCGTTCAACACGGGCATCGTCGCGGTCGTCTTTCTGATCGTCCTGGTGGTGCTCGGCGTCCGGGTGTTCGTCGCGGCGGCGCTCACCGGCTTTCTCGGCCTGCTGGAGTTGCGCGGCTGGAACGTGGCCGCGGCGCTTTCCGGCACCATCCCGCATTCCAAGACCATCACCTATCCGCTCTCGGTCCTGCCGCTGTTTATCCTGATCGGCTTTCTCGCCTTCTATGCCGGCCTGACCGGCAAGCTGTTCGAGGCGGCGCGGCGATGGGCCGGCTGGGTGCCCGGCGGCCTTGCCGTCGCCACCGTGTTCGCGACCGCCGGCTTCGCGGCGGTCTCCGGCGCGTCGACCGCAACCGCCGCGGTGTTCTCCCGGGTCGCGATTCCCGACATGCTGAAGAACGGCTACGACCGCAGGCTGGCCGCCGGCGTCGTGGCGGCGGGCGGCACGCTCGCCTCGCTGATCCCGCCTTCGGCCATCCTGGTGATCTACGCGATTATCGTCGAGGAATCGGTCGGCAAGCTGCTGCTCGGCGGCTTCCTGCCGGGCCTGGTCTCGGCACTGATCTACGCCGCGCTGATCGTCGGCATGTGCCTGTGGAAGCCGCAGCTCGGCCGGCCGATTTCCGGTTTCACCCTGCGCGAGAAGCTGGCGACCGTGCCGGGCGTGCTGCCCATCTTCGCCGTCGTCCTGGTGATCTTCGGCGCGATCTACACCGGCAAGGCGACGCCCACGGAAGCGGCGGCGCTGGGCGCGGCCATCGTATTCGCCATCTACGTCTTCGAGGCGTTCCGGCAAAAGGCCGTCGGCGAAATGGGCGGCCGGCTGAAAGAGGCGCTGCTGGAGACCGCCAAGCTGACGGCGATGATCTTCACCCTGATCTGGGGCGTGTTCCTGTTCGTGCGCTTTCTCGGCTTCGCCGGCCTGCCGGCCTCCTTCGCCGGCTGGGTGACGACGCTCGACCTGCCGCCCATCGTCATCATGATCTGCATCCTGCTGGCCTATGCCGTTCTCGGCATGTTCATGGACGCGATCGGCATGCTGATCCTCACCCTGCCGGTGGTGTTCCCGGCGGTCGAGGCGCTCGGCTACCACCCGGTCTGGTTCGGCATCATCGTCGTCAAGATGGCCGAGATCTGCCTGATCACGCCGCCCATCGGGCTCAACTGTTTCGTCGTCGCCGGGGTCAGCCGGGATTTGCGCGACGCGGAAGGCCGCTCGCTCGAAGTGCCGCTGCAGGACGTGTTCCGCGGCATCGGCCCCTTTTTCGTCGCCGATGTCGCAACCGTCGCCGTTCTGCTGGCCTTTCCCGGAATCGTGCTTTGGCTGCCGGGCCTGATGGGGTAAGACCGGGGTCGCAGGTTCATGGCGGCCGAGGCAACGGCCCGGCCGTCCGTTTCGGGCAAGACGGACCGAATGGGGGAGAAGATGGCCAAGGGATATTGGGTCTCCTGCTATCGCGAGGTGAAGGATCCGGAGGCGCTGGCCGCCTATGCCGAGCTGGCCGGGCCGGCGGTCGCGCAGCACGGCGGCCGGATGCTGGCGCGCGGCGGCCAGGTGACGGCTTACGAGGCCGGGCTCGCCAACCGCACCGTGGTGATCGAGTTCGACAGCTACGATCAGGCGCTCGCCGCCCGCGAGAGCGACGAATACGCGGCAGCGCTGGAGCGGCTGGAGGGCGCCGTTGTGCGGGATTTCCGGGTCGTCGAAGGGGTCTGACCCCGAACCCGGTCCCCGGCCCCCGGAACCGATCCCGGCTCCTAGTCCCGGGCCAGTTCCTGCTCGACCAGCGCGGCCCAGTAGCTGGCGCCGACCGGCAGGATTTCGTCGCTGAAGTCGTAGTGCGGGTTGTGCACCATGCAGCCGCCTTCCTCGCCGACGCCGTTGCCGATCCAGACATAGCTGCCGGGCTTGGCCTGGAGCATGAAGGCGAAATCCTCCGAGCCCATGACCGGCGGATCGTCGATCGCGACATTGGCCTCGCCGACCACCTTCGCGGCGGCGCGTGCGGCCTTCTGTGTCTCTTCCGCCGTGTTGACCAGCACCGGGTAGTTGCGCCGGTAATCCAGGTCGGCGGCGATGCCGTGGGACGCGGCAATGCCCTCGACGGTCTCCTTCATGCGCCGCTCGATCATGTCGCGGCCCTCCGGCGACAGCGCCCGGCAGGTGCCCGACAGCACGGCTTCGTCGGGGATCACATTGTCCGCCGTCCCGGCGTGGAACCGGGTGACGCTGACCACGACGCTGTCCAGCGGATCGGCGGTCCGGCTGGCGATGGTCTGCAGGGCGTTCACCATCTGCGCGCCGACGACCACCGGATCGACGGCGTGGTGCGGCATCGCGGCATGCCCGCCCTTGCCGCGGATGCGGATCTCGAACAGGTCGGCCGAGGCCATCATCGCGCCGGTGCGCACGCCGATCCGGCCACGCGGCATGCCGGGCCAGTTGTGCATGCCGTAGACCGCCGTGCAGGGGAACTGCTCGAACAGCCCCTCGTCGATCATCACCTTCCCGCCGCCGCCGCCTTCCTCGGCCGGCTGGAAGATGAAATGCACGGTGCCGTCGAAATTCTGCGTCTCGGCGAGGTAGCGCGCCGCGCCGAGCAGCATGGCGGTGTGGCCGTCATGGCCGCAGGCGTGCATCTTGCCATCGTGCCGCGAGCGATGGTCGAAATCGTTTTTTTCGAGAAGGTTGAGGGCGTCGAGATCGGCGCGCAAGCCGATGGTCCGGGGCGAGGCGCCGGCCTTCAGCCGGCCGACCACGCCGGTCTTGGCCAGGCCGCGATGGACCTCGATGCCGAAACTCTCCAGTCTTTCGGCGACGAGGTCGGCGGTGCGGTTTTCCTCGAAGGCGGTTTCCGGATGGGCGTGGATATCCCGGCGCCAGGCGGTCATGTCGTCGTGGAAATTGGCGATGCGGTTGATGACGGGCATGGACTCGACGCTCCTCGGTCGTGCGGATTTCGTCTGATGGATTTTGCGTTGCGACGGAAACGGCGCCGAAGCGCCGGAGCCGTCAACCGGAAGGGCACCGCGCCGCGCCGCGCACGCGGCCGGTGCGCGCCGGGATACGGCCGGTCCGGCGGGTGCGTTATTCCGCGGCGACCGCCATCGCGCTTTCGGCCGCCACCATCCGCTCGATCTTGCGGCGGGCGTGGATGCGCGCGCTGTCGTGCTTGATGTCGACCAGCGGACGTTCGGGATCGGTCTCCAGGCAGGCCTGCTGCCGTTCGACGAAATCGATGTCTTCCAGGAACGTATTCCAGATTTCCTCGAACAGCTTGTCGTTGTCGGCCTCGCTGCGCGCCATGCAGCCGTTGTTGATCGCGAAATAATAGTGGCAGCTCGTGTCGGTCTCCGGCGTCGCGCCATGATAGATGCGCAGCGAGAAGCCGCCGTCCTGGTTCCGGTTTTGCCGCGCGCCGCGGCCGTTCTCCAGCGCGCCGGTCCATTGCAGCACCGTGATCGGCGCGACATATTCGAATTCCTGCCAGCGGTCGACCTTGACGCCTTCGGCGAATCCGGCCGCCTTCACATAGGTCGGCGGCGGCTGGATCCCGTCCATCCAGCGGATATAGTGGACGCCCATCTCCGTCCGCTTGGTGATCATTTCGGCGTTGACCTGGCCCATCTGGTCGCCGCCGCCGATGGTCTTGCGGTGGATGTAGGGGATGTGGGTCAGGTCCATCAGGTTTTCCATCACCAGCATGTAGTTGCACTTGAGGTGCATGCGGCCGTAGCGCACCGGCCAGTTCTCCGCGTCGTCGTTCCACGGCCAGTCGATCAGGGTCGCATCGTCGATCCGCTCCGGATCGCCCGTCCAGAGCCAGACGAAGCCCTGGCGCTCCACCACCGGATAGGCGCGGATGCAGGCCTGGGGCGGGATGCTGTCCTGGCCGGGGATGAAGACGCAGTCGCCGTCGCCGTTGAAGGTCAGGCCGTGATAGCCGCATTCCAGGCCGCGCTCGGTGACCTCGCCGAGCGAAAGCGGGGTCGCGCGGTGGCTGCACCGGTCTTCCAGCGCCGCCGCCTTGCCCTCCCGGTCGCGGAACAGCACGACCTTTTCGTTCAGTATCGTCCGCGCCAGCGGCTTTTCGGTGACTTCATGAGACCAGGCACCGACATACCACGCGTTGCGCGGGGCCGGCAGCGTCGCGATGTTTGGCATGACCTACCTCCGGAATCCGGTTTGCCGATAGCCTATACCAAGGCGCAGCGGCGTCAAAGTGCGGAAAGGCGGCATTCCAGGCAACCCCGTCATGCGTCGCCGCTGCCGGTTCACCGGCGGGCGGCCGCGGGCTACATCCTCACCGACCGACACTCCCTGAAGCACGGGCGAAAGACGATGGCCGACAAACGGGAAATGCGCACCGAATCCGACACGATGGGCGCCGTGAAGGTGCCGGCGGACCGCTACTGGGGCGCCCAGACCCAGCGCTCGCTCGGCAATTTCCGTATCGGCGAGGAGCGGATGCCCCGCGAGGTGGTCCACGCCTACGGCGTGCTCAAGCGGGCGGCGGCCGAAGTGAACATGGACCTCGGCGCGCTGGACAAGAAAACCGGCAAGGCGATCGTCAGGGCCGCGAAAGAAGTGGCGAAGGGCAAGCTGGACGACCATTTCCCGCTGGTCGTCTGGCAGACCGGTTCGGGCACCCAATCCAACATGAACGCCAACGAGGTGATCTCGAACCGGGCCATCGAGACGATGGGCGGGAAAATCGGCTCGAAGGATCCGGTGCACCCGAACGACCATGTCAACCGCAGCCAGTCGTCCAACGACACCTTCCCAACGGCCATGCACATCGCCGCCGTGGAGCAGTGCCACCACCTGCTGCTGCCCGCGCTCGAGCACATGCACCGGGCGCTCGCGGCAAAGTCGGAGGCCTTCGCCGATATCGTGAAGATCGGCCGCACCCACCTGCAGGACGCGACGCCGCTTACCCTCGGCCAGGAGTTCTCCGGCTACGCGACCCAGGTGGAATACGGGATCGAGCGCGTGCGCGCCGCGCTGCCCCGGCTCTGCGCGCTGGCCCAAGGCGGCACCGCCGTCGGCACCGGGCTCAACACCCAGGCGGGCTTCGATGCCCGCTTCGCGGCCGAGGTCGCGGCGCTGACCGGGCTCCCCTTCCGGACCGCCGAGAACAAGTTCGAGGCCATCGCCGCCAACGACGCCGTCGTCGAGATGTCGGGCGCGCTCAACACCGTCGCCGCCAGCCTGATGAAGATCGCGAACGACATCCGGCTGCTGGGCTCGGGCCCCCGCTGCGGCCTGGGCGAGCTGGAGCTTCCGGCCAACGAGCCGGGCTCCTCGATCATGCCCGGCAAGGTCAACCCGACCCAGGCCGAGGCGCTCACCATGGTGGCTGCTCAGGTCATGGGCAACCACGTCGCCGTCTCGGTGGGGGGCGCCAGCGGGCACTTCGAGATCAACGTGTTCAAGCCGGTGATGATCTACAACCTGCTCCAGTCGATCCGGCTGATCGGCGACGGCGCCCGCAGCTTCACCGACAACTGCGTCGCCGGCATCGAGCCCAACCGCGCGCGCATCGACCAGCTATTGCACGAATCGATGATGCTGGTGACCGCCCTGAACCCCCACATCGGCTACGACAACGCCGCCAAGGTGGCGAAGAAGGCCCACGCTGACGGCACCACGCTCAAGCAGGCGGCGCTCGACCTCGGCGTGGTGAGTGAGGCCGACTTCGCGCGCTGGGTCGATCCCACGAAGATGACCGGCCCAACACCCTAAAGAGGTGCGGTCGCCGCCCTGAGCCAGGCCAGTGTCGCCGCATCGCCTGCGAGCAGAGGCGCGAGGGTCTCCGCCACGCGGGCGTGGTAGGCATCGAGCCAGGCGCGCTCGTCCGCCGTCAGCATCGCGGGCTCGACGAGCGCGCGCTCGATTGGAGCGAGCGTCAGCGTCTCGAAGCCGAGGAAGCCATTCTCTGCCTCGCCCACCTCGGTCACCGCAACCAGGTTCTCGATGCGGATGCCGTAGGCGCCGGTCTTGTAGTAGCCGGGCTCGTTGGAGACGACCATGCCGGGCCGGAGCGCCGCGCCCGGGCCCGGCCGCGAGATGCGCTGCGGACCCTCGTGCACGTTGAGATAGTGGCCGACGCCGTGCCCGGTGCCGTGGTCGTAGTCGAGCCCCGCCTGCCAGAGGAACTGCCGCGCGAGCGTGTCGAGCTGCGTGCCGGTGGTGCCGCGCGGGAAGCGCGCCGTCGCCAGCGCGATGTGGCCGCGCAGCACGCGGGTGAAGCGGTCGCGGTGCTCCGGCTCCGGCGTGCCGATGGCGACCGTGTGGGTCACGTCCGTGGTGCCGTCGAGGTACTGCCCGCCGGAATCGACGAGGTAGAGCGTGCCGGGCTCCAGCGTGCGGTTGGTCTCCGCCGTCACCCGGTAGTGGACGATGGCGCCGTTGGCGCCCGCGCCCGAAATCGTGTCGAAGCTCGGGCCGCGAAAGTGCTCCCCGCCGGCGCGCATCGCCGCCAGCCGGTCGACCGCGTCCAGCTCCGTCACCGAGCCGGGAGGGGCCGCCGCGAGCCAGGCGAGGAAGCGCGTGAGCGCCGCGCCGTCGCGCCGGTGGGCGGCCCGGATGCCGTCAAGCTCGGCCTCGTTCTTGCAGGCCTTGGGCAGCGCGCAGGGGTCGGCGCCGCGGATCACCCTGGCGCCGCCTTCGGCCAGGCGGTCCACCATCCAGACCGGCGTCACCGCCCCGTCGACCAGCACGGCCTCGCCGGCTTCGGCGAGCCCATCCAGCACGCCGGCCAACGCGTTCGGCGCCTGCACCCGAACGGCATTTCCCAGATGCGCCGAAATCTCGGGCAGGAGCTTGCGGCGATCCACGAACCAGTCCACCCCGCCCTCGCCGTGCACGATGGCGAAGGAGTGGGGCAGGGGACTGTTGGCGACGTCGGCGCCCCGCACGTTGAGCAGCCAGGCGATCGAGTCGGGTGCGCTCAACACGGCGGCGTCGGTGTCCTTCTCCGCGAGACGGGCCGCGATCGCCTGCCGCTTCTCGCCGGCGTCCATGCCCGCGAAGCGCGCCGGGTGCGGCGCAATGGGGCCGAGCGGCGGCGGCGGTTGCTCCGCCCACAACGCGTCGATGGGGTTGTCCTCGCAAGCGGCGAGGCGCGCGCCCGCGGCCTCGCACGGCGCCGCCAGCCGGTCGCGGCCCTGCGCGCCGTGCAGCGCCGGGTCGTAGCCGAGCGTCGCCCCGTCGGCGAGGTGCTCCCTGAGCCACGCGTCTGCCGGCGCCTCGGTGACGTGACGGTGCTCGTAGAGGCTGCCGTCCACCTGCGCTGCCGCCTGCAGGGTGTAGCGCCCGTCGACGAAGAGCGCCGCCCGCTCGGCCAGCACGATCGCCATGCCGGCAGAGCCCGTGAAGCCGGTGAGCCAGGCCAGGCGCTGCGAGCGCCGCGCGACGTACTCGCCCTGGTGTTCGTCGCTGAGCGGTACGACGAAGCCCTCGAGCCCGCGCCGCGCAAGCTCGTCCCGGAGCGCCGCGAGCCGCGCCGCCTGCTGCGGGGTGTCGATGCCGTCGAGTGCCTCGGCATGGGTCTGCCGCAGCGCTTCGAGCTCGTCGGCCAGCGCGCCGTTGGCCTCGGCGTCGGGGTGGATCAGGCGCAGCCAGCTCCGGTCCTGCGGTGCTGCGGCAGCCACGCCCCGAACCAGCGCCTCGACCTCGCCCATGGGTTTGTCGATCCCTGCGTCGGCCAAGGCACGCGCGAGCGCGGCGCGCCGGTCGGTCGTCATGGACTGTTCAGGCATGGCGGCGTTTCTGCCAGCGCGCCGCTTATGGCGTCAATATCAGCGTGGACCAGTCGCCGAGCCGCATGCGCCGCCGGAGCCTGAGCCGGGCCGCGCGAAAGGCCGCAAGCACCAGCGGCTCCTCGGTGGTGAGCAGGCCCGAGACGACCACGACGCCACCCGGCTGCAGATGCC
>JAJEGH010000012.1 GCA_022819985.1 Alphaproteobacteria bacterium | reverse complement strand
ATGCTCGAAAACCAGACCGTCTTCAATCCCGCCCGCGCGAGACAAGCCCATGCAGCGTGACGCACGAGCCACGCAAGGTGCCCGGCACGCATACTCGCGCGTGCCAGAACCCTCTTTACAAATGGTGGGGAGTCCTCCCCCCTCCCCCAAGGGGAGGGGGGATACGCGCATTGCCGCGTTGTCGAGCCTCGATTGCGGCTTTTCGCAGGGGAATCCACCAAGGAGGCTCCCTCATGCTCATGCACGACCCGCCCCATCCCGGCCCGTTTATCCGGCGTCAGTGCCTCGATCCTCTCGGACTGACGGTGACCGAGGCCGCCAAGGGGCTTTCGATATCGCGCAATACGCTGTCGATGCTGCTCAACGGCCGCCTCGGCATCTCGCCCGAAATGGCAATCCGGCTGTCCGAGGCCTTCGGCGGCAGCCCCGAGAGCTGGCTGACGCAGCAGATGCAATACGATCTGTGGCACGCGCAGCAGAATCGGAAGGACGTTGCGATCCGCAGGTTCGCTGCCGCGTGACCGCGGCGGCCCGACCGCGACCGCGGCACCCACATCGCGATGGAATTCCAGCGCACCGTCTCGCGCCTGATGGAGATGCAGTCGAAGGACTATCTCGAAGCGCGCCAGGATGCGGAGTGAGCGGGGGAATGAGCGCGGAAACCGGGCGAAGGCGGGCGGTATGAAGGTGCTGATCTGCGGCGGCGGCGTGATCGGCGCGTCGATTGCGTATTTCCTCAGCCTGCGCGGCATCGAGGCGGTCGTGATCGAATGCAACGGCGCCGCCAATGCCGCCTCCGGCAAGTCCGGCGGCTTCCTGGCGCGCGACTGGTGCGACGGCACGCCGGTGGCAGCGCTCGCCCGCCGCGGCTTCGACCTGCACGCCGGGCTTGCGGCGCAGCTTCCCGGCGACTGGGGCTACCGCCGGGTCGAAGCGCTGGGCGTCGTCGCCGGCGGTGGCCGGGACCTGAGCCGCTTCGGACGCCTGCCGCCGCCGGACTGGCTCGGCGCCGGCAGCGCGGTCCACGGCCGGCTCAGCACCCCGGACACGACGGCGCAGGTCCATCCCGCGGCCTTCACTGCCGCGATGATGGCGGGTGCAACCGACCGCGGCGCACAGCTGGTCGAGGGCTGCGTGCAGGACCTCGCCCTGACGCCGGACGGCAAACGGGCGACCGGCGCGATCGTGGACTATGCGGAAATCGCCGCCGACGCCGTCGTCGTCGCGATGGGGCCATGGTCGCTGCTGGCCTGCCGCTGGCTGCCGCTGCCGCCCGTATTCGGCATCAAGGCGCACAGCCTGATCTTCGACTACGAGCCGTCGCCGGAAGCCCTGTTCGCCGACGTCGAAACTGCGGGCGAAGAAGAGGCGCATCCCGAATTCTACCCGCGGCCGGACGGCACCACCTATGTCTGCGGCTCGTCCGGCGAGCAGGGGCTGCCCCTCGATCCGGCCGATGTGGCGGCCGAACCCGCCGCCGTTGCGCAATTGCACCGCCTGACCGCCTGCGTCTCGCCCGGCCTTGCGGCGTCGAGGGTGCTGGCGGAACAGGCCTGCTTCCGGCCGGTGACGGCGGACGGACTGCCGCTGATCGGCCCGGTGCCGGGCGTCGCCGGCGCCTATGTGGCCACGGGCCACAGCGTGTGGGGCATGCTCAACGGCCCCTCGACCGGCGAGGCGGTGGCGGAGTTGATCGCGGACGGCGCCGCCGCGACCGTCGATCTGCGGCCGTTCGATCCGGCCCGGCTGGACCCGCTCGATCCGCAGGCCTTCGCGATCAAATAACCGGACTTGCGGCGGCCCGATCAATCCGGCCGGGGCATGGTCCAGACGTCGGCCACGGTGACATAGTCGAGATAGCCGAGGCGGCCGATCGGGCGGACCTTTTCCATGTCGACGAAGCCGCCGGTCAGCACCGCATCGTCGATATGGATGCCGGTCACCTCGCCGAAAATCACCACGTTGGGCCCGTAGCCCTCCCACGCCTTGAGGCGCACGCTGCGGAGATAGCGGCATTCGAGATGGACCGGCGATTCGGCGACCCGCGGCGGCGCGACGGTCTCCGCCGGCGCCTTGGTCAGGCCGGCATGGTCGAACTCGTCGACGCCGGGCGGCACATGCTCGGAGGTGAGGTTCATCGCGTCGCGCAGGTCCCAGGTCGCCATGTTGCAGACGAACTCGCCGGTCGCTTCGGGGTTGGTCCGGGAATCCTTGGGCGCGTGGGGCTCGCCCCTGCGGTGCGGCCGCGGGCCGGCGGAGAACATGACCTGCGGCGGGGAGTAGCTCACCGCGTTGAAGAAGGAATAGGGCGCGAGATTGGCCGTGCCGTCCGGCGCCAGGCTGGAGATCCAGCCGATCGGCCGCGGCACGACCAGCGCGTTGAACGGGTTGCGGGGCAGGCCGTGATGCTCGTGGCCGGGCCGGTAGAACATGGCGGCTCCGAATTGTGCCGGGTCGGCGTGAGGGGGTGCGCCGCTGTCCTACCGCAGCGCCGGCGCCGCGCAAACCCGGTGCGGCGCATGGCGGGCGATACCGCCCCGCCGGGCTTGCGCGCCCGGATTGCGTTCTCATGGCGGAACCCCTATAAATCCCGATGAACGATGAGATGCTCAAGCCGGTCCTGTGGACAGGATCCAGCAACGACGACCTGAAGCGGTTCCCGGAGCCTGTGCCCCGCCGGATGGGCTTCGCCATCTACCAGGCCCAGGCGGGCAGGACATAGACCGCCGCCGGCTCGCGCTCGCCGAGGCGCACCACCGCAACACCCATGGATGAGGCCCGACCCATGACCGTATCCGAGACCGCCGTGGAAACCGGCAGCGGCAACGTCTTTGCCGACCTCGGCCTCGCCGACGCCGATGCGCATATCGTGAAGGCCGAACTCGTCACCCGGATCGACACCATCGTCCGGCAGCGCGGCATCACCCAGGCCGAGGCCGCGCGGCTGCTCGGTCTCTCCCAGCCCGACGTCTCCCGGCTGCTCCGGGGCGACTTCCGGGAGTATTCGCTGGAGCGGTTGCTGCGCCTGCTCACCGCGCTCGGCCGCGACATCGACATCGTCATCCGTCAGCCGCGCGCCGGCGGCGGCGGGAGGCTGCGCGTCGCCGCATCCGAGACGGCCTGAACGACGCCCTTTGCCGCTCGCGCTGCCGGGCGGTGCGCCCGAACGGGCGAACTTGCCGCGGTGGGTCGAGCACCAGCGCCACACAGGCTTGTCAGCCGGGCCGGAGTGGCGGCATGCTCGTCCCACCCGTTTGCCGCGCCCGATTGGGGAAGGAAACCGCCATGAACATCGCCACGCTGCCGGCCGGCCGGTCGGATCATCGCCCCGACGGCATGTCCGCCGGGGAATGGGACATGCGGGTCCAGCTCGCGGCCTGCTACCGGCTGATCGACCATTTCGGCATGACCGACCTGATCTACAACCACATCACGGCGCGGGTGCCGGGACCGGAACATCACTTCCTGATCAACCCGTTCGGCCCGCACTATTCGGAGATCACGGCCTCGGGCCTGGTCAAGGTCGACCTGGACGGCACGCCGGTCGACGATCCCGGCGCGCGGATCAACCCGGCGGGCTACGTCATCCATGCCTGTATCCACCGGGCGCGGCCGGACCTCCACGCGGTGATCCACACCCACACCCGCGCCGGCATCGCGGTCTCCTGCCTCGAGGAAGGGCTGATCCCGATGGAGCAGAACGGTTTCCAGTTCCTCGACCGCATCGCCTATCACGATTACGAGGGCATCGCGCTCGACGCGGACGAGCAGGAACGCCTGATCGCCGACCTGGGCGAATGCAGCGTCATGATCCTGCGCAACCACGGCCTGCTCGCCTGCGGCGCGAACATCAGCCAGGCCTTCCGGCGCATCTATTATCTGGAGATGGCCTGCAAGATTCAGCTCGACGCCATGGCGGGCGGCACCCTCAGCCTGCCGGCCCGGGCGGTGCAGGAACACACGGCCGCCCAGTGGCAGACCGGCGCGGCCGGCAACGGCGCCGAGGGAGACGAAACGCTGGAATGGCCCGCGCTGATGCGCCTGATGGAGCGCAAGGACCCGGCGTACCGGACGTGAGGGCGGGCCGGGCGAGGCAGATGTTGGAACTGAACGGAGTCGCCCCATGACCGACCTCATCATCCGTCCTGCGGCGCCGGGGGACCGGGCGGGGTGGGAGCCGCTGTTCCGGGGCTATGGCGACTTCTACAAGGTGCCCATGACCGCCGAGTCGCTCGAGACGGTGTGGGGCTGGATCCACGATCCGGGCCATGTCGTCGAGGCGCTGGTCGCGGAGCGGGGCGGCGCGCTGGTCGGCCTCGCCCATTACCGCGCCATGCCGAGCCCGCTGCGCGGCATCGAGATCGGCTTCCTGGACGACCTGTTCGTCGACCCGGCGGCGCGCGGCGCGAAGGTCGGCGAGGCGCTGCTGGCGCGCCTGAACGAAATCGCCGCCGAGCGCGGCTGGAGCCGCATCCGCTGGATCACCGGCGACGACAACTACCGCGCCCGCACCCTCTACGACCGGGTCGCCGCCAAGACCGCCTGGAACCTGTACGAGATGACGCCGTAGGGGCGGTTGCGCGGCCGCGCCGGCAAGTGCCGCCAGGCGCATTGTGCGCGGTTGCCTTGCCCGGCCCGTCGCGCTAATCCCGCCCGCGTCATCTGTCGGCAGGGCGTTTGCCCGTCCCGGACGCTCATCCCGGACGCCGGACGCTCCGCCCGTCCACACGGTCCGTCCATACCGCGGGGAATCCCATGGCCCGAAACAAGATCGCCCTGATCGGCGCCGGCCAGATCGGCGGCACGCTGGCCCTGCTCGCCGGCCTCAAGGAACTGGGCGATGTCGTCCTGTTCGACATCGTCGAAGGCGTACCGGAGGGCAAGGCGCTGGACCTCGCCCAGGCCTCGCCGGTCGAGGGCTTCGACGCCAGCCTGGCCGGCGCATCCGACTATGCGCCCATCGTCGGCGCCGATGTCGCGATCGTCACCGCCGGCGTGCCGCGCAAGCCGGGCATGAGCCGCGACGACCTGATCGGCACCAACGCCAAGGTCATGAAGGCGGTCGGCGAGGGCATCCGCGACCATGCGCCGGACGCCTTCGTCATCTGCATCACCAACCCGCTCGACGCCATGGTCTGGGCCCTGCGCGAGCATTGCGGCCTGCCGCACAACCGGGTCGTCGGCATGGCCGGCGTGCTAGACAGCGCGCGCTTCCGCTACTTCCTCGCCCAGGAGATGAACGTCTCGGTGGAGGACGTGACGGCCTTCGTGCTCGGCGGCCACGGCGACACCATGGTGCCCGCGGTGCGCTATTCCACCGTCGCCGGCGTGCCGTTGCCGGACCTGGTGAAGATGGGCTGGATCGATCAGGACACGCTCGACGGCATCGTCCAGCGCACCCGCGACGGCGGCGCCGAGATCGTCGGCCTGCTCAAGACGGGCTCGGCCTTCTACGCGCCGGCAGCGTCCGCCATCTCGATGGCCGAGAGCTATCTCAAGAACAAGAAGCGCGTCCTGCCCTGCGCCGCGTACCTGGACGGCGAATACGGCCATTCCGGCCTCTATGTCGGCGTGCCGGTGGTGATCGGCGCCGGCGGCGTCGAGCGGATCATGGAGATCGAACTCGACGACGGCGAGCGGGCGATGTTCGAGAAATCGGTGGCCGCCGTGAAGGCGCTGATCGAGGCCACCCGCCCCTTGATGTAGCGGCGCACCCGTCCCGGTTCGAAACCGCCCTCTTTTCCCTGCAGGGGAGCCAGCATGAACATTCACGAGTACCAGGCCAAGGAGCTGATGCGCCGCTACGGCATCGCGGTGCCGGACGGCGGCGTCGCCTGGACGCCGGACGAGGCGGTCCAGCAGGCCGAAAAGACCGGCGGCCCGATCTGGGTCGTGAAGTCCCAGATCCATGCCGGCGGCCGCGGCGCGGGGCGCTTCCGGAACGATCCCGACGGCAAGGGCGGCGTGCGGGTCGTGAAGTCGGTCGACGAGGTCCGCGCCAACGCCGACGCCATGCTGGGACAGGTGCTGGTCACCGAGCAGACCGGCGCGGAGGGCAAGGAGGTCAAGCGCCTCTACATCGAGGACGGCTGCGACATCGCCCGGGAGCTGTATCTCTCGGTCCTGCTCGACCGGGCCACGAGCCGGGTCACCGTCATGGCCTCGACCGAAGGCGGCATGGATATCGAGCAGGTCGCCGAGGAGACGCCGGAGAAGATCATCCGCGTCGCCATCGACCCGGCGACCGGCATCCAGGCCCATCATTGCCGGACCGTCGCCTTCGGCCTCGGCCTCGAGGGCGGCCAGGTGAAATCGGCGACCCGGTTCCTCACGGCGATGTACCGGGCCTTTACCGAACTCGACGCCAGCTTGGTCGAGATCAACCCGCTGGTCGTGACCGGCGGCGGCGAAGTGCTCGCCCTCGACGCCAAGATGAATTTCGACGACAACGCGCTCTACCGCCATCCGGACATCGCCGAGCTGCGCGACGAGGACGAGGAGGATCCGGCGGAGCTGGAAGCCGCCCGGCACGACCTCAACTATGTCAAGCTGGACGGCACCATCGGCTGCATGGTGAACGGCGCCGGCCTCGCCATGGGCACCATGGACATCATCAAGCTCTATGGCGGCGAGCCGGCCAATTTCCTCGATGTCGGCGGCGGCGCGACGCGCGAGCGGGTCACCACCGCGTTCAAGATCATCCTCAGCGATCCCAATGTCGAAGGCATCCTGGTCAACATTTTCGGCGGCATCATGCGCTGCGACGTGATCGCCGAGGGCGTGGTCGCCGCGGCCCGGGAGGTCAGCCTGCACGTTCCGCTGGTCGTGCGCCTCGCCGGCACCAATGTCGACCTGGGCAAGAAGATCCTCGCCGACTCCGGCCTGCCGATCACCTCGGCCGACGACCTGGCCGACGCGGCGGAGAAGGTCGTGACAGCCGTGAAGGAGGCGGCGTAGCCATGGCGGTACTGGTCGACGAAAACACCAGGGTGATCTGCCAGGGCTTTACCGGCAGCCAGGGCACCTTCCATTCCGAACAGGCGATCGCCTACGGCACGCGGATGGTCGGCGGCGTCACGCCAGGCAAGGGCGGCGCCACCCATCTCGACCTGCCGGTCTTCGATACGGTCGGCGAGGCGGTGGCGCAGACCGGGGCGAACGCCAGCGCGATCTATGTGCCGCCGCCGTTTGCGGCCGACGCGATCCTCGAGGCCATCGACGCCGGCGTCGCGCTGGTCGTGTGCATCACCGAGGGCATCCCGGTGCTCGACATGGTGCGGGTCAAGCGCGCGCTGCAGAATTCCGGGACCCGGCTGATCGGGCCGAACTGCCCCGGCGTCATCACGCCGGACGCCTGCAAGATCGGCATCATGCCGGGTCATATCCACAAGCGCGGCCGGATCGGCGTGGTTTCGCGCTCCGGCACGCTGACCTACGAGGCGGTCGCCCAGACCACCGCGACCGGCCTGGGGCAATCGACCTGCATCGGCATCGGCGGCGACCCGGTCAACGGCACGAACTTCATCGACTGCCTGGAGATGTTCCTGGCCGACGACGAGACCGAAGGCATCGTCATGATCGGCGAGATCGGCGGCACGGCCGAGGAAGAGGCGGCCGAGTTCTACAAAGCCTCGGGTACGTCCAAACCGATCGCCGGCTTCATCGCCGGCCTGACCGCGCCGCCCGGCCGGCGCATGGGCCATGCCGGGGCCATCATCGCCGGCGGCAAGGGCACGGCGGGCGACAAGATCGAGGCGATGAAGAGCGCCGGCTTCCACGTCGCCGATTCGCCGGCCGCGATCGGCGACACCATGCTCGCCGCGATGGGCGGCTGAGCGCGGCATTTCGCGTTCCGTCGCGCAACGGTGATAGCGCTTCCCGGTGACAAAAGGGGCCGGGATACCTAGTGTCTAGGGGCGCCCGGCGCGGTGCCGGGCGGCAGCGACCGCAACAGCAGGCAAGCCGGACCCATGACACAGACGGCGCGGGACTTCGAGGCGTCCTCCTACCTCACCGGGGCCAACGCACCCTTCATCGCCGACCTGTATGAGCGCTATCTCGCCGATCCGCGCTCGGTCGCCGACGACTGGCGGGACTTTTTCGACGATCTGGACGATGGCGCCCAGGCGGCGCTGGCCGATCTTGCCGGGCCGGACTGGGCGCCCCGGGCGACCCGGGTCGTGGGCAACGGCGATGCGGCGACCCGCACGAACGGCGGCCCGGCCGTCGCGCGGGCAACGCCCGCGACGCCCGCGACGGAAGACGAAATCCGCGAGGCGACCCGCGATTCGATCCGCGCCCTGATCCTGATCCGCAGCTACCGGGTGCGCGGCCATCTGCTGGCCCAGCTCGATCCGCTGGGCATCGAGGTGCGCGAGGACCATCCGGAGCTGGACTACGAGACCTACGGCTTCACGCCGCGCGACCTCGACCGGCGCATCTTCATCAACAACTATCTCGGCCTCGGCGATACCGCGACGCTGCGCGAGATCGTCGCCCGCTGCAAGGCGACCTACGCCGGCACCATCGGCGTCGAATTCATGCATATCCAGGACCCGGACCAGAAAACGTGGATCCAGTCCCGGATCGAGGCGATCGAGAACCGCACCGAATTCACCACCAAGGGCAAGAAGGCGATCTTGGGCAGCCTGATCCAGGCCGAGGTCTTCGAGAAATTCCTGGACAGGAAATACACCGGCACCAAGCGCTTCGGACTCGACGGCGCGGAATCGACCATTCCCGCGCTGGAACAGATCATCAAACGCGGCGGCCAGCTCGGCGTCGAGGAAATCGTCATCGGCATGCCGCACCGCGGGCGGCTCAACGTCCTCGCCAACATGATGGGCAAGCCCTATCAGGCGATCTTCTCGGAATTCCAGGGCGTCTCCGCCAACCCGGAGGACGTGCAGGGCTCCGGCGACGTCAAGTACCATCTCGGCACCTCGTCGGACCGGGATTTCGACGGCAACACCGTCCATCTCTCGCTCACCGCGAACCCGTCCCACCTGGAGGCGGTCAACCCGGTCGTCGCCGGCAAAGTGCGCGCCAAGCAGACCCAGCGCACCGCGAAGGGCGCGAGGATCCGCAGCGCCCGGCGCCAGGTGATGGGCCTGCTGCTGCACGGCGACGCCGCCTTCTCCGGCCAGGGCGTGGTCGCGGAGACGCTGGACCTTGCCGAGCTCAACGGCTACCGCACCGGCGGCACGATCCATTTCATCGTCAACAACCAGATCGGCTTCACCACCAACCCGGTGCACAGCCGCTCCGGCCCCTACTGCACCGAGTTCGCCAAGATCGTGCAGGCGCCGATCTTCCATGTGAACGGCGACGATCCGGAAGCCGTCGTCCATGTCGCGCGCATCGCCACCGAGTTCCGCGACGCCTTCCAGACCGATGCCGTGATCGACATGTTCTGCTACCGGCGCCACGGCCATAACGAGGGCGACGAGCCGGCCTTCACCCAGCCGCTGATGTACCGCACGATCGCGCGCCATGGGACGGTACGCGAGGTCTACAGCCGCAAGCTGGTCGACGAGGGCGTCCTTTCCAACAAGGAAGCCGACGCGATGGTCGGCGAATTCGAGCGGCGGCTGGAGGCGGATTTCGAGGCGGCCGGCGGCTACAAGCCGAACAAGGCGGACTGGCTGGAAGGCGCCTGGACCGGGCTGGAGCCGACGCGCGGCGACTATATCCGCGGCGACACCGCCGTGGATGCCGGGCAGCTGCGCCGGCTCGGCCGCAAGCTCGGCGACGTGCCGGAGGACTTCAACCTCAACCGCAAGATCGCCCGGCAGCTCGATGCCCGGAAGAAGGCGGTCGACAAGGGCGAAGGCATCGACTGGGCGCTGGCCGAAGCGCTGGCGTTCGGCTCCCTGCTGGTCGAAGGCACGCCGGTGCGCCTGTCCGGCCAGGACAGCGGCCGGGGCACCTTCTCCCACCGCCATGCCGTGCTGGTCGACCAGGAGACGGAGGCCAAACACCTGCCCCTGCAGAACCTGTCGCCGGACCAGGCGCTGTTCGAGGTAATCGATTCACCGCTCGCCGAGATGTCGGTTCTGGGGTTCGAATACGGCTATGCGCTGGCCGAGCCCAACGCGCTGATCCTGTGGGAGGCCCAGTTCGGCGATTTCGCCAACGGCGCCCAGATCGTCATCGACCAGTTCATCGCCTCGGGCGAATCGAAATGGCTGCGCCTGTGCGGCCTCGTCATGCTGCTGCCCCACGGCTACGAGGGCCAGGGGCCGGAGCATTCCTCGGCCCGGCTGGAGCGCTATCTGCAGCTGTGCGCCGAAGAGAACATGCAGGTCGTGAACTGCACCAGCCCGGCGAACTATTTCCACGTCCTGCGCCGCCAGGTCCGGCGCAAGACGCGCAAGCCGCTGGTCGTGATGTCGCCGAAATCGCTGCTGCGCCACAAGGCCGCGGTCTCGAAGCTGGCCGACTTCACCACCGGCAGCTCCTTCCACCGGATCCTGTGGGACGATTCGGCGCTCGGCCCGGACGATGGCATCGAGCGCGTGATCCTGTGCTCCGGCAAGGTCTATTTCGACCTGGCCGCGGAGCGCGACGCGCGCGGCCTGAACGACCGGGTCTGCATCCTGCGCATGGAACAGCTCTATCCCTTCCCCGCCAGGCCGCTGACCGAGGAACTGTCGCGCTTCAGACAGGCCGAGGTCGTGTGGTGCCAGGAGGAGCCGGAGAATGCCGGCGCCTGGACCTTCGTCGACCGGCGGATCGAGGCGGCGATGCGCGACATCGGCATGACTCCCGGCCGGCCCCGCTATGTCGGCCGGCCGGAAGCGGCCTCGCCCGCGACCGGCCTTAACGCCCGCCACGTCGCCGAACAGAAACGGCTGGTCGACGAGGCACTGTCGTTCGGCGACTGAACCGGCGAACGAACCGAATTCTGCGAACGGGACTTTCCCCATGACCGTTGACATCAAGGTGCCTGCGCTCGGCGAATCGGTGACGGAGGCCGAAGTCGCCAAATGGTTCAAGGCGGTGGGCGAGGCCGTCGACGCCGACGAGCCGCTGGTCGAACTGGAAACCGACAAGGTGACGCTGGAGGTCAATGCGCCGGCGGCCGGCGTGCTGGCGGAAATCGTCGCCGGCGAGGGCGCCGAAGTCGAAGTCGGCGCGGTGCTCGGCCGGATCGACGAGACCGGCGCCGCGGTCGCGGCAGCCCCGGCCCGGCCCGAACCCGAACCTGAACCCGAACCTGAACCGGAACCTGCCCCTGAACCTGTAGCCCCGCCGCTCAGCCCGGCGGTGCGCAAGCTGGTCGCCGAGCACGATCTCGATCCGGCCGCCATTGAGGGCACGGGCAAGGACGGCCGTCTGCTCAAAGCCGATATCGAGGCGCACCTGGCGGCGCAGGCGGCTGCGGAAGAGAAAGCCGCCGCGCCGCAGCCCGAGCCCACGCCGGAACCCGTACCTGCGCCGGCACCCCGGGCGCCCGCGCCGAAACCCGCCCCGAAACCCGCGCCGGCCCCCGAACCGCGCGCGGACGGCGACCGCGAGGTGCGGGTGCGCATGTCCCGCCTGCGCCGGCGCATCGCCGAGCGGCTGAAGGAGGCCCAGAACAGCGCGGCGATGCTGACGACCTTCAACGACGCCGACATGAGCGCCATCCTCGACCTGCGCAAGCGCTATCGCGACGGTTTCGAGAAGCGGCACGGCGTGCGCCTCGGCTTCATGTCCTTCTTCGTCAGGGCGTGCATCGAGGCGCTAAAGGAAATCCCGGCGGTCAACGCCGAGATCGACGGCGACGACATCGTCTACAAGAACCATTACGACATCGGCGTGGCGGTCGGCACCGAACAGGGCCTGGTCGTGCCGGTCCTGCGCGATGCCGACGGCCTGTCCTTCGCCGAAATCGAGCGCAGCATCGCCGAGCTCGGCGTCAGGGCGCGTGACGGCGCCCTCTCGATGGCCGAGTTGACCGGCGGCACCTTCACGATCTCGAACGGCGGGGTCTACGGCTCGATGCTGTCGACACCGATCCTCAACCCGCCGCAATCCGGCATCCTCGGCATGCACCGGATCGAGCAGCGTCCGGTCGCCCGCGACGGCCAGGTCGTCATCCGCCCGATGATGTATCTCGCGCTCAGCTACGACCACCGCATCGTCGACGGCCGCGAAGCCGTGACCTTCCTGGTCAAGGTCAAGGAAGGCCTGGAAGATCCCGAACGGCTGCTGATCGGGGTGTAGTCGGCGGCGGACGCTCAGTTCCAGCCGATATCGTTCAGGAAAGCGTCAAGCTCCGGCAGGTTGCCGCGGGCGCGTGCCAGATGGTCGAGCAATAGCCGCCGTTCGTATTCCGTGGCGTCCAGCCCCTTGCGGTAGCCGGGCCAGACCCCAAGTAGTGCGCGGTAGCAATCGTCCGCAGTCGAGGGGCCGAGCCGCTCCGTCCGGGCAAAGTGCTTCAGCAGGAAGCATTCGTGGCAGATGTGCTGCCAGACGATGCGGAATGAATGTTTCTTCGCGATCTGTACCGCCCGATCCAGATCTCGCCGGGAATTGACGGTAAGGTCTCTGTCCAGAAAAAGATACTTTCCGCGATAGATCCTCGGCCCGCCGATGCTGCCTCGCAAGAACCGTGCGGCCCTGTCTGCAATGTCTGCGGGGGAACCGCCTTTCATATCGTGCGCGGTAAGGGCGACCGGAACGCCCTGAGCGTCCGCCAATCGGTTGAGCCACCGAATATATCCCGTTTCGCTCCTGCCCTCGCACGCGACGTAGACCGGCCGCTTGACACGGCGGACCATGCCGCTACGCGACTTTCGGCACCCCGCCGAAAGCGCCGGCGAGATAGTTCGCGTAAATATTGCTCTCCCGGCGTACGCCTCTAATGTCTTTCAAGCCGTAAATTTCTGTCGCGCCTTCGGCGCCTTTCTCCGTAAAAAATACTTCCTCCTTCTCCAAATTTTGTAATATGCCCGGATTTTGGCAGGCGGCAATCAACTGTGCATTGTTCGGATTTCGGACTGGATCGACAAAGAGATCGATAATTTCCGGCAAAATGAGAGAGTGTATCGCGTTATCCAACTCGTCCACAAAAGCAATTCTTCCAAAATGTTGAGCGAAGAATAATATTGGAAATAGCGAAAAGATCTTTTTTGTGCCATGAGATTCCAAGTTATGCCAAATTGAGTGTGAGATACCGCGATGACTAAACATTGGAAGTGAGCCACCAGGCGAAGACGTAAATTCAATTTTTTCTATGCCAATATCAAATTTTTTCGAGAATTCGAGAAAACCTTCCAGCAACTCTGGGCTGTTCTCATAATAGAAGGACGCTTCCAAAATCACCTGCTCCTCACCCGCGTCTATACTAGGTACATTCGAGCTAAATGAAAAAAAATTCTCTAAAATGCTCGTGCTGATTGGGTGGTTAAATTGTGCTAAAATTGTAATTACGCTACAGTTGTCTCTAATCTTGCTGATGGACAGATCTTTGTGGTGCAGTTTAAAGTCTTCGCCAAACCTAAATTCCTGCCGGTTTCGAGAAAACAATCGCCTTGGCCTATTGCCCCGATAGTATTTAAGGTCTTCTTCTAAGACAACTCGGTGGTCTGGAGATATTGCTAATCGGTATGAGTATTTTACTTTTTCCCGTTCATTATCGAATGGCGCATCGAATTCGACTTCAAATTCTGTAGTTTCTTTGCCAAAATTTTCTCCTAAGAATTGAATTACTTTGATAGGTTCATTTGGTTGGTTTTGATGGGAAGTTCGCACAAACATTTCCAAAAAGGAAATCGCACGCAAAATGTTCGTCTTCCCCGAGGCATTCGCGCCGAAGATGGCGACGAAGGTGGGGAAGCGGTCCTTGGAGCCGGGGACGGACTGCACGAAGCGGCCGGGCAGGTCCGGGGCGTTGGCCGCCACGGTGAGGTCGAGGGTCTGCCAGTCGCGGAACGAGAGGAAGTTCTTGACCCGGAATTTTCGGAGCATTTCGCGCCTTCTTTGCAGAAATTACGTCAAAGTAGGCTTATAATAGTCCTTTTCCCGGCAATTTCAACCTAAAATCGGGCTCCCTACCCCGCCGCCTGCTCCAGCCCCCGCAGGACGGCGTCGCCCATTTCGGCGGTGGAGACGCGCGATGTGTTCGCCTGCGCGAGGTCGGCGGTGCGCAGGCCCTTGGCGAGCACCCCGGCGACCGCGGCCTCCAGCATGTCGGCCTCGTCGCCCAGGTCGAAGGAATAGCGCAGCGCCATCGCGAAGCTGAGGATGCAGGCGAGCGGGTTGGCGACGCCCTGGCCGGCGATGTCCGGCGCCGAGCCGTGGACCGGCTCGTAGAGCGCGTGGCGCTTGCCGGTCGCCGGGTCTTCCGCGCCGAGCGAGGCCGAGGGCAGCATGCCGAGCGAGCCGGTCAGCATGGCGGCGACGTCGGACAGCATGTCGCCGAACAGGTTGTCGGTCACGATCACGTCGAACTGCTTGGGCGCGCGCACGAGTTGCATGGCGCAGTTGTCGGACAGGATGTGCCGCAACTCGACATCGGCGTATTCGGCCTCGTGGACCGCCGTCACCTCCTCGCGCCACAGCACGCCGGTGTGCATGACGTTCGACTTCTCCGAGGAATGCACCAGGTTGCGCCGCTTGCGCGCCAGCTCGAAGGCGACCCTTGCAATGCGGTGGATCTCCGGCGTGGTGTAGAGCTGGGTGTCGACGCCCTTGCGGCTGCCGTCGGCCAGGGTCTCGATGCCGCGCGGCTCGCCGAAATAGACGCCGCCGGTGAGCTCCCGCACGATCACGATGTCGAGGCCGGAGACGAGGTCGGCCTTCAGCGAGGAGGCTTCGGCCAGCGCCTCGAAGCAGAGCGCCGGGCGCAGGTTGGCGAACAGGTCGAGCTCCTTGCGCAGGCGCAGCAGGCCCTGTTCCGGCTTGAGGTGGAAGGGGTTGGCGTCCCATTTCGGGCCGCCGACGGCGCCGAACATCACGGCGTCGCTGGCCTTCGCCTTGGCCATCACCGCGTCGGGCATCGCCGTGCCCTCGGCGTCGAGCGCCGCGCCGCCGCAGATGCCGTCGTCCAGATCGAACTTCACTGCCCGTTCCCGGCCGAACCAGTCGGCGACCCGGACGACCTGGTCCATCACTTCGGGGCCGATGCCGTCGCCCGGCAGGATGAGGAGGGACTTGTTGGTGCTCATGGTATTTCTTTCGCGCTGGCCATTCGCCCTGGCGCCGGCCCGCCGGCGGGTGTTCCGGAGGGGCTTCGCTGTCCGGAAGCAATGGCGGGCAGGGCCGTTCGACGGCCAGCCGATACCGCCTGCCGGGCAGGGTTTCAAGGCGCGAATGGCGCTGCGGAACGGGAACGGATTTACCGGGGAAGTCTGGAGCGGGAGACGAGATTTGAACTCGCGACCCTCACGTTGGCAACGTGATGCTCTACCTCTGAGCTACTCCCGCGCAGACTCTGGCGGCAGCCCTGGACAGGCCCGGACCGCCCGTGAAGCCGCGGACTATACGCCGGCCCCCGGAATTGACAAGGATGAAGCGCAAGGGCTGGCGTCGCGGCTGCGTCACAGTTAGATAGGCCCCTCCGGATTTCAAGCCGGAAGCCCGCCCGCCCGCGCCTGTCCCGCCGTTACCGACGACCCGAAGAACTCCGATGCCCGCCACCGAACAGCAGCTCTACTCCCGGCTCGAATCCCTGGGCCTGGACTGGACCACCGCCGAGCATCCGCCGCTTCATACCGTGGCGGAGAGCAAGGCGCTGCGCGGCGAACTGGACGGCGGCCATGTCAAGAACCTGTTCCTGCGCGACAAGAACAAGCGGCTCTGGCTGGTCGTCGCGGAGGAGGACCGGCCGGTCGACCTCAAGGCCTTCCGCAAGCGCATCGGCGCCCGCGGGTCGCTGTCCTTCGGCAGCCCGGAACTGCTGATGGAGGTGCTCGGGGTCACGCCCGGCGCGGTCACGCCCTTCGGCCTGATCAACGACGCGGATCGCCGGGTCACGGTGATCTTGGACGAAGGGCTGATGGAACACCGGCTGGTCAACATCCATCCGCTGCGCAACGACGCGACGACGACGATCGCCGGCGCCGATCTGCTCGCCTTCGTCCGAAGCTGCGGCCACGATCCGCAGATCATGGACCTCGAAGCCGCGCCGGATTGAGGCCACCTGCCGGGCGGGAGACCCGCGCGCTTCCATCCCCTTGCCCGGTGCGGCACGCTCCGCCATGTAAGATGCGACGCGACCACCCGAGGGTGCAGGAGCTTTCATGGACATGCTGATCGGCGAAGGCGGCGCGGCGGGCGCCGACGTGATCAAGGATTCGGACACCGCCAACTTCGCGGCAGACGTGATCGAGGCGTCGCAGGAGGCGCCGGTGATCGTCGATTTCTGGGCGACCTGGTGCGGCCCGTGCAAGCAGCTCGGCCCGGCCCTCGAAAAGGTCGTGAAGGAGCAGAACGGCAAGGTCCGGCTGGTCAAGATCGACGTCGACAAGAACCAGGCCCTGGCCGGCCAGTTGCGCGTGCAGTCGATTCCCGCCGTCTTCGCCTTCGCCGGCGGCCGGCCGGTCGACGGCTTCGTCGGCGCCCAGCCGGAAAGCCAGCTTCGCCAGTTCGTCGAGCGGCTCGCCGCGGCCGCGCCGGGCGCCGCGCCGCCGGCCGACCCGGTCGTCGACCAGATGCTCGGCGAGGCCCGCGCCGCGCTCGACCGGGGCGACGGCGGCGCCGCGGCAGGCCTGTATTCGCGCATCCTCGAGCTCGACGGCGCCAACGCGGCGGCGCTGGTCGGCCTGGCGCGCGCGGCGATCATGCTCGGCCAGCCGGACCAGGCGCGCCAGATGCTCGGCCAGTTGCCGGAGGAAATGGCGAAGGAGCCGGATGTCGTGGCCGCCCGGGCGGCGCTCGCCCTGATCGACGATCTCGGCGAGACCGGCGATCCCGAGGCGCTGCGGGCCCGGATCGAGGCCGATCCCGCCGATCTCCAGGCGCATTATGACCTGGCCTGCGCCCTCTACGCCCGCGGCCAGGCCGGAGACGCCATCGACGCGCTGATCGAGAGCATCCGGCGCGACCGGGAATGGGAGGACGCCAAGGCGCGCAAGCTGCTGCTCAAGTTCTTCGACGCCCTGGGACCGGGCCACCCGCTGACGCAGAAGGGCCGGCGCGGCCTGTCGTCGGTGCTGTTCTCGTAGGAAAAGCGGGCGGCCCCGACCGATGCCGAACGCTGACATCCTGCCGTCCGAAAACCCGGCCCCGGACGGCAGCGGCAACGCGAAGATCGTCTATTTCCTCTATCTCGGCGCCATCGTGTTCGGCGTGCTCGCCATCGCCGGCGTCATCATCGCCTATGTCAGCCGAAGCGGCGCCGCCGAATGGGCCGCCGACCATTACCGCTTCCAGATCCGAACCTTCTGGATCGGCCTGCTCTACAGCGCCGTCGGCGTGGCGACCGTGTTCATCTTCGTCGGCTGGCTGATCCTCGTGGCGGCCCTGATCTGGTGGATCGTGCGCACCGTCAAGGGCCTGCAATATCTCGGCCAGCGCGCGCCCTATCCGAAGGTCGAATCCTGGCTGTGGTGAGACGGCGCGGTGCGGCGCCGAACCGACGCATACCCACTGAGACTTCCGGCCCTTCGATACGCCCCGGATGAAATCCGGGGCTACTCAGGGTGAGGCGTAGGGAGTAACTCGAACACCTTACACCTCATCCCGAGTAGGCGCGCTTGCGCGCCGTATCGAGGGACCCGGTACCGCGTAGAGATTGTCCGAGACGGCGAAATCGCACTGCCACGCCCCGCTACAGCAGCGTCCTCAGCGCATCCAGGGTTTCGTCGGGGCGTTCGACCATCATCATGTGGCCGCAATCGGCGATGGTCTCGACCCTTGCGCCGTTGATCGCCTCGATCAGCGGCCTTGCGTTGCGCGGCGGGGTCATGCGGTCCCGGTCGCCGAGCACAAACAGCGCCGGGCAGCGGACTTTCGCCGCCGCGGCCGGCGCGCCCTTGTAGGCGTTCGACGCAGCGAGGTCGGTGCCGACCACGGCGTCCCGGCCGCGCTCCAGCAGACGCAGGGCGCCGCCGGTCATCCAGGTGCCGGGCGCCTTGTGACCTCCGAGATGGGCCTTGCGGTCGAAGCCCCAGGAGGTGATGAGGTCGAAGGCGTGGTGCGCGCCCTCCAGGCCCGCCGCCAGCAGTTCCGGATGGACCGGCATCGCCTCGGCGACGCCGCACAGCGCAATGGCGCTGACCCGGTCGGGATACGCGGCGGCCGTCTCCAACGCCAGCGCCGCGCCCATCGAATGGCCGACCAGCGCCGCCTCTGCGGCGGCGGCCGCGTCCAGCAAGGCGATTACCCACTCGGCCTGGGCTTCGATGCTGGCGAGCGCCGGGCCCTCCGACTTGCCGTGGCCGGGCAGGTCGACCGCCAGCACGCTGCGCCCGTGCCAGGCGAAATAGCGGGTCTGCAACTGCCAGACCGTGCGGTCCATGCCGCTGCCGTGCAGGAAGACGACCGGGTCCTGTGCGGGGTCGAAGTCCCGCCCGCCGGTCGAGCCGTAGACGCGCTTGCCGTTGACGCTGAGTTCCATGATTCGCGCCCCCTCAAGCCGCCCGGCTCTTCTGCGACGCCCGGAGCGCCGCCGCCAGATCGTCGATCAGGTCGTCCGCATCCTCCAGGCCGACCGACAGGCGCACCAGGTCCTCCCCGACGCCGGCGGCCTTGAGCGCTTCGGCGTCCATCTGCTGGTGCGTCGTGCTCGCCGGGTGGATGACGAGGGACTTGGCGTCGCCGACATTGGCGAGATGGGAGAACAGGCCGAGCCGCTCGATGAAACGGCGGCCGGCCTCGCGCCCGCCCCTGATGCCGAAGCTGAAGATCGCGCCGCAGCCTTTCGGCAGCAGGCGTTTGGCCAGCTCGTGATCCGGATGGGACGGCAGTTCCGGATAGCTCACCCAGTCGACGTCCGGGCTGGCATCGAGGAACGCCACGATCCTGCGCGTGTTCTCGACATGGCGCGCCATGCGCACCGGCAGCGATTCGACGCCCTGGAGCAGGTAGAAGGCGTTGGCCGGCGCCATGGCGGCGCCGAAATCGCGCAGGCCTTCGGCGCGGGCGCGCATGATGAAGGCGGCGGGGCCGAACTCGTCGGCGAAGTCGAGGCCGTGATAGCCGGCATAGGGCTCGGTCATGGTCGGGAAGCGGCCTGAGGCTTCCCAGTCGAAGGTGCCGCCGTCGATAATCGCGCCGCCGATCGCCACGCCGTGCCCGCCGAGGAACTTGGTCACCGAATGCATGACGATGTCCGCGCCGTGATCGAACGGCCGGAACAGCCAGGGCGTGGCGAAGGTGCTGTCGATCATCAGCGGGATGCCGTGCCCGTGGGCGATCTCCGCAATCGCCGGCAGGTCCATGACCTCCAGGCCCGGATTGCCCAGGGTCTCGCCGAACACCAGCCTCGTCTCCTGCCGGATCGCCGCCTCGAAGGCGGCCGGATCGCGCGGATCGACGAAGGTCGTCTCGATGCCGAAGCGGGGCAGCGTATGGGTGAACAGGTTGTGGGTGCCGCCGTAGATCGACCCGGACGACACGATATGCCCGCCCTGCCCCATCAGCGTCGCGACGGCCAGATGGATCGCCGCCATGCCGCTGGCGGTACAGATTGCGCCGACGCCGCCCTCCAGCGCCGCCAGCCTTTCCTCCAGCACCGCGACCGTCGGGTTGGAAATGCGCGAATAGATGTGGCCGGCCCGCTCGAGGTTGAACAGCGAAGCGGCGTGCTCGACGTCCGGGAACATGTAGGACGTCGTCTGGTAGATCGGCACCGCCCGGGCCCCGGTCGCCGGATCCGGATGCTGGCCGGCATGGAGGCTCAGCGTATCGAATTTGAGGAATTTGGGATCGAGCATGGCGCGCTCCGCGAACGGGGTGCGCTGCCTTCCCACGGCCGGGCAGGCCGGTCAAGCGCGCGGCGCGGCGCGTGCATACCGGGCGTCGCCCCGCCTCCGGGCATGACGTTCCCGGCAGCAGACCTGCGACACCTTGTTGCGAATCGCTCGCAATTTCCGGATTGCGCCGAAACGCGGCCAACGGATATTTTGCAAATAATTATCAATTGCACTTCAAGCCGGGAACCGGAAACCATGCGAAAGCTCCTCCCGCTTCTTGCCGGCGCGCTCGCCATCGCCGCAGCCGGCACGGCCGCCGCCGCAAACGACGTCAACATCTATTCCTACCGGCAGGCCGTGCTGATGAAGCCGCTGCTCGACCGGTTCCGGGAAAAGACCGGCATCGAGGCGAAGGTCGTCTATCTCAAGAGGGGCATGATCGCCCGGCTCGAGGCCGAAGGCGCCGCCAGCCCGGCCGACGTGATCCTGACGACGGATGCGGCGCGGCTGATCCGGCTCGACGCTCTGGGCGCCTTCCAGCCCCTCAATTCCGCCATGCTCGCCGCCGCCGTCCCGGCGCGCTACCGCCATCCGGAAGGCCACTGGTTCGGCCTCACGGTGCGCGGCCGCCCGATCTTCTACAACCCGGCAAAGGTCAAGCCGTCGGAACTGTCGACCTACGAGGCGCTGGCCGACGGCAAGTGGAAGGGCCGCATCTGCATCCGCTCCTCCTCGAACGTCTATAACCAGTCGCTGATCGCCTCGATCGTTGCGGCCAACGGCGCCGGCAAGACGCAGGCCTGGGCCAACGGCTTCGTGAAGAATTTCGCCCGCAAGCCCGCCGGGGGCGACCGCGACCAGATCCGCGCCGTTGCAGCCGGCGAATGCGACATCGCGATCGCCAACACCTACTATTTCGCCGGCCTCGCCAAGTCGAAGAAGGAGCGCGACCGCAAGGCCGCCGCCGCCGTCCGCCTGTTCTGGCCGAACCAGAAGGGCCCCGGCACTGCCGGTCGGGGCGCCCACGTCAACATCTCCGGCGCCGGCGTGGCGAAGCATTCGAAGAACCGGGCGAACGCCGTGAAGCTGATCGAGTTCCTGGCGAGCAGGGAAGCCCAGGAGATCTACGCCCGCATCGTCAACGAATACCCGGTGCGCAGGGATGTCCAGCCCGGCAGGACCGTCGCCGACTTCGGCGAGTTCAAGGCCGATTCGCTGGCCCTGTCCGAGCTCGCCAGATACCAGAAGGAAGCGGTGCGCGTGGCCGACCGCGCCGGCTGGCGGTAGCGGCCGCTATTTTACGCCCGGCACGGCAATCCCGAACCGGCGCAGGGTGCCTTCGAGGGTCGGCTTGCCGAAACGGATCCGGTCGTCGTTCAGCAGGTAGGAGAAGGAATAGCCGAGCCCGAGGATCAGGACGCCGATCAGGAAGCAGTAGATCACCGCCCGGTCGGGATACTGGTCCTTGATATAGCCGACATAGACCGGGCCGAAGATGCCGGCCGCCGCCCAGGCCGTCAGCATCGCACCGTAGATCACCGACATGCGCTTCGTCCCGAAAACGTCGAGCACGAAGGACGGCATGGTCGCGAAGCCGCCGCCGAAGCACAGCAGCACATAGCAGACCAGCGCCGAGAAGATCCACGGGTTGCTCTCGGTCATCAGGACGCCGAAGACGATCATCTGGCTGGCGAGCAGAATCCGGAAGACGCGCACCCGGCCGATCCGGTCCGACAGCAGGCCCCAGAACAGCCGCCCGGCGCCGTTGCACAGCGAACTGACGGCGATCAGCGTCGCGCCGTATTGCGCCAGAACCTCCGGCTCGACGGTCGGATCGGCCAGGCCCCAGACATCCTGGAGCAGGGACGACTGAAAGCTGATGACGGAAATGCCGGCGGCGATGTTGAAGAAGAAGACCAGCCACATGACCGCGAATTCGCGCGACATGAGACATTGCCGGACGGAGCCCGCGTCCTCCTCTTCCTGCAACACCGATTGCAGGCCGGCCGCCGTCACCCGGTAGCCGGGCGGCGGATCGCGCAGCAGGAAGCTGGACGGCAGCAGAATCGCGGCGAACAGGACGCCGAGCCAGATAAAGACGGACGGCAGGTCGCCCTCCGTGGCCAGAATGAGGATCGGCGCCAGCACCTTGCTCAACAGGAACGCGCCGACGCCGAAGCCCATCACGACGATCCCGGTCGCGAGGCCCTTGCGGTCCGGATACCATTTGGCGGCCGTCGCCACCGGCGTGACATAGCCGAGGCCGATCCCCGCGCCGCCGATCACCCCGAAGCCGAGATAGAACAGCGGCAGCGAATCGATCTGCAGGGCGAAGCCGCCGATGACATAGCCGCCGGAGAACAGCAGGCTGCCGATGATCGCCAGCTTGCGCGGGCCCAGCTTGGGCAGGGCGTAGCCGGCCCAGGCCGCCGACGTGCCGAGCGAGAAGATGGTGACGCTGAAGGCGATCGCGGTTTCGGTGTAGGACCAGTCGTGCTGCCGGACCAGCAGCGTCTGGAAGAAGCTCCATGCGTAAACGGTGCCCAGGCAGATCTGCAGCACCGTGCAGAGCAGGACCGTCATGGCGCGGGGGATCGTCACGGGAGGGGCTCCGCCCTACCTGCCGGCCGCCCGGATCAGGCCGGGGCCGCCGGAGAAGGCCGCGTCGGTGCGGGCAGTTCGCCCGTTCCGGAAAAATACTGAAACAGGCGAGCCAGTTGCCCGACCTCGTCGTCGCGCACCAGGACGCCGTTGTCCTCGGTGGCGGACTGTTCGCGCGCCAGTTCGACGGCGTAGGCCAGAAGGCTCGCGACCGGCCGTGCCGCGAGGTTGACCAGCCAGATCGCCGCGATGATGCCAATGACGAAAATAGTCGAGAAAAGATAAACCTGCTGGCCGATCGCGCGCTGGATCTTCAGGGCGACCAGCCCGGTATCCATGCCGATATGCACCTTGCCGGCGATGCCGGCCAGGATCGGGCTGCTCACTTCGACGAAATCGCCCATCCCCGGCAGGCTGCGCTGCACCGATTCCGCGCCGGCGCCCTTGCCGGCCAGAATTTCCTCCGGGATTCCGGGCACGAAGGTATGGGCGAGATATTCGCCGGTATCGTTGACGATGTAGATGTAGCTGATGCCCTGGATTTCGACGAACTGATCGATCAGGGACTGCAGCGCCGACAGGTCGCGGTTCAAGATGATGTCGACGCTGGCGTCGGCGATGGTCTTGGCGATGCCCTTGGCGTTGGACTCGTACTCCTGCGACAGCTGGGAATCGACCGTGTAGATGGCCAGCATCGAGGTCGAAATGCCGATCAGGCCGAAGAGCATGAAGATGCCGAACAGCGTTTTCTGAAAGAGCTTCTGAGTCTTCATTTCGCTAGAACCTGCCTTTCCAATCGTCCAGGGGCACGAACCGGCCGCCGTCGACCACGGTATAGTAGACGCGGTCCAGGCCCTGCCGGCGATCGGCGGAAAACGAGACCGGCACGCCGACGCCGAGATCGAAGTTCCTGACCGAGAAAACCGCGCTTTCCAGCCTGCCGCGTTCCGGCCTGTCGCCCATGCGCCGCAGGATTTCGACCATGAGTTTTGCGTCGAGGAAGCCCTCGAGGCTGACGAAACTGTGGTCGAAGGGCGTGTAGGATTCCTTGAGCAGTTCCTTCGGCGGCTGCGGGTTGTAGCGGCGCATCAGCTCGCGATACTCGCGGACGGCCGGTATCGAATCGTCCTCATAGCTCGGCACGACCTGGGAATTGACCAGAAGCTCGGTGTAGCGTCTGGGTTCGTCCTGCGATTCGGCGATCATCTTGAGCAGATTCTCGCTGCCGACGAAGGACAGATTGGCGATCGGCACGCGCAGTCCGGTATCGACGGCGTCGCGGAGGAAGGCGGCGCAGGCGGCGTAGGCGCCGATGCAGATCACGGCCTCGGCCTTCGCGGCCTTCAGGATTTCGGCCTGCCGGCGCATGATGCTGGTGAATTTCTGGCCGCGCCGGTAGGTCGCCTCGCCGACGATCCGCGCGTCGTATTTTTTCAGCGCGCGCCGCACGCCGGCCCAGCCGCTGCGGCCGTAGGCGTCGGCTTGGTAGAACATGCCGATGCGCTTCCGGCCGATGGAGACGAAGTTGTCCACCAGGCCCTCGGTCTCCTGGCGGTAGGAGGCGCGCAGGTTGAAGGCGAATTCCCCGTAGGGCGGCTGGCGCTGCGGCTGGGCGCCGGTGAACGGGAAGAAGAGAAAGGTCTTTTCGTTCTGGAACTTTTTCAGCAGCGGCAGCACCCGCGTCACCGTCGGCGTGCCGACATAGCCGAACAGGGCGAACACCCGGTCGTTGACGATCAGCTTGACCGTGTTTTCCACCGAGGGGTTCGGCTGATAGCCGTCGTCGTACGTCTTCAGGACGATCTTGCGGCCGCCGACGCCGCCGGCCCGGTTGACATGGGTGAAATAGGAGACGGCGCCCCGGTAGAGCTCGATGCCGAGGCCGCGCGACGGCCCGGAAAACGCCGCCGACATGCCAAGGACGATTTCGGTATCGGTAAAGCCCGCAGCATTGCCGGCGGCGCGCGACAGGGACCAGGGCAGGACGAGGAAACCGCCGGCGCCCGCGCCGGCGCCGAGCGCCGCTCTCCTCGTCACCCGTTTCATGGCGTGTTCCTGAATGTCGCCGCGGTCATCGGACGCCGAGCCGTCTCCGGTCTGAAATCGGTATCGCTATCCGGCGGCCGAACCGGTTTTGTTATCGCCATCGGGCGCCCCGGCGCTTTATGTACGGGCGCCCTGTGTACCAGATTATCCCGGCTATGTTGAGCCACCGCATGCATCGCCGCCCCGCCCCCATCGACCCTTCGACCCTTCGATACGCCCCGGCCTGGCGGCCGGGGCTACTCAGGATGAGGAAAAGCGGTGTGTTGAGGTAATCGAACCCCCGACAACCACCTCATCCCGAGCAGGCGCGCCAGTAGCCTGTCCTGAGCTTGTCGAAGGGCCGTATCGAGAGGCTGCCCTGAGCGAAGCCGAAGGGGGGCCGTATCGAGGGGCCGGCGGGCCTGCCTTGAGCTTGCCGAGGGGGAACCAAATTAATCCTTGACACAGCGTCAGAGAACATTATATGAACAATCGTCATCGGGCGCAGTGCGCCTGCCGGCCGGGCCGGCCGCGGCAACGCGCTCCGGGACAGGGTCTGGAAAAAAGTCCTTTGAGGGCGTAAAAAATTGCAGACAGACCAGTCTGTCTGGATTAGCTGTGCGGCATAAGATGTGGATTAATAGATATTTTCTTAATTCTCCGAATTTATTCACGAACGATCATGAAAAAACCGGGCACGCCGGGCGGCGCCTGCCCCGGAACGGCTTTACCGCCGCCGCTTTACCGCCGCTGGCCGGCCGGCGAAAATGCACGGGCCCGCCACCGTTCCCGGCCCACCCTTCAGGACAGACCCCCTTCAGGACAGGCACATGACGACCCAGCCGATTTCGACCGCCCTTTTCGATTTTCTGCGCGAACTCAGGGCCAACAACGAGCGGCCCTGGTTCGAGGCCAACAAGGCGCGCTACCGGGAAGCGGTGCGCGATCCGATGCTCGATTTCATCGCCGCTTTCGCCGAACCGCTGGCGCAGGTCAGCCCGCATTTCCGCGCCGATCCGCGGCCCAACGGCGGCTCGCTGTTCCGCATCTACCGCGACACCCGCTTCTCGAAGGACAAGACGCCCTACAAGACCAATGTCGGCGCCCATTTCCGCCACGAGGCCGGCCGGGACGCCCACGCGCCCGGCTTCTACCTCCACCTGGAACCGGAGACCTGCTTCGCCGGCTGCGGCATCTGGCACCCCGACGGACCGGCGCTCGCCGCGATCCGCGACGCCATCGTCGAACGGGCGGACGAATGGCGGCGCATCACGACGGCGAAGGACTTTCTCGGCACGTTCGAACTGACCGGCCAGGCGCTCAAGCGGCCGCCCAGGGGCTACGATCCCGATCACCCGCTGATCGACGATCTCAAGCGCAAGGATTTCGTCGCCGTCACCCGCTTTTCGGAAGCCGAGGCCTGCGCCCCCGATTTCCCCGAACGCTTCGCCGCCATCGCCCGGACCGGCGCGAAATTCACCGCCTTCCTGTCCCGCGCCGTCGGCGTGCCGTTCTAGGGCGGATACGCCTCGGTTGGAACCGCCGGCTCAGCGGTTGCCGGCCCCCTTCGGCAGGCTCAGGCCAGGCTCCTTCGATACGCCCCGGCCTTGACGGCCGGGGCTACTCAGGATGAGGAGGTGTGGTGTGTTGAAGTTCTTGAACCCCTTACCCCCTCATCCCGAGTAGGCGCGTCAGCGCCGTACCGAGGGGGCCGTATCGAGGGGGCCGTATCGAGGGGGCCGTATCGAGGGGGCCGTATCGAGGGGGCCGTATCGAGGGGTGCCACATTGTAACGATTTCATCCAAAACAGATACGCCCCAGGCGGGGCAGGGACCTTTCCGAAGCGGCAAATGGACCGGCTCAGGAATACCGCTCCAGCACCCGGTCGCGGATGCCGGCCGGCACGAAGATGCGGAACAGCCGCGCGACCCAGGTCGGCCGGGTCACATAGTAGCGCGCCTTCGGCTTCGGGCTTTCGAGCGCGTGGATCAGTTTCGCGGTCACCGCCTCCGGGCCGAGTTCGCCCGGATCGCGGCGCGGCGCCGGATCGTAGAGACGCGGTTCGAGCACCGTGTCGTAGAACTCCCGCCAGGCGCTGGCCTCCTTGTCGATCCATTTCTCGTAATGCGGGCGGGATTTCTCGCGGATCGAGGTACGGATCGGGCCGGGCAGGATGAGCGAAACTTCGATCGGCGTGCCGCGCAATTCCAGCCGCAGCGTGTCGGTCAGCCCTTCCATGGCATGCTTGGTCGCCGTATAGGCGCCGCGGAAGCGCAGATAGGCGAAGCCGAGCACCGAGGAGCAGTTGACGATCCGGCCCCGGCCGCGTTCCCGCATCGTGCGGATTGCCCGGCGCGCCAGTTCGTGGGGCCCGAACAGGTTGGCCCGGAAGATCGCCTCCAGCGCCTCGTAGCTGAAATCCTCCGCCGCGCCGGGCATGGCATACGCCCCGTTGTTGAACAGCGCGTCGAGGGCGCCGTCGCAACGCGCCAGCGTCTCCGCCATCGCCGCGTCGATCGACGCCGGATCGCTATAGTCGAGGCGGAAGCTCTCCAGCCCCTCGCCGCGCAACGCTTCGCAATCCTCCTCGCGCCGGCAGGTCGCGAAGACCCGCCAGCCGCGGCGATGCAGCGTCCGGGCGGCGTCGAGGCCGATGCCGGAGGAACAGCCGGTGATAAGCACCGTCTTCATGCCGCCGATCCGGAACCGGCCCGCCGTAGGCGGCTCATCCGCCGTCCTTCGCCGCCAGCGCCGCCAGCACGCGCTCCGGCGACAGCGGCAGTTCGGTGATCCGCACACCGACGGCGTCGTGGATGGCGTTGGCGATGGCGCTGGCGACCGGCAGCATGCCGCCTTCGCCCATGCCCTTGGCGCCGAACGGGCCGGGGCCGTGGCCCTGCTCCTGGGTGACGGAGCGGAAATCCTCCGGCAGATCGTCGGCGAGCGGCACCCGGTAGGTGAGCGCATCGCCGTTCACCAGCCGGGAACCGTCGTAGATCATGCGCTCGAACAGCGCCTGGGACAGGCCCATCAGCGCCGCGCCCTCGTCCTGGCCGCGGCAGACCAGCGGGTGGATCGCCCGGCCGGCGTCGCCGGTGACGAACAGCTTCTCGACCGTGACCAAGCCGGTTTCCGTATCGACGGCGACCTGGGCGCCGCCCCAGCCGATCTCCCAGAATACGCAGGGCGCTTCGAGCGGCGCGGCGTGGCTGTTCTCCGCCTTGTGGAAACCCTCGCCGACGAATTCCCAGCCGGTGCCGCCGAAATGGCCCATGATCATCGGCGCGAGCGGATGGGCCTCGTTGCCGCGGCGGATTTCCCAGTCGGCCAGATCCAGCTCTTCGGCCGGGCAGTCCAGCACTCCGGCGGCGAAGTCGAGAATTTGTGCGCGCGCGGCCAGCGCCGCCCGGTCGACCGCCTGGCCCATCACCGAAATCGCCGAGCTGGCGTTGGTGCCCTGGTCGAACGGCGTGTGATCGGTATCGACTGGCATGTAGCGGACCCGCGAACGGTCGGCGCCGAGCCGTTCGGCGACCACGGCGGAAAGCGCGGTATGCGCGCCCTGGCCGATCTCGGCGGTGCCGCATTGCAGGAAGATGTCGCCGCCGGTCGAGACCTTGACCCGGGCGAGCGCCGGCTTGTTGACCCCGCCGCCGTCCTTGAAGCCGATGGCCAGCCCCATGCCCCGTTTTACCGGGCCGTCGTCCTCCAGTCCGCCGCGCCGGCGGTAGCCGAGTTCGCGGACCACCAGATCGAGCCCCGCGCGCAGGTCGCTGTCCATGCCGCTCTCGCCGGGCACGAAGGGCTCGCCCAGGTCGATCAGGTTCTTCCGGCGCATGTCGTAGGGGTCGATGCCGAGCCGGTGGGCGATCATGTCGATCTGGGACTCGCAGGCCCAGCTTGTCTGGGTGCCGCCGAAGCCGCGGAATGGCCCGGCCGGCGCCGTGTTGGTCATCACGCAGTAGCAGTCGGTCTCGATCCGCCGGTAGCGGTAGGGGCCGGGAATGCGGTAGCCGGCCTTCTCGGCGACCAGCGGGCTGCCGTCGGAATAGGCGCCGGAATCGAGCAGGATCTCGCTCTTGCGGGCGACCAGCATGCCGTCCTGCATGACGCCGGTCTTCACCTTGAGGATCGCGGCGTGCTGGGTGTTGGTGAGGAAGCCCTCCTCCAGCGTGAGGCAGAAGCGCACCGGCCGGCCGGCGAGGCGCGACAGCGCAAGCGCGACCGGCTCTGTCTTGCAGCCGTTCTTGCTGCCGAAGCCGCCGCCGATATAGGGCACCCGCACGGCGATCCGGTTCTCGGCCAGGCCGAAGATGCGCGCGATCTCCTTGCGCAGCGGGAACGGGTTCTGGCAGCTCGTCCACAGCTCGATCCGGTCCTTGCGCGACCAGTCGGCGACGCAGACGAACGGCTCCAGATGGAAATGGTGCATGCGCGAGAAACGGAACACGTCCTCGAAGACATGGTCGCACTCGTCGAACGCGTCCGCCGGCCCGGTCTCGTAGGAGAAGCGGTAGCAGACATTCCGGCGCGGCCGCAGTTCGCCCGAAGCGCCCTGCCCGTATTTCGGCACGATGCCGACCGGCGGCTCCTCGAACAGTTCGGCCGCGTCCGGGTCCGAGGCGCGCTCGAGATCGGTGACGACGGGCTGCGGCTCGTACTCGACCCGGATCGCGGCGAGCGCCCGGTTGGCCGTGCCCTCGTCCTCGGCCGCGACCGCGGCGACGATGTCGCCCTCGTAGCGCACCTTGTCCGTGGCCACGATGGGCTGGTCCTTGATGAAGTAGCCGTAGACGGGCATCGGGATCGCGGCGGTCTCGTCCCGGGTCAGCACGGCGTGGACGCCCGGCATGGCGCGCGCCGCCGAGGCGTCGATGGATACGATCCGGGCGTGGCCGTGCGGGCTGCGCAGGACCTTCGCGTGCAGCATGCCCGGCAGGTCGATATCGGTCGTGTAGACCGCCCGGCCGGAGACCTTCTCTCCGGCGTCGATGCGACGGTCCGGCCGGCCGATATTGCGCAGCGGCGCTTCGGTCATGGCGCCGTCTCCCGTTTGCGCCGGGCGGCGTCGCGCACCGCCTCCAGGATCAGGCTGTAGCCGGTGCAGCGGCAGATGTTGGAGCTGATCCAGTCGCGGATCGCCGCCTCGTCCGGATCCGGGTCGCGGGCGAGCAGCGCCTCGGTCAGCAGGATCATGCCGGCGGTGCAGTAGCCGCACTGGAAGGCCGAATTGTCGGCGAAGGCGGCCTGGACCGGGCTCAGTTCGCCATCGTTTTCCAGCCCTTCGATCATCTGCACTGCGCAACCCTCCACCTCGAAGGCGAAGACCGAACAACTCGCCCGCGGCACACCGTCGACCAGTACGGTGCAGGCGCCGCAGACCGCGCGCTCGCAGGCCAGCCTGGTGCCGCGGCCGCCGCACCCCTCGCGCAGCAGGTCGGCCAGCGCGGTCGCCGTGGTCGTCGCGGTTTCGACCGGCGCCCCGTTCAGGGTGAAGGAAAGATCGAAGCGGGGATCGAGGCGGTCAGGCACGAGCCGCCTCCATCCGCACAAGCTGCCGGGCCAGAACCGCCGCGCCGGCGCGGCGCAGCCAGGCGTTGCCGCTCGCCGGGTCGGCGAAACCGGCCGGCAGCGCGTCGAACGCCGCGGCGGCGATTGCTTTCGCGTCCGTCCCCGCCAGGTCGAGTTCGATTGCAAACGGTCGCAGATATTCCGTGGCGATGACGGCCCGGCCGCGGTCCCTGCCGGCGTCGTCGCTCCACAAGGCGAGCGCCTGGGTCATCAGCGGGCGCAACGAGCGGTCGTAATCGAGGCGCAGGCCAGCGGCGAGCGGGATCGACAGGCGGGTCAACAGCGACCGCGGCGGCTCCGCCCGGTCCGAGATTTCCGCCGGCGTCAGCCCGGCCTCCCCGGCGGCCGACGCGAAGTGCGCCGTGCCGCCGAGCGCGGTCAGCAGGATCGACATTTCGTATCTTGTGTGCCGGGCCATCAGGTTGCCGCCGGCGGTGCCGCTCAGCCGGATGCGCATCTTGCCGAGCTTCGACCAGGCCTCCGGCAGGCCGGGAACTGCGGCTGTCGCGTCCGACGCCGCGCCTTCGGCGTGGGTCGTCAGGGCGCCGACGGAGAGCGCGCCGTCCTCGATCCGCACCCCGCGCAGGTCGTCCAGCCGCTTCAGCCAGATCAGGGTGCCGATCGGCTTGCCCGCGCGCACCGCGCCGCACAGGTCCGTGCCGCCGGCATAGGGCACCGGCGCCTCGGCATCGGCCATCGCCGCGACCGCTTCGTCCACGCTCGCCGGCGCAATGACCGGAAAGGGCGGCACGTCCCGGTAGGAGGCGGCGATCAACCCGGCCTGGGCGACTTCATACATGCGCGGGCGACGTCCTTTCAGATGGTAAACCGGGCTGCGGTTCCGGCGGATTGCGAGGCATCATTGCGCATGGCCGCGCACGATACCAGCGCCATATGGCGGGTTTGCCGGGCGGTCCGGATATCGTTCCCGCCGGCCGGAGCGCCGGCCCGGCGCCGATGTCCCGCGCCGGGCGCGGTTGACCTCCGGCTTCGCGGCGGCGCATTGTTTCCGCCGCGGCGGAGACTGCCGTCCGGACGCCGGCCCGTATCCCGGCGACCGCCGACAGCCGTGCGCCCTTGCAGATCGGGAGGATGACCATGACCGGCGTATTGGAAGCCTTCGCCACGGCGAACGACATCAGGTATTTCCTGTTCAACTTTACCGATCTGCGCGGAATGCAGCGATCGAAGCTGGTGCCCGCGGCGGCGGCCGCAGCGATGGAAGAATCCGGTGCGGGGTTCGCCGGCTTCGCGACCTATCTCGACATGACGCCGGCGCATCCCGACATGTTCGCCGTCCCCGATACGACCGGCGTCGTCCGGCTGCCGTGGCGGCCCGACGTTGCCTGGGTTCCGGGCGACCTGGTCATGGACGGCAGGCCGGTAGAGCAGGCTCCCCGGGTCGTGCTGAAGACGCTGGCGGCCAAAGCGCTGGCCAGGGGGCTGCGCATGAAGTCCGGCGTCGAGGCCGAATACCACCTTATCGACGCGGACGGGACCGACATATCCGACCCGCGCGATATCGAGGCCAAGCCCTGCTACGACCAGCAGGCCCTGATGCGCCGCTACGATGTCGTCTCCGAGATTTGCGACGCCATGCTCGAATTGGGCTGGGGCCCCTACCAGAACGACCACGAGGACGCCAACGGCCAGTTTGAGATGAACTGGGACTATGACGACGCCCTCGTGACCGCCGACCGGCACGCCTTTTTCAAGTTCATGGTCAAATCGATCGCCGAGAAGCACGGGCTGCGCGCCACCTTCATGCCGAAGCCCTTCCCCGGCCTGACGGGCAACGGCTGCCACGCGCATGTCTCCATCTGGAACCCGGACGGAACGGTCAACCTGTTCCACGACCCGGAGGGGGATCTCGGCCTGTCGGAGACCGCCCTGCATTTTCTCGGCGGCGTGCTCCACCACGCCGAAGCGCTCTGCGCCGTGACCAACCCGATCGTGAATTCCTACAAGCGCATCAATGCGCCGGCGACGGCGTCGGGCGCCACCTGGTCGCCCAATACGGTAACGTGGACCGGCAACAACCGCACACACATGGTGCGGGTGCCCGATCCGGGCCGCTTCGAGTTCCGGCTCGCCGACGGCGCGGCCAACCCCTATCTGCTGCAGGCGGCCTACCTGGCCGCCGGCCTCGACGGCATCGAAAACCGGCGCGACCCCGGCCGGCGGCTCGATCTCGACATGTATGCCGAAGGGCACCGGCTGCGCCGCGTCAGGCGCCTGCCGCTCTACCTGCTCGATGCGATCCGGGCGTTCGAGCGCAACGCCGTCCTGAAGGCGGCGCTCGGCGCCGAATTCACGACCGCCTACGCGAAGCAGAAGATGCAGGAGTGGGACGCCTATTCCCGGCATCTGAGCGACTGGGAGCGGGAAACCTCGCTCGACATCTGAACCGGCCCGGCCGGGGCGCCGGAAGCGGAAACGAACCGAAAGCACCGTCACCCGCGCAGCCGGTCCATGGCGTCACCCATGTGACCGGTTGCCCGCGGGGCGGAGCGGCGTCAGCCGCCCATCGCAGCGGGAAATTCAGTGCCGGACCGCCCGAATCGATACCGTCGCCGGCCGTCGCGACGAACCAATTCCGACCAATTAATTGTACATGCATCTAAATTCATTGAATTATTTTGCATTAAGCGCCATGCTGCACAGGCGCGGACAGGTGCCGGTCGATTATCATTACGGATGACGGCGGTATTGCTGCCTGCCCGACCCGGTCCGGCGCCATCGCATACTGTTTGGAGTATCCAGGGGAGCCAGAGCCATGGAAGGCAACCTCAATGCCATAACGACGGTGTTCACCGAGTTTTATTACTGGGCGACGATACCGTTGATGTTTTTCATCCATATCGGATTCTGCATGTACGAAGTCGGCGCCAGCCGGCGGCGCAACCACATGCACACGCTGATGAAAAACACGATGCTGATCCCGCTGGTCACCATCACCTTCTTCTTCTTCGGCTGGTGGCTCTACTGGGCCATGCCGAACGGCCCCTGGATCACCGGCGGGCTCCTGCTCGGAGACGCGGCGCCCAACGCGCCCTGGTCCGAGACCATGGGCCCGAACACCGGCGATCGGATAACCGGCGTGTTCTGGGCGGCCTTCCTGCTGTTCTCCTGGACGGCGGCCTCGATCGTTTCCGGTTCGGTCATCGAACGGATCAATTCCGGCGCGTTCTGGATCCTCGCGGTCGTGATCGGATCCGGCGCCTGGATCATCGACGCGGCCTGGGGATGGCACTATGGCGGCTGGATGGTGCAGGTTCTGGGCTACCACGATGCCTACGCTTCCGGCGTCATCCATGCGATCGCCGGCGGGTTCGCACTCGGCATTCTGGTCGTGCTCGGTCCGCGGCTCGGCAAATTCGCCAAGGACGGCACGCCGCGGGACATCAATCCGCACAATCCGTGGATGGTGTGCCTCGGCCTGTTCTTTATTTATGCCGGCTTCTGGGGCTTCTATGTGGCCTGCAACGTGCCGCTGATCGGCCCCGAGGGAATCGACGGCCAGATCAAGGGCGATACCTGGACGGCGACGACCATCTACCTCACGCCGACCACACTCGGCGCGATCACGGTGAACTTCCTGATGTCGTTGTCGGGCGGCCTGCTGGTCGGCTACCTGGTCTCCAAGGGCAATGCCTTCTGGACCTATTCCGGCGGCCTTGCAGGCATCATCACGGCTTCGGCGGGCAACGATCTGTACCATCCGATCCAGGCCATGATCATCGCCGGCTTCGGCACATGGTGCGCCTACAAGCTGCACTACTGGGTCGAGCGCAAGTTCAAGATCGACGATGCGGTCGGCGCCGTGGCGGTCCACGGCTATGCCGGCTTTATCGGCCTGGTGATCTGCGGCTTCGTCCTCTGGGGGCACCCGAGTTCGCCGTATGAGGGCTATGCCGCGATCAACCCGCTCGGCCAGTTCGTCGGCGCGATCATCATGTTCTTCGTGCTCGGTATGCTGCCCGGCTGGGTCGTCGCCAAGATCCTGGCGGCGGCGAACGTGCTGCGGATTCCGAAGCAGGTCGAACTGCTGGGTCTCGACTTTGCGACCAACCGGGATGAACAGGCCGCGGCGGACGACGTCCGCGCGACGGAAAAAGCGGCGGCCGCCTGACCGTCCGGTACTGACCCGATTCGCCTGAAGGCCCGCCGGCCGGCATCGCGCCGCCGGCGGGCCGGAGGCCAGAAAGGAGAAAAGCATGTCTACGACAGGCATCGAGAACTGGGCGGTCGACCTGAAGGATGTCGGCGCCATTTATCCCTTCCAGGGGCTGGAGGGCCTTTTCGTGATCGTCGGTGTGGCCTTGTGGATCGGCTGGCACGTCCTGCAGATGCGGGCCGAGAACAAGGACTACGAGGACCAGATAGGCAAGTTCGGCGACGACGCCACGATCGCCGAAGCGCTGGACGGCGATTAGCTGCAACGGGGCGCGATACCCCCGCGCCCCGCCGATCTCACAAAATGAAAAGCCCCGCCGGTGTCGTCCGGCGGGGCTTTCTTGCGCCCGTTCCCTCGGGCCGGGGAGGTCAGCTCCAGGGGAACGGGCTGTTGCTCAGCGGATGCAGTTTGCCTTCGGCATAGCGGCTGAAACGGAAGGGCTCGAGCAGGGCCTGTTTCTCGCCCAGCATCTCGTCGGCGACCAAGTGGCCGACGCCGATCATCTTGTAGCCGTGGTTGCTGTCGGCAACGATGTGGACATTCTCGCAGAAGGTGTCGAAGACTGGGAAACTGTCCGGCGTGAAGCAGCCCAGGCCGCCCGACGGCTCCTTCCTGAACCTGCCGATCTGGCCGGAGAAGCGCTCCTGGCAGAAGGCCAGCGCCGAACACCACATATGGGCGAAATCGTCCCCGACGATGAATTCCGGCGACTCCGGACCGTAGGGATCGATCGCCACGTCGTCCGCCGGCGTCTTGACCTCGTAGGGCATGGCGCCGCCCTGGACGCCGCCGAAATGGAAATCCGGCTTGTAGTAGATGCCCCAGGGTTCCTCGGTGATGACGGACCCGTCGACGTCGGAGCGCAGCGGCGCATCGGTATCGACATGGATGACCGGCGGCATGCCGCCGTCGTTGAGCTTCTGGTAATCCGGATCGACGCCAACGACGCCCTCTTCCAGGCACCAGTAGCGCCAGGTCGGGATGCCGTCGTGCATCCTGCCGTCCGGGCCCTTGATCGACACTTCGCGCGGCAGGTCGAGCATGTCCCAGATCGTCTTGATCCAGGGCCCGGCCGCGACCACGACCTGCTCGCACTTGATCGTGCCCCGGTCCGTCAGAACGCCTGTGACCGCATCGGAATTGCTGCCGCGCTCGAAACCGGTGACCTCCACGCCGGTCATAATGCGCACGCCCTGGGCCTCGGCCTTGCCGGCCAGGCCGTAGACGGAAGCGGTGTTGTTGGCGTAGCCGCCCTTCTTCTCGTGCAGGACGGAGGTGATGCCCTCGGCCCGCCAGTCGTGCAGCAGGCCCCTCATGTAGGCCATGCAGTCCTTCTCGCCCTCGATGAACTCGGACTCGTAGCCGATCGCCTTCTGCTGCTCGTAGATGCTCGTCACATCCTCGCGCATCGCCTCGTGGCTGATCTGCATGTAGCCGACCGGGTGGTAGCTGAAGGCCTTCGGGTCCGACTCCCAGACGCGAACGCTGTGCGCCATCAGCTCGCGCATCGCGGGCTGGAAATAATTGTTGCGCACGACGCCGCAGGCGATGCCGCTGGCGCCGGCGGCGATGGCGGTCTTATCGAGCACCAGGATGTCGGCGCCGCTGCCCTTGCCGTTGCCCTTCGCGGCAAGGCGCTCGGCAAGCCTCCAGGCGGTCGAAAGGCCGTGGATTCCCGCACCGATGACGACATAGCGGGCGTGGGTCGGAAAGCTCATGGGAATGCCCTCGAAAGAGGAAGCCGGTCGCGATTTCCGGAGCATCCTGCGCTTTTCAAATCGCCCGAAAAACAATATAGCGGACGGAAAAAGTCACAAATCTGACGGAAACGATCGACGGTCCCGGACACTCGAAATGCGGAAGGCCGAGATGCAAAAGGCGGAGCCGGTTCGGATCGAATTCTTTCTGGTGCCGGGCTTTTCGCTGGTCGCCCTGTCCTGTGCCGTCGATGCCTTGCGGGCCGCAAATCTGGTCCTCGGCCGGCGCGCCTACGACTGGCTTCTGTGCTGCGATGCGGCCGATCCGGGCGGGCCCGGCGCCCCGGAGGCGGGCGCGGCGGGCGTGCCGTCGTCGAGCAATATCCGGCTGCCCGCGGCGCCGCTGGCGGACCGGCCCGCCCCCGGCCCAGCGCCGGACCTGTTCGCCGTCGTCGGCGGCGAGCGCTCCCACTCCTACCGGTCTCCTGTGCTTGTCCGAACGCTCGCCCGCGCAGCCGGCCGCGGGGCGCAAATCGGCTCGATTTCCGACGGCGCTTTCCCGGTCGCCGCCGCCGGCCTGTTCGACGGCTATCGCTCGACCATCCACTGGAAATGCCTCGACGCCTACCGCGAACGCTTCCCGGACTTGGATATCCGTACCTCGATCTTCGAGATCGACCGCAACCGGTTCAGCTGCGCCGGCGGCACGACGAGTCTCGACCTCATGCTGACCTTCGTCATGGAGGCCCACGGCGCGGAAACCGCTGCCCTGGTCGCCGAAAACTACGTCCACGACCGGATCCGCGAGGCGGCGCAGGAGCAGCATGTCACCGCCGCCATCCGCATGGCCGGCCGCAACCGGCATCTTGCCGAGGCCATCCTGCTGATGGAGCGGCACCTGGAGGACCCGCTGCCGGTCGACCGGATCGCCGAAGCGGTCGCTCTTTCGGCCCGGCAACTCACCCGCCTGTTCCGCGCCCATCTGCACCGGCCACCGGGGCAATTCTATCTCGAACTGCGCATCGATCGCGCCGCCAGCCTGCTCCGGCAGACCGGCTTGAGCGTTTCCGAGATCGCCGTCGCCTGCGGCTTCCAGTCGGCCTCCCATCTCGGCCGGCATCTCAAACGGCGCCACGGCGCCACACCGGGGCAGTGGCGCCGGGGCGGCTGACATCCGGAAGCCCCGCCCCTTCGAAGCGTTGCGGCAGGAACAGGGCCGGGCCGATCGCCACTGCGAAAAATCGCCGGAAATCGCCCTGCCGGTATTGACCGCGCAACGCGGACGGCCCGAAATACCGGTGCGGCCGGCAGATGCAGGAAGAGTGCAATGACGGACAACAGTATCGCGGCGGACGGTCCGCAGCCGGGAACTGCGGCGGCCCCAAGACCCGTCGAGCCGTCTTTCCTCAACGCCCTGCCACAGTTTCTGCCGCTGGCGGTCTTTCCGCTGATATTCCTTGCCCTGTTTTACGGCGGCTGGTGGATCGTCGCGCCGTTCGTCTTCTTCATGCTCGCGGGACCGCTCGATCTGGCGTTCGGCGACGACGAACGGAACATGGACCCGGCGAAGACGCCCGAACGAAAGCTGTTCTGGCATAACCTGCCGGTCTGGGGCTGGGCGCTGCTCTGGCCGCCGACGCTGATCTTCGGGCTCTGGCAGATCCTGGCGGCGGGCCAGTTCGCGGTCTGGGAAGGCATCCTGCTGGCGGTGGTGCTGGCCGTCGAAGCCCAGGCGGTGTTCATCGTCGGCCACGAGCTGATCCACCGGCGCGCGACCTGGGAGCGGCGGCTCGGCGAGTTCCTGCTCGCGTCCGCCTCCTACCCGCAATACGCCACGGAGCATGTCTACATCCACCACGCCCAGGTCGGCACGCCGCTGGATGTCGGCTCCGCCCCCAAGGGCCAGAGCTTCTGGCATTACTTTCCCCGGGAAGTCGCAAGCAACCTGACCGGCTCGTGGCGGGTCGTCCGGGAGCGGCTGGCGCGCAAACGCCTGCCGGTCTGGCACTACAGCAATCCGTTCTGGCGCTACGGCATCGAAACCGCGTTCTGGTACGGGCTGATCTTCTGGCTGGGCGGTCTCTGGGCGGTCCTGGCCTACGCCTTCCTGTGCCTCGGTGTCGTCCTCTCGATGAAGATCAGCAACTACATGCAGCATTACGGACTGCGCCGGATCCGGCTGCGCAGCGGCCGGTTCGAGAAGGTGCAGCCCCGGCACTCCTGGAACGCCAACTACAAGTTCAGCAACTGGATGTTCTACAACATGCAGCGGCATCCGGATCACCACGCCTGGGCGAGCCGGCCCTACCCCCTGCTGCAGAACCGCGGCGCCGACGAGTCGCCCCAGCTACCGGACACCTACGCCAAGATGTTCAATCTGGTCGTGCGTCCGAAGCGCTGGTTCGCGACGATGGACCCGCTGGTCGACCGGTGGCGCGCGCAATTCTATCCCGAAATCGAGGACTGGAGCGCCTACGACAGTCCGGTCTCGGCCGCGCGCCCGGAAGCGTTCGATACGATTGTCGAAATCTACGGCGCCGCGCCGCGGCTGGCCGGATGGATCGAGCGCCACCCGGAACTGCTCGACAGCCTGCAGGACCGGGAATTCACCGATCTCGATCTGCCGAAGGGGTTCGGACCGGACCCGGAAGCGGAGGCGATCGCCCGCCGGGGCCTGACGCGCCTGTACTGGACGCACGAATTCGGCGTGCCGGAGATGAAGGAGCGGATTGCCGAAATTCCCGTCCAGGACATCCGCGACGCGGTCGAGACGGTGCGCAACCAGTCGAACGACAAGGCGTTCCAGATCGGCATGCACACCCTGCGCGGCAACCTGTCTCCGGTCGAGGCGGGAGTCGCCCTGTCCAACCTGGCCGAAGCCTCGATTTCCGCCGTTCTTTCGGCGGTCGCCGAGCAATTCGGCGATCGGTCCGGCACACAGGCCGATGGCGGTGTCGCCGCAGTCGTGTTGGGCGATCTGGCGAGCCGCGAGGCGGCGCCCGGCGCCGCGCTCGACATCCTGTTCGTCCATGAAGGAAACACCGGCGGCGCCTATGACGGCCTGTGCTGGCGCTTCTTCGATGCACTCAGGGAATTATCGCACGACAACCTGATATTCGCGCCGATCCCCGGCGGCCGGAAAGGACGCGCCGTGCGGTCGCTGGCCGATTTTGCCGACCACTACCGTACGGCGGCACCGGCAAGCGAGCTTCTGGAGCTGACCCGGGCACGCTGCGTCTTCGAACACGGCGCGCCCGGAAGCGGGCAGCGTTTCGAGAACGCGCGTCGCGAGGCGCTGGATGCAGGCGCTGCGCGCGACACGCTGCTCGCCGAATTGCGCGAGCCCGGCGACGGCGCGGCCGGGCCCGACCCAGCCTCGCTGGAGGAAGTGCGCGGCGGCGCGCAGCACGTCGAGAACACGGCAAGGCTGCTGCAATTGCTCCTTGCTGCGGATGGCCCGGAGAATCCCGCGCCCGATGCGGCGGCGATCTTCCGCGCCGCCGCCGCCAAGGGCCGGATCGCCGACGGCGCGGCAGCGGAACTGGCGGAGGCCGCAACGCTGTGGCGGAACCTGCGGGGTGCCCTGCGGCTGGTCGCAGACGAGGGCGCTTCGGCCGAGGCCCTGGGCTCGAAAGCCCAGGCGGTGCTCGCGCAGTCCTGCAGCCGGGACGATTTCGACACGCTGAACGCCGCGGTGGCTGAAACGGCCACGCGCGCTGCGGCCGAGATCGCCGCCCTGGATGACACAGCGGACAACACTGCGGATGACACCGCGGACAACGCGCCGGCCCAGGACGCGGTCGATTCCGCGCCGGCCGATCCGGCCTGACTCCGAACGTGCCGCGAACCAGCGGTTTGAGCGCACAACGCAAGCACACCGAGCCGCACCGCGACCGATACGCCGTGGACCCGCTGCATGTCTGACCGACCCGAACCGGACGGACGTTCGCCCCGCCGCCCTGCGCCGCGAGGGATTCTGGCGAAGGTCTCGGCCGACGACCGCGGTCTCATCGAACGGCCGGCCCTCACCCCGCATCTCGAATTCCATCCGGTCGATGAAGGGCAGACCCTGCTGGTCTCGGAAACCTTCAACACCCTGCTGCGTGGGCCGATCTACAGCGATCTGCTGCCGCTGCTCGACGGCCGCCCGCAAGGCGACATCGTCACCGCCCTCGACGGCGCCCATGCCGCCGCCGATGTCCGCGCGGCGCTCGCTGGCCTGGCGTCCCGGGGCTACGCGGTTTCCGGCGATCATTCCATGGACCGGGGCCGGGCGGCCTACTGGTCCTCGCTCGGCGCATCGCCGCGCTGGGCCGAGCGGCGCCTGGCGGCGAAGGTGGCGGTCGACGGCGGCGACAGCCAACTCTCCCGGCGGCTCGAAGCCATGGGCGTCGAGACGGCCTGCGAGGATTCGGTCCTCTCGGTCGTCGTCTGCGCCGATTATCTGGATGAACGTCTGGACGCGATCAACCGGCGGCACCTCGAATCCGGCGCGAACTGGATGCCGGTCAGGCCGAAGGGATTGGAGCCGCTGTTCGGCCCGGTCTTCCGGCCGGCAGAGCGGGGACCATGCTGGGCGTGCCTTGCCTACCGCCTGCGCAGCCACCGGGAAGTTCACAACTTTCTGCGCAACTTCGCCGGCGACGACGCGGCCTTCCGGCCAAGCGCCGCCGAACCGGCCGTGCTGGATGCGGTCTACGGGCTGGTCGCGGCCGAAATCGCCAAATGGCTGGTCCTGGAAGAAACGGCGCCGCTCCACGAGCAGGCCATCTCGCTGGACGTCGGCCGGCTGGCCGGCGCGCGGCATCCGGTTATGCGACGGCCGCAATGTTTCGCGTGCGGCGAGGAAGACCTGTACCGTGCCGACCGGCCGCCGGTTCCTGTGCGGCTGCAACCGAGCCCGACCGGCGTGGCCAACAGCGGCGGCGTACGCGCGGTCTCTCCGGAAGCGACGCTGACCCGGTACCGCCATCTCATCAGCCCGGTCAGCGGCGTCGTGACCTGGGTCTCGCGCACGACGGAGGAGGCCGATTCCTGGCTCCACGTCTACTGGGCGGGAACCAACTACGGATTGCGCAGCCGGAAACTGAGTTCGCTCCGGCGCAGCCTGCGCAGCAAGAGCGCCGGCAAGGGCAGCACGCGGGCGCAGTCCGAGGCCAGCGCGTTGTGCGAAGCGATCGAGCGCTATTCCGGCGCCTTCCACGGCGACGAAATCCGGTGCCGGAAACGGTTCGCCGAGTTCGCCGCCGCCGCCGATTCGGCGGCAATCCCTCCGAACGACGTGCAGCTGTTCAGCGAACGGCAGCTGGACGGAGCCGGCGCAATCAACGCCAGGGGCCACCCCTACAATATCGTGCCGCCGCGCCTCGACCCCGAGGCCGAAATCGACTGGTCGCCGGTGTGGTCCCTGACGCAGGAGCGCCATCGCTATCTCCCGACATCGATGCTCTACAGCACGCCGGCCGAGCAGCGCGGCAGCGCCGATTTCATTGCCGATTCGAACGGTTGCGCGGCGGGCAACACGCTGGAGGAGGCGATCCTCCAGGGCTTTTTCGAACTGGTCGAGCGCGACGCCTTCGCCATCTGGTGGTACAACCGGCTGGCCGCGCCCGGCGTGGACCTGGAGAGCTTCGGCGACGATTATCTCGCTTCGGCGCCGGACTATTACCGCCGGCGCGACCGCGACATGTGGGTGCTCGATGTCACCGCCGATCTCGGCATTCCCGCCTTCGTCGCCGTCTCGCGCCGGACCGGCGGCGACACGGAGGACATCATCTACGGCGCCGGAGCGCATACCGATCCGCGCATCGCCGCCCTGCGCGCGGTGTGCGAGCTGAACCAGTGCCTGACCTGGCTGCCGCGGCCGGGCGGCGGCTCCGGCCCGGCGATCGACGATCCGCTGGCGCTATGGTGGTGGAAAACAGCGAAATTGGCGGACCATCCGTATCTGGCGCCGGCGGCCGGGGCGCCGCTGCGCGACAAGGCGGATTACCCGGTTCCCGATACGGCGGACGCGCGCGACGAGGTCGAGCGGTGCCGCGCGCTGGCCGAAGCCCGGGGCATGGACTTCCTCGTGCTCGACCAGACGCGGCCGGACATCGGCATGCCGGTGGCGCGGGTCATCGTGCCGGGGATGCGCCATTTCTGGGAACGCTTCGCGCCGGGCCGCCTGTACGACGTGCCGGTTGCGATGGGCCGGCGCGACAGGGCGCTGGCGGAAGAAGAGCTCAATCCCGTGCCGGTCATCGCGTGAAGAGCGGGCATGAGCCTTGCGGATCGATGGACCGCGCCCGCCCGCTGCCGCGGAGGTCGTGACTGCGGGGAGAAATCCGGGTCGGCAGGCAAAGCGCCGATCGGAGCGAACGGCTATCCGGCGGCGAGCTTCCTGAATTCCAGGACCCGCCGGCGCTGGGCAAGGAGGGCGGCCCGGCTGCGCAGGATCAGGACCGTCACGAAATAGGCCATGAAACCGGCGATCGTCAGGAGCAGCGGCCACAGCATGGAGCTGTGGATGGTCGGTCCGCTCAATTTCAGGATGCTGGAAGGCTGATGCAGCGTGCTCCACCAGTCGACGGAAAACTTGACGATCGGCAGGTTGACTACTCCGACCACGGCGAGCAGCGCCGCCGCCCGGGCGCCGCGCTGCGGATCGTCGAAAGCCCGCGCCAGCGCGATATGCCCCAGATAGAAGAAGAACAGCACCAGCACCGAGGTCAGCCGCGCATCCCAGACCCACCAGGTGCCCCACATCGGCTTGCCCCAGAGCGACCCGGTGGCCAGCGCCAGCGCGGTGAAGCAGGCGCCGATGGGCGAGGCAGCCTGCGCCACGATATCGGCCAGCGTATGGCGCCAGATCAGACTGGACGCGCTGAGCGCCGCCACCACGAGATAGACGAACAACGCCATCCAGGCCGACGGCACATGGACATACATGATGCGCACACTTTCGCCCTGCTGGTAGTCGGCCGGCGCGAAGAACAGCGCCCAGGGAATGCCGACACCCAGGCAGAGCAGGGTGGCCGCAAGGCTCCAGGGGTAAACTGCGCGAGCCAGACGATTGAATCGCGCCGGATTGGCGAAAGCGTGAAACATCGGGGCGGCAAGATAGGCCGGGCCTGCGAGCGCACCATCCCGGCGCATTGTCGCCGCCGGTTTTATTCCCGGTTCCGTATGGATGCGCGCTGCCTCGCGGCGTCTCGAATATACTCTTCGCGGGTACCGAATTCGCTACGCGGGTATCCGTCTTCGAACTCCGGAACGGATTGCCGGTCCTCTTCCTGTTTTCGTTTGTAGCGGCGCGTTGCTTCCAGCAACTGCAACCGTTTCCATTTCAGATAGGCACGCTCGTGTTTGGTAACGGGTTCCGCCTTGCCGCGGCAGACGCGCACGAAATGGATACCGCTCCTGCCGCGCGGCTTCATCGTCCCCTCGTCGAGCGCACGATACCGGTCGAGATTGGCTGCGATCAGCGCGCTTTCTTCCTCGTTCAATTTCGAGGGATCGGTCATTTCGCAGCTCCCGGCAGGGCGAAGATTTCAAGGACCTGTCCCGGTCGATCGTTTCGCTCGTCCTTTCATTGTACAGCACCGCCCGGTTGAGCCGTCCGGAATTTGCGCGGCACCGTGCCGTCTGGCGCCGGTTGCGGCCGGGGGGCAGCGTCGCACCTTCGCCGTGCGGAAAGGATTCGAAATCCCATGGAATTTCTCGAAACGCTCAAGAGCCTGATGAACGTCGAGACGTCCGGAGAACTCGTCTGGGTGATGGTCGGTTTCCTGGGGCAGGCCATGTTCTCGGCGCGCTTCATCATCCAATGGTTCGTCAGCGAGAAGGCGAAAGAGAGCATCGTGCCCATCGCCTTCTGGTATTTCAGCATCCTGGGCGGCATGACGCTGTTGACCTATGCCATCTGGCGGCGCGATCCGGTCATCATCTGCGGCCAAGCCGGCGGTCTGATGATCTATGCCCGGAATCTCTGGTTCATCTACAGCAAGCGCGCCCGCGAGGCGGACAGGGTGCCGACCGACAGCGATGCCGAACGTCTGGCTGTCGACGCGGCGGGCGACGCGGCAGGCGAAGCGGAAAGGAAATCGGGATAGCGTGCCCGGCTACCGGCCCGACGCCGGCGGCAGCCGCTCGATCTGTTCGGGATGGGTGGCGGCGATCAGCGGGCCGTTGCGCCGGCGCACCCAGCCGCGCACGCGGACGGTCCGGCCCTCCAGGGCCCGGAGGTCGATGCCGGCGTTGCGGAACAGGCGGCGGGCGCGGGCGGCGATCCGCACGGTAAAATCGGTCCGCCAGTCGTCGTCAAAATTTAGATAGGTCACGTCCCGGAATGCCGCGACGGCCCTCACCGTCCCCTCGACAATCTGCCAGGAGTCGAGGTCGCGCCGCACCGATTCGGGCGTTCGGACGGCATAGCGGCTGTGCGCCCATATCCCAAGCCTGGCCCTGCGCGCCGCGTCTTCCCGCGCCAGCAGTTCGGCGACGCGCTGGCGATTGCCGGCATAGCTGCGCACCCGGACATGGCCGTCCGATACGAGGGCGCCCTGGACCCAGCGCGGCCCGACGAACAGATGGACGATCAGGCGGCCGTAGCGGTCGATTCGACGGCCGGCATGGAACAGGCGTACCCGCCGGTCGAGAACAAGGGTGGCGAGCGCCCGCCGCGACGCCGCAGCATGGGGCCAGGGCCGGCCGCTGCGGTCCGCCAGGCGCGGCGCGTCGATACCGGCGAGGCGCGCGATGTCGCCCGAAGCCAGGCGCACCGTTGCGCCGTTTATGACATCGACGACCCGTGCTTCGCCGGCCGGCTGCAGCGTATCGGGCGCGGCAGCAGCGCCGGCGGCGGAAAGCGCGGCAGGCCACAGGCAGAAAGTCAGCGCCGCCGCCCGGCCGACGCGGCGCAAGGAACGGGTGACCTTCCGGCCGCGCTCGGCTACAGATGCTCCTCGCGTCTCCGCTGAAGCCGGCAAGCCGCTCGCTCCGTTATGCATGCCGAAGCCAATCCGTCCGTGTCCCGATCCGCTTCCCGGCCTGCGTCGGGTGCCCGCGCCGAACTTTTTCCGGCGATCGAGCCCTATGACAGCGGGTTCGTCACGCTCGATCATGGCCACAGGATGTATTGGGAACAATCGGGTAACCCGTCCGGAGTCCCGGTCGCGTTCCTGCACGGCGGACCCGGCGCCGGCACCTCGCCGACCCACCGGCGTTATTTCGATCCCGCCCACTACCGGATCGTGCTGTTCGACCAGCGCGGCGCCGGAAGGTCGACTCCGCACGGTCATGTCGAGGCCAATACGACGCAACATCTGATTTCTGACATGGAAAAGCTGCGGGCGCTGCTCGGCATCGAGTCCTGGTGGCTGTTCGGCGGGTCGTGGGGCAGCGCCCTGGCGCTGGCCTACGGTGCGGCCCATCCGGCGCGCTGCCGCGGTTTCGTCCTGCGCGGGATTTTCCTCGGCCGCCGGTCGGAACTCGACTGGTTCCTCACCGGCATGAAGCGGATTTTTCCGGAAGCCCATCGCCGTTTCGCCGAATTCGTTCCAGAGGACGAGCGCGGCGATCTGCTGACCGCCTATCTCGCGCGCCTCGGCAATCCCGATCCGGCGGTGCATCTGCCCGCCGCCCGGGCCTGGAGCGCCTATGAGGGCGCCTGCTCCACACTGCTGCCGAGTCCCGACACCGTTTCGGCCTTCCAGCAGGACCGCATGGCGCTGGGCCTGGCGCGGATCGAAGCGCATTATTTCCGCCACGCCATGTTCCTGGAGGACACCGACCTGTTGCGCGGCATCGCCGGGCTCCGCCATCTGCCCTGCACCATCGTCCAGGGCCGCTACGATGTGGTGTGCCCGATCATGACGGCGGACGAACTCGCCCGGGCCTGGCCCGAGGCCGACTATGTCGTGGTGCCCGATGCGGGTCACTCGGCAATGGAACCGGGAATCCGGCGCGCCCTGCTGGAAACGACGGAGCGCTGCAAGAGAGCCTGAACAGGCGCCGCCGGCCTTATCCGGCAGCGGCGTCGATAAAGCGGGCGAGGGCGATGTCCTTCCCGGTGACACCGCCGGCATCGTGGGTGCTCAGCACGATCTCGACACGGTTGTAAACGTTGAACCATTCCGGGTGATGGTCCGCCTTTTCGGCACAGAGCGCCACCCGCGCCATGAAACCGAAGGCCTCGTTGAAATCCCGGAAGCGGAAATTCCTGGCGAGCGCGTCGCGGCCTTCGACCTCCGACCAGCCGTCGAGCGCTGCCAGAGCTTCCGCGCGCGCCGCGCCGGTGAGCCTGTCCGTCATCGTCGTCCTCCCATGCCGGGTCAACCCTTGTGCGCCGCGACGCGCTTCCTATCTCGGCGCTATGGCCGCCAGAGACCGCATATCGCCCCGCAGGCACCGCGCAATGCCCGTCGTTACACCGCACAACCGGCCCCGGCAAGCGGCGCCTGCCGCGGAACCGGCGGCCGGGACAGGCGAAGCGGACGACGAAATCCTCGCGATCGCGGAGCGGTGCTACGCGGCGCTGCCGGCCGATTTCCGGCGCCACGCGGATGGGGTCGTTATCGCAATTCGCGATTTCCCGGACGCCGAAACCCTTGCGCAGATGGGTTGTTCCACACGATGGGACCTGCTCGGTCTCTACAGCGGCATCGCCGTGGGCGAGAAAGAGGCCGGATACGTTGCGCCGGCGCCTGACCGCATCTTCCTCTATGCCCGCCCCATCGAAGCCTATGCCGCGGAAACCGGGGAACGGCTCGCCGATGTCGTGCGCCATGTGCTGATCCACGAGATCGGCCACCATTTCGGCCTGTCCGACGCCGATATGGAACGGATCGAAGCGGCGGCCGGGGAAGGCGATCCCGGCCGGAAGCGAGACCGGAAGCGAGACCGGGATCGGGGCCGGGATCGGGATTGACAATGCCGGCGGCGCCCCGGCTTACCGTTGCGGGGCGGCGCCTGTCGCAATCACGATCTTGCCTGTCGACTTGCGGGCCAGCAGCATCGCCATCGCGTCGCGTATCTCCTCAAGGCCGAAGGTGGCCGAGATGTGCGGCACGAGCCGGCCGTCGGCGTACCAGCCGAGCAACTCCTCGAAGCTGCGCAGGACGACCGGCGGATCGTTCTTCATGTAGGCGCCCCAGAACACGCCGACGGCGGCGGCATTCTTGAGCAGCAGGTAATTCGCCGGCGCTTGCGGAATGCGGCCGGCGGCGAAGCCGATCACGAGCAGGCGGCCCTCCCAGGCGATGCAGCGCAGCGAAGCGTCGAAAACGTCGCCGCCGACCGGATCGTAGATGACGTTCGCACCCTTGCCGCCGGTCAGTTCCAGAACCCGGCTCCGGACGTCCTCCTCGGAATAGTCGATTGTCGTCTCGGCGCCGTTGGCCTCGGCGATGGCGCGCTTCTCGGCGCCCCGGGCCGTACCGATCACGCGCGCGCCCAGCACCTTGCCGATCTGTACGGCGGTTAGGCCGACGCCGCCGGCCGCGCCGTGGACCAGCAGGGTCTCGTCCCGCTGCAACTGGCCGCGATGGCGCAGCGCAAGGTGCGACGTGCCGTAGGCGACCGGAAAGGCGGCGGCGTGCGCGAAGCTCATGCTGTCGGGAATTTTCAGCACCCGTTGCGCTTGCGTGACGCAGCGCTCGGCGAAGCCGCCGTGGCCGGTCAGCGCCATAACCCGGTCGCCTTCCCTGAGTCCGCTCACCCCGGCGCCCACGGCTTCGATCTCGCCGGCGGCCTCCATTCCGGGGCTGAAGGGGAAGGGCGGCTTCTCCTGGTATTTTCCGGCGACGATCAGCGTGTCGGCGAAATTCAGGCCGGCGGCGCGAACGGCGATCCGCACCTCGCCCGCCTCCGGATCGCGCACCGGCAGCGAACCGACTGCCAGATCTTTCGGTTCGGTCCATTCCCGAACGACAACTGCCCGCATGGCGCTCTTGCTCCGTCCGATTGTCAGGCCCGGCCCAGCCAGCCGGGTGCAATGTCGAAACCGCCGACGATTTCGCCGGCGGCGCTGCGGACCGGCGGCTCCACATAGGGGCGCAGCACAGCCCAGTCCGCATCGTCCAGCATTTCGAGATAGCGCAGGACGGCAGCCATCGCCACCTCCGCGGCCCGGCGGGCGCCGTCGTCGATCTTTACCGCCACCCCGAGGCCCAGATAGGGCAGCGCCGCCGTGTAGACGCCCTCCGCTCCGGTCTTGACGATCAGGCTGTGGCCTTTCCGGCCAATCAGCGCCGTATCGAACCGGCCCCTTCCGGCAATCTGTTCGGGATGGCTGGCAATGGCGACCTTGAGCCGCCGTATGGCGGACTGGCGGGGCACCGGCATTCCGTGGGTATCGGCGAAACGGGCGTAGGCGCGGGCGACGGTCTTCAACGGAATGGCCCAGCAAGGCACGCCGCAACCGTCAACCGTCACCGCCGCGTCGCTCAGGTCGGTATCGGCCACTTCGCTGAGCGTTTCCAGGATACGCCTTTGCACCGGATGGTCCGGTCCGGCGTAGCCTTCCGACGGCTCGCCGTTGTTGAGCGCCGTCGCGATCATCGCCAGATGTTTGCCGCTGCAGGGGTTGTGCAGCCGCGACGGCGCTTCGCCGGCCGCCTCCATCCGTACGGCCGACATATGACCCAGCGGCAGGCGCGACCCGCAGGCCAGCGCGATCTCCGGCAATCCCAGCCGGTTCAGCCAGGCGCGCGCCGTGCGCAGGTGAACCGGGTCGCCGCTGTGGGAGGCACAGGCCAGGGCGATCTCTTCGCCGGTCGCCTTCCAGGAGTCCGCCGCACCATCCTCGATAAACGGTATGGCCTGAAGCGGCTTGATCGCCGAGCGCGGCAACACCGGCCGGTCCACATCGCCCGCAGCCAGTACGGTTTCCCCTTCTGCATCGATCACGCACACCGCGCCGCGATGGACGCTTTCCGCGAAGCCCGAACGGGTGACGGTAATCAGCACTGGATTGGGCGGCGGTTCGGCGCTCATGGAACCAGGAATCGGAAGGGGACGGGCCGAACCGGCGGACGCCGGCCCGAATTTCGCAAAATCATCTTGCCCGCTACTTAGGGGCAGGCCACATCACTGTCCATGCGCGGATATTTCGGCATCGGTGCGGAGGGTCTTTCCAAGGCCATGAATGCAGGTGCGCTGTTCCGCACCGCCCATGCCTTCGGCGCCAGCTTTCTGTTTACGGTCAACGCGCCCTGCAGCCGGAGCGAACTCCGCAAGTCCGACACCTCGAAAAGCTGGGCGCACGTTCCGCTGCACGATTTCGAGTCCTGGCGGGATTTGCGCCTGCCGGCCGGTTGCAGCCTGATTGGCGTCGAACTGACCGACAGCGCGGTCGATCTGCCCAGCTTCACGCATCCGCCGCAAGCCGCCTATATCCTCGGCCCGGAGCGCGGCAGCCTGTCCCCCGAAGTCACCGCCCTGTGCGCCCATGTGGTGAAAATTCCCACGAAATTCTCCGTGAATGTGTCTTTGGCCGGCGCCATCGTCATGTATGATCGGCTTCTGACGATGGGCCGCTTCGCGCCCCGGCCGGAGACGCCGGGCGGCCCGGCGGAACCGCTGCCGCCGCCGGAGTTCGGCCCGCCCCTGTGGGTCCGCAAGCGGCGAAACCGGGAAAAGCAGAGTGAATAGGGTCGGTCCTGCAGCCATGTCCGCAATCGACCGCCGGCTTCTGGCCGCGGCGGCCTGTCTTGCAGCCTGTGCGCCGGCCGGGGTCGGGGCGACGGCGGCACGGGCGCAGGATGGCCCGAAGAGCCTGATCGCCAAGTTCCGGGACTGGGAAGCCCATAAGACCCGGGTCGGCGGCGTCACGGTCTGCTACGCCGCGGCGGTGCCGATAAAGAGCAAAGGCAAATACCGGCGGCGGGGCGAGACCAGCCTGCTGATCTCCTTCTGGCCGGAACGCAAAATACGCGGGCAGGTCGAGGTCCGCGCCGGCTACCGGTACAAGGACGGCAGCGCCGCGACGCTGACCTTCAACAACGGTGCAAAGTTCAGGCTCCGCGCCGAGGGCGACGGCGCCTGGGCCCGCAACGAGGCCGCTGACCGGAAAATCGTCAAGCAGCTGTCCGACCGGGCGCGGCTCACGGTGACCGGCCGGTCGTGGCGCAGCACCCTGACGGTCGATACCTATTCGCTGACCGGTTTTCGCGCCGCCTTCGCCCGGGCAAGAACCGCCTGCGGCATGTAGCGGCCTGGCGGAACTGCCGTAAGACTCCCCTTCGGCGCGCTCGCGGCTTAAACAGGGCGTCCTACTCCGCGCCCCATCCCGAAGAACGCCCATGATTCGCAGCAATCCCGTGAAGGCCCGGCTGGCCGCCGGGCAGAAATGCCTAGGCCTCTGGTTGGTCGCCAATAGCAGCATGAACGCGGAAATCGTCGCCCAGGCCGGTTTCGATTTCGTTATCATCGACCACGAACACGGGCCGGGCGACCTGATGGGCGCCGCGGGACAGATGCAGGCCCTTCGCTCCGGCAGCATCGGCGCCGCCAACGACGACGGGCGCGAACCCGGCGGGCCGGCGGCGTTCATCCGCGTTCCGTGGAACGATACGCCCTATATCAAGCGGGCGCTGGATACCGGCGCCGAAGGCATCATGGTGCCCTATGTCGAGACCGCGGCGGAGGCCGAAGCGGCGGTCCGCGCCTGCAAGTACCCGCCAGCCGGCAACCGGGGCTGCGCCGTCAGCGCGATCCGCGCCACCGGGTTCGGGCACGCTTCGGCCGAATACTGGAACCGGATCAACGACGAGGTCTGTACCGTAATCCAGATCGAAACGCAGAAGGGTGCCGCCAACATTCCGGAGATCGCGCAGGTCGATGGCGTCGATATCCTGTTCATCGGTCCGACCGACCTGACCGCGACGAGCGGCTACAACCCGACCGTGCCGGCCGCCGAGGCCCGCGCCATCGTCGAAAGCGCCGAAGCTGCGGTGAAGGCATCGGGCAAACCGATGGCCGCCGTGCCCCATTCCGGCCATTCTCCGGCACAGATGTTCGACCGCGGTTACGACCTCGTTGCTGCCGGCAGCGACCTGTCCCTGATTCGCGCCGGCGCCCGCGCGGCCATGGGCGCCCACCGCGAGCGGTGGAGCTGAGACCCCGGCGCAAAGAAGCCCCGGTCGCCCAAGAACGGAACCCCGATTCATGACCCTTACGAACCGCCAGTGGCTGCTGGCCGAACGGCCGGCCGGAATGTTCGACGAATCCAACTTCCGGCTGGTCGAAACGCCTGTCCCGGAACCGGGGGAGGGCGAGTTCCTGGTCCGCAATATCTGGCTGTCGGTCGATCCCTATATGCGCGGCCGGATGAACGCGGGGAAAAGCTACGCCAAGCCGGTCGAGGTCGGGGCCGTCATGGAGGGCGGCACGGTCGGCGAAGTGATCGAGTCGAACCATCCCGATTTCCGGGTCGGCAATATCGTCGAGGAGCGGCTCGGCTGGCAGGAATACGGGGTGACCGGCGGCCGGCTCACCCGCCGGATCGATCCTGCACTGGCGCCGATCTCGACGGCGGTCGGCGTTCTCGGCATGCCCGGCATGACGGCCTATTTCGGCGCCAGGGAGGTCATGGGCGTCAAGGAGGGCGGCACGGTCGTCGTTTCGGCTGCGTCCGGCGCGGTCGGCGGGCCGGTCGGCCAGATCGCCCGGATCGAAGGCGCCGCCCGGGTCGTCGGCATTGCCGGCGGCGATGCCAAATGCCGCTACTGCATCGGCGAGCTGGGCTACGACGCCTGCCTCGACTATCGCGCGTTCGGCAAGGATAGCGCGGCGCTCGGAGATGCCCTGGCGGAGGCCTGTCCGGACGGGATCGACGGCTATTTTGACAATGTCGGCGGCTGGATTTCCGACGCGATCTATCCGCTGACCAACCCGTTCGGCCGGATCGCCATCTGCGGCATGATCAGCGAATACAACCTGATCGAGCCGGAACGGGTGCCCCGCTATACCCGCCAGATCCTGACCAACCGCCTGCGCGTCACGGGCTTCATCGTCACCGATTTCTGGAGCCGCTGGCGCGAGGGGCTGGAGGCGATGGCCGGCTGGATCGCCGACGGCCGGATCAGGTATCGCGAGGATGTCGAGGTCGGCATCGAGAATGCCCCCAAAGCGCTGCTGAAACTGTTCCGCAGCGAGAATTTCGGCAAACAGCTGGTCAGGCTGCACGACGATCCGACGGCCTGAACCGGGGCGTCAAAATATAGGGCGCGGCTACGCCGGCGGCGTTTCGCTGTCGTCCGCCCCCGGCGTTGCGGCCGGCGCCGGCGGGAACACGGCGGTGAAGACGCTGCCGACGCCAACCTCGCTGGCGATCTCCAACCGGCCGCCGTGGCGCGCAACGATATGCTTGACGATCGCCAGCCCCAGCCCGGCGCCGCCGGAATCGGGTGTCTGGTCCGCACCGGCCGACCCGGCGCCTTCCAAAGGCCCCGCCGGGGCCGGTGCAGGGTTGCGCGCGCGGGCAACATCGACCCGGTAGAACCGCTCGGTCAGCCGCGGCAGATGCTCCTCCGGAATGCCTTCGCCGCTGTCGCTCACGGAAAGCGCCACTTCGCCGGGCTCCATCCCGTAACCGCCGAGGGCGAACACCCGGACCTCGATCGCCGAAGCGGGCCGGCCGTATTTGATCGCGTTTTCGATCAGGTTGCGGGCGACCCGGGCGATCTGGTCTTCGTCACCGGCGATTTCGGCGGACTGGAGATCGTGGATCACGACAATCCGGCTTCCCAGCCGGTCGGCAACGATTTTCAACGCATCGACGACGCGCCGCACCGTGGCGTTGAGTTCGACCCGGCCGGTCGGCGGTCGGCGCTCGTCCAGTTCGATGTTCGACAGCGACATCAGGGTGTCGACCAGCCGGGTCATGCGCGCGGTCTGTTCCTCCATGATGCGCAGGAACCGGTCCTGGGCCGCTGCATCGTTGGCCGCCGGCCCGCGCAGGGTTTCGAGAAAGCCGGCCAGCGACGTGAGCGGCGTGCGCAATTCGTGGGAGACGTTGGCGACCAGATCGACCCGCATCCGGTCGGCGTGGATCTGCGGGGTCAGGTCGCGCAGCAGGATCAACGCCCCCCGAGGCGCGCCGCCGCGCTCGCCGAGCGGCTCCTGCCGGTCCGGCGCGTCGGACGCCGCCGCCCGATCAAGCGGCGCAATCAGGGTCTCGAGATGGCGATCCTGAGGCACCGATTCGCGGATCGTCACCTCCCGGCCGACGCCGTCCTCGATGGATTGCTGGACCGCCGACAGAAATTCCGGATGGCGAATCGTATCCGGCAGCGTCCGTCCGACCGCTGCGCGGCGCAACAACTCTTCCGCAGGCCGGCTGACAGCCAGGACTTCGCGCCGGGCGTCGACCGCAATCGCCGGCGCCGGCAGGCAACGGACAAGTTCGATCGCCGCATCTTGCAATGCCGTGTCCGGAGGCCGGTCGCCGCCGATTTCCGCCCCGGCCGGTCCGCCGCTTGAGGGCTCGGCAGCGTGTGTCCTGCCGGATCCTCCCGGCCGGATCGCGCGAAAGGCCAGAACTGCGACAAAGCCGGCTGCGGCGCCGGCCAGGATCGCGAGCACCGCGCCGGCGCCGGAGTTGACGATGCCGGCCACTGCGCCCGCGGCCGCGCCGGCGGCGAGCGGCCCAGCGAGGTCGCGCGCCGACCTTTCCGGCGCCGCGGACGCAGCGGGTGCGGCGCGGCGGTTATCGGCGCGGCCGAATCCGGCCGCCGGCTCGGGCGTTTCCTGCGGAGACTCCCGATCCGTTCCCGGAATTCCGGTGTGCGCGTCGGTCACGCCCCGTCCCCCGTCCCCGATTGGCGCTGCCGTCCGGCAGGGTTCCGGCGCGGCCTGTGCCGTCGGACACTGTAAGCGGAAAACATGACACCACGGTGAACGGTTTCAGGCAATGTCGCGCCCGCCGAGGGGCCGGAATCGCCCGTAGCGGAAACGCCAGTAGCCGAGTTGCCCGTAGCGGAGTTGCCCGTAGCGGAGTTGCCCGTATCCGCCCGGCTCAGGTGGCATCCGCGGCGGCGAAGGCGGCCAGGTTCAGCAGGTCGTTGACCGTCGAGCCCATCTGGGCGATCTGCACCGGTTTGTCGAGCCCGAGCATGATCGGTCCGATCGCCGTACCGCCGCCGATTTTCTGCATCAGCTTGGCGGAAATGTTGGCGGCGTCCAGGTCCGGCATCACCAACACGTTCGCCGGGCCGGAAAGCCGGCAGAACGGGTAGAGCGCCATCAGGTCCGGGTCGAGGGCGACGTCGGCCGAAAGGTCGCCGTCGTATTCGAAATCCGTCCGGCGCGAATCGAGCAGGGCCACGGCGTCGCGGATCCGGTCGCCCCGGTCGGTCAGGGGGTTGCCGAAATTGGAATGGGACAGGAAGGCGACCCGCGGTTCGTGGCCCAGGTCGCGCGCCTTGGCAGCAGCCTGCTCCGCGATGTCGGCGAGCATCACCGAAGTCGGTTCCTCGTTGACGCTGGAATCGGCGATGAACACGGTCCGGCCGCGGGCGACGATCATGGTCAGGCCGAAGACCCGGGCACCCTGGCGGTTGTCGATGACGTAGCGGATCTGCTCGTAGCTGACGGCGAATCGCCGGGTCAGGCCAGTCAGCATGGCGTCCGCTTCTCCGCTGGCGACCAGACAGGCGGCATAGACGTTGCGGTCCTGGTTCACCATGCGCTGGCAATCGCGGAACAACCAGCCCTCGCGCTGCTTGCGCCGATACAGCAACTCGGCGAACCGTTTGTGCGACGTCGATTTGCGCGCATTGTGCACGTCGACTCCGGCGGGCAATTCGAGGCCCGCCTCGTCCAGCGCCTCCTGGATCAGATGTTCGCGGCCGACCAGGACCGCGCTGCCGTAGCCCGATGTGACATAGGCGATCGCCGCCCGGATGGCGCGTTCCTCCTCGCCCTCGGCGAAGACCATCTTCCTGGGGTTCGCGCGCGCCTGGTCCAGCACTCTTTGCAGCGAGGAGGCGGCCGGATCCAGCCGGCTGCGCAGTTCCCGGCGGTAGCCGTCTTCATCGACGATGAATTTGCGGGCGACGCCGCTCTCCATGGCGGCGGTCGCGACGGCATAGGGCACCGCCTCGATCAGGCGCGGATCGAACGGCACCGGAATGATGTAGTCCGGGCCGTAGCGCAGGCGCCGGCCGGCATAGGCGGCATCGACCTCGTCCGGCACATCCTCCCGCGCCAGCTTTGCCAGCGCCTCGGCGGCGGCGATCTTCATCGTGTCGTTGATCGTCGACGCCCGGACATCGAGGGCGCCCCGGAAAATATAGGGAAAGCCCAATACATTGTTGACCTGGTTCTGGTAATCGGACCGGCCGGTCGCGACAATGGCGTCGGCACGGACCGCCCGGACCTCCTCGGGCGTAATCTCCGGGTCCGGGTTGGCCAGGGCGAAGACGATGGGTTTGGCGCCCATCTTCTCGATCATGCCGCGGGTGAAGGCGCCCTTGACCGAGAGGCCGACGGCCACGTCGGCCCCGCCCAAGGCGTCCTCCAGCGTGCGTGCCTCGGTGGCCGCGGCATGGGCCGACTTCCACTGGTTCATGCCCTGCTCGCGGCCCTGGTAGATGACGCCGCGGGTATCGCACATGACGACGTGGTCCTCCGGCACGCCCATCGCCTTGATCAGCTCGGCGCAGGCGATGCCCGATGCGCCGGCGCCGTTGATCACGACCTTCGCCTTGCGGATAGAGCGGCCGGTCAGGTCGAGCGCATTGATCAGGCCGGCCGCCATGATGATCGCGGTACCGTGCTGATCGTCGTGGAATACCGGGATGTCGAGGAGTTCGCGCAGCTGCTGCTCGATGATGAAGCAGTCCGGCGCCTTGATGTCCTCCAGATTGATCCCGCCGAAGCTGGCCCCGAGATAGCGGACGCAGTTGACGAAAGCGTCGACATCCTCGGTGCCGACCTCCAGGTCGATCGCGTCGACATCGGCGAAGCGCTTGAAAAGGACGGCCTTGCCCTCCATCACCGGCTTGGAGGCCAGCGCGCCCAGATTGCCGAGGCCGAGGATCGCCGTGCCGTTGGAGATGACGCCCACCAGGTTGCCGCGCGCCGTGTAGTCGTATGCCGCGCCCTCGTCTTCCGAGATGCGCAGGACCGGCGCCGCAACGCCGGGCGAATAGGCGAGCGACAGGTCGCGCTGGGTGGTCAGCGGCTTGGTCGGCGCGATTTCGATCTTGCCCGGCCGTCCGGAGGCGTGGAGCAGCAGGGCTTCCCGGTCGGTAACGTGTTCGGATTCGGACATGGCGGCAGCGCTGGCAGGCAGGGTGTCGGTTGTCGCCGATATAGGCCGCACCGCCGCCCGTGCCCATCGCCGCCACCGTCACACCCCCTTCCCGGCCCGCTTTAGCCGACCTCCGATATCGACAAGGGGCGCAAGCTTGGCGAGGATAGCGGTGGCGCCCACCGAACCGCAGCGCGAAGGCCCTGACGTTTCCTGCCCATGAACGTTCCCGTCCAGTCCTCCGGAAAACCGGGCCTCACGCCCATGCTGACGCATTACCGAGAGGTCAAGGCGGCGCATCCCGACTGTCTGGTGTTTTACCGGATGGGCGATTTCTACGAACTGTTCTTCGACGATGCCGTGGCGGCGGCCGGCGCGCTGGACATCACGCTGACCAAGCGCGGCAAGCAGGCCGGACAGGATGTGCCGATGTGCGGCGTGCCGGTCCATGCGGCGGAGACCTACCTCGCGCGCCTGATCCGCGCCGGCTTCAAGGTCGCCGTGTGCGAACAGATGGAAGAACCGGCCGCGGCAAAGAAACGCGGCGGAGCGAAGGCGCTGGTCAGGCGCGATGTCATCCGGGTCGTCACGCCCGGCACGCTGACCGAGGATACGCTGCTCGACGCCCGCGCCCACAGCTATCTGGCGGCGCTGGCCGAGGCCGGCGGCGAACTGGGTCTGGCCTGGCTTGACATGACGACCGGCGATTTCGCCGCCCAACCGGTCGCGCCGGGCGATCTGGGCGCCGCGCTGGCGCGGCTGGAGCCGTCGGAAATCCTCGTCTCCGACGGACTGATCGAACGGCCGGCGCTATTCGAGGTCTTCGCCGATTGGCGCGACCGGCTCACCGTCCAGCCGTCCAGCCGGTTCGACAGCCTGAACGCCGCCGCGCGCCTCACTGCGCATTTCGCCGTCGCCTCGCTCGACGCGTTCGGCCCCTTCAGCCGGCCGGAGATCGCCGCGGCCGGCGCCCTGCTCGATTATGTCGACCTCACCCAGCGGGGCCGGGCGCCGCGCCTGTCCCGGCCGGTCCGTCACGGCGGCGGCGGGACGATGGAGATCGATGCGCCGACCCGGCGCAATCTCGAACTGACCCGGACCCTGTCGGGCGACCGGAAAGGCAGCCTGCTGTCTGTGATCGACCGTACCGTCACCGGTCCGGGAGCCCGGCTTCTCGCCGGGCGGCTGGCTGCGCCGCTCACCGATGTCCCGGCAATCGAATCGCGCCTGCGGCTGGTCGGCTTTTTCCGCGACGATCCCGGCGTTCGCGACAGGGTTCGGGACCTGCTGAAGCGAACGCCGGACGCCGAGCGCGCCCTTTCGCGGCTCACACTCGGCCGCGGCGGCCCGCGCGACCTCGCCGCAATCCGCGATGCGCTGGCTTCGACCGCACCGCTGGCCGAGGCCGTCGGCGCCACCGGCCTCGCCGACCTTGAGGAACTGGCCGATCTCGCCCGCCGGCTCGGCCGCCACGACCCCCTGGTCGACCGGCTGGGCCGCGCCCTGGCGCAAGACCTGCCGCTGCAGAGCCGCGACGGCGGCTTCATCGCACCGGGCTATTCCGAAGCGCTCGACAAGCAGACGGCGCTCAGGACCGACGGACGCGGCCTGATCGTGCAGATGGAAGCGGGGCTGCGCGAGGAGACCGGCATTCCGTCGCTCAAAATCCGGCACAATAACGTGCTCGGGTACTTCATCGAGGTTTCGACGGCCCAGTCGGGCAAGATGCCGGCCGGCGTCGACAGCCCCTTCATCCACCGGCAGACCATGGCCAGCGCCACGCGCTACACCACGGTTGCGCTGTCGGAACTGGAATCCGATATCGTCCGCGCGGCCGACCGGGCGTTGGCGATCGAACTGGCGCTGTTCGACGACCTGGTCGCGGAAGCGCTGGGCCAGGCGGAGCCGATCGCCCGGGCGGCGCAGGCCCTGGCGGAACTGGATGTCGCCACCGCTCTGGCCGACCTTGCGGCCGGGGGCGACTGGTGCCGGCCCTCCGTTACGGCCGATACGACCTTTGCCGTGACCGGCGGGCGGCACACGGTCGTCGAAGCCATGCAGCCGGATACGCCTTTCGTGCCGAACGATTGCGACCTCGGTCCGGAACGCAATTTATGGCTGCTGACCGGGCCGAACATGGCCGGCAAGAGCACCTTCCTGCGCCAGAATGCGCTGATTGCCATTCTGGCGCAGGCGGGCAGCTTCGTGCCGGCGCGCGAGGCGACGATCGGCATTGTCGACCGGCTGTTTTCGCGGGTCGGCGCGGCCGACGACCTGGCGCGCGGCCGCTCGACCTTCATGGTCGAAATGGTCGAGACCGCCGCGATCCTGAACCGGGCCACGCCGCGCTCGCTGGTCATTCTGGACGAGATCGGCCGGGGCACCGCCACCTTCGACGGCTTGTCGATCGCCTGGGCGACGGTCGAGCACCTGCACGAAAATCTCCGGTGCCGCGCCCTGTTCGCCACGCACTACCACGAGCTGACCGCGCTTTCCGCCCGGCTCGACCGGCTGTCCCGGCACACCATGCGGGTCCGGGAATGGCAGGACGAGATCGTCTTTCTGCACGAGGTGGCGCCGGGCGACGCGGAGGCGAGCTACGGCATTCATGTCGCCCGGCTCGCCGGCCTGCCCGCTGCCGTCGTCGCCCGGGCCGAGGAGGTTCTGGCGACTCTGGAAGCGGGCGACCAGGGCGCAAATGTGGGCCGGCTCGCCGACGACCTGCCCCTGTTCAGCGCCGGCGCCGCGGAACCGCCCCACCCCGCCGGCCCTTCGGAAGCCGAACGGCTGCTGGCGGAGATCAACCCCGACGAACTGACACCGCGAGCGGCGCTGGAATTCCTGTACCGGTTGAAATCGGCCGCGCGGGACTGACCTGCGGCGGCGCCGGGTGGAAACCCGCTCCTGCGTCCCCGGTCTGCGCGCAGCAAGGTCTTAACAGCGCGATATAGAACATTATATGAACGAAACGATACCAGCGCCAAGCGGCGAAGTGACGAAAAAACACTATAGACAGACCGGTCTGTCTCAACTCGCCGATAGCCCAAAACAGCGGAAATCTGGAAAAACCGGAAATGGATAATTGAACAACCGTACAAAAACTGCGTGCCCCGGCCTTCCACGGCACCCCTGAGACGCTCCGAGCGTACCGAAGGGGCGGGCCTTGGGCGCGCCGCTGCAAGGACGGTTCGGCCAGGACCGGACAGGCTCTAACGCGCTTCGACGGAGAGGCCCAGGTCCCGCGCCAGCCGGTCGATCCCGGCCGGGCCGGCCCGGCCGGTCAGCGCCAGGCGCAGCAGCGGCACCGGCCTTTTCGGCGCCGCTTTGAGGGCGATCGTACCCCGGTTCCCGACGAATGCGATCAGGGCGTCAAAGGCTTGCCGGACAATGTCGAGGGGCTGATGGGCCTTCTGCGCCGCCAGCCCCGCAACGGCACGGTCTATGACCTGTTTTTCGGTCAGACCGGTCTGCTCGGCCCGCTTCGCGGCCAGCTTGTCGATCGCGCCGTGGTCTGCGAAAGCGATTTCGAACCCGCCGATCTTCGCGCCGGCCATCAGGCCCAGGGCAAGGGCGGGATCGATTTCACCGCCCGTTTGCATCTCCTGCAGCGCGGCCAGATCCACGTCGTGAAGCTGCGCAAGCAGGCTCAGCGTACCCAACTCCCGCACGGTCAGGTCGAAGGTCTCGAGTTCCGCCATCCTCGTGTCGGGCTTCCAGTCCCAGCGCGCCTTCAGATCGGCGATGAATTCCGTCGTGCCGGTTGCCGCCGCGAAGGCGGCGATCCTGCCGTTGGCGGCGGTGAGTCCGCGAATCTCAACATCGCCGTAGGGCGACATACCGACATTGTCCCAATCGATCCGGCGAACGCGCATCTCGTCAGCCGCGAGCGTCGTGGGCCGGCCGTCCCAATCCGTTCCCTCGATCCTGAGCTTGCGGATGAGAACGCCCCCGCCGTCCAGCAGCTCGGCGCTTTCCCAGCCGACGGAGCCGCCCGACGCCGAGAACCGTTCCGAGTTTATCAGCCCGGAAAAGAGCTTTTCGGCGCGGGCCTGGCCGTTGGCGCCGCCCCCCGCCGGCCCGCGCGATCCGCCGGAGAAAACGGCAAGATAGATGACGGCAGCGGCAACGGCGGCGAGAACGCCGACGATTCCGGCACGGGACAGGCTCGTCATGGTTTGCTCATCGGTGTTCGGTGGCTTGAGCAGGATATGGCGGCGCATGGACGGCTCCTGCATGTTCCCGCCTGTGCCGCAACGTCGCGCCGGCGCCGGCGAACCGCCCGGCGACTATCGATCGTCCGGTACCGATCCGGCGGCTGGCCTGTTTCCCGTGCGGTCATAGATTATACGAAGTTTGTGCGCGGGCCCGGCGGCATGCCGCCGGCGCTTCCGCGGAATCGCCCGGCTGCCGAAGCGGACCGATCGAGTCATGGAATTTTCGAGCGCAGCACCGATCGCCAATCAACGCCGGATCGTCGATCGGCGCGAACTGGTCGAGCGGCTCGACGCCGTTGCCGAAAAGGCCGGCGATCCATCGACCCTGCGCGCGCCCGCTCTCGGCGTGCTCAAAGCGGCGCTGGAAGCCGGGCGACAGGAAATCCGCCAACGTTTCGACCGGGAGACCGATACCGCGTTGCGCGGCCATCAATGCGTCCAGGCTCACTGTTTCCTGATCGACCAGATCGTCCGCGTCATCTACGATTTCGCATACGAACGGGTTTATCCCGTAGCAAACCCGACGGAGGGCGAGAAACAGTCGATCGTCGCCGTCGGCGGTTACGGCCGGGGCGAACTGGCGCCTCAGTCGGATGTCGATTTGCTGTTCCTCTCGCACTGGAAGCTCACGCCCCACGCGGAGCAGATTGTCGAATTCCTGCTCTATACCCTGTGGGACCTCGGCCTGAAGGTCGGGCATGCCACCCGGTCGACTGACGAGTGCATCCGGCTGGCCCGGTCCGATCTGACGATCCGGACCGCGCTTCTGGAGGCGCGATACCTGTGGGGCGATGCCGGGCTCTATCGCGGCCTGCGCCAGAAATTCCGCGACTTCACCGCCGCCGAGGGTGACAACGGCTTCGTCACCCAGAAGCTTGCCGAACGGGACGAGCGGCATGCGAAGATGGGCGACAGCCGTTATGTCCTGGAGCCGAATATCAAAGAGGGCAAGGGTGGGCTGCGCGATCTCCATACGCTGTTCTGGATCGCCAAGAATCTCTACCGGGTCGATACGGTCGGCGACCTGGTCGAACGCAATGTTTTCTCGGATCACGAATCGGGAATGTTCCGCCGGGCGCATGCCTTCCTGACCACGGTCCGCTGCCATCTGCATTATCTGTCCGGCAGGCCCGAAGAGCGCCTGACCTTCGACGTCCAGCCCGAAATCGCCCGGCTGATGGGCTATGGCGACCGGAAAAGCCAGCGCGGCGTCGAACGCTTCATGCGCCACTACTATCTGGCCGCCAAGGACGTTGGCGACCTGACCCGGATCTTTTGCGCGGCGCTGGAGGACGAGACCAAGCGGCGGCCCTGGGTCCGCCTGCCCGGACGGCTGGGCGGCGAGCGGGAGTTCGGCGATTTCTTCGCCCGGTCGGGCCGGCTGAACACGAAGCACGGCGAGGTCTTCCGGCAGGATCCGGTAAACATGCTGCGGCTGTTCGAGACGGCCCAGGAGCACAGGCTGGACATTCATCCGGCGGCGCTGCGGCAGGTCACGCATTCGCTGAAATCGATCGACAATGCGATCCGCCAGGACCCGGCGGCCAATGCCAGCTTTCTCGCCATGCTGACATCGCGGAACGATCCGGCCGAAACGCTGAAGCGGTTGAACGAAGCCGGGGTTCTCGGCCGCTTCCTGCCGGATTTCGGCCGGGTCGTCGCACAAATGCAGCACGACATGTATCATGTCTTCACGGTCGACGAGCATACGATCCGGGCGATCGGCCTGCTGCACCGGATCGAGACCGGCGATCTCGCCGAAGACCATCCGCTGGCGACCGAAATCGTCCACAAGATTGCATCGCGCCGCGCGCTCTATGTAGCCGTTCTGCTGCACGATATCGCCAAGGGGCGCGGCGGCGATCACTCCGTGCTGGGCGCAGAACTGGCGATGGAACTGTGCCCCCGCCTCGGCCTCGACAGCGAGGAAACGGAAACCGTGTCCTGGCTCGTCCGCTACCACCTGACGATGAGCAATACGGCGCAGAAGCGCGATATCGACGATCCGAAAACGATCCGGGATTTTGCCGACCACTGCCAGTCGCCGGAGCGGCTGCGTCTCCTGCTGGTGCTCACCGTCGCCGATATGCGCGCCACGGGCCCGGCCGTCTGGAACGGCTGGAAGGCGGCGCTGCTGCGCGAATTGTATTACAGGACCGAGGAATTGCTCAGCGGCAGCGTCGAAGCCGACGGCGTCGAGGTGCGGGTGGCCCGGGCCAAGGACGCGGTCGCCGCCAGGCTCGACACCTGGTCGACGGAAGATGTCGCGCAATTTCTGGATCTCGGCTACACCGCCTATTGGCTGTCGCTCGACAGCGCGACCCAGGCGCGTCACGCCGCCATCGTCCGGCAGGCCCACCGCGGCGGCGTCGAAATCACCATCGACACCGGCATCGACGAAACGCGCTCGATCACCGAAGTCACGGTCTACACGCCCGACCATCCCGGCCTGTTTTCGCAGATTGCCGGCGCCATGGCGCTGTTCGGCGCGTCGATCGTCGAGGCGCGCATCTTCACCCTGGCCAACGGCCACGCGCTGGACATTTTCACGATCCAGAACGCCGCCGGCAAAGCAATCTCGGATCCGCGCGATCTGGAACGCCTGAAGAAGCGGATCGCAAACAGCCTGACCGGCGAATCGCGGCCGTGGCGCGAACTGGCCGGCCGCGAATCGCTGCCGCAGCGCGCGCGCGACGTGTTCGAGGTGCCGCCGCGGGTACTGATCGACAACACCGCGAGCAACTTCTTCACGGTCATCGAGGTCAACGGCCGCGACCGCCCGGGCCTGCTATACGATGTGACTCGCGCGTTGACCGAGTGCGGCCTGCAGATCGGTACCGCCAAGATTTCGACCTATGGCGAACGCGTTGTCGACGTCTTCTACGTCAAGGATGTGTTCGGAATGAAGATCGCCAACGCGCAAAAGCAGGAAGAAGTGCGCCGTGCCGTGCTCGCCTCCCTTGGCGCAGTGCTGGAATCTGCGGCGGCGTAAAATGTTTGACAAAGTATTGAAATTGTGTAACAACGGCCTTGGAAAGATGAGATCGTCATGGCTGAAACGATCACGATGACAATGGCCCAGCTGCGCGAACTGCTGACGGCGGTCGGCGTGCCGGTTTCCGATGATGCCGCGGATGCCGCCTATGATCCGGGCCTCCGCGACGAAGGTGCGGCCTACGGCGCTACGGCGTCCAAAGATCGCCGGATCGCGGCGCGGATAGACGACGTCCTTTACGAACGGGCCCGGGCGGCCAGCGGCATCGCCCGGGATTCGGATCTGGTACGCGCCGGGCTGGAGGCGCTGGCCGATCCGGACAAATTCGGGTCCTGGCTGGCCGCCCGGCGCGGTTCGTTGCCGCGGGAATTCACGATCGATCTGTGACCCTCGCGGCCGAACTGGCGCGCTGGCAGCGCCGTATCCGGCCGGAGAAACGCCGGACGCCCCTTCGGTTCAGGGACCGTTCGGCGCTTCCGTTCTTTCCGGCTGCAAGCCTGTCCGGGCCGGTGATGCTTGACACCTGCGCCTATATCGATGCCCTGAACGGGCGGATGCCGATTGCCCTGCAAGCCCTGTTGCCGGGCCGCCGCCATCTCCATTCGACGGTTTGCCTCGCCGAACTGGCCTTCGGGCTCGGCGCGATGGAGCCCGACGCTTCCCATGCCGTGCGATCCCGGGCGACGCTCGGGGACCTGCTCGACCGGATCGAAACCAGGCGAACCGTTTCCCTTCCGGCCTCGGGCTGGATGGCAGCGGGGCTCATCGCCGGTGTGCTGGCGCGGCTACAGGGTGGCGGCCGGGCAACGCGCCGGCGCTTTCTGGCCGGCGCCGCCATCTATCTTTGCGCCCGGACCGCAGGCGTCACGCTGCTCACGGCGAACTGGCGCGATTTCGACCTGATCGACCAGCTTGCGGCTGACGGGATGCCCGGCGCCCGGCTGCTCTGCTATACGCCGGAACCATTGCAGGCCGGCGGCTCGTGAAGCTGCTTCGCTCCTCCGCCATCGTGGCGTTCTGGACTCTGGCGAGCCGCGTCCTCGGCTTCGTGCGCGATATCCTGCTGGCGCACTATCTGGGCGCGGTCGGGGTGGTCGAGGCGTTCATCGTTGCGTTCCGCTTCCCCAACATGTTCCGCCGCCTGGCCGCCGAAGGAGCCTTCGCCGCGGCCTTCGTGCCGCTGTTCTCGAAGCGGCTCGAACGCGACGGCCGGCGCGAGGCGATGCTGTTCGCCGATCAGGCGTTCTCCGTTCTCGTGATCGTTCTGGCGATATTCACGGTCGTCGTCGAAATTTTCATGCCTCAGGTGCTGCTGATCGTTGCGCCCGGTTTTCACGCCGCACGGCCGGAACTGTTCGACACCGCCGTCCTGCTGACCCGCCTGACGCTTCCCTATCTGCTGTGCATGGCGATCGTCGCGATGATGAGCGGGATGCTCAATTCGACCTACCGCTTCGCCGCCGCCGCCGCCGCGCCGATCCTGCTCAACGTCGTGCTCATCCTGGGCCTGCTGTTCGCCCGCGACCGCTTCGAAACGCCGGCTCACATGCTGGCCTGGGGCGTCGCCGTCGCCGGTATCGGCCAGTATGTCTGGCTCGCCTGGGCCTGCCAAAGGGCCGGCCTCGGCCTGCGGCTGCGCCGGCCGCGCATGACGCCGGCCGTCAAACGGCTGCTGAAACTGATGGTGCCCGGCCTGATCAGCGGCGGCATGACCCAGATCAACATCCTGGTCGGCACCATTATCGGCACCTTCCTGACCGGCGTCGTCTCCTATATCCACTTTGCCGACCGGGTGTACCAGTTCCCGCTCGGCCTGGTCGGCATCGCGATCGGCACGGCCCTGCTGCCGGAGCTGGCGCGAACCCTTCAAAACGACGAAGCGCACGCAAACTCGGTCCAGAACCGCGCGATCGAGCTGGCGATGCTGCTGACTCTGCCGGCGACCGCCGCCCTGGTCGTTGTCGCGCTGCCGATCGTCACCGTGCTCTTTCAATACGGCAGGTTCACGCCGGATGCCGCCGCCGCCACGGCCTGGGCGCTCGCCGTCTTTGCCACCGGCCTGCCGGCGTTCGTGCTCATCAAGGTGCTTTCGCCCGGCTTTTTCGCCCGGCAGGACACGCGCAGCCCCATGGTCTACGCGGTGATTTCCATGGTCGCGAACATGGTCCTGTCGCCGCTGCTGGTCTGGCCGCTCGGCGTTGGCTATCTCGGCATCCCGATCGCCACGTCGATCGCCGCCTGGATCAATGCCGGGCTGCTTGCCTGGTTCCTCGTGAAACGCGGCCATCTTGCGCTCGATGAGCGGCTGCGCCGGCGGCTGCCGCGTTTCACCCTGGCAGCGCTGGTCATGGCGGGCCTGCTCTGGCCGGCGGCCGACTCGCTGTGGCCGTGGCTCTCCGGAACCGTCTGGCAGCGCGTCCCGGCGATACTGGCGGTCGTGATCGGCGGGGCCGCGGTCTACACCGCCGCCTGCCTGCTGTTGCGCGCCGCCTCGGTGGGCGAAATGAAGGGCATGATGCGCCGCTCCGAAACGGTCGAACCGGAAACCCGCGAGACGATTCCGCGGCCTTGACCGCGCCGGGGCGGATAGGCTTAGTCCTGAACCGGTCTTCCCTCCCGCGCCAACCGCTTTCCGCCATGAAACGCATCTTTTCCGGTATCCAGCCCTCTGGCGGGGTCACGCTCGGCAACTATCTCGGCGCGATCCGCAACTGGGCGCGGCTGCAGCACGAGGGCTTCCACTGCATCTATTGCATGGTCGACCTGCACGCGGTCACGGTCTGGCAGGATCCGGCGCAGCTCGCCGATCAGACGCGCCAGGTCACCGCCGCCCTGCTCGCCTCGGGCATCGATCCGAAGCTCTCGGTCGTATTTCACCAGTCGGCCGTGCCGGCCCATGCCCAGCTCGCCTGGATCTTCAACTGCGTCGTCCGGCTCGGCTGGATGAACCGGATGATCCAGTTCAAGGAGAAGGCCGGCAGAGACCGGGAAAACGCCTCCCTCGGCCTCTACGCCTATCCGGCGCTGCAGGCCGCCGACGTGCTGCTCTACCATGCGACCCATGTGCCGGTCGGCGAGGACCAGAAGCAGCATGTCGAGCTGATGCGCGACGTCGCCCAGAAGTTCAATCACGACTTCTCGGTCGAGTTCTTCCCGCCGCCCGAAGCGATGATCTTTGGCGGCGCCACCCGGGTGATGAGCCTGCGCGACGCGACAAAGAAGATGTCGAAGTCCGACCCGTCGGACATGAGCCGCATCAACATGACCGACGACTCCGACGCCATCGCGCTCAAGATCCGCAAGGCGAAGACCGATCCGGAACCGCTGCCCGGCCCGGAGGTCGTCGGCGCGGACGGGCAGGTGACGCCCGAGGCCGAGGCGGCGCGGCCCGAAGCCTTCAATCTCGTGCGCATCTTCGCCACGCTCGCCGACCGGCCGGTCGCCGACGTGCTCGGCGAATTCGAGGGCCAGGGCTTCGGCCGCTTCAAGCCGGCGCTCGCCGACCTTGCCGTCGACCGGCTCGGCGCGATCAACGCCGAAATGCGCCGGCTGCTCGGCGACCCGGCGGAGATCGACCGGGTGCTCGCGGGCGGCGCGGACAAGGCGCGCGCCATCGCCGACCCGATTCTCGCGGAAACCTACCGGATCGTCGGTTTCCTGAAGGCTTGACCACAGCGCCGGCCGAATCGCTCGGGCGCCGACCCTTGTTGCCGCCGCCGCCGTCCCCCATCTCTTGCCGATGGCCCGCAAGGCAGATCCGCTGTTCGATGACCCTGGCCGGCCGCACGGCAGGGCCGGAGAGACGAAACGGCCGGGCGCGTTCCGGCGGTTGTTCCGGCGTCGGCGCAAGGCCCTGAAGTCGCCGGACGGGCTCGCGCCGCCGCCACGCCGCCCGCGCTGGCGCATCGCCCGCCGGGCGCTCTACGGGCTGCTCGCGGTCGTCCTGCTTTACTATCCGGTCGGCATGGCCGTGATGCACCGCATCGGCGACGACACCGCGATGACGGCACCGGCGGAGAAGGGCGCCAGCCGAGCGGTTGCCATGGCGGCGGCGCTGATCCAGCGCGAGACCGTCGACCACGCCTGGACGCCCAACGATCCCTTCATCTATCCCTCCTGGGCGCTCGACAACCTGCCCAATTTCCAGGTCGGCATCCGCGACGCGCTCGGCCGCTTCGCCATCGAAATGGCCGACAAGATCGGCCGCACCCGCGGCTCCAGCGCGGTCGACAAGGACCTCGAGGACGCCATGGGCAAGCTGCGTTATTCGCCCTACACCTGGGTCTGGGACATCAGCGTCAGCCTGCTGCCGACCTCCTCGACCGAGGCGCAGTACCGCGCCGCCATGCGCTCCCTGCTGCGCTACAACGCGCGCCTCGCCGCCGGGGCGGCGACCTTCGAGCGGCGGGCCGACAATCTGCAGACCCTGATCGACCGGGTGAACGCGGACATCGGCTCGGATTCCGCGCGCATCGCCAAGCGGGTCGAGCAATTCGGCGGCATCGTCTTCGATACCCGCTCCGACGACCTGTTCTACCGCACCAAGGGCCGGGTCTATGGCTACTACATGATCCTGCGCGAACTCGGCGCCGACTTCGCCGGCATTCTGGCCGAGAAGCAGGCGCAGAAGGTGTGGGCCAACATGATGGAAAGCCTGCGCCGCGCCGCCGAACTGCAGCCGCTCATCGTGCGCAACGGCGCGCCCGACGGCATGATCCAGCCCAACCACCTGGCCGCCCAGGGCTTCTTCCTCCTGCGCGCCCGGACCCAGCTGAAGGAAGTCAGCGACATCCTCCAGCGCTAGGCGCCGTTTCGACGAACGGACGCCGGAAGCGACATCGGCCGGAGATTCGGGCTGGTTGCCTACGGCCGCGGCGCGATAGGTTCTGCGGCTTCTGGCCAATTAAGGATGGCAAGCCCATGAACCCGACGCCCTTTGCGATCGATGTGCCGCAGGAGAAGCTCGACCGCATCCTGCAGCGGGTCCGCGAATTCCCGTGGCCGGACGAAAAGGTCGACAGCGGCTGGGCACTGGGGCCGGACCCGGACTGGCTGCGCGATTTCTGCCGCTACTGGGTCGAGGAGTACGACTGGCGCAGGGTCGAGGCCCGTCTCAACGCGCTGCCGCATTTCAAGGCGGATACCGGCGGACTGGCGCTGCACTATGTCCATTGCCGCTCGCCGCGGCCGGACGCGACGCCCCTGCTGCTGGTCCATGGCTGGCCCGGCTCCTTCATCGAGTTCGAGGACCTGTTCGGGCCGTTGACCGACCCCGCCGCCCACGGCGCGCCGGAGGCCCCGGCCTTCCATGTCGTGGCGCCGTCGCTGCCCGGCTACGCCTTTTCGGACAAGCCGCCGGCGCCGATCGGCCCGCGGCGCATGGCCGGGCATATCGCGGCGCTGATGGGCGATGTCTTGGGCTATGACGGCTACATCGCCCAAGGCGGCGACTGGGGCAGCGTGATCTGCGGCTGGATCGGCCACGACCACGCGGAACGGAACGACGGAGGCCGGTGCGGCGCGGTCCACCTCAACATGTTCGGCGTGCGCCCGTCGCAGGAACGGGAAGGCGGCGGCATCGAGCCAGTGCCGCCGCAGAACGCCGAAGAGGACAAGTGGCGGCGCAAGGGCGAACGTTGGCGCCTGAAGGAGGGCGGCTATTTCCACGTCCAGGCGACCAAGCCGGAGGCGCTCGCCTACGCCATGCTGGACAGCCCGGTCGGCGTCGCCGCCTGGATCGGCGAGAAGTTCCGCACCTGGATCGACGGGCAGCAGGCCAGCCTGGACCGGGTCATCGGCCGCGAACGGCTGCTCACCAACTTGATGCTCTATATCGTGAACGACGCCTTCGGCAGCGCGTCCTGGACCTACTACGGCTACGGGCAGGACGGCGATTCGCTGCTGCCGCCGGGCAGCCGTGTCGCCGTGCCGACCGGCATTGCGAATTTCCCGCGCGAGATCATCCCCTTCCCGCCGCGGCCCTATGTCGAGAAGGCGTTCGATGTCGTCCACTGGACCGACATGCCGCGCGGCGGCCACTTCGCCGCCATGGAGGCCCCGGATTTGCTGCTGGCCGATATCCGCGCCTTTGCCGGAACGCTCCGATAACAAGGGGTTGAACGCCCGACCTGCGCGCCGATTCCTTGGTGACGCACGCATCAAGTTTGACTAAGATTGCCGCCCTGCGCGCTGCGCCGGGCCGCCGGGCGAACGAAACTCTGCAACGTCAAGCACCCTGGAGGGGTAACGATGAATCGATTGATGACAGCGGCGGCGGTTGTCGCAGCCGTCGCGGTCGCCGCCGTGCCGGCGTCGGCCAAGAATGTCCTGAAATGGGCGAGCCAGGGCGACGCCCTGACCGCAGACCCCCATTCCCAGAACGAGGGCCCGACCAATTCGGCGACCCTGCAGATCTACGAGGGGCTGGTCTTCCGCGATCCGTCCATGAAACTGATTCCCGCGCTGGCCACGAGCTGGTCCACCGTCGCAGGCAAGCCGAATGTGTGGGAGTTCAAGCTGCGCAAGGGCGTCAAATTCCATGACGGCTCGCCCTTCACCGCTGACGATGTCGTCTTCACCATGAAGCGCATCAAGCTGCCGACCTCGGACTTCAAGAACTATGTCAAGAGCGTCGTCGAGGCGAAGAAGGTCGACAGCCACACCGTACAACTCGTCACCAAGGGGCCGAACCCGATCCTGCCCAACCAGCTGACCCAGATCGGCATCATGTCGGCGGCCTGGGCCAAGAAGCACAAGGTCGAGAAGCCGCTGGACTTCAAGAACAACGAAGAGAGCTACGCCGCGCGCCACGCCAACGGCACCGGGCCCTACAAGCTGAAGCTGCGCGAGCCGGGCGTCCGCACCATCCTGGTGCGCAACCCGGACTGGTGGGGCTGGAACGACGCCGGCGGCAATGTCGACGAGATCGTCTACACACCGATCAAGAACGCCGCGACCCGGGTCGCGGCGCTGCTCTCCGGTCAGGTCGATTTCGTGCTCGATCCGCCGTTCCAGGATCTCAACCGCATCGGCCGCAGCGCCAAGCTGAAGGTCGTCCAGACGCCGCAGATCCGGACCATCTTCCTCGGCCTCGACACGGGCGTGAAGGAATTGCGGACCTCCGACGTCAAGGGCAAGAATCCGTTCGCCGACGCCAAGGTACGCGAAGCCATGTACCGGGCGATCGATATTGCGGCGATCCGCAAGGTCGTGATGCGCGGCCTCGCCGTGCCGGCCGGCATCATCACCTCGCCGGGCGTCCACGGCTATACGAAGGCCCTGAACGAGCGGCCGTCCTACGATCCGGCCAAGGCCAAGGCACTGCTCGCCGAGGCGGGCTATCCGAACGGCTTCACCGTCCGGCTGGACTGCCCGAACAACCGCTACAACAACGACGAGAAGATCTGCATCGCGGTCGTCGGCATGCTCGGCAAGGTCGGCATCAAGGTCAATCTGGACGCGATTCCGAAGTCCAAGCACTTCCCCAAGATCCAGAAGCGGGTGACCGACTTCTACATGCTGGGCTGGGGCGTGCCGACGCTCGATAGCCATTATGTGTTCACCTACCTCTACCACTCGAAGGGGCCGTGGAACGCAACCGGCTACGCCAATCCGCGGGTCGACGAGCTGACCGACGCCATGCCGGTCACGGTCGATCTCAAGAAGCGCGACGCGATGATCGCCGAGGCGTGGAAGCATGTGAAAGGCGCCAACGCCTATCTGCCGCTGCACCACCAGGTGATCGTGTGGGGCATGTCGAAAAAGCTCGACCTGCCGATCCGGGCCGACGATTCCCCGCACTTCCGCTGGGCGAAGATGAGCAAGTAACCGGCGAGCGGGAAACCGCACCCGGCGTTCCGTCCGCCGGCCTCCGGCTCCGCACCCTGCGGGACCGGCGGCCGGCGGACTGCTTTTGCGATAGGGGATCGCAGGTCGGCTTCCGGCCGGAAACCTGAGCGGCCATGTTCAGCTATCTCGTCAACCGCGTGTTCCAGGCCATCGGCGTTCTGCTGGTGGTCGCGCTGCTGTCCTTCGTGATCTTCAATTACGTCGGCGACCCGATCAACAACATGGTCGGGCAGGAAGCGACGCTGGAAGACCGCGAGGAACTGCGCGAGCGGCTCGGCCTGAACGATTCGGTGCTCGTGCAGTTCCTGCGTTTCGTCGGCAACGCGGCGGAGGGCGAGTTCGGCATCTCCTACCAGTTCCAACGCAAGGTCTCCGACCTGATCCTCGAGCGCATGCCGGCGACGCTGGAACTGGTCTTCGTCTCGGCGATCATCGCATTGGCGGCCGGCATCGGGCTCGGCGTCTTTACCGGCCTGCGGCGCGACAGCTGGCTCAGCCGCTTCGTGCTCACCGTGTCGCTGGTCGGGGTGTCGCTGCCGACCTTCGTCATCGGCATCCTGCTCATCTACATCTTCTCGGTCAGCCTGGAATGGCTGCCCTCCTTCGGCCGCGGCGACACGGTGCGCATCGGCGACTGGGACAGCGGCCTGCTCACCGGCTCGGGCTGGCTCGCCATCATCCTGCCGGCGATCACCCTCGGCCTGTTTCAGCTCACCATCATCCTGCGCCTGGTGCGCGCCGAAATGCTCGAGGTGCTGCGCACCGACTACATCAAGTTCGCCCGCGCTCGCGGCCTGTCGCGCCGCGCGGTCAATTTCGGCCATGCGCTGAAGAACACGATGGTGCCGGTCATCACCATCGCCGGCCTGCAGATCGGCACGCTGATCGCGTTCTCGATCATCACCGAGACCGTCTTCCAGTGGCCCGGCATGGGCCTGCTGTTCATCCAGGGCGTCGAATTCGCCGACGTGCCGATCATGGGCGCCTATCTGCTGCTCGCCGCCATCGCCTTCGTCGCGATCAACCTGGTCGTCGACCTGCTCTACGCCGCCGTCGATCCGCGGCTGCGCGTCTCGGCCCAGCGCGGCCGGGGCACGGCATGACGGCCCGCCCGGCAACCGGAACCGCCCCCGGGATCGCCGGCCGCCTGCTCGGCGCGCTGTATCGCGGCGCCGACAGCGACCTCGCCTACAGCTTCCGGCGCAATCCCGTCGTCGTCACCGCGGCGATCGTAACCCTGCTCTATTTCTTCGGCGCCGCCTTTGCCGACTGGCTCGCGCCGCACACGCCATTCGACCCTTCGACCCTGAGCCTGGGCGACGCGGAGAAGCCGCCCGCCTGGATCGAGGGCGGCGACTGGAGCTACGTCCTCGGCACCGACAACCAGGGCCGGGACATCTTCTCGACCATTCTCTACGGCAGTCGGCTCTCGCTCATCGTCGGCTTCAGCGCCGTCATCTTCTCGGTCGTGCTCGGCGTCGGCCTCGGCGTGACTTCGGGCTATTTCGGCGGCTGGTACGAGAGCACGGTGATGCGGGCCGCCGACGTGCAGCTCACCCTGCCCTCGATCCTGGTCGCGCTGATGGTCGACGGGGTCGCCCGGGCGATCTTCGCCGGCACCGACATCAAGACCGATGCGACCTTCGCGATCTACGTCCTGATCTTCGCCATCGGCATCTCGGCCTGGCCGCAATATGCCCGCGTCGTGCGCTCGGCGACGCTGGTGGAGAAGTCCAAGGACTATGTCGCGGCGGCGCGGGTGATCGGCATCCCGTCGTGGCGCATCATGCTGCGCCACGTTTTGCCCAACACGATGGGGCCGGTGCTGGTGATCGGCACCATCGACCTTGCGCTCGCCGTCATCACCGAGGCGACGCTCTCCTTCCTCGGCGTCGGCATTCCGCCGACCCAGCCCTCGCTCGGCACGCTGATCCGGGTCGGCCAGGAGTTCCTGTTCTCCGGCCAGTGGTGGATCACCCTGTTCCCGGCGCTGGCCCTCGTGCTGCTCGTGCTCGCCGTCAACCTGCTGGGCGACTGGCTGCGCGACGCCCTTAACCCGAAGCTGCGCTGATGACCGGAGGCACGACATCCGCGCTGCTCCCCAGGACGCTGCTCGACGTGCGCGACCTCAAGGTCGGCCTGCCGACCCGGCGCGGCCATCTTTCGATCCTGAACGGCGTCGACCTGCATGTGAAAGAGGGCGAGGTTCTCGGCGTGGTCGGCGAATCCGGGGCCGGCAAGTCGATCACCGGCCTCGCCGTGATCGGGCTCCTCGAGCCGCCGGCGCGGATCGACGACGGCGAGGTCTGGTTCGACGGCGCGCGGATCGACGGCCTCTCCGGCGACGCGCTGCGCCGGATCCGCGGGGCGCGGATCGGCGTCATCTTCCAGGACCCGCTGACCAGCCTGAACCCGCTCTACACCATCGGCTTCCAACTCACCGAGACCATCCGCACCCATATGGACCTCGGCGCGGACGCGGCGGAGAAGCGGGCGGTCGAACTGCTCGACGAGGTCGGCATCCCGGCGGCGGCTTCGCGGCTCGGCGCCTATCCGCACGAATTCAGCGGCGGCATGCGCCAGCGGGTCGTGATCGCGCTGGCGCTGTGCGCCAACCCGCGGCTCATCATTGCCGACGAGCCGACGACGGCGCTCGACGTTTCGATCCAGGCCCAGATCATCGGCGTGCTCAAGCGGCTGTGCCGGGAGCACGGCACGGCGGTCATGCTGATCACCCACGACATGGGCGTGATCGCCGAGACGGCGGACCGGGTCGCGGTCATGTATGCCGGCCGGGTGATCGAGGACGGCACGGTCGCCGAGGTCGTGCGCAACGCCTCCCACCCCTATTCCCACGGCCTGATGGGCTCGATCCCGACAATCGGCGAACGGGTCGGCCGGCTGCCCCAGATAAGGGGCGCCATGCCGCGGGTCGGCGCGGTGCCGGTGGGCTGCGCCTTCGCCCCGCGCTGCCCGGAGGTCCGCGACCTGTGCCGGGCCGAGCGGCCGGCGATGATGGACGGCCGGACGACGAGCGCCGCCTGCTGGCAGTATTCGCCGCGCTGGCCCGATAGATCCGGGGCGGCGGGGCCGGAAGCCGGCATCGGGACGGCCGGGGCGGAAAGCGCGGCGGCCGATGGCTGAGACGGCGCTCCTGGAAGTCGAGGACCTGGCGGTCCATTTCCGCCTGCCGCTGCCGGTCGCCGAGCGGGCGATGGGCCGCCGGCCGAAGGTGCTGAAGGCGGTGGACGGCGTAAGCTTCGCCATCGGCAAGGGCGTCACCCTGTCGGTGGTCGGCGAATCGGGCTGCGGCAAGTCCACCGTCGCCCGGTTGATCGCCGGCCTCTACCGGCCGACCCGGGGCCGGGTCGCCATCGACGGCCGCGACGTGACCGCGGCGAAAGACCGGACGCGGGCGATCCGCCGGCGCCTCACCATGATCTTCCAGGACCCGCAGGCCTCGCTCAACCCGCGTTGGCGGGTGCGGGACATCATCGCCGAGCCGATCCGGGCGTTCGGCATCGCCGGCGATGCGCGCGAAACCGGCCGGCAGGTCGACGGGCTGCTCGAACAGGTCGGCCTCGCCGGCGCCGACGGCGAGAAATATCCGCACGAATTCTCCGGCGGCCAGCGCCAGCGCATCTCGATCGCCCGGGCGCTCGCCAGCAAGCCGGACCTGATCCTGTGCGACGAGCCGACCTCGGCGCTCGACGTGTCGGTCCAGGCCCAGATCCTCAACCTGATGCGCGACTTGCAGGACGATCTCGGCCTGACCTACCTGTTCATCAGCCACGATCTCGCGGTCGTCCATCACATGTCGGACCGGATCGCGGTGATGTATCTCGGCCGCTTCGTCGAGGTCGCGGACGCCGCCGCCCTGTTCGCCGCGCCGCAGCACCCCTATACGCAGCTGCTGCTGGAAACGATCCCCGACCTCGGCATGACCGGGCGCGACCGCGAGGCGGTAGCCGGCGAGGTTCCCAGCCCGATCGACCCGCCGAGCGGCTGCGCCTTCCATCCGCGCTGCCCGCACGCCAACGAGCGCTGCCGCACCGAGCGCCCCGAACTCCGCACGGCCGGCGGCCCCGACGGCGCCACCGTCGCCTGTCACGCGGTGGAGGAGGGCCGGATCGTCGGCGCACCGGCCCGCGGGACGGCCGATGGCTGAGCGACGCGGCCCGTGGCGGGGATGCCGGCGGGCGCGGCTACCTCTGGTTGCCCGGGCCGCCGTAGATCGCGCGCTTCCTGCTGTCGGCGGTGGAGACGATCCTGCCGAACCGGTCGCCGGCGCCCGGCGCGGCGCTCGCCGCACTGTCGGCGGAGGCGGTCCCGCCGATCCGCTCGCCGCCGGTCAGCGCGTTGCCCTGGCAGGCCGCCAGCAGGACCGCCGCCAAAGCGACGGCTGCGAACCGGCCCGGCGGCACAAGCCGGCGCACGGGATCGCGGTCGTATCGGGTTGAAGAGGCGTGCATGATTCTGTCCTCGTCTGAATGTCCGTTCCTCGAATCGATATGGCGATTGCCGGCAACGATTCAGCGGGCCGTGCTATGCAGCGCGGTTCACAGTTCCGAGAGGATTCCGGCGCGCGGCATCGGCGGAGCGAACGTGCCGAACTGCACGCTCCGACGCCGGGCGCCGCCGTCACCTGCTGCATGGCCTAGACAGAGAGGCTGAGCGCGTCGACATAGCGTAGTTTCATTGCGCTGCCGGGAACGGGCAAAACGGCAAAGGCAAGAAATCTGTGACCTTCGAATTTCGTGCGCTGTCGCTCGACCTCGAAGTCGGCGTGCAGGACCGTAGGATTCATGCATTCGGGGCGATTCGGTCGGATACCGGCGAGCGGCTGACGCATTCCGGCGACGGACTAGCGGCGGCGTTGCAGAAGCTCGATGCGCTTGCCGCCAGCGCGGATTTCCTTCTCGGCCATAACCTGATCGAACACGATCTGCCTTTCCTCACGGCGGCAAACCCCGATCTGCGCCTGCTCAGGCTGCCGGCCGTCGATACGTTGCGGCTCAGCCCGCTCGCCTTTCCGCGCTATCGCTATCACAGCCTGGTCAAGCACTATAAGGACGGCGGCCTTGTCCGCAGCCAGCGGAACGACCCGGCGCTCGATTCCGAACTGGCGCTCAAACTGTTCTGCGACGAGCGCAAGACGCTGGCCGGGGCCGATCCGGACCTGCTCGCGGCGTGGCACCGGCTGTGCACGCCGGAGCCGCGGGGCATAGACCATGCGCTCGATGCATTGTTCCGCAAACTTCGCGGCGACAAGCTCCGGCCTTCGGACGCCGAGGCGCGCGCGGCCATCGGCAAACGGCTGGAAGGCGCCGCCTGCGAGGTGCAGGGACGCGCTGTGCTGGACGGCGCGCCCGAAGCCGGCTGGGCACTGGCCTACGCGCTGGCGTGGCTCTCGGTCGCCGGGGGCAATTCGGTCATGCCGCCCTGGGTGCGCCACCAGTTCCCGAACGCCGGGAAGCTGGTGCGCCGGCTTCGGGACACACCCTGTGTCAACTCTGCCTGCGGCTGGTGCCGGGAACGCCATGACGCCGGCAAGGAACTGAAGCGTTGGTTCGGCTTCGACGGTTTCCGGCCGGAGCCTGCGGACGAGAAGAGCGGCCGCCCGATGCAGCGGGCCATCGTCGAGGCGGCGATGCGGGGCGAGCATGTGCTGGGGATTCTGCCGACTGGGACCGGCAAATCCCTCTGCTACCAGATTCCGGCCCTGTCGCGGTACGACAAGACCGGAGCGCTGACGGTCGTTATCTCGCCGCTGGTCGCGCTGATGAAGGACCAGGTCGACGGGCTGGAGAAACGCGGCATCGGCTCCTGCGTGACGGTCAACGGGCTGCTCTCGATGCCCGAGCGGGCCGATGCGCTGGACCGGGTCCGCCTCGGTGACGCGGCAATCCTGCTGATCGCGCCGGAACAACTGCGTTCCCGCTCGGTGTGCCGCGCCCTCGACCAGCGCGAGATCGGCGCCTGGGTCTTGGACGAGGCGCATTGCCTGTCGCGCTGGGGCCACGATTTCCGGCCCGATTATCTCTATGTCGCCCGCTTTATCGGCAAGAAGGCGGGCGATGGGCCGGTCCCGCCGGTGCTGTGCCTGACCGCAACTGCCAAACCAGATGTCGTCGATGATATAACGCGGCATTTCCTCGACACGCTGGGAATCGAATTGAAAGTCTTCGACGGCGGCGCCGAACGATCCAACCTCGACTTCGAGGTGATCCGGACATCGGGCGGCGAAAAATTCGACCATATCCATCAAATTCTGACATCGCATCTGCCGCCGGGTGGAGAGGGCGGCGCTATCGTCTATTGCGCTACCCGCCGGCGCACGGAGGAAGTCGCCGAATATCTGCAACTGAAGGATGTTGCGGCGGACTATTTCCACGGCGGCCGGCCGCCGGAGACCAAAAAGGACGTGCAGCAGCGCTTCATCGGCGGCGACCTGCGCGCCATCGCGGCGACCAACGCCTTCGGCATGGGCATCGACAAGCCGGATGTGCGGCTGGTGATCCATGCCGATATTCCCGGCTCGCTGGAAAACTATTTCCAGGAAGCGGGCCGCGCCGGGCGCGATCGGGCGCCGGCGCGCTGCGTGCTGTTCTACACGCCGGACGACGCCGAGCGCCAGTTCGGCTTATCGGCGCGTTCCCGCCTCACCCGCCGGGAAATCCACGGCATCCTGCGGGCGCTGCGCCGGCTGGACCGGAAAAAACGGCTGGGCGGCGAGGTGGTCGCCACAGCCGGCGAAATCCTCGGCGAGGACGAAGACAAGGCGTTCGAGCGGGATTCGGCGACCGACGATACGCGGGTGCGCAGCGCCATCGCTTGGCTGGAAGAAAGTGCGTTGTTGAGCCGGGAGGAGAACGCGGTTCGGGTCTTCCCGTCTTCGCTGCGAGTCGATTCGATCGAAGCGGCGCGCGCCCGGCTGGAAAAGGGCGCCATCGCGGACTCCTATCGCAAGCAATTGCTGCGCATCGCTTGCGCGCTGATCGAAGCCGATGCTGACGAGAGCCTCACCACAGACGAGTTGATGGGCGTCTCAGGCCTGAGTCCGGAGGGTGTGCGCGGTGCGCTTTACGATCTCGAACGGTTTGGCGTCGCCAGCAACGATACGGCGTTGACCGCTTTCGTCCATGCCGGCGTCGCGCGCTCCTCGCGCCGGCGTCTCGATGAAGCCGAGGCGCTGGAGACTGCGCTGATCGCCCATATGCGCGAGGCGGCCCCGGATTTGGAAAGGGGTGAAACCGAGCCGCTCCATCTGCGTATCGCCACCCAAACTTTGCGGGATGCGGGGCTGGCCGAACCGCTGCCGGAGCGACTCTGGCGCATCGTCCGCGGCCTCTCCTACGACGGCCGGGGGGAGGACGGCGCCGGGGGCAGCCTCTCGATCCGAAAGCAGGACGCCGAAACGGTGCGGGTGACGCTTCGGCGCGAATGGGCGAAGCTCGAAGAGACCGCGCAAATCCGGCGTAAGGCGGCTCGCCGCCTGCTGGACCATCTGATCGACTGCCTGCCGGACGGCAGCCGTGGCACGGACCTGTTGGCCAAGACCACTTTGGGCAAACTGCTTCAAGCGATCGAATCCGATCTCATCCTGAAAGACAGTGTGAGGAATCCCGACAAACTGCTCGACCGCGCTTTGCTCTGGCTGCACGAAATGGAGATTAGCCGCTTGAACAAAGGTCTGGCGGTGTTCCGCCCGGCCATGACGATCCGGCTGCGGAAAACCGAACGGCACGGTTTTTCCGGTGCGGACTTCGAACCGCTCGATCTGCACTACAAGGGACAGGTGCTGCAAATCCATGTCATGGCGGAGTTTGCCGAACGCGGCCTCGCCGCCATGCGGGACGCACTGCGCCTTGCGACGGACTATTTCAACCTGAAGGAAACCGATTTTCTGGAGAAATGGCTGCCCGGCCGGGACAGCGAGATCGGCCGGCAGACGACGCCCGAATCCTGGCGCGACATCGTCGAGAGCCTTCGGAATCCGGATCAGCGGCGCATTGTGGCCGAACGGAAACAGACCAACGTGCTGGTCCTCGCCGGCCCCGGTTCCGGCAAGACGCGGGTGCTGGTCCACCGCATCGCCTATCTGGTCCGCGTCAGGCGTGAGAATCCGCGCGGCATCCTAGCGCTGGCCTACAACCGCCACGCCGCGGTCGATATCCGCCGCCGCCTTGACGAGCTGATCGGCGACGATGCCCGCGGCGTCACCGTGCTGACCTGCCACGGCCTTGCCATGAGGCTGGCCGGCGCGAGCTTCACGGGACGGGCGGAGCGGCCGGACGACGACATGTTCAACGACATCCTGCGCCGCGCTATGGACGTGCTGCGCGGCAAGGGCCTGCCGCCGGACGAGGCGGACGAGCAGCGCGACCGGCTGCTCGCCGGATTCCGCTGGATTTTGGTGGACGAGTATCAGGACATAAACGAAGAACAGTACGAGTTGATCGCGGCGCTGGCCGGGCGGACGCTGGACGACGAGGACAGCAAACTTACCCTGTTCGCCGTCGGCGACGACGACCAGAATATCTATGCCTTCAACGGCGCGTCGGTCGAATTCATCCGCCGCTTCGAAGCGGATTATGGCCCGAAGCCCGCCTATCTGACCGCCAACTACCGCTCCACCGGCCATATTATCGCCGCGGCCAACGCCATGATCGCGCCGGCGCGCGAACGGATGAAGCGGGAGCATCCCATCCGTATCGACCGGGCGCGCGAGAAAGACCCGCCGGGCGGGGCATGGGAAAAGCTGGATGGGGTTTCCTCCGGCGAAGTGCAAATACTGCCGGCTGGCCCCGACCCGGCGACGCAGGCGCAGGCCGTCATGACGGAACTGAAACGCCTCCAAGGCAGGGCGCGCAACCGGGGCGGGGATTGGGACTGGTCGCGCTGCGCAATTATTGCGCGCGAGTGGAAATATCTCGATCCCGTGCGCGCCTTCTGCGAGGCGCACGGCATCCCGGCGCAGATGGGCGACGAGGAAATTCCGCGCTTCTGGCGCCTGCGCGAGACCCGCGCCTTCGTCGAATGGCTGCGCCGGCGGAAGCCCCGGATCGTCGATAGCGCAGCGTTGCGCAGCCGGCTGGCAGAATGCGCCTCCAACCCTTGGAACGACTTACTGGCGGAGGCCGTCGAGGAGTACGCCCTGGAAACCGGCGGTACCGAGACGCCGGTCGACCATTTCATCGAGTGGCTGGCCGAATGGGGCCGGGACATCCGCCGCCGCCAACGCGGCCTCTTGCTGGTCACCGCGCACCGGGCCAAGGGGCTGGAATTCGACCATGTCGCGGTGCTGGACGGCGGCTGGGACCGGCCGGGGCGGAACGAAGACCGGGACGCACCGCGCCGACTCTACTATGTCGCCATGACGCGCGCACGGCAGACCCTGACGCTAGCTTGGTTCGACGGACCGCACCGGTTGCTGGACGCGCTGCGCGGCAACCGCGCGGTGACGCGCCGCGAGCCAGCCAAGCTGCCACCCGCCCCGGCGACGCTCCGTTATCGCTACATCCGGCCGGGCCTTGACGAGATCGACTTGGGATTCGCTGGGCGGCGCGGCGGGCGCGACCCGGTCCACCGGGCCATCGCCAAGCTCACGCCCGGTGTCTTGCTGGAAACGCGCATCGCCGAGGGCGGCCGATGGCTGCTGCTCGATGGCAACCGCCGCGTCGTGGGGCGCCTCTTCAAGGAATTCAAACCGCCGCCAGGAATGCGCTGCCGCTCCGCCGAAGTGTTGGCGGTCGTCGGTTGGAGCCGGGAGGCTTCGAGGCCGGAATTTCGTGTAGCCGCGAAATGCGAGTCCTGGGAGATCGTCGTACCGGAGCTGGTGTTCGAGCCGGCGGATGACAGCGGCGCGAACGGAAGGTAGTTTTCCGATACCCGAGTTGCCCGAAGTAGAAACAGTCGTGCGCGGGTTGCGGCCGGTGCTTGGGGGCGGTGCCGGTCCGGGCCGAGGTGCGGCGGCCGGCTCTGCCCTTGTTTGCCGTGTCGTCGAGGAGCAGTGAAATTGCGATGACGAAGGAAGTCTCGACCTTGCCTAGGTAGAGCCTCTCACTTGAACAAATTTATCCGATGCTCTACCAGCCATATTTGCCAACGGACCAGCCAATATTCCAATGCAAGCAAACTCGGCATTGCGCATCGTGTCTTCGCTAGCGGACGGATGTGACCCCCTGACCGGTGAAGTCTTTCCGCCCGACCACATCCTGCAGCAACCAGACGTAATTCGCGCTTTGGGTGTGGCCGTAACCGTGTTGCGCGGCGATGCTAGCCTACAGACCAGCGATAGCGATAGGCCGTCGAGAGTCGGCCAACCGTGGACGGACAAGGAAGACGAAGAATTGACATCGGCATTTAATCGTGGCGAGGCGATCAAGGCGCTCGCCGATAAGCACGAGCGAACACCCGGCGGTGTCAAGAGTCGCCTTGCAAAGCTCGGTTTAATAGAACGTTGAACGCATGCGAGGTCGGAAGCCTCGGCTCATAGTGAAACGGGCCACCGATCTCTCTTCTGTGATAGCGAAGCCGCAACAAAAACCCGCCGCGCCGACCGATGCCCGAACTCCCCGAAGTAGAAACCGTCGTGCGCGGGTTGCGGCCGGTGCTGGAGGGGGCGGTGCTGGTCCGGGCCGAGGCGCGGCGGCCGGATTTGCGGATTCCGATTCCGCCGGATTTCTCGGCCCGGCTCACCGGCAGGGCCGTGCGGTCGGTGCGGCGGCGCGCGAAATATATCCTGATCGAACTGGCCGGCGGCGATCTGGCGATCTTCCATCTCGGCATGTCCGGCCGGCTCCATATCGACCGGGGCGACCCCGAATTGCAGCCCCACGACCACATCGTGCTCAAGACCGACCGGGGCGACACCGTGCGGCTCAACGATCCGCGCCGTTTCGGCCTGGTCGCGCTCGACCGGGTCGAGACCGTCGACCGGCACCGCCTGTTCGCCGGAACCGGCCCGGAGCCGCTCGGCAATGCATTCAACGGCCCGGCCCTCGCCGCGAAGCTGAAAGGCCGGCGCACGCCGCTCAAGGCGGCGTTGCTCGACCAGAAGACGGTGGCCGGGCTGGGCAACATCTATGTCTGCGAGGCGCTGTTCCTCGCCGGCCTGTCGCCGAAACGGCTGGCCCGCACCGTCTCGGCGCGGCAGGCCGAGGCGCTGGCCGGCGCGATCAAGGACGTGCTGAACAAGGCCATCGCGGCCGGCGGCTCCAGCCTGCGCGACTATGTCCAGCCGTCGGGCGAACTGGGCTATTTCCAGCACCAGTGGGCGGTCTACGGCCGGGAGGGCGAGGCCTGCCCGGGCTGCGATTGCGACGCCGGGGAAACCGGCGGCATCCGGCGGATCGTGCAGTCCAACCGCTCGACTTTCTACTGTCCGCACCGCCAGCGATAGGCTAGAACCGGCGCCTCCCCAGCGAAATTCCGGCGAAGACGCAAGGCAAAGCCGATTGCGCGCGCCTTGAGAGAGCAGCGGAGCAGACGCATGGCCTACGACAACATCATCTACGAAACCCGCGGCCCGGTCGGGCTGATCACGCTCAACCGGCCGAAGGCCCTGAATGCGCTGAATTCGGAGCTGGTCGCCGAACTGGGCGACGCGCTGAACAGGGCGCAGGACGACGACGCGATCGGCGCCATCGTGCTGACCGGCAGCGAAAAGGCCTTCGCCGCCGGCGCCGACATCAAGGAAATGCAGGAGAAGACCTTCCAGGACGTCTATCTGGAGGATTTCATCACCAACGGCTGGGAAGTCGTCACGACGATCCGCAAGCCGGTGATCGCCGCGGTCGCCGGCTATGCGCTGGGCGGCGGCTGCGAAGTCGCCATGATGTGCGATTTCATCCTGGCGGCGGAGAATGCGCGCTTCGGCCAGCCGGAGATCAACCTGGGCATCCTGCCCGGCGCCGGCGGCACCCAGCGGCTGACCAAATTCGTCGGCAAATCCAAAGCGATGGAAATGTCGCTGACCGGCCGGACGATGGACGCCGAGGAGGCCGAACGGTCCGGGCTGGTCAGCCGCATCGTGCCCCTGGACGAACTGGTCGACGAAGCGGTCCGGACCGCCGAGGTCATCGCGAAGCAGTCGCGCCCGGCGGTCTACATGACCGTCGAGGCGATCGACCGCGCCTATGAGACGCCGCTGCGCGAAGGCGTATTGTTCGAGCGCCGGATGTTCCACGCCGCCTTCGCGACCGACGACCGGGCCGAGGGCATGGCGGCCTTCATCGAAAAGCGCGAGCCGAAATTCAGGAACCGCTGATCCGTCGGGCGGCGCCCGGCTCCGGACGGCGCCGCCGCACCAGGGAAACCGTGCCGATGACCGACCTCATCCTGCATCACTATGACGGCTCGCCGTTCGCCCACAAGATCCGCGCCATCCTCGGCTTCAAGGGCCTGGCCTGGCGGTCCGTCAAGATCCCGATGATCATGCCGAAACCGGACCTGATGCCGCTTTCCGGCGGCTACCGGCGCACGCCGGTGATGCAGGCCGGCGCCGACATCTGGCACGACACCCAGCTGATCGCCGCCGAGCTGGAGCGGCGGCACCCGGCGCCGACCCTGTATCCGCAGGGCGGCGAGGGCCTGGCCCATGCGCTGACCTTCTGGGCCGACGGTGAGCTGTTCGGCGCGACCACGGGCGCGGCCTTCGCCCATATCGCCGACCGGATGCCGCCGGAATTCTTCGCCGACCGGGCCGCCATGCGCGGGCAGGAACCGGCGCCGCCCGAGAAGATCATGGCCGCCGCGCCCCGGCTGGTCGCGGAACTCGACCGCACGATGCATCTGGTGGAAGGCTGGCTCGCCGACGGCCGGCCCTTCCTGCTCGGCGACGCCGCCGGGCTGGCCGACTTCTCGATCTTCCACCCTTTCTGGATGCTGAACCGGGCCGGGCGGAAGAATGCCGCATTGCTGGAGCCCTGCCCGAACATTCGCGGCTGGCTCGAACGGATCGAAGCCATGGGCACGGGCTCCCCGGCCGGAATGGACTCGAAGGAGGCGCTGGACGCCGCAAAGGCCGCCGATCCGGTCGATCCGGGGGAGAGCGAACCGGACGCTGCCGGCCCTGCCCTCGGGCAGACGGTCTCGGTGCTGGCCGCGGACAAGGTGCCCGAAGCGGTGATTGGCGAAGTCGTCGCCGTACGGCGCAACGAAGTCGTCATCCGGCGCGAGGATGCGCGCGTCGGCACGGTCCACAATCACTTCCCGCGCTTCGGCTACATCGTCCGCCCGGCCTGAGCGACCACTCGCCGGGTATCCGGCAGTCACATCCGCGCAAAGAGGGGGAGTCGCGCGAACGGCGCTATCCGGCGCCGGGCGACAGCGAACAGCGGCCGCGGTCGAGGTTGGGCTCGACTTCGCGATCGAGCAGTTCGCCGAGCATGTCGGCGCCGCCGACATAGGCGCCGTCCAGCCAGATCTGCGGCACCGTGATCGGCGTCTTCGGCCCGACGATCGGCTTGACCCGCGCCAGCATCTCGTAGAGCGCGCGCGGGTCGCGCACGACATCGTGGTAGGCGTAGTCGATGCCCCCGTCGGCGAGATAGGACTTGGCGCGGACGCAATGGGGGCAGGTCTCTTTGCCGAACAGATGGTTCCCGGCCGGCGCGCTGCGCCGCGCCCAGGCGTCGATCACGGCTTCGGTCAGGACGCCGCGGTTGAGCGCGTGGCCCTGGCTGACCAGCCGCCCCTCGACGAGGACGATGGGGGCGTGCCAGCCGCCTTTCGGCAGGGGGCGCCACCATTCGCTCAGCCAGTCGTGAATGTCGACGGCGACCGGAATGCCGTCGAGTTCGTGGGCCATCGTATCCTGGATCACATCAAGGGTCAGCGAGCACTCGCCGCACGGAATCTTCACCCTGAACGGCCCCCACGCCCCCGCCCAGCGATACAGGGTAACGGCGACGGGAGACGCGGTCGGTTCGGTTGCAGGCATGGCCGGTGCTTTCTTTCGATCCCGCCGCGGGAAGCCTTCGCCAGGCGGCGGAGCCGGCTTGTCTTCGGGGATCGGTTCGCGGCTCGCAAGCGCTCGTCGCCGAACAATAGACGTTCCTTCGAACCGGGGTAAACCGCCTTGCCGGCGCGGCCGGGCAAAAGGGCGCCGGCGACCGGCCGTTCCGGGCGGACGCAATCGCGGCGGCGGCGCAGGTTTCGCTTGCCGCGGCCGGGCGGCGGGCCTAGCGTTTGCCCGGTCGCCGGCGTGGCCCCGGCAGGCCGGTCTTGCCCGCAACCGCCATCCGAAAGCCCAGTCCCATGCCGCTCATCGCCTCGCGCCTGTCGCGCATCAAGCCGTCCCAGACCCTGGCCGTATCGGCGAAAGCGCGCGATCTCAGGGCGGCCGGACGCGACGTGATCGGCCTCGGCGCCGGCGAGCCCGATTTCGACACACCGGACGCCATCAAAGAGGGCGCGATCGAGGCGATCCGCGGCGGCGCGACCAAATACACCAACGTCGACGGCACGCCAGAACTCAAAGCGGCGATCGCCGCCAAGTTCAAGCGCGACAACGGCCTGGACTACGCGCCGGAGCAGATCACCGTCGGCACCGGCGGCAAGCAGGTGCTCTACAACGCGCTGATGGCGACCCTCGATCCGGGCGACGAGGTCATCATCCCGGCGCCCTATTGGGTCTCCTACCCCGATATGGTGCTGCTCGCCGACGGCACGCCGGTGCCGGTCGATTGTCCGGCGGACAGCGGCTTCCTGCTGACGCCCGACGCGCTCGAAGCGGCGATTACGCCGAAAACCAAATGGTTGATCCTGAACAGTCCGTCCAACCCGACCGGCGCGGCCTACGACCGGGACACGATGAAGGGCCTCACCGACGTGCTGACGCGCCATCCCCACGTCCATGTCATGACCGACGACATGTACGAGAAGCTGGTCTACGGCAATTTCACCTTCGTCACGCCGGCCCAGGTCGAGCCCGGCCTGTACGACCGGACGCTCACGGTGAACGGCGTCTCCAAGGCCTACGCCATGACCGGCTGGCGTATCGGCTTCGCCGGCGGGCCGGAAGACCTGATCAAGGCGATGGCCAAGGTGCAGGGCCAGAGCACGTCCAACCCGAGCTCGGTCAGCCAGGCCGCGGCGCTGTCGGCGCTGACCGGGCCGGAGGATTACCTACCCGAGCGCAACGCCGCCTTCATGGCGCGGCGCGACATGGTGGTCGAAGCGCTCAACGCGGTGCCGGGCCTGACCTGCCGGCGGCCGGACGGCGCTTTCTACGTTTTCCCGAGCTGCGCCGGCGCGATTGGCAGGACCGGGCCGAGCGGCAAGGCCATCGAAACGGACGGGGATTTCGTCACCGAGCTGCTGGAAGCGGAGGGCGTGGCGGTCGTGCAGGGCGCGGCTTTCGGCCTGTCGCCCTATTTCCGCATTTCCTACGCGACCTCCATGGAGGCGCTGAAGGAAGCCTGCGCCCGGATCGCGCGCTTCTGCGCTGCGCTGAACTAGGCGCGCCGGAAACCGGCGACCCTGCCGTTTTACAACCAGCGGAGACGGCAAACCGGAACGGAGCCGGTTGTGACAGCGAGAAACATCCTGCCGCCCCTGGCGCTTCTTGCACTGCTCGCGGCGGGCGCCATCTTCGGCTTCTTCTTCGCCTGGGTGTGTTCCACCATGTGGGGCCTCGACGACGCCGATCCCCGGGTTGCGATCGCAGCGATGCAGGCGATGAACGCCTCGGTGCGCAATCCGGTGTTCGCGCTGGCCTTCTTCGGAACGCCGGTCTTTCTCGCTGCGGCGGGCCTGGCGGCTTGGGCGGCCGGGGCGCAGCGCGCGGCACTGTATATCGGTCTCGCCTGGGCGCTCTATCTGGCGGGCGGCCTGGCGCTGACGACGCTGGCCAACGTGCCGTTGAACGAAGCGCTCGCCGCGATCCGCATCCCGGTCGACGCGGCAGCGGCCGGCGCGATCTGGGCGGACTATTCCGCAGACTGGCAGCTGTGGAATATCGCAAGAACCGCCGTGTGCGCCGTTGTCCTGCTGCTGGTCGGCGCGGCCTTCCTGACGTTGCGCGACAGCGCCCCGGAACGCGCCGCGCATGGTTGACCGGCAGACGGGCTCCATCGAGGCGGTCGCAGCCGCAATGCGCGCGCTCCCGGCCAAGCAGCGCCATCGCCTGCTGTTCGATCTTCTGGCGGAAGACGGCGCAACGGGCATCGTCATTCCCGGCGCGAACGGCGAAATGGAAGGCAGCCTGGCCGACCGCACGATCATCCTGAAATACCTCAAGAACAAATCCTGGTCGGTCGAAACCGTCCGGCTGATGCAGGCGGTCTTCGCGGCGCACGGTCCGGGAAGCTGGATCGACCTCGGCGCCAACATCGGCACGACGGTCATTCCGGCCGCGCTTGCCGGCGCCCGGTGCCACGCCGTCGAACCGGAGCCGTCGAACCTCGCCCTGCTCCGGTGCAACATCGCGCGCAACGGCGTTGCCGACCGGGTCAGCGTGCATGAAGCGGCGGCGTGGCATGAGGCGGCCGAACTGGAGTTCGAGATCGCGCCGTCCAACCTCGGCGATCACCGGCTGCGCACGAAGGCGCCCGGCCCCGACAGCGCCTACGGCGAAGCGGCGCGTAAGACCATCGCCGTGGCAGCCCGGCCGGTCGACGCGCTGATCGACGCCGGCCGCCTCATCGGGCCGGTGCTGGTCAAGGCCGATGTCCAGGGCGCGGAGGCGCAGGCGCTGGCCGGCGGCACCGCCCTGTTCGACCGGGCCGATATTGCGCTGCTGGAATACTGGCCCTACGGCCTGCGCCGGCTCGGCAGCGAACCGGCCGCCCTGTTCGCCGCCGTCGCCCGGCACTTCCCGTACGCCGGGCTTCTACGCGACGACCAGCCGCCGGAAACCGTGCGCCTGGCCCCGTTCGGCGACCTGACCGGCGACCTGTTCGCCGCCGAGCGGGAAAACCGCACTGTCGCGCTGGATCTGGTGCTGAGCAAACAGGCGAGGCCGCTGTGGCTCAACTGAATTTCGGGTCCCGCCGTCCCGCCGCCCCCGCAAGGCAGGCGCGCAAAGGAAGGAGCGCACCATGAGACCGATTCTGCAATCCGCCCTCGCATTCGGCGCCGTCGCCCTGTTCCTCGCAGCGCCGGCGCCGCCGCTCCAGGCGGCTCCGGGTTCGCAAGGCCGGGCCGGTCCCGCTCTGGACCGCGCCGGCGGGACCGGCCCGGAAGCGATCCCCGTCCACGACCGCTGGGGCCACCGCCATCGCCGCCACGGCCGCCACCATGGCTATCCGGAGCACAGGCGCTTCCGGCATCGGCCCTACCGGCACCAGCCGAACCGGCACCGGCACTATCCCTATTGGGGATATCTCTACTGGGGCTTCCCCCACCCCTGTGTCGTCGCCAGGCCATGGCCGCGGGGGCACTGGCGCCACCATCATCACCGGCGCACCCGGGGCCACCGCCATCCGGTTCCGCGCCACCGTCATGTCCGCTGCCGGGGCGGGTTCACGGTTGTCCTGCCGTTGCCCTATCCGCCGCGCCATTACCGGTAGCGGCCCGGACTCCGTCCGCCGGATTCAGCCGCGCTTTCGCGCCCGCGCCTTGCGCGCCAGCAGGTTGAGGGTTTCCACGCCCAGCGCGAAGGCCATGGCGAAATACAGGTAGCCCTTGGGGATGTGCAGGCCGACGCCGTCGGCGACCAGCATCACCCCGACCAGGATCAGGAAAGAGAGCGCCAGCATCTTGATCGTCGGGTGGGCGGCGACGAAGCGGCCGACCGGTTCCGCCGCCAGCAGCATCACCAGGATGGCGATCATGATGGCGGCGACCATCACCTCGATATGGCGCGCCATGCCGACCGCCGTGATGACCGAATCGAGGGAGAACACGATATCGATAACGGCGATCTGGGCGATGACGATGCCGAAACCGCCCCAGAGCCTGGTCGGCCTGCGCTTGCGGTCGCCCTCCAGGTCGTGGTCGATCTCCATCGTCGCCTTGCCGATCAGAAACAGGCCGCCGGCGATCAGCACGATATCCCGCCAGGAAATCTCCTCGCCCCAGACGGTAAACAGCGACTGGTTGAGGCCCGCCAGCCAGGTGATGACGAACAGCAGCGCGAGGCGCGTGACCAGCGCCGCGCCGAGGCCGAGTCGGCGGGCCGCCGGGCGCTGACGCTCCGGCAGCCGGTCGGCCAGGATGGCGATGAAGATCAGATTGTCGATACCGAGCACGATCTCGAGCGCGGTCAGCGTCGCCAGGCTGATCCAGGCGTTCGGGTCGGCCAGAAGGTCGGTCATGCCGCCGCTATCCGTTCCGGTTCAGGGCCGGCCGCGCAGCCGTTCGATGGCCCGACGCTCGGCCTTGGTCGGCCGGCCGGCGCCGGCATCCCGATGCGGCGCGGCGGGTGCGCTGTCCGGCCGGACCTCTGCAGCCGCCGGCCGCGGCGCCGGCGGCGCCAGATCCTCGTACAGCGTCTGCGCTTCGGCGGCCGGCCCGCGGCGGACGCCGAACGCGCGCACCTCGACGACCCGGATCCGGCCGCCCTGCGGAAAGGTCAGCACGTCGCCGCGCCGGACCCGGTAATGCGCCTTGGCGATGGGGTCGCCGTTCACCCGCAATTTACCGCCGTTGCACAGCTTGCCGGCCAGGGTCCGGGTCTTGAAGAAGCGGGCGTACCACAGCCACTTGTCGAGGCGCGGCCCGATGTCTTCCTGCCCGGCGGTGGCGGCGGTCGGCGATACCGGCATCGGGCCTCAGCGGCTGGCGGTCAGTTCGCGCAGGATGGCAAACGGCGAGCAGGGGTTCGGGTGCGGGCGCGCATCCTTGCGCTTGCGCGGCCGGCCGGCGGCCTTGCGCCACGCGCCGCCGGCCTCCGGGCCGGGCCGGTAACCGAGACCGTGGAGCGCCGTTGCGAGAAAGGCATCCGGAATACCGGCGGCCTCGGCGAGCGCGGGGTCTGCCGTCACCGCCGTGCCCTCCGGCAGCCGCTTGATCGCGCGCCACAGCGCCTCGATCCGGTCGGCGCGCACCGCCTTGTCTTGCGCAACGACATAGCCGCAGGCCGGCAGCAGACCACGCGGCAGCGCGCCGATCCCGTCGAGACAGGCCGCGAAGGGCGGCGGTTCGAGCTTCTCCAGGCCGCGATATACCGCCCACAGCAGGGCGAGCAGAGCCTGCGACCGGGGCCGCATCAGATCCGGATAGTAGATGCGCTGGGCGCCGAGCTTCACGCCGTGCGCGGCCAGCGTCTTGCGGTCCGCCCTGGCGAGGCCGTCGATTTCCGCCCGCAGGCTGCGGCGCGGCAGGTGGCCGCCGGCTTCGCCGAGCCGGTACAGCAGGGCCCGGGCCTGGCCGCCGATGCCCTCCGGCGCCGGGCCGGCGATGGCGCCCAGGCGGAACGGCAGATAGGCGGCCAGCCAGCTGTCGAGCTTCGCCGCGACCCGGTTGCGGACGGACGGATCGAGACCGTCGCCGACAACCGGCCGGATCCGCGGCTTGAGCAAATGGTCTCCCTTGACCAGCCGCCCGATAACCGCACCCCGCCAGCGCAGGTCGCCGCCGGGCTGCAGTTTGACGGCCTTCGGTTTCGCCGCCTCCAGCAGGGCGAGCCGTTCTTCTATCGCCGGGCGCAGCGCCCGCCAGCCGGCGTTGCGCATGGCGCGGGCGTCTTCGCCGGAGGCGGCCGGCGCAGCGACGAAGCGGAAACCGTCCATCCGCCCGATGGCGACGCCTTCGACGACGACCTCGCCGGATTCCATGACCGCAGCTTCAAGCTCCTGTTTGCTGCGCAGGCGCTTGACCAGGATAGCGGTGCGTTTGTCGACGAAGCGCTCGGTCAGCCGCTCATGGAGCGCGTCGGAGAGACGATCCTCGATCCGCCGCGTCCGTTCCTGCCAGTGCAGCGGTTCGTCCAGCCAGTCGCTGCGGTAGGACACATAGGTCCAGGTGCGGATATCCGCGATCCGGCCGGCCAGCGCGCCGATATCGCCGGTCGTCCGGTCGATCCGCGAGACCTGCCGTTCGATCCAGGCCGGCGAAATCCGCCCCTTGCTCCCGGTCAGGTCCATGAAGATGCGGCTGACCAGGCTGTTGTGCGCCTCGCCCAGAATCTTGCGGAAATCGGGAATCTGGCAGCATTCCCAGAGCAGGGCGACGGTCGCCGGACCGTCGAGGCGGGCGCGCAGGCCGGGCTGGCGCGACAGCGCCGTCAGGGTGCGGAAATCCTCCGCTTCGCGCGCCGGCGCCAGATCCGGCGACGACGGCGGCAGCGCCAGGGACCGGATCAGGGCGTCGACCGTGTCGAACGACAGCTCCGGATTGCGCCAGAAGACGAAGGGCAGGGGATCGAAGCTGTGGGATTCGATCGCTTCGATCAGATCGGCGTCGAATTCGCCGGCGTTGGCGGTCGTGCCGAAGGTGCCGTCCTGCATGTGCCGGCCGGCGCGCCCGGCGATCTGCCCGATCTCCGCCGGGGTCAGGCGCCGGCGCATGCGCCCGTCGAACTTGACCAGGTCGGAAAAGGCGATGTGGCCCACATCCATGTTGAGGCCCATGCCGATGGCATCGGTGGCGACCAGATAATCGACTTCGCCGGCCTGGAACATCTCGACCTGGGCGTTGCGGGTGCGCGGGCTGAGCGCGCCGAGCACCACGGCCGCGCCGCCGCGCCGCCGCCGGATCGCCTCGGCCAGCGCATAGACATCCTGGGCCGAGAAGGCGACGGCGGCGGTGCGCGGCGGCAGGCGGGTGATCTTCTTCGGGCCGGCGTAGGCAAGGCGCGAGAAACGCGGGCGGGCGATGATCCGGGCTTCGGGCACCAGCCGATTCAGGACCGGCCGGACGGTATCGGCCCCGATCAGAACGGTCTCCGCCGTCCCGCGCGCCTGGAGGATGCGGTCGGTAAAGACGTGGCCGCGTTCCGGATCGGCGGCGAGCTGGACCTCGTCGATCGCGAGGAATTCGACGTCCCGGTCCACCGGCATGGCTTCCACGGTGCATAGGAAATAGCGCGCCGCGGGCGGCACGATCTTTTCTTCGCCCGTGACCAGCGCCACCGCGTGGCCGCCGGCGGCGCGCACGGCGCGATCGTAATTCTCGCGGGCGAGCAGGCGCAGCGGAAAGCCGATCATGCCGGAGCCGTGCGCCAGCATGCGCTCCATCGCGAAATGCGTCTTGCCGGTGTTGGTCGGCCCGAGGACGGCGGTAATGCGCCGGTTCGCGGAGCCGGGAACGTCGGGCTTCGGCCTCATGGGGCGCATGGTCGTCCGGGACGGCGCGAAACGCAAGGGTCCGGAGCCGGCGCGGCGGCCGGCAACCGGGGCTGCCTCGCCCGGTGCGGAGGCGCTAGCTGAGTTATGCGGGCGTTATTTCAGCGGCGCCCAGGCCGCGCCGACGATCCGGCCGCCTTCCGGCTCCTGGACCAGAATTGCGGCCCGGTCGTATCGGGCGCCCTTCGCACCGGTGCGCGGCAGATCGATTTCGAGGTCTGTGCCCCGGTATTCGGCGACCCGGCGGATTTCGCGCACCACGTTGTAGTAGGTCAGCGTCTTGCCGGCATTTTCGCCGCGCGGAATCTCCGTGGTGTGCTGCTTGTCGAAATAGACCAGCCATATCGCGCAATCCCCGGTCCGCCCGCCATCGCCCTTGAGGGCGGCGGTCAGCGATTCGGCATTGGCGTCTCCGGAAATCGACACGGCGACACGGTCGTCCGCCGCCTGTTGCCGGAGCCGGATGTGCCCGTCTATGACGCCGGTGTAGCTGCCGATGCCCTGCAGTTTGCCGTCCACCACCATCTGCGGCGTATAGACGGTCCGGCGGCGCATGGCCGAGGCATACTCATGCTGCCGTTTCGTCGCCTCGGCGCTCGAAAAGGGATCGCGCCAGCCCAGATAGTTCCAGTAGTCGACGTGGAAGGACAGGGCGATCACGCCGGGGCGCTGCGCCAGCACGCCGAGGAACTTGTCCGCCGGCGGGCAGGAATAGCAGCCCTGCGAGGTGAACAGCTCGACGACCACCGGGGGCTTTGCGGTATCGGCAAGGCCCCCAGCCGGGGCCAAGGCGGCGGCCAGCGCAAGTGCAGCGAGCGTTCGGGCGGCGGTTTTGGCGATTCCAAGCATAACCAAACCTATGTCGGTCGTTGCGTCGGTTCGAATCACTAATGAGTGAGCCTTCCGGCATGAAATTCGGGCGCGTGTGCCGGTTGTCAAGCCGGCGGCGGCAGGCCACATCGGCGTCATGGACAAGCCGAACCGAAACGCTCCGGCGCCGCCGGTCGCCGCGCGCCGGCCGGTCGTCTCGCAGCACCACGGCCACAGCCGGACCGACGACTATGCCTGGCTGCGCGACCCGGGCTATCCCGATGTCCGCGATCCGGCGATTCTCGCCCATCTCGAAGCCGAGAACGCCTATCGGGAAGCCGTCATGGCGCCGCTCGCCGACCTCCGGGAGCGGCTGTTCCGGGAACTGAAGGGCCGCCTGAAGGACGACGACAGCGGCGTACCGGTGAAACGCGGGCCGTGGTTCTATTCCTGGCGCTTCGATCCCGGGGCGCAGTACTGCACCCATTTCCGCATCCCTTTCGGGGAAGGGCCGGACGGCGCGCCGCGGACGATTCTGGACGAGACGGCGCTGACCGGGGATCTGGACTATCTGCGGGTCCGCGCCGTCGAGCCGTCGCCGGACCATTCGCTGCTCGCCTATTCGGCCGATACCGACGGCTCGGAGCGGTTTGCGATCCGGGTGCGGGACCTGGCGACCGGCGAAGACCTGCCCGACATCGTTCCGGACACCAGCGGTACGCCGGCCTGGGCGGCCGACAACCGGACGCTGTTCTACGTCCGGCTCGATGCGCAGCTTCGGCCCTCGTCGGTATGGCGGCACCGGCTGGGCACGCCCGCCGAAGCGGATGTCGAAGTCTACCGCGAGCCCGATCCGGGCTTCGGGGTCTCGGTCGATCTGGGCCGGGACGAACGCTATCTGTTTATCGCCGCGGGCGATCACGAGACCTCGGAAGTGCGGTTTCTGCCGGCGGACGCGCCGGAAACGCCGCCGCAGCTCATCAGCGCCCGCCGGACCGGACGGCTCTACAGCGCCGACCACCGTAACGGCGCGTTCTGGATCCTCACCGACGATACCCACCCGAACCAGCGGCTGGTCACCGCACCGGTCGAAAGCCCGGATGCGGAGAACTGGCGCGAGGAAATCGCCGCTTCGGACGGCGTGTACCTGACCGGACTGCACGTCTTCAGGGACTGGATGGCGATCGAGGAGCGGGAAGACGGCGTCAAGCATCTGCGCATCCGCCATTTCGCCGGCGGCGAGCACCGGATCGCCTTTCCGGAACCGGCCTATGCCGTCCGCCCCGCCGGCAATGCGGAGTTCGGCCAGTCCCATCTGCGCATCGCCTACCAGTCGCTGGTCACGCCGCCAACGGTCTGGGACTACGATGTCGCCACGCGCGAACGCACCGTCTGCAAGGTCCAGGAAATCCCCTCCGGCTACGATGCTTCGCTCTATGTCTCCGAGCGGGAGATGGCCCCGTCCCACGACGGCGTCCTCGTGCCGGTCACGACCGTCCGGCGCCGGGACACGCCGAAAGACGGCAGCGCGCCGCTCTACCTCTACGCCTACGGCTCCTACGGCATGAACATGGACCCGGGGTTCGGCACGGCGCGCCTGTCGCTGCTCGACCGCGGGTTCGTCTTCGCGCTGGCCAACCCGCGCGGCGGCTCGGAACTCGGCAAGAACTGGTACGAGGCCGGCAGGCTGGAGCGCAAGGAGAACACGTTCCGCGACGTGATCGCGGTCGCGCGGCACCTGGCGGCGGCAGGCTATGCGCGCGAGGGCAATATCGCGCTCGCCGGCGGCAGCGCCGGCGGCCTCACGGTCGGGGCGACGATCAACATGGCGCCGGAACTGTTCCGCGCCGCGGCGGCCCATGTGCCGTTCGTCGACGTGCTGAACACCATGCTCGACGAGACGCTCTGGCTGACGCCGGGCGAATATCCGGAATGGGGAAACCCCTCGGAGAGCGAGGCGGCCTACCGCCGGATCGCGGCCTACAGCCCCTACGACAATGCCGGGCCGAAAGCCTATCCGCACCTCTTCGTCACCGGCGGGCTGAGCGATCCGCGCGTGACCTATTGGGAGCCGGCCAAATGGGTCGCGAAGCTGCGCGCGACGAAGACGGACGACAACCTGCTGCTCCTGCGCATGAACATGGGCGCGGGCCACGGCGGCAAATCCGGCCGCTACGAGGCGCTCCACGAGGTGGCGGAGGAATACGCCTTCATGCTGTCGGTGTTCGGACGGGGATCAGATCCCGGCGCCTGACCGGGCGCACAGGCAGGCCGCCCGGCCTTCGACAGAGCAGCGCTTCCGGGCCGTCAGCCCTCCTGCGCCAGATGGTCCTCGACCAGCTGGAACTTGCGGATCTTGCCCGACCCGGTGAGCGGGAAGGCCTCGACCTGGCGCCACACCGCCGGCGTTTTCTGCGGCGAGAGACGGGCCCGGCAATGGCGGTGCAGTTCCTGCGGGTCGAAGCTCCCGCCCGGCTCCAGGCGGACGAAGCAGGCGACGATTTCGCCCCACTTGTCGTCGGGCAGGCCGACCACGGCGACCTCGGCCACGTCGGGATGCTCCAGCAGCGTGTTCTCGATCTCGGCCGGGAACAGATTCTCGCCGCCCCGGATAATCATCTCCTTCACCCGCCCGGTAATGCGCAGATAGCCCTGCCGGTCGAGCGTGCCGAGATCGCCCGTATGCAGCCAGCCGTCGGCGTCGATGGCGTCCGCGGTCGCCGAAGGGTTGTCGTGGTAGCCGATCATCACGCAGTAGCCGCGCGTGCAGATCTCGCCGACCTCGCCAACGGGCAGGACCCGGTTCCTGCCGTCCACGCTGCGGATCGAAACCTCGGTCTGCGGCATCGGCAGGCCGGCCGTGTTGCAGACGATGTCGAGGCTTTCGCCCAGATGGTGCATGGTGACGAGGGGCGAGGCCTCGGTCTGGCCGTAAACGGTCTCGAATTCGCAGCCGAAGCGTTCCCTGGCGTTGCGCACCAGTTCGGGCGCGACCATCGAGCCGCCGGAAACCGCGATCTCCACCGACGAGAGGTCGAAGGGCTCCTGGTCGAGGCATTCCATCATCGCGACCAGCATGGTCGGCACGCCCAGGATCGCCGTCACCTTCTCGCGCTCCATCAGCCGCAGGATCGCCGCCGGGTCGAACAGCTTGACGAGATACATCGCGCAGCCCGCCTGGAGCGCGCCGAGGGTAATCAGCCCGCAGCCGCTGGTGTGGAACATCGGCATGAAGTTCGCCCAGACCGAGTCCGGCCTTGTGCCCGCGCGCACGGCGCAGTAGCGCGCATTGTTGGTGAGCGAGCGGTGCGACAGCACGGCCCCCTTGGGGAAGCCGGTCGTGCCGGAGGTGTACTGGATCTGCGCGGCATGGTCGGGCGTGACTTCGGGCAATTCCGCCGGGCGGCTCCCGATACGGTAGAGCGCGTCGGCATCGTCAAGATCGACGAGTTCCCGGACGGCTTCGAGGCCGTCGGCTGCCGCAACGGCGATCTCCGCCATCGGATTGCCCCGGTAGCTTTCCACCGAGAACAGCGCGGAGGCGCCCGACTGCTCCATCACATAGCGCAGTTCGGCCGCCTGGTAGGAGGGGTTGGCCGTCACGAGAATGAGGCCCGCGAGCCCGCAGGCATATTCCATCAGCACCCATTCCGGCACGTTGGGCGCCCATACCACCAGCCGCTCGCCCGGCGCGAAGCGCGACGCCAGCGCTTTCCCGAGCCGCTCGCTGTCCGCCAGCAGTTCCGTATAGGTCCAGCGCCGCCCGTTCCCGCCGTCGAGTTCCACCTCCACCAGCGCCGTGCAATCGCCGCGCCTGGCCGCCATGTCCCGCAACTGGCCGCCGACCGTCGTCTCCAGCACGACGTCGTCGGTCTGGGCGGGAATGTAGGATTCGGTGAGGTCGAAACGGTACATGGCAACCTCCCCCGGCCGGGTGCGAAAGCCTTGTGCGCGATGGCGGCCTCGTCAAGCGGCGAAATCGACGGTCCCTACCTCACGCTCCAGACGGCTTCCGAGTAGCCGGCGCGCTTCTTCCAGATCGTAATCGGCCTGCAAACCGAGCCAGAAGCGCTCCGAAGTCCCGAAATATCGGGCCAGCCGCAGCGCCGTATCGGCCGTTACGCGGCGTTTGCCATGCACGATTTCGTTGAGGCGGCGCGGCGGCACGCTCATCTCTCGCGCCGCCCGGTTCTGGCTGAGATGCAACGGCTCGAGAAATTCCTTCAGCAGGACTTCCCCGGGATGGATGTTCGGAAGCCGCCTCATCGAATGACACATTCATGCACGGGGGCGAACGCATCCTTGGCGTGCCGGAACAGGTTCTGACCGTCAATAAACGAAACGGCGCGCTCGATCTCGGGTTCGACCGGCATGAGCCCCACAAAATAACCCCGCCGGGGCCTTGCGGCGAGTCCGGCGGGGAGCAAGTAACGGTTTGTCTATACCCGTCGCCCTCAGCGAGGCAACGGTAGCAGCCGAAATTCCCCGTCGCAGTGTCAGCGTTCCGCCGCCCGCTCCAGCACCGTCACAAGACCGACGGGAGGATCGACAATCACATGGTCGCCGGTGGCGATTAGGCGGGTGATGTCGCCGTCCTCGAAGCGGTCGCAGAGTGCCATGCCGGCAAACGCGGCGCCCTGCGCCAGGATGGTGTTGGCGGCATTGAACAGGATCGCCTTCGGCGCAAGGCCGCGTTCCGTCATCTCGCGCAGCATCCAGGCGGACGCGACCCCGCCCTTGGCGGTGTTCAGCACCAGCACCCTGTCCACATAGGAGAGCCCGGCGAGCTTGTGGCCCGGCCGCGAGAAGGTGCCGGCGAGGCGGTCGAGGTCGTAGCGGGCGGAGAAGTCGTCTTCCGCGACCAGCGCCTCGCCCTCGACCCTCGGCCCGATGCCGGGATGGCAGCGCAGGCGCAGCGTCATGGGACGCGCCCCGTCACCGCGGCCGTCACGCAGTCCTCCATGCTGGCCAGCGCCGGCCGGTAGCCGTAGCCGCCGAGGATGTTGACGATCTTGACCGAGTTGCTGAGCAGGCGCGTCCAGCCGTTCGCCTCGCCGATCTCGCGCGCATACTGGTTGTAGAAGCAGGTGCCGCGCAGCACGACGGCGCCCGCCGCCTCGATCCGCCCGACGATGCCGAGCCGCTCGCAGTCCGCCGCCACGGTGGGCGAGGTGCAAACGATCAGCGCCGTCCGCTCGTGGACATGGCAGTCCTCCAGAAGGTCGGCGACCCGCGCCATCTCCACATGGCTCAATTGCGGCGCGGCGAACACGACGACATCCACCTCGTCGCCGCTCGCGCCGAAATTGCCGCGCAAGCCCTCCAGGTCCTCGCGGCCGATCTCGACCGGCTCCGGCGGCGGGCCGTCGCAGACCGATTCCAGGTCCGGCGCCTCCGGCGTCACGCCGGCGATATGGAAGAGCGGCGTCGAGCCGAAGCTCGCCATGGCGGCGCCGAAATGCTTCATCTCGTCCGAGGTCGGCGCGCCCTCGATGCCCTCCAGCACCGGCACTTCCCAGTAGGAGCCGCAGAGCCGCCCGATCAGCCCGCCGAGCACGCCCCAATCGGTCAGCCCTTCCGGGCGCTCGCTGACGATGAAGCGCCTGGTCGCGCGCCGGTTGCGGTCGAGATGCAGGCCGTAGCGCGGCGTCCGCCCGGTGAGGCCGGCAGCCAATGCCGAGGGACCGCCCTCGAAATTGGAGCGCGCGCCGAGCACGCTGTTGCAGTAGATCACCACGCCCGTATCGCCATAAGCGACATGCTCGCCCCGCACCGGCGGCATGATCGTCTGGTAGGTGACGCAGCTGTCGGTCATCAATATGCCGAGCGCCGTGCAGGCGGCGATCGTGCGCCGTTCGAGGTCCGCCATCTCCTCTGTCTGGCCGAGGGGACGGTAGTGCGAGAGGTCCACGCCACGCGGGTCGGTCAGCATCGGCACGGCGACGCGGCGCTCCGTTTCAGGGTGGGCCGCAAGTCCTTCCAGGAACGCCACGCCGGCCTCGCCCAGCGATTCCGTGTCGGCCATCATGTGGGCCTGGGCGACAGGCACGAAGTCCGCCGCATCGAACATGCGCCCGACCTCCATCATGTGCTCCACGGCCCAGCGCCGGGGTTCGCCCGTCTCCCCGGCCAGCATGGCCTTCTCTTCGTCGTTCAGCTTCACCGGCCCGGAACCCTCCCCTCGACAGGGAGCGACCTTACATGCCAGGCATGCCAGGCACTACAGGCCTATGGCAGCGAATATTCTGCCTCCGAAACCGGCTTTCCCTCGGGATTGACGAGGCGCATGCGGCCGTTGCGGCGCTGGAGACTCAGGCGGTCGTCCCAGAACATCGGGCGCAGGAAACGGATGGCGAGGTCGAGGCGCTCGGGCATGCCGTCCCCGGCAAGCGCGGCAACATAGTAGTGGATGCCCATGAGGCCCGCGGCTATCGGCGCCCGGAAGCCGTAGCGCGCCGCGACCTCGGGGTCGTTGTGGATCGCGTTCAGCGTATCGTCGCTGTAAGCCGCCACGCCTTCCGGCGTCAGCCGGTGTTCGGCGACCTGCTCGAAGCCGTCTTCATCGGGAACGGGCGCCCCGCCCCCGCCGGGGCCGCGCTTGCGCGCCGGATCGGGGCGCAGGCCGGAGCGTTCCGTCCGGCAGACCTCCCTGCCCTCGCGGTCGCGGTAGCTGAACCGGCACCAGACCCGCCGCCCCCGCGGCACGGCCTCGATCCGCATGACCTCGCCCGCTACCGTCAGCGGCTCGTCCAGGCGCACGGCGCGATGCAGGCGGAAGCGCTGCGTCATATGCACCTGCCCGAGAATCGAGATGCCGGATTCGTGCATGGCCTTGAGCGCGCCATGCCCGAGGAAGGTCGGGTCGGCCAGGTTTCCATAGCGCCCGGCGTCGATGCCGGCCGCGCCGAGTTTCGCTTCCTGGAAGGCGCGTTCGACGGAGAACGCCACCGTCTCGAACGCAAACCCCGCCTCCAGCAGTTCATCCCCTTGCATCGGCCTCGCCCTCCTGTCCTGCGCCGATGCCGGCGTCCCCTCGATCAGCGCGGCCAGTCGTCCTCGCGGTAGAGGAACATCGGGCTGCTCCACGCCTGGAACCCGTCCTCGGTGAACACCGACACCCAGATCGGATTGTCGCCCTTCGCAGTGAGCGGCACCTCCAGTTCCGTCGAGAACTCCCGGCAGGTGAGCTCGTCCGGCAGGCGGAACACCCTGATCCGCCGCTCGAGGCCGCCCGCTTCCATCACCCAGTCCTCGAGGCCGATCTCGGAGAGCGGATGGTCGAGCGCGCCGAGATTGCTGGTCAGGTGGAACATGCTGTCCGGCGTCTCGTCGAGCCAGGCATCGAAGCCCCCGAAATTCCCGGTGGTGATGGCGTCGAACACGACCGTGTCCGGCCCCCTCTGTTCCAGCAGCCGTTCCTTGTTCCAGGCGTTGATGGGCTCCAGGCGCAGGATCGACGCATGCTGGAAGCGCGCCCGTCCCTTCCAGTTGGTCTCGCGCCCGCGCCCCCGGTATTCGGCGCCGCTCCACAAGACGCGGATGCGGGAGCCGAGCGCGTCCGCGCCGTGGGGACGGAGCGTGCGGAACACCTCCGTGCCGTTGCGGACCTCGATCCGCTCAATGGGCGCCTGCGTCATGACTTCCAGCGACAGCGTGACGGCGCCGTCGTCCGTCTGCGCGATGTCGCCCATCATGATCTCGCCGACGGGCCGGGACGCCTCGCCCTCGAAGGCGTGCGGGTCGCGCTCGAACAGGTTTCCGCCGGTGGCGAACCGGGCGCGGACATCGAGGTGCATGCGCGTGCCGGTGGTGCCGTAGGTGTGGCGGCGCTGCACGGCGTCCATGATGCCGTCGCGGCTGAGCTCCGTCGCGTAGAAGCAGGTGAGCCCCCCATAGGCCCCGAAGGTGGAGGCGCCCGGATAGCTCGCTCCCGGCCGGCCCTTGTGGCCGTCGCTGTTGCAGACCACGCCCGAGCGGTGCCCGAGCGGGAAGCCGTCCGTCAGCAGCCACTCGAAGGTGCCCCAGGCCGAGTGGATCTCCATCGCGGCTTCCCGGCGCGGGTCGTGCGCATAGGCGATGTCGGCGTAGCGGCCGCCCACATGCGCGTAGATGAAACAGTCCTCCCCAGCCAGCATCTCGAACAGGCGGTTGGCGTTGGGCGCGTCCGTGTCGAGGTCGGAGCGGTCGGTCAGCAGGGCGTGCGAGGAACGGTGGATCGGCCGGCCCTCGCGGCGGAAATAGACATTTCTGTCGCCGCCGACGGCCGTGTTGCCCGACCATTCATAGCCGGGGAAGGTGACGAAGCGGCCGTCCTGGTGGTGCTCCGCCGTCAGTTCGTTCACATGCTCCCAGAAGGTGTTGTTGACCTGGAAGTCGTTGGCCTGGTGGGCGGTCGCGTCGAGGAAGGACTTGTTGCGGGCGAAGTCGAAATACTGACGCGCCGTGGTGATGCCGATGCTCTCGCCGCTCTGGCCGTGCAGGTCGCCCCAATAACCGCCGAACGGCCCGTCGCGGACCACGAGCGGGTGCGACTCAGCCGCCAGTCCTCCGTCCGGGTCGCGCACCGCGATGCGCAATGTGCCCGGCTCGCCGACGGTGAGGCCCTCGAAGCAGATCGACTTGCGGCCGAGCGGATATTCGACTTCTGCCGGCAGGCCGGACACCGGCATGGTGCATTCCAGCGTGAACCGCCCGCTCGCCCGGTCGGTCGGGTTGCCCCAGACATCCTCCGCCTTCAGGCCGAACTGGAAGGTCTCGCCGGGGCGACGCAGCGACGGCAGCACGGCGCGCCAGCAGACCGGCGGCCCCGGCACGACGGAAATCGCCGGCGACTCGGGAATCGGCACATGGTGGCCGACGGCGCAGACGTCGGCGAGTACTCGGAACTGGAAATCCATTTCCACCATCGTCTGCATCCGCATGCCGGGCGAGCCGCCGGAAGTGTCGCCGAAGGTGATGTGGATGGTGTCGCCCTCGCGCAGGAAGCCGCCCATGACATGCGCCGTCAGCGCCTTCCAGCGCGGGCGCGGCGCGCCGTGCGAGACGTAGGAGAGCCGGATCGGCACGCCCTTGCTGGAGCGCGCCGTGACGTAGTTGTAGCCGGCGGGGTCGTCCATCTGGAGACTGCCCCAGTCCCCCAGCGAACGGAACGAAACCCGGATGCTGCCCGTGTCGTCCAGGCCATAGCGCCCGACCGTATAGACCAGTTCGAAGGTCTGGAGGCTGCGCACCTCGACGGGGTCGCTCGGGCGGAGCTCCGCATAGCCGTAGAGGACCGGGTCCGCGCCCGGCTGCACCGCCGGCCAGGCCTCGCCCATCATCTCGTCCGCAAGCGGCCCGTCCCTGAATTCCTTCATCTTCGGCTCCCGGTTTCCGGGCGGCGCGGGGGTTCCCGCGACGCTCCTCGCAGCCCGACTCATAGCCGACCCGCGTGCGCCGGCAAAGGCGGCATGCCGGAGCCTTCGCCGGTCCGCGCTTCGGGATCAGGCCAGCGTATCGACCAGTTGCGATTCGACGATTCTGCGATCCCGGGTCAGAAGCGTAGCGCCGGTCACGCGGGCGGTTGCAACCAGAATGCGATCTGCCGGATCGCGATGAAAGAAGTCCGGTAACGAAGCCAGTTCGGCCGCCACCGCCGGCGAGATTCCCTGTCGCCGCACCAGTGGACGCGCGACTGCCTTTTCCAGCCACTCCCGCAGAGGAATCGCCAGGCGAATGCGGCCCAGGTCGTGCAGCATCGCCACTTCCCACAGCGAAATATCGGAGACCAGCAACGGCGAGTCCGCATTTGCGGACGCGATCGCCTCCCGCTGTTGCTGGGACAGCCGATCGCGGTCTCCATGCCACCAGAGCAGTATATGCGTGTCCAGCAGCGCCCTCACCGCTTCAGGCTGTCCCAGCGGTCCTCCGGAAACACCGGCTCAACGACGTCGTCGAGAACGACAACCGTTCCCTCCAGTTCGGTCTGAGGGTACCGTTCGTTCTCGCCGGTCGCGCGCGTCAACTCTGCAACCGGCCGCCCGCGTTTCAGGATCACGACCCGTTCGCCCGTCTCGTATACGCGGTCGAGAATGGCGAGGCATCGCGCCTTGAAGTCGGATGCGTTGATTACCGTCATCTGACTAGTGTTCGTGACTGGTCGGATGATGTCAAGATTGGCAGCCGGCCGCGCCGGCGGCCACAAAAGCGTCAGGCTGGAGGAGCAGGCGCTAATAGCCGAGACCGGCTGCGAGCCGATTTTCGCGCTCGAACCGCCCCCCCAATGCCGTGACCGCGCGCACGCGGGAAGCCCGGCAATGAGATCGGGAGAAGCGTGGTAAGCTGTCACCGAGAGGCGGCGCCGCGGAGCCGAATGGGGGTCGCGGCGCATTGCCTCTATAGTCGCCGGCGCAACCGCCCGGCGGGAGGCTTGGGGACGCATGATCCATTACACCTACTGGCGCAGCACGGCCGCCTACCGGGTGCGCATCGCGCTCAACCTCAAGGGCGTACCCCACGAGTCCGCCTATGTGCATCTCTCGCGCGGCGGCGGCGAGCACAAACAGGCGGCCTACCGCGCGAAGAACCCGCAGGGCCTCGTGCCGGCGCTGGAGGTGGACGGCACGGTCTTCGGGCAGTCGCTCGCGATCCTCGAATATCTGGAGGAGACGCACCCGGAGCCGCCACTGTTGCCGAAGGACCCGGTCGAGCGGGGGCGCGTCCGCGCGCTGGCCGGCCTGATCGCCTGCGACATGCACCCGGTGAACAACCTCCGCATCCAGATCTATCTCCGCCGGCAGATGGGGTGCAGCCAGGACCAGGTGCTCGCCTGGTACCGGCACTGGATCGCCGAAGGCTTCGGCGGCATCGAGCCGGAACTCGCCCGGACGGCGGGCGCATGCTGCTTCGGCGACGCGATCACCATGGCGGATGTCTGCCTCATCCCGCAGGTCTTCAACGCCCGGCGCTTCGA
>JAJEGH010000016.1 GCA_022819985.1 Alphaproteobacteria bacterium | reverse complement strand
TCCTTCACGACCTCGAAGGCCATCGGTAAACTCTCGATCGTCGCAGCGCGCTGTGGCATGGGGGTGCTCCTCTATGCGGTTGTTGGCTAACCACAGGGAGTACCCCCTCCCGCCACTGACACATAACCTCGTACGTCACCTTAACTGCCCAAGGTTTAACTGCCGGGCGCAAAGCGTGCTATTCTCCTGCGCGCCCTTCCTTCCGACCGGATATCGACCATGGCCAAAGCCGACGCATCCGCAGACGATGTCAAAAAGGTGCCGTTCTACTGCTACCAGTGCGTAGCGGGGCCGGACCTGGCGAAAGTCACCGTGCGCAACGGCGTGGCGGAACGGCTGGAAGCCAATTTCGATATCATGGACGAGCATCCCGGCGGCGGCCGGGTCTGCGTCAAGGCGTTCGGCCTGATCCAGAAGACGTACAATCCGAACCGGATCAAGCAGCCGATGAAGCGGACCAACCCGAACAAGGGGCGGGACGAGGATCCGGGCTTCGTGCCGATCTCCTGGGAGGAGGCCTTCGGCATCATCGGCGAGAAATTCCGCGCGGTGCGCGCCAGGGGGCTGGTCAACGAGAACGGCCATCCGCGCCTGGCGACCTCGACCGGCGGCGGCGGCACGCCGGTGCAGTATATGGGCACCTTCCCGGCCTTCATGGCGGCTTGGGGGCCGATCGACCAGGGCTTCGGCGCCGGCCAGGGCGTGAAGTGCTACCACTCGGAGCATCTCTACGGCGAGCTTTGGCACCGCGCCTTCATCGTGGCGCCGGATACGCCCTATGTGAACTTCATCCTGAACTGTGGCGCGAACACGGAGGCGCAGTCCGGCGTCGTCGGCATCTGGCGCGAGGCCAACGCACGGGCGCGCGGCGCCAAGCGCGTCCATGTCGAGCCCCACATGTCGATCACGGCGGCGGCGTCGGCCGAATGGGTGCCGATCAAGCCGAAGACCGACGCCGCCTTCCTGTTCGCCCTGATCCACCGGATCGTGCACGAGCGCGGCTGGGCGGACGTTTGCGACGTGCCATTCCTCAAGAACCGCTCGAACTCGCCCTATCTGGTCGGCCCCAACGGCTTTTTCGTGCGCGATCCCGACGGCAGGCCGCTGATCTGGGACGCTGCCGACGGCACGGCGAAACCCTACGACGCCGAAATCGGCGACCCTGCCATGGAAGGCGCCTACGAGGTCGACGGCTACGAGCTGGGGCCGGACAACAAGCGCTGGGACCATAAGGGCGTAGCGGCCAAACCGTCCTTCCAGCTCATGCTCGACCTGATGGCGCAATACACGCCGGAATGGGCCGAGGCCGAGTGCGAGGTGCCGGCCGGGACCATCCGGCGGGTCGCCGACGAGTATATCGCCCATGCCTGCGTCGGCGAGACCATCGAGATCGAGGGCAAGACGCTACCGTTCCGGCCGGTCGCCATCCTGCTCGGCAAGAGCGTCAACAATGGCTGGGGCGGCTACCACACCTGCTGGGCGCGCACCATGCTGGCCGTGCTGGTCGGCGCGCTCGAGGTCCCGGGCGGCACGCTGGGCACGGCGGTGAAGCTGGTGCGGCCGGCAGCCTCGCGCGTCGGCTCGGTGCTGCCGGGCGAAGACGGCTTCATGCGCTACCAGTTCAACGCAACGTCGTCGAACGCCTGGAACCGCGATCCCCATATCCGCAACGCCTACAAGACGCTGGTGCCGCTGGTCTCGGACAGCCCGTGGTCGCCGGCGCTGGGGCCGGCGCACCTGCCCTGGCTGTTCCAGAAGCACCAGCCGAAGAGCTGGCCGCGCCACGATCCGCCGGACATCTGGATGTGCTACCGCACCAACCCGTCGATCAGCTCGTGGAACGCGCCGGAGGTCTCGAAGCGACTGGCCGAGTTCCCGTTCATCGTCGCCTTCGCCTACACGATGGACGAGACCAACCATTTCGCCGATGTGCTCCTGCCGGAATCGACAGACCTGGAATCGACCCAGTTGATCCGCATCGGCGGCACCAAGTTCCAGGAGAATTTCTGGCATCACGAAGGCTGGACGATCCGCGCCAGGGCGATCGAGCCGGTCAACGACACGATGGACATGTCGGACATCATGACCCGCTTCGCCCAGGAGGCGGGCATCCTCGACGCCTATATCGGCGCCATCAACGGCGGCGCGGCGGGCACGAAGCTGGCGCGGCCCGGCAAGTACGATTTCAGCCTGCCTGCCGGCGAGCCGCCGGAGTCGGAGACCGTCTGGGACAACATGTGCAAGGCCGCGTCGTGGGACATGACGGGCGGCGCGGAAGTCCGCGACCTCGACTGGTTCCGCGAGCACGGCTACATGCTCAAGGACTACAACCAGCTCGACTGGTACATCTATCCGGCATTGGAAGAGCAGAATCTCCGTTTCGAGCTGCCCTATCAGGAACGGTTGACCCGGCACGGCCAGGAGTTGGCGCTGCGCCTCGGCGAAATCGGCGTCGACTGGTGGGAGACCCAGCTGCGCGAATACGAGTTCATGCCGACCTACGAATCCTTCCCGGAAATCTGGGAGGATTATGTCCGCGATTTCGGGCGCGAACCGGCGGAATACCCGTTCTGGGCGCTGACCGCCCGCTCCTTCCAGTATGCCTGGGGCGCCAATGTCGGCCTGCCGCTGATCGCCGAGGTCGCCGATAACATCGCCGGCCACAGCGGCGTCGTGATCAACCGCCGCCGGGCGCAGGAGCTGGGGATCGAAGACGGCGAGCAGGTCGTCGTCGAATCGGTCACCGGGCGCACGGAGGGCCCGGCCGTGCTGCGCGAGGGCATCCGGCCGGACACGGTCCTGATGATCGGCCAGTTCGACCACTGGAAGACGCCCTTCGCCAAGGATCTGAACCGGCCGAGCCTCAACAGCGTGACCGACATCTCGCTCAAGCTCACCGATTCGACCGGCTCCGGCTCCGACATCGTGTGCGTCAAGGTCTACAAGGCGTCGGAGAAACATCTCCAGAAGCCGCTCGCCGTGGAGGAAATGGGCTCCTACGACGGCAACATCGCCACCGCCGCCTTCGCCCAGGCCGCCGAGTAGCGATGACGACCGGTCATTATACCTCCCCCTCTTCAGAGGGGGAGGTCGGCGAGCGAAGCGAGCCGGGTGGGGGTGCCGTGCGGCCAACGAAAGCGCAAAACAATGGCTGAGGCCCTCTGCCACGACCCGGCCCACACCCCGCGCTGGGGCATGGCGATCGACGTCAACCGCTGCGTCGGCTGCCAGACCTGCACGATCGCCTGTAAGCACTGGAACGACACGCTGCCCGATATCCAGTGGCGCCGCGTGATCGACGTCGAGCAGGGCGAGTATCCGAACGTCCAGCGCCAGTTCCTCGTCACCGGCTGCCAGCATTGCGCCGAGCCGCCCTGCGTGCCGGTCTGCCCGACCGGCGCGACCCGCCAGCGCGCGGACGGCCTGGTGACGATGGACTACGACCTGTGCATCGGCTGCGCCTATTGCGCGGTCGCCTGCCCCTACCAGGCCCGCACCATCGCCCACGAGATCCAGGGCTATTACGACGGCGAGATCACGCGCCAGGAAGAGGCCGTGTTCGACGAGGGCCGGATCGGCGTCGCCCAGAAATGCACCTTCTGCATCGACCGGGTGGACAGCGGCCTCGCCGCCGGCCTGACGCCGGGCCTCGACCCGGACGCCACGCCTGCCTGTTCGGCCGCCTGCATCGCGTCGGCCATCACCTTCGGCGACTACAACGACCCGGACAGCAACGTCTCGCAACTCGTGCGCGACAACCCGGCCTTCCAGATGCACGAGGAACTCGGCACCGATCCGCAGATCAAGTATCTCTACACCACGCCGGCCGTGCCGGGGCGCGAACCGGAAGCGGCCGACATTGCCGACGACCGGCTGGCCGATCCGGCGAACCCGCTGGTCGGCAAGCTGCAACCGTTCTGGGACTGGCGCGCCGCGATGAACTGGATGTTCGGCGGCGTCGGCAGCGGCTTCGTGCTCGCCGCGTGGCTGATCTCCTTCGCCGTACCGGCCGAAGCCGCCGCAGACTACGCCCTGTGGCTGTCGGCGGCGCAATTCGCCGGCGCCGGCCTGATGGCGATCGGCCTGTTCTTCGTGTTCCTGAAGATCGGCCGGAAACTGCGCTTCTGGCGCGCGGTATCCCGGCCGCAGACCTCCTGGATGACGCGCGAACTCTATGTCGTCGCCGTATTCGGCATCGCCGTGCTGCTCGGCATTGCGACGCAGCATCCGGCCGCCCATGCCGTCGCCGCGCTGGCGGCGCTCGGTTTCCTCGGCTGTCAGGCGATGATCCTCTATCGGGCGCGCGGCATTCCGGCCTGGCGTCACCGGCTGACGCCCTGGATGATCGTCGCGACCGGCCTGTTCGAAGGTTTCGCCCTGCTGATGCCGGCCTTTGCGCTCAGCATCGGCCTGCTGGCGGCGTTCCAGTTGCTCGTGCCGCTCGAAATCTTCATCTACAGCGCGCTCGCCCTGAAAACGATGCAGACCGCCGGCGTCCTCATCATCGTCCTGGCGGCGGCAAACCTGATCCTGTGGACCGCCTATCTGCGCTCGGCGGCGGCCGGCGGAATCGGCCCGCTGGCCCGGACGGTGCTGACGAAGGTCCACCGGCGGGTGCTGATCCTCGGCACGGGATTGCCGGCGCTCCTGTATCTGGCCGGCCTGGTCGCGCTCGGCATGGGGCAGACGGGGACGCGCCTCGCCATCGGCGTCTGGCTCGCCGGCAGCCTCCTCGCCATCTTCGGCGGCGCGTACTGGAAGTTCATGGTCGTCGCCCGCGCCGGCTACCAGCAGGGCTTCGCCATGCCGCGGCAGCCGCATCGCGGCTCCGGCGCCCGCGCCGCGCCGCCCCGGCTCGACGGCACCGGCATGCGGCCGGGCGCGCCGCTCGCCGAGTCTCCGGAAGGGGTCGGCTAAGGCCGGCGTCGTGCTCTACCTCTTCGCCGCAGCGGTCGTCGCCGGATCGTGGATCGGCTACCGCCGCACGCCGGAGCACGAAACCCTCGCCAGATTGCTGTTCCGGCTCGGCATGGCCGCCGGCGTCGCCGTGGCGGTCCTCGGCTATATCGTGTTCAATGTCGTGGAGGTCGGTGGCCGGAACGCCGGATAGCTCAGCGGGCCGGCAGCCCGGACCCTGCGGTCAGCCGTCCTGCCCCAGCGCCGTGCGCAGCCGGGCGATCAGCGCCTCTCGCTCCGCCTCGTCGTAGGGCGCCGGCGGAACCTTGCCCCAGACCGGGCCCGGCCAGGCCGGATCGGTCGTAAAACGGGCGATGATGTGGATGTGCAGTTGCGGCACCTGGTTGCCCAGCGCCGCCACGTTCATCTTGTCCGGCCCGAACAGGTCGACGAGCGCCCGGCTGCACCGACGGATCTCTTCGAGGGTCGCAATGCCGTCCTCTTCGTTGAGATCGTGCAGATCGCGCAGGCTCTCGCGCCGCGGCGACAGCACCAGCCAGGGATAGGTGGCATCCGTCGACAGCAGCACGCGGCACAGGTCCAGATCGCAGACCGGAACCGTCTCATCGGCCAGCTGCGGATGAAGCGCGTACATCGCCCGCTACCCGGCTACTTGCCGGCCTCGACATCGGCGGCGACGCGCAGGCTGACGATCGTGTCCGGCGTCGCAGGCGGCTCGCCGGTCGCGATGCCGTCGATCAGCTCCATGCCCTCGACCACCTTGCCCCAGATTGTGTACTGGCCGTTCAGGTGCGGCGCGGGGGCGAAGCAGATGAACCACTGGCTGTCGCCGCTGTTCGGGTCGGCGGTGCGCGCCATGCCGATGGTGCCGCGCTCGAAAGAGAGATCGCGGGAAAATTCCGCCGGCAGTTTCTGCCCGCTGCCGCCGCGGCCGGTGCCGGTCGGATCGCCGGTCTGCGCCATGAAACCCGGAATGACCCGGTGGAAGGCGATGCCGTCGTAGAATTTCTCGCGCGCCAGTTCCTTGATCCGCGCGACGTGCTTCGGCGCCGCGTCGGGATAGAGTTCGATGGCGACGCGGCCGCTTTTCAGTTCGAGATAGAGCATGTTTTCCGGCTTTCGGGAGTTCTGCGCACCGGCAGGGGCGGCAACGGCCAGCGCCAGCGCAACGGTGACGACCACAGCAAGAAACCCCCGGACGGCGCTGCGCGCGCCGCGGACTGCCGGCTGCGACGGGAGGCGGGTAATCATGCCGGTGGCATAGCGCGCCGGCTCCGGCATGGCCAGCGGGCCGCGGCAATCCGGCAGGGTGCGCCGGCGGCCGGCCGTGTTGTGCTGCGTGGCCGGCGACCCATTATGGCGCCGGTGTCGCCGGCCCGGCCGAAAGGCGGGCGCGGGACTGCAACGGGAGACGGACATGACAAAGACCGGCTTTATCGGCCTGGGCGCGATGGGGCAGCCGATGGCGACCAATCTCGTGCGCAAGGGTCACGATCTGATCGTCTACGACATTTTCCAGGACCGCACGCCGCCGCTGCGCGACCTCGGCGCGACCGTCGCCGGGTCCGTCGCCGAGGTCGCCGAGCTGGCCGGCGTCGTCGTGACGATGGTCCCCGATTCGCCGCAGGTCGAAGAGGTCATCTTCGGACCCGGCGGCATTCTCGAATCGGGCAAGGCGGGCCAGCTCGTCATGGACATGAGCACGATTGCGCCCGAAACGACCGACCGCGTGGCGGGCGCGCTGCAGAAAGCGGGCCGGGCATTCGTCGATGCGCCGGTCGGGCGGCTGGTGACCAACGCCGAGGCCGGCACCTCGCTCTTCATGGTCGGGGCTTCGGATGCGGATCTGGAACGGGTGCGGCCGCTCCTCGAAGCGATGGGCGATACCATCCTGCACTGCGGCGGGCCCGGCGCGGGCATCCGCTCCAAGCTGGTCAACAATTTTCTGGTGATGGGGATCAACCAGATCAATGCCGAGGCGCTGGCCCTCGCGCAGGGGTTCGGACTGGACCTCGCGACCACCCTCAAGGTCGTCGGCGGCACGACCGCCACAAACGGGCAGCTTTCGATCAACTGGCCGAACAAGGTGCTGAAGGGCGATCTTGCGCCCGGTTTCCGCATTGCGCTTGCGCACAAGGACGTTTCGCTTGCCGTCGAAGCGGCGCGCGGCCTCGACCTGCCGCTCTATGCCGGCGCTGTCGTCCGCGAGAGCCTCGCCATGGCGAAGGCGACCGGCGACTATGCCGACAGGGATTTTTCCGGAATTGCCGATGCGGTGTGCCGGCTCGGCAACCTGCCGCCGCCACGCCTGACCTGACCGGAGGCTATGTCGCGGCCTGCGACAGCGCCTCCAGATCGTTGTCGGTAAGATTACCGGGAACGATCGTGACCGGAATGTTCAGCCGGCTGTGCAGCTTGCCGGTCAGGGCCGAGATCAGCGGGCCGGGGTTGCGCCCGCCCCGGCCGGCCGCCAGCACCAGAATGGAGATCGAGGGCTCTTCCTCCAGCAGGTTGAGCAGGGCATCGCGCGTCGAGCCGTGGCGGATATACAGGACCGGCGGCTGGCCGGTGATCTCCTGCGCCACCGCGGCGTAGCGGGACAGCAGGGCCTCGGCCTCTTCGCGCTGTTCGGCTTCCAGCAGGTCGTCGACCGCCGCCCAGTGGCCGAAGCCCTCCCGCTCGACGGCGGTGAACAGTGCGACCCGGCCGCCGGTCGCCCGGGCGCGCAGGCTGGCATAACGCAGGGCGACGGGCATTTCCTCCGACGAATCGACGACGACCAGGAAGATGCGCTCGGTCTGGCGCGCCCGGCCCCCGGTCGACGTTCCATCAAGCAGCGCCACACCGGCCTCCGAGGCTGTTTGCAACCGACGGCGTCATTTCCGTGCGAACGCCCAGCTGGCGCCCCATCCGGCGGCGACCGCGAGGACGATCGCAACGATACCGTACCAGATCGAATTCTGGTGGGCGAAGCGAAAGACCCGGGCGCTGAGACCGGCCTTGCTGACCAGCAGCCTGCGCTCGAAGCGCTGGATCACGAAACCGTCCTGCAACAGCAGGAACCGGACCCGGTAAACGCCGGTCGGCACGTTCGACGGAAAGAAAATCTCGGTCCGGAACAGGCGCACGCCGGTGGCCGGCAGGACCACTTTGGCGATTTTCGGCCGGAACAGGCCGGCCCGCTGCTGGTTGCGGATCAGGGCCTCGAAAAAGCGGTCGGCCTCGCCTTTCGGCACGGGCGCCGCCCCGGTCCCGACCGCCTGCAATTCCAGATTGTCGAGGCCGATGCGGAATTTCCGGGCGGCATGGGGCGAGATTATCCGGTCGAGCGGGCCGCTCGCCGCGATCGCATAGAATGACGGCGCGTTGCGGAACGTGACCGAATCCCGGTTGATCCAGATGCCGCTGACCCGGCTCTTCCGGCGGACGATCGTGTCCCTGGGCGGCCCTTCGACGACGATCAGTATATTTCCGGGCCCGTCGGAGGCACCGAAGAAAATCACCTTGTCGCCCACGAATCCGGTCGTGATGGCGACGGTGTCGCGCGACAGGTCCGCCGCCAGTTGGGCCGCGTGGCCGGCAGCCGGCGCCAGCAGCCCGAATACGGCCGCTGCGGCGGCGGCGAGGGCCGGGCGTTTCATCAGTGGCTCCCCGGCGCGCCGAGCGAGAACAGGTCGTCCGGCGTCGCGACCAGGTCGAAGACCAGCTTGGCGACCACCGCGAGCACGATCAGTGCCAGCAGCCCGCGCAGCTGCTCGCCGCGCAGCAGCTGCCCGGCCCGGCTGCCGAACTGCGCGCCGACGACGGCGCCGGCGAGCAGCAGCAGCGCGAGCACGGCATCGACGGTCTGCGTCGTCACCGATTGCAGGAAGGTCACGTTGGCGGTGACGAAGATGATCTGGAACAGCGAGGTCCCGACCGCGACGATGGTCGGCATGCCCAGCAGGTAGATCATCGCCGGCACCATCAGGAATCCGCCGCCGACGCCCATGATCGCGGCGAGCACACCGACCAGCGCGCCGATCGCGAAGGGCGGAATCGCGCTGATATAGAGTTTCGATTTGCGGAACCGCATGCGCAGCGGCAGGCGGTGCACCCAGTAGTGCTGATGCAGTTTGCGGCGCCGCGCCGTGCCGCTGCGCTGCCGCAGGATGGCGCGCGTGCTCTCGACCAGCATCAGGGCGCCGACGATGCCGAGAAAAAAGACGTAGGACAGGCGGATCACCAGATCGATCTGGCCGACGGTGCGCAGCCAGGCAAACAGCTCGACGCCGAGATAGGAGCCGATGAATCCGCCGGCGAGCAGGACGCCGCCCATCTTGAAATCGACGTTGCCGCGCCGCCAGTGCGCGATCACGCCGGACACCGAAGACGCAACGATCTGGTTGGCTTCGGACGCCACCGCGACCGGCGCCGGGATACCGATGAAGATCAGCAGCGGCGTCATCAGGAAGCCGCCGCCGACGCCGAACAGCCCTGAAAGGAAACCGATCGCGCCGCCCAGCCCCACCAACAGGAACACGTTGACGGAGACTTCGGCGATCGGAAGATAGACCTGCATAATATTCAGGTTTGACGATATGTTCGGCAGGCCGGCACGTTATTCCCGCCCCCAGCGGCTGTGAAGCACTGCACGGGCGGGCAGCCTGTCACAAATCCGCGCGCAGCTTACGAACTTCTTTCTGCCGCGGAATTTGGAACTAGCATTCCGCCATGACGCCTCCCGCGGACCGCGCAGGACTGATCGCCGGCACCGACATGCCGACGCAAAGCTGGATCGACCGGCTCCTTCCCGGGCCGGCGCGCCCCTATGCGCGGCTGATGCGCCTCGACCGGCCGATCGGGACATGGCTGCTGCTGTTCCCCGGCTGGTGGTCGATCGCGCTGGCGTTCGATTCGCTGGCGTTCGATTCGCTGGCCCTGGCCTGGGACAGCGCCGGCCGGTTTCTCTGGTTCATGGCGCTGTTCGGCGCCGGCGCCCTTCTGATGCGCGGCGCGGGCTGCACCTGGAACGACATTACCGACCGGAATTTCGACGCCATGGTCGAGCGCACGCGCACCCGGCCGATTCCCAGCGGTCAGGTGTCCGTCAGGCAGGCGCTGGCCTTCATGACGCTGCAGATGGCCGTCGCTTTCGGCATCCTGCTGCAATTCAACGGGTTCGCCATCCTGGTCGGCGCAGCCTCGCTCGGCATCGTTTTCGTCTACCCGCTGATGAAGCGCGTCACCTACTGGCCGCAGATCGTCCTGGGGCTGGCCTTCAACTGGGGCGCGCTGCTCGGCTGGGCGGCGGTACGCGGCGACCTCGGCTGGCCGCCGATCCTGCTCTACATCGCCGGCATCTTCTGGACCCTCGGCTACGACACGATCTACGCCCACCAGGACAAGGAAGACGACATCCTGATCGGCGTGAAATCCAGCGCGCTGAAGCTGGGCGCCAACACACGGCCCTGGCTGTGGGCATTTTATGGCCTGGCGTCGGCCCTGATCGCCGCCGCCGGGTGGCTCGACGGCCTCGGGCCGCTGTTCTGGATCGGCCTGGCGCTGGGCGTTCTGCAGCTCGGCTGGCAGGCCGCCAGGGTCGATATCGACGATCCGGCCGACTGCCTGCGCATTTTCAAATCCAACCGGGCGTTCGGCTGGTGCCTGTTGCTCGGTCTGACGGCCGATCTGGCGGCGTAAAACCCGTCCGGTTGCGATACCGGCGCCGCGGCGGCGCCGCCGGACGGATCGAGGGTCAGCGCCGCCGGATCGCCCAGCGCACCGCGCGCGGCTCCGTGCCGCGATATTCGCCGGACAGCACGATCTGGCGGGTGCGCTGCCGCCCGGTGCGCGCACCCTGGTAGAAGCTGTCCTCGACCCCGATGGTCACGCCGCTTTCGGTATGGAACTGCCAGGTTCCCGCGCCCGGCCGGCTGAAGTCGATGATCCGGCCGCCCTTTTCCCACATCGACATCGAATCGATGGTGACGTCCGGGTGGAGATGGAAGCGGATGGCGAAGGCGGCCTCCGGATTGCGCTGAGCTTTCTCCGTCCGCGACAGGATATCCTGACCCCGGACATCCTCGCCGTTGGACGACACATAAATGCGCCGCTTGTGTACGACATCGAAGGCCGGCCCATAGCCGTCGTGCCCCCCCTCTATCACCACGGCGCCGTCCCGGTTCTTGCGCTCGGCCGTGACCTTGGCCGGCCGCCGGCCGAGACCGCCGTTGCGGTACAACTGCGACGAGTTCCGGTCGTCGACGATCAGCGTCGAATGGGCGGCCGATACGCGTCCGGTGAAAGCCCATTCGCTGTTCGGCTTCCAATGGCTGCCGCAGTTGACGATCAGCCGGACCCGGCCGGCGCTCATCTCGAAGCTCAACAGTCCGGCATGGGCCAGATCGTCGTGCCCCGGCGGCGGCGGTGCGCCGGTGTCCATGACGATCGTCGTACGACCGGCGGCGACGCGCTGGAAACCGGTGTGCGGCGGGTGCTCCGGCGGATTCCCGGTTGAGCCGGACTGGTTCAGGGTCAGGTCGATCTGCCAGTCCTGCTCCTCGAATCCGGCGTTGAATACGCCGAGTCCGCCGTCGCCGAGGCGCATGCCGCGCAGCATCGGCGCCGCCCGGTCGATCGCCCCCTGCACAACGGGCGAGGAATCCTGATGGCTCGACGCCAGGATGCTGCGCACGTCGATCAGGTCGCGCAGAATGGCGTGCTGCAGGGTCGGGCAGCGCTCGGCCGCCCCGCCGTCGGCGTGGATCCGATGCTCGATCTCGTGCTCGAGTAGCGCCAGGCCCTTGTAGAGCCGGGGCTGGGCGCTGGGCAGGCAGGCGCCGACATAGATCAGGCCCTTGGCCGCCCGCACCCGTTTGGCGCCGCGGGTCGACTTCCGCGTCACATGCGCCAGATGCTTCGACTGGCGGGCGATGCTCTGGATGACCCGGCCGCGGAACCGTTCCTCGCCGCCGCGGCAGAAATAGTCGTACTGGCTCAGCCAGTTGACGAGCCGTTCGGCGGCGATGTCGGAGCGCCAGCTATGATGATGGTACCGGCCGAACCGGTCGATCCAGTCGCTGATCATTTCCCGGCCCAGCCGCCGGCCGGCGTCGGAACCGGTGGCGCGCAGGTCGCGCAGCCAGGCGAAATCGTGCGGCTCCAGCGGCAGTTCCTCGGCGTGCCAGATCTTGTCTTCCCGGAAGTTGAAGGCGCCGCGCAGGATGGCCTTGCCGATCTCCGAATCGCCGGGCCACGGATCGGGCGGCACCAGCAGGACCTGGGTCGCCCGCGTGCTGCCCAGCTGCCACTGGTACAACGCGCCGCGATACCATGTGCCGGCTATGCGCGCGCGCAGGCTCGCCAGCCCGCGCGACACCGATATCGAATAGCCCCTGGCCACGCAGCGCCGCCCCGGGGTCAGGAACCGCGCAAACGGCGGATATTCGCCGCATAGCGGTTCGGTCCGCCCTGGAAAACGGCGGTGCCGGCGACAAGCACATTGGCGCCCGCGGCGATCGCCAGCGGCGCCGTCTCGGCGTTGATGCCGCCGTCCACTTCGAGGTCGATCGGCCGGTCCTGTCCGTCGATCATGGCGCGCAGCGTGCGCAGCTTGTCGAGTTGCGAAGCGATGAAGCTCTGGCCGCCGAAGCCCGGATTGACCGACATGACCAGAATCAGGTCGACCATGTCCAGCACCGGCTCGACCGCCGCCGCCGGCGTTCCGGGATTGAGGGAAACGCCCGCTTTGCGGCCCAGATCCCGGACCCGTTGCAGGGTCCGGTGGAGGTGCGGCCCGGCCTCGGCGTGGACCGTGACGATATCGGCGCCGGCCTCGGCGAAGGCGTCGACGAAGGGGTCGACGGGCGCGATCATCAGGTGGACGTCGAAGGTCCTGGACGAATGCGGGCGCAGCGCCTTCACCACCCCCGGCCCTATGGTCAGGTTCGGCACGAAGTGGCCGTCCATCACGTCGATATGAATATAGTCCGATCCGGCGGCGTCGAGGGCGCGCACCTCTTCGCCCAGGCGGGCGAAGTCGGCCGACAGAATCGATGGGGCGATGAGCGCGGGTTCTGCCATGGCGGGGCGTTCTCCCGGACGGGCCGGCGGCGGGATCGGGAAATTTGTTCTATTTGAATGATGTGCCGGCGAAAATGAAGCGATTTGGTGACAGGCGGGCCAAGTTGCCCTTCCCCGGCGGTTTCCGCTCAGCCGCGGCGCCGGATCCGGGCGATGAAGAAGCCGTCCATCCCGCCCTGGGCCGCCAGATGGCAGGGCAGGGTCTGCACGTCGCCTTCCGCGGTCAGGGCGGGCGCCATCGGGCCGAGCGCCATCCGGTCGAGCGCCGGGGCGTCGACCGGAAAGCGCTCCAGCGCCGGGTCTTCGGCCAGGAGCCGGGCGATCCGGTCTGGTCCCTCCTCCGCCTCCAGCGAACAGACGGCATAAACCAGATGGCCGCCCGGCCGCAGCTGGGCGGCGGCGTTGACCAGCAGCGCCGCCTGCACCCGGGCCAGGGCGGCGATATCGGCCTCCGTCTTGGTCCAGGCGATGTCGGGCCGGCGCCTCAGCGTGCCGGTGGCGCTGCACGGCGCATCGAGCAGGATTGCGCCCGCCGGCGCATCGTTCCGCCAGGCCGCCGCGTCTGCCTCCACGATCGTCGCCTCCAGCCGGAGCCGGCGGAGATTTTCGCGCAGCCGCGTCAGCCGCTGTGCGGAACGGTCGACGGCGACGACCCTGGCGCCGGCCGCCGCCAACTGCGCCGTCTTGCCGCCGGGCGCCGCGCACAGGTCCAGCACGAGGCCGTCGTCCGGGATCGGCAGCAGGCGCGCCGGCAGGGCGGCGGCGGCGTCCTGCACCCACCAGCCGCCGTTTTCGTGGCCGTCTTCGTAACCGTCGAGGCCGGCGACCGGCCCGGCCGGCCGGCGCACCGTGTTGCCGGCAAGGGCCGCGCCGCCCAGCCGCGCCGCCCAGCCGGCCGGATCGCGGGCGACGCTGATATCGAGCGGCGGTTCGGCCCGCAGGGCGCGGGCGATATCGCCCGCGACGTCCGGGCCGAAACGATCCGTCCAGCGCCCGGCCAGCCAGTCCGGAAGGGCGGAGAGCGGCGCATCGAGCATGGTCCGCAGGCGCCCGCGCTCGCGCTGCGCCCGGCGTAACACGGCGTTGACCAGGGCGCGGTATCTGCCCAGGCGAAGCGGGCCGGCCAGGGCGACGCTGCTGTCGACCGCGGCATGGTCCGGCACGTCGAGCAGGAGCAGCTGGGCCAACCCGCATTCGAGGAGCAGCTGGACGCGCAGGTCTTTGGCCGGCAACGGCCGATCGAGCAGGCCGGCGATCGCCGCCTGCAGGGCGCCGCGGTGGCGCAGCACGGTGAGCGCGAGCCGGTGGGCGAAGCGCCGGTCCCGCGCGGCGGCCAGCCCGTCGAGACGCGACGGCAGGACGCCGTCCAGCGGCAGCCGCCGGTGGAGAATATCGACCAGCACCGCATGGGCGCACAGCCGCGCCGGATCGTGGCCCGGACTCCCGCCCGGACTCACGACGGGACCCGCTGCGGGCCGCCGGTTCGTCGGCAAACGGCCATTTCGGAATGGGTCTCCCTCTGCCGTATCGGGCAAATCGCCCCCCAACTTGGATGGCGCGCCGGCCCGGTGCAAGATACGGCAAGGCGGCCCAGCGCAAGACTGCAAGGCGGGGCGACGGGAGAGACGGGAATGGCACGGGAAAAACAGCAAACCGGCGCCCCGTCGTCACCGGCGGCGCAGCGGGCTGACTCGGCGGACGATAAAGCTGCCGGCTCGCCGGACAGCACGAAGATCGAAGAACGCGCCCGCGCTTCCGATACGCGGGAGATCGGCGGGCCCGCCGGCCCGGAGCCGACCCGCTACGGCGACTGGGAGGTCGGCGGCCGCTGTACGGATTTCTGAGCGCGCCCCCGATGCGGCCCCCCTTCGGCTTCGCTCAGGGCAGGCTCTCGATACGGCGCTGACGCGCCTACTCGGGATGAGGAATTTGTTGGTTCGAAAGCCTCGACACACCACACCCCCTCATCCTGAGTAGCCCCGGCCCTAAGGCCGGGGCGTATCGAAGGGAGCGCGAACCGTTCTTCGGCGTATCCTGCGCCTACCGCGTCGGGGTCGGCGTATCGCCGGAATAGTCGTAGAAGCCGCGGCCGACCTTGCGGCCGAGCCAGCCCGCCTCGACATATTTCACGAGCAGCGGGCAGGGCCGGTATTTCGAATCGGCCAGGCCGTCGTAGAGCACCTGCATCACCGCGAGGGCGGTATCGAGGCCGATGAAGTCGGCCAGCTCAAGGGGGCCCATCGGATGGTTGGCGCCCAGCTTCATCGCCGTGTCTATGGCCTCGACCGTGCCGACGCCCTCGTAGAGGGTGTAGATCGCCTCGTTGATCATCGGCAGCAGGATGCGGTTGACGATGAAGGCCGGAAAATCCTCCGACTGGGCGACCGTCTTGCCCAGGCTGCGCGCCAGTCCGGCGGCCGTGCTGTAGGTCTCCTCGTTCGTCCCCAGGCCGCGGATCAGCTCGATCAGCTTCATCATCGGCACCGGATTCATGAAATGCATGCCGATGAAGCGTTCCGGCCGGTCGGTGACGGCGGCGAGCCGGGTGATCGAGATCGACGAGGTGTTGGACGCGATGATCGCGTCGGCTTTCAGGTTGCCCTCAAGCTGCTTGAGGATGGCCCGCTTGGTCGCCTCGTCCTCGGTCGCCGCCTCGATGACGATGTCGCATTCCCGCATCGCCTCCAGGCCGAGCGCCGGCACGATGCGCGACAGGGCGGTGTCGATATCCGAGTCGGCAATCACGCCGCGGCGCAACTGGCGTTCGAGATTGCTCCGAATCGTCGCCATCGCCCGGTCGAGCGCGGCCTCGTCGACGTCGTTCAGGACGACGTCGTAGCCGTTCAGCGCCGAAACGTGCGCGATGCCGTTGCCCATCTGGCCGGCGCCGATGACACCCACTTTCTCGATTGTCAGCGTCCTGGTCCTTTCAACACCGCGGCCCCCGGCCCGTCCGGGACCGTCGCCGCGTACCGGTGCGTTACCTGCGCACCTCGACAGTGTCCAGTTCGGCGGACAGTTCGGGCACCGCCTTGAACAGGTCGGCGACCAGGCCGTAGTCCGCAACCTGGAAAATCGGCGCTTCCTCGTCCTTGTTGATCGCCACGATGACCTTCGAATCCTTCATCCCGGCCAGATGCTGGATCGCGCCGGAGATGCCGACCGCGATGTAGAGGTCCGGCGCAACCACTTTGCCGGTCTGGCCGACCTGGTAGTCGTTGGGCACAAAGCCGGCGTCGACCGCCGCGCGCGAGGCGCCAACCGCCGCGCCCAGCTTGTCGGCGACCTCCTCCAGCATCGGGAAATTCTCGCCCGACTGCATGCCCCGCCCGCCGGAAATCACAACCCGGGCCGAGGTCAGCTCCGGCCGGTCGGAGCGCGACAGTTCCTGGCCGACGAATTCGCTGCCCTCGACATCCGCGCCGGCGTCGATCGCTTCCACCGCAGCGCTACCGCCGTCGGCCGCGACGGCGTCGAAGGCGGTCTGGCGCACGGTCACGACCTTCACCCCGTCGGTCGACCGAACGGTCGCCATCGCGTTGCCGGCGTAGATCGGCCGGACGAAGGTGTCGGCGCTTTCGACGCCGGTGATGTCGGATACCTGCTGGACGTCGAGCAACGCCGCAACGCGCGGCATGACGTTCTTGCCGTGGGTCGTCGCCGTCGCCACCAGATGGGTATAGCCGCCGGCAAGTCCCGCGATCAGTGCAGCGAGATCCTCCGCCAGGCCGTGCGCCAGATGGGCGCCCTCCGCAGTCAGCACCTTTCCGATGCCGCTCACCTGCGCGCACTCCGCCGCCACGGCGCCGCAATTTTCGCCGGCGACCAGCATATGGATCTCGTCGCCCATATCCCGCGCCGCCGCGACCGCGCTCAGCGTCGCGACGTTCAGGCTTGCGTTATCGTGTTCCGCCAGGACGAGAACCGTCATGTCCCGCCGTCTCCCCTCATGTCCGTTCCCCGTTCTCCGCCGGACCCGGCCGTCCCGGCCGACCGGTCAGATGACCTTCGCCTCGTTCTGCAGCTTGCCGACCAGTTCGGCCACGGTCTCGACCTTCACGCCGCCGGCGCGCTTTTCCGGCTCGACGACGCTCAGAACTTCCAGCCGCGGTGCGGTGTCGACGCCCAGCTCATCCGGCGTCAGCCGGTCGATCGGCTTCTTCTTCGCCTTCATGATGTTGGGCAGCGAGGCGTAGCGCGGCTCGTTGAGGCGCAGGTCCGTGGTGACCACCGCCGGTAGGCTCGTCCTGATGGTTTCCAGCCCGCCATCGACCTCGCGGGTCACCGTCAGGCCGCCGTTTTCGGCCTTCACCTCGGAGGCGAAGGTCGCCTGCGGCCAGCCGAGCAGGGCCGCGAGCATCTGGCCGGTCTGGTTTGAATCGTCGTCGATCGCCTGCTTGCCCAGGATCACGATGTCGGGACCTTCCTTCGCGACCGCCGCCGCGATCAGCTTGGCGACCGCGAGCGGCTCCAGCGGATCGTCGGTCACGACATGGATGCCGCGGTCCGCGCCCATGGCGAGCGCCGTGCGGATGGTCTCCTGGCACTGCTGGACGCCGAGGCTGATGGCGACGATTTCGCTCGCCGTGCCGGCCTCCTTCATCCGCACCGCTTCCTCGACCCCGATCTCGTCGAACGGGTTCATGGACATCTTGACGTTCGCGAGCTCGACGCCCGAGCCGTCGGATTTCACGCGGACCTTCACGTTGTAGTCGATCACGCGCTTGACAGCGACGAGGACTTTCATCGGCGGCTTATCTGAAAGGGGGCGGCCGGTGCGGCGCCTGGTTGGCGCGCCCGGCGGCGTCCGTTGATCCTAACCGGTATGGCAAGGGCCGGTTCCGGTGCAACCGCCCGGACCGGCTTCCGTTTCCGGCCTCCGTTTTTCGCACTGCACCATATTGGATGTTGCAAAACGGAGTCAACGCGCGACGCGCCGCTTCCCGCCCGAGTCCGTCTGCAACGCAGCGTCGCGCCGGGCGGGCTTCGCTTCACCCGTCCATCTTGCGCAGGCCTTCACGCAGATAGGCGGCGCCGGTGACGACGGCGAGCAGCGCCGCCAGCCAGAGCAGCGCTTCGCCGGCGAGGGACAGCGGCAGCGCCGGGGCCGCCCCGGCGACCAGCAATACGGCGATGGCCACGAACTGCGCGGCGGTCTTCCACTTGGCGAGCCGCGATACCGGCACGGTAGCGGTTCCGGCGAGAAACTCCCGCAGGCCGGCGACCGCCAGTTCGCGCACCAGAATGATCAGCGCTGCGATGACTCCGGCGTCCGACAGCCGGTCCGTCGCCGCCAGCATGACGAGCGCCGCCGCCACCAGGATCTTGTCCGCGATCGGGTCGAGAAACCGGCCGAAATCCGAAACCTGCCCCGTGCGCCGGGCCAACCGGCCGTCCAGCCAGTCGGTGACGCCGGCGGCCGCGAACAGGCCGAAGGCGGCCCAGTGGAACGCCGGGGCCGGCAGCCAGAAGGCGGCGACGAAAAACGGCACGAGGACGATCCGGCCGATCGTCAGCAGATTCGGAGTCTGCAACAGGGTCGATCGCGGCACGGGCAAGGGCGGACTCCGCGGCAGGCTGGTGGCGCTCAGGTTTCGGCGTGGAACCAGTCGAACACGGTTTGGGCGACCGTGCGGCTGATCCCGTCGACATTCTCGAGGTCGCTCAGGCCGGCGCGCTCGATGTTGCGCACCGAGCCGAAATGGTTGAGCAGCGCCCGCTTGCGCCGGGCGCCGACGCCGGGAATGTCGTCCAGCGCCGAACGGGTCCGGGCATTGGTGCGCCGGGTGCGGTGGGCGCCGATGGCGTAGCGGTGCGCCTCGTCGCGCAGCCGCTGCAGGAAATACAGCACCGGATCGTTCGGCGGCAGGCCGAAGCTGCGCCCGTCGGCGGTGTGGAAAGTCTCGCGGCCGGCGTTGCGGTCCGGCCCCTTGGAGACTCCGACGACGGGTAGATCCTCGATCCCCAGTTCCGCCAGCGCGGCGAGTGCGCTGCCGAGCTGGCCGCGCCCGCCATCGACCAATACCAGATCCGGCCAGGCGCCGGCCTCGCGCGCCGGGTCCTCGCGCAGGGCGCGGCCGAAACGGCGGGAGAGCACCTCGCGCATCATGGCGTAATCGTCGCCGGGCGTCAGGCGCGCCGAGCGGATGTTGAACTTGCGATAGGCGTTCTTTACCAGCCCTTCCGGGCCAGCGACGATCATGCCGCCGACGGCGTCGGACCCGGAGATGTGGCTGTTGTCGTATACCTCGATCCGTTCGGGCTGCGCGTCCAGGCCAAAGGCGTCGGCCACCCCTTCGAGCAGCTTCCGCTGCGAGGCGTTTTCCGACAGCCGGCGGGTGAGCGCCGCTCTGGCGTTGGCCAGCGCGTGCTCGATCAGCTTGCGCTTGTCGCCGCGTCGGGGCACGGCGAGTTCGACCTTCCGGCCGGCCTTCTCGCTGAGCGCGGCGCCCAGCAATGCCGCGCCGGCGACCGGCGCGCCGGTCAGGATCAGGCGGGGCGGTGGCTTGTTGTCGTAGAACTGGCCGAGGAACGCCGCGAGGATATCGGCGTCCTCGGCCGACTTGTCGTGCCGCGGATAGTAGGCCCGGTTGCCGTAGTTGCGTCCGGCGCGGAAGAAGAACACCTGGATGCAGCTGTGTTCGCCCTCGCGCCACGCGGCGACGACATCGGCGTCGTCCGGCACCGGCAGGTTGATGTCCTGACGCGCCTGGATGTGGGCGAGCGCCTGGATGCGGTCGCGCAAATAGGCGGCGGTTTCGAATTCCAGCGCTTCGGCGGCGGTCTCCATCCGCCGGGCAAGATCGCGCTGGATGGCGCTGTCGCGGCCGGAAAGGAACGCTTCGGCCTGGGCGACCAGGGCGTCGTATTCCGCCTCGCCGATCCGCCCGACGCAGGGCGCGCTGCACCGCTTGATCTGGAACAGCAGGCAGGGCCGCGTGCGCGACGAGAACATCGAGTCGCTGCACGAGCGCAGCAGAAACGCCCGTTCCAGCGCGTTCAGCGTGCGGTTTACCGCGCCGGCCGAGGCGAAGGGGCCGTAGTAGGAGCCAGGCTCGCGCCGGCTGCCGCGGTATTTGGTAATGCGCGGCCAACGGCCGGCCTTTTCCGTCGCGGCGCGCAGGTCCTTTTTGCCGATCCGGATGTAGGGGAAGGATTTGTCATCCCTTAACAGGATATTATACCTGGGGCGAAGCCGCTTGATCAGGTTCGATTCGAGCAGCAGCGCCTCCACCTCGGTATGGGTCTCGACGATCTCGAGCAGGGCCGTTTCCGCGACCATACGGCGCAGGCGTTCCGGCAGCTTTGCCGGCGCCGTGTAGCTGGCGACGCGCCGTCGCAGGCTGCGCGCCTTGCCGACATAGAGCGGCTGGCCGCGGCGGTCGATCATGCGGTAGACGCCGGGCCCGGTGGAGAGCCCGGACAGTTCGGCCTTGAGATAGGCGGCGCCGCTCGCCAGGGAGGCCGGCAGGGCGCCTGCGCCGGCCCCGTCCGGCGTTGCCGCGGGGATCGCGGGCGCGCGTTCCTCCCGCGCCGCTTTCGGTCTGGTGCTGGCCGCCATGACGCGCATGTTGCGCCCGGAGCCCGGCACGGTCAATCGGCGGCACGGTCAATCGGCGACACGGGGCCGCAATGGGCTAGCCGGTTGAATCGGCTTCGATTTTTCGCTTGGCGGCCGCGCTTGCGCTTGTCCACGAAATCTGTGGATAAATCTGTGGGATAACCGTTGTCGGGCGCAATATTCCGCAGAAATCTGCGTCGCGGAATAGATTGCCGCTTTTTTGGGCAAGTTCAACTAAGATACTGAAAATAAAAAAAATTTATCCGGGCGAGATGTCATAGTTCGGTAACGCGTGCGCAAGGCGGGTACAAAACCCGATGGAGCGGCAATCTCGAACCGCATGTGAACAAACGCCGTAACCCACGATGCCATATCACTTTTCCGGCCGGAATTTGCGCGGCCTTTCGATCTCGACGCCGACGGCGCCGGTGTCGGCGAATACATCGAGCTTCTCGACCCGGATGCGCGAGACGCGCACGCGCGGATCGTCCAGGCACATCGCCGCCAGCGCCTCGGCCAGCGTCTCGACGAGATTGTAGTGTCGGGCGTCGACGATGGCGCGCGCCCGGTCGACGATGCCTTCGTAGCTTACGGTATCGCCCAGCCGGTCGGTGTCGCCCGCCGTATCGTCGGCGATCGCCAGATCGATGTTCAGCCGGACCCGTTGAGGCGCGTCGCGCTCGTGACGGTAGACGCCGATACTGCAGGTCAGGACCAGGTCGCGCACGAAAATATGTCGATGGCCGCCCAGCGCGTCGGCCAGCCGCGGCGAATCGGAACCGGCGGCCAGATGGGGAACGATCGCTTCCGGCGTTCGCGTCATCGGATTCCGTCCGTTTCTATGAATAAATCCACATGATGCCGGCGGCGCGGATCATTCCAGGTCGCCGCCGGCCTCGCGCGGTTGCGCCCAGCCCATATGCTGGCCGCCGTCCAGAGCGATCATCTGGCCGGTCATCGACGGCATGGCGAGGATGAACCGCAGTGCGTCGGCAATTTCCTGCGGCGTGCCGGCGCGGCGCAGCGGCAGTTTGCCGATCTGCCGGTCGAAATCCGCCTGGCTCTGGCGCTTGCTCGGCAGGGTCGGCCCCGGACCGATCGCGTTGACCCGGATGCGCGGCGCCATCGCCATCGCCATCGTCCGCGTCAGGGTCCACAGCGCCGCCTTGCTCACGGTGTAGCTGACAAAATTGGGCGTCGGGTTCAGAACGCGCTGGTCGAGCAGGTTGACGATGGCGCCGGACCGGCCGTCCGGCAGCAGCCGGGCCATGTCCTGCATCAGGAGCGCCGGCGCGCGCAGGTTCGCCTCGAGATGCAGGTCCCAGCTCGCCCGGGTCATGTCGCCGATTTCGTCGCGTTCGAATTCGCTGGCGTTGTTGACCAGGCAGCCGACCGGCCCGAATTCCCGGCACACCCGCGGCAGCAGCGCCGCCGCCTCGGCCTCGATCGCCAAGTCGGCCCGGACCGGCGCCGCGGCGCCTCCCGCCCCGCGGATCAGGTCGACGACCTCGCGCGCTTCCCGTTCGGACCGGCGGTAATGGACGGCCACGGTCCAGCCGTCGCCGGCGAGGCTTATTGCGATCTCCCGGCCGATCCGGGCGCCGGCGCCGGTGACGAGTGCGGTCTTCGGATAATCCTGGTTCATGGCGGCGGCGGATCGGGCGGCGAGGCAAGGTGTCAGGCGGGCCGGTACATCGCCGGCATGGCCGACAGCCCGGTAAACTGCGACACGATATAGGCGGCATAGCACAGCAGCATAATCGTGCCGATTGTCCGGCCCGGCCGGGGCGTCGCGCGGGCCAGTGCGATGAAGGCCAGGGTCACGCCGCCCATGACCCAGAGGTCGAAGGCCAGCACTTCGTCCGGCACGGCGAGCGGCCGGACGATGGAAACGACGCCGACGATCGCCAGGATGTTGAAGATGCAACTGCCGATCACGTTGCCGAGCGCCAGCTCGGTGTGGCGATGGCGCGCCGCCGCGATGGCCGTCGCCAGTTCCGGCAGTGAGGTGCCGACCGCGACGAGGGTGACGCCGATCGCGGTCTCGGAGACGCCGGCGTCGGCGGCAATGCCGACGGCGCCGAAAACCAGCAGTTCGGCGCCGCCGACGACGCCGGCCAGGCCCGAGACCAGGAGGAGGGCGATCCTGCCCGGCGGGCGGTCGCCGCCGAGTTCGGCGACCTCGTCTTCGATTTCCCGGCGGAGCTGCGCGTCCTTGCGGTCGAGGTAGTAGGAACGATGAAGGTAGGCGGCCAGTCCCAATACCATAAGAACGCCGGAAGCCGGCCCGATCTCGCCCATGCTCGCCAGGGCGCAGAAGACGGCGGTGGCGGCGATCAGGACGGGGCCGTCCCAGCGGAAGACGGTCGGCCGGACGACGACCGGCCAGATCAGCGCCGCGGCGCCCAGCACCAGCAGGATGTTCGCGATATTGCTGCCGACGACGTTGGCGATGGCGATTGCCGGCTTGTTCTCCAGAACGGAGACGAGGCTGACGAACAGTTCCGGCGCGCTGGTGCCGGCCGCCACGACCGACAGGCCGATAATCAGCGGCGAAACGCCCAGCCGGCCGGCCAGCGAAACCGCACCCCGGACCAGCCATTCGCCGCCGAAAAAAAGCAGGGCGAGGCCGATGGCCGCCTGTACAGCAAGCCAGATCATGCGGCTGCAGGAAGGGCCGGGCCGCCCGGTCGGGCGCCGGGCCGGCAACACGGCCCGGCCGGTGTCTGTACGGAAACCTTCATGAATGCCCTTCGGGATCGCCGGCGCTTTCCGGCCGGTCTGTCCAACAGCGTTCGATCGACGCCCGCCGCGCCTCCGTTTCCGGAGGCGCTGCACCCGTCGGAACCTGCTGCCGTTCCTATATATGGCGCGCATCGGCCGGATTTGAACAGGCAAGGCCCGGTTGGGGCGCACCCAGCCGTCCGCGGCGGTCCGGCGGCGCAGTCTGCGCTTGCGTCCCCGGTCGGGTATCCTGATATACTCGATTCGGAAGACTGGCGCGGACGGGCGCCTCGCCAACCCGGTCAGGTCCGGAAGGAAGCAGCCGTAACGAGTTTTGCCCGGGTCGCTGTCCGGTCTTCCACCCTTTCCCTTCGCGTCCGCTCGACGGGCAACCTGGCCGGCGCGGCGCGGCAGCGCGGCGACGCCCGCCCCGGATTTCAATGGCCGACAGTTCCGAATCCGCAGAGACGGCTCCGCCCCGGGACAACGCGGAATATCGCGTCCTCGCGCGCAAATACCGGCCCGCCACGTTCGGCGAACTGATCGGCCAGGACGTTCTGGTCCGGACCCTCACCAACGCCATCCGGCTGAATCGGGTTCACCACGCCTTCATCCTCACCGGCGTGCGCGGCATCGGCAAGACGACGACCGCCCGGCTGATCGCCCGCGCGCTCAACTGCGTCGGGCCCGACGGCACGGGCGGGCCGACCATCGAGCCCTGCGGCGTCTGCGTCCACTGCGTGGCGATCGCGGAGGACCGCGATGTCGACGTGCTGGAGATGGACGCCGCCTCCAACACCGGCGTGGACGATGTCCGGGAGATCATCGACAGCGCGCGCTACCGGCCGAACGCCGCGCGCTTCAAGATCTACATAGTCGACGAAGTCCATATGCTCAGCCGCAACGCCTTCAACGCCCTGCTGAAGACGCTGGAGGAGCCGCCCGAGCATGTGAAATTCATCTTCGCGACGACGGAAATCCGCAAGGTTCCGGTGACAATCCTGTCGCGCTGCCAACGCTTCGACCTGCGCAGGCTCGACGAGGCCGAACTGGCGGCGCATCTGGCCGATATCGCCGGGCGGGAGGGCGCCGAGGTCTCCGAAGACGCGATTGCGGTTCTTGCCCGCGCCGCCGACGGTTCGGTGCGCGACGGGCTTTCGCTGCTCGACCGGGTGATCGCCCAGGCCGGCGCGGACGCAGGACCGGTCCCGGCGGACCGGGTGCGCGCCCTGCTCGGCATGGCGGATCGGTCGCAGTCCCTGGACCTGTTCGGAAAGATCGCGGCCGGCGATGCCGCCGGCGCGCTCGCCCGCGCCGCCGGCATGTATCGCGACGGCGCCGCGCCGCTGCTCATCGTCCAGGACCTCATGGACATCGCCCACTGGCTGACCCGGCTGAAGCTGACGCCGGAGGCCCGGGCGTCCGGCGCCGGGGCGTCGGCGACCGATGCGCAGCGCGCCGCCGGCCTCGCGGGGCAATTGCGGATGGGCGCGCTCAGCCGGGTCTGGCAGATGCTGCTGAAAGGCGCGGGCGAGGTCCAGTCGGCGCCCCAGCCGATGACGGCGCTGGAAATGCTGATCGTCCGGCTGTGCTACGCCGCCGAGCTGCCGACGCCGGCCGACCTGATCGAGCGCCTCGACAGCGCCGCCCGCGGGCCGGACGCCGCCGCGCCGGCGGGAAACGGTCCGGCTCCGGCTGCGGGCGCCGCACCGGAAAGGCCGCCGGGCCCGCCGCAGAGAGGACCGCCGCCCGAACCTCAAGAACCGCCGTTGCCGTCGCGCCCGCCGCAACCTGCGTCCCCGCAACCCGCAACCCGGGCGCCGTCGGGCGCCCCGGCCGCCCGTGCGGCCGGAGACGGTCCGACGCTGGGAGAGGCGGCGCTGGGGGGTCCGGCGCCGCAGGGTGCGGCGGAAACGGCGCCGGCGGATGAGCCGGCCGTTCCTGAGCCCGTTGCCGCTTCCGTTTCCGGGCCCGAACCGGCGCCTGTCGGCGCGCCACCGGCGCCGGCCGGCGCAACGCCGGCAGACTTCAGGGCGCTGGTCGATTTGTTCCGGGACCGCAAGGAGATGGTCCTGTACGCTCAACTCTACGGTTCGGTCCATCCGGTATCGTTCGCCGCCGGCCGGCTGGAAATCCGCCCGGCGCCGGAGGCCGGGGGCGATCTGCCCGGCAGGATCGCCACACTGCTGCAGGCGTGGACCGGCGAGCGCTGGATCGTCGTCGTTTCGGACGAGGCGGGCGAGCCGACCCTGAAGCAGCAGGACGAGGCGGCGCAGCAGCGGTCGATGCAGCAGGCGGCGCAGGATCCGCTCGTCCGCGCCGTGCTCGACCGGTTCGAGGGCAGCGAGCTGACGAAGGTTACCGGCCCGACGCCGGCGCCCGCCCCGGATTCCGGCGGCCGCGCCGGTCCCGGAGGAGACGCATGAAGAATTTCGGCGACCTGATGAAGCAGGCCGGGCAGATGCAGGCCAGGCTCGAAGAAATGCAGCAGCAGTTGGCGGATACGCAGCACGAGGGCCGCGCCGGCGCCGGCCTGGTGACGGTCACGATGAACGGCCGGAACGAGGCGATCTCGGTCAGGATCGATCCCTCCGCCGTCGTCGCCTCCGAAGTCGAGGTGCTCGAAGACCTGATCGTCGCCGCCTTTGCCGACGCCAGAGCGAAGGTCGAGGCGCATCAGCAGGAAGAAATGTCGAAGCTGACCGGCGGGCTGAGCCTGCCCGGCGGCCTCAAGCTGCCGTTCTGACGGGCCCTGCATGGCCGGCGCCGAAATCGAGCGGCTGATCCAGCTCCTGGCGAAGCTGCCGGGCCTTGGGCCGCGCAGCGCCCGCCGGGCCGCGCTCCAGATGGTCAAACGCAAGGACCAGCTGATGGCGCCGCTCGCCCGCGCAATGACGGAAGCGGTCGACAAGGTCGGCGCCTGCAGCCTGTGCGGCAATGTCGATACAGCCGATCCCTGCGGCATCTGCACCGATCCGCGCCGCGATCCGGCGGTGCTGTGCGTGGTCGAGGAGGTCGGCGATCTCTGGGCGATGGAGCGCGCCGGCATCTTCCGCGGCCGCTATCATGTGCTCGGCGGCGCACTTTCCGCGCTCGATGGCGTCGGGCCGGACGAGTTGCGCATTCCCGCCCTGGTCCGGCGCGCGTCCGAACCTGAGGTGACCGAGGTCGTCCTGGCGACCAACGCCACGGTCGAGGGCCAGACGACCGGCCACTATATCGCCGACCGGCTGGCCGACGCCGGCGTTACGGTGACCGCGCTGGCCCACGGCGTCCCGGTCGGTGGCGAACTGGATTATCTCGACGACGGCACGCTCAGCGCCGCGATGAAGGCCCGCCGCGCGCTGTAGCGGCTATCCCGGATAGCGCCGCCAGCCCTTCCCTTCCCGACCGAAGCCGAAATGATCCGGGTGCAGGATTTCGGCGAGGATCTCGAGCGACTCGGCGAGGCGCGGGCCGGGCCGGTTGAAATACCGGTTGCCGTCGGTCACGAAGACCCTGTCGTTCTGCACGGCGCGCAGGCCAGACCAGCCGGGCTGCGCCGTCAGCGCCGGCATTTCCGCGACGCTGCGGTCCATGGCGAAACCGCATGGCAGGACGAGGATGGCGTCCGGATCGGCGGCCTTGAGGTCGTCCCACGACATCCAGGGGGCGGGCCCGCCGGCCGCGCCGAACAGGTTCCTGCCGCCGGCCATTGCCACCAGCTCCGGCATCCAGTGGCCGGCCGCCATCAGCGGATCGATCCATTCGACCGTCACGACCGTCGGCTTCTCCGGCAGGTCCGCGGCGGTTTCCGCGATGGCGTTCATCCGCGCCTGCAATTCCGTGACGACCCGCTCCGCCGCGTCGCCGCCGCCGAGCGCCTCGCCGACATGGCGGATATCGGTCCACACATCCGCCAGGCCGAGCGGCTTGCAGGAAACGATCTTCACCGGCGCGCCGGTCCAGTCGCACACCGCCGCCTCGACGTCGGCGAGGCTCGCGCCGCAGACCTCGCACTGGTCCTGGGTGACGATGACATCGGGACGGAGGTCGCGCAGCAGGCCAGCGTCGATGCGGTAGATCGCCAGCCCGTCGCGCACCAGGTCCTTGACCCGGGTATCGATCTCGCCGCTGCCGCCGCCGAGTTCGAATTGCGGCGCCGTCAGGACCGGCAACGCCTCGATGTCCGGCGGGTAATCGCATTCGTGGGACCGGCCGACCAAGTCGCCGCCGCGGCCCAGGGCGCAGACGATTTCGGTGGCGCTGCAGATCAGCGAGACGACGCGCACGATAACGGCGGCCTTGTTATGGGGCGGTCAGCCTCGACAGTGGCGGGCGCGGGGCGCTCTGGCAAGGCTGTCGTCCGTTTTCGGGACGACGACGGCGCGAATCGGTATATCTGCCCGCCCGGTGTCGTATAGAACCTTGCCTCGGAAGAGCCGATGGCAAATCACCATCGCCGGTCGATCCCAATACCGTCGAATACGGTATCGACGGAGACGAGGGCGCAGTTCTCCAGACGCGCCTGGGCTGCCAGGAGACGATCCCAGGGATCGCGGTGATCCCATTCGATATGGGCGGCGTATTCAGCGTGATCGTGGGTGATGGCCAGTTCCTCCACGGCATTGCGCCGAAGCGCCGCCCGCAACTCCTTCGGCGGCAGATCAACGCGCCGGCGTCCGGCCTTCAGTTCGAGCTCGTAAATCGAAACTGCGCTGACCAGCAGGGCATTCGCCTCGTCTACAATCAGCTTGCGGGCGGTTTCCGAAAGCCTGGGACTGCCCGTCAACCACCAGTAGACGGCGTGGCTGTCGAGCAGCAGTTTCACGAGGCGGCCGGTCGCCCGCGCCAGATACCGAGTGCGTCGTTATAGTCGCCGGCGTCGATCGCAGCCTGTTCCGCGTCATCGGCGTCGAAAAGGTCGTCCGGCAGGCCAAGATGGGACAGCGGCGCGCTCTCCCGTCCGGCCGCCTTGGCGGGCGGGAGAAGCCGGGCCTGCGGCTCGTCTCCCTTGGCGATCAGGATTTCCTCTCCCGCCTTCGCCCGCGCCAGCAACTCGGAAAAGCGGGCGCGCGCCTCGGCGGTCTTGTAGATAGCGGGCGGCATGTCTTGAGTACCAGTTACGTTCCGGGAATTGCCTGCAAGCGGCTGTCGGCGGCGATCGGGGATGCCGGGTCTCCGTCGGATACGGACCTAATGTACAACCACGATGTACAAAAACAAGGACCGCTGCCGTTTCCGGCATGCCGCCGCCGCGCCGCCGTTCAGCGCGGCGCCATGACCATGGTGATCTGGCGGCCTTCCAGCTTCGGGAACTGCTCGACCTTGGCCTGCTCGTCCAGCGCGTCGCGGACCTTTTCGAGCAGTTTCAGGCCGAGCTCCTGATGGGCCAGCTCGCGGCCGCGGAAACGCAGGGTGACCTTCACCTTGTCGCCTTCGTCGAGGAACTTGACGATGGCGCGCATCTTCACGTCGTAGTCGTGCGTGTCGATGTTCGGCCGCATCTTGATTTCCTTGACGTCGATGGTCTTCTGCTTCTTGCGGGCCTCGTTCTTCTTTTTCTGCTTCTCGTATTTGAGCTTGCCGTAGTCGATGATCTTGCAGACCGGCGGCTCGGCGTTGGGCGAAACCTCGACCAGGTCGAGGCCGACATCCGAAGCGCGCAGGCGCGCATCCTCCGTCGGCACGATGCCGACCTGGGCGCCCTGTTCGTCGATCAGGCGGACCAGGGGAACACGGATCATGTCGTTGATGCGCGGGCCTTCGTGGACCGGCGCAATGGGGCCGATTGGGCGTCGTATGGGCTGGCTTCCTTTCGTCTACGTTCCTGCCCGATTCTTCCGGATTTCCTTGGCGGAATTCCTCCGCGGAACGGGCAAACACCGATATCAGCGCCCCGCACGATCCGGAGCACTGTTGTTACTGAAAACCTCGGCTATTGTTGGATCGGCGACGCAGCGTCAGCCGACAGTGTATCGACAGCGGCTTCCAAGGCAAGCACTTCCTGCGTTTTTCCGCCCAGCCGGCGCAGGGAAACCGTGTTTTCCTCCGCTTCCGTCCGGCCGACCACGGCGATGACCGGGATTTTCGCGTCGGAATGCTCCCGGATCTTGTAGCCGATCTTCTCGTTGCGCAGGTCGGTCTCGACCCGCAGGCCGGCCGCCGCGAAGCGCTCCGCCACCCGTTCGGCATGGCCGTCGGCGTCGCTCACCACCGTCGCCACGACGATCTGGACCGGCGCCAGCCACAGCGGCAGATGGCCGGCCGTGTTCTCGATCAGGATGCCGAGGAAGCGCTCGAACGAGCCCAGGATGGCCCGGTGCAGCATGACCGGCCGGTGCTTCTCGCCGTCCTCGCCGACATAGGCGGCGTCCAGCCGCTCGGGCAGGACGAAATCGACCTGCAGCGTGCCGCACTGCCAGTCCCGCCCGATCGCGTCGCGCAGCACGAATTCCAGCTTGGGGCCGTAGAAGGCGCCTTCGCCCGGGTTCATCTCATAGGGGATTCCGGCGGCCTCGACCGCCTCGCGCAGAGCCGCCTCGGCCCGGTCCCAGGTCGCATCGTCGCCGGCGCGCACCGGCGGCCGGTCGGCGAACTTGATCGTCACGTCCTCGAAGCCGAAATCGCGGTAGACCGAAGAGAGCAGCTCGCAGAACGCCTCGGCCTCGCCGTTGATCTGTTCCGGCGTGCAGAAAATGTGGGCGTCGTCCTGGGTGAAGGCGCGCACCCGCATCAGGCCGTGCAGGGCGCCCGACGGCTCGTTGCGGTGGCAGGCGCCGAATTCCGCCATGCGCAGCGGCAGGTCGCGATAACTGACGATGCCGAGATGGCGGAAAATCTGGACATGGGCCGGGCAGTTCATCGGCTTGAGCGCAAGCACCCGCTCGCGCTCGTCGTCGGCCGTGAACATGTGCTCGCGGAACTTCTCCCAATGGCCGGAGCGCTCCCACAGCACCCGGTCGATCATCTGGGGCGTCCGGACCTCGACATAGCCGGCGCGCTCCAGCCGGGCGCGCATATAGTCTTCGCACAGCCGGTAGAGCGTCCAGCCGTGGGGGTGCCAGAAGACGCTGCCGGCGGCCTCCTCCTGGATGTGGAACAGCGCCATCTCGCGCCCCAGGCGGCGATGGTCGCGCCGCTCGGCCTCCTCCAGCAGGCGCAGCCAGGCCTTCAGCTCCTTCTCGTTGCGCCAGGCCGTGCCGTAGATGCGCTGGAGCTGCGGGTTGGCGGCGTCGCCGCGCCAGTAGGCGCCGGCCAGCTTCATCAGCTTGAAGGCCTTGGGCAGTCTGCCGGTCGAGGGCAGGTGCGGACCGCGGCACAGGTCGATCCAGCCGCCCTGGCGGTACATCGTCAGCTCTTCGTCCGGCGGCAGTTCGCCGACCCATTCGGCCTTGAAGCTTTCGCCGGCCTGCCGGAAATGGTCCCGGGCGGCGTCGCGGTCCCAGACTTCGCGCACGATCGGCTCGTCCCGGTCGACGATCTCGCGCATCCGCGCCTCGATGGCCGCGAAGTCGTCGGGCGTGAAATGCGCTTCGCGGTGGAAATCGTAATAGAAGCCGTCTTCCGTCGCCGGGCCGAAGGTGATCTGCGTGCCGGGATAGAGCTCCTGCACCGCCTCGGCCAGGACATGGGCGGCGTCGTGCCGGATCAGCTCCAGCGCCGCCGCGTCCTTGAGCGTGACGATCTCCACCGCCGCGTCCGCCCCGATCGGGCGGGCGAGATCGCGCAGCTCGCCGTCGACCCGCACGGCCAGCGCCGCCTTCGCCAGGCCCGGCCCGATATCGGCCGCCACGTCCGCGCCGGTCACGGGCGCCGGGAAGCGCCGCACGCTGCCGTCGGGCAGGGAGATCGCGACCGTGCGGTCGGCAGATCGCCCGTTTGCCCCCCGTACATTTTTGGGGGCCGGCCGGGCTGCCGGCTCGATTGCGTAATGTGAAACCTGGTCCGCCATCGTCTCGTTCTTCGTTTCCCGTTTTGGGTTTCCGGTCGGGGCGCTGTTGCTTTCAGCCAGGCCGCCGGCCGCCCTGCATCGAAAAAACCGGCATCGAAAAAACCGGCATCAAAAAACCCTCCGGGCGTCTGCCGGGAGGGTCGCTTGTCCGGACATTTGCCATACCGGACGTCACGGCCCTCCGCAGGAGGTCCGGGTGGTCGTCTCGGTCGTGGTCGCCCGCGCCGTCATGGAGCGGAATATCGAAGCGGCAGCCCGATATGTCAAGACCGGGCGCGCCGCCGCCTCTTTTTTGGATCGATCGTTCCAATATCCTTTCTCCGCAGGTGCCGTTTTCCGCAGTTTCCCGGCGTTTTCGGCACTCATGCCGAATTAAACAGACCGGTCTGTATTCTATTTTTTTACACTTCAAAGAGGAAACATTCCCATGCCCCGTGCCGGACGCCGGCCCCGAAACGCGCAGGGGCGTCCCGAACCCGCCCCCTTTACCGTCATTCCAGCCGGAGCCCCGACCCCGGCCGGGGCGGAGCAGCCTGCCCTGAGCGTAGTCGAAGGGGAGAAACCCGATCGGCGCTCCCCCCGGAAAACAGTGGCGACGCCACAAGGCTGTGCCTGTGGCCGGCCTCCGTCGCCGGCCGGATTTCCTGTATCTCACCGCACTGCCCCCGGTGTTATGGTGCCGGCGCCGGTGCCGGTGGCGGAAGCGGGCGGGAGAGGCGTCGCGATATGTCATGAAATGTCATGTTTTGTCATGGCGCTCCTGTCTTCGCCCTCTCCCGTCATTCCGACCGGAGCCTCCCAAGGGGCGGCGGAGCGGAGGAAGCCGGTCGTCGCTCCACCGACGCCGCAGGGCAGTGCCTGTGGCCGACCTCCGTCGCCCGCCGGATTTCTTGTATCTCACCGAACTGCCCCCAGTGCTACGGTGCCGGTGGCGGAAGCGGGCGGGGGTTGCGCTCCGGGCGTTGAAAGAGGGCATATAGAGAACAAATCTAGCATTGTCAAGGACTATTATCGAAAAAGAGGAAATATTTTGGAGACCGCTTCGGCCGAACCTTGGCGGACCCCCGCGGCATGGACGCGGCGGGCCGCACGGCGGCGCGGTATCGGGCTTGTCTATGCAGGATATTGCACCCGATAATTACGGGCGCGTACCGGGAAAGGCGGCGATAAACCGCTTCCTCATGTCCGAGTCGTCGTCGAAGACAGTCATCCAGACCGACCAGCAGCCCTCCGCGGCGGCCAGCTTGGTAGCCAGATTTCGCATCTTGTCGTCTTTGAGGTCTACTTTGACTTCTTCGGCCAATTCCCAAATTCTGCGGCGTTCGCTACGACGACTGTCGGTTGCGGACCCTGTTGCGCCAAGCCCCACCAAATCGAACAGGGCCTGGGCGCGTTTCCGCTCCCTTTCCCGCAGGTTGGGATTCAACGCGACCCGACCTCCCGAGCGATATTCGAACGCGCGATCCGTGCGGTCATCGTCAGGCCACATGTATCCGGCGCGGGCATCGTTCTTGTTATCCTTCCGGCTGTTGCAATTGACGCAACCGAGGAGCAGATTTTCCCAGTGCTCTTCTAGGCTGGGGGCCTTGGACTTGGGCACGACATGTTCGACGTGAAGGTCGCCCTTCCGTTCGCAATAACTGCAATAGTTTCCAATCCGCTCGACGATATACGGCTTGGCCTTTCGGTACGGCGAAAAGGAGATCTTGCCGCCGGCTCCATCCAGCGGCCAGGATTCGCGATCAACCGATCGCATGGGCGCGTAGGAAGCTGGCCAAACTCATTCGGCTGCCGCGCGTTTGAATTTGAGCAGCGCAACATAGGCCGGGTTGCCGGCAAACCTTTCTTCCAACTCATCTAGTTCGGCCTTCGCTTTCCCGACCCTCGGATCGCCGTCGCTCAATTCATCCAGCAGCCTGTAGTAGCGTCGCGCAGCGGCTTCCATCTCAAGGAACTGCTTGCTCCGCTGCGGAACTTCGACACCCATGGTTTCCTCGGCGACATCCTCGACACTGTAAGGCTCGCTGCGCTCTTCAAGAGCGCCACTCCCGCTGAGGTTGATGAGGCCCTGGCCGTCGAGCGACTGGACGATAAACGGCGAATGCGTCGTCGCCACGAACTGCAGGCTCGGGAAGAGCGACGTAAGGTTGCGGACGATTGCGCGCTGCCAGTTCGGATGCAGATGGAGGTCGAGTTCGTCGATCAGCACCACACCTTCGGTCGCGCCGGGCGCGTCGCCGGCGAGATGGGGGTTCAACTGGACGCAGCGTAAGGCGATGTCCGCAGCGAGCGCGGTCATGCTCCGCTGCCCGTCGCTGAGGAAGCCGAACGGGTAACGCTCGCCACCGGCGAAATCGAGAGCGATATCGTCAAGCTTGAAATCGTACAGCGCTCGCTCCGCACCCTCGACGCACCCGACGACCGCCGAAAAAACGGCCTTGAGGCTGGTCAGCGGCTTTTCCTCTTGCACCTCTATCAACGCCATTTTCTTGATCCACCGGCGCAGCAATTCTGACGACACCGCCGGCTCCAGGCACCCGCGATAGGCCTCGAATCTCGACATTTTCCCGAGCGGCTGCCGCATCGCGGAGCGGGTAGCCCTCGTGGTCCGAGGCTCAATCCACAGGCGCCCAGTGCCGTATGAAAGGACCAAGGGGAAATCGGTTTCCGGCCTGCCCGCATGGTAGTGCCCGGAGGCACTCCGGGCGACCATCCGTGCGCCGACGCGGTTGGTCCGACCGTCGAGCGAGGCCAGTTCGCGCCGCCAACGCATCTGCGAACCGTGAACCGTCCCTTCGCAGGCGACAGCGCAGGGTGTGACCGGCTCGAAGGTGGGGAACTCCCCGTTCCGCCGGACGCGCCGCCGGACATAGTCCCGTTTGATCGAGTGTGCCGGCAAATCCGGAATGCCGAGCAGATAAGCGCCAATGCCGACGCGCAGTGCGTCCAGGATTGCCGTCTTCCCACTGCCGTTGTCGCCGACCAGCAACGTGAATTGAGGATGAAATTCGAAGGAGTGCTCTTCGAAATTCTTGAGGTTTGTAACCGTGAGCCGGTGAATGCGCATTGAGGCAGAGCGTTGCGGAAAGATGCTCGAAGGGACGCTGCCATAATGGCGCACCATGCGGAAAATCGCCAGCGTTAAGCAATGGGGCGGCTGGTTCTTCACCTCCGGCGGATTCGCCATCGCCTCTTGGACAGGGTGCGGCGGAAAAGGACAGTGACGGCTCCTTGCGAACTGCCGGAGCCTCGTATCGAGGCGGGACGCGCGGCTGCCGGGGCCGCGTTCCGCGCCTTGCGTCCTCCGCAATCCTGTTGATGTCGCGCTGGCGAACCGGTAGTCGGGCGCTACAGGCGCTGCGGGCGCGGCGGAGGCCATTCGATGTTGCACGATGAGTGAGGGACGGCAGATCCTGGGGGTGTGGCTGCTGCGCGACGAAGAGCATTTCGCCGCCTGGTCGCTGATGAACGCGGCGGAATTCTGCGACCGCATCCTGGTCATGGACAACCGCTCGCGCGACAGGACGCGGCAGATCGTCGAGGCGGTCGCCGCGCGTCACCGGCATGTCGAAATCCTCGATGTCGAGGATGCCCGCGACACCCACAAGTATCTCGAGGATTACGCCGGGACGCGAACCTGGGTCTTCGGCGTGGACGGCGACGAAATCTACGACCCCGCCGGCCTGGCGCGGATGCGCCCGCGCCTGCTCGCCGGAGAGTTCGACGGCTACTGGCGCATCGCCGGGCATATGCGCCATGTGCTGGGCATCCGCTTAGACCGGGCCGAGGCGTTCGGCTACACCCAGCCCGACGCGCCGGAGGGCACCAAATGCTTCAATTTCGACGCCATCGAGAGCTGGCGCCCCGGACCGCACGAACGCCTGCACGGCCGTAAGTCGGTCGTTTTCCGATCCGGATACGGGCACGACAGCATCCTGCGCACATGGCGGCAGGAGCCTTGGGAGGAGACGGATTTTCGCTGCCTCCACCTGTGCTTCTTTCCGCGCTCGCGATTCGAGGCGGCGGCGCCTGGCGAAGCGGGGAAATCGACCGGCCGGGCCAACCCGCGGGAACGATGGGGGCAGCGTTCGCTCCTGCGCCGCGCGCGCCGCGCCGTCATGCGCCGCCTCGATCCGCGCTACGACCTGAAGCGGAACTACAAGCGTCGCACCTACGCCAAGGGGCCGGTCGCGACCTTCGATATCGGCGGCTTCGGCGCGCCGGACGATTTCTGCGCCGTGGCTCCGGACTGCGCCGGGGCGCTCGCGGCAATCCGGTCGGCGACCGAACTGCACGAACGGACGCAGCCCGGCGTTACGCCCTGAACCGCCCCGCAGCGCGCTGTCGCACCCCGCACAGCGGCGCTGTGCAGCGACGCTATTGCGGAGGCTCGTTGCCGTCGGTGCGCCGGCCCCAGACATCCGCATGGTCGGCCCACAGACGGTAGCCGCGCCCGGCCAACTCCCGCGCCAGCGTTCGGCGTTCGTCTCCCGTCAGGTGCTTGTGTTCGTACCGGATGACCGCCGGCAGCCATCCGGCCTCAAGCGCCATCCGGACGATTTCCCCGTCGAAGCCTTCGGTATCGACCAAAAGCACGTCGGGGTGGACGATGCCGGCTTCCGCCGCGGCGTCCTCCAGCGTGGTCACCGGCACGGTTGCCGATCCGATCGACGCCGCGATTTCGTCGTCGAAGCCTAATTTCGTTCTGGACCGTATTTCCTTCTCGACATGCCGCCGCTCGAAGGAAGCGATGCCGTCGCCCAGGCGGTCGGCAGCGTCCCCTGTTGCAAAATAGATTCTCCGCTTCCCCGGTTGCCGGTCGATGGCGACGTTAAGGCGGACGACCTGTGGAATATCCTCGAAACGGCGGGCCAGACGGGCGAACGCGGCGCGCTGCGGCTCGATGAGCAGCGCCCGTTCGATGCGGTCCGGCCGGTCCCGGATCAGGTCGCCGAGGGGGTCCCTGCCGTCGTTGGCGCCGACCTGGACGACGGCGATCGGGCGCGCGTCGGCCAGTCGGTCGAGCAGGTCGCGGAAGCTGCGGTGCCGCCGGAACATCTGACGCAGATGCACGCCGGGATTCCGCGCCAGCGCTTTGGTCGAAAAGTGGATGCCGCAGGCGCGTTTCAGCCGCCGGATCATGCGCCGCTCCGCCCAGCGTCGTCCGGCCCGTCGCGCCAGCGGTCGGTAATCCGGGCGACTTTAGCGCCGAACCCTACAGCCCCCGGCCGCGGGCCGGGATGATCGTTACGGTCGTCGAGAGCCCGATGGACAACATCATCGAAGCGGCGCTTTGCCCCACTAAAGTCAGCTTCGGGTCTGGCGGTGTCCGAGGCCGCGGTCAACCGTATGCTCGCTGTCGGCAAGCCAGACAATTACACTCGCTGCCGCTCGGCGTGTAATGCACCAATCCATGAGTCACGCCGCCAACGGCGTCGAAGCTCGTTGAGAAAACGTCGAAGAAGCTGGCATCTCCATTTTCATAATAGCGACGGATGGCATGAGCGATGAGATCGGCGAATTGTATCATCCGTGTCGCTTTCGAATCCACGAACAACGGAACATCCGCCAGATTGTAGAGCTGTCCCCATCGATGCCCTTCCCGCCGGAAATCGCGCGCCAGTCCCTGCAGCGCGGTTTCGTCGGACGACTTGTCCAGGATAATGAGGCCTCGTTGCGTGTCGCCGGATTTGTGAAGGCGACCGAGGTATCGGTCGAAGCGGTTGCAAATCTGCTCGAACGCATACTCCATGGGATCGTCCGGCGATATCGCCGCTTTGTGAATTGCCGCTCCGAAAACCGTCGCGGAACGGGAAGCGGCTATTATTCCCAGTGCTTCCCGATATATCTCGATCCGCTCGTTTTTTGGAATACGGCGCCAGGCTTTCTTCCCGCCGCGAATATCGGTCCCTCGAAACTCGATTTCCTGAGGAGCGTCCGGCCTCAATCTGGCGGCGATCTCGTCCAGTCTTCCGGAAAACCAGTGCGGTTGACGCTCGAATACCGATACGCCCGCCAGTACGATATGGCTGTCGGAGGCGTTCTTGACCGAACCGGAATCGTCCAGGTACAGAAGGTGCATTGAGCAAAAGGCGGCCGGGAGGGGTACAGACCCCAACGGCCCGCGACGGCGAGCCTCCCAACCGCACACCCTTAGGTTATCACCGGGCGCGCAAAAGACAAGTACGCTTAGCGTGCCGTTTTGACACAATCAACCCTTTTTATTCCTTTTTTGTACAATTTATGTTCCGAAATGGTGGCTGTGCAGCATACGGACGGAATACCGGATCGAGAAAGCGGCGGAAGGTCGGCAGCTACAGGCTGCCGGTCGTCGCGAGAGCGCGCGTCCCAACGACTCCGGAAATCGGCGCATCGGACCTTTCGGAAGCTGGCGCTGGCCCGGACGGCCGCGGCCCTGTATCGGGCACGTCTCGGCTTGCGGATCATGCGGGAACCGGTCTGCTGTCCTCCGACCGGTCGTGCCAGTGGTCGGCGATCCAGGGGGCGGGCCGGGTGCGCCGGTGCAGCCGGCCGCGGCGCCAGCCGCCCAGGGCCTGGTCGGGGTCGGGCCGGCCGTGGAACACCAGGATGCGCGTGCCCGGCGGCAGCTTCGGGGCGGCCAGCAGGTTGAGCGGGAAGGCTGGCACCGAATGGCGCTTGAAGCTGCGGACCCAGGTCTCGGGCCACCAGCGGCGTTCGCCGATGGCGACGGTCAGGTATCGCTGTGGCGAATAGATGTCGTATTTCCGCAGAATCCGGTCGCGCTCCCGAAGGAAGCCGTCGACGGCGAACTGGGTCGTGCCGGCGCGCCAGCGGAAGACGGACGAGTTGCCGACATCCGGACGCTTCTTGAATATCTGGTGCGGCAGTTTCCAGTTGTGGATGATGCAGCGTTGGCCCGGCTCGTAGTCGAAGAAGCTATCGATGCCGTCGACGATCAGCAGGTCGAGATCGAGGAACAGGCAATCGCCTTCCATGCCGGCCAGCCCGTCGGCGAACAGGCCGAGCTTGAGCCAGGTGGTTCGCACATAACGTTTCGGCAAATCGAGCGGCGGCAGCGGGTGCGGCTCGATTTCCGGCAGCAGCCCGGCGCCGTTGTCGGTGAAGCACAGGAAGCGGAACGGCCGGGTCAGATGGCGGTCGATGGCCCGGTAGAGCCGGTTGACGAATTCCGGCCCGTAGCGGTCGCCCCATTTCAGCGTCACGATGTTGACCGGCGCGCCCGGGGCAAGTGACATCGGCGATGGCGGGGCGTTTTGCGGCACGGGGGAAGCTCTCCCGGGACAGGCCGTTCGGACGGGCGGAACAAGCATGCCTCGGAGCGGCAAGTCAAACATGGCGGCCGGCAGGGATCGGCGCTGCACCGTGACCTGTCGCGATATGTCATGAAATGTCATGTTCCGTCATGATCGGGTTTCCGCCGGGCGGGCGGCGCGGCGGCGCGGTTCCGCAAGGCGCGGCATTGCCGGGACCGGCTGTATGTTCAGATAATGTTCTTGTTCGCTGTGTCAACGGTTTCGCGGCCGGCTGTGTTCCAGGCCGGCCGCGCCGCGCTCCCGCGCAAGCTCCGCATACAGCGCCAGCGTCCGGGCCGTCATCGCTTGCTTTGAGAAGGTGCGCCTTACGTTGGCGACCGCCGCCTTGGCCATGCGCGCGCGTTCGGCTCCGGTCAGCGACAGCGCCGCATCCAGCGCCCCGGCCAGGGCCGTCGCGTCGCCGGGCGGGACCAGCCAGCCGGTCTCGCCGGGGATCACGGTCTCGCGCGCGCCGCCATGGTCGGTCGCGATCGCGGGCCGGCCCATCGCCTGGGCTTCCGCGGCGATCCGGCCGAACGCCTCCGGCCGGGTCGAGGCGCTGACCACGACATCGGCGAGCATATAGGCGGCCGGCATGTCGTTGCAGTGGTCGATGAAGCGGACCGCGCCATCGAGGCCGCGGCGCCGGACCCGCTGCAACAGCTCGCCGCGGTAGCCCTCCCGGCCGGAGTCGGCGCCGATCAGCAGGGCGACCGCGTCGGCGCGCTGCATCCGCGCCAGGGCGTCGATCAGGACGGCGTGGCCTTTCCATCGCGCAAAGCGGCCGGGCAGCATGATCGCCGGCGCGCCGTCGGGCAATTGCCAGCGCTCCGCCAACTGGACGACCCGCGCCTCCGATACCGCCCGGACGTCGAACAGGTCGAGGTCGACCCCGCGATGGATCACGGCGATGCGCCCGTCCGGAACCCGGTAGCGCTGCCGGATATGGTCGGCGATATAGTCGGACACGGCGATCGTGCGGTCGCCCGCGGTCATGATCCGGTTCCAGGCCTTCTTGAGCGGGAAGCCGGTCCCGTAGACGCCGTGGAAGGTGGTCACGAAGGGCACGCCGGCGCGCCGCGCCGCCGCCCGCGCGCTCCAGGCCGGCGCCCGCGACCGGGCATGGACGATGTCGACCTGCTCCCGGCGGATCAGGCCGGCCAGCCGGCCCGCGTTGCGCAGGATGCGGCCGGGCGACTTGCGGTCCACCCGCATCGTGACATGCTCGGCGCCGGCGCGCGCCAGCTCCGCCTCCATCCGGCCGCCGGCCGAGACGACGAGCGCCCGCCCGCCGGCCGCGACGATGGCGGCGGCGACATCGACGGTGCCGCGCTCGACCCCGCCGGTCTCCAGCCGCGGCAGGACCTGCAGCACGGTGAGGCCGAAAGCGTCGTGCGGCGCTGAGGAGCTTGTCGCCGGCTTGTCCATCTCCGTCCGTCATGCTTTCGTGCGCCGTTCCCGGCCGCTGCCGTGCGGCGGCGCCGCCCGCGGGCGCCAAATTTCCTGGAGCGAAGGGATATCCGGTGGACGCACCCGGCATTTTATCGCGCGCCGGCGACGGCGCGACAATCGCCTATCGCCGCACGGAGGGCCGCAGGGAGGGCCGCGGGGAGGGCCGCGGGGCGTCGTCGTCGCCCACCGTCGTCTTCCTGCCCGGCTTCCGCTCCGACATGGAAGGCGGCAAGGCGCTCGCCCTCGAAGCCTGGTGCCGGAGCGAGGGCCGGGGTTTCCTGCGCTTCGACTATACCGGCCACGGCCTGTCCTCCGGCGCCTTCGAGGACGGGACGATCGGCCAGTGGGCGGACGACGCCGTCTTCGCGATCGAGTCCCTGACCGCCGGGCCGCTGGTGCTGGTCGGCTCAAGCATGGGCGGCTGGATCACGATGCTGGCGGCGCGCGCCCTGCCGCACCGGGTCGCCGGCCTGGTCGGCGTCGCCCCGGCGCCGGACTTCACCGAAGACCTGATCATGGCGAACGCCTCGCCCGCCCTGCGCCGGGACCTGGAGCGCGACGGCGTCCACTACGAGCCGTCGGACTACAGCGACGAACCGACGCCGATCACCCGCCGGCTGATCGAGGACGGCCGCGAGCGGCTCGTCCTGCGCACGCCCTTCCCCTTTGCCGGGCCGGTGCGGATTATCCAGGGCATGGCGGACCCGGACGTGCCGTGGCGCCACGCGCTGAAGGTGGCCGACGCCTTCGCCGGCGCCGATGTCGAAATCCTGCTCGTGAAGTCGGGCGACCACCGGCTCTCCGAGCCGGACGACCTCGCCCGCCTGGTGCGCATGACGGGAGAGGTGTGCCGGCTGGCGGCGACGCAAGAAGGCTGACCGAAGGCATTGGCCCGGATGGCCGGCGCATCCTGCCGCGCGGCCTTCGCATTCCCGCGGCGATGCGCTAACAGGGGCGGGCCCGATCCCCGAAAACGGAGCCTGCCATGCGCTGTTGCGCCATCGTCGAATTCGGCGAACCCCTGGTCGAGATGGATTTGCCGACGCCGGAGCCGGCCGGCGACGAGGTGCTGCTGGAGGTCACCGGCTGCGGCGTGTGCCACAGCGACCTGCACATCCATGACGGGTATTTCGACCTGGGCGGCGGTCGGAAGGCGGATCTGACCGCCAACTGCGAACTGCCCTTCTGCCTCGGGCACGAGATCGCCGGCACGGTGGTCGCGCTGGGCGAGACCGCGACGGGGGTCGAAGTCGGCGACAGCGTCGTGGTCTATCCGTGGATCGGCTGCGGCGACTGTGCGGTCTGCGCGTCCGGCGAGGAGCATTTCTGCCCCAAACACCGCTCGCTGGGCGTGGCGAAGAACGGCGGTTTCGCCGACCGCCTTGTCGTGCCCCACGCGAAATACCTGTTCGATCACGGCGACGTGCCCGCCGAACTCGCCTGCACCTATGCCTGTTCGGGCCTCACCGCCTTTTCCGCGATCCGCAAGGCCGCGAAAACCGGGGCCGGCCATATCGTCCTGATCGGCGCCGGCGGGGTCGGCCTCGCCGGGCTGGCGATCGCCCGCAACGTCACGGACGCGGCGATCACGGTCTGCGACATCGACGATGCCAAGCTCGAAGCGGCCGTCGCGATGGGCGCCGACCATGTCGTGAACAGCGCTGCGGCGGATGCCGCAAGGCAGATCCGCAAGCTGACCGGCGGCGGTGCGCCGGCGGTCGTCGATTTCGTCGGCGCGGCGGCCTCGCTCGGCTTCGCCATGAAGGCCGTCGCCCGGCGCGGCACCGTCATCGTCGTCGGCCTGATGGGCGGATCGCTGCCGCTCTCCGTGCCCCTGCTGCCGCTGACCGCGATGACGCTGACCGGCAGCTATGTCGGCAGCCCGGCGGAGATGACCGAACTCATGGCGCTCGCCCGCGCCGGCAAAATCCCCGCGCTGCCCGTCGAGCGCCGCCCGCTCGCCGAGGCCCAGAAAACGCTCGACGACATGAAGGCGGGCCGGATCGTCGGGCGCGTCGTCCTGGCGGCATAGGTCCGGCCGGCGCGCGTCCTTGCTTCCCGCGCGCGCCATCGCCTATATCCGCCCGCAACGCCACAACGGGAAACGCGGGACCGGGAAACGCGGGAGCGGGGAAGGGGAACACGCATGTCCGAAGCCGAACGGAACGCCGACCGGGGCGCCGAAGCGCAGCAGGGCTACACCCGCCACTTCCCGGTTTCGTGGCAGGAGCTGCATCGCGACGCCAAGGCGCTGGCCTGGCGCCTGAGCAGCCTGAACCGCGTCCGCGGCGTCGTGGCGGTCACCCGCGGCGGCCTGGTGCCCGCCGCCATCGTCGCCCGCGAACTGGACATCCGCCTCATCGACACCTTCTGCGTCTCGAGCTACGACGACGAGGTCAAGGGCGAGGTCAAGGTGCTGAAGTCGGTGGCGGGCGACGGCGAGGGCCTGCTGATCGTCGACGATCTGGTCGATACCGGCGCGACCGCCAAGGTGGTGCGCGACCAGCTGCCGAAGGCGCATTTCGCGACGGTCTACGCCAAGCCGGCCGGCCGGCCGATGGTCGATTCCTACGTCACCGAGGTCAGCCAGGACACCTGGATCCATTTCCCCTGGGATACCGAAGCGCAGTATGTGGCGCCGATCCGCGGCGGCCACGGTTAGCCGCGCCAGGTGGCCGGAATCGCCCCTTCGCCCTATCCCGCCCGCGGCTATGTCCTGCTGATCGGCGTCGCCCTCGGCTGGGGCATCAACTGGCCGATGATGAAGATCATCGTTTCGGAGGTCTCGGTCCTGGAGTTCCGGGCGCTCAGCGGGATCGCGGCCGGCCTGCTGCTGCTCGGGCTCGCGGTCGCCGCCGGCCGGGCGTCGGGCGAGGCCTGGAAATCGCCGCGCGGGGAGTGGCCGCGGCTGTGCCTGGCGGCGCTGTTCAACATCACGAGCTGGTTCGTCTTCATCGGCTTCGGCGTGTCGATGATGGGCGCGGGCCACGCCGTCATCATGGCCTTCACCATGCCGCTGTTCGCCGCGGCCCTGGGCGTGATCTTCCTGGGCGAAGCCATGACGCGCCGCCGCGCGGTCGCGCTCGGCCTCGGCGCGGCGGGGGTCGCCGTCCTGATGTCCCACGATTTCAGTGTGATCGGGGCGGAACCGCTCGGCTTCGCGCTCACCCTCACCGGCGCCGCCCTGTGGTCGGTCGGCATGCTGATCCAGAAGCACACGCCGTGGCGGATCGGCGTGCTCGCGCTGGGCGGCTGGCAGCTTCTGCTCGGCACCCTGCCGATCGCCGCGGCGTGGCTCGTCCTCGGCGGGTTCGACTATGGCGCGGCCGGCGCCGGGGTGTGGTGGGCGACCGTCTATCTGGTGCTGATCGCGCTGGTGTTCTGCTATTTCGCCTGGTTCAGTGTGGTAAAGATCTTTCCGGCCGGCATTTCGGCGATCGGCACCCTGCTGGTGCCCATCGTCGGCGTCGCCAGCGGCGTCGTCGTGCTCGGCGAGCCGTTCGGCCTGCGCGACCTGATCGCGCTGGGGCTGATCGTCGGCGCGGTCGCCCTGGTCCTGCTGGTTCCGGCGGGCGAGCCGGTCTCCGGCCGGCGCGCGCCCGGTCCGCGCTGACCCGTGGAACGCGCGCCTTCCGGCCCGGCGCCCTCGCGGACTGCCGTTCCCGTTGGCGGTTTGGTCCTGCTGGTCCTTTTGTGGTTCGTCTGGGGCACGAGCTGGCCGGCCATGCGCACGGTTTTTCTCGAGTTGCCGGTCTGGCAGTTCCGGGCAGTCACCTGCGCGGTCGCCGGCGCCGTGCTGCTCGGCCTCGGCATCCTGGAGGACCGCGACCGCTGGAAGGCGCCGCGCCGGATCTGGCCGCGCCTGATCGTCGCCGGGCTGCTGAACATGACCTGCTGGCATGTCCTGACCGGTCTTGCGCTGCAGATCATCGGCGCCGGCCATGCCGCCATCGTCTGCTACACGCTGCCGGTGTGGACGGCCCTGCTCGGCGGCCTGTTCTACAGCGAACGGATCGGCGCGCGCGTGCTGGTCGCCATCGCGCTGGGAGTCGCCGGGGTGGTTGTCCTGCTGTCCGCGGGCTTCGCTGCGACCGGCGACTGGTTGCAGGGCGACCGGCCGATCGGCATTGCCCTGGTTCTGCTGGCGGCGATCACCTGGGCGGGCGGAACGCTGGTCGTCAAACACTATGAATGGGGCGTCTCGATGAACGCGCTGGCCGGCTGGCAACTGCTGATCGGCCTCGTCCCGATCTCGTCGATCGCCGCGCTCAGCGAACCCTTCGTGCTGCACCGGGCCAGCATGGAGGCGGCGCTTTCCGGCCTCTATGTGCTCTTCGTCGGCATGGTCATGGGCTATGCGCTGTGGTTCCGCATCGTCCGGGCGATGCCGGCAACCGTCGCGTCGATCGGCGCGATGATGATTCCGGTGATCGGCGTCGCCAGCGGGGCGATCCTGCTGGGCGAACCCTTCGGCTGGCGCGAACTGCTGGCGCTCGCGCTGGTGCTGAGCGCCATCGCCCTGGTGCTGTTCGTCCCCGCCCGGCGCGGCGATGCGAAACCGCCCGGCTGACGCCGACCGGTCTATCGGGCCGGTCTATCGGGCCGGTCTATCGGGTCGGTCTATCGGGACGTTGTCGAGCAGGCGGGTCGGGCCGAGGCGCGCGGTCGCCAGCAGGCGGGCCGGCCGGTCCAGCGTCTCCAGTGCGGCGAGGTCCGCCGCGGCGCGGCATTCGACATAGTCCACGGCGTCGAAGCCGGCGTCCAGCAGCGCCTGGCGCGCGGCGGCGGTTGCGGCGTCGATGGCCCGGCCGCCGGCGATGGCCCGGGCGGTTTCCCGCAGGATCCGGTTGAGCGTCGCCGCAATCCGGCGCTGTTCCGGCGAGAGGTAGGCGTTGCGCGACGACAGGGCGAGGCCGTCGGCTTCGCGCACCGTCGGCACCGGCACGACCGTGAGCGGCATGTCCAGATCGCGCACCATGCGCTGGACGGCGATGAGCTGCTGGTAATCCTTCTCGCCGAAGAAGGCCTTGTCCGGCCCGGTCTGCATGAACAGCTTGCAGACCACCGTGGCGACGCCGTCGAAATGGCCGATGCGCACGGTGCCTTCCATCCCGGTCGTCACCCGGCCGACATGGACGGCGGTCGCGAAGCCCTCGGGATAGATGTCGCCGGCCGCCGGAATGAAAGCGAGGTCGGCGCCCGCCGCGGACAGCGCTTTCAGGTCGTCCTCCTCCTGGCGCGGATAGCGGTCCAGGTCCTCGTCCGGGTTGAACTGGGTCGGGTTGACGAAGATCGAAACGACCGTGCGGTCGCAGTGCGCGCCCGACCGGCGCACCAGCTCGATATGCCCTTCGTGCAGCGCGCCCATGGTCGGCACCAGCCCGACCGTCTCGCCGTCGCGCCGCCAGCGCGCCACCGTATCGCGCAGCGCGGGAATCGACCGGACCACCCGGGTGCGGAACGCCGCCATCGATCGCAGGTCCTGTCAGGCCGGCCTTGAGGCGCCGAAACAGTATTCGGCGGACGGAAACTCCCGGTCCCGCACGTCGGCCGCAAAGCGCCGCGCCGCGTCCTCGACCGCCGGGGCGAGTTCGGCATACCGCTTGACGAATTTCGGCTGGAAATCGCCGAACAGGCCGAGGAGATCCTCGGTCACCAGAACCTGGCCGTCGCAGGCCGGCGAGGCGCCGATCCCGACGGTCGGCACGGCGACCTCTTCGGTGATGCGCCGGCCCAGCGGTTCGGGCACCCCTTCGACGACGATGGCGAAGGCCCCGGCCTCGGCGATGGCTGCGGCGTCCGCCGCGATGCGGTCGGCCGCCGCCTCGTCGCGGCCCTGGGCTTTGAAGCCGCCGAACGCGTTCACCGACTGGGGCGTGAGGCCGACATGGCCCATGACCGGGATGCCGCACCGGACCAGACGGTCCACGGTTTCCGCCATTTCACGGCCGCCCTCCAGCTTGACGCCCTGGCAGCGGACTTCCGACATCGCCCGGGCGCAGTTGCGGAACGCCTGGGCTGCCGATTCCTGGTAGCTGCCGAACGGCATATCGACGATGACGCAGGCCCGTTCCGAACCGCGCATCACGGCCTGGCCGTGGGCGATCATCATGTCGAGGGTGACGCCGAGCGTGCTGTCCAGCCCGTAGAGCACCATGCCCAGGCTGTCGCCGACCAGCAGCAGGTCGACATGGGGGTCGAGCAGGCGGGCGACCGGCGTTGTGTAGGCCGTCAGGCAGACGACCGGCGTATCGCCTTTCCGCGCGCCGATATCGGGTGCGGTCAGCCGCCGGCCCACCGCAGGCCCGTTGCCCCCGACGTTCGTCTGAACGCTCATGTCACAGGTCCTGCCTCTGCCCGCTTCCCGGTGCCGGCTACAGTAGCGCAGCGCCCGGCGGGCGGAAACCGCCGGAATTCATGCGCCGCCGTCCGGGTCCGGCGCGGCGGCGCTCTGGGGCAGGGTGATGCGGAAGTGGGTATCCGCCGTGCCGGTCGATACCAGTTCGATAAACCCGCCATGGGCCGAGACGATTTCGTGCGCGATCGCCATGCCGAGCCCGGTGCCGCCCGCGCCCGGCCGGGTGCTGAAGGGTTTGAAGAGGGTCTGGCGGATATCGTCGGGCAGGCCCGGCCCGTCATCGATGACATTCACGACGGCCAGGCCTTCCGTCGTCTCCGCGCGGACGGTCACGGTCTGCGCGCCGGCCTGGGCCGCATTGCGCATCAGGTTCGACAGGGCGCGGAATATCTGACTCCGGTCGGCAAAGATCGTGAGGTCGCCGGGCATGTCGCTGTCGAACGACGTGCCGGGATGCTCCGGTCCGTGAACCGACGCCAGTTCGAGCACCAGTTCGTTGAGGAAGAAATATTCGGCCTTGCGCGTCGCTTTCGCATCCCGCGCGAAATCCAGGGTCTGGGTGCACAGCCGGACCGCCCGGTCGATCGAGCGCACCAGCGTCGGCGCGATCCGCCGGACACCCGGGTCTTCGCTGCCGGCGAGCCGGTCCGATACGAGCTGCGCGGCGGCCAGCATGTTGCGCAGGTCGTGGTTGATCCGGGCGATCGCGGCGCCGAGGGCCGCCAGGCGCTCGTTCTGGCCCAGCGCGATCCGCAGATTCTGCTGCAGATGGGCATATTCCTCCTGCGCCAGTCCGATCTCGTCGCGGCGGCCGGCCGGCTTCAGCATCCGCGCCTCGTCGGTCGGGTCGTCGCTGAACCGGACCATGTTGTCGGTCAGCCGCTGCACCGGGCGGACGATCAGCCAGTGCAGGGTAAGGAACACCAGCGTGGCGGTAAAAAAGGAGATGATCAGCGACAGGATCAGGATGCGCTGGGAATATTCCAGCATGCCCCGGCGCAGCGCCGTATCGGAAATCAGGACTTCGAGGGCGGTCGCCGGGTCGCGCGGCGACGGGCCGACGACACGCAGCACCCGCTCGCCGCCGGCGGCCAGGGTGTCGATGGCGTCCCAGACCAGCAGCAGGAAGTCCGGATTTCCCAGGCTGGTGCGCTTCGTCACTCTGGGCGGCATTCCGGCGGTCATCAGATGCCGCGACCCGTCGGCCCGGCGCTGGACGATCGCCAGGGCGCGGGCGTGCGACAGCAGGCGGCGGCTGAGTTCCGGACTCACCATATTGTCCGGCGCCGCATCCAGCGCCAGCGTCGCCAGATGGGCGTCGGACAGGACGTTTTCCAGATAGACCTGCCGGTAGCGCGCGATCGACGGCAGATAGATCAAAACCTCCGCCAGCATGACGAAGACCGCCGTCAGGATCAGCAGCCTGGTCGACAGGCCGGTGCTCCAGGACAGCCGCAGGCGCGTGCGGGAGCCGGCGGCATCCTGCATGTTGCGGCCTGCGGCGTCGCGCTCCGTCATGGAGGCCCCTTCACGGAAACCCCGTCAGGCGCCGGGCGCTGCATCCGGCGGGCCGCCGGCCTTGTTGCGCCGGTAGCGCTTGTAGACGACCGGCAGCATCGACAGGATCGCCAGGCCGACCAGCGGCAGCAGAATTTCCGCTCTGAAGACGATGCCGAAGTCCGGCGTGCCGCCGCTCTCCAGCAACGCGCCGATCCCGTTGCCCAGGCTGACATAGACGATCGAGCCCGGCATGATGCCGAAAAAGGTGGCGATCACATAGGTGCGCAGGCTGACGCCGAGAAAGGCGGGAACGAGGTTGACCAGCCAGAAGGGGAAGAGCGGGATCAGGCGCAGGACCATCAGGTAGGAGAAGGCGTTTTCCCGGAAGCCCTCCTCCATCCGGTGCAGCCAGCCCTCGGATTTCCGGCGCAGGACGGCGCCCAGGGCGGTGCGGGCTGCGAGGAAGAGGACGGTTGCGCCGGCCGTGGCGGAGACGACCACAGCGATCGAGCCGGTCACGAGACCGAAGAAGAACCCGCCGACGATCGTTGCCACGGCGCCGCCGGGGATGGAGAAGGCGATCATGGCGGCGTAGGCCAGGCCGTAAATGACCGGCGCCCATATCCCCTGGGCCGCAACCCATTGCTCCAGCGCCTCGCGGTGCTCGCGCAATTGCTCGAAGCTGATATAGCGGTGCCAGCCCATGGCCAGGAACAGGGCCAGACCGAACAGCAAAACGGCCAGGGGCAGCACGCGGACCCAGCGGGACCGGCGGTTCCCGGCAGTCGGTTGCGATGGGTTCGGCGAATCGGTCACGGGACGGTGCGCTCGGGTCGGGCGGGTCGAAGCGATCCATAGCGCGGTCGGCGGCGGTCGGACAGTGCAAATCTCTGTGACAATGCGCGAGGCCGGCCGCGCGCGGGGAATGTGCCGGGGGAATGTTTGGGGGGAACGTGCCGATTCGTCGCCGCCCGCCGGGGCGCGGCCGTGTTGACCGCAAGGGCGCTCAATCCGTATATCCCGCTGCACGGCTTTCGGGCGCCGCCGTTGCCCCGATGGAACGGTCCGATCCGGCTGCCGTTCGTCGGGCGGTTGTCCATCGGGCGATTGCCTGCCGGCATTGCCGCCGGCGGGCGTGTCGCATCGGCGCTGCAGAATCAATGGAGAATGTCCGGTGAAACGCACCTACCAGCCCAGCGTGCTGGTGCGCAAACGGCGTCACGGTTTCCGCGCTCGCATGGCGACCAAGGGCGGCCGCCAGGTTCTGGCCCGCCGCCGCGCCAAGGGCCGCAAGCGGCTTTCGGCCTGACCCGCCAATCCTGCGCCCGAGCGCCCTCGGGCGGCACCGCAAGAACGTATCGACTTCGACAGATCGCCCACAGGCCGGCCAGCGCAACGCCCGTCAGGATGCCAGCAGAACCGACCCTTCGGCGTCTTCAGCGCCGCCCGGAGTTCCTGCGCGTCCGGCACAAGGGGCGCCGCTCGGTCGCGCCGGGGCTCGTCCTGCAGGCGTGCCCGGTGCGCGACGCCCCGACGGACGGCCCGGCGGACGGCCCGACGGGCGGCCCGGCCGATATCGGCATCGGGCTGACCGCGAGCAAGAAGGTCGGCAACGCCGTCGAGCGCAACCGGGCCCGCCGCCGGCTGCGGGCGCTCGCGGCGGGCGATCTGAAACGCCTTGCCAAGCCCGGCACCGATTATGTGCTGATCGCGCGCCGGGCCACGCTGACCCGGCCGTGGCCGGACCTGCAGCGCGATCTTCGCGACGCCCTGAGGCGGCTGAAAAAACTGCGCCGCCGCGTGTCCGAATCCGGGGCCGAATCCGGGGCCGAGGCCGATGGGGAGGCCGCCTGAACCCATGCCGCCCGCTGCCGCCCCGCCCACAGCCGCCCCGTCCCCGGCGCTTCCGCCGCAGAGCCCCGCCGCGCGCCTGATCCTGGGTGCGATCCTGGTCTATCGCTATTCCCTGTCGGCGGTTCTCGGCCGGCAGTGCCGCTTTGCGCCGACCTGTTCGGAATATGCCGCCGACGCGGTCCGCAGCCATGGCGCCCTGCGCGGCGGCTGGCTCGGCCTGAAGCGGATCGGCCGCTGCCATCCCTGGGGCGGATCGGGCTACGACCCCGTGCCGCCGCGCCGCCCGATGGAGCCGACGGAGTCGACGGAGTCTACTCGTGGGACCTGAACGGACGGACACCCACAACCTGATCATGGCGATCCTGTTTTCGATCGCCATCATCTTCGGGTTCCAGTTGATCTTCGCTCCGCAGGAGAAGCTCGGCCAGCGCGACACCGGCCGGCAGACGGGCGCGGGGACGGACGTGGGGCCGGGCACGCAACAGCAGGCGGGCGCCGGAAAGTCGCGCTCCAGAGCCCCGGTCCGCGACGTTGCCGACAAACCCGTCCTGCCGCGCGAGGAGGCCCTGGCCGCATGCCGGAGCAGCGACGGCCGAAGCCTGAGAATTGCCATCGAGACCGAAGTCGTTACCGGATCGATCTGCCGGATCGGCGCGGTATTCGACGATCTGACGCTTGAGAGGCACTGGGAGACCATCAAGAAACAGGAACGGATTCACCTGTTGCGGCCCGGCCTCACCAAGGATGCCTACTATGTCGGCATGACCTGGGAGGTGCCGGGCCGGAGCGAGGGCGTCGTACCGGGGCCGGACACGATCTGGCAGGCCGACCGCACCGTGCTGGGTGTCGGCAAACCGGTCACGCTGACCTGGAAGAACGGCGACGGCGTCGAATTCCGCCGCACCTATTCCATCGACCGGAAATATCTCGTGACGGTCGAACGGAAGGTCGTAAACGGCAGCGGCAAGCCCTTGGTACTGCGGCCGACCGGCTTCGTGCACCGCCACGGCGAGCCGAAGACATTCGGCTTCTTCATTCTCAGCGAAAGCGGCCACGCGACCGTCAAGGAGCCGGGCGAAGAAAACTACATCACGGTAGGGCAGGAAATCTTCGACAGCCCTCTGGACTATTCCGACCTCAAGGACGAGTCCCAGACCTACCGGTCGACCGGCGGCTGGATCGCCTTCAGCGACCAGTACTGGGCCGTTGCCCTCGCGCCGGACCAGAAGGAAAAGTACGAATTCACCTTCGATCACCGGGACAGGTTCGAAGGCTTCGCCGACGTCTTCCGAACCTATTTCAAGACCGAGGCCGACCTCCGGATCGCCCCGGGCGGGGAAGCCTCCCGGACACTCCGGATTCTGGCCGGGCCCAAGGAATCCGCCGCCCTCAAATCCTATGAGGAGAAATTCGGCATCCCGCGGTTCAACTGGCTGGTCGACTGGGGCTGGTTCTTCTTTCTCACCCAGCCCTTCTATCTGCTGCTCCAGATTCTGTTCGGCTATGTCGGCAATTTCGGCGTCGCCATCCTGATCGCGACGATCCTGGTCAAGATCGTTTTCTTCCCGCTCGCCAACCGCTCCTACCGCAGCATGAGCCGGATGAAGAAGCTGCAACCGGAGATGATGAAGCTGCGCGAGCGCTATGCCGACGACAAGCAGCAGATGAACCGGGAGCTGATGGCGCTCTACAAGGAGAAGAAAATCAACCCGGCCTCCGGCTGCCTGCCCATCCTGCTCCAGATCCCGGTGTTCTTCGCGCTCTACAAGACGCTGTTCATCGCCGTGGACATGCGCCACGCGCCGTTCTTCTGGTGGATCCAGGATCTCTCGGCGCCGGACCCGACGACGATCGTGAACCTGTTCGGCCTGCTGCCCTGGGGGCCGTCGGGCATTCCCTATGTCGATATCGGCATCTGGCCGATCATCATGGGGCTCACGATGTTCCTGCAGCAGAAGATCAACCCGCCGCCGGCCGATCCGATGCAGCAGAAGATCTTCATGGCGCTGCCTTTCGTGTTCACCGTCATGCTGGCGATCTTCCCGGCCGGGCTGATCATCTACTGGGCGTGGAACAACACGCTCTCGATCGGCCAGCAATGGGTGATCATGAAGCGCATGGGCGTCTGGGAGAAAAAGGAGGCCGCGCGCAACGTCCGCGACCTCGTGCCCGCCGGGGCGGAGGCCGGCGACGAGGATTCGGACGCCGCAGCAGATGCCGAAGACGACGAGGACGCCGAAGCGCCGGCGTCGAAGCGCCCCGCCCGGCAACGGGCGCGCGCGCCGGCCGGCGTCGGCGCCAATCCGGGCCGCAGCAAGCAGAGCCGCAACAAGCCGCCGGCCGAAAAATCAGGCAAGGGCCGCTCGAAAGGCGGGCGGGGCCGGCGCAGCAGCAGCGGGCGCGGCCGGCGCAAATAGCCGTGCCGGCGGCCATGAACGACGCCCCGGCAAACTCCGGAACCGGCGGCCCCGAAGCGGCCGGCCCCGAAGCGGCCGGCTCCGAAGCCGCCGCCCTCGAAGCGGGCCGGTTGCTGTTTGCGCAGGAATGCAGTTTCGTTGCCGGCGTCGTGCGGGTCGCCGGCCTGCCGCCCGACGCGCTGCCGGAGGTCGCCTTCGCCGGCCGGTCCAATGTCGGCAAGTCCAGCCTGATCAATGCGCTGACCAACCGCAAGACGCTGGCGCGGACCTCCAACACGCCGGGCCGGACCCAGCAGATCAATTTTTTCGACCTAGGCGGCCGGCTCCACCTGGTCGACCTGCCGGGCTACGGCTACGCCCGGGCGTCGAAGGACAAGGTGCGGCAGTGGAATGCGCTGATCCGCGATTACCTGCGCGGCCGGGCGAGCCTGCGCCGGGTCTGCCTGCTGATCGATGCGCGCCACGGCCCGAAGCCCGGCGACCGGGAAATCATGGGACTGCTGGACGCCTCGGCGGTCTCCTACCAGATCGTGCTGACCAAGGCGGACAAGCTGCGCGAAAGCGAACTCGCAGCCTGCCTGAGCGAGACATCGCGCGCCGCGGCGCGCCATCCCGCCTGCCACCCGGACATCGCCGCGACCAGCGCGGAGAAGGGCCGGGGCATCGCCGAGTTGCGCGCCGCCCTTGCCACGGTCGCGCTCCCGGCCTAAACGGCTGCGGCATCTTCCGCTACGATCGGCGCCGAAGCAGCAGACTGGAACGGTTGCCCCATGGCTGACCGGAAGTTCAACCTGACCGAAGCGAAGCAGTGGTTGCGCACGGCGCGGACCCTGACCGAGGCCCTGCCCTATCTGCGCCGCTACGACGGCCAGACCTTCGTCATCAAGTACGGCGGCCATGCGATGGGCGACCAGCGCCTTTCGGACAATTTCGCCAACGATATCGTTCTGCTGAAGCATGCCGGGGTGAACCCGATCGTCGTCCACGGCGGCGGACCCCAGATCGGCCGGATGCTGGAGCGGCTGAACATCGCCAGCGAATTCGTCGACGGCCTGCGCGTGACCGACGCCGAGACCGTCAACATCGTCGAGATGGTGCTGTCGGGCTCGATCAACAAACAGGTCGTCCAGTCGATCTACAAGGCCGGCGGCAAGGCGATCGGCCTGAGCGGCAAGGACGGCGGCCTGATCCGCGCGAAGAAACTGACGCGCAGCCGGCGCGATCCGGATTCGAACATCGAGCGCATCCTGGATCTCGGCTTCGTCGGCGAGCCGGATACCGTCGACGCCGAAATCCTGGAAGACCTGCTGGACAGCGGCCTGATCCCGGTGATCGCGCCGATCGGCGTCGGCGCCAGGGGCGAGACCTACAATATCAACGCCGACACGGTCGCCGGCGCCGTCGCCGCCGCCAGCGAGGCGATCCGCATGTTCCTGCTGACCGACGTGCGCGGCGTGCTCGACGGGGACGGCGAACTGGTTCCGGAACTGACGGTCGCCGCCGCGCGCGCCCTGATGGACGACGGCGCGATCAAGGGCGGCATGATCCCGAAGGTCGAGACCTGTATCCGCGCCATCGAAGGCGGGGTCGAGGCCGCGGTGATCCTGGACGGGCGGGTGCCCCATTCCATGCTGCTCGAAATCTTCACCGAGAGCGGCACCGGCACCCTGATCCGCGCAGATTAGGCGGCAAGGCGCCCGAGCGGCCTGCCGTGCCCGACCTGTCCCATATCGGCCACTGGGTGTTCGACCTCGACAACACGATCTATCCGGCCGAGTGCAACCTGTTCGCCCAGGTCGACGTGCGGATCGGCGCCTATATCGCGGAGGCGCTGGACCTGCCGCACGACGAGGCCCGCCGGATGCAGAAGGGCTATTTCCGGCAATACGGCACGACCATGAAGGGGCTGATGCAGGAATACGGCATCGATCCGCACCATTTTCTCGATTACGTCCACGATATCGACTACAGCCCGGTTCCGCCTTCGGCGGCGCTGGGCGCCGTTCTGGCCCGGCTCGACGGTCCGAAATACATTTTCACCAACGGCTCGGTGAAACATGCCGAGGCGGTGCTCGAGCGGCTCGGCGTCGCCGGGCACTTCGCCGATATTTTCGATATCGCCGCCGCCGGCTTCGATCCCAAGCCGCTCGATCCGTTCTACGACCTGTTCCTCGACCGGCACGCCATGGACCCGGGGGCGGCCGTGCTGATCGAGGACATCGCGATCAACCTGAAGCCGGCCCACGAACGCGGCATGACGACCGTCCATGTCCGCACGGAAAGCGACTGGGCGATGAGCGGCCACGACGCCGGCTACGTCCACCATTCGACGGACGACCTGCTCGGTTTCCTGGAGGCGGCGGCGGTACGCATCGCAGGCGGCGCGGGGCCGTAAGGACCGTCGCCTACCGGGCGTCGGCGGGCTTCAGCGGCGTGCCGGACCGCGCGGCTTCCACAGCCGAAATCAGGTGCGCCAGGCGGCGGGTGCCGCTCGGATGGGTTTCGAGATACCCGACCTTGCCGGAACCGGCGCCCTTCGAACGGTCGGCCGCGGCGCGCATCAGGCGCAGCAGGGCGTCCTGCATCGCGGTGAGGGGGAAACCGGCCGCGCGTAAAGTGTAGACGGCGGTGCGGTCGGCCTCGATCTCCATTTCGGGACTGTAAGGGAGGCTGGAAGGAAAGCCGGCGTCCGCCGGGCCGGCCCGCAGCCGCAAACCGATCGCATTCCGGTAAATTCGCCGGCCCCCGCGGGACGGCCGCGGTCCGGGGAGGCCGAACAGCATGGGCCCGAGCGGCGGGTCGATGGTTTTCGCTTCGACATGCCCGAACATGACATGGGCGAATTCGTGCGCCAGCACCGCGGCAATCTCCGCGTCGGAGCCCAGATGGCGGACCAGGCCGCCGGAAATGCGGATATCGTCCTCGCGGTCCGCATAGGCGTTGACGGCCGCATCGTGCTCCGAAACCTCGATCGCCACCGCGCGCACGAGCCTGCACCGGAAATCCGGCAGCCTGAGTTTCCGGCAAACGCCGTATGCGGACGCCCGCACCGGCCCGAGAACGCGAATGACAGCCGCCGTGCTTTCGCCGGCGGCGATCTTGCGCGGCGGAACGGCTGCCGCACGCTGCAACGCCGCTTCCGCCGCAGCCAGGTGCCGCTGCCGGGGCTCGGGAACGTCCGGGATCCCTTTTGTGCAGCCGGTCAGCAGCAGGACAGGCACGGCCGCAACCATGACCGCAGCGCGCACGGGCAGATACCTCTATCGCTCCGTCGACAGGTCGAGGACGCATGGTGGCGGCGCGGCGCGAGGCCCGTCAAGGCTCGCGCGCAAATCGGGCAGATCGGCGTGATCCGGAGCTACTCGGCCTACTTGCCTTTGGCGGGTTTCAGCGGCTTGCCGGCCCGGACGTCTTCCATCGCTGAAATCAGGTGCGCGTGACGGCGGTCGTCGCTCGGATGCGTCTGCAGAAACCCGACGGTTCCGGAGAATGCGCCCGACGATCGCTGCGCCCTGGCGCGGCTCATGCGCACAAGGGCGCTTTGCAGGGCCGTCAGCGGCAAACCGGCCTTGTGGAGGATGTAGACGGCCGTTCGGTCGGCCTCGATCTCCATTTCGGGGCTGTAGGCGGTGCTGCCGATTTCCCAGCCGAGCTTCGTCATGTCGCGAACCGGCCGCTGGTCTTGCGACCCCGCCGCGGCGGACGCGACTCCAGTCAGAACGCCGAGGACCAGGCCGCCGATCAGCGCGTTGGTGGTCTTCTTCTCGACATGGCCCAGCATGACATGGGCGAATTCGTGGGCCAGCACCCCGGCGATCTCCGCATCCGTTCCCATGTGGCGCACAAGGCCGCCGTAAACGCCGACATTGTCGTTGCCGTCGGCGAAGGCGTTGATGTCCTTCTTGTTCGGATCGACCAGGACCCTGGACTCCAGCATCGGCTTGCACCGCTCCTCCGGCAGCTTGAGTTCCGTGCAGACGGCATGGGAGGCGAGCCTGACCCGCCGCAGGACGCGATTGACCGTCGGCACCATCCGGTCGGCGGCGACGTTGCGCGGCGGGCCGACCGCCGTGAATTTCAGCGCCGTCTCGGCCTCGGCCTTCTGCCGGTCGCTGGGCTCGGCAATTTCGAGGTGCGGCGTCGCGCAGCCGGCGAGCGCAAGTGCGGTCGCCAGGACGGCCGCTACAGGAACGATGGCGCGCACGGCGGTGTCTCCCCTGTCCGGTTCGGTCGATACGCCGACAAGTCAACGGATTTACTCAATGCGCGTCAAGAGGCAATCTGCGCCGCCGGACTTTCCCGGGGCCGGCCGGACCTTATCCGGCGCCGGGCGCAAGGCGGCGATAGCTCAGGGCCTCGGCGATGTGCAGGCGGCCGACGGCGGCCGCATTCCCATGCGCCGCGCCCCGATCTCCATGCTCCATGTCCGCAAGGGTCCGCGCGACCCGCAGGACCCTGTGGTAGCCGCGCGCGCTGAGCCGCAGCTTGTCCGCCGCCTCGGTGAGCAGCGCTCGGCCGCTCGCATCGGCGGCGGCGGCGTCCTCCAGCAGGTCGCCATCGGCCTCGGCATTGGTCCGGATGCCATGCCCCGTGTAGCGGGCCTTCTGGATGTCGCGGGCCGCGGCCACCCGCGGCGCCACATCGGCACTGCTTTCGCGCGGCGGCGGCAGCGAGAGATCGGCGGCGCTCACCGCCGGCACGTCGACATGCAGGTCGATGCGGTCGAACATCGGGCCGGAAATGCGGGTCTGGTATTCCCGGGCGCAGCGCGGCGCGCGCGAACAGGCGAGCGCCGGATCGTCGAGATGGCCGCAGCGGCACGGGTTCATCGCCGCGATCAGCTGGAAGCGCGCCGGATAGGTCACATGATGGTTGGCCCGCGCCACGACGGCCCGCCCGGACTCGACCGGCTGGCGCAGCGCCTCCAGGGTCTGCCGGTTGAACTCCGGCAACTCGTCGAGGAACAGCACACCGAGATGGGCGAGCGAGGCCTCGCCGGGTCGGGCGCGCAGGCCGCCGCCGACCAGCGCGGGCAGCGAAGCCGAATGGTGCGGATCGCGGAACGGCCGGCGCCGCGTGATCCGCCCGTTCTCCAGCATGCCGGCGACCGAATGGATCATGCTGACTTCGAGCGCCTCGGCGGCGTCGAGCGGCGGCAGGATGCCGGGCAGCCGGGCCGCCAGCATCGACTTGCCGGAGCCGGGCGGGCCGATCATCAGCAGGTTGTGGCCGCCCGCGGCGGCGATCTCGAGGGCGCGCTTGGCGGTTTCCTGCCCCTTGATGTCGGCGAGGTCCGGATAGCGGCCGTCGTCGTCGGCGAGCGCCGGCTCGGGCGGGCTCAGCACCTGGGTGCCCTTGAAATGGTTGACCAGGGCAATGAGCGAGCGCGGCGCCAGCACGTCCAGGTCGCCGGCCCAGGCCGCCTCGCCGCCGCAGGCCGCCGGGCAGACGATGCCGCGCCTGCCTTCGCCGACCGCCGCCATGGCCGCCGGCAGGACGCCCGCGACCGGCGCGATCTGGCCGTCCAGCGCCAGCTCGCCGACCACGGTGTAGCCGTCCAGCGCGTCGGCCGGCAGGGCGCCCATCGCCATCAGCATGCCGACCGCGATCGGCAGGTCGAAATGGCTGCCCTCCTTCAGCACGTCGGCCGGCGCCAGGTTCACGGTGATCCGCTTGGCCGGCAGGGCGAGGCCGAGGGCGGAGAGCGCGCTGCGCACCCGCTCCTGGGATTCGCCCACGGCCTTGTCCGGCAGCCCGACGATCCTGTAGGCGACCACGCCGCTACTGATCTGCACCTGGACGTCGATGTCCAGAACGTCGATGCCGTGAAAGGCAATCGTTTTAACCCGCGCAACCATGGGACGGGCGATAGCAGAGCGGCCCCGCATCGGCAATTTATTCGTTTATCCGGTCCGGGGCCGGCCGGTTGACCGGTCGGGCGCAGCCGCTAAGGTCCGTTCCCGACCGAACTTCCGAACCGGGGGACAACCGCCATGCGCGTCATGCAGATCGAAGGGGACTGGGGCCTCGACAATATCCGGCTGGCCGAGCGGTCCGATCCGGTGCCCGGCCCGGGCGAGATCGTCGTGCGGATGCAGGCGGTGTCGATCAACTACCGCGATACGGTCATGGTCAACCGCGGCTACGGCCGGCGCTCCGGCGAGCTGCCGCTGGTGCCGCTGTCCGACGGTGCGGGGACGGTCGAAGCGGTCGGCGAGGGCGTCGGCCGGGTGACGCTCGGCGATCTGGTCTGCCCGATCTTCGGCCAGAACTGGATCGACGGCACATTCCGGGAGGAATGCTGGGGCGGCACGCTGGGCGGCCCGAACGACGGCACCGTGCAGGAGAAGATGCTGCTGCCGGAGACCGGCGCGGTCAAGGCGCCGGCGCACATGACGGCGGTCGAGGCCGCTACGCTGCCCTGCGCCGCCGTGACGGCCTGGAACGCCGTGGTCGAGCAGGGGCAGGTGAAGGCCGGCGACGCCGTGCTGGTGCAGGGCACCGGCGGCGTTTCCCTGTTCGCCCTGCAGTTCGCCAAAATGCACGGGGCAGAGGTGGTCGCCACCTCGTCCAGCGACGGCAAGCTGGAGAAGGCGAAGGCACTGGGCGCCGACCATCTCATCAACTATCGCGAGACGCCGGACTGGGGGAAAGCGGCCCGCGCGATGCTCGGCCGCGGCGTCGACCATATCGTCGAGGTCGGCGGCGGCGGGACGCTGGAGCAGTCGTTGCGCGCGGTCCGGCCGGGCGGCACGGTCAGCCTGATCGGCGTGCTGGCCGGCGCGGCGGGCACGCTCAATCTCGGCCCGGTCGTGACCCAGAATGTCCGGCTTCAGGGCGTCACGGTCGGCAGCCGGACCATGTTCGAGGCGATGAACCGCGCGATGGCCCATTTCGGCACCCGGCCCGCGGTGGACGACGCCCACGGCTTCGCTTTCGAGGATGTCGCCGAGGCCCTGCGCGCCTTTCCCGAAGGCCGCCATTTCGGCAAGGTCTGCGGCGTCGGCTGGGGCGCCTGACGCCAGCCGCGCGGCGGCCTCAGTCGGGCTGCGCCGGGCCGCGGTCTGCGGCCGTATCGTCCGCCGCCGCGGCGGTCAGTTGCAGGAACAGATCTTCGAGATCGCTGTCCCGGGTCGATACGTCGACGATTGTCAGGCCCGCCTCGCGCACGTCGTTGACGATGTCGCGGAAGCGCGTCCGGCTCGGCCGATAGCGGATGACCAGCCGGCGCGGCGGGACAAAATCGGCATCGTAGTGCGCCAGCCCGGCCGGCAGTTCATCCAATTGCTCGCCCAGCGAGAAGGTCACTTCCTTGCGGTCGACGCGCCGGAGCAGCGCCTCGGTGGTGTCGCAGGCGATGACCTCGCCGCGATCGATGAAGGCGATCCGGTCGCACAGTTCCTGCGCCTCGTCCAGATAATGGGTGGTCAGCAGGATGGTCGTGCCCGACCGGTTCAGCGCCCGGATCTGGCCCCACAGCTGCTGGCGCAGTTCGACGTCGACGCCGGCGGTCGGCTCGTCCAGCACCAGCACCGGCGGCTTGTGGACCATCGCCTTGGCGACCATCAGACGCCGGCGCATGCCGCCGGAGAGGGTGCGCGAATAGTTTTCCGCCTTGTCGGTCAGCTGCACGGCGGCGAGCAGCTCCCCGGTGATCCGCTCGCGCGCCGGCACGCCGTAGAGGCCGGCCTGGAATTCCAGCAGTTCGCGCGGCGTGAAGAAGGCGTCGATGTTCAACTCCTGCGGCACCACGCCGATCGCGGCCCGCGACCGGCGCGGGTCGCGGTCGATATCGATGCCCCAGATCGCCGCCGTTCCCGCGGTCTTGTTGACCAGGCCGGCCAGAATGTTGATGAGCGTCGATTTGCCGGCCCCGTTCGGCCCGAGCAGACCGAAAACGGAACCCTTGGGAATGTCGAGGTCTATCCCCTTGAGCGCCCGGCTCGGCGGAAAATTCTTCGACCCGCGATAGGTCTTTGTCAGCCTGCGGACCCGGACGGCGGGAACGGTATCGGCGGGAACGGTATCGGCGGGAACGGCATCGTCAGGACGATCGGCCGGGGCGGTGGCGGCGTCGGGCATGGCCGGGAAAGTGGTACGGCGACAGCGTGCATACAAGGGAAGGGCGCAGGCGCGGCGGGCTTCCGGCGGTTTCCCCGGCGCCCGCCCGGCGGTGCAAGGCGCTACTCCCGGCGCAGGATCCGGTCCACGAGCACTGTTGCCCACCACTGGCTCATGAATTCGGCCTTGAGGGCGGCGGGGTCGTAATCTTCCTCGATCCAGCGGCGGAAGCCCTGGCCGCCCGCGTCCCGGACATAGCGCTCGAAGAAGAAATCCAGAATGCCGGTCTTGGCCTGGCGGAAATGGCCGTAGCGCAGGCTGAGCTGCCGTTGCGCCAGCCCGATCGGCCGGCCCTCCACGCCGTGCAGGAAGGCGGCGGCGAACAGGCCGGCCCGGTCGGCGCCGGTTTTGCAATGGGCGAGCGCCGGATATTCCAGCCCGTCGGCCATGTCGAGCAGCTGTAGCATCCGGTTCTTCGGCGGCGCGCCGCGGGAATCGAGGCGGAAATCGATGTGGGCGAGACCGAGCTCCCGGCAGGCGGCGATTTCCTGGCCGTAGGTGGCGAAGCGATGCCGGCCGCGCAGGTTTATCACCGTCCTGATTCCGTGCCTGCGGGTCCAACGGCGCAGTTGGGCCGGCGTCGGCTGGCCGGAGCGGAACAGGCGCGGCGACACGCGATGGAACCGGTTGAAGACGAGGCGGAAGACCGCGTGGTCGCGGAACAACGCGTCCGCCGCCGCGCCCAGGGACGAAGCGGCCGGGACGGGCGGCCGGTCCGGCGAAGCGGCGTTCAAGCGCCCTGCCGCCGCGCGACCAGCAGGCTGTAGCCCAGGCCCGTGAACAGCATGATGAGGCCGTAAACCGCGCTCGGGATGGCGAAGCGGACGTCGCCGAGCAGGGTCGTCCCGACGACGATGCCGAGGGTGGCGTTCTGGAAGCCGCATTCGATGGTGACGGCGATCCGCTGCGACCTGTCCAGGCGCAGGCCGGCCGCGACGCTGTGGGCGATACCCAGCATCAGCAGGTTGAAGACCAGGCAGACCGGCCCGGCCACGGTGAAGAAGGGCACGATGTCCTCGCGCGACGAGATCAGCGCGGCGATCACGACAAACACGAAGACCGCGGCCGACAGCGGCCGTGTGTAGTCGCCCGCCCGCTGCGCGAAAGCCGGCGCAAGCCGGCGCACCAGCATCCCGAGCGCTGTCGGCACCACGACGATGGCGGTGATTTGGAGGACGGTCTCCAGCACCGGCAGGGGCGGGGCGGCCTGTCCCATGAAGTGGGTCAGGCTGCTGCCGACGATCAGCGGCACGGTGACGACGGCGAGCAGGCTGATCACCGCGGTCAGCGAGATCGAGAGCGCGACATCGCCCCGGGCGATCAGGGTCATCAGGTTGGAGGTCGTCCCGCCGGGGCAGGAGGCCAGGATCATCAGGCCGACTGCCAGGATCGCCGCCATCGGCCAGACCGACGCCAGCACGAAGGCGGCCACGGGCAGCGCGATCAACTGCAGGGCGGCGCCGGCGACGAAATCTCTCGGCTGGGCAAACACCCGGGCGAAATCGCGTCCGGTCAGGCCCAGCCCCATCGCAAACATGATGAGGGCCAGCGCCAGCGGCAGGATCACATTGGTGATGATACCCATGAGCCTCTTCCCGGTTCGGGCCCGAACCTCTCCAGGGAACCGTTACGTCGGCGTAGCGGCGGGCCTGTTGTCCGCCTATTCGCGGAAGGACGGGTCGCGCCGGTCGAGCATGCGCAGCAGGGCCGGCCAGGCCATGGTGTTGGCGAGCATGGCGAAATAGTCGTCGTGGGCGCCTTGGAGTGCGGTCCTTTCGACGATCTCGTCTTTCGGCGGGTGGATTTCGGGGCCGGTCGACAGGGTGCGGACCTGCATCGAGCAGGCGCGTTCCAGGAAATACATGCGCTGGAACGCCTCGGCCACGGTCGCGCCGCAGGTCAGCGTGCCGTGGTTCCACAGCAGCATGAAGTTTTTCTCTCCCAGATCCTGTTGCAGGCGCGGCCGTTCGTCGAGGTCCACCGCGACGCCTTCGTATTCGTGCCAGGCGATCCGGTCGCGGATCAGCAGGGCGGTCTGATTGAGCGGCAGCAGGCCGCGGCTGTCGGTCGAGACCGCCGTGCCGTCCAGCGTGTGGAGATGGATGACGCAGCGGGCGTCGTCCCGCGCCTCGTGGACCGCGCTGTGGATGGTGAAGCCGGCCTTGTTGACGCCGTAGTCGCTCTCCATGACGAGGTCGCCGTCCATATCGATCTTGAGCAGGCTGGAGGCGGTGATTTCCTCGAACATCATGCCGTAGGGATTGATCAGGAAATGATGCTCCGGGCCGGGAACCCGTGCGGAAATATGGGTGTAGATCAGGTCGTCCCAGCCGTAGTGGGCCACCAGGCGGTAGGCGGCGGCGAGGTCGACGCGAACCGCCCATTCCTCGTCGGATACCCGGTCGCGGACGCTGCCGGCGGGGCGGATGGCGGTAACGGTATTCATGCTGGATCTCCGGTGGAACGGTCCGGTGCGTCGGTCAGGGCCTCGATCGGTGCGCCGAGGGACTGCATCAGCGAGGCGAAGCCGGGGAAGCTGGTGCCGATCATAGCCGTATCCTCCACGGCGACGCCATCCCTGCTGGCGAGGCCGAGGACCAGGAAGCTCATGGCGATCCGGTGGTCCTGCCGCGTGGCGACCGGGTTGTCCGGGCCGGTGCCCGGGACGGGCCGGCCGCCCGAACCGTCGATCTCCATCCAGTCGTCGCCCGTGCGCACCGGCACGCCGCATCGGGCAAGGCCGTCTGCGACGGCGGCGAGGCGGTCGCTCTCCTTGACCCGCAATTCGCCGACTCCGTCGAACCGCGTGGTGCCCTTCGCCAGGGCCGCCGCGGCGGCGAGGACCGGGTATTCGTCGATCATCGAGGCTGCGCGCGCCGCCGGCACCGCGACGGCGTTCAGGGCGCCGGCCGCCGCCACCAGATCGCCGACCGGCTCGCCGGAGACCTCGCGCCGGTTCTCGATGGAAAGGTCTGCGCCCATTTCGGCGAGGGTTTCGTACAGGCCGGTGCGCAGCGGATCGAGGCAGACGCCGCGAACGGTCACGGCGCCGCTGCCGGCCAGCAGGGCACCGACCAGCGGGAAAGCCGCCGATGAGGGATCGGCCGGCACGGAGAGGTCGGCCGCGGAAAATTCCTGCCAGCCGCGGACCGTAACGCGCGTTCCGGCTTTTCCGCTTGCGGAGGATACCGTGCAGCCGAAATAGCGCATCATGCGCACGGTGTGGTCGCGCGTCGGCGCAGCCTCGATCACCGAGGTCTCGCCCATCGTGTTGAGCCCGGCGAACAGCACGGCCGACTTGACCTGGGCCGAGACGACGGGCAGCGCGTAGACGATGGGCACCGGCATCCGCGCGCCCCGGACGGTGAGCGGCAGATGCCCTCCGGCGGCGCAGTCGAACTGGGCGCCCATCTGCGACAGCGGTTCGGTCACCCGCGCCATCGGCCGCCGGCACAGCGAGGCGTCGCCGGTCATCACGGCGCGGAGATCGTGGGTCGCCATGATGCCGAGCAGCAGCCGCGCCGCGGTGCCGGCGTTGCGCATGTCGAGGACCGTATCGGGCTCGGCCAGCCCGCCGACGCCGACGCCGTCGATGGTCCAGGCGCCGTCGGGCTGTCGCACGACCGTCACGCCCAGATGGCCCAGGGCCCGCGCCGTGGCCAGCACATCGTCGCCTTCGAGCAGGCCTGTCACGCGGGTCCGGCCGATGGCCAGCGCGCCCAGCATCAGGGCGCGATGCGAGATCGACTTGTCGCCGGGCACCGCCGCGACGCCCTCCAGCTGCCCGGCGCGCCGTGCGATGGCGGGGCGGGCCGCGCTGTCGGAACTGACGGGCCGGTCAGGGGACATAGGAGGAGAGCGTGGCAAATAGCGTTGGATGTGACGAACGGCGAACCAAGGCAGCGGCCGGATCGCTGCGGACGGGCAATTCGGGCCTTGACGGCAGGCGCTTCCCTATCACATAGCCGCCTCATCCGAATTTAGCATGGTGCAGGTTGCCGCCGCCCGGCGCCTCGCCGAATGTTTACGTCCAGAATTATCGCCACGATCCGGAGACCTGCCTTGGCTGATGCCAACCTCGGACAAAAGCGCGTCTGCCCTTCGTGCAGCGGCAAGTTTTACGACCTCCTGAAGGTGCCGGCCGTGTGCCCCTATTGCGGCGCGACGTTCAACCCGGACGACCTGATTCGCGGTCGCAACCGCAAGCCGGCGACGCAGGAAGACACCAAGGACAAGCCTGCCGAAAAGCCGGCCGACGACGGCAATGCGCCGGAAGATGGCGTGGCGCTGCCGGACGATCTCGAAGATGTCGATGTCGACAGCGACGGGGACGAGGACGATGACGTGCTCGAAGACGCGTCGGACCTCGGCGAGGACGAGTCCGATCTCGACGAAGTGATGGAACATGTCGAGAAGCCGGAGAAAGACGGCTGATCCGGGCTGACGGGGACGAGCCTCAGGGAAAGAGCACGTCCGTGCGCCAGGCGTCGCCCTCGCGGCGATAGACCAGCCGGTCGTGCAGGCGGAACTGGCCGTCTCTCCAGAATTCGTAGCTGCGCGGCACCAGCCGGAAGCCGCTCCAGTGCGGCGGCCGGTCGACCTTGCCGACGGCGAATTTCGCGGTGAAGACGCCGACCCGTTTGAGCAGTTCGGCCTTGCCCGCCATCGGCCGCGATTGCTCGGACGCCCAGGCGCCGATCTGGCTGCCGCGGGCGCGGCTGGCGAAATAGGCGTCGGCTTCGGCGTCGCTGACCGTTTCGACCGTCCCCTCGACGCGCACCTGGCGGCGCAGCGATTTCCAGTGGAAGCACAGCGCGGCCTGCGGATGGGCCAGCAGTTCCACGCCCTTGCGGCTTTCGAAGTTGGTGTAGAAGACGAAGCCTTCTGCGTCCGCGCCCTTCAGCAGCACCATCCGGACCGACGGCATGCCGTCCGCGCCGACCGTGGCCAGCGCCATGGCATTGGCGTCGTTCGGCTCGGCGTCACCGGCTTCGGCGAACCAGGCGTGGAACAGGTCGATCGGTTCAGCGGTCGGTTCGATGCTCATGGCGGCTACTATAGGCCCATGCGCACACCCCGGATACCGGCGGCGTCCGAAACGGCTGCGGCCCGGCGGCGCGCCGGAAAATTCGTGCGACGGGTTCCGGCGCGCCGGCCGTACAACGCGGTAACGGGATCGATTCGGGCGGTGCGCGCCGGCCTGCCGCCGGTGTGCGGCATGGGCCGGTAGAAACGCAGGAACAGGAGATCGAACGGTGCATAAAGCGTTTTTGGCCATCGGAATGAGCGCGGCCCTTTTCCTTTCGGCCTGCACGGCGAACAAGGAAATGGCCGGGGCGGCAGGCGGCGGGGTGATCGGCGCGCTCGCCGGTGCAGCGTTGGCGCGCAAGGGCGATACGAGCGGCCGCCTGGCCGGCGCGGCGATCGGCGGCCTGATCGGCGGCTTCATCGGCAGCCGGATCGGCGCGGCGCTCGACGGCCAGGACCGCGCGATGGCGGCTTCGAATGCCCAGCGGGCGATGGAGCGGGGCGAAACCGGCCACGACCACCGCTGGCACAACCGGCGCACCGGCAACCGGGGCGCCGTCACGCCGGTCTCGCCGCCCTACCGGGCGAAGCGCGGCCGGTTCAAAGGGCGGTGGTGCCGCGACTTCACCGAGCATGTCGAACTCGCCGACGGACGGTCGGAAACGGTGTCCGGCCGCCGCTGCAGGACGGATGTGGGCGACTGGGAGATTGCAGGCTAGCTAGACGCCCGGTCGGTTGCCGGAGCCATCGCCGCTTTCTCCCTCCGCACCGCCGAACAGATCGCGCAGGGAAACATCCAGCACGTCCTGCTGTGCTGTCTCGGACTGCGCGATGAGAAGATCCAGCCGGTCCGTCCAGCCTGCCGCTTCCTCAAGGCCGCCCGATCCGGGCCGGATCGTGATGCCGAGGTCGCGGGCCACGTCGTAGACCGTGAGCGCCGCCGGATCGCGCGACAGAAGCCAGGCGTCCTCGTTGGAGCGCGCGATATAGTGCAGCGCTTCGAGCTGTTCGAGCAGCGGCTCCAGCAGTTCGGCGGAATCCGGCAGCGGGTCCAGCAGCGTTTCGGAATCGACCGGCCGGCCGGTCGCGCCGGCCCGGTACAGCCCGTGCAGGATCACCATGGCCTGGGCGAGGCGCCGGGTCGTCCGGCTCTCGCTCGGCGGCCCGTGCCGCTGCAGGGCCAGCCATTCGGGCAGCGCGGCGGCGGTCTGCGCCCCGAACAGGACGGCGCACCACACCAGATACATCCAGATCAGCAGCAGCGGGATGTAGGACAGCGCGCCATACAGGGTTTCGTAGGACGGGAAGGCGCGGAAATAGAGGGAGAAGCCCCATTTCAGCCCGTCGTAGAGCAGCAGCGCGATGAGCGCGCCGAGCGCCGCGTAACCCAGCCGGACCTTGCGGTAGGGAATGACCATGTAGGCGACGGCGAAGGAGACGAACAGCAGGATCGGCGGCAGCCAGCTGACCGCGGTGCTCTGGATCCAGCTTCCCTCGGCGATGCCCAGATTGGCCTGGGCGAACAGGTAGGTCGAGATCGCGATGCTGCCGCCGGCGAGCAGTGGCGTCACGGTGAGGACCGCCCAGTACATCGTCATGCGCTGGACCAGCGGCCGGACCTCCGGCTGGCGCCAGATCCGGTTGAACCAGGTGTCCACCGTGTCGAGCAGGATGACCGCCGTGACCGCCAGCGCGACCGTGCCGACCGCGGTCAGCTCCCGCGTATTGCGCAGGAACAGGTCGAACTGGCCGCGTACGGCGTCGACATTCTGCGGCAGGAAAATCTCCAGGATGAAGGACAGCAGGTCGGCGCGGATCCGGTCGAATACGGGAAACGCCGCCAGGATCGAGAAGCCGATGGCGGCCAGCGGCACGACCGCGAGCAGGGTGGTGTAGCTGAGCGAGGCCGCTGCGCTGAAATTGTGGTCCTTCCAGAAGCGCAGGCAGAGATAGGCGCAGAATTCGCCGGCGGCGCGGACCGCCTGCCCGGCGGCGGGAGCCGCCCGATGTTCGTTGCGCGCTTCGCTGCGGTGTCCCGCGTCCGTCATGCCCGGCGCGTCCGTTTTCCCCGAATGGACCGGAGAACGACCATACTGCGCTTCGCCGCCCGTGTCGCGCCCCTGCCCGCCCGCCTTCCGCCCGCCTTCCGAGCTGCAATTGACCGCCCTCCGATTGACCGGGGGGGTGCGCGGTGTAGGATGCACGCGCTTCGCAGCAGGAAGGGCATCATCGGTATATGGCCGCACGAGCGGGACTTATGGCCGGCAGGCGCGGCCTCGTCATGGGCGTCGCCAACGACCGGTCGATCGCCTGGGGCATCGCCCGGGCGGTCGCGGACCAGGGCGCGGAACTCGCCTTCACCTTCCAGGGCGAGGCGCTGGAGAAGCGCGTGCGTCCGCTCGCCGAAAGCGCCGGAGCCTCGCTCGTCCTGCCCTGCGACGTGACCGACGAAGCGTCGCTCGACGAGGCTTTTGCGGCGCTCGAACGGGCCTGGGGCCGGCTCGACTTCGTCGTCCACGCCATCGCCTATGCCGACAAGGACGAACTGAAGGGCAAGTATCTCCACACCTCGAAGGACAACTTCGTCCGCTCGATGCTGGTCTCCTGCTATTCCTTCACCGATGTCTGCCGCCGCGCCGCCGCGATGATGAACGACGGCGGCAGCCTGCTCACGCTCACCTATTACGGCGCCGAGCGGGTTATGCCGCATTACAACGTCATGGGCGTCGCCAAGGCGGCGCTGGAGGCGAGCGTGAAATATCTCGCCGTCGATCTCGGCGACCGCGGCATAAGGGTGAACGCCATCTCGGCCGGGCCGATCAAGACCCTGGCGGCCTCGGGCATCGGCGACTTCCGCTACATCCTGAAATGGAACGCCGACAACGCCCCCCTGCGCCGCAACGTGACGACCGGCGAGGTCGGCGGCGCCGGCCTCTATCTGCTCTCGGACCTGTCGACCGGCGTGACCGGCGAGGTCCACCATGTCGACAGCGGCTACCATGTCGTCGGCATGAAGGCGATCGACGCGCCCGACCTGATCGCCGAAGCGCGCGGGACCGGCTGACCGTGCCCGGCAACGCCTTCGGCACGGCGTTCCGGTTCACCACCTGGGGCGAGAGCCACGGGCCCGCCATCGGCGGCGTGGTCGATGGCGTGCCGCCGCGCCTGCCGCTGACCGAAGCCGATATCCAGCCCTGGCTCGACAAGCGCCGGCCGGGCCAGTCGAAATTCGTCACCCAGCGCAAGGAGCCGGACCGGGTGCGCATCCTCTCCGGCACCTTCGAGGGGCGGACCACCGGCACGCCGATCAGCCTGGTCATCGAGAATGTCGACCAGCGCCCGCGGGACTATTCCGAGATCAAGGACCTGTTCCGGCCCGGCCATGCCGATTTCACCTACTGGAAGAAATACGGCATCCGCGACTATCGCGGCAGCGGCCGGGCCTCGGCGCGCGAGACCGCCATGCGGGTCGCCGCCGGCGCGGTCGCCCGGCAGGTCCTGAACGCGGCCTGGGGCGACGGTTTCCGCATCCGCGGCGCGATGGTGAAGATGGGGCCGCTGGAGATCGACCGCGCGCGCTGGGACTGGGAGACCGTCGGCGACAACCCCTTCTGGTGCCCGGACGCCGCGGCCGTGCCGGAGTGTGAGCGCTTCCTGACGGACGCGCGCAAGGCCGGCTCCTCGGCCGGGGCGGTGCTGGAAATCCACGGCGAGGGCGTGCCGCCCGGCCTGGGCGAGCCGGTCTACGACAAGATGGACGCCGACCTCGCCAAGGCGATGATGTCGATCAACGCGGTCAAGGCGGTCGAGATCGGCGACGGCTTCGCCGGCGCGGCGCTGCCCGGCGAGGACGCCCACGACGCCATGCACATGGAAGACGGCGCCATGGTGTTCGACAGCAACCGGGCCGGCGGCACGCTCGGCGGCATCACCAACGGCGAGCCGCTTGTCGTGCGTTTCGCCGTCAAGCCGACTTCGTCGCTGCCCCGGCCGCGGCCCACGGTCACGGTCGACGGCGAGGACGCCACGGCAATCACCAAAGGCCGGCACGACCCCTGCGTCGGCATCCGCGCCGTGCCGATCGGCGAGGCCATGATGGCCTGCGTCCTCGCCGACCACTGGCTGCGGCACCTCGGCCAGCAGGGGCGGTAGCCGTCTGCCGCGCCGCGCCGCCGGCCGTTATCTGTGGCGGGTTGCGGGGCGGTCCCGCAGGGCGAAGGCGGTTCCCCCGGCGACCAGCGCCAGCGCGGCCGTCAGGCCCAGCACGAACACGAGCGGTGCCGCCGTGCCGTCGGCGAGCAGGCCGAACAGCTGGAGAAACAGCGCGCCGCAGAACAGTTGCATGAACGAGCCGATGCCGGCGGCGGTCCCGGCGCGGTCGCCGGCCAGGCGGATCGCGCCGGCCTGGGCGTTCGACAGGCCGATCCCGTTGCCGAAGGTGATGAAGAAGGCGGGCAGGAAGATCGTCCAGAGCGTCAGCCCGCCGGCTGCGGCGGACAGGGCGACCGCGCCGACCGTCGCCGCCTGGAGCAGGCTGCTGGCGAGCACCATCGTCTCGACCGGGACGCGGCCGCTCAGCCGCCCGGCGACGAAATTGCCGAGCAGGAAGCCGGCCGGGAACAGCGGGAACCAGGTGCCGTAGGTCACGGGCGAATGGCCCAGATAGTCGATGACGACGACGGCGGAGGCCGGCGCGGCGACGAAGAAGGCGCCCGAAGTCGCACCCGACTGCCAGACGAACGCCTGAAGGCGCAGGTTGCCGAGCAGGGCGCCATAGTCGCCGAGCAGGCCGGCCGCGCCGCCGCCGGGCCTGCGCGCCGACGGCGGATGGGATTCGGCAACGGCGAGAAAGACGCAGAGCGCGATGACCAGGCCGGCCAGCGCGGCGAAGACGAGCACGCTGCGCCAGCCGTAGCCGGCGACCAGCCAGCCGCCGAGCGGCACCGAGATCATGGGGCCGAGGGCGAAGGCCATGGTCAGCCAGGCGATCATCCGGACCAGCCGGTCGGCGCCGTAGACATCGCGGACGATGGCGCGGGCGAGCGCCACGCCGCAGGCGCCGCCTGCCGCCTGCACGAAGCGCCCGGCGAGCAGCAGCCAGATCGTGTCCGCCATCGCGGCGAGCGCGCTGCCGGCGGCGAACAGCAGGATGCCGCCGATCAGCACCGGGCGGCGGCCCAGCCGGTCGGACAGCGAGCCGTAGGCCAGCGTGAGGCAAGCCATGACGAAAAGCGGCAGGCTGACCGTCATCTGGGCCACGTCCTCGCCGACGCCGAAGCCGGCCCGCACGCCCGGCACCGCCGGGAAGAACATCTGGAGCGCCATCGGCCCCATCGCGGTGGCGAGCACCAGGGTGGCGAACAGCACCCCGCCGGGTCGCGCCTGCCGCGGGGTCCGTCGTCGGGCCGGGTCTCCGGTCAAGGAATCGCCGGGGCCGTCAGCGCGCCAGCGCCGGGACCAGCCGTTCCATCGCGGCTTCCAGCTTGTCGTGCGAGACGCCGAAGCACAGGCGCATGAAGCCTTCGCTGTCCGGCCCGAAAGCCGCGCCCGGCGCGAGGCCGACGCGGGCCTCGTCGACCAGGCGGTAGGCGAGCGCCCGGCTGTCGGTTTCTCCCTCGACCGCCAGGTAGAGGTAGAAGGAGCCGTCCGGCCGGGCGAAGCGGACGTTGGGCAGCGGTTCGAGCGCGTCGCACACGATGTCCCGGCCCTTGTGGCAGCGCGCGATCATTTCCTCGAGATACGATCCGCCCTCCTTCAGGGCGGCGACGGCGCCGTATTGCAGGAAGGTCGGCACGCCGGAGGTGTTGTACTGGACCAGGTTCTCGAACACCTGGCCGAGCGCCTCCGGCCCGACCGACCAGCCGATGCGCCAGCCGGTCATCGACCAGTTCTTCGAGAAGGTGTTCACGACGACCAGCCGCTCGTCGGGCTCGCAGACCTGCAGGAAGGAGGGCGCGACGTCCATGCCGTAGACCAGGCGGCCGTAGACCTCGTCGGCAACGATCCACAGGCCGCGCCGCCGGGCGAAGTCGCGCACGGCGATCTGGTCCTCGCGGGTCATCGTCCAGCCGGTCGGGTTGCCCGGCGAATTGATGAAGAACGCCTTGGTGCGCGGGCCGACGGCGTCGAACAGCCGGTCGAGGTCGAGGGTCCAGCCGGCGTTGCCGAGGCGCAGGGGCACGTCCACGACCCGGCCGCCGACGATATCCACCGCCGCGCCGATATTGGGCCAGACCGGCGACGGCGCCACCACCTCGTCGTCCGGGCCGAGCAGCATCTGCATGGTCTGCATGACCGCCTGCATGCCGCCGATGGTGACGATGGTGCGCTCCGGCGACACCTCGACGCCGTAGAGCCCGCTCAGATAAGCGCCGAGCGCCCGGCGCAATGGCGGGATGCCGCGCTGGTAGGTGTAGAAGGTGTTGCCGCTGCGCAGCGCCCGGACCGCCGCATCGCCGATGAAGTCCGGCGTCGGCAGGTCGCCCTCGCCGATCCACAGCGGGATCAGGCCCTCGATCTCGCGCCCGTGGTTGGCCAGTTCGACGATGCCGCTTTCGGGAATCGCGGCGATGCGCGGGTTGATGGCGGCGAGGAGGTCGGCGTCGCCCATGGCAGGCTCCGGAGGGTCGGGGTTAGGCAGGTCGGCAGCGGTCCTCCCTAACCCGCGCACCGCCGGCCCGATAGCGCGAAGAATGACACAGGTTTGAAAGCAGCGGACGGCGATGGCCGGTCCGAAGAGGAGAAGGCCCCGTGCACTCAGGCGCAGGGCCTTGCCGCACCGAGGCGGTCTTGCAAGCCCGATAAACGGGATACGTGCCGAAAATACCCGGAGGCGGCAGCCCGGTCTATCGGCGAATTTTCACGCGGCGGACTGCCGGGGCATTACCCGTTCGGCGATTTCCCGGCCGGTCTCGGCTTCCGCCCGCCGAAGCTCCCAGGTCTTTTGCAGGTTCATCCACATTTGCGGCGTCGTGCCGAAATAGCGCGCAAGGCGCAAGGCGGTGTCTGCCGTGACGCCGCGCTGGCCGTTCAGGATCGTCGTGATCCGGTTGACCGGCACGCCCAGCGCCTTCGACAGAGCATTCGCCGACAGGTCGAGCGCATCCATTTCCTCGCGCAGAATTTCGCCGGGATGGACCGGTCTCATGCCGTTTTTTGCGCTCACCGTCTGCCTCTTCCACTTAGTGATAGTCGACGATTTCCACGTCACGCGGCCCGTCTGCAGTCCAGCGAAAGCAGACGCGCCATTGCCGATTGATCCGGATGCTGTGTTGCCCCAAGCGGTCGCCCCGCAACGCTTCCAGGCGATTACTGGACAAGGCGGCCAGATCGCCGAGCGTCTCCGCACTGTCCAGAAGCGTCAAGCGGCCTGATGGGCGAACGCCTGGAATACTGCAACGCGATTCCCTTCGAAGAATTGCCGGGTGCGCCTGTCCCTGAAGCTTCGAATCATATGTGTCGATACTAAAGGGATTTACGATATCCGTAAAGCCGCCTTCCCGTTCGGGCGCGTACCTGCCCTCAGGTTGCCTCGGGTTGGGCGATGCCCCATGCTTTGCGCATGACAAAGGCAACCGCGGTCGATCTGCTTCACGACGCGAAGGCCCGGCTGGGGGAAGCGCCGGTCTGGGATGCCGGCCGGGGCTGCGTGTGGTGGATCGACTGTATCGGCCGGCGGCTGCACCGGTACGACCTTGCAACTGGCGCGGCCGCGAGCGTCGATGCCGGCGAAGCGGTCCACAGTATCGGCGTCGCCGGCGACGGAGGTCTCGTCGCGGCGATGGCCTCCGGCTTCGGCCGGCTGGACCCGGAGACGGGCGCGTTCGGCCGGCTCAGCCATCCGGAAGAAACGCGCCCGGACTTCCATTTCAACGACGGCAAATGCGGCCCGGACGGATGCTTCTGGGCCGGCTCCATGCCGCGGAACTACACGGGCGCCGGCGGCCGCCTGTTCCGGCTCGGGCCGGGGATGCCGCAGCGGCGATGGCCGGCGGCTTCACCGTGCCCAACGGGCCGGGCTGGAGCCCGGACGGCACGGTCTTCTACATCGCCGACAGCCCGGCCGGCGCGATCTTCCGCTATCCGTTCGACGCGCAGGGCGGCGCGCCCAACGGCGGTGTGCTGGGCCTGCGACAAGTCGCAGTCGAACCCGGCGCGGCGCCCGGCTGGCCCGACGGCATGGCGGTCGATGCGGACGGCTGCCTGTGGAGCGCGCGCTGGGACGGCGGCTGCATCGTCCGCTTCACGCCGGACGGCGCGGTCGACCGGATCGTCGGGATGCCGGTGAGCCGCCCGACCAGCTGCGCCTTCGCCGGCCCGGACCTCGACATCCTGGTCGTCACGTCGGGCACCGCCGGCATGGACGAGGCCGCGCGCGCCGCCGAGCCGCTCGCCGGCGGCCTGTTCGCCTTCGATCCGGGTGTGAAGGGCGCGCCGGTCGGGATATTCGCCGGATAGGAGTCGCCCCTTCGATACGCCCCGGCCTGGCGGCCGGGGCTACTCAGGATGAGGAAGAGCGGTGTGTTGAGGCTCTTGAATCCCCAACAGCCTCCTCCCTCATCCCGAGTAGGCGCGTCAGCGCCGTATCGAGGGGCCTCTCGACAAACTCACGGCAAGCGCAACAGCATCCGCACGATCCGGCGGGTCCGGTCGCTGAACAGCTTCGGCATGTAGTAGCTCGACGCCGTGCGCTTGCCGATCTCGCCCAGGGTCGGATAGGGCGCGATATAGCCGGACATTTTCGCCAGGCCGATGCCGTTCTGGATCGCCAGCACCCAGGGGTGGATCAGCTCACCGGCATGGGCGCCGACGATGGTGGCGCCGAGGATTTTCCCCTTCGGCGTCGCGACGATCTTCATGTGGCCGTCGGTCCGGCGTTCGGCCTGGGCGCGGTCGTTCTCGGCGAAGCTCCAGCGCAGCACGGCGAGCCGGCCGTGCTTCTCGGCGGCCTGGGCCTCGGTCAGTCCGGTCTGGGCCAGTTCCGGCTCGGTATAGGTCACCCAGGGCAGCGCCCGGTAGTCGACCTTCGCCCAGCCCATGCGGAACAGCAGGCGGCGCACGAGCACGCCGGCATGATAGCCCGCAATGTGGGTGAATTGCGGCCCGCCGGCGACGTCGCCGGCCGCGAAGATGCGCTTGTTGGACGTGCGCAGGCCGGCATCGACATCGATCCCCGCGCGGCCGACCCGGACGCCGGCCTTGTCGAGATCGAGCCCGTCGACCACCGGCGCCCGCCCGGCGGCGACCAGCAGGTGCGAGCCGGTCAGCACCGTCTCCGCGCCGTCGCGGCTGACGGTGAGTGCGATGCCGCCGTCTTGCATCTCGACCCGTTCGGCGCGCGCGCCTTCCAGAATCTCGACGCCTTCCGCCTTCAGCTGCCGGCGCACCACGTCGGCGGCCTCCGGATCGTCCCGGCCCAGGAGGCGCATCATCTCGACGATGGTGACCTTCGCGCCGAGCCGGCGGTGGGCCTGGGCCAGCTCGCAGCCGATCGGCCCGCCGCCCATGACGAGCAGGTGGTCGGGGCATTCGGTCAGGTCGAAGACTGTCTCGTTGGTGAGATAGGGCGCGTCGGCCAGCCCCGGCACCGGTGGCGCGACGGCCTTCGATCCGGTCGCGACGACGAAGCGCTTCGCCGCGATCCGCCGGCCGTCGACCTCGAGCGCGTCCGGCCCGGTGAAGCGTGCCGAACCCTGGATGACGTTCACGCCGAGCGCGCGGAAGCGCTCGACCGAATCGATCGGCGCGATGGCGGCGATGACGCCGTGGACGTGGCGGTGCACGGCCGCGAAATCGATCTCCGGCGCCGCCGCCGCGACGCCGAAGCGCCCGGCGGTGCGCACGATCTCGGCGGCGTGGCCGGCCGCCAGCATCGCCTTGGACGGCACGCAGCCGGTATTGAGGCAGTCGCCGCCCATCGCGCCGCGCTCGATCAGCACGGTGCGCGCGCCGAGCTGGGCGCAGCCGGCGGCGACCGACAAGCCGGCGGCGCCGGCGCCGATCACGCAGATGTCGACGCGAAGCGGGTCGGCGGGGGATTCAGTCATGGGCGGTTCGTGAGGCTGTCGATGACGTCCGAAACCGCGGCAACGGTCTGTTCCGGGGACCGGTCCCGGTCCCAGTCCTGGCGCGATTCGGCGGCGAAGGGCGTGCCGTCGAGCAGGCGGAACATCTCGGCGGCGGCGCGGTGGAAGCCGTCGGGCAGGCCGGCGGCGTCGAGGGTGGCGGCGATTTCCTCCATTTCGCCGATCCAGCGTCCGGCGTCCAGCGGCAAGCGCGGCAGCATGATGCGCTGGCGCTCGCGCACCGCGGCCTGGCTTTCGGCGAATTCCCGGTCGAGCGCTTCGGCGACGCCGAGCCGGTGCGCCGCCGTCGAGAGCGCGGCGAACAAGGTCCAGCTGCCCTTGGTGAGCGCGGCGTAGCACATCTTGAGAGCCGAGGCCCGGCCCGGCTCCGGCCCGAGGTCGCGCACCGTCAGCCGTTCGTCCTCCAGGAAGGCGAGGCGTCCGGCCTCCGGCCCGCTGACATAGAGGCGCGTCGGCGGTGAGGAGCGCGGCGGCCGGCCGACAATGCCGCCGTCCACGAAAGAAAATCCCGCGTCGCGCACGATATCGCCGATGGCCAGCGCCGTTGCCGGGGCCACGGCGTTGCAATCGACGAACAGGCGGCCCTTTCCGGAAACCCCGCAGCCGGCGACCGCCCGGGCCAGGGCCCGCGCCTCGGCCGGCGGCAGGATGGAAAGGACGATGTCGGCGGCCCCGACGGCCGCAGCCAGATCGCCGCCGTCTTCGATACCCGCCTCGCGGGCGAGCGCGCGGGTGCGGTCGCTCCGTCCGGCGAGGCTGGTGACGACCCGGCAGCCCCGGTCGCGCGCCACCCGGCCGACCGCATGGCCCATATCGCCGGCGCTGAGCACGGCGAGCGTCGGCATGCCGATTATGGGGCCCTCCCCGGACGGCCGTCGCCGCGGACGGAAGCGCGCCGGATCCGGCCTATTCGACCCGTTCCCAGATCCGCGACTGGCCGAACAGCGAGATGCCCCAGTAGCCGCGGATTTTCAGCTTGTCGTTGCCGGGCAGGACCGTGATGTTGCAGTTCCAGGTCTTGCCCGTGGTCGCATCGTAGAGCTTGCCATAGTCCCAGAAATTCTCGCCGTCCGGCTCCAGGCCGGTCAGAATGTCCTGGCCGATCAGGATCTTGTCGCGCCTGGATTCGTCGGGGTTGTTGATGTCGAGCGCCTCCGGCTTGCTGCTCCAGACCAGCTTGCCGCACAGCTTGTCGCCGCATTCGTAGATCTTGACGTGGCCCTTCTCGCCGGAATCGCTGATGCCGAGCCAGACGCCGAGCGGCGACAGTTTCTCCGCCGCGATCGCCGTTCCGCCCGACAGGGCGGCCGCTGCGAAGAGCATCGCCGCCACGGCCGGGGCGCGAAGTTTCAAAGCGTGTGCCAGTGCCATAACCATCCTGCCCGCGGCCACAAAGCGCGGGCCTCCCGTCTTGTCGTCTGGAGCGGGCGACGGGGCTCGAACCCGCGACCCCGAGCTTGGGAAGCTCGTGCTCTACCGACTGAGCTACACCCGCCCAATTCCATGCTACCGCCTGTCTGATGCAACCGGCGGCCGAAACTGTTTACCCGCCTTGCCGTATCGCGGCAAGGCGGGATACATGCACCTCGCATCATGCCACCAAATAATTTCGGCTAGACATTGTCTATAAAATAAACGACACTAGTGACCGACATACCGACTGCGGGCTTTTGAATCCTTCTGTTCACTGAAGAAATCGGGTGCAGAGTTCACCAGCGAGGTAAATTTCTAATCGATGCGTCAGGGTGTGCTTAAGAATTCAAACGCTAGTCTTTTAACTTGCCTCAAAGATCACTAGTATGCCTATAGAAATAGACTCTGATGAAGTGGCTTGTTGGTTGGAACAGTTTACTCCATCAGACCAGAGCAGTGCTCAAGAACTTTTGAGCCAAATTACGTTCGTTAGTGCAGACATGTTTTTGAATGATATGACCTCCACTTTACAGGGAATTCAGCGTAAGTTAGGAAGTCCTGTTGCATTATTTGCTGAAAGAGAGATAGCTAGCCGAGGAAATACTCCTCCGCCACTTTATAAATTTCAGCGAAGCGGTGTTCGCCGTTCTGATGGCGCAGGTTCAATACCTTTTCGAACGAGCAAAGAAAAAAAAGAAACAGGTAGTGAAGGAATAGTAGCAAACTTGATTACTGGATTGGCTAGGTCAAACAGAGACCTATTTCTCGATCATCCGAGTATGAACCAAATTCGAGAAAAGAAGCCGAGACATTTCATCTTGGTTGCAGATTTTATCGGCTCTGGGAAGCGAGCGTATCGGTACCTTGAGGCGGCTTGGCGTACACCATCCATCGTGAGTTGGATGTCTTATGGTCTTGTGCGATTCTTAGTGGTAACTTACTCAGCAACAGAAGAAGGAGAAGAATTATTGCAATCTCACCGCTGCTCTCCATCTGTAAATTCTATTTTTGGCTGCCCTAGGCTCTCCCTCCTACCGACAAATCAAAGAAACGAGCTAGTGAAATTGTGCGAAAAATATTCGCCTCCTCCATCTGCAAGTTTCACTGCACTTGGCTATCACAATACAGGCTCATTGATTTCATTTGCACATGGAATGCCAAATAACGCACCTCTTGTCTTGCATGTTAAGTCCAAAGAGTGGGAACCTATATTTCGCTCTCGTTCTACTAGAAACGTCACCATTACAGATGGTCGTACAGCTAAAGAAAAAATCGAAAGTATGGCATTTAATTTCGCCGATAAACGCTTTATCGAGTCGATATGTGTGTCCAATTCAGATTTGAAAAAATATTCGAACATACTTGTTCTCGTTGCGCTAAAGCGACCACCACGTAGCGTTAGAATTGTATCTGCGCGAACAGGTTTGCCAATCAAAGCAGTATATTCGATCATTTTTCGAGCGAAGAATGAACAGTTGCTTACTGAAGATTTGCGTTTGACCGACGCTGGCCACCGAGAGATTGGGCATTTTCGAAGAAAGAAACGGTATATTTCGACCCTTGCTCAGGGCGACGATAGCTACTACTATCCCACCATGCTGAGGTCGCCGATTGATGCGTTTAGGTAAAGCTGACGGGCACTCTCGTCAGCTCGGCCGGCATTCGTGCCGGTACTGGGAGCAGATTCTGCCGCCCTTCGGAGAAGCGTTCTATGGCGCTTAAATATCGTCGCACCGTTTGACGGGGCGGCGTCTTCCCTAACGGCGCGACGATATTCACCTTACGGTGTCAAAGTAAATGCGAAATTGGCGACCTCAGCTATACAAGAAAATTGGCCAGCAAAGAGGGTATCAGCCTCGAGTTCTCGACAGTGCAATTCAGGTAGCAGAATATTTGCATCTTTACTCTAAGGAGTGTCCGCCGGTATTTTCTCTTAAACATCTTGCTCAATTAAGTGGAACAAAATACCCTTTTCTTCGCGCCGCTGTAGCGAGATTAGATCCTAAGCTTTATCGACATTTTAAGATACGAAAACGACCTCTCCCAGGCGAAAGTCAGCGATATCGAATAATTTCGGTTCCCGACAGCCGTTTGGCACAAGTGCAGCGATGGATTGATAGGAATATATTGGTTCATATTCAGCCAGATGAGGCAAGCGTTGCGTTTTCTTCTGGCGATTCAATTAAGGCAGCAGCATCGTTTCATTGCTGTGCTAGATGGATTATCAAAATTGACATTAGATCTTTTTTTGAGTCCATTACAGAACAACAGGTTTATGGTGTATTTTTGGACATCGGTTATCAGCCTTTGGTAGCGTTCGAAATGTCTCGTATATGTACTCGACTTCGCACAACAAATTCACCATTGAATAAGTTGAATGACCGGTCTTACCGCTGGGGTAGGATTGGCTCATATCGTAACTTCATACAGGGCTACTTGCCACAAGGAGCACCAACTAGCCCTAGACTCTCCAATTTAGTGTCCGTTTCTCTAGATAGAACGCTTCGTGATATAGCTTGTTCAAGGGATTTGATTTATACTAGATATGCGGATGACTTAACATTTTCTACAACTTCAAAGTCATTTTCGAGGCGAGATGCAAGCAACCTTATTGCTTGCGTGTATAGCGTTTTGAGGAACCATGGATATTCACCAAATTATTTGAAAACCAAAATTTCCTCTCCGGGGTCCCGCAAGTTAGTGTTGGGCTTGCTCGTTGATCATGATGAGCCGAAGTTGACGCGTGAATTTAAACAGCAACTTCGTCAACATCTTTATTTTCTTGCCAATCCCCAGTTCGGACCTAGGCGGCACGCCGAAGAGAAAGGCTTTGCTTCCATCTACGGACTGCAGAATCACATTAAGGGATTGTTAATTTTTGCATCTCACATTGAGCCCGAATTTGGGAATAAGCAATTAGAGAAATATAATCTGATTGACTGGCCGTGATTTGAAGTAAATTCAAACCATTGCTCGATCATGCCAATGGCATTCTGCTTGGTTGGAATAACTAGTAATGTACTGTTGTTTTGGAAATATTTTAGCCGAAATGTACCAGTATTGGAGAACGCATTGGTTCACCGAAAATTGGTCAAATGTGATCAGGGGTCATTATATAGGGGTAACATCGGCTGCCCAAAGACCTAGATATATAGGTATGACCCCGCCAGCCCCGGCGCTCCGCGAGGACCGTCCCGCCCTCGACACGGCGAAATTCCGCGATCCGCTCCATACGGCGGACGGGCAGGTGCGCGCGCGCGTCGACCTGCGGGCGCTGGAGACCCTGTGGTTCAACACCGGCACCCTGTGCAACCTGGCCTGCGGCAACTGCTATATCGAATCGAGCCCGACCAACGATCGGCTGAGCTACCTCACGGCCGAAGAGATCGGCGGCTATCTCGACGAGATCGCGAGCGACGGCCTGCCGGTCGGCACCGTCGGCCTGACCGGCGGCGAGCCCTTCATGAACCCGGAAATCGCGGACATCCTGGAGCGAATCCTCGCGGCCGGGCACGAGGCGCTGGTCCTGACCAACGCCATGCGGCCGATGATGCGCCATGCCGATGCGCTGCTCGGGCTGCGCGCCCGCTTGGGCGGCCGGCTCGTGCTGCGCGTCTCCGTCGACCATTATGCAGAGGCCCTGCACCAGCTCGAACGCGGGCCGCGCGCCTGGGCGCCGATGCTGGAGGGTCTCAAATTCCTGTCCGACAACGGCTTCGCCGTCAGCGCGGCCGGCCGGACCGTGTGGCGCGAGAGCGAGGCCGAATTGCGCGCCGGCTATGCCCGGCTGTTCGAGCGCGAAGGCATCCGCATCGACGCGGCCGACCCCGCCGCCCTGGTCCTGTTCCCGGAGATGGACGCCGCGCTCGACGTGCCCGAAATCACCGAAGCGTGCTGGGACATTCTCGGCGTCGATCCCGGCGCCATGATGTGCGCTTCCTCGCGCATGGTGGTGAAGCGCAGGGGCGACGACCGGCCGGTCGTCATGCCCTGCACGCTACTGCCCTACGAGGCGGATTTCATCCTCGGCCGGTCGCTCGCCGAAGCGTCGGGCGCGGTGCCGCTCAACCACCCCCACTGCGCCCGCTTCTGCGTCCTCGGCGGCGGCAGCTGTTCGGGTTGACCGGCCGGGCCGGGCCGGCACGGCGGTAACGGGCCCCGGCAACTGGACAGAAGGCGGCGGCTCCAGTAAGCGTCGGTGCCGTGAACGACGACCGGCTTTCTTCCCGGCTCTCTTGCGTTCCCGTCCCGGAGGGCGGCGGGCTGGCCGGTCCTGTCTCCGGCGTTTCCGTCGACGTTTCGGAAGGGGAGCTGGCGGCCTTCGCCCGGGCGCTCGCCGCCTGTGCCGAGCGCGGCGACGTAATCGCCCTGCGCGGCCCGCTCGGCGCCGGCAAGACGACCTTCGCCCGGCATTTCATCCGCAGCTACGCCGGGCGCAGGGGCGGCGCGGCCGAAGAGGTGCCGAGCCCGACCTTCACCCTCGTCCAGCTCTACAGTTTCGGCGACGACGCGGTCTGGCATATCGACCTGTACCGGATCGGAGCGCCGGAAGACCTGTGGGAGATCGGCTTCGAGGAGGCGCTCGCCGGCGGCATCTGCCTGATCGAATGGCCCGAGCGCGCCGGCGCCCTGCTGCCGGACCGGCGCATCGACATCGGCCTCGACCATACCGGCGATCCGGCACGGCGGCGCATAACCGTGGCAGACCGAACCGGCAATAGCGGCAATGGCGCGCCTGACCGGCTGAAACCCGTGTTCGACCGGCTGTCGGCGATCGAGTCCGCCGCCACGGATGCCGCCGCGCGCGACCGGTCGCGCCGCGCCTTCCTCGCCGGTACGGACTGGCGGAAAGCGCGCATGACGGCGCTCTCCGGCGACGCCTCCTTCCGGCGCTATTTCCGCCTCGCCGGCGGGCCGTCCCCGGCGCTGCTGATGGATGCGCCGCCGCCCCAGGAGGACGTCGCGCCCTTCGTCCGGGTCGCACGCCATCTCTGCGACCTGGGCTTCAGTGCGCCGGCGGTCCATGCCGAAGACCCGGCGCACGGTTTCCTGGTCATCGAGGATTTCGGCGACGCGACCTTCACCCGCCGGCTGGCCGAAGGCGCGGACGAGGACGCGCTGTACCGGCTGGCGGCCGACACGCTGATAGCGCTGCACCGCCATCCCGGAGCCGCTTCGGTCGACGTTCCGCCCTACGATGCGGCGGCGCTCCAGCGCGAGGCCGACCTGCTGATCGACTGGTTCCTGCCTGCGGTGACCGGCGCGCCGGCGCCTCAGGCGACCGCCGAGGAATACCGCGCGGTCTGGCGCGAGCTCTATCCGCTCGCCGACACCGCGCCGCCCACCCTCGTCCTGCGCGACTATCACGTCGACAACCTGATGGAACTGCCGGGCCGCGAAGGGACGGCGGCCTGCGGCCTGCTCGATTTCCAGGATGCCCTCGTCGGTTCGCCGGCCTACGACCTGGTCTCGCTGGTCGCCGACGCCCGGCGCGACATCCGCCCGGCGCTGCGCGACGCGATGGTCGAGCGCTACCTGGCCGCCTTTCCGGCCCTCGACCGGACCGATTTCCTGGCGGCGGCGGCGATGCTCTCGGCCCAGCGCAACTGCAAGATCATCGGCATCTTCACCCGGCTGATGGCGCGCGACGGCAAGCCGTTCTATCTGCAGCACATCCCGCGGGTCTGGCGCCTGCTCGAGGCCGATCTCGCCCACCCGGCGCTGGCGCCGGTCAGGGCATGGCTCGACGACGCGATCCCGCCCGCCCTGCGCATCGCGCCGCAGTTCGGGGACCGGCCATGACCGCGCCGCGTACGGCCCCCGATGCGGCCCCCGACACAGCGATGCTGCTCGCCGCGGGCCTCGGCACGCGGATGCGGCCGCTCTCCGGGGCCGTGCCCAAGCCGCTGCTCGAAGTCGGCGGCCGAACCATGCTGGACCGGACGCTGGACAAGGCGGTCGAGGCCGGCGTGACCCGCGCGGTCGTCAACACACATCATCTGGCGGCGCAGGTCGAACGGCAGCTCAAGAACCGCGCCGCGCCGGAGATCGCCGTCAGCCACGAACCCGAAATCCTCGATACCGGCGGCGGCGTGCTCAACGCCCTCGGCCTGCTGGGTGACGCTCCCTTCTTCGTGCTCAACAGCGACACGGTGTGGGAGGACGGGCCGACCCCGGCGCTGCGCCGCCTGGCCTCGGCCTGGGATCCTGAGGCCATGGATGTGCTGCTGCTGGTCCACCCGACGGTCGCCGCCACGGGCTATGCCGGCGACGGTGATTTTTTCATGGATATCGAGGGCCGGCTGGTCCGGCGCGGCGAAGCGGAGATCGCGCCTTTCGTCTTCACCGGCAGCCAGATCCTCAGCCCGGCCGCGTTCGACGGGCTGGAACCCGGCGCCTTCTCCCTCAACCGGGTCTACGACCGGGCGCTCGAACGCGAGCGCCTGTTCGGCATCCGGCACGACGGCGCCTGGCACCATGTCGGCACGCCGGACGGCTTCGAGCGGGTCAGCCGGCTCTACGCCCATATCGCGCTGGGCGAAGCCGCCGCGCCGCCGGCCCAGGCCGACCTGTTCGACGCCGGCTGACCGCGCGATGACCCGGACAGGCGACACGCCGGCGGCAGGCGGCATACCCGCTGCGAGAGTCTTTACCGTCCCGCCCCACCGGGATTTCGTCACGGCGCTGGCGCGCGGCCTGCTCGACCGCTTCGGCAGCGCGCCGGAGGGCCTGGCGCCGGTTCTGGTTCTCCTGCCGACGCGCCGCGCCTGCCGCACCCTGCGCGAAGCCTTCCTGCGGCTGAGCGGCGGCGCGCCCCTGTTGCTGCCGCGCATGCGCCCGATCGGCGATGTCGACGAGGACGATCTCGCGCTCTCCGCCGGCGAAGACCTGCCGCCCGAGGACGATTCGCTGTTCGAGACGCCGCCCGCGATTCCCGAGTTGAAGCGGCAGCTCATGCTGGCCCGGCTGATCCTCGAGCGGGAGCGCGACGCCTCGGCCGAACAGGCCGTGCTGCTCGCCCAGGCATTGGCGCGATTGCTCGATCAGGCGCAGACCGAGCGGCTCTCCTTCGACCGCCTGGCGGAGTTGGCGCCGGAAGAACTGTCGATCCATTGGCAGCAGTCGCTCGATTTTCTGAAGATCGTTACCGACGCCTGGCCCGCGGTGCTGGAAGAGAATGCGGCGATGGACCCGGCGGCGCGGCGCAACCTGCTGCTGGAGCGGCTGGAGCGGCGCTGGGCCCAGGCCCCGCCAGACCATCCGGTGATCGCCGCCGGCTCGACCGGCAGCATTCCGGCGACCGCCGACCTGCTCGCGCGGGTCGCGGCGCTGCCCGACGGGCAGGTCGTCCTGCCGGGCCTCGACCGCCATCTCGATGCGGCAGGCTGGGCGGCGGTTGAAACCGACGAGGGCCATCCCCAGTTCGGCCTCGCCCGGCTGCTGCAGCGGCTCGAAATCGGGCGGGAGGATGTGCACGACTGGCCGGACCCGGAAACCGGCGGGGAAACGGGCGGGGAAACGGCGGGTGGCGCTGCGCCCCGCGAGGCCCCGCAGGACCGCGTCCGCCTGATTTCCGAGGCCCTGCGGCCTGCGGAGACCACCGAAGCCTGGGCGCGGAAACCGCTCGACGGCGGCACGCTGGCCGCCGCGCTGGGCCCGGACCTCTCCCGCATTGTCTGCCGCGACCCCGGCGAGGAAGCGCGGGTCATCGCGTTCGCCTTCCGCCAGGCCCTCGATACGCCGGGCAAGACCGCGACGCTGGTCACGCCCGACCGCGACCTCGCCCGCCGGGTCGCCGCCGAAATGCAGCGCTGGGGCGTGATCCTGGACGATTCGGCGGGCCAGCCGCTTGCCGCCACGCCGCCGGCCTCCTTCCTGCTGCTGCTTGCCCGCACGGTCGAAGACAGGCTCGCCCCGGCCGGCCTGCTCGCCCTGCTCAAGCATCCGCTGTGCGCCGGCGGGCAGGCGGCTGCCGACACCAGGCGGCAGGCCCGCGCTCTCGAACGGGCGGCGCTGCGCGGCCCGCGGCCCGACGCCGGGATCGAAGGATTGCGTCGCCGGCTCGCCGCCATGCGCGGCGACAGGTTCGGGCCGGGCGCGCCGGTGTGCGACGAGGCTGCGGCGCTGGTCGAACGCCTGGACGACCTGTTGGCGCCGCTGCTGGCCGAAACGCTGCGCGACCTGCCCGATTATCTGCGCGCGCTGTGCGGCGTCGCCGGAGCGCTCGCGGCCACCGCCTGCGGGCCGGACGATCCGGGCAGCCGTCGCCTGTGGGCCGGCGATGCGGGCGAGGCGCTGGCCGGCTTCATCGCCGAACTGGCCGATGCCGGCGCGGTCGTGACCCCGGAAGCGCTTCACGATCCGGCTTCATTGCTCGCCGCGCTGATGCAGGGCCGGGTCGTGCGGCCGCGCTACGGCGCCCATCCGCGTCTCGCCATTCAGGGTCCGCTCGAAGCCCGGCTGCACCATGCCGACCTGACGATCCTGGGCGGACTGAACGAAGGCGCCTGGCCGCCCGAAGCGCCGGTCGATCCGTGGATGAGCCGGCCGATGCGCCTGCAGTTCGGCCTGCCCTCGGCGGAGCGCCGGACCGGCCTGTCGGCACACGATTTCGCCCAGGCCTTCTGCGCGCCGGAGGTCCTCGTCACGCGCAGCGAGAAGGTCGACGGCAGCCCGACCGTCGCCTCGCGCTGGCTCCAGCGCCTCGACACCGTGCTCGAAGGCGGGCTCGCCGCAGAAACCCTCGAAGAGATCCGAAGCCGGGACGGCCGCCTCGTCGCGCTGGCGCGGCAGCTCGATCGGCCGGCGCGGGTCGAAAGTTGCGCCCGGCCGCAGCCGCGCCCGCCGGCAGCCGCCCGGCCGCGCCAACTGTCGGTGACGCAGATCGAGCGCTGGCTGCGCGATCCCTACACCATCTACGCCCGCCATATCCTGCGGCTCGCGCCGCTCGACGAGATCGACGCCGATCCCGGCGCGCTGGACCGGGGCGTCATCCTGCACGACGTGTTCGAATCCTTCGTCCGGGACCATCCGGCCGGGCCGCTGCCGCCCGACGCGCTGTCGAAACTGCTGGCGCTGGGCCGCGCGCGGTTCATGGACCTCGCCCACGCGCCGGGCGTCGCGGCGCTCTGGTGGCCGCGCTTCGAGCGGGCGGCCGCAGCCTTCGTTGCCGTGGAGGCGGGCCGGCGGGCGGCGATCCGAAGCTCCCATGTCGAAGTGGACGGCAGCATCGAGATCGGCGCGCCGGCCGGGCCGTTCATGCTGACGGGCAAGGCCGACCGCATCGACCTGTTCCGCGACGGCAGCGCCGAAATCCTCGACTACAAGACCGGCGGCCTGCCCAGGATCAGGGACGTCGCCAGCGGCTTCAATCCGCAACTGGCGCTGGAAGGCCTGATGCTGCGTCGCGGCGGGTTCGACGATCTGCCGGAGACGGCCGACGTTGCCCAATTGACCTACTGGCAGGTCAGCGGCGGCCGGACACCGCTGGACGTCCGGCCGGCCGCCGGCAGGGAGGCGCAGGCCGCGGACCTGATCGACGCTGCGGAAGCGGGGCTGGCCCGCCTGGTCGCGGCCTACGACGATCCCGCCAGGGCCTATGCCGCCCGGCCCGCCAGCGCCTATGCCCTGGCCTACAACGATTACGAGCATCTGGCGCGCATCCGGGAATGGGCGCTGGCGGAGGCGGCGTCGTGACCCGCGCCCGCCGCGCCCGCCCTAGCACCGGCCCGCCGGCCGATCCCGGACGGGCCGCCTCGCTTGCCCAGGGCAGGGCGTCGAAACCGGATGTCTCCTCCTGGGTCGGCGCCAGCGCCGGCACGGGCAAGACCCATGTGCTGACCCGGCGCGTCCTGAGGTTGCTGCTCAACGGCGCCGCCCCGGCGCGCATCCTGTGCCTCACCTTCACCAAGGCCGCGGCGGCGGAGATGACCCACCGGATCGCCGCCCGGCTCGGCCGATGGGCGCTGATGGACGGCAAGGCGCTGCGCGAAGACCTGAGGGAAATCATCGGCCGCCTCCCGCAACCGGGTGAACGGGCGCGCGCCCGCACCCTGTTCGCGACCTGCCTGGACGTGCCGGGCGGCATGCGCATCCAGACGATCCACGCCTTCTGCCAGGCCCTGCTCAAGCGCTTTCCGCTGGAGGCGGGCGTGCCGCCCCACTTCCGGGTTATCGAGGAGGGCGACCAGCGCACCCTGCTGGACGGTGTGCGCAACCGGGTTCTGGCCGATGCCGAGCCCGGCCGCGGCCCGTATTCCGAAGAACTGGCGCTGCTCACACCGCTCGGCGGGCCCGACGACCTGACCGCACTGCTCGGCGAATTCCTCGGCGAGCGCGGTCGGCTGCGCAATCTGCTGAAGGACCAAGCTGCGGTTTCGGGAGCCGTCCGCCGCCTGTACGCCGCCGCCGGCTTCGACCCCGGCGCAAGCCAGGCGACGCTCGATGCCGAGGCCTGCGCCGAAGGGCGGTTCGACCGCGAGGAACTCGATCGGGCGGCCAGGGCGCTGGAAGCCGGCAGCAAGACGGATGTTGGGAAGGCGGCGCAGATTGCCGAATGGCTGGCCGCCGGAGAAGAAACACGGCCGGCCCTGCTCGACGATTACGCCAGAGTATTCCTGAAAGCCGACGGATGCCCGCGAACCACTCTGGCGACAAAGGCGGCGGTCAGGGAATTGCCCGACTTTCGCGAAATCCTGGACCGGGAAGCGGGGCGGCTCGCCGACCTTTTCGACCGCAAGAAGGCGCTGGGCGTTACGCAGCGCAGCGCGGCATTGGCCCGGCTCGGCGCGGCGGTCCACCAGGGGTACGAGGCGGAGAAGCGCAGGCGCGCCGTTCTCGATTTCGACGATCTGATCCTGACGGCAGAGGACCTGCTGACCCGCAAGGCGGCGACGGAATGGGTGCTCTACAAGATGGACGGCGGCATCGACCATATCCTGGTCGACGAGGCGCAGGATACCAGCCCGCAACAATGGCGCCTGGTCGAGGCGATCGCGCGGGAGTTTTTCGCCGGCGCCGGCGTCGAGCGCGATCCGGCGGAGGACGGGCTGCCGCTGCCGCCGCGCACCGTGTTCGCCGTCGGCGACGTCAAGCAGTCGATCTTCAGTTTCCAGGGGGCGGATCCGGTCGTGTTCGGCCGGGTGCGCGAGAATTTCCGGGAGCGGGTACAGGCCGCCAACGAGACCTGGTCGCCGGTCGATCTCGACGTTTCCTTCCGCTCCGTCCAGCAGGTGCTGGACGCCGTGGACAGCAGCTTCGCCGAGGGGCCGGCCCGGGATGGTGTGGTCGGGGATGGCGCGGTCGGGGATGGCGTGATTGGGGATGGCGCGCCGCTGCGCCACAGGGCCTCGCGGCAGGGCCAGGGCGGCATGGTCGAACTGTGGCCGGTCATCGCCCCGGCGGAGACGGCCGAGCCCGAGGCCTGGACGCTGCCGGAAATCGACGCCGACGTAGCCTCGCCGACCGAGGATCTGGCGCGCCGGATCGCCCGGCAGGTCCGCGCCTGGCTCGACGGGTCGGCCGGCTTCGTCTGGGACCGCCCGGCCGGCGAACCGGTGCGGCGCACGCCGCGCGCCGGCGACATCATGATCCTGGTGCGCCGGCGCGACGCCCTGGTCGAGGCGCTGATCCGGGCGCTCAAGGATGCGGGCATTGCGGTTGCCGGCACCGACCGCATGGTGCTGACCGAGCAGATGGCGGTCATGGACGCGCTGGCCGTGGCCGATTTCCTGCTGCTGCCGGACGACGACCTGACCCTTGCGACGGTCCTGAAGGGCCCCCTGTTCGGCTTCGGCGACGACCGGCTGTTCGAACTCGCCCACGGGCGCGGCCGGGCCAGCCTGTGGTCGCGGCTCCGGGCCGCGGCCGATGCGGAATCGAAGGCGGCGGCCGAACGGCTGTCCGGGTTGTTGGCGGCCGTCGACTACACGCCGCCCTACGAGCTGCTCAAGGCGATCCTGGCCGGTCCGGGCGCACCGACCGGGCGCGAGCGCTTCTGGGGCCGGCTCGGTCCCGACGCCATCGAGCCGCTGGAGGAGTTGCTCAACCTGGCGCTCGACTACCAGCGGGACCATCCGCCGTCGCTGCAAGGCTTCCTGCACTGGCTGCGCCGGCGCGAGGTGGAGACCAAGCGGGATATGGAAAGCGTCCCGGACGCGGTGCGCATAATGACGGTCCACGGCGCCAAGGGGCTCCAGGCGCCGATCGTCATCCTGCCCGACACGGTCCGTGTGCCGAAAAGGGCCGACAGGCTGCTGTGGCCGGGGGCGGGCGGCGACGTTGTTGCAGGAACGGGCGGATGCCTGCCCCTGATCGCACCGTCCGATGCCGACGCGGACGGCCGGACGGCGGGCTTCAAGGATGCGGCCAAGGAGGCCCGGCGGGAGGAATACAACCGGCTGCTCTACGTCGCCATGACCCGGGCGCAGGACGTCCTGGTCGTTTGCGGCTGCCGCGGGCCGCGCAAGATCGACGACGATTGCTGGCACACGCTGGTCGAGCGCGGCTTGCGCCGGCTGAAGGGCACGGTCGAAATTCCGGTGGACGGCACTGACGAGCCGATCCTGCGCTACGGCGGCCTCGAAGCGGCGGACGCAGCGTCGGAGGCGGCAGCGGCGCCCGCGGCCGGACAGGCGCATGACCCGACGATCCTGGCGGCGCTGCTCGCCCCGCCGCCGCCGGAAGCGCAGCCGCCCCGGCCCCTCGCCCCGTCGCGGCCGGCCGGGGACGAGCCGCCGGTCTTCGGCCCGTTCGAGGCCGGGGCGGACCGGTTCCGGCGCGGCGCGCTGATCCACCGGCTGCTGCAATACCTTCCCGACCTGCCGGAAAACCGGCGAGATACGGCGGCGTTGCAATATCTCGCCCGTCCCGGCCACGATCTGACGGCGGACGAACAGCGCGAAATCGCCGCCGAAATCCGCGCCGTGCTCGACCTGCCCGAGGCAAGGAAGCTGTTCGGCCCCGGCTCGATGGCCGAAGCGCCGGTCACCGGCACGGTCGGCGGGACGGTGATCTCCGGCCAGATCGACCGGCTCGCCGTCGGCGCGCAGACCGTATCCGTCGTCGACTACAAGACCAACCGCCCGCCGCCCGCCGACGCCGCGGCAACGCCGCCGGTCTATCTGTGCCAGATGGCCGCTTACCGGGCCCTGCTGCGCCGCCTCTATCCGGCGCACAAGGTGGACTGTTTCCTGCTCTGGACCGCGGCTGCGCGGCTCATGCGGCTCGACGATTCGCTGCTCGATCCCCATGCCCCGGACCGGCCGGAACAGGGTGCGACCGCTTGACCGGCCGGATGCATTTCCCTAGATCGTAGGCGCGCTCCGGACGCCGATCCGGGGCGTGTATCGCATGACGGAGGCCGGGCCGAGAGCGCGCCGGCCACCGAGGAAAGTGACGGGGAAAGCATGGCCTTGAACAACGTGACCGATTCGTCTTTCGACGCCGATGTCCTGCAATCGTCCACGCCGGTTCTGGTGGATTTCTGGGCGGAATGGTGCGGCCCCTGCAAGCAGATCGCGCCGGCGCTGGAAGACATGGCCGCGGACAAGGACGGTCAGATTTCGATCGCCAAGCTGAACATCGACGAGAATCCGTCGGTCCCCCAGCGCTACAATGTGCGCGGTATTCCTACCCTGATGCTGTTCAAGGACGGCGAACTGGCCGCCACCAAGGTCGGCGCCCTGCCCAAGAGCAAGCTCTACGAATGGGTGGACAGCGTCCTCGCCAACGGCGGCTGACCCGTTTCTACGTTTCCGACAGCGCCAGCGCCTGCCCGATCAGGTAGAGCGACCCGCAAATCAGAACGATGTCGCCTTCGGCGGCGCGGGCTGCCGCGAGGCCGAGCGCGTGCGCCAAATCGGGCGCAGCGGCGGTCTCGGGTGTGCCGCAGTCCCGCGCCTGCGCGGCCAGTTCCTCCGCCGGGAAGCAGCGATGGCCGGGAATCGGCACGGCCGTGAGCGAGGCGCAGGCCGGCGCCAGCGCCGCCAGCACGCCCGCCGGGTCCTTGGTTTCCAGCAGGCCGAGAACGGCGTGGACCGGGCCCGTTTGCATCTGCACCCAATCGGCGAGCGCCCGGGCGGCGGGCGGATTGTGCGCGCCGTCCAGCCAGAGCTGCCGGCCGGGGGCCAGCCGGGCGGCGAGCGGGCCGCTGCCGACGCGCTGAAGCCGGCCGGGCCAGTCGACCGACCGCATGGCCTGCGCCCAGTGCCGGTCTTCCAGCCGCGCCACGCCGGCGGCGTCGGCCAGGGCGACGGCGAACGCGGCGTTGGCGGTCTGGTGGGCGCCGGGTAGCGCCGGAACCGGCAGGCGGCAGGCCCGGCCAGGTCCGGTGTAGGACCATGCCGATTCGCCCGATTCGACAGCCGCGGCCTCGAAACGCCACGCCTCGCCGCATTCGAGCAGCGGCGCCCCGGCTTCCGCGGCGGCGCGTTCGACGACGCCGAGCGCAGCGGGCGGCAGGTCGCCGATGACGGCGGGAACGCCGGCGCGCAGGATGCCGGCCTTTTCCGCCGCGACCGCCTCGACGGTGTCGCCCAGATAGCCCTGATGGTCGAGGCCGATGGAGACGATGCCGGTCGCGGCCGGCCGCCCGACGACGTTGGTCGCATCGAGCCGCCCGCCGAGCCCGGTCTCCAGCAGCAGCAGGTCCGCCGGGGTTTCGGCGAAGGCCTTGAAGGCGGCGGCGGTCGTGATCTCGAAGAAGGTGATCGGGGCGTCGCCGTTGGCCCGGTCGGCGGCTTCCAGGATTTCGACCAGCGCCGCGTCGCCGACCGGCCGGCCGTTCAGGACGATCCGTTCGTTGAAGCGGACCAGATGGGGCGAGACATACTGGTGGGCCGAGAGCCCGGCCGCTTCGAAGGCGGCGCGGCAGAAGGCGAGGACGGAGCCCTTGCCGTTCGTGCCCGAGACGTGGATGACCGGCGGCAGACGGTCCTGCGGCCGGCCGAGTTTAGCCAGCAGCGCCTCGATCCGGCCGAGCGACAGGTCGATGACGCGGGGGTGGAGCGCGGTAAACCGCTCCAGCAGCCGATCGACGGTTGCGGCGGACAAGGGGTGCGGTCAGTCCCTGGCAGGCTCAACCGGCTCCGCCGGGGCAGGCGTGCCGGCCGTTTCGCCGGCCGGCGACGCCTCTTCAACCTCGGCCTTCGCCGGTTCCTTCGGCGCCTTCGCCTTTTCCGGCTTGGCGGCGATCCGCTTTGCCGGTTTCAATGGCACGACATCGGCCGGAGGGTTGGGCCGGAGCAGGTGGCGCAGGGTGCGGATGAGCGTCTCGCGCATGTCCTGGCGCGGCACGACCATGTCCACCATGCCGTGTTCGTAGAGATATTCCGCGCTCTGGAACCCTTCCGGCAGTTTCTCGCGGATCGTGTCTTCGATCACGCGCTTGCCGGCGAAGCCGATCGTCGCGCCCGGCTCGGCGATCGCGATGTCGCCCAGCATGGCGAAAGAGGCGGAGACGCCGCCGGTCGTCGGGTCCGTCATCAGGGAGATGAAGGGCAGCCGCGCTTCGCGCACCTCCTGCACCGCGACGACGGTGCGCGGCATCTGCATCAGCGAGAGAATGCCTTCCTGCATCCTCGCGCCGCCGGAGGCCGGAATGGCGATCAGCGGGGCCTGCTGCAGGACGGCGAGGCGGGCGGCGGCGACGAAAGCCTCGCCGACGGCAATGCCCATCGAGCCGCCCATGAAGGAAAAATCGAAGGCCGCGATCACGACCTTCATCCCGCCCATCGTACCGTGGGCGACGATCGCGGCATCGCCGCCGGACTCCCGCGCGCCGGACGCCGCCTGGGCGTCGCGCAACCGCTCGGTATAGCGCTTGCGGTCGCGGAATTTCAGCGGGTCGACGACCGCCTTCGGCGGCTCGATCTCCTGGAATTCGCCATCGTCGAACAGGGCGGCCAGCCGGTCGCGGGCCGCAATGCGCATATGGTGGCCGCAATGGGGGCAGACCTGAAGGTTCGCATCCAACTCGCGGTGGAAGATCATCTGATCGCAGGCCGGACATTTGACCCAGAGATTTTCCGGCACCTCGCGCGTGACCAGGGCGCGTATTTTCGGACGAATGTTATCCAGCCAGCTCATGGCCCCTCACTGTATTTTCTGCCGGATGACGCCGCGGCGCCGGGGCCCCGAAGCCCAATTCCGAGGCGAGCCCGAAAGCCTGCGGTTCGCGTGCGCGCTCGCCAAGCGCACTCAGCCCGCGCGGACGGCCGGCAGGCTGCCGCCGGCCTCGTCGCGGCGCTCCAGTTTCCGTTCCAGGGTCCGGGCGGTACGCCGGAATTCGCGCGACTTGCGCCGGCCCTTCCCGCCAGCCAGCCAGGCAACCAGCGCGCCGCCGAGGAAGCCGAGCGCGATGCCGGCGAAGACGATCCCGTAGACCGGCAGCGACAATTCCAGCGGCGCCGGCCACAGGTTCACCTGCGCACCGTGGTAGTTATGCGTCGCGAAGGCGACGAAGGCGATCCCGACCGTGGCGATGACGATCCAGCCGATGAGTTTCATGCCGGTGCTCCTGCAAGGCCGGGGCGCGGCGCCGTGCCCGTTCTGCGGCGATGGCCCGCTGCCGGCGCCATCCGGCCCGGAACGGTGTGCCGGCCCGCCGCCGGTTCAGCCCGTCCGTTCGGGGTTCAGCCGTTCGCGCAGTTCCTTGCCGGTCTTGAAATAAGGCACGCGCTTGCGCGCGACGTGAACGGTGGCGCCGGTGCGCGGATTGCGCCCGATACGCGGCGCCCGCTCTTTGACCGAGAACGCGCCGAAGCCGCGCAACTCCACACGGTCGCCGCGTTCCAGCGCGTCGGCGATTTCGTCGAAGACCGTCGAGACGATGCGCTCGAAGACTTTCGACTTCAGATCCGGATGCCGCTCGGCCAACCGTGCGATCAGTTCCGACTTCGTCATGGCAGGTGCGGATGCTCCCAATCGCGGCGGCCGATTTCCGGAACGGTCGCGAAACAGATCGGCCACAGTCCGGGCACCGTTCCCGACCGGAGCGAAAGACTGCCAAATCGGAACGGCAACGTCAATACTAAGCCTCTAAAAAATAACTGTTTTTGGTACCGCCGCTCCGGACAGGGCGGCTGCGGTCGCACAGGGTGCGCCCGGCCTGCCTTTGCCGGCCGGGCGAGCGGTTGCCGCAAAGCCCGGCGTTCCGGCTGCCGCGACCGCTGCGCCGAGGGGCGGGATGCGGCCATTGGGAACGGGTCCCCGCCTTGACCTTTCGGCGGCACGGCCTTTATACCGCCCATCCTGCGCGCCGCCGCTTCCGGCCGGCGCGCGTTTCACGCCGACCGTACACCGTAGCGAAGAGACACGATGGCCCATCACAAATCGGCCAGGAAGCGCATCCGCCGTAACGGCGCAAGGACGCAGATCAACATCGCCCGACGCAGCCGGGTGCGCAGTTTCCTGAAACAGGTCGAACTGGCGATCGCCGCCGGCGACGGGGACGCCGCACGCGACGCGCTCAAATCCGCCCAGCCCGAAATCATGCGCGGCGTGACCAAGGGCGTTCTGCACCGCAACACCGCAGCGCGACGCATCGGCCGGCTGAACGCCCGCATCAAGGCGATGGGCTGACCGTTCGAGCCGGGCCGCCTGCGGACACGCCCGCGGGGATGCCTGCGGACAGGGGACACGGGACGGGCGGCGTCCGGGAACGGAGCGGCGGCAGAGCCCGGGTACCGGACCGCCCGCCGGCGCACAACGACCTGCGAACACCCCTTTAATTTGGTGCATTGCAACACATATCTATTGCACTGCACGACCACGACCCGATGGAGGCCTTCATGCCGGATGGATCCGGTGACCGGACGACGCTGGAACTGCTTTCCAGCTGCACCTGCCAGAACCTGCGCCAGGCGACGCGGGTGGTGACCCAGCGTTACGAACAGGTGCTGGAGCCCATCGGCCTGAAGATCACCCAGTTGCCGGTGCTGGCTGCAGCGGCCTCCAAGGGCCCCATCCCTATGAGCCGGCTGGCCGAAACGCTGGTCATGGACCGCACGACGTTGACCCGCAACCTGCAGCCGCTGGAGCGCGCAGGACTGGTGCAGGTAGCGCCGGGGGACGACCGGCGCGCCCGCCTGGTCAGCGCGACGGGGAAGGGGCTGGAGGCGCTGGACGCCGCGCTGCCGCTGTGGAAACAGGCCCAGTCCGGCATGGTCGAGGCCCTCGGACGCTTCAAGTGGGGTGTCCTGATGGACAATCTTCGCCTGACCGTGGACGCGACGCGGAAACCGGCGGACGACTGAATCCGGTAACGCCCTTCCGGTTCCGGCGCGCCGCCGGCCCTGCGGCGCGCAGGCCATGACAATGGCGGCGCCTCCGGGCTAGAGTCGGGCCTGCCGCTTTCAGCCGCCGCCCGCCCGAGCCATGCCGGAAATCGATCTTTTCGACCTGCCGGAACGTCTGCCGCCCGATGCGCCGGCGATGGGCCTGGATGTCGGCGCAAAAACCGTCGGCCTCGCCATTTCCGACCGCACCCGCACCATCGCATCGCCGCTGGTCACTGTGCACCGCAGGAAGTTCGCCGCCGACGCCGCGGCCATTGCGGCGCAGATCGCCGGTCGCGGCGCGGCCGCCCTGGTCTACGGCCTGCCGGTCAACATGGACGGCGCCGAAGGGCGGCGCTGCCAGTCGGTCCGGCAGTTCGCCCGCAACCTGGACGGGCGAATCGCGCTGCCCTACGCCTTCTGGGACGAGCGGCTGTCGACCGCGGCCGTCGAGCGGTTGCTGATCGGTGAGGCGGACATGACGCGCAAGCGCCGCGCCGAGGTGGTCGATAAGGCGGCGGCGGCCTGGATTCTCCAGGGGGCGCTGGACGCGCTCCGGGATGCCCCCCGGGATGCGCCCCGGGATGCGCCCCGGGATGCTTCGGGAGCCGTGCGGCCGGCCGGCCCGCCGCCGGACCGTCCGGCCTGACGACGCGGCGGCGGAGCAGCCCCTTGTCCGACATCGTCGCCGCGCTCGCTCCCGTCGTCGTGCTGATGGTGTTCGGTTGGGCGCTGCGCCGGGCGGCATTCGCGCCCGAAGCCTTCTGGTCCGGCCTCGACCGGCTGACCTATTTCGTCCTGCTGCCCTGTCTGCTGGTGCACGGCCTGGCGGGGGCGAACCTGGACGAACTGCCGGTGCTGGACGCCACGGTTGCGGCCGCCGCGGGCGTGCTGGCCGCCGCCGCGTCGATGCATGCGGTCCGCCGGGCCGTGGCGCCGAAGCCGGGCGCTTACGGCGCGCTGGTGCAATGCAGCCTGCGCGGCAACGCTTATCCGGCGCTGGCGATCGTCGTCGCCCTGTTCGACGATGTCGGCCTGTCCGCCTTTGCGCTTTCCCTGGCCGTTTTCGTGCCGCTGACCGGGCTGATCGGCGCGGTCGCGCTGGTGCGTACGCGGGGCGGCAAGGACACGGCGACGAGCGCCTTGGGGCCGGTCGTGCGCGAGACCTTGCTCAACCCGATTGTGATCGCCATTGCCCTGGGCCTCGCGATCAACGTCGCCGACACCGGAATCCCCGGCCCGGCCGAAGACATTCTGCAGAGCCTGGGCCGGGCGGCGCTGCCGCTCGGGCTGCTGGCGGCCGGCGCGGGCCTGGCCTTCGACGCCGCAACGTCCGGGCGGCGCGCGATGGCGGCTTCCGTCGCGGTCAAGCTGTTGCTGCTGCCCGGCTTCGTGCTGGTCGCTCTGGAATTGCTGGACGTCGGCGGTACCTACGCCACCGCCCTGCTGGTCTACGCCGCGGCGCCCTGCCCGGTATCGGCTCATGCCCTCGTCCGCCAACTGCGCGGCGACGCGAAGGCGGCGGCGGCCATGGTAGCCACCCAGACTGCGGTAAGCGTCGCGACCCTGCCGCTTTGGCTCTGGCTGGCGACGGAACTCCTGTGACCGCCGGGGAGGGCGACCGTGACGGGCTGTCCGGGCGGGGGCCGAACCGGCCCGTTCCGCCCGGCCTTGCGCTATCCCCCCTCGCGCCAGCTCCGTTGCGCTATTTCCCCGTCACGAACTGGTTCGTGTAGAGCTCGCCGAGCGGCACTTTCTTCCGCACGATGCCCTGCGCGACGTAAAACTCCTGCAGCTTGGCCAGCCGTTTCGCGTCGATCTCGCCGAGCACCTTCTGGCCGGGATAGACGAGGTCGGCGAAGTATTTGAACACCGCCGTGACATAACCCTCCTTGCCCTTCCACATGGGCGCCGCCTTGGCGAAATCCTTCGCCGCGCCGGCCGGGTCGTCCATGATGTCCTTCATGCCCTTGAGCACGGCGCCGACGAATTTCCTGATCAGCGCCGGCTTCGCAGCGATCAGCTTGTCCGAGGCCAGCGAGGCCTGGGCCATGTGCGGGAAATAGTCCTCGGACTTGATGATCCGGATTTTTACCTTGGCGGCGAGGATCGGCGGGATCCAGTCCGGCACGCAGGCGCAGCCGACCGCCTTGCCCTGAATCACCATGCCGGGCACGGCGCGCGGGCCGACCGCCATGGCGTTGATATCCTGCACCTTGAGGCCGGTCGCCGCCAGCATGCCGCGCAGGGCGTAGTAGGTCGTGTCCTGGTACGACATGACGGAGACATTCTTGCCCTTTAGGCCGGCCGGCGTCGTGATGCCGGAATCCTCGCGCACCACGAGCTGCATGAAGCCGCGGCCGCCGAAGGCGACGACCGAGCGCACCGGGATGCCCTGGGCGCGCACGATGATCGGGCTGTCGGCCAGACCGCCCCCCATCTCGGCGTTGCCGACGCCGACCTGCTTGGCGACATCGACGCCGCCCTTGGCGGTGGCGAAGGCGACCTCCAGCCCGGCCGCCTTGAAATAGCCGCGCTGTTTCGCCAGCTGCTGCGGCCCGAACGACGGCAGGATCGGCGGCGCCGGGAACAGGTAGGTCATCTTCTCGGCGCTGGCCGTGCCGGCGCCGAAGCCGGTAGCGACCACGGCACCGAGCGCCGCGGTGCAGAGTGTATGGAAGCGGATCATCGTGTTCCTCCCGAATATGCGTTGCCGGGGCAGCTTCGCATTATTGGCGCAAGGCTGGCAACCGGCTGCGGTCTGCCGTGCCGACGCCCCTACCCCAGAGCGCCAGTCACGCAGCCGGTGGAACCCCGGCTACCGGCATGGCTGCCGTCGTCCGCCCTTCGCGTGGAGCAGGGCAGCCGGCGGCCGGAGGAACGTCACCCGTCCGCATCGGATTTCCTGTCGGGCCAGCGCCCTGCGGTCCCGGAGTAAATGAACCGGGCGGTCGCGGCCAGGCCGATCGCGGCGAACGGCAGGGCGGCGGCGAAGACCGCCCGTGCCGCCTCGGCAATACCGGCCTTGTCCGCACCGTCGGCAAACCCGGCGGCGTTGGCGACAATCCCGGCATAGGCGGCGCCGACCGCGTAGCCCAGCCGTTGAACGGTCGGCAGGGCGCTGGCAACCCGCTCGGTATCGTCCGCCGGCGCCAGAGCCGTCATCCGGCGCAGGACGAAGGCCCACGCCATGCCGAACCCGGCCCCCTGCAGGGCGGAGAACGCCGCAATCAGCCAGACCGGGCCGTTGGGCACGCTGTAGAGGAAGCCGGGTATGCTTGCCGTCACGACCAGCATGCCCGCGCCGATCAGCGTCCGGTCGTGCCGTTCGGCCGAGACCGCGACGAGGAGCGCGGCGATCGTCCATCCGATGGACGCGCAGGCGACGATGTAGCCCGCGACCAGCGCCGGGGCGCCATGCAGCAGGACGATGAAAAGCGGGCCGTAGGCGGTGACCGCGATCGTGGCGATGGCCAGGCAGAAGATCATGACCAGGCCCGATCCGACCGGCGCGGTTGGATCGAAGGACCGGCGCGGGAGCAGCCGGCTCCCGCCGCCGCGCGCGTCCAGGACCAGAAAGGCGATGAGGGCGGCGATGCCGGCCAGTACGCACGACGCGGTGCGCAGCGGTCCGACTTCGACACCGCCATAGGCGATCAGCACGACGCCGGCAGCCAGCAGGAGCAGGCGCGACGAGAATACGGTGTTTCGCGCCGGGTCCGGCAGCGGCTGCCGGCCGAGCCCGGCGCCGAAGCCGATCCAGAGCGACAGCGCGACCGCCTTCGCGCCGAAAAACCAGAATCCGCCGCGCCAATCCGCATATTCGACGAACAGGCCGCCGATCAGCGGGCCGAGAAAGGCCGAGACGCCCCAGAGCGCCGAAACCGCCGCGATGGCCCGGGGAACCAACGGCCTGGGGAACAGGACGCTCGTCGCGACGAAGGCGAGGGCCATGAGGCCGCCGCCGCCAAGGCCCTGCAGTAGGCGCCCCGCCAGAACCACCCACATCGTCGGGGCCAGGGCGCTGATCGCGCATTCGGCGGCGAACGCGGCGGCGGCAACGGCCATCGGCAGGCGCACGCCATACCGGGCCGCCAGCAAACCGCTCGCGGCGCCGGTCAGGATGGTGCCGATCTCGTAGAGCGAGACGGTCCAGCCGATCAGCGCCTCGCCGCCGATCTCCGCGACCAGCGCCGGCAGCATGGTGGCGACGAGCAGGCTGTCGGCGGCGTGGAGCCAGACGCCCGCGCAGACCAGAATCAGGGCGCCGCCGTAGCGGCGGAGAGACAGGCTGTCGGGAGACGGATGCAAGTGTCCGGCCGAACGCAGGCGGCGTCAGCCGAGAATGCCGATCACGCAGCCGGTGGCACTGGTCGCGAGCACGCCGGCGGCCAGGCTCTTCCAGGACAGCGCGAGGATCTCGGCGCGCCGTTCGGGCATCAGCACGGTCAACCCGCCGACCATGATCCCGAGCCCGCCGAGATTGGCGAAGCCGCACATGGCGTAGACCAGAATCAGCCGGCTGCGGTCGCTCAGCGTGCCCTCGGGCAGCCGGGCGAGATCGAGATAGGCGACCAGCTCGTTGAGCACGACCTTGGTCGCCATGAGCTGGCCGGCGTCCCAGCATTCCGCCCAGGGAATCCCCATCAGCCAGCAGATCGGCGCCATGACGAGGCCCAGGATCTTCTGCAGGGTGATCGCCTCGCCGGCGACGTTGGGCAGCAGGTCGAGCAGGCCGTTCGCCAGATGGACCAGGGCGATCATCACGATCAGCAGGGCGATGATGAGGAACAGCATGTTGAGGCCCTGGCGCGCGCCGACGACCAGCGCCTCCATGGCGCTCGCAGTCTCGCGCGGCGGCAGCCTGCCGCTCGCCGCCGCCGGCCCGTCCGCCGGCACCATCAGCAGGGCGATGGCGATGGCGGCGGGCGCGCTGATCACCGAGGCGACCAGGATCTGGCCGGCGGCGTTAGGCAGCACCGGCGCCAGGATGCCGGCATAGAGCACGAAGACGGTGCCGGCGATCGTCGCCATGCCGACGGTCATGACGACGAATAGTTCGCTGCGGCTGAAATCCTTGAGGTAGGGGCGGATGAAGAGCGGCGCTTCGACCATGCCGACGAAGATGTTGGCGGCGCTCGCCAGCCCCAGCGCGCCGCCGATGCGGAAGCCGCGCTCCAGCACGGTGCCGATCGCCTTCACGATCCAGGGCAGGATGCGCCAGTGGGTCAGCAGCGCGGTCAGCGCGCTGGTCACGATAACGATGGGCAGGGCCTGAAATGCGAAAACGAACGCGGCGCCGGGCCGGCTCTCGGTAAACGGCAGCGGCCCGCCGCCGATATAGCCGAAGACCATGCTGGTGCCCGCGCGCGTCGCCCGTTCCATGACGGCCACGACATGGCTGAGGGAGGCCACGCCATCGGCGATCAGCGGCACCTTGAGCAGGATGAGCGCGAGCGCGACCTGGAGGCCGATCCCGGCCAGCGCCACCCGCCAGGCGTCGCGCCGCCGCGTGCCGACCGCCCAGGCCAGCCCGAACAGAACGACCAGCCCGAAGGCGCTTTGCAGTTCCGGCATTGAAATCGCTTTCCGAATTTCCTCGTCGTACCGCCCGGCAGACCGGCGCCGCTACATCCCTTCCATCGCCGCCCGGATCTCCGCTTCCGGCACCTCGCGGACGCGCTGGCCGAAGATCCAGCGGTGGCCTTCCGGGTCTTCGGCGCGGTAGTGGCGCTCGCCGTAGAACTGGTCTTCCGGTTCGGCCGTGATGCGCGCGCCGGCGGCCTGCGCCTGCGCGTGGTGCGCGTCGACATCGTCGACATAGCAGAAGACCTGGCTGTAATGCCCGCCCGCCTGCGCCGGCGCGACCTGGCCCATCTCCGGGAACACGCTTGCCAGCATCACGACATTGCCGCCCGGCCCGCCAGGGCCCAATGCCAGTTCGGCATGGCCGATCCGCCCGTCCTTCATGGGGTAGACCTGGCGCTCGCGGAAGCCGAAGGCGCGCACGAGAAAATCGATCGCCGCCGGCGCGTCGGCATAGTTGAGCATGGGAATGATGCGCTGCATGCCGGCCGGGGGATTCTGTACCGCGGCTTGCCGCATGTCTTCCGGCAGGAAGGGCGCCATGCCTTGCCGGGCCAGCTCGTCGGCCCGCTCGTTGCCGGGATCGCCGGCATGGCCCTTCACCCAGCGCCAGTCGATGCGCCGGGCGCCGTGCAGCGCGTCCAGTTCCTGCCACAGGTCGCGGTTCTTGACCGGCTTGCGCGCCGCCGTCAGCCAGCCGCCGGCCTTCCACCCGGCGATCCAGCGCGTGATGCCGTCCTTGACGTAGCTGCTGTCGGTATGGAGCGTCGCCGCGCCGCCCTCCGGCACCGCCTTCAGCGCCTCGATGGCGGCCTGCAATTCCATGCGGTTGTTGGTCGTCTCCGCCGCGCCGCCGCAGCGGGTCTCCTCCTCCGGCCCGCGCCGGATCAGCACGCCCCAGCCGCCCGGCCCCGGATTACCGCTGCACGCGCCGTCGGTATAGAGTTCGGGCCGCGCCTCGGCCCGGCCGCCGGCCATCGTTTCCGTCATCCCGTAGGCCCTTCCTCGCTGTCCTGCGTCACTCCAGCCCCAGTTCGCCGGGCCGTTTGACGCCCTGATGGAAGCGCAGCTTGCGGTGGTATTCCAGCGGGTTGTGCGGCGTCACCAGCGCGCCTTCCGGGTGGAACAGCCAGTCGTGCAGCCGGGTCAGCAGGAAGCGCAATGCACCGCCGCGCAGCAGCACCGGGATCGCCGCCAGTTCCGCCGCCGAGAAGGGCCGCACCGCGCGATAGGCGTTCAGCATGTGGCGCGCCTTGGTGACGTTGAAGCTGCCGTCCTTCTCGAAGCACCAGGCGTTGATGCAGATCGCCAGGTCGTAGGCGAAGTAATCGTTGCAGGCGAAGTAGAAGTCGATCAGGCCGGAGACCCGGTCGCCGAGGAAGAACACGTTGTCCGGGAACAGGTCGGCGTGGATCACGCCGGTCGGCAGGCCGGAGGGCCAGTTCTCCTCCAGGAATTCCAGCTCCTGCTCGATCTCGCCGGCCAGGCCGTTCTGCACCTCGTGGGCGCGCGGGCCGCAGCGGTCGAACAGGGGCCGCCAGCCGGCGAGGCTGAGCGCGTTCGGCCGGCTCATGGCGAAGCCGTCCGCCGCCAGGTGCATCCCGGCCAGCGCCCCGCCGAGCGGCGCGCAATGGCGGATATCGACCCGGCGCGGCGACACCCCCTGCAGGAAGGAAATGATCGCGGCCGGCCGGCCGGAGAGCGTACGCAACGCCTCGCCGTCGCGGGCGTGGATCGGCGTCGGGCAGGCGATGTCCCGCGCCGCCAGATGGTCCATGAGGCCCAGGAAAAACGGCAGGTCGGCCGGATCGACCCGCCTTTCGTAGAGCGTCAGAATGAAGCTGCCGCGCTCGGTCTGGAGGAAATAGTTGGAATTCTCCACTCCTTCGGCGATGCCCTTGTAGGCGACGAGCGCGCCGATGTCGTAGGCGCCGAGAAACGCCGCCAGCTCGTCGTCCGCCACCTGGGTATAGACCGCCATGCCCGTTGCTTACGCCCAACCCGCCTTTCTCTCAAGGGGCGGGCGGAGCGGCCGGCAGGGCGGGCCGCGGTCGCGCCGAAAGATTGCGCTTACGACCGGTCGTCGCGCCCGGGTCGCTTGTCCCGGATATTTCCGAACAATGCATCGGGATCGAGGCCAAGCGCAGAGAGGTCGACGTCCGCCGTAAAATCCCGATACGCAGCGGCGAAATTCCTGCCCTATTCGGCGCTCGATCTGTCGTGGATCGCGTCGCGCAGTTCGGGCCAGGAATAGCGCTCCAGCGGATCGGGCGCCGCAGGATCCCCCGCCCTCAGATCGGGCAGCCTGTATCGGCTGCCGGGGGCAGGCCGCGCGAGCACGCGGCGCAGCCCCTCCTCGACCACGGCCCGCAGCGGGCGTCCGGTTTCCCTGGCGCGGCGCCTGGCCCGCGCCAGCAGATCGTCATCGATGTTCAGCGTCGTCTTCATGGACCGATGCTACCCATACTGCCGGGTTCGGGAAAGGTTCCGCGGCTTGCCGGGCGCGGCATCGTTGGCTACGGTGCCGCCGGTAGAAATACGCCGGCAGGAGGGGCAGGAGCATGGCGGGAAAGATCGCGGCGCGGGAACCGAAGAACGTCACACTGGAGGCGGGCAAGAGCTATGCCTGGTGCGTCTGCGGGCTGAGCGCGAACCAGCCCTTCTGCGACGGCGCCCACAAGGCGACCGAGATGAAACCGCTGGTCTTCAAGCAGGAGGAGACCGAAGAGGCCTGGCTGTGCCAGTGCAAGCAGACCGCCAACGGCCCCTTCTGCGACGGCACCCATAACGGGCTGTAGGCGGCCTCCGCCACGCGGGGGCGGAAGCAAACCGAACCGGGCGGCTCCCGGTTTATCGGTTGAATTTAGAACAAAATACGAATATAATAGCTGCGATACATACCGGCCTGCGAACCGGAGTGGAATTATCCACAATATGTTGTGTTACGCTGCGGATGCGGCAACAACATCTTGCGGTGCGACCGCCCCGGTCTATAATCCCGATACGCAGAGAGGGGGCGCCGATGCCGACGCTGGAGTTCAAGGGCAAGCAGCATATCTACGCCCACCATCTGACGGTGCCCTACCGGCCGTTGGCGCCGGACGCCGACCGCTCTGCCGGCCCGGGCGCGGCGGACCCCGGTTCGGGGGCCGCCGCGGACGACAACCTGATTATCCACGGCGATAACCTGCACGCGCTCAAGGCGCTGCTGCCGCGCTACGCCGGGCGGGTGAAGTGCGTCTATATCGACCCGCCCTACAACACCGGAAACGAGGGCTGGATCTATAACGACAAGGTGAACAGCCCGCTGATGAAAGCGTGGCTGAAGGAGAATGGTCCGGTCGACGGCGAGGACCTGGAGCGCCACGACAAATGGCTCTGCATGATGTGGCCGCGCCTGCACCTGCTGAAGGAACTGCTGGCGGACGACGGCGCGATTTTCGTGTCGATTGACGACAACGAACAGCATCATCTGCGGATGCTGATGGACGAAATTTTCGGGGAAGATAATTTCGTCGCAACAATCGTTTGGGAGAAAGTCTACGCCCCCAAAAGCAACGCCAAATACTTCTCAGAAAATCACGATTTTATCGTTGTGTACGCCAAGAGCAAGGGATCATTCGATTTACGCTTGCTTCCGCGAACCGAGGAGGCCGACGCACGTTATTCTAACCCTGACGACGATCCGCGTGGGCCGTGGAAATCCAGCGACCTCTCGGCGCGAAATCCGTACAGCCGGGGAACCTACGCGATAGAGTGTCCTGGTGGCCGGGTGATAAAGGCCCCTCCGGCTGGTAATTTCTGGCGCTACTCGGAAGAAAAATTCTGGGAATTGGATGGAGACAATCGAATCTGGTGGGGTAGAGACCGGAATCAAGTTCCAGCAATAAAGCGATTTCTTTCCGAAGTGAAACAAGGCTTGGTAGCCGAGACGATCTGGACCTATAAGGAAGTCGGCCACACGCAGGAAGCGAAGAAAACGCTTCTTCAGGTTTTTCCTGACGACTTTCCCGACTTTACGACCGTCAAACCCGTCGAACTTTTGACCCGGATCATGGGTCTCGCTATGGAAGAAGATTCCATTATTTTGGACTCTTTCGCCGGTAGCGGCACGACCGCCCATGCCGTACTCGCCCTGAACAAGGCGGATGGCGGCGACCGCAAGTTCATCCTCGTGGAATGCGAGGACTATGCCGACAGCATCACCGCGGAGCGGGTGCGGCGGGTCATAAAGGGCGTGCCCAAGGCGAAAGACGCCGCCCTGCGCGAGGGTCTTGGCGGGTCCTTCGCATATTGCACTTTGGGCGAACCGCTGGACGCCGAGGCCATGCTGACCGGCGCGAACCTGCCCGACCGGTCCACGCTTGCCGCCTGGCTCCTGCACACGGCGACCGGCGTCTCCGCCGGCCCGGCCGATCTCGAACCGCAGAACGACGACGGCCTGTTCCACAGCGAGGGCTCGACGGATTATTACCTGCTCTACCGTCCGGACCTCGAATGGCTGCACGGCCACGACGCCATGTTCAACGAGGAGCGGGCGAAGCGCATCGCCGCCGTCAACCGGGAGGGCGGCAGGGAGGCGGTCGTCTTCGCGCCGGGCAAATATATCGCGCAGCGCGACCTGACGGCGCTGGGCATTACCTTCTGCCAACTGCCCTACGACATGCACCGGCCGGGCTGAGCGCGCGCCCATGATGCTGGAGCTGAAAGATTATCAGGCCACGGCGCTGGACGCCTTCGTACGCTGGCGCGAGGCGCTGGACCGGGCGGCCCGCGACGTGCAACGCCGGATCGAGGCGCTTGAGGAACGGGGCGTCGAAATAACCGGCGACGACCGCAATTTCCCCGCGGTTGCGTGGCGGAATCTGGCCGCATCGGGCGGCGTCGCCCGGCCCGCCGACGCCTATGCGAGCCGCACGGACGAGGCCGGGCGGCCGATCCCGCATGTCTGCCTCAAAGTGCCGACCGGCGGCGGCAAGACGCTGCTCGCCGCCGCCGTGCTGGAGCGGCTGGGCCGGCAAACGGGGCTCACGCTCTGGATTGTCCCGACCCGCGCGATCTATACGCAGACGAAAGCCGCGCTGAAGAACCGGGAGCACCCCTACCGGCAGTTGCTGGAGCGGGCCAGCGGCGGGCGGGTCCGGCTGCTGGAAAAGGACGATCCCTTCACGGCGGCAGACACGGCCAACTATCTGTGCGTCATGCTGCTGATGCTGCCGGCTGCCAACCGGCAGAAAGGTAGGGAATTCCTGCGGATGTTCCGCGATTCCGGCCGCTATCCCACCTTCTTCCCGGACGGCGACGACATATTGGGCGATGCGCGGCTGCTGAACGGCCATCCGGATCTGGAGCGCGTTGCCGCCGACGGCCCGGTGAAGCACAGCTTGTTCAACGTTTTCAAGATGCTGCGCCCGGTCGTGGTGCTGGACGAAGCGCACAAGGCCTACGGCAAACAGCGAAAGGCCGGCGAAGAGTTCGCGCGCTCGGTGAACCGTCTCGATCCGCGCCTGGTGATCGAGCTTTCCGCCACGCCCAACCGCGGCATCAGCAACCTTCTGGTCGATATCGGCGGCGTCGAACTGAAGGCGGAGGAAATGATCAAGCTGCCGGTCCGGGTGACGGCCTTCTCCAACGTCGCCTGGCAGGACACGCTGGTCGCGGCCCATGGGGAACTGGACCGGCTCGCCGCCGAAGCGGACTCCTTTCAGGCAAGCGAAGGCCGCTATATCCGCCCCATTGTCGTGGTCCGGGTCGAGCGCACGGGCAAGGACCAGCAAGACGGCGAACGGGTCCACGCCGAGGATGTGAGGGCGTATCTGATCCGGAACCTGGGCGTCCCGGCCGAAGCGGTGGCGGTGAAGTCCGCCGAACGGGACGAACTTGCCGGCAAGGACCTGCTCTCGCCCTATTGCCCGGTGCGCTGGATCGTCACCAAGGCGGCGCTGATGGAGGGGTGGGACTGCCCCTTCGCCTATGTGCTGGCGATGCTGGACAACACCACCGCCAAGCGGGCGATCACGCAACTGGTCGGCCGCGTCATGCGGCAGCCCCATGCCCGGCGCACCGGCCGGGATGCCCTGGATCGGTGCTATGTCTATTGCTGGAACACCGCCGTTGGCGAGGCGGTCGAGCATGTAAAGGCCGGACTGGAAGAGGAAGGGCTGACCGGCCTCGCCGGCGAGGTCCATTCCGAAGCGGGAGCGGACGCGACGCGGGTTCCGGTACGGCGGCGGGAGCCGTTTCGCGACGCGGAGATATTCCTGCCCCTGGTGCTGCATCGGGACGGCGAAGACTGGCGCGAACTGGATTATATGCGCGACATCCTGCCGGATATCGACTGGAACGCGCTGGACGCTCCCGACGCCGGGGAGAGCCAGACCCAACGGGCCATCCGGCAGTCAGCCATCGTCGATCTCGGCGACGCGGCGCCGGACATCGGCGCGGGCCGGGAAGTCTTTGTCGACAAGACATTGAGGCTGATGTGGTTTGCCCGCCGTCTGTCCGACATGGTGCCGAATCCTTGGCAGGCGGCGCGGATTGCCCGGAACCTCATCGAAAAGCTGCCGCCTGCGGATCGGGGCGACGACGCGATTTACGATCAGCGCACCTACCTGATTCACGAATTGCGCAAGCATGTGAGCCTTGAAATCGAGGTTCTGGCCCGGAATGTCTTCATGGAAAAGCTGCGGCGAAAGGAGATCCGGTTCGATTTGAATCCGGGCAGCGGGAATTTCCGTATGGACAAGAGCTTTGAGATTTCAGTGCCGGAAGACGTCGGCCCGATGACGCGCGAGGATCGGCACACTCCGCTGCAACTCAGCCTGTTCGAGCCGGTTTTCACCCATCAGTTCGACTCCGGCCTGGAGCGCAAATTCGCGCGCTATCTGGACGAACAGAACGCCTTGCAATGGTGGCACCGGATCGCGGCTCGCCAGGGCGGAGACTACTACCTGCGAGGATGGAAACCAAATCGCATCTGGCCCGATTTCGTCGCTATCGCCGGCAGCGAAAACGGGCGGCAGCACTTTCTGGTCTACGAAACCAAGGGCGCGCATCTCGACGGCTTGGATACCGATTACAAGAAGCATGTGCTGGACGCCCTGGAAGGCGCATTCGAGTGCGGGTCCATGACCGTTCGCGACGGCCCGGCCAAGGGCATTTTCAAACTGGTGTTCGACGAAGCCGAGTTTCCGGCCGCGCTGGCGGGTGTGGACGGCGTGTAAGGAATTTCCGGGCCTGAAATCGGGGAGGCGTCCGATGAGCGAAATTCTCGAACGGATCGACCGGCTCAAGCAGGAGCTCGATGCGCTTCGCCCCCTGCCACCGGAAACGGTTGCACGGGTGGGACAGAAATTGCGGATCGAATCGAACTACCATTCCAACGCCGTCGAGGGCAACTCGCTGACCCTGGGCGAAACGCGCAGCCTGATCCTCCACGGACTCACCGCTCACGGCAAGCCGATGCGGGACCATCTCGACATCGAGGGCCACAACGACGCCGTCAAGGCAGTGGAGGACGCTGTCGGGGAGGAGCTCGGGCTGACCGAGACCTTCATCCGGCAGCTTCACGCTATCCTGTTGAAGGAGCCTTACGAGGTCGATGCCGAAACGCCGGACGGGCGCCCAGCCAAGCGCCGTATCGGGATCGGCGCTTACAAGGGCGCGCCCAACAACGTCGTGACGTCGACCCGGGAGACCTATTATTTCACGCCGCCCGAACAGGTGAAGCCGGCGATGGGCGACCTGATGGACTGGTACAGGACGCGGGACGCCGAAGGGGAACACCCGATCGTTCTCGCCGCGGCCTTCCATTACCGCTTCGTCCGCATCCATCCGTTCGACGACGGTAACGGACGCATGGCGCGGCTGCTGATGAACATGATTCTCATCGGACGCGGCTACACCGTGGCGATCGTCCGCCGGGAGGACAGGGATCGATACATTCAGGAGCTCGAACGGGCCGACAAGAGCGAGGATCTGGCGCAGTTCATCGACTATATCGCGTCGTGCTGCGAATACGCCCTCGACCTGCACCTGAGAGCTGCGCGCGGCGAATCCATTGAGGATGCAGACGATATCGATCGGGAAATTGCGCTTTTCAAGCAATCGTTCGTCAGAAGCAGCGCGGCGGGCGGGCAGGTTGCAGCGCGGGAATATGTGGAAAGAGTTGTGCGGCCGTTCCGGGATTATTGTCGGTCCAAGGTCGCGCTGTTCGCCGATGAATTTTCTTCTATCGACGATTCTGTATGGAACATAAAGGGCCAAAGAGTCGACGGTAATGTTCTCGAGCTCGAATTTGGCGCGGGCGAAAATACTTCCGATATTCCGGAAAATGCATCCCTAATTTCCAATGCACTGGCGTTCCATTTGAATGGATTTCATGGAACGAATTCCGAAACCCGTCTCGCGGTTGAAAACCGATTCGACCCAATCAGATGCGAATGGCGGTTTCAGATAGATAACTACCTGACCGGGCAGTACGATGGCCAAGACTTGGACGATCTCGAAAAACAGTTCAATCGACTGTTGCGGTCTATGATGAGCGATTTACGCCAAAGAGTACGCTGGCCATGACTTGAGCGGAAAATTCGGTGTGCGCGCACGACCGCCGACGGAGCAACGCGCGACGCCTCCATGAACGCCCGCGCCGAATATTTGCATCGGGCGACCGGTTCCGCCGCTTGACTCGCCGTCCGCTTCCGCTAACCTTTCGTCCATAGCCTCTGACGCCTGCGGGAGAGTTCGGGCGCGCGGGTTGCGCGTCCGGCGCCGAAGGAGCAACCGCCCCGGAATCTCTCAGGCACCCGGACCGCAGGCGGAGGCGACTCTGGAAAGCAGGCGGCCGTGCGCGAGCGTTAGCGCCGCCTCACCGAAGGGGAAAGACCGGCAGCCGCCCCGGGCGGGCAGCCGTACCGGTTCAAACTCTCAGGTTGTGCGACAGAGGGGGCGCGCCTGGCCGGCGGATCGTCGGCGGGGCGCGGCGACTCCCGCTCGCGCAACCCGGCCGGGGCTTTCCCATGGCAACCGACACCGGACCCGAAGCGGCCAGACGCACGCCGCTCTACGACCTGCACGTCGCCCGGGGCGGGCGGATGGTCGATTTCGCCGGCTATGCGCTGCCCGTGCAGTATGGCGGCATCATCGCCGAGCACGAACAGACGCGCGACCGGGCGTCCCTGTTCGACGTGTCCCATATGGGCCAGGCGCGGATCGTCGGCGCGCGCGCGGCCGAGGCGCTCGAAAGCCTGGTGCCGGGCGATATCGCCGGGCTCGGCGCCGGCCGGATGCGCTACACGCAGCTCACCGGCGACGAGGGCGGCATCCGCGACGACCTGATGGTCACCCGGCTGGCCGGCAACGCGCTGGCGATCGTCGTCAACGCCGCGCGCAAGGACGACGATTTCGCCTATCTCGGCGCGGCGCTGGCCGATCGGGGCTGCGCGCTGGAAATCGAGGAGGACAAGGCCCTGCTCGCCTTTCAGGGGCCCAAAGCCGCCTCGGTTCTGGAAACCGAGATACCGGGCACCGACGGCCTCGCTTTCCTTCAGGGCGACCTGTTCCACTGGCGCGGTACGCCGCTCTGGATCTCGCGCAGCGGCTATACCGGCGAGGACGGGTTCGAAATTTCGGTGCCGGCGGGCCACGCCACGGCCCTGGCGGAAACGCTGCTCGCCGATGACGGGGTCGCCCTGGCCGGCCTCGGCGCGCGCGATTCGCTGCGCCTCGAAGCCGGCCTGTGCCTCTACGGCCACGATATCGACCTGACGACCACGCCGGTCGAAGCCGGTCTCACCTGGTCGATCGGCAAGCGCCGGCGCGCCGAAGGCGGCTTCGTCGGCGCCGACACGATCCTCGACCATTTGCGCAACGGGACCCGCCGCCGCCGCATCGGCCTCAGGCTGAAAGACCGGACGCCGGCGCGGGAAGGGGCGGAAATCTGCGATGCCGCCGGCGCGCCGGTCGGCCGGGTGACGAGCGGCGGCTTCGGCCCGACGGTCGGCGCCCCGGTCGCCATGGGCTATGTCGCGATCGGCCATGCCGCTCCCGGCACGCCGCTCACCCTCACGGTACGCGGCAGGGCGCTGCCCGCCCGGGCGGCGTGCCTGCCCTTTATCGCGCCGGGCTACCGGCGATGACTATTTCCGCGGCGGCGGACAACCGGTCCGCACCGCCGCCCGATCGATCCGGAAAGGATGCAGCCCATGCCCACCACCTACTATTCGGAAGACCACGAGTGGCTCAGGGTCGACGGCGATACCGGCACTGTCGGCATCACCGACCATGCCCAGGAGCAGCTTGGCGACGTCGTGTTCGTCGAACTGCCGGAAATCGGCCGGACCGTCCTCAAGGGCGATGACATGGCCGTCGTCGAATCGGTCAAGGCGGCGAGCGAGATTTACGCGCCGGCCGGCGGCGAGGTGGTCGAAACGAACGGAGCGCTGGAAGACAACCCCGCTGCGGTCAACGAAGACGCCGAGGGCGACGGCTGGTTCGTCAGGCTGAAACTGGCCGACCCCGCCGAACTGGAAGACCTGATGGACGCCGAAGCCTACGCCGCTTTCGTGAGCAGCCAAAGCTAGCCGCGCCCGGCCGCCGCACGACTGCCGCCGCACGACTGCCACCCGGGGCCGCCGCCCGGGACAGAACAGGGAGTTGCCCCATGCCCCCCGCCCGTTACGCCGAACTCGAGGACCGCGACTCCTTCATCGGCCGGCATATCGGCCCCGGCCCGGACGACATCGCGGCCATGCTGGAGGCCGTCGGCGCGGATTCGCTCGACGCGCTGATCGAAGAGGCGGTGCCCGCCACCATCCGGGATACCGCGCCGCTGCCGCTGGCCGAACCGGCGACGGAGAACGAGGCCCTGCTGCGGATCGGCGAACTGGCCGCGCACAACGCGGTCGCTGGCTCGCTGATCGGTATGGGGTATCACGATACGATTGTGCCGCCGGTGATCCGCCGGAACGTGCTGGAGAATCCGGCCTGGTACACCGCCTACACGCCCTACCAGCCGGAAATCTCCCAGGGCCGGCTGGAGGCGCTGCTTAATTTCCAGACCATGGTCGCCGACCTGACCGGCATGGAAATCGCCAACGCCTCGCTGCTCGACGAGGCGACGGCGGCGGCCGAGGCCATGCTGTTCGCGGCCAGGGCGGCGAGGTCGAAAAGCGACCGCTTCCTGGTTTCGGACCGCTGCCATCCCCAGACCCTCGCCGTGCTGCGGACCCGGGCGGCCCCGCTGGGCATCGAACTGGAAATCGGCGAGGTGACGCCGGAGCGCGCGTTCGGCGCCCTGGGCATCCTGATCCAGTATCCCGACACCTTCGGCCGGATCGACGCATGGCAGGACAGCGTGAGAGCGGTGCGCGGCGGTGGCGGGCTGGCGGCGGTAGCGACGGACCTGCTCGCGCTCACCCTGCTCGAACCGCCGGGCGCCTGGGGCGCCGATATCGTGATCGGCAGCGCGCAACGCTTCGGCGTGCCCATGGGCTTCGGCGGGCCGCACGCCGCTTTCTTCGCGACCCGGGACCGGTTCGCGCGGAAAATGCCGGGGCGGCTGGTCGGCGTGTCGGTCGATGCCCACGGCCGGCCCGGCCTGCGCCTCGCCCTGCAGACCCGCGAACAGCATATCCGGCGCGAGAAGGCGACCAGCAACATCTGCACCGCCCAGGTGCTGCTCGCCAACATGGCCGGCTTCTACGGCGTCTGGCACGGACCGGACGGGCTGGAGCGGATCGCCCGGCGCGTCCATCGGCTCGCCAGCGCCTTCGCCGACGTGGCCGCCGCCGCCGGGCTGGAGGTCGAAGCCGGGGCCTTTTTCGACACCGTCACCGTGCGGGCGCCCGGCCGGGCCGAAGAGATCGTCGGCGCGGCCATGAACGCCCGCCTCAACCTGCGCTTCATCGACGACGACCGTTTCGGCGTCGCCTTCGACGAAGCCTGCGGCGCCGACGAACTGCTTGCCCTGTCGGAAACGCTGACGGGCGCCGCGGACGCGGCCCGCGTCGAGGCTCTGCTCGACAGCGCGCCCGACCGGCTGCCCGACGCGCTGCGCCGGCGCGATTCCTTCATGACCCATCCGGTGTTCCACCGTTACCGGTCTGAAACGGAGATGATGCGCTATCTCCAGCGCCTCGCCCTGAAAGATCTGGCGCTTGACCGGGCCATGATCCCGCTCGGCTCCTGCACCATGAAACTCAACGCGGCGGCCGAGATGGAACCGGTCTCCTGGCCGGAATTCGCCGGCCTGCACCCCTTCGCGCCGCTCGACCAGGCCGACGGGACGCTGGCGCTGATCGCGGAGCTGGAAGACATGCTGTGCGCGGCGACCGGCTTCGACGCCGTCTCGCTGCAGCCCAACGCGGGCTCCCAGGGCGAACTCGCCGGCCTGCTCGTCATCCGCGCCTGGCACGAGAGCCGGGGCGAGAGCGGGCGCGACGTCTGCCTGATCCCGAGTTCGGCCCACGGCACCAACCCGGCGAGCGCCGTCTTGGCCGGCCTGTCGGTCGTCGTGGTCGGCTGCGACGCCGACGGCAACATCGATATCGCCGACCTGCGCGCGAGGGCGGAGCAGCATCGCGACCGGCTCGCCGCACTGATGGTGACCTATCCCTCGACCCACGGCGTGTTCGAGGCGGGGATCGTCGAAATCTGCGACATCGTCCACGGCTGCGGCGGCCAGGTCTACATGGACGGCGCTAACCTGAACGCCCTGCTCGGCATCGCCCGGCCCGGCGAATTCGGGCCGGACGTGGCCCATATGAACCTGCACAAGACCTTCTGTATTCCCCATGGCGGCGGCGGGCCAGGCATCGGGCCGATCGGCGTCAAGGACCATCTCGCGCCCTTCCTGCCCGGCCACCCGGTCCATCCGGAATGCGGCGGCGAGCGGGCGATCGGCCCGGTCTCCGCGGCGCCCTGGGGCAGCGCCGGCATCCTGCCGATCAGCTGGGCCTATATCAGCATGATGGGCGCCGCCGGGCTGAAGCGCGCGACCGAAGTGGCGATCCTCAACGCCAACTATATCGCCGTGCGGCTGAGGGAGCATTTCCCGGTGCTCTACACCGGCAGCAACGGCCGGGTGGCCCACGAGTGCATCGTCGATCTCCGGCCGCTCAAGGAGTTCGCCTCGGTCGAGGATGTCGCCAAGCGGCTGATCGACTACGGTTTCCACGCGCCGACCATGTCCTTCCCGGTCGCCGGCACCCTGATGATCGAGCCGACGGAAAGCGAATCCCGCGCCGAGATCGACCGGTTCTGCGACGCCATGATCGCGATCCGGCATGAGGTCGCGCGCATCGAGGCCGGCGACTGGCCGGCGGACGACAACCCGCTCGCCAACGCGCCCCACACGGCGGAGGATCTGGTCGCCGCGGACTGGCCGCACCCCTATTCGCGCGAATGCGCCGCCTTTCCGGCGCCGGCGCTGAAAGACGGCAAATACTGGCCCCCGGTCGGGCGCATCGACAATGTCTACGGCGACCGCAACATCGTCTGCGCCTGCCCGCCGCCCGAGGCCTACGGCGAGGCGGCGGAATAGGGGTTAACCCTCGCTGCGGTGCCGGCCGGCCAGCAGGTTGAGGCTGCGGCCGACCCGGGCGGCGCGGTCCTCCGCGGTTTCGTCGCGGACCAGCAACGCCTCGGCGAGCAGCAGGCCCTGGAACAAGCCGGCGCGCGTGCGGGCCGCCGTTTCGGTAAAGCCCAGCCCGATGAAGAAATTCTCGATATAGACCGAACGGCGGGCGTCGACCGCGCGCACCGCCACCGTCGCGGCGGGATCGTTGCGCGACCAGTTGCGGATGGCGATCTCGGCGTTGCGGAATTCCGGGTCCGCGTAGGCGCCGACCGTCATTTCGAGCAGCAGGCGCAGCCGTTCGGCCGGCGACGCGTCGGCATGGCCGGCGATTCGGACCAGCAGGTCGGTCTGCCGTTCCTCCCAGCGCGCCAGAATCGCCGCGAGCAGGGCCGGGCGGTCCTTGAAATGCCAGTAGAAGCTGCCCTTGGTGACGCCGAGGCGGCGCGCCAGCGGCTCGATCTTCACCGCGTTGAGACCGCGCTCGGCCAGCAGTTCGATGGCGCCGCCGATCCAGGCGTCCCGGTCCAGCCTGGTGCGGGGAGCCTCGGCGGTCACCGGGCGAATCCGGTTCAGCCGCCGGTGACGGGCGGGAAGAAGGCGACCTCGTCGCCCGGCGCGACGGCGGTCTCCAGGCTCGCGAATTCGTGGTTCACGGCGGCGCGCACGAAACGGGCGTTGGCAAAGGCGTCGGCGTGGCCGGGGCTGCGCCCGCGCAGCCACTCGATCAGCGCGCCGACCGTGGCGACTTCGGCCGGCGGCGTCACCTTTTCCCGGCCGGCGCCGATCTTCTGGCGCAGCCAGGCGAAGTAGAGCACGTTCATCTCGCTGGGCATCGCATCAGGCCCCGAGTTCGCTGAAGGGCAGGAAATCCACGGTCATCCCGGCCCGGATATCGGTGGCGTCTTCGGGCAGTTCGACCAGGCCGCTCGCCGCGGTCATCGACGAGAGGATGCCGGCGCCCTGCCGGGCGAATTTGCGCGCGGTCCAGCCGTCGGCGCAGGGCTCCAGGGTGGCGCGCACCCATTCGCGCCGGTTGGCCTTCTTGCGGTGGTCGAAGCCGGCGCGCACCGGGAAGAGCCTGGGCACATGGACCGTCGCGCCGGCCAGCCGGTCGATCAGCGGCCGGGCGAAGCGCAGGAAGGTCACCATGACGGCGACCGGGTTGCCCGGCAGGCCGACGAAGGGCGTGCGGCCGACCTGGCCCAATGCAACCGGCCGGCCCGGCTTGATGGCGAGGCGCCAGAAATGGATTTGCCCCAGGCTCTCGACCGCGGCGCGGACATGATCCTCGTCGCCGACGCTGACGCCGCCGGACGTCAGCACGAGATCGTGGCAATCGCCGGCCGCGGCCAGAGCCTCCGAAATGGTCGCCCGGTCGTCGGGCAGGATGCCGAGGTCCGAGACGGCGCAGCCGAGCCGGTCGAGCAGCGCGGCCAGCGCGAAGCGGTTGGCGTCGTAGACCGCGCCCGGCCCGGCGGCCGCGCCCGGCTCGCGCAGTTCGTTGCCGGTCGAGAACAGGGCGGCGCGCAGGCGCGTGCGTACCGGCAGGGCGCTGAGCCCGACCGACGCGGCGAGACCGAGATCCTGCGGCTGCAGCCGGCGGCCGGCGCCCAGAATGACCGCGCCGGCTTCGACATCCTCGCCGGCGAAGCGCCGGTTCGCGCCCTTTTCGATGCCCGGCGCGATATGCACGGCGCCGGCCTCCTCGCGGCAATCCTCCTGCATCATCACGGTATCGAAGCCGGCCGGCATGACGGCGCCGGTGAAGATGCGCACGGCGCCGCGCGCGTCCGGGTCGGCGAGGACGGGCGGGTCGCCGGCGGCGATGCGGCCGATCTCCGGCAGACAGGTCTCGCCGTCCGGGTTGAGGTCCGCGAAGCGGACCGCGTAGCCGTCGACCGCCGAATTGTCGTGCGGCGGCACCGGGCGGCCGGCGCGGACATCCTCCGCCAGGATGCGGCCGAGCGCCCCGCGCAGCGCCGCGGCCTCGACGTCCGCGACGACGGAGACCCGCTCTTCCAGCAGCGCGAGCGCGTCGTCCAGCGGCGTCAGGCCGCCGCCGAAGGCGAAACAGTCGTCGCTGAGTTGCGCCATGTCAGGGGGCCATATCAGAAGGTCATCTCAGGAGGTCATCTCAGGCGGCGCCCCGTGCGAGAGAACCGTCGGCCGATACAGCGGCCTCAAGGCCGCAACGGGCGCAGATAAAGTCGGCGACCGCCTCCGGCGCGTTCAGGTCCAGGAGGGGCAGGTCGAGCACCGGCCGGCCGGCATCCGCCACCGGGCCGTCGCTGGCGATGGCGACGACCGCCGGGTCGCCGGCCGCGATCAGGGGATGGCCCAGCGCCGGGCGGTGCACCTCGATCTTGGCGTGGGGCAGACGCTTGAAGCCCTCGACGATCAGCAGGTCGACCGGGCTCATGCGGGCGGTCAACTCGTCGAGGGACGGCTCGCGCCGGCCGCGCAGCTCGTGGACGAGCGCCCAGCGGGTCGCCGAGGAGACCACGGATTCGACCGCACCGGCCGCGCGGTGGCGATGGCTGTCCTTGCCCGGCCGGTCGACCTCGAAGCCGTCATGGGCGTGCTTGACCGTCGAGACCGTGAAGCCGCGGCCGGTCAGCACGGGCAGCAGCCGGGTGACCAGCGTCGTCTTCCCGCTGCCCTTCCAGCCGGCAATGCCGATGATCCGCCGCCCCGCATCCATGCCGCCAATGTAGGCCGCCGGCGGGACGGGGGGAACGGGGGAGGGGCGGTCCGGCAAACGGCACCCGGCCGGCCGCGGTCGCAGGTCAGTGTTCTGCGGCCCGCTCCCACCGGGCCGGGGCGCTGCGCAGTTTGCCGGCCGGGTAACGCCAGCCCGGCTCGATGCCGTCGATCCGGAGCGGAAAGCGCACGCGCCGCGCCGGTCCCCAGGCCGTCTCCTCGACGGCGGGATCGAGATCGTCCGGCGTTTCCGGCGCAAGGCCGGAATACGGTTCCTCGCGCGCCGTTGCGGCAAGCAGGCAGGCCGTGCGGGCCAGCGACAGCCTGCCCGAGAGGACTTTGCCCGACCGTTGCCGGCGATCCAGAGCGTGAAGCACCGTGGCCGCCATGAGATAGCCGGTTGCGTGGTCGAGCGCCTGGACCGGCAAGGGAAGGGGCCGGTCCGCGCCGGCTCTCTGCATGCCGTATTCGGCGATGCCGCTGCTCATCTGGACGAGGCTGTCGAAGCCGCGCCGTCCGGCCCACGGGCCGGTCCAGCCGTACGCATTGAGGGAAACGTCGATCAGACGCGGATTGACGGTGCGAAGCGCCGCGCTGTCGTAGCCGAGTGCAGCGAGCGCGCCCGGCCGATAGCCGTGCAGGAGAACGTCCGCCTCCCGGACGAGCGCGTCGAAGGCGGCCCGGTCCGCGCGCGTCTTCAAATTCAGGCCGGCACAGCGTTTCCCCAGCGTAACCTCGGGCACAACGCCCGGTTCGTCCCAATCCGGCGGGTCGATGCGCAGGACATCCGCTCCGTAAGCGGCCAGAAAGCGCCCCGCCACAGGCCCGGCCAGAACGCGCGTAAGGTCAAGCACGCGAATGCCGCTCAGAGGCTCCGCTCCGTCCCGCGGCAACCCTCGCGCTTCGGCCGCCGGGTGCTCGTCCCAGTGCACCAGCGGCTCTCCGGCGACGGCTTCGCCCTGCGGATGCCGTTGCCAGGCTTCGAGGCTGCGCATGGCGGCGGCGCATCCCCCGGCCTCGACGATCGCGGCTTCGAGCGGGCCGCCCTGCCACCCCGCGACGGTGCGCGCCAAGGCGGGCCGGTCCGGGTGTTCGCCCAGAACGGACAACGCAGCGACACGGTGATGCGGCGCATTCGTGTGCAGCCGGATCCAGCCGTCCCTCGTCCGGTAGTCGCCGGCCAGCGGATCCCAGGCCGCCGGGAGGGACCAGCCCAGCGGATGCAGCGTCCATCGGAACCAGAGCGAGGCAAGCCGACGGTCGACGGTAACGCCGGCGGGAGGGCGTCCGGAATTTGCGGCGAGCTGTGCGAGCGCCAGGCCGGCCGCGCCGATAGCGGCGGCGGCAAGGTCGCTGACTCCGAACCAGGATTCGAGATCGCCTTCGCCGGTTAGCGCAAACGAACCGCCGTCGGCCGCCGATCGGCCGCCGCCGAGCGCGGTCAGTATGTGCGAAAGAAGGGACAAGATTCGGGGCCGGGCCACCCGGCTCGGCAGCGGCTGCGGCCCGCCGCCGCGGGAACGGCGGCGCTTCGCCGACGCTGGCGGCCTACCGGGCGAATGGTGGAGCCGAGGGGAGTCGAACCCCTGACCTCTTGAATGCCATTCAAGCGCTCTCCCAACTGAGCTACGGCCCCATCCGGGGGAAGGCCGGCGCGGCGGCCCGACGCAATCTCCGGGCGGACAGGCCCGGCGGGCGCCCTGGCACGATCGCCCGGCAGGCGCCGCCCGCGCGGCCGGCCTTGAATAAAGGCTCCGGCGCCAAGGAATCAAGCGGCGGAATCGAGCCGCCGCCCGATGCGGCGAAATGGGCGGGCGGCGGGGCAAGGCCCTGTCCGCCGCCGGGCACCGCCCTAGATTGGCTGCCTCCACCCCCGCCGGAAAACCCGATGCAGAACGCCCCTTCCGGTCCTGCCGTTCCCGATCTCGAAGCTCTGGCCGATCCCGTGCGCGCCATCGCCCGGCGGGCCGGCGCGGCGATCCTGCCTTTCTACCGGACGGACCTGGAGATCGACCGCAAGGACGACCGCTCCCCGGTCACCGCGGCCGACCATGCCGCCGATGCCGTGATCGTGCCGGCGCTGGAGGCGTTGACGCCGGACATTCCCGTGGTGTCGGAGGAGCGTGCCGCCAGCCACCGGACCGACGGCGCGGGCGCCGGGCCGTTCTGGCTGGTCGATCCGCTCGACGGCACGCGGGAATTCATCGCCCGGCGCGACGAATTCACCGTGAATATCGCTTTGATCGCCGGCCGGCGGCCGGTGTTCGGCGTGCTCGGCATTCCGGTAAAGGACGTCGTCTATGCCGGCTACGCGACCGGGGAGGGAACGGGCGCGGCGAGCCGGCAGGCCGGCGACGGGCCGGCGGAGCCCGTCGCCGTTCGGGCGGAGCCGGCGGCCGGCATCGTCGTCGCCGCCAGCCGGTCCCACGACAATTGGGACGAACTGGACGATTTCCTCGACGGCGAAAACGTCGCCCGCCGGATCATCGCCGGCAGCGCGCTCAAATTCGCCCTGGTCGCCGAAGGCAGCGCCGACCTCTATCCCCGCCTCGGTCCGACCATGGAATGGGACACCGCGGCCGGCCAGGCGATCGTCGAGGCGGCCGGCGGCTCGGTGCGCATGCTGGACGGCGGTCCGCTCGCCTACGGCAAGGCCGGCTGGCGCAACGCGGGCTTCGTCGTGCGCGGCCGGCCGGCCTGACGCGCGGTTCGCTGGTACGGGGACCATGGCGCTACGGCCGGTAGACGGGGCCGGGATCGCGGTCGCGGCGGCGAGGCTGCGCCGCGGCGGGCTCGTCGCCTTCCCGACAGAGACGGTCTACGGCCTGGGCGCCGACGCGACCGACGACCGGGCGGTGGCGCGCATCTTCGAAGCCAAGGGCCGGCCGCATTTCAACCCGCTGATCGTCCATGCGCCGGACCTGGCGGCGCACCGGGCCTGGGCGGTATTCGACGATCGCGCCCTGCGCCTCGCCGAAGCGTTCTGGCCGGGCGCGCTCACGCTTATCCTGAAGCGGACGCCGGATGCGCCGGTCTCGCGGCTGGTCAGCGCCGGGCTGGACACGGTGGCGGTGCGCGTGCCGGACCATCCGGTCGCCCAGGCGCTGATGCGCGCGGCCGGCTGCCCGGTGGCGGCGCCGAGCGCCAACCGCTCCGGCCGGCTCAGCCCGACCGAAGCGGGCCATGTTGCGGCCTCGCTCGGCGGTGCGGCCGACCTGATCCTGGACGGCGGGCCGTGCCCCGGCGGCCTCGAATCGACGGTGCTCTCGCTCACCGGCGATGGCCCGGTGCTGCTGCGGCCGGGCCTGGTATCGCGCGATGTTATCGAAGCAGTCGTTGGCGAAGCGGTCGTCGGGCCGGTAGAGGCGGCCGGCCCGGCTCCACCCGGAACGCCCCCCGAGTCGCCCCTGGAGTCGCCCCTGGAGTCTCCGGGCCTGCTGGCCGCCCACTATGCGCCGCGCGCGCCGCTGCGGCTGGACGCCGGCGAGGCACAGGAGGCGGGCGAGGCGCTGCTCGCCTTCGGCGATGCGCCCGCTTCGGGTTACGCCGCGGTGCGCAACCTCAGCCCGGCCGGGGATCTCACTGAGGCGGCGGCCAGCCTGTTCCGCCTGCTGCACGAACTGGACGCGCTCGGCCCCGCAGCCATCGCCGTCTCGCCGGTGCCGGAAGACGGGCTGGGCGCCGCGATCAACGACCGCCTGCGCCGGGCGGCGGTGCGGAGCTGAACCGGAAATTCCGCCGGACTGCGCCTGCGCGGCGGCGGCTTGCGCCGGACCGACGCGGCGGATTAACATGAAGATTCATCTGTTCGAGTTGGATTTCCGCTATCGTTTCTGACCGGCCATGAGCGTTCCGGGCGGCGAGACGGTCGCCGGCCGGCTGCTGGCGCGGCTCGGCCGGCATGTCGATTACATTTTCGCCAACACCGGCACGGATTTTCCGCCGATTATCGAGGCGCTTGCCCGCGGCGAGGCGAACGGCAGCGCACCGGACGGCGGGAAACTACCCACGGCCATCGCCGTCCCCCATGAAAATGTCGCCGTTTCGATGGCCTACGGCCACACGATGGTCTCCGGCCGGCCCCAGGCGGTCATGGTCCATGTCAATGTCGGCACCGCCAACGCGGTTTGCGGCCTGATCAACGCGTCGCGCGGCCGGGTGCCGATGCTGCTCGCCGCCGGTCGCACGCCCTATCACGAGACCGGCCCGCCCGGCGCGCGCAACCGCCCCATCCAGTGGGCCCAGGAAATGTTCGATCAGGCCGGCCTGGTGCGCGAGACGGTCAAGTGGGACTACGAACTGAGCCGCAGCGATCTTGTCGAAGCGGCGGTCGACCGCGCCATGGCGGTCGCGCTGAGCGAGCCGATGGGGCCGGTCTACCTCACCCTGCCGCGGGAGGTTCTGGCCGAAGAAAGCGCGGGCGAAGCACCGCCTGTATCGGCGCCCTCCGCCCCGCCCGGTCCCGACCCGGACGCTGTCGAGCGGGCGGCCGGCATCCTCGCCGGGGCCGAACGGCCGGTTATCGTGACCGGCGACGCCGGCCGCAGCGCGGCGGCCTTCGAGACGCTGTCCCGGCTGGCCGACCGCCATGCGATCCCGGTGGTGAGCTATTTCGCCCGCTCCCTGTGTATCGCGTCCGACCATCCGATGAACCTGGGCTACGATCCCGGCCCCCTGCTCGCCGACGCCGACGCCGTGCTGGCGGTCGATTGCGACGTGCCCTGGATCCCGAGCCTGCAAGGCCCGCCGGCGGGCTGCCAGGTCATCCATCTGGGCGTCGATCCGCTGTTCAGCCGCTATCCGGTGCGCAGCTTTCCCTGCGACCTGGCGATCGACGCCAGCCCGGCGCTCGCCCTGCGGGCGCTCGACGCCGCCGTGGCGCAACGGACCCGCGACGCCGATGCCGTGGCGGCGCGCCATGCCGCGCTGGCCGCCCGCTCGGCCGAACTGCGCGCCGGCTGGCGCCGCGCAGCCGAGGAGTCGAAAGGCGACCGGCCGATCGGCGTGCCGTGGCTCAGCCATTGCATCGGCCGGATCGCGGGCGACGACGCCATCGTCCTCAACGAGCTCGGCCTGTCGCCGACCCAGCTCACCCTGCGCCGCCCCAGCAGCTATTTCGGCCTCAGCCCGGCCGGCGGGCTGGGCTGGGGGCTCGGCGCGGCGCTCGGCGCGAAGCTGGCCGCGCCGGACCGGCTGGTGATCGCGGCAGTCGGCGACGGCGCCTACATGTTCGGCAACCCGACGCCCGCCCACTATGTCTCGCGGGCGCACGACCTGCCGGTGCTCTATGTCGTCAGCAACAATGCCGGCTGGGGCGCGGTGCGCGCGGCGACGAAGGCGATGTATCCCGACGGGGCAGCCATGCGCCGCAATGCGGTGCCGCTTACCGCGCTCGACCCGATGCCGGATTTCGAGACCGTGGTCGCAGCGAGCGGCGGCTACGGCGAGCGCGTCGAGGACCCGGCCGCCCTGCCCGATGCGCTCGACCGCGCTGTCCGCGCGGTGCGCGAGGAAGGCCGCCAGGCGCTGCTCAACGTGATAACGCGGGACCGGTGAAGGCGGGCATAAGGGACCGGATGTATTTCCGGTCGGCGCGCTACCGCGGCTCCGCCTGCAGCCTCATCGACCGGGCCGTACCCCCGGGCGCCGCCATGTCGATCGCGCCGGGCCGATAGCGGACCGGATTGCCAACACCCGGACCAGCCCCGACAATGCGGGCCAGTCCGCCCCGATCCGCCATTCCCCGCCGACAGGTGCCCCATGAACCTCGCCGACTTCTGCCGCGCCATCCCGAAGACCGAGCTGCATGTCCATTTCACCGGCGCCGTGCCGCTCGAAACCCTGCTGACTCTCGCCGAACGCAACAAGGTCGAACTGCCGCCCCACGACGATCCGGAGGAGCTCTACGCCCGCGGCGAGAATTTCGACCGGGTGCTGAAGACGCTGAAACTGGTCTGCCGGTCCCTGCGCACGCCGGAGGATTTCCGCGACGCGGTCTATGCCACCCAGCAGCACGCCGCGGAAGCCGGGGTGCGCTATCGCGAGATGTTCTGGAACCCGACCGACCACTGGACTATCGGCGACATCGGCTACGAAGCCTCGGTCGACGGCATGATCGCCGGATTGCGCGACGCCGAGGCGGATTTCGGTATTATCGGCCGGCTGATCCCGTCCATCGACCGCGAGTCCTCGCCGGAACTCGGCTTTGAGATGGTCGAGGCCGCCGTTGCCCATCCGCGGGACGAAACCGTCGGCATCGGCATGGATTACATGGAGACCGGCCATCCGCCGGAGAAATTCTGGAAGGCCTACCGGCTGGCCGGCGAACGCGGCCTGAAACGCACCGCCCATGCCGGCGAGTTCGGCGAGCCGGCGCGCAACGTCGAGACCGCGCTCGACCTGCTGGGCTGCGAGCGCATCGACCACGGCTATACGGTGCTCGACGCGCCGGATCTGCTGAAACGCTGCGAGGACGAGGGCATCGTCTTCACCGTCGTGCCGACCAATTCCTGGTACAACCGGACGCTGAGGGGGCAGGATTTCGCCAAGGTCCATCCCATCGCCGCGATGGCGCGGACCGGGCTGAAGATCATGCCGAACAGCGACGATCCGCCGTTGCACCACACCGACCCGGCCAACGCCCACGCCGAGATGGTGACGACCTTCGCCCTGCCGTTCGAAATGCTGCGCGGCTTCGTGGCGAACGGCATCGACGGCGCCTGGGTGGACGAGTCCGTAAAGCAGGCCTGGCGCACCGAATGGCTGGCGGAATTCGACCGGCTGGCCGCGGCGCTCGACGGATAGCCGGCGCTTCGCTGCGGCCGGCGCGCGGGGGCGGCAGCGGGGTCAGGCCAGGCCGAGCGCGATATCCGAGACGAACGGATTGCTCCGGCGTTCCTCGCCGAAGGTCGACGGCGGGCCGTGGCCGGGGATGAAGGCGATGTCGTCGCCGAGCGGGAACAGCTTGTTACGGATGCTGGCGATCAGGTCGTCGTGGTTGCCCATCGGGAAATCGGACCGGCCGATCGAGCCCTGGAACAGCACGTCGCCGACTACGGCGAAGCCGGCTGCGCGATGGACGAAGACGACATGGCCGGGCGTGTGGCCGGGGCAGTGGATCACGTCCATCGTGACGTTGCCGAAGCTGACCGTATCGCCGTCCTTGAGCCAGCGATCCGGCTCGAATTCCCGGGCGCCGGCAAAGCCGAACATCCGGCTCTGCTCCTCCATCCGGCCGATCCAGAAGATGTCGGCCTCGTGCGGGCCCTCCACAGGAACCTCGAGCCGCTCGGCCAGGTCCTTCGTGCCGCCGGCATGATCGAGATGGCCGTGGGTGATGAGGATCTTCTCGACCGTGACCGTCCGCTCGGCGATCGCGCTTTCGATCAGCTCCAGGTCGCCGCCCGGATCGGTCACCGCGCCGCGCATGGTCTCGGTGCACCAGAGCAGCGAGCAATTCTGCTGGAACGGCGTCACCGGAATCATCACCGCCTGGATCGGCGGTTTAGCGGCATCTTCGGACATGGCGGGAGATCGGGTTTCGGTCAGGCCCCTGAGATGTCGCGCGGGCCGGGGCGGCGCAAGCCCCGATCTGCCGCACGATGCCGCGATTCAGGCTGCCCCGGCGGCCCGCTCCGCCGGCCTTATCCACACCGCCGTGTCGTGGAACGCCACGCCGCCGACCGGACCGACCGCCTCGGCCGAGACGAGTTGGTTGATGCCCATCCCGCCGCCCGCCGGATCGCGGTAGCTGTCGCCCGGCCAGATACCCTCGACGATCGCGGTGCCGGGCAGCAGGCCGTCGGCGATGCGCGCCGTCAGCGTCACCGCGCCCCGGTCGTTGCCGACCCGCACGACGGCGCCGTCCACGATGAAGTGGGCCGCAGCGTCGTCGGCGTGGACGAGGACGGCCGGCGACCCCTCTCGCCGTTGCGAGCCGCGCGTCTCGGTGAAGCTGGAATTCAGGAAGGTGCGGGCCGGCGGCGAGACCAGCCGGAAGGGCCGGGCGTCGTCGGCCGTTTCGGTTACCGCCCAATGGTCGGGCAGGGCCGGCATGCCGGCATGGTAGGGGCCGAGCGATTCCCAGCCCGGCCGGAAATGGAACTTGCCGTCCGAAGTCGGAAACCCGTTCAGGAAATGCGCATCCTCGAAGGCATGGTTGCAGTCGATCCAGCCCTTTTCCGCCGCGGCGTCGGCGCCGCCCTTGCCCGAGCTCTGCAGCGTGGCGTCGATCAGGTCCCACGCGCTCATGTCGAAGGCCGGGCTCTCGGCGCCGAGCCGTTTCGCCAGGCCGCACACGACATCGTGGTTGCTCCGGGTCTCGGCGAAGGGCTCGATCGCCCGCTTGCCGACGGTGAGCGCCGAATGGCCCCAGCCCATATAGATGTCGTCGCATTCCAGAAAGGTGGTCGCCGGCAGCACGATATCGGCGTAGCGGGCGGTCGCGGTCATGAACTGCTCGTGGACGCACAGGAACAGGTCGTCCCGCGCCAGGCCGGCGCGCACGGTGCGGCTGTCCGGCGCCACCTCGGCGGAATTGGCGTTCTGGATCAGCATCGCCGTGACCGGCGGGCCGCCCTCCAGCGCGCCGGGCGCGCCGGTCAGCACCGGGCCGATGCGCGACTGGTCGAGCGAGCGGATCGCCGGGTCGGCAAGGTCGAGGCCGTGGGCGAGGTTCAGGTCCAGCCCCCAATCCTCCAGCCGGGCGTAGAAGGCACCGCCGCCTTCCTCCTGCCACGCGCCGGTGAGCGCCGGCAGGCAGCTCACGGCATGCATGGCGACGGCGCCGTTGCGCGACCGGGTGAAGCCGAGGCCGAGGCGCAGGAAGCTGCGCTTCGTCCGGCCGTACAGGCGGGCGAAATCGATAATATCCTGCTCGGGCAGGCCGGTGATTTCCGCCGCCCAGGCCGGCGTCCGGCTGCGGATGTGTCGCTCGATCTCCGCGTCGAAATCGGTCAGCCGGGCGAGATAGTTCCGATCCGCCAGCCCTTCGGCCAGGATCACCTGCATCATCGCCAGCGCCAGCGCGCCGTCCGTGCCGGGGCGCAGGATCAGCGCCCGGTCCGCCGCCTGCACCGTCGGCGTGTCGTAGACATCGATCACGACCAGCTCGGCGCCCCTGTCCTTGCGGGCGCGCCGGATGTGGCTCATCAGGTTGACATGGGTGGCGACCGGGTTGCCGCCCCACACGACGATCAGGTCGGATTTCGCCGCTTCCGCCGGGTCGGGGCCGGTCAGCATGCCGATGCCGGCCTTCCAGCCGGAGGAGGACGGGCCGACGCAGATGGTCGAGCGCTGCTTCGAATAGCGTTTGGCGTTGCGCAGCCGGTCGAGGCCCCAGCGGCTGACGATGCCCAGCGTGCCGCCGGAATGATAGGGCCAGACCGCTTCGCTGCCGTGGCGGGCTTCGGCGCGCAGGAAGGCTTCGGCGATCTCGTCGAGGGCGTCGTCCCAGCCGATCGGCGCAAAATCGCCCTCGCCCTTCGCCCCGGTCCGGCGCAGCGGCCGGCCCAGCCGGTCCGGGTGATGCACGCGCTCGGCGTAGCGGGAGACCTTCTCGCAGACGACGCCGGCCGTGTAGGGCAGTTCCTTGTTGCCGCGAATGCGGCCGATGCGCGTCGGCGACAGGCGCTCCACTTCCAGCGCGCAGGCGCTCGGGCAATCGTGCGGGCAGGCCGAGCGGACGGTCGCGACCGCCCCGGAGGCCGGCACGGCTCCGGCGGCAGGAAGTGCGCTATCGAGCGGCATGGAATTTCCTTCCTCTCAGGCCCGGTCCCGCCGAGCGTAGGAATCGCGGGCAGGAGCGTCAATAGAAGGCCGCAGGCGGCCCCATTCGAAGCGGGGTTCGAATCAGGCCGCCGCGGCGGTTGCGCCGAGCAGCGGCAGGACGTCCCGGTGCAGCCGCTCGACGGTTTCGCGCTCCCGTTCGGCAGTTATGCTGGTGAAGCGCGCGATGAAGGCGACCTCAGTGAAGCCCAGGTCGCGATAGGCGGCGATCTTTTCCGCCGCCCGGTCCGCCGTTGTCATCAGGCAGCGTTCGCGGAACAGGGTCGTCAGGTCGTCGATCCCGGTGCTGCCGGTCAGCGCCGCCTCGCTGGCGGCGAAATCCCGGTTCCAGGTGTCGCCGGCCAGCACCTTGCCGAAGGCGGCGACATGCTCCTGCACCGCCGGCTGTCCGATCGCGACGGCCTCCTCTTCGGTGTCGGCGATCACCGTCAGCAGGGCGACCATGGCTTTGCGGCCGTCCGGGCCCGGGCTTACGTCGGCATGGCCGGCGCCGGTCAGCGCGCCGCGGTACCAGCCCATCTTCTGCGCCAGACTCTCGAAGCTCATCGGATACTGGTTCATCATCAGGTTGTAGCCGCGCCGGCCGGCGGCCTCGAAACTGCCGCGATCGTTCGACGCCGCAATCCAGATCGACGGTTCCGGCTGCACCGACGCCGGCCAGGGCTCGACCCTGTCGAACGACCAGAAGCGGCCGGCATGGGCGAACGGCTCGCCGGCCCAGAATTTCTCGATGACCTCCAGCCCCTCATACATGCGCTTGGCGCTTTCCTCCCGGGTCACGCCGAAGGCAGCGAACTCGTGGGGGACGAAGCCGCGGGACAGGCCGATCTCGGCCCGGCCGCCGGAAAACTGGTCGAGGGACGCCAGGTCTTCGGCGACCTGGAGCGGGTGGCGCAGCGGCAGCAGCGAGACCGCCGTGCCCAGCCGGATCTGCCGGGTCTCGCGCGCCAGCGCCGTGAGGTAGAGCGCCGGGTTGGGCACCGCGCCGCCGTAATAGTGGAAATGGTGCTCCGTCGTTCGGTAGCTGCGCCAGCCCAGCGCGTCCGCCAGCTTCACGGCGGCGATCAGCTCCTCGTAGAACCGGTTCAGCGTCACCGGATAGGCGTGGCGCCAGGTCGGCAGATGAAACAGGCAGAAATCCAAGGCTTCGGCTTCCGGGACAGGGCCAATGGCGGCTGGCCGCCGGGATCGACCATGCCTGCCGCCGGTGCGTCGGGTCAAACCCCTATTTTGCTTGGGCGCCGGGCAGCGCGGCGTTATCGTGCCCCGGCACTGTCACGGATCAGGGGAGGTTGCCGGATGGTAACGGTGTGGGGCCGCAAGAATTCGGTCAACGTGCAGAAGGCGGTGTGGGCGCTGGAAGAGGCAGGCGTGCCGTTCGAGCGGCTGGACGCCGGCGGCGAATTCGGCCTGCTCGATACCGAAAGCTACGGCAGGCTCAACCCGAACCGCCGCATCCCGACCCTGATCGACGGCGATACCGTTGTCTGGGAATCGAACGCGGTCACTCGCTATGTCGCCGCCAAGTGGAGCGAGGGCGATCTCTGGCCCTCCGATCCGGCCGAGCGCGCACTTGCCGATATGTGGATGGATTGGGTGCTGACCACTGTCATGGGGCCGCTGATCCCGGTGTTCTGGGGCCTGGTCCGCACGCCGCCGGACCAGCGCGACATGGCCCTGATCTCGGAGAGGGCCATCGAGTGCGGCCATGTCTTCCAGATCCTGGATGCCGCCTTGGCGAGCAGGGACTACATCGGCGGCGACCGATTCACGATGGGCGATATTCCTGCCGGCGCCGTCACCTGGCGCTATCTCAACCTGCATATCGAACGGCCGGAGCTGCTGCATGTCGCGGACTGGATGGACCGACTCGAGAAGCGCCCGGCCTTTCAAAAACACGTCATGCTGCCGCTGACCTGAGCGCCATCGACGCCAGCCCGTTCCGGAGTGAGCGAATGCCGAATACCTATCCCGACAGCCGCGGCCTTGCGCTGACCGCCGCATCGCCGGAAGCCGCCGAGGCGTGGGATCGCACGGTGCGCAGCTATCTCGGCATGCGGCGCGACACCGGCGACCGGCTGAAGGAGGCCTATGCCGCCGACGCCGACATGCCGATGGCGCACTGTTTGCGCGGCTATTTCATGCTGCTGTTCAGCGAGGCCAAGCGCTGGGCGGCCGGGTGCAAATCCCTGGCGGCGGCGCAGCGGGCCGCCGCCGACCGGCCGGTCACGGAGCGCGAAGCGGCGCATATTGCGGCGCTGGACCTATGGGCGGCGGGCGACATGACGGGCGCGACCGCGCTGTGGGACGGCATCCTCACCGACCATCCGCACGACCTGCTCGCCATGCGGCTGGCGCACTACACCCATTTCTACAGCGGCGACAGCGCCGCCATGCGCGATTCGCTCGCCCGGATCATGCACGCCTGGGATCCCACGGTGCCGGACTACGGCTTCGTCGCCGGCTGCTATGCTTTCGCGCTGGAGGAGGACGGCGACTATGCCCGCGCCGAGCAGCGCGGCCGGGAAGCCGTCGGCATCAACCCGGACGATCCCTGGGGCACCCATGCCGTCGCCCATGTCATGGAGATGCAGGGCCGGCAGGCCGAGGGCATCGCCTGGCTGTCCGGCCTGGAGCCGCACTGGACCCAGGTCCAGAACTTCCGCTTCCATCTCTGGTGGCATCGGGCGCTGTTCCATCTGGAACTCGGCGAATACGACGCGGTGCTCGACCTTTACGACCGCGGCGTGCGCGAGGAGGAGACCGGCGACTATCTCGACCTGACCAACGCGGTCGCCCTGCTGTGGCGGCTCGAATCGGAAGGGGTCGATGTCGGCGACCGCTGGCGGGAAGTCGCCGGCCACTGCGCCGAACACGCCGCCGACCTGCTGCTCGCCTTCGTCGACGCCCACTACGCCATCGCCCTTGCCCGGACCGGCGACGGCGCGGCGCTGGCGGACCATCGGGCAGGGGTGCGGAACGCGGCGCAGGCCGACGGCAGCCAGGCGCCCATCTACCGGGACGTCGCGACGCCGGTGTGCGACGCCGCAGCCGCCTATTACGCCGGCGATTACGGCCGCGCCGCCGACCTGCTGGGTTCCGTGCGCTACGGGCTGCGGCGGCTCGGCGGCAGCCACGCCCAGCGCGATCTGTTCGCCCATATGCACATCGAAGCGACGATCCGGGCCGGCCGCACCGCCCGCGCCAGGGCCCTGGTCGCCGAGCGCGCCGAACGCCGCCCGACCAGCGCCTGGACCCGCCGCCGCTACGCCGCCCTGTTCGGCGACGCGGACGGCCCGGCGGGGCAGAAGGCTGCGGCGCTGGGGTAGATAAGGGGTTGACGGCAGATGATGCGTCTCACTGGCGCGGTGCGCCGGGAGTGTCTAAATCTTCGGGGATGCACCGAGCCGGTAGACGGCACATCTGCATTACCGGAACCTCCTCCGGCGAAGGGTCGAAAGCAACGGCGCGAGGTCCAGGTGGCAGAAGGAACCCGACCCCCCGAACTGAGGGACGCCCTGCGCGACCTTGACGATGTCATCGCCGAGGCCGGCGAAGAGCAGTTTCCTGCGCCGTCCGGGGCGGCACTGGCGAACGCCCGCCGACTGCTGACGGCCATGTACCGGATTTCGCCGCGGCGCTACGAAGTCTATCCCACGCCCGACGGTGAGATCGCGATAGATGCGCCGGGCGGGTACGGGCGTTCGGTCTTGCTGTTATGCAACTCGGAAGGCGGCGCCCTGTGTCTGGTCAACATGAACGGCGCGCACCGGCGGGCGCGCTATCTGTCCGCCGAAAGTTTGCCAAACGAATTTGTGCGTGTGAACCTTGCTGAATTGAGTTGATCCGATTTTCGCGCTCGCCGCTCCGATGTTGTCTGCGACTGGAGGTGAATTATGCCACTCGAAAATTTGAAGAGAGAGTATTTTGAGAAGGCGCTAGAAAGAATCGATCCCGATAATTTGCCCCCTGAGCATAACTTGAATAAATATCAATATGTTCTTGTTTATGAGGGAAAGAATTATCCGCACAAGTACGTCGCCTTACTTGCGGCCCAGATTGCGGGAGGCTCAATATCTGCAACTAGGGAATTTGGCTCTAGGAAATAAAGGAGGATTCTTCAGGAAAATGGATTCAAAATTTTAGATAGAAAGCAAATTACTGAAACCACTATCGTCTCTGAAGACGACGAATCGACCTTTCCTGAAGGCAAAGAAAAATATCGGCTGCACCGAACAAGGGAACGGGATCGAAATATCATCGATAAAGCAAAGAAAATAAGGTGGAGTAAAACCGGCATGCTTGCATGCGATGTATGTTCTTTTGACTTCAAAAAAACATATGGCTCTCGTGGAAAGGGTTTCATTGAAGCCCATCATACAGTGCCAATTCCAAAACTCGACGGGCGTAGGAAAACTAAAGTACTTGAATTAGCGTTGGTTTGCTCCAACTGTCACCGAATGTTGCATCGCGGCAAAAAACTGCTTTCCGTAAAGCAACTTCGTCGAATTGTAAATAGAGACTCACCGCAATATCGTACAGCAAAGAAAACGCAATAGAAATCTGAACTTCTTTCTACAAAGTTTGCGCAATCTCGCCGAGCGTGCTTGGCCAGAACAGGGTGTCGAGGACCAGCTGCCCCAGGCTGAGATCGGCGGTGAAGACCAGCACGACCAGCGTTACCGCCGCGCCGAACAGGTAGCAGCGGATCAGCAGCTTCAGGACCTTGCGCGCCCGGCGGCGCGCCTCGGCCAGTTCGGGCGCCGGGTCCTTGGCGCCGTCGCGTTCGTTATGGGGCGGTCCGGCCATGGCCCGGCATCATCCGGCAAAGTCGAACCGGGCCGCAAGCTCCAGATGCGCCGACCAGAGGAACTGGTCGACCGGCCGCAGGCGGGTCAGCCGGTAGCCGCCTTCGACGAGAATTCGCGCGTCGCGCATGAAGGTGCCCGGATCGCACGATACCGCGACGACGACCGGAACCCGCGACGCGGCGATTTCCGCAGCCTGCGCCTTCGCCCCGGCGCGCGGCGGATCGAAGACGACGATTTCCGCTCCGGCCAGTTCCCCCGCCGGGACCGGCCGGCGCATCAGGTTGCGCGCCTCGGCGTGCAGCTTCGGCAGGCCGGCCTGCCGGGCCGCGGCGGAAAGGTTGGCGACGGCCGCCTTGTCGATGTCCGCAGCGAAGACGCTGCATCCCCGTTTCGCCAGCGGCAGCGCGAAGGCGCCGGAACCGCAGAACAGGTCGAAGGCTGAGGCGGCGCCCTGGACCGCATCGAGAACGAATCCCGTGAGCACGGCCTCGCCGTCCGCCGTCGCCTGGGCGAAGGCGCCCGGCGCGAGCGCGACCGGGACGCCGCCATGGACCGCCCGCACCGGCCGGGCCTCGGCCAGCACCTCGGCGCCCTCCCGCTTCGGATGGGCGCGCGCCACCCGGGCAAGGTCCTCGCGGGCCAGCAGATCGACCAGCGCGTCCCGCCCCGCGCCGCCGAGCCGGGCGCCGGTGCGGACCAGAAGGTCGAGGCCGCTGTCGGTCACCGCGACGTGGGCGTCCGCCCGGTCGCCGGCCTGCAACGCCGTCTCCGCCCAGGCGCGTAACGGCGCGATCAGCGCGGCGATTTCCGGCAGTACTACAGGACAGGCGGCGAGATCGACGACGCGATGGCTGTGGCGTTCGTTGAAGCCGACGATGGCGTCGTCGCGCCGCCGCCGGATCGTAAAGCCGGCGCGCCGCCGGCTGCCCGGCGGGCTGCGATGCAGCGGCTCGACGACCGCCGCGTCCAGCCCGTTGCGGGCGAGCAGGCCGCGCAGCATGTCCAGCTTCCACGCGCCGTAGGCGTCCGGCGTCAGATGTTGCAGGGCGCAGCCGCCGCACTCGGCGAAATGCCGGCAGGGCGCCTCGCGCCGGTCCGGCCCGGCTTGCAGCAGGTCGAGCAGCCGGCCGCGGAACCGGCCGGGGCCGGTTTCGGTCAGCGCCACGCTCACGCGGTCGCCCGGTGCGGTGGCGGGGACGTGGACGATCCCGCCTTCCAGGGCGGCCACGCCGTCGCCCCGCCGGCCAATGTTCTCGATGGCGATTTCGGCCCGGAATCCGGTCATGATCCGGTCATGATCCGGTCATGCGGCAGCGGCCGCTTCCGGACGGTAATCGGCGCAGATCAGGAATTCCCGGTTGCCCTCCGGCCCGGTGACCGGGCTTTCCTCGATCCCGCGCACCGACCAGCCGGCCTGGGCTTCCAGCCAGGCCCGCACGTTCCGGCACACCGCCTCGTGGACCGCCGGATCGCGCACCACGCCGCCCTTGCCGACGTGCGCCCGCCCGGCCTGGAACTGCGGCTTGATCAGGGCGACCAGCCAGGCGCCGGGCGCGGCCAGCGCCATCCCGGCCGGCAGCACGGTCTCGATCCCGATGAAACTCGCGTCGCAGACGATGGCGGCGAGGGGATCGGGGACCAGGTCGCGGCTCAGGTTCCGAGCGTTGGTCTTCTCCAGCACGACGACGCGCGGATCGGTGCGCAGCTTCCAGGCGAGCTGGCCGTGGCCGACATCGACGGCGTAGACCTTCGCCGCGCCATGGTGGAGCAGGACGTCGGTGAAGCCGCCGGTCGAGGCGCCGATATCCAGACAGGTCCGCCCGGCCGGATCGACGCCGAACCGCTCGATGCCGTGAGCCAGCTTCAGCCCGCCGCGCGAGACCCAGGGATGGTCCTGCCCGCGCACCGCCAGCGCGCCGTCGTCCGGCACAACCGTGCCCGGCTTGTCGATCCGCCGCTCGCCGTGGAACACGACGCCCGCCATGACCAGCGCCTGTGCCTTGCTGCGCGAATCGGCCAGCCCGCGCTCCACCAGCAGCTGGTCCACGCGCTTTCCGGCGGCGCTCGCAGTCGTCTTTGCCATGTCCGATTTTAGACCGGGCGCGCCGGTTCCGGCGAGGGCAGGCCGGACCGGGTCATCCGGTTGAAGCGGGTGACGAAAAAGGTGCCGGTCGCCGCCAGGCCGAGGGCGAGGCCGATCCAGATGCCGACGGCGCCCCAGCCGACGGCGAAGCCGAGGGTCCAGCCGACGCCGAAACCGACGATCCAGTAGCCGACGGCGGCGGCGACCATCGGGACGCGGGTATCGTTCAGCCCGCGCAGGGCGCCGGCGCCGACGGCCTGCATGCCGTCGACGATCTGGAAGGCCGCCGCGACGTAGAGCAGGCTCGCGGCCAGCGCCAGCACTTCTGCCGAACCGGCCATGGTCCGGTCCAGAAACAGGCCGGCCAGGAAGGCGGGAAACAGGGCGATCAGCAGGCTCATGGCTGACATGAAGGCAATGCCGATTGCGAGGGCGGTAAAGCCCGCGCGGCGCATTCCGGACGGATTCCGGCGTCCCATCTCCTGGCCGACGCGCACGGTCGCCGCCTGGCCGATGCCCATCGGCACCATGAAGGTGACGGCGGCGACCTGGATCGCGATGTGATGTGCGGCGATCGCCGTGGCGTCGATCCAGCCCATCATCACCACGGCGAAGGAGAAGACGCCCATCTCGATCAGGTAGATGCCGGCGATCGGCAGGCCGATGGCGAAAATCCGCCGGAAAGCCGTCCAGTCCGGCCGCCAGAAATGCATCAGGATGCGATAGTCGCGCAGGCCCCGGCTGCGGGTGCTGAACCACAGCAGCCCCAGGAACAGGAAGGTCTGGACGATGGTCGTCGCGAGGCCCGCCCCGGCCAGTTCCATGCGCGGCGCACCCAGTTCGCCGAAGATGAGGGCATAATCGAGCAGAGCGTTGAGCGGCAGGCCCGCCAGCATCATCCACAGCGCCGGCCGCGGCCGGTTGAGCGCCGCGCCGAAACAGCGCAGCACGACGAAGCCGACGATCATCGGCAGGCTCCAGGCGACCGTGGCGAGATACTCCCCGGCGCCGCGGACCGCAACGGCCGGCTGGTCCATCCAGAGCAGCACCGGCTCCATCGCCAGCAGGGCGAACAGGCCGGGCACGGACACCAGCGCCGTCACCCACAGGCCTTGGCGCGTCACCCGGCGCACCCCGACCGGGTCTTCCGCGCCGAAGGCCTGGGCCGCCAGCGGCGCAACCGCCGTGACCAGCCCCATCCCGGTAACCGACCAGAGGAAAATCAGGCTGCCGCCGAGGGCGGCGCCGGCCAGCGCCTCCTTGCCCAAGCGCCCGATCATCAGCACGTCGATCGTCGTCATGGCGATCTGGCTGAGTTGCATCAGCGCCAGCGGCACGGCGAGACGGATCGTCTGCCGCGCTTCCACCAACCATAGTTCCTGCCGTGCCGCCGTCATGGTCTGCCGGTTCCGTCCGTATCGGAATGCCGGGCCGGGCGATAGGGGGTTCGCCGCGAGCGGCTATCCGGGCCTGGCTTTGTTTCGCTTTTGTGCTATGACCCCGGCAGGATTCCGCTACCGGATCAATTGCATCAGGACCCGCCATGTTGAGCGACACCGCCGCCCGGACCGCCGCCGAACTGTTGCTGAAAGCCCGCGGCGACCATCGCCGGCTCGAGCGCCTGCCACCGGATTGCACGCCGCAGACCGTCGAGGACGGCATGGCGATCCAGAACGCTCTGGCGGACCTCTGGGGCCTGGAGGTCGCCGGCTGGAAAGTCGGCGCGGCGAGCGCCGCGGCGATGGAGATGCTCGGCACCGACGCGCCCTTTCCCGGCCGGGTCTTCGCGCCTTACCTGCTGGACAGCCCGGCAAGCGTCGCCGCCGAAGCCCTGCACAAATGCGCCGTCGAATGCGAGTTCGCCTTCCGACTCGGCCGCGCTCTGCCGCCGCGCGACGCCGACTACGGGGCCGACTACGGGATGGACGAGATCCGGGAAGCGGTGACGGAGGCCTGTCCGGCCATCGAGCTGGTCAACGATTACTGGGTCGACGGCTTTGCGCTCGGCGTGGCCCATTTCGTCGCCGACAACGGCTCGAACGGCGGCCTCGTGCTCGGCGACCCGATCGGCGACTGGCGCGAGCGCGACCTCGCCGCCGCGGCGGTGACCTTGACGATCGACGGCGAGCCGGCCGCGAGCGGCGCCGGCGCCAACGTGCTCGGCCATCCGCTCAACACGCTGGTCTGGCTGGCCAACGACCTGTCCCGGCGCGGCATCGGCCTCAAGGAAGGCGAGGTCGTCACCACCGGCTCGATGACCGGCATGACGCCCTGCCGCCCCGGCGCGACGGCGGTGGGAGATTTCGGCGCGCTGGGTTCGGTACAGGTGACGTTCGATGTATGAGGCTGCGCCATGACGCCCGACACGATCAAGCAGGCCGCACAGACGCTGATCGACGCCCGCAACAGGGCGGCGGCCCTGGAAGACCTGCCCGAGGGCTGCGTTCCGGCGACGGCCGATGACAGCCGCGCCATTCAGGAAGCCATGGCCGATCTGTGCGGCTGGCCGCTGGCCGGCTACAAGATCGGCTGCACCACTGCCGCCGCCCAGAAGATGCTGAACACGGACAGGCCTTTTCCGGGCAGGGTCTTCCGCCCCTTCCTGTTCCGCTCGCCGGCGGCCGTGCCGGCGGGAAATTTCATCCGGCAGGGCGTCGAGGGGGAATTCGCCTTCGAACTGGCGGCGGATATTCCGGCGCGGCCCGATCCGTGGACCCGCCGGGAAATCGCGGAGCGGGTCGCCTGCCTCTTCCCGGCCATCGAAATCATCGATACGCGCTTCACCCGGTTCGCCGAGGCCGGCATTCTCAGGCTGACCGCGGATACCGGCGCCAATGGCGGGTTGGTCCTCGGCGACGCCGTTTCCGACTGGCCGGCGGTCGATCTCGAAGCGGCAGAAATCGTCATGTCCATCGAGGGCGCGGAAACCGGCAGGGGCAGGGGCCGGGAGGCCCTGGGCCATCCTCTGGAGGCGCTGGCCTGGCTGGCGAACGATCTCTCCCGCCGCGGCTACGGGCTGCTGGCCGGACAGGTCGTGACGACCGGCACCTGCACCGGCATGCAATATGTCCCTGACGGCGGCACGGCGACGGCCGATTTCGGCAGCCTCGGCAAGGTCAGCGTCACCTTCTCCGCATGACCGCACGCAAGAAACCCTCCGCCTCCGCTCCCGCTGCACCGGTGCGCGGTGGCGCGAGATTTTGGACCGACGGGCACGGTCCGGGTGACATTCGAAGAATAGAACCTGGAGAAGCCGATGTTCGGACTGTTCAAGAAGAAGCAAAAGACAAACGAAGACGGCCGGAGGCCGGATTGGGCGGACTATGCCGCCGTCGATATCCTCAACGGCCGGTCCAACAACTGGACCATCGATCGGATGGACCCGACCCACGCGCCGCGCACGGTCGACGACGGCTATACCGTCCAGAAGATTGTCGTCGACCGGTTTCAGCGACCCGTCGCCGGCTGGAAGATCGGCTGCTCGTCCCGCCTCGCGCAGGAAATGCTCGGCATTCCGGAACCTTTTTTCGGACCCGTGTTCGATGACGTTTTCCTGAAGAGCCCGACCTGGCTGCCGCCCGACAGATTCATCCGGCCGGGGATCGAGGGCGAAATCGCCTTCACGCTCAAACGGCATCTGATGCCACGGTCCACGCCCTACACACGCGCGGACGTCGAAAGCGCCATTGACAAAGTCTTTGCCGCGATCGAGGTGATCGACTCCTGCTTCCGGGACTTCGCCAATGCCGGCGCGCCCAACCTGATCGCAGACCTGGCGGCCAACGGCGGACTGGCCGCATTCGAGGGCGTCGACTACGAGCCGGGCATGGATCTCAAATCTGTCGAACTGACGTTGGCAGTGAATCAAGCCGTGGTCGGGCAGGGCGTCGGGGCCGACGCGCTGGGCGATCCCGTCGATGCGCTGGTCTGGCTCGCCAACGAATCGTCGCGCCGCGGCATCGGACTGAAAGCGGGTGAGATCGTCTCGACCGGTACATGCACCGGGCTGGTCTGGCTCGAACCCGGCCAGCAGGTGGAACTCTATGTGTCCGGAATCGGATCGGCGCTCCTGTTGTATGGAGACGATGACGATTTCGAGATATCGGAAGACGACGAGACCGTGCCGCACGAAGAGCCAGCGGAAAGCCGTCCAACGGACGAACCGGCGACGGATGTCCTTGCAAACGACACGAAGGGGGACAAGGAAAAAGAGGCGGACCGCGAGCCGGAGCCGCCCTCGACCGAACGCATCCTGAAACGCGCGCTCTGCATGGCGGCCGTTGCGATACGCAGCCGGGTAGAAGAGACCGGCGATGTCGAAACTTTCAGGGCCGAGTTCCCGCCCTGGCTGGCGCGCGAGGGGCTAGAAGAGGAACTCGAACCCTGGGAACGGGAAAACGTCAACGCCCCGCAGGGCGGGCTTTCCGACTTTGAGCGGTCGGAAGGCCTGTGCCTGCCGGCCTGCTGCCACATGCTGGCCTGGGCGCTCGGCCTGACCGACTTGCCGCGCCCGGACAAACGGTTCACGGCCTTGGACCTGTTGGCGCCCCTGGGGTTCGAATCGCTGGCGCCGCCGTCGACCACGGTTGCCGAGCTGCTTGAGCGGGCGCAACGCCGGAGCGTGACCGAGCTGGGCAGTGCAAACAACCTCTGCCTGGCGATTCACTGGCGTTATGTGCAGCAACGAATTCGTCCCGAACCCGTTGATTTCCTGGAGATCAGCAAGATTGCCGAGTGGCGTGAATTCGACCCGTCCGGCCCATGGATCGTCGACGGCGACGTCGGTTTCGAAGGCGTGCCGATCCACGAACTGAGCCCGGACGATATGCCGGTTGCGTTTATGTTTGCCATGTATCGACACAAGGCATCGAACTGGCTGCAAGGCGTCGAGCCGGTTTTCTCCAAGGTTCCCACCGATACCTGACCGCCATCGCATGACCGCACGCAAGAAACCCTCCGCCTCCGCTCCTGCTGCCCCGGCGCGCTCGGATTTGCAGGCGGTCTGGCGCGTGCGGCAGGGGGCGCTGGACGGGGCGCGGCCCGAAGCCACGGCGAAGCGCCACGCGCGCGGGCAGATGACGGCGCGCGAGAGCATCGCCGCCTTCCTCGACGCCGGCAGCTTCGTCGAATACGGCCGGGTCTCGAAGCCGGTGCGCGAGGACATGAGCGGCGCGGCGGACGGCGTCGTCATGGGTCACGGTCTGGCGGACGGCAAGCCGGTCGCCGTCATGGCCTACGACTACACCGTCCATGCCGGGACCCAGAGCTTCACCAACCACCGCAAGACCGACCGGATCTACGCCCTGGCCGAGGCGCAGCGCTGGCCGATGGTGAGCTGGCTGGAGGGCGGCGGCGCCCGGCCCCACGACATGATCGCCTCGACCCGCGGCGACACCCGGACCTTCGTGAACTTCGCCCGCCTGTCCGGCCTCGTGCCGACCGTGGGAGTCGTCGCCGGGCGCTGCTTCGCCGGCAACGCCAACCTGGCCGGCATGTGCGATATCCTGATCGCGACGGAACGGGCGGTGATCGGCATGGCCGGGCCGGCGCTGGTCCAGCAGGCGCTCGGCTACACGCCGACGCCGGAGGAAATCGGCCCGGTCGACGTGCATGTCCGGGCCGGTGCCGTCGACATTCTGTGCAAGGACGACGCCGGGGCGGCCGGCATGGCGCGGCGGGTGCTCGGCTATTTCCGGGGCGCTGCGGAGCCGGGCCGGGCGCCGGACGTCGCGAGGTTGCGCGATATCGTGCCCGAAGACCCGATGCAGGCCTACAATGTCCGCCGGGTGCTCGACCATCTGTTCGATATCGGCTCGGTCCAGGAGTTGCGGCCGAAATTCGGCGGCGCGGCCATCACCGCCTTCGCCCGGCTGGAGGGGATGCCGGTCGGCGTCATCGCCAGCCAGCCGACCTTCCTGGGCGGCGCCATCGACAGCCCGACCTCGGACAAGATCGCCCGCTTCATCCAGCTGTGCGACGCCCACGACATCCCGGTCGTCATTCTGTGCGACACGCCCGGCCTGATGGTCGGCCCGGAGGTCGAGACGACCGGCCTGGTGCGCCACAGCGCGCGTATTCTGGTCGCACTCGCCAACGCGACGGTCCCCTGCCTCACCGTCGTGATGCGCAAGGCCTACGGTCTCGGCTATTACGTCATGGGTTCGAAGGCGCTGGACCCGGCCTTGCTCGTCGCCTGGCCGACCGCCGAGTTCGGCGGCATGGGGCTGGAGGGCGCGGCCCGGATTATCTGGAAGAAGGATTTCGAGGCGATCGAAGACGAGGCCGCACGCGAGGCGGCGATCCGGGAGAAGACGGAATGGCTGATGGCGCAGAACACCGCGCTGGAAGTCGGCGGCCGTTTCGAATACGACGACGTGATCGACCCTGCGGACACCCGCGACATTCTCACGAAAACCCTGCGCGCCCTGCCCGCGCCGCCGCCCCGCGCCGGCCGCAAGCGTACGGTTGATGCCTGGTGAGCGCCCCATGACCCGGACCAACCACGATATCCGTTCGCTGCTCGCCCAGGCCGGCCATTACCTCGACCCGGCGACCGGCGCCGTCGCGCCGCCGATCCACGCTTCGGTCACCTATGCGAGGGACGCCGACTACGAGCCGATGGGCGAGTATTTCTATACCCGCTACGGCAATCCGAACTTCACCCCGGTCGAGGACCTGCTGGCGAAGCTGGACGGCGGGGCCGGCGCGATGCTGTTCGCCTCCGGCCTCGCCGGCGTCGCGGCGCTGGTCGAACTGGTCGAAACCGGCCGGCATATCGCGGCGCCGCAGGTCATGTATTTCGGCGCCCAGGCCTGGATGCAGCGGATCGCGCGGACCCGCGGCATCGGCCTCACCCTGTTCGACCAGGCGCAGCCCGGCGCGCTCGAAGCCGCCGTCCGGCCGGGCGAGACCGCGCTGGTCTGGATCGAGACGCCGGCCAACCCGACCTGGGACGTCACCGATATCGCCGCGGCGGCCGAGATCGCGCACGGCGCGGGGGCAATGCTCGCTGTGGACAGCACCGTGGCGCCGGGCCTGACGCAACGGCCGCTCGACCTCGGCGCCGACTATGTCTTCCATTCCTCGACCAAGTATCTGAACGGCCATTCCGACGCGACCGGCGGCGTGGTCGTGACGCGGGAGAAGGACGGCCGCTGGGAGGAATTGGATACCGTGCGGAAATACTCCGGCGGCGTGCCGGGGCCGTTCGAGGCCTGGCTGCTGCTGCGCGGCATGCGCACGCTCGCCCTGCGCTGGGACAAGGCGTGCGACAACGCCATGGCGGTCGCCCGGCATTTCCGCGGCCATCCGAAGATCGAGCGGGTCTCCTATCCGGGGCTGGAGGACCATCCCGGCCACGCGATTGCGAAAAAGCAGATGACCGGCGGCTTCGGCGGCATGCTCTCGCTGCTGGTCGCCGGCGGCTTCGACGGAGCGAACAGGCTTGCCCGCTCGACGCAGCTTTTCGTCTCGGCGACTTCGCTGGGCGGCGTCGAAAGCCTGATCGAGCACCGCGCGGTGGTCGAGACGCCGGAATCGCCGACGCCGAAAAACCTGGTCCGCCTGTCCTGCGGCATCGAGACCGCCGCCGACCTGATCGCCGATCTGGAGCAGGCGCTCGAGCAGGTCTGACCGACGACGGGACCGCGAGAAACGAGAGGGCTGCCATGGCGCAGGAACTGTCCGCGCAGCGGGTCACGCTGATTTCGCTCGGCGTGGCCGACCTCGAACGGTCCGGCGCCTTCTACAGGGCCCTCGGCTGGCAGCCGGCGCAGGAACTGCCCGAGGTGACGTTCTTCCGCCTGAAGGGCTTGATGCTCGGCCTGATCGGAACCGGGGCGCTGGCGGCGGACCAGGGCCGGCCCGGCGCAGAACTCGGTTCCGGGGCCATCGCGCTGGCGCAGAATTACGCCTCGCCGGCCGAGGTGGATGCGGCTTTCGCCGAAGCGGTGTCCGCCGGGGCGGCCGCTCTGAAGCAGCCGCAGAAAGCCGACTGGGGCGGCTATTCCGGCTGTTACGCCGATCCGGACGGCCATGTCTGGGAGGTCGCGCACAACCCCTTCTGGCCGCTCGATGCGGACGGCTACCTCGCCGAACCGGACAACCCGTGAAAGGCGGCGATCCGATCCGGCGCAGTCCTTTCCCCTCTGAAGGGGATTTCTCTGCGAAAACCGGAGAACGCAAGAAAAGGGCGCCGGCATGGGTTTCCCGGCAGACCCCTCCCCCTGACCCCCTCCCCCAAGGGGAGGGGGCAAAACGCCCGTATTCCGTACGTTTTTCCCGCTTCCGCACGACGGCTCCCGCAAGAACGTCCCCCCTCCCCTCCGGGGGAGAGCCTGCCCTGAGCTTGCCGAAGGGGGGTTAGGGGGAGGGGCCACCGGCGCGGCATCGCCCGCACCCTCCATGCGGCGGGGCCGCTGGAGCCGGCTTTCAAAAATATTTCCTTTTTTTCGATAAAAATCCTTGACACAGCGGGTCGCACACCCTATATCGGCCCCGTCAACGCCCGAAGTGCGCCTGCAGCGGCCAGCCGACGCCCCCAAAGAAGCGAACGAAGAAACAGGCGGGAACCTTCCCGCTTTCCGGCCCGCCGCCGCCGATCGGCCATCCGATCCGCCATCCCGTGCGCCACCCATTGCGCCGCCGGGGCTTGACGGCCGGACTCCGTCCGGTTCGACCCTCCGCTTCCGCCGGGCCGTGCTGCCCGGCGATGCCGCTTCCGGTGTCGAGCGGCGCTCCCGCTCGGCCGGGAGGCTGGAAAATTTCCTATCGAGATTGTTTTTGCGCACTCCCGAAGGGCGTCTTTCCAGCGATTCCAAAGGGTTAGCGCAGCGCAGCGCAAAAAAAAGCGCAAGAAAGACCGGTCTGTCCAATTCGGCATACGGTGCCGAAAAACGGCGGTGGCGACGGAGAAAACACTGGAACGAACGATCAAAAACGAAAAGGCCGCAGTTGCACCCCTTTTTTGCAGGGCAATCCTCTGAAGCGGGGGAGGAATCGGAGCGGCACGCCAGAGCGATCGAATTCGGACGGAAATCAATAACCGGCGGACCCGGCATGCCGCCCCTCCTTGCTCGCCCGCACCGCGCGCCATAAGTTTCGGCCATGCTGAACGGTAAGACCATCCTGCTGATCGTCACCGGCGGGATCGCGGCCTACAAGAGCCTGATCCTGGTCCGCCGCCTGCGCGAGCGCGGCGCGGCGGTCCGCACCGTCCTGACCGCCGCCGGCGAAAAGTTTGTGACGCCGCTCAGCGTTTCGGCGCTCAGTCACGAGAAGGTCTACACCGACCTGTTCTCGCTGACCGACGAGGCGGAGATGGGCCATTTGCGCCTGTCGCAGGAGGCGGACCTCATCGTCGTCGCGCCGGCCACCGCCGATATCTTGGCGAAGATGGCGAACGGCCTGGCCGACGATCTGGCAAGTACGGTGCTGCTCGCCGCCGATGCGCCGATCCTGGTCGCGCCGGCGATGAACCACCGCATGTGGCGGCATCCGGCGACCGCGGCGAACATGGCGGCATTGGAGGCCCGCGGCGTGCTGCGCATCGGCCCGGAGGACGGGCCGCTCGCCGAGGACGAGAGCGGCCCCGGCCGGATGGCCGAGCCGGAGGACATTCTCGCCGCCATCGAAGAAGCCCTGGGCGGCGCAGCGCACCGGCCGCTCGCGGGGCGCCGCGCCCTGGTGACCAGCGGACCGACCTTCGAGGCGATCGATCCGGTCCGCTTCATCGGCAACCGTTCGTCCGGCAAGCAGGGCCACGCCATTGCCGCGGCGCTGGCGGCGCTGGGCGCGGAGACGGTGCTCGTGACCGGGCCGGTGGCGATGGCCGATCCGGCAAGCGTCGAGACGGTCCCTGTCGAAAGCGCGCGCGAGATGCTGGCCGCCTGCGAGGCGGCCCTGCCCGCGGACATCGCGGTCTGCGCCGCCGCCGTTTCCGACTGGCGGGCCGAACGGACGGCCGGTCAAAAAATGAAGAAGGAAAGCAACGCTCCGCCCGCACTCTCGCTGACCGAGAACCCGGATATCCTGGCCACGCTCGCCCGGTCGGCGCGGCGGCCGTCGCTGGTCGTCGGCTTTGCGGCGGAGACCGAGAATGTCGTCGCCAACGCGCAGGCCAAGCGCCTGAAGAAGGGCTGCGACTGGATCGTCGCCAACGACGTTTCGCCGGCAACCGGCACCTTCGGCGGCGACGCCAACCGCGTCCACCTGATCCGGGATGACGGCGTCGAGGACTGGCCGCGGCTGGCGAAAGACGAGGTTGCGCACCGCCTCGCCGGGCGGATCGCGCAGGCGCTGGAGCCCGGAAACCGCGAGTCCTTCCCGGCCGAAGCGGCGGAATGACGGGCGCGGGCACAAAACTAGCGTCGATAACAGCGGCCAAATAAAGATAATTTTTCAAACTGCGTGGAGTCTTCCTATGACAGTAATGCCGCTGACGACTGAAGGAAGTTCGCCCACAATTTTGACGAAACAAGCAGACTTTGACTTAGATGGAATTGCGATTCTTTGCTGGAATTTTGATTGTGGTCAACTTGATCCTACTAGCGACGATAGTAATGTAAGCTATGATTTGCGAGTGGGAGAAATATATAGAGACCATCGCGACGATGGTGGGGCCGACCTTGGAGAAGGAAATGAGATCAAAATTCTTCCCGGAATGGCTGTAATCATCCAGACAGAAGAATGGCTTCACATACCAAAAGGTGTCTTCGGTCAAATTTCTCCAAAGGTTAATCTGTTGCAAAAAGGCCTATCAAATACACATTCAAAAATTGATCCCGGATATAGTGGTCATTTGCTGGTTACCGTGTTTAATTTGGGTAAAAAGGTGGTCGTGCTAAAGCGAGGCGACAAATTTTGCTCGATGTTCTTCATTAAAGTAGATGATTGTGTGCAGCTTTACAACAAGCCCGGCAAGCAAATTTCTGGACGAAAGGTGCGCGGTCGAATTCGCCGCGCACTTGATTCGGTTCGAGTTTATTCTGGAGAGCTATCTATACTTGCAATCTTGATTTCAGCCGCAGCTGGTATCATCGAGTTATTTTTTTGACGGTGCTTTGATCTGGTAGTAGGCCGATGACCATCACCGACGCCCAGCTCGAACGCTACGCGCGCCACATCATCCTCGACGAGGTCGGCGAGGAGGGGCAGGAGGCGCTGCTCGCCGCCCGGGTGCTGGCGGTCGGCGCCGGCGGCCTCGGCGCACCGGTGCTCCAGTATCTCGCCGCGGCCGGGGTCGGCACGCTGGGCGTGGTCGACGACGACATAGTCGACCTGTCGAACCTGCAGCGCCAGATCGTCCACACGACCGGCCGGGTCGGGCAGCCCAAGGTGGACAGCGCGGCGGAGAGCCTGGCCGCCATCAATCCGGAAATCGCGGTCGTCCGGATCGAGGAGCGGCTGACCGCGGCCAACGCCGAACGGCTGATCGCGGATTACGACATCGTCGTCGACGGCTCGGACAATTTCGCGACCCGCTACCTGCTCAACGACGCCTGCTTTTTCGCACGCAAACCGCTGGTCTCCGGCGCCCTGCTGCGCTTCGAGGGCCAGGTGGCGACCTTCCGGCCGTGGCAGGACGGCGACGATAACCCCTGCTACCGCTGCCTGTTCCCCGAGCCGCCGCCGGCCGGGCTGATCCCGCGCTGCGAGGAGGTCGGAATCTTCGGCGCCGTCGCCGGGGTGATCGGCACGCTCCAGGCCGCCGAGGTGCTGAAGCTGATCCTCGGCCTGGGCGAACCGCTGACCGGCCGGATGCTCATGTACGATGCGCTGGCCGGCGGTTTTCACGAACTCAAGGTCCGCCGCGACCCGGACTGCGCCCTGTGCGGCAGCCGGCCGGCGATTATCGGCCTGTCGGGGCACGCGGGGTAGGGTCCGGCGCCCGCCTCATTCCTCCCGGAACCGGCGCGCCATCAGGCTGTCGACCATCGCCTGCACGGTCTCGCCCCGGTGCAGGACGGCGTTGACGCCGGCGCAGATCGGCATCTCGACGTTCAGCCGCTCGGCCATTCCGGCGACGGCGGCGGCGGTCCAGACGCCCTCCGCAAGCTTGTCGCGGGCGGCCAGAACTTCCGCCGGCGTCCAGCTCCGGTCCGGTTCGGCCCCGAGCGCCGCGCCGAGCGCCATGTTCCGGCTCTGGAAGGAATTGCAGGTCAGCATCATGTCGCCGATGCCCGACAGGCCGGCGAGCGTCTGCGCCCGGCCGCCCTTCGCGACCGCCAGGCGGACGGTCTCGGCGAGGCCGCGGGTAACGACTGCGGCGCGGGCATTCTCCCCCAGCCCCGCGCCGGCGACGATGCCGCAGGCGATGGCGACGACATTCTTGACCGCCCCGCCGATCTGGACGCCGACGGGATCGTCGGACCGGTAGATCCGGAAGCGCGGCGCGCCGAGAAGCTGGGCGACCCTTTCGGCCAGCGGACGGTCGGTGGAGGCCACGGTCAGCGCCGCCGGCAGGCCCAGCGCCACCTCGCCGGCGAAGCTCGGGCCGCTCAGCACGGCTGCCGGACGGCCGGGCAGGGCGTCGGCGACGACCTCCGAGAGCAGCCGGCCGCTCGCCCGGTCGATGCCCTTGGCGCAGACGACGATCGGAGGCGCGTCGGGTAGACCGGCGAGCTGCTCCGCCACCGCGCCGACATGCTGGGCCGGCGCGACCAGCAAGGCGAGTTCGGCCTCGGCCGCCGCTTCCCCCAGGTCGTCCGTCGGCACGACCGTCTCGTCGATCCGGTGGTCCGGCAGGAACAGCGCGTTGCGCCGCTCGTGCCGGATCGACTCGACGACTTCCGGCTCGCGCGCCCACAGGCCGACCGTGCAGCCGGCGCGCGCGGCGGTTATAGCGAGCGCGGTACCCCAGGCGCCGGCGCCGATGACGGCAATTCTGCTCATCGCGACGGCCTCATCGCGCCGTCGCGCCGCCGGCGCTTTCGGCCGGGCCGTCCAGTTGATCGAGCGGCCAGCGCGGCCGCGGCGCGAAATCCAGCGGCGAGGTGAGGCCCAGCGCCAACCGCTCGGCGCCGGCCCAGGCGATCATGGCGGCATTGTCGGTGCAATAGCGCTGCGGCGGGATGAAAATGTCGAGTTCCTCCCTCGCGCACAGGTCCTCCAGCGCCCGGCGCAGGCGCCGGTTCGCGGCGACGCCGCCGGCGACGACCAGCCGCCGCAGGCCGGGTTCGCGTTCCTTTGCCATGCGGAGACCGTTGCAGGTGCGCTCGACGAGGACATCCGCGACGGCCTCCTGAAACGCCGCCGCCATATCCGCGGCATCGTCCGGCGCCGGTTGGCAATCCGGCGCGCGCAGCCGGTGGAAGACGGCGGTCTTGAGGCCGGAGAAGGAGAAGTCGCAGCCCGGCCGGCCGCGCATCGGCCGGGGCAGGGCAAACCGCTCCGGATTCTGCGCGTGCGCGGCGGCGGCTTCGACCGCCGGCCCGCCGGGATAACCGAGGTCGAGCAGCTTGGCGACCTTGTCGAAGGCTTCGCCGACGGCGTCGTCGATCGTCGTCCCGAGTCGCAAATAGCGGCCCACGCCCTGCACCAGCAGCAATTGGCAATGGCCGCCGGAGACGAGTAACAGCAGGAAGGGGAAAGCCACAGGACCGGTCAGCCGCGCGCTCAGGGCATGGCCTTCCAGATGGTTTATGGCGAGGAACGGTTTGCCGGCCGCCGCGGCGATCGCCTTGCCCGTCGTCGCGCCGACCATCACGCCGCCGATCAGGCCGGGCCCCGCCGTCGCGGCGACTCCGTCCAGGTCGCCGAAACCCAGGTCCGCCGCCGCCATCGCGCGGCCGGTCAGGCCGTCCAGACGGTCGAGATGAGCGCGGGCGGCGATTTCCGGCACGACGCCCTCGTAGGGCCGGTGCTCGTCGATCTGCGAAAGCAGCTCCTCTGCGAGAATTTCCGGCGCGCCGCCGGAATGCCGCCGCACGACCGCCGCCGCGGTCTCATCGCAACTGGTTTCGATGCCCAGGACCGTCAGCGGGCCGTCCGGTTCAGCCGCCATCGATTTCCTTCCGGGCCGCCGTGCGCGCCGCCGGCCGGCGATAGGCCCTCCCGCTCTCCACCCGGCTGCCGCCCAGGGCCCGGCGCAGGCGCCAGAACGGGTCGCGCGGCCGCACGATCTTTCTCGCTCCTTTCTTGCGCTTTCGCTTGACGGCCATCGGTGCGGTTCCGGTTGGATTTCCGGCGTATTCTCCGGGCAGCCGGCGGCGCCGTACATCCGGCGGCCGGCCGACGGGGGCGAAGGCAGAAAGATAATCGCCCCGTCGCGATGCGCCACCCCGCCGCCTTGCCCCGGCGGGACGAACCGCTACCTCGCCGGTCATGTCCGCCTCGACCGCACCGCCGCTGCAAGGCCGCCCGCTGCGCATCGGCACGCGCGGCAGCGCGCTGGCGCTGGCCCAGGCGCATCTGGTGTCCGAGGCGCTGGCCGCCGCCCATCCGGACGCGCCGCCCGCGGACATTCTCCCCATCGTGACGACCGGCGACCGGATTACGGACCGGCCTCTGGCGGATATCGGCGGCAAGGGCCTGTTCGCCAAGGAAATCGAAGCGGCGCTGCTGGCCGGCGCCGTCGATTGCGCCGTCCATTCGGCAAAGGATCTCGAAACCCGGCTGCCCGAGGGGCTGACCATCGCCGCGGTATTGCCGCGCGAGGACCCGCGCGACGCCCTGATCTGCCCGGCGTCCCCGACGCTGTCCGGCATCCCCCGGGGCGCGCGGCTCGGTACGGCGTCCGCCCGGCGCAAGTCCCTGGTGCGCGCTCTGCGGCCGGACCTGCGGATCGAGCCGATCCGGGGCAATGTCGGCACCCGGCTCGGCAAGGTGGCACGGGGCGAGTTCGACGCGACCCTGCTGGCGATGGCGGGCCTGGTCAGGACCGGATGCGTCGGAGACGCCGCGCCGCTTGCCGTGGACGAATTTCTGCCCGCGGCGGGACAGGGGGTCGTCGCGGTGCAGTGCCGGGCCGGCGACACGGCGGTCCTCGGCCACGTTGCGCCGATCGATCATCCGGAGACGATGGCGGCGCTGCGGGCGGAACGTGCCGTGCTGGCGGTTCTCGACGGGTCGTGCCGCACGCCGATCGCCGCCCATGCCGAAATCCGGGATGGCCGGATGACGGTGCGCGGCCTGGTGGCCGATCCCGGCGGCGCCGGGATCTGGCGTCGCAGCGGGAGCGGACCTGCCGACGATCCGGCCGCGCTGGGACGGGCGGTCGGGCAGGCGCTCAGGGCCGCGGCGCCGACGGCGGTCCTGGCGGCCTGAATGACGGCGCTGATCGTTCGAACCGAACCCGGCGCCGGCGCCTTCGTCAGGCGGCTGGCCGGAGAGGGAATACCGGCGATCGCCTGTCCGGTCACGACGATCCATCCGCTCGATACCGCGCTCGCCATTCCGGAAACGGCCCAGGGCGTGGCCTTCACCAGCATCAACGCGGTTCGCTTCTATGCCGGGCGCGGCGCGCGCACGGACCTGCCGGCCTATACCGTCGGCGCGACGACTGCCGAAGCGGCGCGGGCGGCGGGGTTTGCAGTCGTACACAGCGCCGCTTCGGACGTACGCGGCCTGGCGGCGCTGATCGCTGAACGGTGCCGGCCGACGGCCGGCGAACTGGTCTACCCGGCAGCGCGCGACGTTGCGGGAGATCTTGGAAAGGCGTTGGAGGTGCTGGGTTATGCTGTCGTACAGGCTGCGTTGTACGAAGCGCGCGGCGCGCCGAACCTGCCGGAGGCGGCGGCAAACGCGTTGCATACGCGTACGGCTACATCGGCGGCCTTGTTTTCCGTACGAAATGCCCTAGAATTCGTCAGGTTGGTTCTTGCCGATGGCCATGAAGCGGCCGTTGGCGGCCTGTTTGTCTGTTGCCTCGGCGAAGCCGTTGCAGAGGCCTACGGAAAAGCGGGCGGATTGCCGCCCGCGCGGCGGATCGTCGTTGCACCGTCGCCGGATGCCGATGCCATGGCCGCCGCGCTCGGCGCGACACTCCGCGGGTAACGGAGGCGCGGCAGCGTGCAGCCCGGCCCGGAGTCGGCCGGTAGCGGCCCGCCCGGTGGCGACCTGCCCGGGCCGGCAACGGCCGGACAGGATGCAGGTTACGGTGGAGCGCCTGAAATGAGCGATCCGGTCCCCAACGACGCCGCCCGAATCATCGAGGCCTTCGGCGGTATCCGGCCGATGGCGAAAAAACTCGGGCTCGCCGTGACGACCGTCCAGGGCTGGAAGGAACGCAACGCCATCCCGATCCGGCGGCTGGACGAGATACGCGCCGCTGCGGCACGGGAAGGGATCGATCTCGCCGCCGCGGTCGTTGAAACGGGTGGGACGGGTGAGACGGGCGGGCCCGCGGGAGGCCCGCTGCCCGAAAGCCCGACGGAAGACCGGAGCACCGCCGCGCGCGGCGGCAACGCACCGGGCGCGGATGGCGGGGCCGGCGCGGGCAGGGCGGAGGCCGAACCGCTGCGGGCCGAGAAAGTGGTGCACGCGCCGGCGGGCGTGAAGGAAGCGGAGGGCGCTGCCGCCGGGCCGACCGTAGAGGCGGCGCGGGCGAAACCCGCCGGCCGGGAGCGGGCCTTTGCGTTCGGCTTCGGATTTGCCGGAATGCTGGTTGCCGGCGCCCTGATCGGTTGGGCGGCGGCGGACCGGTTCGCCGGATCGGGAATAGACCCGGCGGCCGCCGGGGCGCTCGAAACCCGGCTCGCCGCAGCGGAGAAGGCCGCCGCCGATGCCCGCGCGGCGGCGATCGCCGCCGGCGCGCGGGCCGCGGCGCAGGCCGGCGCTCTGAACGAACGCCTGGATGCTGCGGAGGCCGCCGCCGCAGCGCTGGACCGGAAGCTGCTGGCGGCAACGGACGATGATGCGGCGCTGGCGCCGCTCGACGCGGCGGTAAGGGCTTTGCAGGCCGAACAGGAAAAGCTGCGCCTGGCGGTTGCAGCGATGCAGGCGGACGGCAGGCCGGAAAAAATTGCCGCCGATCTGGCCGGCCTGAAAGCGGATGTCGAAGCGCTTTCCCGGGCCGTCGCGGCGGCCGCCGAGCGGCCGGCCGGGCGCGAGGGCGCGGATGAGGCCACACAGGCGGCGCTGGACAAGCTGTCGAAGGGACTGGCGGCGCTGTCGGGCGAGGTCGCGGCGTTCGATCGGGAGCGGCTCGCAAAAGCGGAAAGCGTCCTCTCCGGCCTCGCCGCGCGGATTGCGGCAGCCGAAATCCGCCTGAAATCCGTGCAGGCCGGCGGCGGCGCGGCCGGCATCGTCGTGGCGCTGAGCCAGTTGCGCGCCGCGGCGGCGTCCGGCCGTCCCTACGGCGCGGCCCTGGCGGTCGCGCGGCAATTGGCGGGCGGCCCCGAGGCGGCGTCCGTCCTCGAGGCGCTGGAGCCTGCCGCCGCCGCCGGGGCGCCGGTCCTGCCGGTGTTGCGCGGCGAATTCGACGCGCTTTCGGCCCGTCTCATAACGGCGGCCGGGCCGGGGCAGGGAGAAGGCTGGATCGAGCGCGCCTGGAACAAGCTGAAATCGACCGTCGTCGTGCGCCGCACCGGCCGCAACGTTGCCGGCGATTCGGTTGCCGCGCTGGTCGCGCAAACCGAAGTCCGGCTGGCCGACGGCGATCTGGCCGGCGCCATCGCCCTTGTGCGCAGGATGCCGGAGGCGGCGCGGAGATCCGCTGCCGACTGGCTGGCCCGAGCGGAAAGGCGAGCCGGCGTCGATGCGGCCCTCGCCCGGCTCGATGCGCTGATGCCGGTGCTGTCCGGCGGCGCTGCACCCGGCGGCAAGAGCCGATAGGACGGGGCGCCCGCCGCCATGTCCCTGTTCGTCCGGGTATTCCTGTCGCTGGTCGCCGTCTTCGCGGCGGCGGTGGTGGCAGCGTGGCTGACCGAGACCCCGGGCGCCGTCACGCTGGAATGGCGCGGCTGGCGGGTGGACACCTCGGTGGCGATGCTCGTGCTGTTCGTCGGCCTGCTCTTCCTCGCGGGCGCCGGCATCTACCAGTTGTGGCGGCTGTTCCTGCGCGCGCCGAAGGCCGCCCTGGCGAGCCGCGCGGCCCGGCGGCGCGAAAACGGCTATCTGGCGTTGACCCGGGGCATGGTCGCGGTCGCGGCCGGCGATGCGGCGGAAGCCCGGCGCCAGGCCCGCAAGGCGAGCGAAGTGCTGGGACGGCCGCCGGGGGCGCTGCTGATCGGCGCCCAGGCGGCCCAGATGGAGGGCAGGCCGGACGTTGCGCGCAAATTCTATGAAGCGATGCTGGAGACGCAGGAGACCGAATTGCTGGGGCTCCGGGGCCTGTTGACCCTGGCCGAGCAGGCCGGCGACGACGCTGCGGCGACGGAACTGGCGGAAAGGGCGCGCCGGCTGAGCCCGCAGGCGCCCTGGGCTTTGACCCGGCTGTTCCAGCTCCAGATCAAGGGACGGCGCTGGGAGGATGCCGAGGCGACCCTGCGCGATGCGATGGCGGCGGAGGCCGTCTCGCCGGCCGAAGGCGCGCCGCGCGATGCGGCCCTGCTGGTCCAGCTCAGCCTGATGGCGGAGCGGGCCGGCCAGCGCCGTCTCGCCCTGGACCGGGCGCGCAAGGCGCAGAAGGCGGCGCCGGCCTTCCTGCCCGCCACCCTGCAACTGGTTGCCCTGCTGCACGCCGACGGCAAGAACCGGGCCGCCCGCAAGGCGGCCGAGCAGGCCTGGCAGGCCGAGCCGCATCCGGACCTGGCGCGCCTGTATCTCCAGGTCGAGGGCGGCGTCGATCCGATGAACCGGCTCAAGGCCGCCGAGGCGCTCGCCGCGCTGGCGCCGGAGGCGCGGGAATCCCATCTGACGATGGCGCGCGCGCTGCTCGAAGCGCGGCTGTGGGGCCAGGCGCGCAAACATCTCGAAGAGGGCGGCGGCCAGAGCCCGGATTCGGCCTTTTGCCGGCTCTTTGCCGAACTGGAGCAGGCGGAAAACGGCGATGCCGCGCTGGCGCGCGACTGGCTGTCCCGGGCCTCGGAAGCGCCGCGCGAGCCGGCTTGGCTGTGCGGCAATTGCGGCGCGACGGCGCGGGAGTGGTCCGCACTGTGCGGCCATTGCGGCGCTTTCGAGACCCTGCGCTGGACCACGCCGCCCCGGGTCATGCCGCACAGCGAGGCCGGGCCGCGGGACGATGCGGGCGAAACAAGGGCGGCCGGAACGGGGGCGGCCGAAGCCCGGGCGGGCGGCGCAAGCGCCGCGGCCGGCGGCGGCGTTCTGGAGGCGCCTCAAGCCTGAAGCGTTCCCCTGGCAACCGCCCGGCACCCGGCCGGAGACCGTTTGCCGTCGGCGCTTCATTGACCGGCAGCGCCAGGATGGCTAAATGCCTGCGGTCCGCCAACCGGCGCGCCGTGCCGCCGCGAGCGCCGGAACGATGCCGATGTAGCTCAGCCGGTAGAGCAACGCATTCGTAATGCGTGGGTCGGGGGTTCGAGTCCCTCCATCGGCACCATTTCCCCGATTGCGCGGCCCGCAATCGTATGGCGGCGGCCCGGCGCGCGGCGGCCCCCAATTCCGCCCGGTTGTGCCGGGGCGGCTGCCAGAGGACGAGACCGCATGCGAATCTGGTATCAGAGCTTCACCCACGAGGACGAATCGAAGGCCTATCTGGATCGTCTGAGAGACCATCTCCGGTCGGTCGCCGATCCGGATACGGAACTCGTCGTCCACACCCTGTATCCGTCTGCGACCAACGTGCATCCGATCACGGAAATGCGCCTCGGCGTGCAGGTGGTGAAGAATGCCGTGCGGGCCCAGGAGGAAGGCTATGACGCCTTCGCCGTGGGCCATTTCCAGGACTCCGGCCTGATGGAATCGAAAGCGGTCGTCGACATTCCGGTCCTCGGGCTGGGCGAGACGACCATGCTCCACGCCTGCACTCTGGCCCGCAAGACCGGCCTGGTCACCATCCACCCGGTGTTCATCCCGTGGCACGAGGACCAGATCGCCGCCTACGGGCTCGGCAGCCGGATGACCGGCGTGCGCGCCATGACGACCTCGCCGCTCGATTACGTCGCCGCGCTTTCCGACCGGTCGGTCTACGAAGGCATCCGCGAGCAGTTCGTGGCCCAGGCGCAGCCCTTCGTCGACGAAGGCGTCGACGCCCTGATCCCGGCGGGCGGCCTGCCGATGCTGCTGCTCGCGTCCGAGCACGGCTTCAATGTCGGCGGGGCGCCGGTCCTGAACGGCATCAACATTCTGGTAAAACAGATCGAAGCCGCGGTCCGGCTCAAGGCGATCGACGGCACCGCGGTCAGCCGCCGGTCCAATTTCGCCCGGCCGAGCGACGGTGCAATGAAGGATTTTCTCGGGCAATGACCGCCCGGACGGTCTGCGCCATATTCGAGGCCGCCGCCGCCGAGGCGCCGGACCGCCCGTTCCTGGTCATTCCGCCCTCGGCGTCCCGGGCCTACGCGCCCGGCGGCGCGACCCTGACCTATGCCGAGGGGCTGGCGCGCATCGAAGACAGGCGGGCGGCCTATGCCGCCGCGGGCTACGGCCACGGCCATCGGGTCGCGATCCTGCTGGAGAACCGGCCGGACTTCATCGTCCACTGGTTGGCGTTGAACGCGCTGGGGGTGTCGGTCGTTCCGGTCAATCCCTACTACCGCAGCGCGGAACTGACCTACCTGCTCGACCATAGCGACTGCGTCCTGGCCGTTGCCGTGCCGGAGCGCACCGCCGACATCGAGGCGGCGGCCGCCGGGGTCGACCGGCGGCTGCCCGCGACCGGCGCCGACGAACTCCCGCCCGCAGCGCCCCCGCCGCCGCGGCGCGACGCTCCTGCGGGCGATACCGAATGCGCCCTCATGTACACGTCCGGCACGACCGGCCGGCCGAAGGGCTGCATGCTGTCCAACGACTATTACGCCGGGGTCGGCCATTGGTATGTCGAACAGGGCGGGTTGGCCGCGGTCGAACACGGGCAGGAGCGGCTGTTGACGCCGCTGCCGCTGTTCCACATGAACGCGATGGCCTGCTCCTTCGTCGCGATGCTGATCGCGCGCGGCACGCTGATCCAGCTCGACCGGTTCCATCCCTCGACCTGGTGGCAGGACGTGCGCGATACCGGCGCAACCATTTTCCACTATCTCGGCGTCATGCCGGCCATCCTGCTCAACCTGCCCGAGGATCCGGCGGAGCGGGACAACCGGGTGAAGTTCGGCTTCGGCGCCAATGTCGATCCGGCACAGCATATCCCCTTCGAAGAGCGCTTCGGCTTCCCCCTGATCGAGGGCTGGGCGATGACGGAGACCGGCGCCGGCGCGACCATCGCGGCCAACCGGCCGCCCCACGAGCCGGGCAGGCGCTGCATCGGCCGGCCTGCGGGCTGCGAGGCGCGGATCGTCGACGACGACAACGACCTGCCCGACGGCACGCCCGGCAGCCTGATCGTCCGGAAGTCCGCGGAAGACCCGCGACGGCTCTTCTTCTCCGGTTATTACAAGGACGAAGCGACGACCGAGCGGGACTGGCGCGGCGGGTGGTTCCACACCGGCGATGTCGCCATGCGCGCGCCGGACGGCCGCTTCTATTTCGTCGACCGCGACAAGAACATCATCCGCCGGTCGGGCGAGAATATCGCGGCGCTGGAGGTCGACACGGAGCTCGTCAAGCACCCGGCCGTGGCGCAGGTGGCGGTCATTGCGGCGCCCGATCCGGTGCGCGGCGAGGAAGTCATGGCGTGCGTCGTGCCCGCCGCCGGGATCGAGCGCGGCCGGGCGCGCGACGAAGCAACGGCGCGCAGCCTGGTCGAGTGGTGCCTCGCCCGGCTCGCCTACTACAAGGCGCCGGGCTGGGTCCTGTTCCTGGACGAGCTGCCCGTCACCGCGACCAACAAGATCAGGAAAGCCGACCTGAAGGACCTGGGCGGCGATCCGGCGGAAAACCCGGCTGCATTCGACCTGCGCAGCATGAAGAAGGCGCCGCCGCCGGCAGCCTGAAGCCGCGATGCGGCACGGTCTCGCCGAAGCGGCCCTATACCGGCGCCAGATCGAGCAGCGATTTACCCAGACGGGTCACGCTGACCAGCACGACGATGCCGAAACACACGATCGCCACGCCGGAAATCCGGTTGATCGTCTGCATCCGCGCCTCGTTCAGGCCGGTCCGGAAAAGGCCCGTGAGGGTGGAGAGGGTCAACCACCAAAGGGCCGATCCGGCGAACACGCCGAGAATGAGCGTCCAGGCGCGGGCGAGATCGCCTTCCGGCACGATGGCGCCGAGGGCCGGGAACACGACGACGAGGCTGGCGATCGTCGCCGGGTTGGTGATGGTCAGGATGAAGCTGGTGGCAAAATCGCCGAAACTGCGGGTGAAGGACAGGCGCGGGTTGGCCTCGGTCTTCACCGATTTGAGCGCCGTCAGCAGGCCGAGCAGGATCAGCAGGATACCGCCGCCCAGCCGCAGGCTGGGTTCGATCTCGTGCAGGAACGCGGCGACGAAGGTGATGCCGAAGGCGGCAATGGCGCCGAAGACCGTATCGGCCAGCGCGCCGCCGGCGCCGGCGATCAGGCCGGCCGCGATGCCCTTGGCGAGGGTACGCTGGGCGACCATGATCCCGACTGGACCGACCGGCGCCGCGATGACGAAGCCGGCGATCGCCCCCTTGGCGAAAAGCACGAAGTCCACGAGTGGCCGTCCCCGTTCCGCCTATCGGGATCGCACGGGCAGCGCGTCGAAACGCTCGGTCGGCCTGACAATTTCCTGCTGCGCGGGAACCAACGCCAGCGAATCCTCGTTCAGCCTCTGGGTCGTCCGGAATATACCGTATAGCGAACCGGCCGCTCTCGAAACGGCGGCGCGGGGGTCGCCAAAGTCGAAATACGCCCCCAGGAACAATGCGGCAAATGCGTCTCCGGCGCCATAGGAGGCGATGTCCACGATCGGCGTCGTGACCGTCCAGGCTTCCCCGGGAGTGACCAGCAGCACGGTTATGCCGTTATTGTGCCGCAGCCCGGTCACGACAACCATCGCCGGGCCGCGCTCCAGCAGCGATGCCGCCGCGTCCGCCGCCGAATCGATATTGCCGATCGTCCGGCCCGTAAGCTGGGCCAGTTCGAACGGGTTCGGCAGGACGATATCGGCATGGTCCAGGGCTTCGTTGCGGAAAAACTCGGCAATGCCGTCGGCGACATAGACGCCGCGCTCCGCATCGCCGATCACCGGATCGAGGACGTACAGCGCCTTCGGGTTGGCGCGCTTGATCCGGTCGACCGCATTCAGCAGTACGGGCCCGGTCGCCGCTGCGCCGAGAAAGCCGCTCAATATCGCATCGCAACGGCCAAAGGCGCCGCGCCGGTCCAGTTCGTCCAGGATTTCCGCAATGTCCGTAGCGTGGTAAACGCCGCCGCGGTGGCTGCCGTAGCCGGGATGATTGCTGTAGTTCACCGTCGCGACCGGCCACACCTCATGGCCCAGCCGCTGCAACGGAAACGTCGCCGCTGCGTTGCCGACACGGCCGTAGGCTACTGTGGACTGGACCGAAAGAACCTTCATTCCGCCTCGTTTGCCCGCTCGTCACTCCATTCGGCCGGCTGCTCGCGCGGCCGGCGCTTTGCCCGAAATATCGACCGGCGATAGTACCGGTCAACCGATCTTATGTCTGGTGAATTCCCGGCGCCGCCGGATAACTGCGTCTCGCTGTGCGGCCTTCTGTCAACGTGCCGGACCCGGCGGGCGGTCGCTAGATGGTCGCAGCTTTTCTTCGGGACCTTGCCGCCGTCAATGGATTTTTCGCGCGCTCTCCGCGATGTGAAACGAAGCCGCCCGCGCCGCTCGGCGCTCTACATGCCGGGCGCCAACGCCCGCGCCCTCGAAAAGGCGCAGAGTCTGCCGGCCGACATGCTGATCCTCGATCTGGAGGACGCGGTTGCGCCCGACGCCAAGGAAGCGGCGCGCGACCGGGTCTGCGCCGCCGCGGCGTCCGGCGGTTACGGCCGGCGCGAAGTCGTCATCCGGATCAACGGGCTCGATACCGGTTGGGGCCATGCCGACCTGCCGGCGGTCGCCCGCTGCGGCGCCGACGCCATCCTGCTGCCCAAGGTGGAGAGCGCCGAACAGGTCCGGCATCTGGAGGCGCTGATGGCCGACTGCGGCGCGCCGGACGACATGGCGGTCATGTGCATGATCGAGACGCCGATGGGCGTGCTCCACGCCGGGGAGATCGCCGGAGCCGGTCCGCGTCTGAGCTGCCTGGTGATGGGCACGTCCGATCTGGCGAAAGACCTGCAGGCCCGGCACGTTCCGGGGCGCGAGCCGCTGCTGGCGGGCCTCGGCCTGGCGCTGCTCGCGGCGCGCGCGCACCGCCTCGCGATCCTCGACGGCGTGTCGCTCGACCTCGGCGACGACGCGGCCCATGAAGCGGCCTGCCGGCAGGGCCGGGACATGGGCTTCGACGGCAAGACGCTGATCCACCCGAAGCAGATCGCCGCCGCAAACCGGGCTTTCGCGCCGGACGCCGACGAGATCGAATGGTCGCGCCGGATCATCGCCGCCCACGCGGACGCAGAAGAGCGCGGCGCCGGGGTCGTGCTGGTGGACGGCCGGTTGATCGAGGCGCTGCATGTCGAGGAAGCGCACCGGCTGGTTGCGCTCGCCGCGGCCATCGACGCACTGGCCGCCTGACCGCGCGGCGGCCTGAAGAAAGGGGCTGCCATGGCCCTGTCCGGGCACGCCGTTTCCCTGCTCCGCCTGCTGCCGCCCGAAGCGGCGCACCGCTGGGCGGTCCGGTTCCTTCGCGGCGCCCAGGCGCTGGGCCTGCCGCTGGACGGCGGGCCGCACCGCATTGCGCCGCGGCGCCTGCTCGGGCTGGATTTCCCGAATCCGGTCGGCCTCGCCGCCGGCTTCGACAAGGATGCCGACGCGGTGCGCGCGGCATTTGCGCTGGGCTTCGGTTTCGTCGAGATCGGCTCGGTCACTCCGCGTCCCCAGCCGGGCAACCCGCGCCCCCGGGTCTTCCGGCTGCCGGAGGACGGCGCGGTCATCAACCGCTACGGCTTCAACAGCAAGGGGCTGGACCATGCCGAGCGGCGGCTGGCCGGGCTGCGGCGGCGGGCGCTGCCGGGGCCGCTCGGCGTCAATCTGGGGGCGAACGGGGTGAGCGACGACAAGGCGGCCGACTATGCCACCGGCGCGCGCCGGCTGGCGCCCTACGCCGATTATCTCGTCGTCAACGTCTCCTCGCCCAACACGCCCGGCCTGCGCACGCTTCAGGATGCGGCGGCGCTGCGCGGTCTGTTGGAGCCGGTGCGGGCGGCCCTTGAGGATTCGGGGCCGGTCGCGCGGCCCCTGCTGCTGAAGGTTGCGCCGGACCTGGAGCCGGCGGATATCGACGATATCGCCGGGATTGCCGGCGCCGGCGGGCCGCCGCTGCTCGACGGGCTGATCGTCGGCAACACGACCGTCGCCCGGCCGGCGTCGCTGCGCTCGGCCCTGGCGGGCGAGGCGGGCGGCCTGTCCGGCCGGCCCCTGATGGCGCCGTCCACGGCAATACTCGGCGCTTTCCGCGAGCGGCTCGGCCCGGACCTGCCGATCATCGGCGTCGGGGGCATTGCGGACGGCCAGGATGCCGCGGCGAAGCGGGCCGCCGGCGCCACGCTGATCCAGCTCTATACCGGCCTGATCTACCGGGGCCCGGCGCTGATCCGCGCCGCCGCCGAAGCCTTCGATACACCGCCGCCGCCGGCCTGACGAGCGGCCCGCGCCCGCCGGAGGAAGCGACCGGCGCCGCCCGCGTCCCCTGCCGCCTGCGCCACCCGTGCCGCTTGTCCGGCCCCGGCCCGCGCCGGTAATGTCGCCGCCCGACAGGCCAACATCGATTCATCATTGATTCCGGGGAGTCTCCCATGACCGGCAACGGCGCTTTCGACAAGTCCAGAATGCCCTCCCGCCACACCACGGTCGGGCCGGAGCGCGCGCCCCACCGGGCGTTCCTCTATGCCATGGGCGTGACCGAGGAAGAGGTCGCCCAGCCGCTCGTCGGCGTCGCCGCGGCGTGGAACGAGGCCGCGCCCTGCAACATCTCCCTGCACCGCCAGGCCCAGGCGGTGAAGCACGGCGTCGCCGCCGCCAGGGGCACGCCGCGCGAATTCGCCACCATTACGGTGACCGACGGCATCGCCATGGGCCATGAGGGCATGAAGGCCTCGCTGGTCAGCCGCGAGGTCATCGCCGATTCGGTCGAGCTGACCATGCGCGGCCACGGCTACGACGCGCTGGTCACGCTGGCCGGCTGCGACAAGGCCCTGCCCGGCATGATGATGGCGATGTGCCGGCTGAACGTGCCGGCCGTGTTCATCTACGGCGGCGCCATCCTGCCCGGCCGCTTCCGTGGCAAGGACGTGACCATCGTCGACGTTTTCGAAGGCGTCGGCCAGCACGCCGGCGGCCACTGGGACGACGCGGACCTGCGCGAGCTGGAGCTGGTGGCCTGCCCGTCGGCCGGTTCGTGCGGCGGCCAGTTCACCGCCAACACCATGGCCTGCGTCTCCGAAGCCATCGGCCTGGCGCTGCCCGGTTCGGCCGGCGCGCCGGCGCCGTACGAATCGCGCGACCAGCTGTGCGAGAAATCCGGCGAAGCGGTGATGAACCTGCTGCGGCTCAACCTGCGCCCGCGCGATATCGTCACCCGCAAGGCGCTGGAGAACGCCGCGGCCGTCGTCGCGGCGACCGGCGGCTCGACCAACGCCGGCCTGCATCTGCCCGCCATCGCCAACGAATGCGGCATCGATTTCGACCTGCACGACGTGGCGGAGATTTTCCGCAAGACGCCCTACATCGCGGACCTCAAGCCGGGCGGCAAATACGTCGCCAAGGATATGTACGAGATCGGCGGCGTGCAGGTCGTCATCAGGGAGTTGCTGGACGCCGGCTATCTGCACGGCGACTGCATGACCGTGTCGGGCCGGACGCTGGCGGAGAACTGCGCCGGCGTGACGTTCCCCGAAGGCCAGGACGTCGTCTACCGGGTGAAGGACGCGCTGGCGCCGACCGGCGGCGTGGTCGGCCTCAAGGGCAACCTGGCGCCGGAGGGCGCCATCGTGAAGGTCGCCGGCATCGCGCCGGAAGGCCAGACCTTCACCGGCCCGGCCCGGGTCTTCGAGTGCGAGGAGGACTGTTTCGACTATGTCACCAAGGGCGGCGTGCAGGCGGGCGACTGCCTGGTCATCCGCTACGAGGGGCCGAAGGGCGGGCCCGGCATGCGCGAGATGCTGGCGACCACGGCGGCGCTCTACGGCCTCGGCATCGAGAATGTCGCGCTGATCACCGACGGCCGCTTCTCGGGCGGCACCCGCGGCCTGTGCGTCGGCCATATCGGCCCGGAAGCCGCGGTCGGCGGCCCGATCGGCCTGCTGCGCGACGGCGATACCGTCACCATCGACGCGCCGGGCGGCACGATCTCCGTGGACCTGAGCGGCGCCGAGCTGGAGGCGCGCCGCGAGGCCTGGCAGCCGCGCGAGAATATCTATCGCTCCGGCGCGATCTGGCGCTATGCCCAGACCGTCGGCCCGGCGCGCCACGGCGCCGTCTGCCACCCCGGCGCCCGCGCCGAGGGGCATGTGTATGCGGATTTGTAGGGGGCGGATTTGCAGGGCGGCGTCGCTCCGTTCCGCCCCGGCCGAAGCGCGCAGGAGAGCCGTCCGAAATAGGGGAATACCGGAGAATTGCACATCGGGAGATCGGCCAGCGGCGGCAGGGCCGCCTCCATCGCCTGCACCTTGATCGAGATCGCCAAGCTGAACGGCGTCGCCCTGCTGTCTTGGCTTGCCCAAGTACTCGCACGCATCCCTGACTATAAGATCAACCGTATCGACTAACTGCTACCTTGGAACTACGCGTCAACTGAAGACCGGGAAGCTGATGTCTGACCTCGAAAAGGCGATCAGGCCGAACGCCTACGAAGGTAGTACCGCGCTGGGTACATCAAACCAGAAGATCGAGCCAACAATGTCGGATGCAGCCAAAGAACCGGTATTGTGGCGTATCCGGGACGCCATTCGCTATTCGGGTTCCATCATTCCGAATCTGACCAGTGATCTCCTGCCTCCCGACGAACAGGGAAGATACCACCAGTGGCGCGAGACTATCACCCCTCAACGGCTGAACAGACTATCGATCGCCCATACAGCCATAGAAGATGGCCTCAAGTACCTCATCAAGAGCACAGGGTCGCCCTATTCACGCACGCACGATTTGCGCGCTCTTCTCGACGAGTTGAGGACGTGCGACTCCGACACTGCTGAATCGCTGGACAACGCTTTCGCCGCCGCGACCGGGTTTTACGGCACGGATACGCTGGATCCGGACTATCGTCACCTTGCCTCGCTTCAAGACTATCTTGAGACGACTGGCAATAACGAGCAATTCAAGCTCATGCGCTACTTGGAACTGGAGTCGTCGATTGACGACCCGACCTTGGAGTCCATGCATATCGAGTTCCACTATGAAATTCTGTGCGCCCTAGACGAGGCCATACAACCGCTCTATGGGACCATCGCTGATCGGGTTGAATATTTCGCACGACGGGCTTTTCTCCACAGCCGCCGCCTCGAGTCCCTAGCATCGCACGGCGAGGCTTCCAAAGAGGCGTATCTGGGATGGCTGGAAGGACAAGACACCTACATCGAGGCAATCAGGTCGCTCACAGCCCGACGCAATACTATCGGCGACGAACACGCGGACTCTGTCGCAATCGGCATTTGCTATGACTTGACGGGTTCCGAGGACCTTGCGCTGAGGACCCTGGCTTATGCGCTTATTCAAGCTGTACCAGCCCAACGCGAGGACGTAGAGACCAGCATTTGGAGGGGCGAAGGAGCCAAGAATCATATCGTAACCACACCGGCCGGAGACGTGCTCGGATACATCCGACTCCTGCCTATCGGGTTCTGGCTGGCTACCGACGATGTGTACGACCGCAGTCCAGAATGGTGTCGCACGGAGTCAGACGCTCGGATGCATTTGGCCCATCTGTTCCTCATCGAGCTCCCCATCGTCACCGGGCGTGGCTCTTCTTCCTATCGCGTGGTAAGCAGGCGACCGCTCCGAGATCCTGGGGCACGTCGTTGCTTATCGATTCACCGGTCCATTTGGGCGGGTTCCGTCGCAGACGGGTTTTGGCTGAAGCTATGGCACTCCCACCACGATCTACGGCCCGGCGACCGCATCGAAATCAGGAGAGATTCAAGTTCTGACCTGTATTGGAGTGGCCGTGTTACTGACGTTGCCGACCAGAATGTGTACGTCGGCGAGACCGAACTCCAGCACCACGCTCGACGGGACGGTCACGATTCCGCGCCCACGAACCCGTGTTGACTATGTGTTGACAGTAAGGAATCTTGCCAAGTGGGAGAATCAAAAAGCCCTCGAAAACATCCATGTTTTCAAGGGCTTTGGTTGGTTGCGGGGGCTCGATACAGCCGCGACCGACACACGGTTGTCGTCGATATATGAGCCCGGCGCATCGGGGGCTGTTATAGCGCGTTTCAGCGCGTGTTTGGCGACTCCGGCGCGGCGTCATCCCCCCTTCGCCATGTCGCGATACTGTTTCAGGATCGCCTTCGCGCGGGACCGGCGGCGCTTGACGCGGGTATGCATCCAGCTGCCGTCGTAGTACTCCTCCGCGACCCGCTCCCGGCCCCAGAGCCGCACCGCGATCTCGCGCCGGGTGAGCCCTTCGGCCTCGCTTTCCAGCGCCAGCAGAAGTTCTCCGTCTCCGTCATCCCCCGTCCCCGCCCCGGCCAAGGGACCGGGGCACCGAGCCAGACATCCTCGATGGTCGCCACTTCGCGCACCAGCAGCATCCCGCCATCCTCGGGGAAGACGGCGCCGCGAGGGAGCCGGACCTGGACCGACCGGCCCTCCCGCTCGATCCTCAGCATCAGCGCGCCGTCGCCAAGCCGCAGCCCGGTGAGGTGGGCGCCACCCTCCGCCGCGAGCCGGGCAAACGGCGGCGCGTCCGGCGCCACCCGGCCGTCGATGACCCCGGCCTGCGTCCAGAACGGGGCGAGCGGCCGCTCCGCATGCGGGTCCTCAAAGGCCGCCATCCCCCAGGCCGCGGCGGCGAGATCGACGGCGGTCTGGAGGCGCACCGGGAAGGGCGCGCGCTCCGGCAGGCCGGGCATTGGAACTCGCTTCGCCCAGGCGTCGCGGTAGGCCCTGCTCGCCCGGATGAAGCGCCAGGCCCGCAGGGCGTCCCATCCGCGGACCTGCCGCGCCATCGCCGGGCGTCGCGATCACCAGTTCGCCCGAAGCTCGAACCCGACCGTGTGCTCCGGCGCCGCCGTGTCGCTCTCGCGCCGCGTCGCCTTCACCCCGAAGGAGA
>JAJEGH010000025.1 GCA_022819985.1 Alphaproteobacteria bacterium | reverse complement strand
GTCGGAGAAATGGCTAAGCAACGTCTGCACCCCAAAACGGCTGAAGCGCTGTGAGAGGTACAGGGGGATTCAGAGCCGCTGTACCGCACTTCCGCAGTGGAATCCGCTGAAACGGGGGAGGGACAAGGGTTCCGGCGGGGTCTGCCGGGATGCTCTTAAAAATATTTCCTTTTTTTCGATAATAGTCCTTGACACGGCGGGTTCCGCACCCTATATCGGCCCTGTCAACGCCCGAACTGCGCCCGCCGCGGCCGGCCGACTCGGTCCGGGAGCCTCGAAGTCCTGACCTCCCAAACCCTAATCCTCAAAGCGTTGCTGCCCCGGACTTGATCCGGGGCCCAGAGTCACCGGCGCGGCCTGCGCCTGTGGCTCTGGACCCCGGATCGTCGCTCCGCTCCGTCCGGGGCGGCAACGGGGTTGTATTTTTTGACACTTCAGCGGAGCCGCGCTGCCCGGTGCGGATATAGCAATATTTCCTATTACGATTATTTTCGCGACTCTCCCGAATCGCGTTTTTCCAGCGTTTCTGTGGGGTTCGGGCGTTTCGAGGGCCGCCGAAACGCAAAAAAAACATCATATACAGACCGGTCTGTCTAGTTCGACATACGGCGTGGAAAACGGCGGAAAACTGCGAAAAAACACGACACCAACGGAGGAAGTACTGAAATGAACGATCAAAAACAGGAAGGCCGCAGGCCTGCCGCAGGCGCGCCGGTTGGCAGGACGGCTCCGGGCGCCGCACCGTCGGCCCGAACTGCAACACCCGGTCCGCAAAGCCCAATCTGCAAAACCGGTACCGCAACCGGGGAGCTGCAAAGGAGCGGTTCGCGCGGCCTCCGCCTCTTTTCCCAGGGGAATCCGACGGGGCCGGGCGCCTGCCCGGCGAGGCCGCCGCCCGTCCTTCAGGTCCGGCCGATCCTCGGTTCCTCGCCGCGCAGCAGGCGGCGGATGTTGGCGGCGTGGCGGATCCAGATCATGACCGCGAGCAGGCCGGCGACCTCCGCCATCTGAGCGTAGAGGACCGGGCTTCCGGGGTCCGGCGCCGCCAGCCAGCCCAGCGCCCTGGCGCCGATGGGCGCCGCCAGGAAGGCGGCGAGCGCCGCCAGACTGGAGAAGCGGAACGCCGCAGCGACGAGCAGCCAGGCCAGACAGGCCAGCGCGCCGACCGGCCAGCAGCCGGCGAGCAGGACGCCGAGCGCCGTCGCCACGCCCTTGCCGCCCCGGAACTTCAGCCAGACCGGAAACAGATGGCCGAGAAAGGCGCCGGCCCCGGCGGCGACGGCGATATCGGGCCCGTACAGGCTGTAACCGACCAGCAGGGCCGCCGCGCCCTTGCCGCCGTCGAGCAACAGGGTGGCCAGCGCCAGGGCCTTGCTGCCGGTGCGCAGCACGTTGGTTGCGCCGATATTCCCCGAACCCATCCGGCGCAGGTCGCCCTTGCCGGCGAGCCGGGTGAGCACCAGGCCGAACGGGATCGCGCCGAGCAGATAGCCGCCCAGCAGCGCCGAGAGCAGATAGGGCCAGGCGAAGGCCCAGCTGATCGGGTCCGGCACCGCCCGGCGCCCCTACGCCAGCCGGTCGTGCAGCACCCGCCCCTCGACGACGGTGCGCATCGCCATGCCCTGGACCGGAAGGTTGTCCCAGGGCGCGTTCTTCGACTTGCTGAGGAAGGCGTCCGGATCGAGGCGCCAGGGCCGGTCCGGGTCGATCAGCACCAGGTCCGCCGGGCCGCCCTTGCGCAGCCGGCCTTCGGCGAGCCTGAGAATGCCGGCCGGGCCGCCGGTCAGCTTGCCGAGCAGGTCCGTCATGCCCAGCCGGCCCTTGTGCACCAGCGCCAGGCTGAGCGGCAGCAGCGTCTCCAGACCGGCGATGCCGTTCTCCGCCTGGGCGAACGGCACCCGTTTGCTGTCCTGATCGTGGGGCGCGTGGTCGCTGGCGATGGCGTCGATCGTGCCGTCGGCCAGCCCCTCGACGATGGCCTCCCGGTCGTCTTCCGTGCGCAGCGGCGGCGACAGCTTCGCAAAGGTCCGGTAGTCGCCGATGGCGGTCTCGTTGAGGGTGAAATAGGGCGGCGCGGTATCGCAGGTGACCGGCAGCTCGCGGGCCTTGGCGCGCCGGATGGCATCGACCGCAGCCGCCGTCGAGACATGGGCGGCGTGGTAGCGCCCGCCGGTCGCTTCGACCAGGCGCAGGTCGCGCTCGATCGTCATGACTTCCGCGACCGGCGGAATGCCGCGCAGTCCGAGGCGCAGCGCCATCTCGCCGCCGTTCATGACACCGTTCTCGGCCAGTGCGGGATCTTCGGGATGCTGGACGATGAGAAGCCCGAAGGTCCGGGCGTAGTTCAGCGCCCGCTGCATGACCCGCGAATTCGCGATTGCCCGGGTGCCGTCGGTAAAGGCCAGCGCGCCGGTCTCCGCCAGCAGGCCCATTTCGGTCAGCTCTCGGCCCTGCAGCCCCTTCGTCGCGGCGGCGTAGCAGAAAACCTTGGTCGCCTTCACCTCCCGGGCGCGCCGGGCGATGAACTCGACGCCGGCGACATCGTCGATCGCCGGATCGGTGTTGGGCAGGCAGACCATGGTCGAGACGCCGCCCGCGCCGGCGGCCGCGCTCGCCGTCCCGATGGTCTCCTTGTGCTCCTCGCCGGGTTCGCGCAACTGCGTGCGCATGTCGACCAGGCCGGGCGCCAGGATCATGCCGCGGCAGTCCACGACCTCGACCGAGGGCGGCGGTGCGTCGCTGAACAGCCTGGGTCCGAAATCGGCGATCGTCCCGTCGCTCGCGATCAGCGCGCCGGGCGTATCCAGCCCGCTCGCCGGGTCGACCAGCCGGGCGTTGACGTAGGCGACGGTGCCGGAGCGTGTGCCCCCGTGGCGTGTGCCCCCGTGGCGTGTGCCCCTGTATCGTTCGTTTGCGCCCGCCATCAATCGTCGCCCGGTTCCGGCAGGTTGCGGGTCAGCACTTCCAGGCACGCCATGCGCACGGCGACGCCCATCTCGACCTGCTCCTGTATGGCGCTGCGGCCGATATCGTCGGCGACCTCGCTGTCGATCTCGACGCCCCGGTTCATCGGGCCGGGATGCAGGATCAGCGCGTCGGGCTTCGCGTTCGACAGCTTCTGCCGGTCCAGCCCGAAAAAGCGGAAATACTCGCGGATCGACGGCACATAGCTGCCCTGCATCCGCTCGAGCTGAAGCCGCAGCATCATCACGATGTCGGCGTCCTTCAGGCCGCTCGCCATGTCGTGGAACACCTCGACGCCGAAACGCTCCATCGTGCCGGGCACAAGTGTCGGCGGGCCGATGACCCGGACCCGCGCGCCCATGGTGTGCAGCAGGAAGATGTTGGAGCGCGCGACCCTGCTGTGAACGACATCTCCGCAGATCGCCACGGTCAGGCCCTGCAGCCGGCCCTTGCGCCGCCGGATCGTCACGGCGTCGAGCAGGGCCTGGGTCGGATGCTCGTGGGCGCCGTCGCCGCCGTTGACGACCACGCATTCGACCTTCTGCGACAGGAGGCTGACCGCGCCGCTCTCGGGATGCCGGCAGACCAGCACGTCCGGATGCATAGCGTTCAGCGTGAGCGCCGTATCGAGCAGCGTCTCGCCCTTTTTGATCGAACTGTGCTCGATCGACATGTTGACGACGTCGGCGCCGAGCCGGAGCGCCGCCAGCTGGAAGGACGTGCGGGTGCGCGTCGAATTCTCGAAAAACAGGTTGATGACGGTCCGGCCGCGCAGCGCCTTGCCGGGCTTGCGCGCGCGCCGGTTGCGCTCGGCATAATGGTCCGACCGGTCGAGCAGCAGGCTGATTTCGTCGGCCGAAAGGTTTTCGATCCCCAGCAGGTTGCGGTGCCGGAACTCGAATTTCGGTTTTTTCAGCGGGACGGCCATTAAAGCCGCGATATAGGCACGCTCCGCAGCAAAGGGCAAGCGGGCTTCAGGACGGCGAAGGGCTGCCGCTGCCCCCGGCGCGGCCCCCGGCGCGGCCCCCGGCGCGACCGAGCTGGCGCTCCCGGACCCAGATATACAGGCCCGCCAGCACGACGATGCCCGCGCCGAGCAGCGTCATGACATCCGGATAGTTGCCGAAAATCGCGATTCCGAACAGGGCGGCCCAGACCAGGGTGGAATAGCCGAAAGGCGCGAGCAGCGACGCTTCGGATCGGGCGAAGGCGGCGATCAGCAGGAACTGTCCGGCGCCCGCCGTAACGCCGCTGCAGACCAGCCACAACCAGCCCAGCGGCGACGGGTTCTGCCAGACGAACGGCATGACGGCCGAGGCGGCGGCGATGCCGACGACCGGCGTCCAGAACATGGTCGTGAAGGGATGGTCGTCGGCCGCGATGGCCCGGGTGACGATCTGGTACAGGGCGAAGCCGACCGACGCGCCGAGCGGCAGCAGCATGGCCCAGTGGAAGGCGCCGCCCGGTTGCATGATGACAAGCACGCCGGCAAAGCCGAACGCGACCGCCGCCCAGCGCCGCGGCCCGACCTTTTCGCCCAGGAACAGGACGCTCAGGACGACCAGGATCAGCGGTCCGGCATACATGATCGACGCGCCGGTCGCGAGGGTCAGGTAGAACAGGCTGCCGAAAAACAGCGTGTTGGTGCAGTACAGGATGGCGGAGCGTACCAGCTGCAACAGGGGCCGGTTCGGCCGGACCCGTCCGCGGTAGCGCGGCAGCAGGAACAGCGGCAGGAAGCACAGCCAGTGGAACAGCATGCGCCCCCAGGTAACCTGGAATACGCTCAGTTCGTCGGCGAGGAACTTCACGAACACATTGGTGCTCATGAAGAACAGGGTGGCGCCGAGCATCAGCAGGATGCCGCTGCGGTCGGCGCGCCGGCCGGCGCTTTCACGGGTGGCGGCGGAGGGCACGGTCGCGGCCGGCCGTTCAGTCCGGAGCGGCGGCGCGGCGGGTTTCGCGCCGCCAGATATAGAGGCCGCTGCCGATAATCACCGCCGCACCGAGCAGCACCCACAGATCGGGCAGATCGCCGAAAAGCCACCAGCCGAAGACGCCGGCGAACGGGAGCTGGACATAGATGAAGGGCGCCACGGTCGACGCCTCGGCAAACTGGAACGCCTTGATCAGCAGGAACTGGCCGGCAAAGCCGAAAAATCCCGTGAACAGCAGGAGCAGCCATTCGCCGGCGGTCGGCGGGCTCCACACGGCGAACGCCATCGGGGTCGTGACCGCCAGTCCGACGAGGCTGGTGTAGAAGAACAGGGTCAGCGGGTGCTCGGAGAAGCTGAGCAGGCGGGTCGAGACCTGGTAGCAGGCGTAGCACAGGCTGGCGAGCAGGGGCAGCAGCGCCGCCCATTGCAGGAAATCCGTGCCCGGCCGCAGAATGATCAGCACGCCGAGGAAGCCGACCGCGATCGCCGAGCGCCGCCTCCAGCCGACCGGCTCGCCGAGCGCCCAGGGCGACATCAGGGTCACAAGCAGGGGCGCCGAAAAGACCAGCGCCGTCGCTTCGGCAAGCGGCATCAGGCTGATCGCCCCGATACCGGCCAGGGTGCCGCCGGCAAGGAACAGGGAGCGCAGGATGTGCATCGCCGGGCGCCCGGTCCTGACCAGCCGGATCGTCGTCGGGGCCAGGAAGATCGGCACCGTGAGCAGGAAATGGAAAAGGTATCGGCCCCAGACGACCGTTTCGTAGGGCTGCGTCGCCGTCAGGTATTTCGCCGCGGCCTCCATCACGCTCAGGCAGAATATGGCGCCGATCATCAGCAGGATGCCGAGCCGGGGCCGGCTGGAGCGGGTGGGAGAGTTCAAGGCGCAGGTCGGGCGAGATCGATCGGAGCGGGCCATCGGCGGAGTTGCCGGCAAACCCGCAGGCGGCGTTTTTTGACAGAGCCGGGAGCGGCGGGCAACCCGCCGGCCATGCCGCCTGCGCGCCGGCGCCATGCGCCCGCCGCCCGAAATTTCTTTGCGCTCCCGGCGCCTCGGGATATACCTGCACATGCAGACAATTCGGCGCTCAATTCCGGGAGGACGGGCGATGGACGGGCTGGAGAGTGCGAACGCGGCGGCGCGGATTGCCGGACCGAGCGGCGATTTTTCGCGAATTCCCTATCATCTGTACACCGACCAGTCGGTGTTCGACCTCGAGCAGGAGCGGATTTTCCGGGGGCCGACCTGGAACTATCTCGGCTTCGAAACCGAAGTCGGGGAACCGGGCGACTACATCACCGGCTATGTCGGCACAACGCCCTATGTCCTGACGCGGGACAAGGACGGCGCCCTCCACGCCTTCGTCAACCGCTGCGCCCATCGCGGCGTCGCCGTGGTTCGCGAACTGCGCGGCAACGCCCGCAACTTCACCTGCATCTACCACCAGTGGTGCTATGCGCTGAACGGCGACCTGATCGGCGTGCCGATGATGAAGGGCATGCGCGGCGTCGGCGGCTACCCGGAGGATTTCCAGGTTGCCGATCACGGGCTGACCCGGCTGCGCCTGGCGACGTTCTCGGGCATCGTGTTCGGCACCTTCAGCGACGAGACGCCGCCGCTGGAGGACTATCTCGGCCCCGCGATCTGCGCCCGGCTCAAGACGGTGTGCGGCCGGCCGATCAAGGTTACCGGCTATCACCGCCACACGATGCGCGCGAACTGGAAGCTGTTCGTCGAGAACACCCGCGACATGTATCACGCGCCGATGCTGCACCCCTTCGTCTCGGTGTTCGAGATCGCCGACGCAGCGATGCAGGCAACCATGGAGATGAGCCACCGGGGCGGCCTGAATTCGATTCTCTCCGGCTACAAGCCGACGGATGCCGACGGCGGGCGGCCGCCGCCGCGCCAGGGCAAGCGCATTCCGCTCGAGGAACCGGATGTCGCGATCGGCGTGCCGGAATTTCCGGACGGGCTGGCGATCTCGATCATCTCGATCTTCCCGTCGTGCCTGTTCACCCTGCCGGGCAACACCTTCAGCGTGCGGCAGATCCGGCCCAAAGGCGTGGACGAGGTCGAGACCCTGTACACCTGGTACGCCTTCGAGGACGACGACGACGAGATGGCCGAGCGGCGGCGCATGCAGAACAACATGTTCGGCCCGGCCGGCTATGTCGCGATGGAGGATGCCGAGGCGATGGAGCTGATCCAGCAGCGCATTTCCGACGCCGCCCTGGAGGGCCGGTCGCTGCTCGAATTCGGCGGGCGCGGGACGGAGGACCGGATCGACCACATGCTGAGCGAGGGCGCCCTCCGGGCATTCTGGAAGGGCTATTGCGACATCATGGGGATCGAGCCCGGCCCGGCCGGAGCGGCCTGACGATGACGGACATGGCGACTTTGGAGGCGGAGCTGCGGATTTCGCGGCTGAACCTGGACTATGCCCGCTGCATCGACGAGGACCGATTGGAAAGCTGGGTCGACTTCTTCGACGGCGAGGAGGCGCGTTACCTGATCCACCCGCGCGAGAACGCCGATGCCGGCCTGGAAGGCTATTGGATGTATTGCAGGAACAAGCCGATGATGCGCGACCGGATTCTGGCGCTGCGCAAGGCGAACATCTACAACATCCACTACGACCGGCACATCGTCGGCGGCAGCCAGGTCGTCGGCGTCGAGGACGGCGTTTACGACGTGCGGACCAGCTATTGCGTCATCCAGACCGACGTCGAGGGCCGCAGCGAGGTGTTCAGCGCCGGCGAATATCGCGACAAGGTCGTCCTGAACGGCGGCGGAGCGAAATTCCGCGAGAAGATCGTCGTGCCAGACACCTTCAACATCGAGCGCCCCCTCGCCGTTCCCCTTTAGCGGTTCGCTCTGTCCCCGGCTCCGTTCGCCGCCCGCCGCTCGGGTACGACCCGGACGCGCACCAGGTCCGCGCCGCTGCCGGTATTGTCGGTTAGCGAGACCGACATCGCCGACACCGCGTTGAGGCTGGGCAGGTTCATGTCCTTGGCATAGGGCGTGACCCAGTGGTCGAACTGGCCGACCATCAGGATCGTATCGGGCCGGATGCCCTCGCGCAGTTCGGCAACTCCGCGGGTGGCGCCGGTCGCCGATTCGATCCGTACGGCATCGCCGTCCCCGATGCCGAGCGCCTGCGCCGCCGACCGGTTCATCACCACGCCGCGGTGGCCGGCGACGTTGTCCGCAACCTCGCGGATCATCGGGATGGTGACGTTGGCGCCCCAGGAATATTGCATGCTGCGCGCGGTCAGCGCCCACAGCGGATAGTCGTCCGGATCGGCGCCGACCTCGCGGACATGGTCGGTCCAGTAATCGGGGAAACTGCGGTAGGACGGCAGCGCCTCGTATTCCTCGAGCTGTTTCTCCCACCAGTCGATACCGGCTTCGCGCAGCCGGTTGGCGAGCTGTTCGCCGTGCCGCTTGAGGCGCTCCTGGTAGGGCATCTCGAAGCGGAGGCCGCGCCGTTGGAAGAAAGGATAGAGATACCAGTCGCGCTCCGCCGCCTCGCGCAGCAGGTAGCCGTGCTCGCTGAACCAGTCGATGCCGCGCACTTCCTCGCCTCCGGTGAGCGCATGGCTGCCGGCGCGCGCCACACGGTCCCAGATTTCGTCGGCGGTATGGCGCCGGTCGGGAGCGAGACCGTAATCGTAGGCTTCCGACGCCAGCGGCACTCCGAGCCGGCCGCCGTTGATGACGCCGTGATAGGCGTCGAGGATTCCGGTGCGCTGCGCCAGTTCGCTGGCGATGTCGGTCAGGTCGCGGCAGTCGACGGCGGGTTCGACCGCCGGCTGACGGATCGCCCAGCCGCGATGGTGCCAGAACTGCTCCATGAACTGGCTGCCGCCGATCTTGATGAGCTGCAGGCTTTCGAGGTCGGTCGCCTCGGGCAGCAGCAGGTCGGCCATCCAGTTGGTTTCGTCGAGCGTGTAGGCGAAGCTGATGAGATAGGGGAAATCCGCGATCATGTCGGCGACGCGCGGCCCGTCCCACATCGAGATCGCCGGGTTGGTGCGGAAGGTGATCCAGACGTCCGGCAGGGTCTGGCGCGGCATCCCTTTCGGTTTCGCATTGTGGAAGATCCACGGCAGCGTCGTCGGGCCGAGCGCCTGGGAGCGCGGCGAATCCCCGGCCAGCGGCACCAGCGTGTTGTAGGCGTTGCGGATGTTGGGCTGCGCCTGCCAGCCCTGGGGCGACGTGTCGTTGAACGGAAAGTCCATGAAGCCGTCGTTGGTCGGCGCGATGCTGGCGAAGCGGTCGTCCGGCGGCTCGTTGAGCTTGAGCACGGCCGGCCCGACCGTGCCGCCCGGCACTTCCAGCGCGCCGACCAGCGTTGCCAGCACGACCCGCGCCCAGCAGGCTTGGTAGCCGCCCCAGCCGTTGTTGACGCTCTTGCCGAGCAGGATGGAGACCGGCCGCAGCGGCAGCGTCTCGCCGTCGATCTCAATCGTCTCGCCGACCCGGGCGTGGGCGAGGAATTCGTCGGCGACGCGCCGGATGCGTTCGGCCGGGATATCGCATTCGCCTTCCGCCCAGTCCGGCGAATAGGACGCCATATGGTCGAGCAGAAGCTGGAAGGCGGGCTTCGCCTCGGCGTCCTCGTGCCGCCAGAGTGCGCCGTCCGCGCCGCGCTCGACGCCCGCCGCGCGATAGCCGCCGGCCAGCGCCGGTTCGCCGATTTCGGCATCGAACGGCTTGTCCGCGCCGTCCGCCAGATCCCGGATCAGCGGCTTGTCGCTTTCGGGATCGCGCAGATAGTAGCCGTTCGGTCCGACCAGATAGGGCGCGGCGGTATCCCGGCCGAGAAACGGCAGGTCGCAGACCGCGCGCCAGTCCCGCTCGTGCAGGATGCGATGGATCAGGGCGTAGAGGAAGGCGGCGTCTGTCTTCGGTTTTACCGGCAGCCACTCCGACGAACAGGCCGCCGTGACCGACAGATGCGGCTCGATCTGGACCCGTTTAAGCCCGGCGGCGCGCGCGTCGGCCTGGCGCCAGGCGCCGGTGACGCCCGACGAATTCTCGATATTCTTGCCGCAGTTGACGATGTAGTCGCAGCGCGGCGTGTCGGGCGCGCAGACGAAGGCCCGGTGCCACAGTTCGCCGTAGAAATGCTCCGAATGGTAGCATTTGGCGCCGGAGCCCGCGCCGTAGCCCATATCGACCGGGCCCCAGGCGGCGAGGAACGCAGGCAGCGTGCCGATATACTTGGGCGGCGAGTCGTCGCCGCCGAGGGTGAAGGCGAGGCGCGGATAGCCGGAGTCGTCGCGCAGGCCCTTTGCGCGGATCGCGTTGAGCCTGTCGGCGACGATGTCGAACGCTTCCTCCCACGAGATCGGCACGAAGCCGGGATCCTCGTCCCGGCCCTTGCGCGGGTTGGTCCGCTTCATCGGCTGCGCGATGCGGTGCGGGTTGTAGGTTTTCTGGATCAGCCCGTAGGCCTTGACGCAGACCCGCCCGCCGGCCGGATGCTCGGCGATGTCGAAATTCGGTTCGACCCGCAGCGCCACGCCGTCCCGCACCTCGACCTTCATCAGGTCGGGGCCCGCGGCGCACTGGTTGCAGTAGACCGGAACCTTCCGGCAATCGCCGCCGGTCATGGCGCGGTTCCTCCCCGCAGCGGGAATGGCCGGGGTGCGGCCAGCCGGGATTATGTCAACTTCGCACCGGTTTGCCTATGATGGCGCGGCATACGGGTCGGGCGGCCGGTATGCTCCGGATTCTTCCCGAACGGCCCGGCAAACCGCCATGACCGAAACCGTCGAGTGCATCGTTGCCGGCGCCGGCATCGTCGGCCTTGCGGTCGCCCGGGCGCTGGCGCGGGCCGGGCGCGAGGTCATCGTCGTCGAACGCAACGCCTGGATCGGCAACGAGACCAGCTCGCGCAACAACGAGGTCATCCACGCCGGTTTCCTGTATGCGCCGGGCTCGCTGCGCGCGCGCCTGTGCCGGCCCGGCGCCGAGCGCACCTACCGCTATTGCGAGAGCCGCGGCATTCCATGCCGGCGCCTCGGCAAACTGATGCCGGCGGCGGACGAGGCCGGGCTCGCCGTCCTGGCCAGGTTGATCGAGGCCGGCCGGGCTGGGGGCGTTGAGGAACTGGAACTGCTGGACGGTCCCGCGGCGGCGCGGCTGGAGCCGGCGCTGCGCTGCGCGGGCGCGCTCCATTCGCCGTTTACCGGCGTGGTCGATACCCATGCCCTGATGCTCGCCTACCGCGGCGACGCCGAAGACCATGGTGCGATGATCGCCTTCTCAAGCGCGGTGACCGGAGGCGACGTGCGCGACGGCATCCGGCTGCGTGTCGCCGGCGAGGACGGCAGCGAGACCGCAGTCGCCTGCCGCGTCTTCGTCAACGCCGCCGGCCTCGGCGCGCGACAGATCGCGCTGTCGCTGACCGGCCTTGCGCCGCGCTTCGCTCCCAAGGTGCATCTTGCCCTCGGCCGCTTCCTGTCGTGGAACGGCGCGCCGCCCTTCGGGCGCATCGTGGTGCCGCTGGGAGTACATCTCGCCGACGGCGGCGCGTTCACGCCGGACATCGCCGGCCGGGGAAAATTCGGCGCCGACCTCGTCTGGGTCGACAAGGCGGACTACCGGGTGCCGGACGATCTTGCAGCCAAATTCGCCGGTGCGATCCGCAGCTACTGGCCCGAGGTCGACGAGAGCCGCCTGTCGCCCGACTATGCCGGCATCCGGCCGCGCACCTGGGGACCGGAGGCGGGTAACGGCGACTGGACGGTCTCCGGCCCGGCCGATCACGGCGTGCCGGGGCTGGTCAACCTGCTCGGCATCGAAACGCCCGGCGTCACCGCGGCCCTGTCGCTCGCCGACCATGTCCTGGAGCTGCTGGGGATCGCGCCGGCGCCTGAGGACTGAACGCGGAACCGGGGGCGGATCCGAAGATGCAACCGGCCCTTCGCCCTACCGGCCGCCCTGCTGCAGCACGTTGTTGCGCATCCGCTTGAGCAGCGCCAGCAGGGTCCGCCGCTCCTCGGCGGAAAAGCCGTCCATGGTCGACTCGATAATGCGCAGGACGCTGGGGTAGGCCTCGTCCACTTTCCGGCGGCCGGCTTCGGTGAGGCAGACCAGCACGTTGCGCCGGTCGTGCGGCGGTGTCCTGCGTTCGATCAGCCCGTCGCGCGCCATCTGGTCGACGATCCGGCTGAGATTGGACCGGTCGATCGCCAGCTTGCCTGAGAGATAGCCGATATTGTGGCCGTCGCTCTCCTGGAGCACCGCCAGCACCCGCCAGAACATCACCGAGATGCCGAACGGGCGCAGGGCATGGTTGAGCGCCGCGAAATTTCCCGACTGGATGGTGTAAATGTAATAGGTCGGGAAATCGGTGACGGAGAAACGCACGCGAGTCAGGTCATCGGGCAAGGGTCGGCCGGCTCCCTGTTTTCCGCATCGTCGACATGTATTTTGCAGGTGACATCCGGCCCGGCGGCTTGATACACCGATATGTGAAATATGGATGTAATTTCACTTAAATCAACCGGCTTCCGGGAGGTTTCATGCGTATCGTCATGCTCGGCACGGCCGCCGCCGCGCCCGATCCGGACCGCAACCACTCGGCGATCCTGATTACCGTCCGCGACCGGCACTACATGTTCGACTGCGGCCACGGCGCGACGCACCAGCTGATCCGCAGCAACGTCAATCCCGGCCATGTCGATACGGTGTTCCTGTCCCACCTGCATTACGACCATGTCGCCGACTTCGCCTTTTTCGTGCTGACCAGCTGGATCACGAACCGGGAGAACGCGCCCGTCGTCGTCGGCCCTCCCGGCACGCGCGGCTTCGTCGAGCACCAGTTCGCCGACGGCGCCTTCGCCAAGGACATCGAGGCGCGGGCCGCCTACAAGAACCGGCAGGGCAACATGCATGTGCTCAAGCCGGACGTCCGCGAATGCGAGCCCGGCGTGGTGTTCGAGGACGATCTGGTCCGGGTCTCGGCCTGCTATGTCGAGCATATCCCGCAGGAAATCTCGCCCTGCTTCGGCCTGCGGCTCGAGTCGGTCGACGGCAAGTCGGTGGTCTTCTCGGGCGATACCGCGCCGTGCGAACGGCTGGTCGAGCTGGCGCAGGAGTGCGACCTGCTGATCCACGAATGCACCTTCCCGGAAAAGGCGCTGGAATTCCGCCGCAAGGCCAATGTCGGCACCTGGGCGCACACCAGCCCGGTCGAACTCGGCAAGATCGCCACGGCGTCGCGCTGCAAGAGCCTCGTCGCAACCCATTTCGGCAGCTTCGACACCACCTACCCGGTGCTGCGCGACATGATGTCGGTCCACATGCCGCGCGAACTGATCGGCCCCGCCTTCATGGAGGATGTCGTCGCCGACATCCGCCGGAATTACAGCGGCGAACTCCGCCTCGCCCACGACGGCATGCGCATCGACCTGTAACCGGCCGGCGCTACATCTGGTTGGGCAGCCACAGTACGATGATCGGGAAGGCGATCAGCACGACCAGGCGCACCAGGTCGGAAGCGATGTAGGGCGTCACGCCGGCATAGATCGACCTGAGCGGCACGTTCGGCGCCTCGCCCTTGATGACGAAGACGTTGAGGCCGAAGGGCGGCGTGATCAGGCCGAGCTCGGTCACCATCACCACGATGACGCCGAACCAGATCGGATCGAAGCCGAGGCCGACGATGCTGGGGAAGAACACCGGCACCGTCAGCAGGATGATCGCCATCGCCTCCATGAAGCAGCCGAGGATGACGTAAAACAGGATTATGAGCGCCAAGGTGCCGTAGCGCCCGAGATCGAGCGAGAGCAGCGCTTCGGCGACCTGCTGGGGAAACTGCGTGATCGTCAGGAACCGGGCGAACAGGATCGCGCCGATGAGGACAATGAACAGCGCACCGGTCGTGATCAGCGCTTCGCGCAGGCAGTCGAGCAGCCGGCCAACCGACATGCGGCCGATGGCGAACGCCAGGATGCCGACGGCTGCCGCGCCCATGGCGGCGGCCTCGGTCGGCGTGAAAACGCCGCCGTAGATGCCGCCGATGACGAAGGCGAATACGGCCAGGATCGGCCAGACGGTGCGCAGCGAAACGATGCGGGTGCGCCAGTCCGACCGTTCGCCCGCAGGCACCCATTCCGGCCGCACCACGGCGACGCCTTGCACCGCCGCCATATACATCAGCACGGCGAGCAGGCCGGGGATCAGGCCGGCAACGAAGAGCCGGCCGATATCGGTCTCCGTGATGATGCCGTAGACGGCGAGGACGATGGACGGCGGGATCAGGATGCCCAGGGTGCCGCCGGCCGCGATGGTGCCGGTCGCCAGGCTGTCGGCATAGCCGTAGCGGCGCATTTCCGGCAACGCGACCTTCGACATGGTCGCCGCGGTCGCGACCGACGAGCCGCAGATGGCGGCGAACCCGCCGCATGCCGCGACCGTGGACAGCGCCAGGCCGCCGCGCCGGTGGCCGAGCCAGGCGTTGGAGGCGCGGAACAGGTCGCGGCTCATGCCGGAAGCGTTGGCAAGCGCACCCATCAGGACGAACAGGGGTACAAGCCCGAAGGTGAAGTCCGTGAGCGTGCGGATCGGCGTCAGCTCCAGCAGCGACAGGGCCGGGCCGATATCCGTCAGCACGGCGAAGCCGCCGACGCCGACCAGCACCATCGCGATGCCGACCGGCACGCGCAGCAGCATGAGCGTGAACAGGACGGCGAAAGCGCCGATCGCGAGGCTCAATCCGTCCATCGTGCGGCGGCCCGCCCGCTAGTCGACCGCCGGCGCGGCCGCTAGCGCGGCGATCTCCCTGCCACGCAGGACCGCCCAGAGGCGCACGGCGCTCAGGAAGGTTGCAGCACAGGCCGAGAGAGCCACGAGCCCGTAGAAGATCCACAGCGGGAGGGCGAGATCGAAGGTCACCTCCTCCGACGCGATGACGGAGTCGACCCGGCCGAACATGATCCAGGCAATGGCCAGAATGACCGCGAAGGTCACCGCCGTCGCGACGATATCGATGAGTCGTTTCGCGCGCGCGCCGACGGCGAGCCACACCGTGTCCATGGTGATCTGCTGGCCGTAGTAGGATGCCAGCGCGATGCCGTTCATCAAGGCGATACCCATGACGAGCCGGCCAAGATCGTTGGTGTCGGGAATCGGCGCATTGAAGAAAAAGCGCAACAGCACCGAGACGAAGACCAGCAAGGTCACGCCGAGCAGGAGCAGGGCGGCAAGGACGGACAGGGTCCGGATTGCGCTGTCGAGAAGCTTCGATTCCATTCCATTCCCGGTATCGGTCTGCGCGGCGCCGGCGCCGCTCGATCTTTTTCGCACTTCGGGCGCGTTCGCGCATCCCCGACATAGGAGAATATTATTGTATTTTACACGTTTTTCGGTATGGTGAGAACCGCCCGCAACGGACAGTCCCCGGTCCGGTTTTCGGCCGGGTTCGGACGCACCTTTGCGGGCATCTAGGGAGGAAAACAGATGGTTATTCGCACGATCCGCATCGCGGCCGCCACGGCACTGGGCCTGTGCCTGCTGGCCGGCCCGGTCCAGTCGAAAACGGTCACCCTGAAATTCGCCCACTGGGTGCCGCCGGTGCATCCTTTGCACAAGGCATTCGTCGCCTGGGGCACGTCGATTACCGAAAAGTCGGGCGGCAGCATCAAGTTCCAGTATTTTCCCGCAAGCCAGCTCGGCAAGGCGAGCGATCATTACGACATGGCGAAGACGGGCATCGCCGACGCGGTCTGGATCAATCCCGGTTTCAACCCCGGCCGCTGGCCGGTCACGTCGCTGCCGGAACAGCCGCTGATGCTGAAGGAGCCGCTCGGCGCCTCGCGGGCGCTGACGGCGTGGTACGCCGAATTTGCCGACCGGGAAATGACCGACGCCAAGAACTGCCTGATGCACACCATGGTGCCGCTGACGATCTTTTCGACCCGCAAGGCGATCAAGACGCCGGCGGACCTGAAGGGCGTCAAGATGCGGCCGTCGAACGCCACCCAGGCGCGCATCTTCAAACAGGCCGGCGCGGTCACGGTGTTCTCGCCGTTCCCGAAGATCCGCGATACTTTCGAGCGCGGCATCGCCACGGCGTCGACCGGCGTGCACGGCGCTTTGATCGCCTTCGGCGGGCACAAGGCGACCAAGTATATCATGGACGTCCCATTGTTCGGCGCTGTCTGGAACATCGTGCTGAACAAGGCGGCCTACGCCAAGCTGGACGCCAAGCAGAAGGCGGTCGTCGACGCGCACTGCACGCCGGAATGGTCGGAGCGGATCGCCGATCCGGTGGCGCAGTCCGACTGGGCCGGCGAGAAGAAGCTGCGCGCAATGGGCAAGACCTTCGTGCCGATTTCCGAGGCCGACAAGTCCGCCTGGCGCAAATTCTCCGCACCGGCGCTGGGCGCCTGGAAGAAGGATGTCGCCAAGCGCGGCTTCGACCCCGAGGCCGTCTACAAGTCGCTGATCGACAAGCTCCGGGCCGAGAAGGCGCTGGTCGAATAGGGTTTCAGCAGCCTGATGCGTAACGGAAACGAGCGCCCTTTTTGATTCATCCGGGCGCCCGTTTCTGCTTCAGGAGTCCGAAGCAGGCACCGGGCGCTCGAACCCTCCCGCCATCGGCACGGTGCGATCCGTACCGGCCAACTGCGGCCAGCCGATCGGGTCGCCGACGGTTCCGGCCGCAGCGCCGGCGGGCGGATCGACCCAACCGGATGCGACGAGACGCCGGCCGGTGACAGCGTCCGCGGCGGCTGAGCAAAGCCAGGCGACCGGCGGCGCCATTGCGGCGGCGGGCACCAGGGAGGCCCGGTCGAGCCCCGGCAGGTCGGGCACCATCGGCGTATCGGCCGGACCGCCCGGAATGACGACGTTCACCGTGACGCCGGTGCCGTCCAGTTCGGCCGCCCAGGCGGCGGACAAAGCTTCGAGCGCGGCCTTCGACGCGCCGTAGGACGCCACGCCGGGCCGCAGCATCGAATCCAGATTGGTCGTGACGTTGACGATCCGCCCCCCGCCGCGCGCGATCATCGGGCCGGCGACCGCGCGCGCCGCATGGAAGGCGCCGGCGACGTTGACATCGAACAGGCGGCGCCACCGGTCCGCATCGACCGTCGCGAGATCGACCGGGCGTTCGAAAATGGCGGGATCGACGAAGGGCGGGCCAAGTCCGGCCGCGTTGACCAGGACGGCCGGTTCGCCGAGCCCGTCGCCGATCCGGCCGACGGCGTCCCGGACTGCCCTGAAATCGGCGACATCGACCGCCTCGGCCGTCCATTCGCTTGCGGGAAGATCGAACGCCGGATAGCCCGGCGACAGCGGCGCCCGGTCGAACAGGGCCAGCCGGAAACCGGCCTTTGCCAGCCCGGTCGAAATTGCCGTGCCGAGCCCGCCGGCCGCGCCGGTGACGAGGGCGACCCGCTTCGCCGCCATGGCGCTCTCCCTTCGGTTGCTCCGCTGGACTTGGGCCCGCCGTTCGGCCAGAAAGTTGCGGTACGGCTCGCCAGCGGAGGGACATTGCATGCCGGCCTATCTCGTGACCAGCGTCGAAGTCTTCGACCTGCCGACCTTCAGGGCGGAATACAGCACGCGCGGCTCGGCCGCCGTCGCGCAATATGGCGGCCGGTTCCTGGTCGAGGGCGGCAAGCCCGAACCGATCGAGGGGAACTGGCTGCCCAGGCGCATGGCGATCGTCGAGTTCGAGTCGGCGGAGGCGGCGCGGCGCTTCTACGACTCCCCGGAATACCGGGAAGCCCGGCGCCACCGTCGGGATATCGCCGACTTCAACATGATCCTCGTCGAGCCGCCGGACGGTTAGCCCGGCCTGAAGGGCTCGCGCAGGCCGGCGCGCTCCAGCAGGGGCAGCACCCGCTCGATAAAGAACGGCAGTTCCTTCCGGAAATCCAAGAAGCTCAACGAGGCGCCCGAGACGCCGGCGCCGTGCAGGGCGATCAGCCCCTCGGCGACCTGTTCCGGCGTCCCGACCAGCGGGAAGGAGCCGTGACCGCCGGCGACCCGCTGCCGGGCCGCCATGACATCCGCCGGGGCGGACTGGGAGGTCGCCGCCTTGGCGCCGGTCCAGCGGTCGACCGCCTCGTCGTCGGCCTGGCGGAGCGCGTAGTCGTCGTAGAAATCGCGGGCCTCGGCCTCGGTTTCCCGGCACACGACATGGGTTATGGCGCAGATGCCCGCGAACCGGCCGCGGGTCGTTGCGTCGGCGGCAATTTCCTCCACGACCGCGGCGGCGTGGTCGCCGTCGCGCACGACCGCGAACAGGAAATCCGCGGCATGGGCGGCGAAAGCCCGGCCTGCCGGCGATCCGCCGGCCGACATGATGACAGGACCCGGCTGCTGCACCGTCGGCGGATCGGAATAGGCATCGTGCAGCCGGTAATGGGCGCCGGCATGGTCGAAGCGTTCACCGCGCACCAGCCGCCCGAAGATCTCGAACCATTCCAGCCCCTGCTCGTAGCGGGCGCCGTGCTCCGGCAGGGGCACGCCGAACATGTCGAACTCGTCCCGGTTCCAGCCGCAGACGATATTGAGACCGGCCCGGCCGCCGCTGACATGGTCGATGGTGGAGACCGCCTTGGCCGCAAAGACCGGATGGACCAGGGCGACATGGACGGTGCAAAAGATGCAGGCCTGCTCGGTGATCGCCGCAAGTGCCGCCGCCTGGGTCAGCGTTTCGTAGGACTTTGCGGCGTTATCGTGGGTCCCGCCGTAGCCCTTCCAGCGCGCCAGCGGCAGGTTGAATTCGAGGCCCGCCCGGTCGGCGATCCGGCTGGCTTCGGCGATGCCGGCCCACTCTGCCGGCCAGCGGCCCTCCTTGCGCGTGATCGCCAAGCCGCCTTCGGCGTTCATGCGGAACACGCCCAGCTTGAAGGCGTTGGGCCCGAACATCGGGTTGGGCCGGCGCGCCGCTGTCATGGAAAGAGGCCCTGCGCCCGTTGCGGTCCGGCCGCGCGCGGTACGGCTATTCGGCGGCGATCCGCCCGCCCGCGTCGATCTCCGGAAACAGCGGCGCGACCTCCTCCATGAAGCGCTGCATCTCCTCCCGGGTCTGCTGCGGGTCCTTGAGGCCGATATTGACGTAGAGGCCGAGCTCGTCGATCCCCATCTCGGCGAAGCGGCCGACCGAGTCGGCGATCGCCTGGGTGCTGCCGAGCAGGACCATGCCCGAAACGAGGTCTTCCGGCTTCATTCGGCTGACCCGGTCGGCCATGTCGTGCCAGTAGTCGTAGGATTTGGTCTTGGCCTTGGAGGCCGTCCGCATTGTCGGCAGGGCGTTTTCCAGGAAGAAGCGGATCTGGCGCTCCCGCGCCGCCCGTTCCTGCTCCGGCGTATCGCCGAAATGCAGGAAGATGGACGAATTGACGACGCCGGGTTCGTGCCCGTTGGCCGCGCAATTCTCGCGGTAATAGTCGATCATCTTGTCGACGCCGCCGAACGACATGCCGGCTGCGAAGGGCGCGATCGACATATTGAAGCCGCGCCGGCAGGTCATGTCCACGGTCGGCCGGGAGAAGCAGGCGACATAGACCGGCAGCGGCCTCTGGACCGGCTTGGGGACGATCTCGACATCCTCGAAGCTGAAGAACGCGCCGTCATGGGACCAGCGCCCTTCTTCGGTCCAGGCCCGCTGGACGATATCGAGGCTCTCGGCCAGGATTTCCGAATTACGCTCGAAATCGGTGCCGAAGCGGTCGTATTCGTGCTTGTCGAAGCCGCGGCCGCAGGCGAAATCGACCCGCCCGCCGCTGATCACGACCACGGTCGCCCAGTTTTCGGCGACACGCAGCGGATGGTGCAGCGGCAGCACGGTTACCGCCGGCATCAGCCGGATCCGCCCGGTCCGGGCGGCGACGACGCCGAGCATGATTTCCGGCGAGGCGTTGGTGCCGAATTCGTTGAAATGGTGTTCGCCGATCCAGGCGGAATGCATGCCCAGTTCCTCGGCATAGACCGCTTGGTCGACGATCTGGAGGAGCAGTTCTTCGACCGTCCGGGTGTTGTTCCTGTAGGTATTGTCGGCGTTCGAAAAGTAGCTGAACTTCATCGTCGCCTCCGGCGTCCGGCCCTCATCGCCGGGCCGGGCGAAAAAGTGTGAAATTTAGATGCATTGTCACATAATTGGCGCTCGCCGGACAAGCCGCAATCCGACGCTTGCCCGCATGTCCGCCGCCGGAAAACGCCGCCGGCGCGGCGCCGTTACGCGACCCGGCGCTGCTCGACCGGGCGTTCGCCGAGCGCCTGGAGGGCCGGCATCACGCCGGACGCGAAGCGGTCCATGTTGGCGTCGGTCAGTTCGGCCGGCAGGGTGCCGAACTGCAGGAGCGCGATCAGGTTGCCGAAGCCCATGTCGCCGTAATAGTCGATCAGCCGGTCGCGCACGGTCGCCGCGCTGCCGCAGACCATCATGCCCATCTCCATCGCCGGCTCGATGGCGAGGTCGCCGAACATGGCCTTCTTGGCGACGGCGATCCGCTTCATCGACGCGCGCGAGGTGTAGCCGGGCGGCAGCAGGAATTCGATCGGCATGCGGGCGAAGCAGTTGCGAAAATTCTCGAAATGGGGCTTCGCCTCGGCGACCGCGCTTTCGTCGGTCTCGCCGACATAGATCGGCACCGCCCAACCGAGTTGGCTGTCGTTGGCGATATAGCCGTATTCCTGGGCCCGGACCCGGTAGAGATCGAGATATTTCTTCACCGCCGCCGCCGGGCTGAAGGTTTGCAGATAGGTGTAGCGCCGGTCCGGGTGGCTGGCGAAGTCGATCGTCTCCTGGCTGCCCTGGGACGGGATCCAGACCGGCGGATGGGGCTGCTGATAGGGCCGCGGCCAGGTGTTCACATAGCGGTGCTTGTAGTGTTTGCCGGAAAATTCGAACGGCCCGGTCTCGGTCCAGGCGCGGATGATGAGATCGTGGGCTTCGTGGAAGCGCTCGTGGCTCGAAGTCGGATCGACGCCGAAGACGTGGTATTCCGCCCCGATGCCGCGCACGAATCCGGTGATCAGCCGGCCGCGGGTCAGCGTGTCGATCATCGCGTGCTCCTCGGCGAGCGTCAGCGGATGCTGGCGCAGCGGCAGCGCGCTGCCGAGGATGCAGATCTTGACCCTGTGCGTGCGCCGGGCGAGCGACGACGCCATGACGATCGGCGACGGCATCATGCCGTAGGCGGTCTGGTGGTGTTCGTTCACGCCGATGCCGTCGAAGCCCAGCGCCTCGGCCCGTTCGAGCTGGTTCAGATAGCGCTCGTAGAGCATCGCGCCCTTCTCCGGGTCGTAATGCCGGTTCGACAGCTTGACCCAGGAGGTGCCGACCTTCCGGACCTCGTCGAGATCGACCTCGGCGTAGGGCATCAGGTGGAAGAAGAAGACCTTCATGGCTCACGCTCCTTGCGCATGGTCCCCGATGGCGGCGGCGAGCGCATCGGCTTTCTCGATATGCAGGAAATGGCCGGCTTCGGGCACGACCGCCACGCCGGCGCCGGGAATCATCGCGGCGATGGCCTCGGCATGGCCAGCGGACAGGATGTTGTCGCGGTCGCCCCAGACGATACGGGTCGGCACGTCGATCCGGTGCAGCCATTTCGGCAGATGGGGATCGTGCAGGCGCGGCTCCCAGGCGAGACGCGCGAAGGACGACCGGTTCTTGAGCCAGATGTCGTCGGCTTCGACCGCTTCGGGCAGTGCGGCGATCGCAGCCTTGGCAAATTCCTGATCGTGGAAGCCCTGGCGGAAGGTCTCCTCCGGCGACCAGGCGAAGGGATCGCCGGTCGCCAGCCCCGGCACATGGACGCCGGCCGGGCAGACCAGGGTGAGGCTGGCCAGCCGGGCCGTGCTGCGCACCGCCACTTCCATCGCGATCCAGCCGCCGAGCGACATGCCGGCCAGATGGACGCCGGTGAGGTCCAGATGCTCGAGGAAGTCGAGATAGAAATAGGCGACGTCGTGGATGTTGTCGAACCAGTCCGGCTCGTCCGAGGCGCCGAAGCCGGGATGCTCCGGCGCGATCAGGTCGTAGCGTTCGGCGAGGCGGGTCATGAACGGCAGTTCGATGCCGCCGCCGCCCGCGCCGTGCAGGAACAGGAGCGGCGGGCCGCTGCCGCCGCGCAGCAGGCTCACGGTGCAATCGCGAACGGTTTCTGTCGATTTCTGCACTCCGGTTACCTCTGTCTTCAGACTGTCCGGGCCGGCGCCGGAAACGACGTTCCCGAGCCGGCGGAGATTCTATTCGGCGGCGATGGATGCCGGCATTTCGGCGGCAATCGCCCGGTCGATCTGCCGGCGGACGTGAAGCAACGCCCGGTCGACTTCCAGGGGCAGCATCGGCGCATTCCGGTCGAGATCGAAGACGATTTGCTGGGCCTCGATCATGTCCTTGTCTTCGAGGAAGGCATTGACGACGACATTGAGCACCTGCCGGTCGAGTCCTTCCGCTTCCAGACCGAAGTCCCGCGGTTGGGCGAAATGGTAGTGGCAGGTATTCGCCGTCTCAGGGGTCAATGCCGACAGATGGCGGAACTGGATCGCATTCCGCCGGTCTCCGGTGTGACCGCCCTCGCCCACCGGCGCCATGCCGAAATCGGCGACCAGGCAATTCCCGAGCACATGGAAATCGTAGATGCTCCAGCGGTCGACATTGCCGGCGAAGTTGCCGTAAGGCGCGAAGGCCGGCGGCGGTAGCGTGTCGTCGGTCGTATTCTCGATGTGCAGGCCGAAACCGGTATGCGTAATCCGGGGGCGCTCCTCGGCATAGCCGGCAGTGCCGATGGTCTTCTCGTGCACATAGGGCAGGTGCGAGAAGTCGAGGAAATTGTCGACGATCAACTGGTAGTTCGACTTGTAGTGGAGATAGCCGCCCTCGTAGGGCCATGCCGGATCGTCGAGATAGGGCCAGTCGATGATGTCGCCGGGGTCGGCCAGCGCCTCGTCGCCCATCCAGATCCAGATCAGGTTCTGCCGTTCGACGACGGGATAGCGGCGCACCCGGTATTTCTCCGGTATCCGCGTTTCGCCCGGTATCTCGATACAGGCGCCGCTCGGGTCGAACATGAGGCCGTGATACATGCAGCGCAGGTTGTCGCCTTCGAGCCGGCCCTTGGAGAGCGGGGCCAGCCGGTGGCAGCACCGGTCCTCCAGGGCCGCAACCGTGCCATCGCCCGTCCGGTACAGCACCACCGGTTCGCCGAGGTAAACCCGCGCGAAAGTCTCGCCGGCCTTCACCTGGTCGGCCCAGGCCGCGACATACCACGCATTCCTGATCCACATGCTCCTGTCCCCTCTGGATAGCGCGCCGCCGTCCGGTCAGCCCGCCGTGCAGCCGCCGTCGATCGGGATGGCGGTACCGGTGATGAAGCTGCCGGCCGGCGAGGCGAGCAGCAGCGCCAGGCCCTGCAGCTCTGTCGTGTCGGCGATCCGGCCCATCGGCACCATTTCGGCGAACGCCCGGGCCGCTTCCGGGTCGTTGAGCCGCCCGCCGGCGATGTTGGTGAAGAACGGGCCCGGCGCGATGGCGTTGACGGTGACGTTGTGGGGCGCCAGTTCCATCGCCGCCTGGCGCACCAGATTGACGACGCCCGCTTTGGTCGCCGCATAGGCGTAACCCACCAGATGCTCGGATTTGAGTCCGGCGATCGACGAGGTCACGACGATACGGCCGGACTTTCGCCGCTTCATGTGGCGGGCGGCGGCCTGCACGGTCGCGAAGACGCTGGTCAGGTTCACCTGCACAACCTCGTCCCATCTGGCGGGATCGACGGAGTCGATCCGGCCCGCCTCGGTCAGATAGCCCGGACCGGCGCTGATCCCGGCGTTGGCGAACGCGGCGTCCAGCCGGCCGCGGCTTTCGGCGGCGTTGTCGATGGCCGCGCGCAGGGCGTCGAGGTCCGCCACATCCAGCACGACGCCCTCGACGGAGCGCCCGGCGTCGGAAAGCCGTTCGGCGTGATGTTCCAGGGTATCGGGGTTTATGTCCGCCATAACGACGTGAGCGCCGTTGTCGGCCATGACCTCTGCCATGGCGAGGCCGAGGCCGCTCGCCGCGCCGGTCACGAAGGCGACATGGCCGGAAACGTCGAACAGGTCCGCCGCTTTCACGGGCGCCCTCCGGATGCTGCGGCCTCGATCTCCGGAGCGACCTGCGCGGCCCAGTCGTAGGCGGCCATCAGGCGGCCGTGCCGCCGTTCGACGAAGGCCCGCGACCGGGGATGGGGGAAGATATGCAGTTGGTTGTCCAGGATCGCCCGGACGACCCAGCGCCCGACCTCGACCGGCTTCATACCGGCTTTGAGGGCGGCCACCAGGTCGGGGGCCGGTGCCTGCTCGAACGGGCCGCCGAAACGCGCCGGCCGGTTCCGCCCGACATCGTAGATCGCGGTATCGACCGCGGCCGGACACAGCACCGAGACACCGACGCCCCGTCCGGCGAGGTCGTCGGCCAGCGCCTCGGACAGGCCGACAACGGCGAATTTCGACGTGGTGTAGAGGCCGTAGCGCCAACCCGGCATGACATGGTGCCCGCCGATCGAGGCGGTGTTGACGATATGGCCGCCCTCCCCGTGCGCCAGAATCGAAGGCAGAAAAGCCTGGAGCCCGTTGACGACGCCCATCAGGTTCACGCCGAGCACCCAGTCCCAGTCGGCGTCCGGCACCCGGTCCAGCGGCACGCCGGCATAGGCGACGCCGGCGTTGTTGCAGAGGATATGGATGGCCGGAAAGTCCGCCGCGACCTGCGCCGCCGTCCGCTTCATCGCCTCCCGGTCCGAAACGTCGACGGCGTAGCAACGGATTTCGACGCCGCTTTGTGCCAGGCGGTCAGCGATGCGCTGCGAGTTGTCCACGTCGAGATCGAGCAGAGCGAGAGCGAGGCCGGCATCGGCAAAGGCCTCGGCCATCCCGGCGCCGATGCCGGAGGCGGCGCCCGTGATGACGGCGGTCTTGCCCGAAATCTCGTTCAAGTCGGTAACGCTCCGTCGTTCCGCCGGCGCTGGCAAATCCGTCGGCACCGCGCGCGATACTGCTGGCGGCGGCTGTCCCATTATGTTATTATCATAATATGAACCTATCGACCAGTGGAAGTTCGGATGCGGAATTCAGGCGGCGCCGAAGGACGCGGGACGGATGGACAGATTGCACGACCGGATCGGCTATCTGCTGCGCAATGCCTATCAGAACCTGAACCGCGACTTCCGGAAGAAGCTGATCCAGGAGCGGATCACGATCCACCAATATGTGGTTCTGCAAGGACTTGGCGAGCTGGGCGAAGCGATCCAGCGGACGCTTGCCGAACACTGTTCGATCGAGCCGAGCAACCTGAACGTCATGATCAAGCGGATGAAAGAGAACGGCCTGGTCCAAGGCGTCGGCGAGGCGGAAAATCCGCGCGACGCCCTTGCGCTGACGCGCCGCGGGCGGGCCGTTCTCCGGCGGTTTCAGGCGCTGGACGCAGAGGTGACCGGAGAATTTCTGGCGCCGCTGACCGAGACGGAGGAAAAGACGCTGCGTACGGCTTTGAAGAAGCTGGTGCAGCATTCGCGCTGACCGGGCCGCCCCGGCGCCGGCCCGTTCGTCGCCGGAGATTGTCAGACGCGGCGGGCGCCGGTAGAGGTTGGAGAAGAGGGCAGGCATCTGGCGCAAAGGACGCCGGCCTGCCGGTGTAGTTACGGAGCAACGCAGCGAGGGAGGAACCGCTCGATGAAACGCCTTATCATTTCCCTGATCGCCCTGCCCTTTGTGGGCGCGGGCGCGGCATCGGCCCAGACCATCGGGTTTGCGACCCTGCCACCCGGCGCGATCAACAATGTGCAGGCCCAGGTGATCGCCAAAGTCGTCCAGGCCCACACCGACCTGAAGATCCGCGTGACGCCCTATCGCGGCGGCGGCGCGGTCGCCGCGGCGGTCAACAGCAAGCGGGCCGAGATCGGCATCTCGGATGCGGTCGAAGTCACCGACGCACTCACCGGCACTCACAGGTTCAAGGGCCGGCCACACCCGAATCTGCGCGTCGCCTTTCGCGTACTCTCCTTCCCGCTCGGCATCTTCGTCCGCACGGATTCGCCGATCAGGACCATGAAGGACATGAAGGGGAAGAAGTTCGGCACGCGCTGGTCGGCCTTTCCGAACATGATCCCGCTCATGAACGGGTTGCTGGCGACGGCCGGCCTGAGCCTCAAGGATGTCGACGGCGTGCCGACGGCGAACATCATCCGCGGCGCCAACGACTTCAAGGCCGGCAAGTCCGACGCCTTCGGCTTCGCCGTCGGCGCCCCGAAGGTTGCGGAGGTGAATTCCGCGGTCGGCGGCATCCGCGTGCTGCCGATCGACAACTCGCCGGCCGGCATCGCCCGAATGAAGGCGGTGCGCAAGGACTATTTCCCGATGATGCTCAAGCCCCATCCGCGCTATGTCGGGGTGGTCGAGCCGACCTGGGTCATGGGCACCGACCTCGTCATCTATTGCGGCGCCCATGTGCCGGACGACGTGGTCTACAAGTTCGTCAAGGCCTTGCATCCCAACAAGAAGGAGCTGGCCCAGGGCCATCCCTCCTTCAACGGCTTCCAGCCCAAGGACATGAACAAGCAGTTCGCGACGGTGAAATACCATCCCGGCGCGATCAAATTCTATAAGGAGGCCGGTATCCAGCAGGGCAAGTGACCCTGCCGGACGAGCGGACGGCCGGGGAGTCGCCGACGGCCGTCGCGACAGAAGACCAGGACGATATCGCAGCGCCGGCCGATCCGGTGCTGCGCTATGTCCGTCCGGCGCTGGCCGCGCTGCTGACCTTCGGTTCGCTCGCCTGGTCGGCGGACCTGTACCGCGATGTCGGCCTGGTGCTGTTCACCGAGCAGTTCCTCGCCGGCATGCTGGGCATCGCCCTGGCGCTGGTCTTCATGCACTATCCGGCGCGCCGTCGTACCGAGCGGACGCGCGTACCCTTCTACGACCTGATCGCGGCGGTCCTCGGCCTGGGCGCCGGCGCCTATGTCGCCGTCGTCTTCCCGGAGCTCAGCGAACGGCTGGACGCCGACCCGCTCGACGGGCTGATCGTTTCCGCGATCTTCGTGGTGCTTTGCGTCGAAGGCCTGCGCCGCTCGGTCGGCTATTCGCTGACGATCATCGTCGTCGTTTGCATCGCCTATTCCCTCGTCGGCCATCTGGTGCCGGGCGCGCTCGAGACCCGGCAGATCGAACTCCGGTCGTTCGTCACCTATCTGGCGCTCGACACCAGCGCCCTGCTCGGGCTGGCGATGGTGGTGGGCACCACCGTGGTCATCACCTTCGTCTTCTTCGGCCAGCTGCTGATGCGCTCCGGCGGCTCGCAGTTCTTCAGCGACATCTCCCTTGTTCTGATGGGCCGCTACCGTGGCGGCTCGGCCAAGATTTCGATCATCGCGTCCAGCCTGTTCGGCTCGGTCTCTGGCGTCGCCGTGTCCAACATCGTCGCGACCGGCGTGGTGACGATCCCGATGATGAAACGCTCGGGCTTTTCGCCGCGTTTCGCCGCCGCCGTGGAGGCCGTCGCCTCGACCGGCGGGCAGCTCATGCCGCCGGTCATGGGCGCAGTCGCCTTCCTGATGGCGGACTTCCTCGAACGGCCCTACCAGGACATCGTCATCGCCGCGCTGGTGCCGTCGCTGCTCTACTATGTCGGCCTGTTCATCCAGGCCGATCTCGAGGCGGCGAAGGCCGGCATCCGCCGGGTCCCGGCCGACCTGATTCCGCGCACCGCCGCGGTGCTGGCGACCGGCTGGGTGTTCATCATTCCCTTCGCCGCCCTGATCTGGGCGCTGTTTACCCTGAACTGGGAGCCGGAGACGGCGGCGATGCTGGCGTCCGGCGCCGTGCTGCTGCTCGCCTTCTACCTGATATCGGTCGGCCATCTGCAAAGCCGGACCGGCGGGTCGTTCCCGGAAACCCGGACCGTCCTGCCGCTTGCCGCGGCCATTGCCGCACCCCTGCTCGTCCTTGTGTGGCTCCTGTTCGCCGTCGGCGTGCTGTCGTCGTTGATGGCGACGGTGCTGAGCGGCGCGGCCGTCATCACCGGATTTTTTGCAGCCGGCCTGGCGACGATGACCGCCGCGGCCGGCCGCGCCGCAACCCCGGCGCGTGCGCTGGCGGCCTTTCCGGGCTATCTGGTCCGAACGCTGGCCGCCGGCGCCCTGCCCTTCGCCGCCCCGCTGCTTGCCGCGGCTTGGGCGGCCTGGGGCGCAGACATCGTTCCGACGAGCCTCGTCCTGTTCCTCACGCTGGCGGCGCTGGCCCTCGCCGTCATGGCCGGTTCGCGGCGCAGCCTCAAGGTTTCGAGCGCGGACGCCCGGCCCGAGGGCGATGCCACGCTGCCGGCCGCAATCCTCGGTCTCCTCGACCTGGTGCGCCAGTCCCTGATCCGGACCGGCCTGTCCTCCCTCGACATCATCATGATCGTCGCCGGCGCCGGCTTCATCATCGGCACGCTGCACATTACCGGGCTCGGCTTCGCTCTCACGGTCATGCTGGTGGACTTCGGCGGCGGCAGCCTGTTCCTGCTCCTCGTCATCGCGGCGGTTCTTTGCATCATCCTCGGGATGGGGATGCCGACGGCGGGCGTCTATATCCTGCTCGCGGTGCTGATCGCGCCGTCGCTCGCCAAGGTCGGCATCGACCCGCTGGCGGCGCACATGTTCATCCTTTATCTCGGCATGATGTCGCTGATCACGCCGCCGGTCGCGGTCGCCGCCTTTTTCGCGGCGAGCATCGCCGGAGCGCCGGCGATGAAGACCGGATGGACGTCGGTGCGCTTCGGCTGGACCGCTTTCGTGGTGCCGTTCCTGTTCGTCTTCTCGCCGAGCCTGCTGCTCCAGGGCGAACCGTTGGACCTCGCCATCGATGTCGCCACCGCGGTCGGGGGCGTGTGGCTCCTGTCGGCAGCGATGATCGGCTACCTGGCCGGCCGGATACCGGGCGCCGTGCGGCTTCTCATGGTGTGCGCCGGCGCCGCCCTGCTGCTGCCGCGCGGCATCGACGGCCCGATCGTCTGGATCAACGCCGCCGGCCTCGCGCTGGCAGTGCTCGTCCTGGCCATCGAACTGCTCCGCCACCGGCGGGCGGCCGGGGCAAGCGGGCCGCGCCGGCCGCAATAGACCGAACGCGGACCGCTCAACAGCCGGAGAGGAACGCCAGGATCTCCGCCGCGGTCTCGTCCGGCGCCTCCTCGGCCAGGAAATGGCCGCAGTCCAGGGCGCGGCCCCGGACGTCCCCGGCCCGCTCGCGCCAGCTCGCGATCGTGTCCAGCGTACCGCCGGTCTGCCAGCCGGGGCGGCGGGCCATGTTGCCGGCCCACAGCACCAGCATCGGGCAGGCGATCCTGCGGCCCCGGTCGGCCTCGTCGTGCACCAGGTCGACCGCGATTGCGCGGTAGTCCATGCAGGTCGTCCGGATCGTCTCCGGGTCGCTGAAGCAGCGCAGATATTCGGCGTAGGCCTCGTCGGCGATCGCGCCGTCCACCGCTGTCCACTGGCCCAGCAGGAAGTCCAGATAGAATTTGGCGCTGTTGCCGATCAGCGTCTCCGGGAACGGAGCGGGCTGGCGCATCAGGTGCCAGTGGAACCAGGAATAGGCGAGGTCGCGGTTCATATTGTCGAAGGCGGCCTGGGAGGCCACCACGTCGAGCGAGGTGAAGCTGCGGACCCGCTCCGGATGGTCGAGCGCCATGCGATGGCCGACCCGGGCGCCGCGGTCGTGGCCGACGACGTGGAACCGGTCGAAGCCCAGCGCCGTCATGACCTCGACCTGGTCCTGCGCCGAGGTGCGCTTGCAGAAGTCTTCCAGGTCGTCGGAGGCCGGCTTGCCGCTGTCGCCGTAGCCGCGCAGATCGGGCGCGACCACCGTGTAATGCCCGGCGAACCGCGGCGCCACCTTGTGCCACATGGCATGGGTCTGCGGATAACCGTGGAGCAACAGCAGCGGCGGCCCCGCGCCGCCCTGCACAAGATTGATGGCAAGCGAAGAGACTTCGATCCGGGTCCTGGAGAAACCTTCGAACATGGCTGCGGCACCTTCCGTCAAGCTGCGCGTCGTGGCGCGAGAATAGGGGTTGCGAACTCCGGAATCGAGAGCCGCGCCGACAAGCGGCGCCGCCGCACAGTCGTTTCCCCCCGGCAGGACATCACCGCTCCTGCCGGCGACGAAGACCGGGGTTGCGCCCGGAAGCGGCGACCCGATGGCCGCAGGCATCGTGCACGGCGTGTTGGAGCTTTGAGCCCCGGCGCGATATCCCGTAATACGAAACCGGCAGCGGGAGAGGCCGCCACGCGAAGGAGCCGCTCATGTACGACGACCGCACCGGTGTCACGCATCACGACCGCATTCGGGCGACGCCCGGTTTCACCCTGTTCGCGCCGACCCAGGCTGCACAGGTCTATCTGGTCGATATGGATGGCGCCTGCGTCCATCGCTGGAACGTAACCGGGCGGACCACCAACGCCTGCATGCTGCTGCCGAACGGAAACCTGTTCATCGCCGAACTGTCCGACAGCCCGAAGCCGATCCGCATCGGCGGCGCCGGCTGGCTGCGCGAATACGATTGGGACGGCAACATCGTCTGGCAGCATCGCGACGACCTGCAGCATCACGATGCGCGGCGCCTGCCGGACGGTGGTGCGGTCTACAGCGCGTGGGAACTGCTCGACGCCGATATCGCGGCGGCAATACCCGGCGGCGTGCCCGGCACTGAGCACGAGGACGGCATCTACGGCGAGGTCATCCGCGAGGTCGACGAAGCCGGCACGATTGTCTGGGAATGGCGGATCGCCGATCTCGACATCGGGAAATACCCGTTCCACCGCAACGCGGTGCGGCGCAACTACGGCCATGTCAACACGGTCGACGTGCTGCCCGACGGCAACTATCTGCTGAGCTGCAAGGTCATGAACCTGCTGTTGATCGTCGAGCGCGCGACTGGCAGGGTCGTCTGGGAATTCCAGGACGACGCCCTCGGCGGCCAGCACGACGCCCAACTGACCGCGGACGGCACCGTGCTGGTCTTCGCCAACGGCTGCTATTCCCCGGACCTGATCCATTCCCAGGTCTGGGAAATCGACCGGGCGACCAGGGACTTCGTCTGGCGCTACCGGGAAAAGCACAACCCGCTGAACTTTTTCAGCCCGCACATTTCGGGCTGTCAGCGCCTCGCCTCCGGCAACACGCTGATCTGCGAGGGCGGCAAGGGCACGATTCTCGAAGTGACGCCGGAATGCGATATCGTGTGGCAGTACATCAGCCCCTACTGGAACAGCCATCCGGTATTCACCGAGATCAACTGGATTTTCCGGGCGCGCCGCTACGCCGCCGACAGCCCGGAAATCCGCAACCGCGTCTGACGGGAGCCGCAACATGCCCAGCAGCCTTCATTTCTACCAGGACCAGGTACTGGCCGGTGGCAGGACCGCGGCTCCGCTGCCGGCCGACCGGCGCATTCTCTATTGCCGGTTCGGCGCGGTGACGGTGAACGGCGAGGCGCTGGCGGCCGGCGAGGCGCGCTATATCGGCGAGGACGTGGAGGTCGCCGGCGAGGCCGACTGGTCGCAGATCTGGCGCTGGGAGGTCGACCTGCCGAACGCCGAGCCGGCCCGGCTCGACGGTGCGGGCGTCCTCTCGCTGCACCGCATGAGCCGCGTCATAACCATGCTGACGATGGAGCCGGGCAGCGAGTGGCTGTTCCGCCTCGACCGGATCACCGCGCCGGCTGGCCGCGTGACCGACCCGCACCAGCATCCCGGGCCGGGAATCCGCTGCATGATGGAGGGCACCTTCAACGTCCAGCAGGACGGCGAGAGCGTGCGGGCCGTCAATCCCGGCGACCCTTGGTGGGAGTCGGGACGCGACGAGGTCATAGCCTGGGGCTCGAAGACGATGCACGCCCGTTTCCTGCGCGGCATGGTGCTTCCGGCAGAACATGCCGGGCAGGTTACCGGCAACTGGAAAGCCGGCGGGGCGCAAAAGAAGCGCGGCAACTGGGTGTTGCTTGTGGACCGGGTCATTACCGCGCCCGGAGGCGGGCAGTGACCGAATGGCGCCGCGACGGCCCGCCGGCGCTGCTCTGCGGCGACGGCGGCGCCAGTTCCGCGCCCGAGCGGGCCGGCAGCAAGAGGGCGGCGGCGACCACCGCCGCGCCGGCGCCGGAGGGCGGAACGCGCCAGGTCATTGAAAACCGGGTTGTGTGAATTTCAGACCAGTCGTATAAACCAGTCTGAACTCCGGAGAAATTTATGACATCGGTAGGGGCCTACGAAGCCAAGACCCATCTGCCCCGGCTGCTCGACAGGGTCGAAAGGGGCGAGTGCCTGACGATCACACGGCATGGCAGACCGGTCGCGCAGCTGGTTCCGGTAGACGGCGACCGCGAGCAGGCAAAGGCCGCCGCGGCGCGCATCGTCGAGCGCCGGCAGCGCCTGAAACGGGCGCCGTTGGAAGAGCTGATCGATTCGATCCATGAAGGGCACCGGTATTGACGGGTCTGGTTGTCGATTGTTCGGTTTTCCTGGCCTGGTGCATGGCGGACGAGGAAGATCCCGGTGCGAACGCCGCGATGCATCGCCTGACCGACGAAGGCGCCGTCGTTCCGCAAATCTGGCGATACGAATTGCGCAATGCCTTGCTGGCGAACGAACGCCGCGGGCGGATCACGGCGCAGCAGGTCGCCGATACATTGACGGACAGCACGAAGCTCGGCATCGAGATCGACGCCGGACACGACGAAGCTGCGATCATGGCCTTTGCACGCCAGCACGGGCTGACGGTCTACGATTCCGCGTATCTGGAAGTGGCGTCCCGACGCGGCCTGCCTTTGGCGACGCTTGACCGGCGACTGTCGGAGGCGGCGACCGCGATCGGCATCCCGCTGCTGTCCGGCGAATCGTAACGCGCCCGGCCGGCGCTACTCCGCGGCGACGGCGGCGCCCAGTTCCGCGCCCGAGCGGGCCGGCAGCAGAAGGGCGGCGGCGGCCACCACCGCGGCGGCGCCGGCGACGATCAGCATGACGGTCTCGAAGGAGCCGTCGTTGGCCAGCACCCAGCGGGCGGACATGATCGCGAGGGCGCCGACGCCGAGATTGAGCAGGAATTTGACCGACAGCACCTTGGTGCGCCACTGGTCCGGGACATAGCGGGCGAGCACGGCATCGGTGATCGGGATCTGGCCGAACACGAAGGCCATCGCGAGCAGCGCGGCGGCGAACAGCGCGTAATCGCTCTCCAGCGCCATCACGGCCAAGAACACCGGCTGCGCCAGGGCGACGGTCAGCAGCACCGGCTTGATGCGGTGCCGGTCGATGATCCGGCCGACGGCGAGCTGGGAGAAGGCGGCGGCGGCGTAGACGATGGCGGCGAGCGCGCCGGTGATGGCGATATCCTCCGTAATGCCGGTCATGCGCACGTCGAACAGGCGCGGCACCAGGAAGGTCATGGCGCCGAACACGAAACCGCCAGCCGCGGTGACAAGGGCGAGCGCGACCAGCGCGCGCTGCCAGCCCGCGGCGAAGGAGACGTGGGCGCGTTCCCGGGCCGTACCGGGCGCCGGATCGGCCCGGCCGGCGCGGATCATGCCGACATAGGCGAGGCCGAGGACGACCGACATGACGCCCGGCACATAGAAGGCGGCGCGCCAGTCGATGAAGGAGAGGATCAGCCCGGTCAGCAGCGGCGCGCCGGCCACCCCCATATTGCCCCAGACGCCGTTGACGCCGAGGCGCCAGCCGACATTGCCACCGCCCTGGATCACCATGGAAATGCCGACCGGATGATAGATCGCGGCGAAAACGCCGATGACCGCCAGCCCGATACCGACCTGCAGCGGCGATTGCGCGAGGCTGGTGGCGACGGAGGCCAGCCCGATGCCGATGAAGAAGACCGCCATCATGGCGTTGCGCCGCCATTTGTCGGCCAGATGCGCCGCCAGCGGCGCGCAGGCCGCGAACAGCACCATCGCCGGGATGCCGTAGGGCAGCATTTCCGCATAAGCGCCGTTTTCCGCCAGGCCGAACGCCAGCCCTGCGCTGAACGCCGCCTTGGCGAAGATCAGCATGAACAGGTGATCGGCGAAATGGCCGACATTGAGGAACAGGAAGTGGCTTCGGTTGGCGGTCATGCGCAGGCTTCGGCGGGGTGGACCCGCGGGAAGATAGGCGCGCCGCCGGCCATTGTCATTGACAACTTCTTGCGCGCGGACCCTCAATGCGCCGGGTGCACAGCGACCGGGGCGGGAGAGAAATGTCGGCAACGCTGGTCTACATGACGGCCGGATCGGTCGAGGAAGCGCGGGCCATCGGCGCCAGCCTGGTCGAGCGGCGGCTGGCCGCCTGCGTCAACATCCTGCCCGGCATGCTCTCGCAATACCGCTGGGAAGGCAGCGTCCGGACCGACGAAGAGGCCGTCCTGATCGCCAAGACGCGCCGCGGACTGGTCGAGGCCCTGACCGGCCATGTCCGGGAAATCCACAGCTACGATTGCCCCTGCGTCGTCGCCCTGCCGGTCGAAGGCGGCAACCCGGACTTCCTGCAATGGATCGCCGACGAGACAGCGGGCCCGTCCGGCGACGCGGCGTAAGGCGCGGCGGCGGCTGGCGCCGGCCCGGCCGCGCCGGTAGGCTTGGGGGATCGCAGCAACGGGGAGCCCCGCCATGCCCGACGGCCCGAACGCCTCTGCGCCGCCCGAATCCGGCAAGCGCGCGAACCGCAGGCTGCGCTCGCGCATCACGACCGACGGCCTCGACCGGGTCGCCCACCGCGCCTTCATGCGCGCGATGGGGCTGGACAGCGAAGCGATCGCCCGGCCGATGGTCGGCGTCGTGACCACCGAGGGCGAGATGACGCCCTGCAACATGGGCCTCGCCAACCAGGCCGATTACGCCAGGCGCGGCATCGTCGAGGCCGGCGGCACGCCCCGCGAATTCCGCACCATCTCGGTTTCCGACGGCATCTCGATGCAGCACCAGGGCATGAAGTTCTCGCTGCTGTCGCGCGAGATCATCGCCGACAGCGTCGAGGCTGTGGTGCGCGGCCACGCCTACGATGCGCTGGTCTGCTTCGCCGGCTGCGACAAGACCCTGCCCGGCATGATGATGGCGATGGCGCGCCTCAACGTGCCCTCGGTCTTCATCTATGGCGGCTCGATGCTGCCCGGCACACGCGGCGGCGAGGACGTGACCGTGCTGACCGCCTACGAGGGCGTCGGCGGCGTGCTGGTCGGCACGGTGCCGGAGGAGGAGGTCAACGAGCTGGAGCTGGTCTGCGCGCCGACCATCGGCGCCTGCCCCGGCCAGTTCACGGCGAACACCATGGGCATGGTCTCCGAGGCTCTCGGCTTGGCGCCGCTCGGCTCGTCGATGATCCCGGCGGTCTTCGCCGAGCGGCAGGGCATCGCCCGGCGCGCCGGCCACGCCGTGATGGCGGCGCTGGACAAGGGCGGGCCGCTGCCGCGGGACCTGGTAACCCGTACCGGCCTGGAGAATGCCGCGGCGGTGGTCGCGGCGACCGGCGGCTCGACCAACGCGGCGCTCCATCTGCCCGCCATCGCCAACGAGGCCGGCATCGCCTTCGACATGGACGATGTCGCCCGTGTGTTCGACCGCACGCCGCTGGTCGCCGACCTGCAGCCCGGCGGCCGCTTCCTCGCCAGGGACGTTCACGGCATCGGCGGCGCGCCGGTCGTCTTCCGCCTGCTCATGGAAAGCGGCCTGTTCGACGGCACGGCGCTGACCTACACCGGCGAAACGATGGCGGATGCGCTGAAAGACGTGCCCGAGCCGGACGGCGAGATCGTCCGCCGGAAAGGCGACGAGCGCTCGCCCGACGGCGGCGTGATCGTGCTCAAGGGCAATCTGTGCCCGGACGGCGCGCTCCTGAAGGTCGCCGGACTGAGTTCGACGTATTTCAAGGGCCCGGCCCGTGTGTTCGACGAGGAAGAGAGCTGCAATGAAGCCGTGCAGGCGCAGAACTACGCGGACGGCGAGGTCATCGTGATCCGCAACGAGGGCCCGGTCGGCGGCCCCGGCATGCGCGAGATGCTCGGCACGACGGCACTGATCTACGGCCAGGGCCGGGGCGAGAAGGTGGCATTGCTGACCGACGGCCGCTTCTCCGGCGCGACCCGCGGCATGTGCATCGGCTACGCCGCGCCGGAAGCCGCGGTCGGCGGCCCGCTCGCCCTGATCCGCGACGGCGACCTCATCGAGATCGACGCCGCCGGGCGCTCCATCAACGTCCTGCTGTCCGACGAAGAGCTCGCCGCCCGCCGCGCAGCCTGGCAGGCCCCGGACCCGCGCCGGCTCGGCGGCGCGCTGGAGAAATACGCAAGGCTGGTCGGCCAGGCGAACACGGGCGCCGTCACCCATTCCGGCGGCGTGGAGTGGGAATGGGAGGAATAGGGGACGGATCGCCGACGCTGGCAAACGGGCGAGGGTAAACGGGCACGGGCAAACCGGCGCGGGTAAACGGGCGCCGGCCTACCGCTCCAGCGCCGCCATCAGTTCGCGCCATTCGCGGGCGCTGAGGCCGCTGTCCTCCTGCGTCACCGCTTCGCCGGCGACCATCCGCCGGACCGCGGCGAGCGCCGGCGCCGACAGGCTGACCGCGCCCATGCTGTAGTCCCGGAAGGCCTGCGCCGTAATCGGCACCCATCGTTCGGTCAGCGCCAGCATGACCTCCGCATAGGCGCGGATTTCGTACTGGGCGTGGGCGTCGGCGCGCAGGCTGAGGAAGTGCAGCAGATTGTGCAGGTCGGTCTTCCAGTACCACTGGGTATAGACGCTGAGCGGCAGGTTCATGCGCGCCAGTTCGCGGGCGAGGCCCCGGTGGGCGGGATCGGCCGGCGCGCCATCCGGCCCCTCGTTCAGCATCTCCTCGTAATGGTCGTAGCAGGCCGCCGCGTCGTCGCGCAGCAATTTCAGGACGCGCTCGGCCTCCTCGCCCTCTAGCACGTCGCCCCTGCCCTGCCGGTTGGCGGCGGACTGGGCCGCCAGATGCTCCGGCGCCGGGACGTAGAATTCCCGGTCGAGCACGGAATAGCGCGCCGAATACTCGTTCACGTTGGCGGTGCGGTGGCGGATCCACTGGCGCGCGACGAACACCGGCAGCTTCACATGAAGCTTGATTTCGCACATCTCGAAGGGCGTCGTGTGCCGGTGGCGCAGCAGGTAGCGGATCAGGCCGGCGTCGTTGCGCACCGACTTGGTGCCCCGGCCGTAAGACACCCGCGCCGCCTGCACGATTGCGGCGTCGTCGCCCATATAGTCGACCACCCGGACGAAGCCGTGATCGAGCACCGGGAAGGCGGTGTAGAGGACCTCCTCCAGCCCCGGCGCGGTCACGCGCCGCGTTTCGGCCGTGCGGGCGCGCGCGTCTTCGATCTCGGCGATCTGGTCGGCCGTCGCGTTGGCGTTGGCGGGCGGCAGGCTGTCGGGCTGGTTCGGCATAGGCGGCGGCCGTTGCGTTCGCGATGGAGGGCGAAACTAGCGTTTCGGTCCCGCCGCGTCACCGGATATCGCCGCCCGGCCCTCTTTCAATTCCCGGCCTTTCAATTCACAACGCCAGGCCCTATCTTCCGCCTGTCGCCTCCGGGCGACTATGGCGATAAACGGCGTGCGCAATAGCTGTTGCGGACCCGGGGGCAGTACCCGGCGCCTCCACCAGTTTCGCCGGGCCTTGGCGGATGTGCGTTCCGCGCGCTGCCGCCGGCCCGGCTCCTCATTGGGGGCGAAACAGGATCGACGTGCAGTAAAAGGTTCGCTTTTCGCCCGGCATTGTACCACCGTTATCGGGCTACCATCACAAATGCTAACGACAACGATCGTTTGGCACTCGCTGCCTAGCTTCTAGGAAAGCGCGGCCCGGGGGGCGCCGGGCAACAGAAGCCCCCCACTCCGCCGGAACAGCGCCATTCCGCGCTTGCGGCATCCACCCGACGCTCCATAATGGGACGGGTCCCGGCGGGGACAGCGAAACGGGACGGCCGGGGCGATGGAGCCGGAACTCCTGCACTACGAGAAGATCGTCGAGGACGCTCTGCGCGGAGTCGTGCGCACGGCGCTGGAACAGGTCGCGACCTTCGGCCTGCCGGAAGGCCACGGGCTTTACATCACTTTCCTGACCGCAGGCCCGGGCGTCGCCATTCCGGCGCGGCTGGCCCGCACCTACCCCGAAGAAATGACCATCGTCCTGGAACACCAGTTCTGGAACCTCGAGGTCGGCGAGGCGCAGTTTTCCGTCGAACTCAGTTTCAACCGGCGCCAGGAAAAGCTGGAGATTCCGTTCGACTGCATCACGTCTTTCGCCGATCCCTCGGTCCCGTTCGGCCTGAAGTTCGAGCTGACCGCCGCGGCCGAAACGGCGGAGGAGGACGAGAAAGAGGATGCGGCCGGCGCCGAGCCGGGCGACTCCCCGCCGGCAGCGAGCAACGAGGACGCCGAAGGCGGCGAAGCGGCGGACGGATCGGCGCAGACCGGCGAGGTCGTCAACCTGGATTCCTTCCGCAAGAAGCGGTGAGGGTTCCGGGCCTTGCGGACGGGCCGGCCGGGGCGCCGCTCACCCTCGCCTTCGCCCACGGCGCCGGCGCGCCGATGGACAGCCCCTTCATGAACCGGATCGCCGAAGGCGTGGCCGCCGCCGGGTGGCGCGTCGCCCGGTTCGAGTTTCCCTACATGGCCGCCCGGCGGGCGACCGGTGCAAAGAGGCCGCCGGACCGGGCAGCGGCGCTGCTGGAGACCTGGCGCAGCGTCATCGCCGATCTCGGGGCGGATACGCTCGTTATCGGCGGCAAGAGCCTGGGCGGCCGGATGGCCAGCCTGGTCGCCGACGAGGCCGGAGTCCGCGGGCTGGTCTGCCTGGGCTATCCCTTCCACCCGCCCGGCCGGCCGGAGAAGCTGCGCACGGCGCATCTGGAGACACTCGCGACGCCGGCGCTTATCCTGCAGGGCGAGCGCGACCCGTTCGGCCGCGCCGACGAGGTGCCAGGCTACGGCCTCCCGGACGCCATAACGGTCGAATGGCTGCCCGACGGCGACCACAGCTTCAAGCCCCGCAAGGCGTCCGGCCATACCGAAGCGGGCAATCTCGCGCTGGCGATCGAGCGGATCTGCGGGTTTCTGGAGACGCTGGCGGGATAACGGAAGCGGGCCGGCGACCCTTCCGGCCGGCCGGGATGGCAAGCCAGGAAATTTGCGGGACGGCCGCTGCTCGTCAGGCGAACGGCAGGGTCTCGCCGACCCCTCTGCGTTCCGCCTTCTCCAGCATGGCGGCGCCGAGGGCGATGTCGCTCAGGCTCAAGCCCCGGTGCCAGAACAGGTTGGTTTCGCCATCGCTTTCGCGCCCGGGTTTCAACCCGGCGACGATCTCGCCCATCTCGGCGTGCAGGGTTTCCTCGGTCAGCCTCCCCTCGTCGACATGGCGGCGCAGCGAGCCGAAGGGCTTGCCCGGCTGGCACTGGCCCCAGTCGTCGACCACGATCTTGTCCATGATGTCGGTCAGCGAAAGCTCGACGCTGCTCATCGTGCCGTAGGGCACGACGAAGGCTCCCTTCCTCACCCACTCCGTCAGGAACAGCGGCTCGGGCTCCGGCAGGCGCGAGGCTTCGACCAGGATATCGGCGCCGTCGAGGCAGTCTTTCCAGTTGTCCGTGACGATGACCGTTTTGCCCAGGTCTTCGCTCAGCCGCGCGCCGAAAGCCTCCCGGCTCTCCGGGCGGCGGGAATGGACGCGGATTTCCTCGAAGTCGAACAGGCTGTCGAGCAGCCGGACGTTCCAGTAAGCCGTGCCGCGCGCGCCGATGTGGCCGAGGGTCCGGCAGTCCCGGCGCGCCAGGTATTTCGCGCCTATCGCCGTCATCGCGCCGGTGCGCATCTCGGTGATCGCCGTCGCATCGACGATCGCCCGCGGCATGCCGGTTTCGGGATCGAACAGGCACAGGATCGCCATCTCCGACGGCAGGCCCTGTTTGTAGTTATCGACGAAGTCGCCGACCATCTTGAATCCGGCGAAGCCCAACGGCTTGATATAGCCGCGCAACACATTGAAATGCCCCTTGTCCGACGATTCGGGCACCAGATGGACCCGCGGCTCAAGCACGGTCTCGCCGTTGCCTTGGGCGCGCAGGCCGGATTCGACCGCGGCGAGGACTTCGCCGTCGGTCATGGCGAGCGCGTCGACGTCCCTGCCGTTGAGATAGGAGATCGAGATGTCGGGCATGAGCCGGATCCAATGTTGCCGCCGTTGACCGGCTCCGATGATAGAAATACGCTTCCGGCAAGTCCATGCAGGGTTCGCCGCCGCCGAATCGCCGGATGCGGGAGCCGGGCACGGGCCGGAAATCGGGAGGGAATGGTTATGAAATTACCGTTATCGATTGCCCGTCCGCTCGCAGTTGCGGCCGGCATTGCAGCGTTATCCTTCGCCGCGCCTGCCGTCGCGGAATATCCGGAGAAGCCGGTCAGGATCGTCGTGCCGTTCGGCGCCGGCGATTCGCTCGACGGCACCGCCCGGGTGATCGCCGAGCAGCTCAAGAAAGAGTTGAAGGTGCCCTTCGTGGTGCAGAACATTCCCGGTGCCGGCGGCGGCAAGGGCACCGCCGAGGCCAACAAGGCGAAGGGCGACGGCTACACGCTGCTGATGGGCTCGACCGGCGCGCTGACCGCCCGGCCACTGATCTCCAAGCCCGGCTATGTGACGAGCGATTTCGTGCCGCTCGCCCAGCTCGTCGAGGTGCCGATCGGCCTCGCCGTCAAAGCGGACAGCCCGTTCAAATCGGTGAAGGACATCGTCGCGGCGGCGAAGGCCAAACCCGGCGGGATCAAATACGCCACGCCGGGTCCGGGCGCGACCCAGCACATCAACATGGAAATCTTCGCCAAGGCCCAGGGCATCAAGATGAAGCATATCGGCGGCCGGGGCGGTAAGGGCGCGATCACCAAGACGCTCTCCGGCGAGGTCGATTTCGTATTCGTCGGCGCGCCGAACTACACGGGGCTGGCCAAAGGCGGCAAGCTGCGGGTGATCGGCATCGCGGCCGGCAAGCGCGTGCCCTACTTCCCCGACGTGCCGACCTTCAAGGAACAGGGCTACGACTTCACGGTCGCCGTGTGGTTCGGCCTGCTGACCCGCAAGGGCACGCCGGCCGCCGTGGTGAGCAAGCTCCGGGCGGTGGTGAAGAAGGTCGCCACCCAGGCCTCGACCTCGGCGCTCTACAAGAAGTTCAACTTCAACGAGGCGTTTCTCGACGGCGAGGGCTTCCAGAAGCGCATCGACGCCAACGTCGCCAAGCACCGGGTCGTCCTCAAGGACATCGGCCTGATCAAGTAGCGGGCCCCCGATCCGGTCCGCCGATCCGGGCCGCCCGATCCGGGCCGCCGCGGGGGTCGCATGCCGAAACGGGCGGACCGGATCGTCGGGCTGGCGGTCGTCGCGCTGGGCTTTGGGCTGGCAGCGCTGGTCGCCGGCATCGAGATCAACGAACGGCAGTCGACCCTTTCGGCGCGCTTCTTTCCGGGCCTGCTGGCGGGTGCGCTGGTCCTGCTCGGCGGGCTGCTGGCGCTGCGGCCGGGCGGGCTCGGCACCGCCGAAGCCCTGGCCGGGCTGATGCGGCGGCGCGGCCTGCTCATGGCCGCCCTGTTCCTGCTCTACTGCCTGACCTTCCGCTATGTCGATTTCCGATTCGGCGCCTGGGCGTTCACGATCCTGTCCCTGTGGCTTCTCGGCTCGCGCCGGCCGCTTGAACTGGTCCTGATCCCGGTCGCGGTCTCGGCGACGGTCTATGCCGTGTTCCGCTACGGCTTCACCGTTCTGCTGCCGACATGGATCTGATTTCGTTTTCCGCGATCGGCACGGCGCTGGGCGCGATCGCCGATCCGATGATCCTGCTCTGGATCCTGATCGGGGTTGTCGTCGGCCTGATTTTCGGCGCGGCGCCCGGCCTGACCGCGACCGCCGGAGTCGCCATCGCGACGCCGCTGACCTTCGGCGCCTCTTTCGAGGTCGCCATGGCCCTGCTGCTGGGCATCTATTGCGGCGGCTATTTCGCCGGATCGATCCCGGCCATCCTGATCAACACGCCGGGCGCGCCGGGCAACGCCGCAACGGCGCTCGACGGTTACAGGATGGCGCGCCGGGGCAAGGCCGATCTCGCACTCAGCCTGTCGGTGATCTCATCGTTTATCGGCGGGTTCGTCTCCATTCTCGTCCTGATGCTCGCCGCGCCCAGGCTCGCGGACTTTGCGCTCGAATTCACCTCGGTCGAATACTTCGCCCTCGGCACCTTCGGGCTGGTCTGCGTCGCCGCGGTCTCGGGCGGCTCGATCCTGAAAGGCATGATCGCCGCCGCCCTCGGCATGTTGCTGGGCTGCAGCGGCATCGATCCGGTCGGCGGCATGACGCGGCTGACCTTCGGCGATCCGAACCTGCTCGGCGGCGTGCCGCTCATGCCGGCGCTGATCGCCTTTTTCGCCGTGTCCGAAATGCTGGTGCAGGCGGCGCGCAGGGACAGCCTGGCCACGCTGCCGGCGCAGCGCCGGGTCGGCGCGGGCGAAGTGCTCTCGCACTATCTGCGCAACAAGTGGCTGACGATCCGGAGCGCCTTCATCGGCACCGGCATCGGCATCCTGCCGGGCACCGGGCCGACCATCGCGGCCTGGATCGCCTACGGCGAATCGGCCCGCAAGAAGGCGCCGCAGGCCCAGGAAGAGGGCGATCCGCGCGGAGTCATCGCAGCGGAGACCGCCAACAATGCGGTCACCGGCGGCGCGCTCATCCCGCTGCTCACGCTCGGCATTCCGGGCGATACGGTGACCGCCGTGCTGATCGGCGCCCTGCTCATCCAGGGCATCGATCCCGGCCCGTTCTTCATCGCCGAGAAGAGCGACCTGTTCGTCCAGATCCTGTTGATCCTGCTGTTCGCCAACGTCTGCATCCTGGTCATCGGCCTCGGCACCCGGCGCTGGCTGCCGGCGATCCTGAAGCTGCCGCCGCGCATCCTGATCCCGATCGTCGGCGTGCTGTGCGCCACCGGCGCCTTCGCGATCAACAACACGCCCTTCGAGGTCGGCCTGATGGCGGTGCTCGGCCTCGCCGGATACGTCCTCATCCGGTTCGGCTTCCCGATGGCGCCGGTCGTCCTCGGCCTCGTGCTCGGCCCGATGGTCGAGACCAACCTGCGCAACGCGCTCACCGCCAACGACATGGACGCGACGGTGTTCCTGACCCGCCCGATCGGCGCCCTGCTCCTAGCCGCCGCGGCCTTCACCGTCTTCTGGACCTGGCGGCGGCACCGCAGGACCTGAGGCCGCCCGGAGACCGGGCGACCGCGCGTATTTCTTACAGTTCGCCCTCCTCCTCCAGCACCTTGCGGGCGACGCGGAAGCATTCCAGCGCCTGGGGCACGCCGCAATAGATGCCGACGACGTGGCAGGCCGCGCGGATCTGCTCTTTGGTGACGCCGTTGCCGAGCGCGCCGCGGCAGTGGGTCTCCCACTCGGTCATCTTGCCGAGCGCGCCGATCATG
>JAJEGH010000024.1 GCA_022819985.1 Alphaproteobacteria bacterium | reverse complement strand
CAGACCGTCTTCAATCCCGCCCGCGCGAGACAAGCCCATGCAGCGTGACGCACGAGCCACGCAAGGTGCCCGGCACGCATACTCGCGCGTGCCAGAACCCTCTTTACAAATGGTGGGGAGTCCTCCCCCAAGGGGAGGGGGATTCGATCGGCGCCTGGCGGCGACCGGGCGACGATCCGGCGCTCGCCGGGAGATTTGGCGCAGGTCCGCGTCTTGACTTGCCGCACCGCGGCACCCCATATGCGCCACCGCAGGCCGGCCCGCAAACCGGGGGCCGGGGCAAGCTGGCTTTACCTAGCCGCCGCCTGCCGCAGGACACGCCTTTGGTGCGGGGCCGTAGCTCAGATGGGAGAGCGTCGCGTTCGCAATGCGAAGGTCAGGGGTTCGATTCCCCTCGGCTCCACCAAACCCCGCCGCCGCAACATTTTCTGTGAACTGCCGGCCCGCCGCGTCGTAAGGATGACGGCGTGACACAAGATTCCGACACCCTGAGCGTCGAGGTCTGGCGCGGCGATGCGCGCGGCGGCGGCTATGTCGCCTATGCGGTGCCACGCCGGGAGAGTCAGACGGTCCTCGACGTCGTCACCTGGATCCAGCAGCACGCCGAGCCGGCGCTGGCCTACCGCTTCGCCTGCCGGGTCGGCATGTGCGGCTCCTGCGCCATGACGGTGAACGGCGCGCCGCGCTGGACCTGCCGGACCCATGTGCGCCGCGTGGCGAAGGCCGGGCGCCTGCGCATCGCGCCGCTGCGCAACCTGCCGGTGATCCGCGACCTCGCCGCCGACATGGCGCCCTTCTTCGACAAGTGGACGGCGGCCGGCGGAACCTTCGCCCCGACCGCGACGCGCGACGACCCGGCGGCGGAGATCGCGCCGCAGTCGCCGGAGCGGGCAGCGGCGGACGCCGGCATCGAATGCATAAACTGCGCCGTCTGCTACGCCGCCTGCGATACCGTGGCGATGGCGCCGGACTATCTCGGCCCGGCAGCGCTCAACCGGGCCTGGACGCTGGTCAACGACGCGCGCGACGGCGGGCAGGCCGGGCGGCTGAAGGCGGTGTCGGGCGACGGCGGCTGCGCCAACTGCCATTCCCACCAGAGCTGCGCCGACCTGTGCCCGAACGGCCTGAACCCGACCGCCGCCATCGCCGGGCTGAAGCGCCGGGCCGGCCGGGCCTGGCTGCGCGGCGGGGCGTGACGCCGTGACGGGCATCCGCCTCTACATGCTGCAGCGGATCAGCGCCATGGTGCTGGCGCCGCTGATCGTCGGCCACATCGTCACGATGATCGTCGCGGTGCAGAACGGCCTGAGCGCCGCCGAAATCCTCGGCCGGACCCAGGGCAGCCTGTGGTGGGGCCTGTTCTACGGCCTGTTCGTCGCCGCCGTGTCGGTCCACGCCGCGATCGGGCTGCGCACCGTCGCCTTCGAATGGTTGAAGCTGAAGGGGCTGGCGCTCGACCTGTTCGGCTGGATCGCGTTCGCCGGCCTGCTGGCGCTCGGCGGGCGCGCCGTTATCGCGGTGGTGCTGTGACCGCGTCCTCAGCCGCGCCTCGGGCCTGGGCGCATCGCGGCCATCCCCTGTGGATCGCCTGGCTGGTCCACCGCCTGTCCGGCCTTGCGCTGGCCGCGTTCCTGCCCGTGCATTTCCTCGTGTTGGGCCTCGCGCTCACCGACCCGGCGGCGCTCGACGGCGCGTTGCGCTGGATGGACAATCCCTGGGTCAAGGCGGCGGAGACCGGCCTCGTGCTGCTGCTCGGCCTGCACCTGTTCGGCGGCCTGCGCCTGCTCGCGCTGGAATTCCTGCCCTGGTCGCCGCGCCAGAAGACCTGGGCCGCCGCCGCGGTCGCGCTGTCCTGCGCCGTCTCGGCGGGCTTCCTGCTGAGCGCGGTCTGAGCCGTGCCGTGGACCCCCGATCCATGACGGTTGCAGACGTCGGGCGGCGCGATACCGACATCCTGATCGTCGGCGCGGGCGGGGCCGGCCTGTTCGCGGCCCTGCACGCCTGCCGGGCGGCGCCGGAACTGTCGGTGACGATCGCCGTCAAGGGCCTGCTCGGCAAGAGCGGCTGCACCCGCATGGTCCAGGGCGGCTACAATGTGGCGCTGAGCCCCGGCGATTCGGTCGAGCGGCATTTCATGGACACCATCGCCGGCGGCAAATGGCTGCCGCATCAGGCGATGGCCTGGCGCCTGTGCGAGACCGCGCCGGTGCGCATCCGCGAGCTGGAAAACGAGATCGGCTGCTTCTTCGACCGCAACCCGGACGGCACGCTGCACCAGAAGGCGTTCGCCGGCCAGTCCTTCGACCGCACGGTGCACAAGGGCGACCTGACGGGCATCGAGATCGTCAACCGCCTGATGGAGCAGGTCCTCGCCCGCCCGGTCGAACGGCTGGAGGAACACCGGGCGCTCGCCCTGATCCCGGACAGGTCGGGCGGCGCGCTCGCCGGCGTGCTGTTCGCCGACATGCGCAGCGGCGAATTCCGCTTCGTCCGGGCCCGGACCGTGCTGCTGGCGACCGGCGGCGGGCCGACCATGTACCGCTACCACACGCCCTCGGGCGACAAGAGCATGGACGGGCTGGCGATGGCGCTGCGCCGCGGCCTGCCGTTGCGCGACATGGAAATGGTGCAGTTCCACCCGACCGGCTTGCTTGCCGGTCCGGAGACGCGCATGACCGGCACGGTGCTGGAGGAGGGCTTGCGCGGCGCCGGCGGCCATCTGCTCGACGGCGCGGGCCGGCGCTTCATGTTCGATCACGACGGGGCGGGCGAGCGCGCGACCCGGGACATCGTCAGTCGGGCGATCGTCGAGGAGATGCGCGCGGGCCGGACGACGCCCAACGGCGGCGTCTACCTGTCCATGAGCCATCTCGGGCCGGACCGTGTGCAGGACCAGTTCGGCGGCATGGTCCGGCGCTGCGCCGACTGCGGCTTCGATCTCGCCGCCGGGCGGGTCGAGGTCGTGCCGACGGCGCATTATTTCATGGGCGGCCTGGTCTGCGATCCCTATACGCGCACCGGCCTGCCCGGCCTCTACGTCGCCGGGGAGGACGCCGGCGGCGCCCACGGCGCCAACCGGCTGGGCGGCAACGGCGTCGCCAATTCCACGGTCTTCGGCGGCATCGCCGGCGACACGATGGTGGCCGACCTGGCGGGCCCGGGCGGACCCTTCCGCAAGGCGGACGAAGACCTGCTGGCGGCGGAAATCGACCGCGCCCTGCATCCGTTCGACCGGCCGGCCGGCGACGTCCACGCCCTGCGCCGGCGGCTGATGGACCTGATGTGGGAGGATGCCGGCGTCCTGCGCACGGCCGCGGGCCTTGAGCGCGCGCTTGCGCGGCTCGGCGATCTGAAAACCGAACTGCTGGAAACCGGCCTTGCGGACCCCGGCCGGGCCTTCAACCTGACCTGGCACGACTGGCTGAACCTGCGCAGCCTGGTCGAGGTCGCCGAAGCGATCGCCGCCGCGGCCCTCGAACGGGCAGACTCCTGCGGCGCCCACTACCGGGAGGACTTCCCGGACGAGGGCGACCCGGCCGCGGCCCGCTTCACGGTCGTCCGGCGGACAGGCGGCGGCCTTGATGTTTCGCGCGAGCCGGTCAATTTCTCCATCGTGCAGCCGGGCGAGTCGCTGCTGGGCGAAGACCATGCGACCCTCGCCGCAGTTTGAAAGGGAGATGCCGATGATCTCCATCGACAGCATCCACCGCACCGCGCTCACCCTGATGAGCAAGGCGGCGATCGAGATTCCGGACGATTATCTCGACGGGCTGCGCCGCGCCGCCGAGGCGGAAGACGGCGACCTCTCCGCCTTCGTGCTCCAGGCGATGCTGGAGAATTACGACGCCGCCAAGGAAGACGGCCGGGCCATGTGCGGCGACACCGGCTGCCCGCGCTGGTATGTCAAGCTGGCCAACGAGGCGCGCATCGAGGGCGGCCCGGTGGCGCTGGAACAGGCGCTGCGCCGGGCGACCGCCGACGCGACCCACAACATCCCCCTGCGCCCGAACCGCGTCCATCCGCTGTGGCGCACGGACCACGACAACAATGTCGGCATCGCCGCGCCGGAGATCGAGGTCGCCTTCGAGCCGGACGGCGACTGGATCGAGCTGACGACCGTCCACAAGGGCGGCCTGTTCGGCACCGACTACCGGATGCTGTTCCCGTCCGACGGCATCGAGGGCATCAGGCGCTTCTACCTCGATTCGCTGGTCGCCTTCGGCAAGCGCGGCCTAGCCTGCCAGCCGGCGATCGTCGGCATCGGCCTGGGCGGCTCCAAGGATGCCTGCATGGTGCTCGGCAAGCGCGCGGCCTGCCTGCGCACGGTCGGCGACCGCAACCCGGACCCGAAGATCGCGGCGCTGGAGCGCGAATTCATCGACCTCGGCAACAGCATCGGCATGGGCGCCATGGGCTTCGTCGGCAAGTCCATGGTGGTCGACTGCCATATCGAGGTCGGCTACTGCCATACCGGCGGCATGCAGATGAGCGTGCACGCCTTCTGCCTGTCGTCGCGCCGCGCCTGCGCCCGGCTGCATGGCGACGGCCGGATCGAATACCGCACCGATCCGCAATGGTTCACGCCCTACCAGCGCCGCGAGACGGTCGAGTGGCCGCCGGCTGCGGTGACGGCGGCCGTGGCATGAAGCCCGCGGCATGAACAAGCTCCGGCTGAGCACGAGTCCCGACCGGGCGGCGCTGGCCGCGCTGTCGCTGGGCGACGTGGTCTATCTCGACGGCACGGTCTACACCGCGCGCGAAGGCGTCTACCGGCGCGTCGTCGAGGACGGCGAGGCCCTGCCGCCCGGCCTGACGGCGGAAAGCGCCACCAATTTCCACTGCTCGCCGGCCGCCACGGTCGAGGCCGACGGCAGCTACACGGTCGGCGCGGTGACGGCGACCGCCTCCTTCCGCTTCAGCAAATGGATCGGCCCGTGGCTCGACCGGTCGGGCGCGAAGCTGATCCTCGGCAAGGGCGGCATGAACCCGGAGGACTACCGCGCCCATTTCGTGCCCAACGGCGCGGTCTATCTCACCACCGTCGGCTACGGCACCGGCGCCCTGCTCGGCCGCGGCATCCGGCGCGTCAGGGCCGTGCACTGGCGCGAACGGCTCGGCCTCGCCCAGGCGGTGTGGGTCGTCGAGGTCGCGAATTTCGGCCCCTTCCTGGTCGAGAGCGACCTGGCGGGCAGCAGCCTGTTCGAGCGCGAGAACGCCAAGATCGCCGCCGGCCTCGACAAGGTCTACGAAGGCACCCGCCCGGCCGTCATGAAACGCTTCGGCGAAACCGACGACCGCCGCGACGAGATGATCTGAGGGCGGGCGGGCCGTCGCGATGTGTCCCGCCCTTCGATAGAGAACAATATACTTGTCCGGGTGCCGGGCGCGGGCGAAGCCGCCGATCCGGCGGCCCCGCCATAGTCAATCGCAGAAGCTCAATGCGGATTGGGGATTCCCAGCGCGGATGGAGTGTGGTGCAATGGCGATGGAGCCAGTTCTATGGTGAGGGGCCAAGACTGGCGGGGTGTACCCCGGCTGAGCCAGCCCGAGAGGAAGAGATGGCCGAAATTCTCAACGATGTGGAATTGAAGCGGGTCTTGGGCGCGGTGATAATGGATGGCGATGAGAGCTGTATTCGCCCTAATTCCTACATCCTGCGGCTTGGAAGCGAAGGTGAATTTCTCAGCTCTGGTAAAGAATTTTGTCTTGGTGGCGACAAAAAAGGCATCAAGGTGCAACCAGGACAGTCCGCTGCCTTGACCGCTCTTGAGCAGCTTGACTTCACGCGAGAGACCGTTGAGCGCTTTTTCCCTGACCACGATCTCCACGCGCTTATTAGTCCGACCACCGACCTTTCTCGGGAAGGCATCGTCGCGCCTACCACCCAAGCCGACGCAGGATACAAGGGAACATTGAATTGGACGATCACCAACACGTCGAACGAGGAACGCGGATTTCTTTACAAAGAGAGAATCTATCGGCTCACCATATTGAAGCTCGGAGCCGGTGAGCGTCCCGACGCACTTTATGCGGGAGATTATCAGGAGAAAACAGGATATGTAAGGTCTCAAAGGCGCGGAGCTCCGATCGGGATGAAAGCTAGTGAATGGGAAGATGGGTTAGTAGAAGAGGGACCGGAGGCTCTGCTGGAAAGCCTAATTCGATCGGGTTATCCGTGGAACTTGCTTGGCGAACGTCTCAAAGCGATTGACGGGCAGTTTAAGACGGTGACGGCAGAATACTCAGGGATTCTTGATTTGATAGAAGGCCTTAAAAATGATGTTGATGGTATTCGGCGGGAGCAAAGCGGGTTGCCAGAAACCATGCGAAAGGTAGTCGGCGAACAGCTTCCGGCGCTTCAGGATCGCTGGTTGGTTCGTGCTTGGGCCTCTCTCACTACACTAATTGGCCTCGGAATACTGGTTTTTACTTCGGAGAAAGCCACCGCTCTTCTTCAACAATTTGGGTTCTGGGTCGGGTTGGGGATCCTAATTCTCTCGCTGGCGGTTTTCGCGGTAGTTTATTTCCGAGGCAAATAACTCCGGCGCTTGTTGAAGTTGCCGCCGCCCAATTCACCTGCTGCACCACGCCGTCGGGGCCGACGCGCCATCGCGCGCCTTGCGGCGGCGGGGCGGCCTGCCTATTTAACGCCGCCGCCTCCGGTCGTTCCCGCGGCCGGGCAATCTTTCGCGGCGATCCGCGTGGGGCGTAGCCAAGCGGTAAGGCAGCGGGTTTTGATCCCGCGATCCCAGGTTCGAGTCCTGGCGCCCCAGCCAGTTGCGAAACCGCCGGCCCCAACCCTCCGGAGGCGCAAACCGCCCGTTGCGGAACCTCCCGTTGCGGAACCTCCCGCTGCGGAACCGCCCGTAGCGGACCGGGCCGGCCGTTCAATCGACGACGAAAATGCCCTCGACCTCGATCGCGACGTCGAAGGGCATGACGGCGACGCCGACCGCGGTGCGCGCGTGCCGGCCGGCGTCGCCGAAAATCTCGATGAACAGTTCCGATGCGCCGTTGACGACCTGCGGGATCTCGGTGAAATCCGGCGTCGCGTTGACGAAGCCGTTGAGCTTCAGGATGCGCCGGATCCGGTTCAGGTCGCCGTCCAGCGCCAGTCTCGCCTGGGCGAGCATGCACAGGGCGGAAAGCCGCGCCGCCGCCTGGGCCTGCGCCAGATCGAACTCCCGCCCGACCTTGCCGATATAGTGCGGTTCGCCGTTCAGCTTGGGCACGGCGCCGGAGATGAACAACAGATCGTTGTGCAGCGCCCAGCCCTCGATCTTCGCGGCGATCGGCGGATGGGCCTCCGGGATCTCGATGCCGAGTTCGGCGAGCCGCCGGTCGATCGGGCCTGTCATATTCCGTTCTCCTCCGCCGCCGCCGCGGGCGGCAGCCGGTCGCGAATATAGGTGTAGATTTCCATATGGTCGCTCGCCGGCATCGCGTCGCGGAAGTCGCGCCACACGGCCTCCGACGCAGCGGCGAAGACCTCGGGGGAGCCGGCGCGGCGCAGGCTGTCGGCGAACAGTTCCATGTCCTTGGCCATCAGGGCGGTGTCGAAGCCGGAATCGAAGGTGCCGGTGAGCACGCGGCGGACGAACTTTTCGCGGCTGGCGTTGCTGCCGCCGCTCGATACGTTGACCGCGTCGAGCATGGTCTTGAGGTCGAGGCCCTGGGTCAGGCCGAACAGCAGCGCCTCGGCGGTCGCCGCCGTGATGGTGGCCGAGAGGAAATTGTTGAGCAGCTTGAGCGCCTGGCCCTGGCCGGGCCGGTCGCCGACATGGAAAATGTTGCCGGCGAAGGAGGCGAGCGCCGGGCGGTGGGCTTCGAGCAGATCGGCCGGCCCCGCCCACATCAGGGAAATGGTGGCGTTCTGCGCCCCGATCCGGCCGCCGGAGACCGGACAGTCCGCATAGGCCATGCCGTGGCCGGCGAGCAGGGCGTCGAGGTCGCGGGCGGCATCGATCCCGACGGTCGAAAGATCGACCAAGGCGGCGGCGCGGCGGCCCGGCAGGCGGGCGATGTCCCCGGCGACCGCCGCGACGGCGGCGCCGTCGGGCAGGCTGAGGAAGACCAGGTCGGCCTGCCGGGCGACGGCGGCGGTATCGGCGGCGCAGGCTGCGCCTTCCGGCGCGCGTTCGGCCGTGCCCGCCGCGTCGAAGACGACCGGCGCCGGGCCCTTGACGGCCGCCAGATGGGCCGCAAGGTTCGCCGCCATCGGCCCGCCCATGTTGCCGAGGCCGATGAAACCGTAGGTGACGCCGCTAGTCATGCCCCATCCGTAACAGAGCGGCACGAAACTGCAAGCGGCCGGCCGGTGCGACGCTAACGGTCCAGCACCGCCCCCGGATCGCCGACATCGACCACGCCGATGGCGCGGTGGGCCTTGTAGCCGAGCAGTTCCTGGACGCGTTTGGGAAAGCCGCGCACCCGGTCCAGCGGCACGGTCAGGAACATGTTTTCCTCCGTGCGCAGCCAGCCGACGACATAGCCGACGAACATGCCGCGCCGGGCGTCGGCCATCGTCCGGTTCGCGCCGCCGCCGTGGATCGTCGAGCCGAGATAGACCAGCGCCGAACCGGCCGGCATCTCCGCCTGGAGGATTTCCGCCGGCTCCGGCTCCCGGTCGGCCGGCCACAGATGACTGCCGGGCACGACCTGCGTCGCACCGTTCGCGGCGGTGAAATCGGACAGCGCGACCATCGCCTCGACCTCGAGCTGGGCGCGCGGACCTTCGGCGACGAGCGGCCCGAAGCGCCAGGCGTCTTCGTCCCGGTGCAGGCGCTGGGCGGTCTCGCCCGGCCGGATCTCGATGAACTGGCCGGTATTGAACAGGTAATCGAGGCAATGGGGCAGCAGGTAGCGGTCGGCGAGGCCGGTCAGCACCGGCGACTGCATGACCTCCACGAAGGCCGCCGACTTGGCCGGCAGGCCGTCGAAACGGACCGTCGTCGCGCCGTAGAATTCCTCCATGGCCGCCATCGTCGGATGGCGCACGCCGGGGGCCAGGCCGGCGACGATCCGGTCGAAATCGGCATTCAGCGCCGCAAGCCGCTCCGGCGCGAGGAAGCCTTCGACAATCAGGGCGCCATCGGCGTCGAGCGCGTCGGCAAGGTGGTCGAGCGGCGCCGAAGCGGGGTATCTGGCAAGGCTGGCTGGCATGGCGGGCGGCGTTCCTCCAACGGGGCTGCGCGCATACTTTCACGAGTCGGCGGCGAAGAAAACGCCGGCGCCGGCCGTGTATCGAGCCTGCGGCCGTCTATCGGGCATCCCGCCGCCCTGCCGCCCCGGCCGGCGCTCGCCATGACGGGCCGGTTCCGCTATGGACAATCGTGAGCCGAATGCACCGCCCCGGAGCCGCCCCATGCCGTCGCCCGCCATACCGCCGTCCCCCTTGCCGCTCGACACCATCGCCCGCCGGCAGGCCGCCGTTGCGGCGGGCGAAACGACCGCCGCCGCGCTGGTCGACGAGGCCTGCGCCAGGGCCGAGGCGCCGGACGGCGAAGGCGGGCTGGTCTTCCTCGGCCGCTACGGCGCGGCCGCCCGCCGGCAGGCCGAGCATGCCGACGCCATGCGCGCCGCCGGGGTCGATCTCGGCCCGCTCGCCGGCATGCCGGTGTCGATCAAGGACCTCTTCGACGTGGCGGGCGAGACGACGCGGGCCGGCTCCATCGTCCGGCAAGGCGCGGAACCGGCCGCCGCCGACGCCGCCATCGTGCGCCGCCTCAAGGGCGCCGGGGCGATCCTCGTCGGCCGGACCAACATGACCGAATTCGCCTATTCCGGCATCGGCATCAATCCGCACTACGGCACGCCGGCCAATCCATGGGACCGCGAGACCCGCCGGATTCCCGGCGGCTCCTCCTCCGGCGCGGCGGTCTCGGTCGCTGACGGCATGGCGATCGCCGCCATCGGCACCGATACCGGCGGCTCGGTCCGCATCCCTGCGGCGCTCTCCGGCCTCGCCGGCTTCAAGCCGACGGCCAGCCGCGTGCCGCAGGACGGCTGCTTCCCGCTCTCCTTTTCGCTGGACAGCATCGGTCCGCTCGCCGCTTCGGTCGGGTGCTGCGCCCTGCTCGACGCCGTCATGGCCGGCGAGGCGCCGGAACCCTTGCCCGATATCCCGGTGAGCGGCCTGCGCCTCGGCGTCGCGCAGACCCTGGTGCTGGACGGCCTGGAGGAGCCGGTTTCCACGGCCTTCGAAGTGGCGCTGACCCGCCTGTCGGCGGCCGGCGCCCGGCTGATCGACCTGCCCTTTGCGATCCTCGCCGACATTCCGCAGCTCAGCACCGCCGGCGGCCGCGCGGCGGCCGAGGCGCTGGCGCTGCACCGGCGGGACCTGGAAAGCCGGGCGCAGGATTTCGACCATCGGGTCGCCGCGCGCGTCCTGAACGGCGCGAAGATAAGCGGCGCCGACTATGTCGACCTGCTGCACGCCCGGGCGCGCCTGCGCCGCGAGGCCGACACGCTGACCGCGCCGTTCGACGCCGTGCTCATGCCGACCTGCCCGCGCATCGCGCCGCCGATCGCCGATCTGGAGAGCGACGACGCCGCCTTCGGCGAGGCCAACCTCGCCATGCTGCGCAATACGGCGCTGTTCAATTTCCTCGACCGGTGCGCGACCACGATCCCGGTCCACCGGGCGGGCGAAGCGCCGGCCGGCCTGATGATCGTCGGCGAGACCCTGGGCGACCGGCGGAACCTCACCGTCGCCAGGGCCGTCGAAGCGGCCCTCGGACAGGACCGGGGCGGGCCGCCGGCGACGCACTGACCGGCGCGCAGCGCCCGCGCTCCGCCGCCGATGTCCGGGACCGTCCGGCTGGTCTTCGTCCTGTGCCTGGCGCAGTCGCTCGGCATGCTCGGCTTCGCGACCTTCCCGGCGCTGATGCCGGGCCTGATGGCCGAATGGCAGCTCAGCAACACCGAGGCCGGGATCGTCAACGGCGCCTATTTCGGCGGCTACATGGCCTCGGTGGCGATCCTGGTGCTGCTGACCGACCGCTTCGACGCCCTGTGGATTTTCCTCTCGGCGGCGGCGCTGTCCGGCGCGGCCCAGCTCGGCTTCGCCCTGCTCGCCGACGGCTTCTGGAGCGCCGCCGTCCTGCACACAGCAATGGGGATCGGCCTTGCCGGGGTCTACATGCCGGGCCTGCGGGTGCTGACCGACCGGCTGGAGGGGCCGAAACAGTCGCGCTACATCGCCTTCTATACGGCGACCTTCGGCATCGGCTCGGGCCTGTCCTTCCTGTTCGCCGGGGTGGCCGGCGACCTGCTGGGCTGGCGCTGGGCCTTCGGGCTGGCGGCCGGCGGCGCTTGGCTCGCCGGGCTGGCGGTCGCCGCGACCGCCCGGCCGCTGGAGAAGCGCCAGCCGCCGGTCGGCCATCTGCTGGACGTCCGCCCCGTGCTGCGCAGCCCGCCGACCATGGGCTATATCCTGGGCTATGCCGGCCATGTCTGGGAGCTGTTCGCCCTGCGCGGCTGGCTGGTCGCCTATCTCACCTGGGTCGCGGCGCAGGAGGGCGGCGCGCCGCTCTGGCTCGCGCCCACCCTTGTCGCCACCGCGATCGGCCTGGTCGGCGTGCCGTCGAGCATCGTCGGCAACGAAATCGCCATGCGCGCCGGGCGGCGGCGCACCATCGTCTGCGTCATGCTGCTGTCCGCGGTCACGGCGCTGGTGCTGGGCGCGCTCGCCGGCGCGCCCTATTGGCTGGTCTGCCTGGTCGGGCTGTTCTACGGCATTCCGCTGCTGGCGGATTCGGCCTCGCTGACCGCCGGGGCCGTGGCCGCCGCGCCGGCCGGGCGGCGGGGCGCGACCCTCGCCCTGCATTCGACCCTCGGCTTCGGCGCCGGCTTCCTCGGCACAACGGCGGTCGGCGTCGCGCTCGACCTGGCCGGCGGCGCCTCGGAGATCGGCTGGCTCGTCGCCTTCGCCACGATGGCGCTGGGCGCTTTCTTCGGGCCGCTGGTCGTGTGGCGGCTGGGCGGTCGCCAGACGCGGCGGGAGGTCTCGGCATGAGCCGCAAGAGCAAACCGACCCACTGGGAAAACCTCGTCACGATCCTCGGGCATTTCGGCGTCGGCGTCGTGCTCGATATCGGCGCCCACAAGGGCGAATACGGCGGCTATCTGCGGCGCGCCGGCTGGACCGGCCGGATCGTCTCCTTCGAGCCGCAATCCGCCGTCCGCCCGGCGCTGGAGGAACGGGCGGCGGCCGACGGCAACTGGCAGGTCGCGCCGGCGATGGCGCTCGGCCGGGAGGACGGCGAGATCGCGCTCAACATCTCCGCCGAGACCGACATGAGCTCCGCCCTGCCGCTCGCCGACAGCGCGATGCGCTTTACCCCGTCCTCGGCGACAGTCGGGCGGGAGACTGTGCCGGTGCGCCGGCTGGCGAGCGTGTTCGGCGATTACGTCCGCGACGGCGACACGGTCTTCGTCAAGGCCGACACCCAAGGCTACGAAAGCGCGGTGCTCGACGGCGCCGGGCCGGTCATGGCGCGGATCGCCGGCTGGCAGCTTGAACTGTCCATCGAGCCGATCTACGAGGGCGAGACCGGCTGGCGCGAAATGCTCGGCCGCATGGAGGCGCTCGGCTACGCCGCCCACCTCTTCATCCCCGGCTATTTCAGCCGCCACATCGCCCGCCAGCTCCAGATCGACGGCGTGTTCATGCGGGCGGCGGCGGGATAGGCGGCCGAACTGCGCAACTTAAAAGGAAGAGGCGATGATAGAAGATTTGACAGGTTGGGAAACGACCCGGCTGTCGAAGCACTTTATCCTGTTGGATTTTTTGGCCGATCACTCGGTCTATCGATATGGCAGACCCTTGCCTTTCGACAAGATCTGGAACGGCGAGCATGAAGCGCTGGCCAAGGGCCTTTGCAAGGATCTGTTGGAGCCCCTGATGAGGGACGAGCGTGTTGGCCCGATTTCCGTTGCGGATGCGTTTTGGCCATCCATCATTCCATCGGGCCACAGCAGTAATTTTGGCCCGAAGCACCGCTGGACCGAGGGCGAGGCAACAGCGGACATAGCGCTCTACAAATTGGTCGACAAAGGGAAGAGAGGAAGTTGTTTAAAAAAAATTGTAGAAGCAGTTAAAGTCATTGATGGCTGTCGCGACCGGGTCATCAGCTATCCTAATTCCGAATTCCTGTGCGTAACCTTCAAGCCTGAAGGTGCCAGAAAATGCGGGAGCCATGGCCAAGGAAAAGCGCAAAATCTGCGGGCGCACCATGTGCGCGTTGGGCGCTATTTCAACCTGCTGGACTTTTGCCGCAACGGCCGGGCGGTCGAAAAAGGCATCGATCTGGTGCCGAAGAACGCCGAAAGTAGTGAGCGCGCCTATTTCCCGATTCCCGAGGAAACAGCCGCCCGCTCCTTTACGGCCGTGCTGGACCCGCTCGTGAAGGAGATTGGCCGCATCTCGGTCGTTCGCGGGATGGAGACGGCAGAATTCGCCGACGACGAATTTGCGGATCTGCATCGTTGGGATCGGGGCGGTCCTTGGCGGCTGGTCTTTGTGTTGCCCCGAGGAGCTGACCCGGAGAAGGCCCGCGATCTTCTGAAGAGTAGTTCGAATGTTCGGGAAGTTCTACCGTCACGCCACGCCTCGAAATCCTATTCTCTGGCGCTTGTAGTGGACCAAATGGAGAATAAAAAATACCGTGGGATGCGGCCAATTTATCTTCTTTAGTATGAAGTGGTATTCAAACTTGCCGCTGACCGGCGGGCCATATTGAAGCTACAGTAGTTCGATGAATTGCCTTCTCTCTCGGCTGGTGAGACTGCTTCGGAAATGTCGGCTTTCTCATCTCCCTTATGTTTCGGGCGCCCGATTGGAATCTTGGGCAGCCCGCTCCTACCCCTCCCGCGCCCACAGCTTCCGGCACAGGATGCCGATGCGGTCCTCGATGGCCTGGGCGGCGTCGAGGGCGAGGTCTTCGCGGAAGCGGCCGGCGACGAGCTGGCAGGCGTTGGGCAGGCCGTTCAGCGTACCGACCGGCGCGATGGCGCAGGGCAGGCCGAGCAGGTTCATCGCCGAGATGAAGCGGGCGGCGGTGAAGATTTCGTAGACCCGCTGCGCGCTTTCCAGATCCTCGTTCAGCAGGTTGACCGGCTGGACAGACGCCGCGGTCAGGATGAGCGGCGTCTCCTCGAGCTGGCGCATCCATTCCCGGACGAGGTGCGAGCGCTGGGCGATCGCCGTCATGTAGCCCGCGAGGTCGAGCGGATTGGCGAAGGCGAGATAGGCGTCCAGCGTATCGGTCAGCGCCGGCGAGGCGACCTTGTCGATCACCTCGCGCTGCATGGTCTGGACCTCGGCCATCAGGATGTCGATCCAGACCTGCCAGGTTTCCTTCAGCAGCGGCGCCGGGCCCTTCTTGACCGCATAGCCGGCGTCGGCCAGCATCTCCGCCGCGGCGTCGATCTGGGCGATCACCGCCGGATCGCAGTCCATGTCGTCGTCGGGCTGGGCGTAGAGCACCCGGACCGGGCGGTCCGGCGCCGGCCCTTCCAGGGGGACAGGGCACCAGAACGGGTCGCGCCAGTCGCGCGCCGCCATCGCTTCGAGGCCGAGGCGCACGCTCGCGACCTCGCGCGCCATCGGGCCCTGCACCGACATCAGTTGCGCCAGCAATGGCCGTTCGACCGGCGCGCTCGGGTTGTAGGCCGGCACCCGGCCGAGGGTCGGCTTGATCGTGGCCAGGCCGTTGCACCAGGCCGGAAAGCGCAGCGAACCGCCGATATCGTTGCCGTGGGCGATGGCGCCGATGCCGGCCGCCACGGCCGCACCGCCGCCGCCCGACGAGCCGCCCGGATTGTGAAGCGGGCTCCAGGGGTTCTTCGTCAGGCCGTGCAGCGGATTGTCGGTGAAGGCGCGGAAGGAGAATTCCGGCGTGTTGGTCAGGCCGAGCGCGATCGCGCCCGCCTTGCGCAGGTTGGCGACGACCGGCGAATCTTCCGGCGCGATCACGTCCCGGAACGCGGCGATGCCGTTGGTATTCGCCTGGCCCTTGAAATCGACGTTGGTCTTGACCGTGACCGGTACGCCGTGCAGCGGGCCGGCGGGCCTGCCGGCGGCCCGGTCAGCGTCCGCCTGCGCCGCCGCCGCCCTTGCGTCCTCGCGCAGATCTACAACCACGGCGTTGAGCGCCGGGTTCGCCGCCTCCATGCGCGCGCTGTGCGCCTCGACCGCTTCGGCGGCGGAAATTTCGCCGGTGCGGATCGCGGATGCGATTTTCGGGGCGGACCATTGCCAGATCGGGCCGGCGGTATCGGAGTGGGTCATGGCTGTCTTCCGGAACGAGAGGATGCGAAGCGCCGGAATCGGCGGCGTCGGCGGTTTGGCGTGCGGAGCCGCTAGAGATACCCGATTCTGCGGCTGTGCCAACGGTAGAGTGCGTGCCCCCTGCCCGCCCCCTGCCCCGCTCCATGCCCCTTGCATCGGCGTGCAGCCCGGAGCGACAATGCCGGCATGATCGAGCCTTGCGAATCCCGCGGCGCCCTTGAAGCGCCTGCGCCCCGGCGGGTCCTCTGACGTTGGCCGCCGTCGACAGCCTGGAGTCCCTGCGCACGCGCTACCGCATGCCGACGGAGCGGGCGCGTCGAAAGGTCATCGACCGGCTGGACGCCCATTGCCGGACCTTCATCGCGCATGCGCCGTTCCTGGTGATCGGCACCGCGGCGGCGGACGGCGGCCCCGGCGATGTCTCGCCCCGCGGCGACCGGCCGGGCTTCGTCAAGGTCGTCGACGACCGGACGATCCTGATTCCCGACCGGCCCGGCAACAACCGGCTCGATACGCTCACCAATATCCTGGAAAACCCGGAGATCGCGGCGATTTTCATGATTCCGGGCTTCGACGAAACCCTGCGCCTCAACGGCCGCGCCAGCCTGACCGACGACCCCCGCCTGCTGGAGCGGCTGGCCATGGACGGCAAGCCGGCCCTGATGGCGATCCGCGTGTCGGTGCGCGAAGCCTATATGCACTGCAACCGGGCCCTGCGCCGGGCGCAGTTGTGGGACGAAGCCAGCAAGCCGGACCGCAGCATCCTGCCGGGCGGAGGGCGCATGGTGCATGAAATGGCCGGACTCGACGGCGACCCGGAAGAGGCCGACCGCCTGTATCGGGAGGGTACGCGGAAGCTGTACTGACGAAAAACGGTCCGCAACCGGTTCGAAGTCCGCCGCCGCAATAACGTCCGGAAACCGCAATGTTCAGGCTCATTTCCTCGATCGGCCTCGTCATGGCCACCTATGCGGGATTTACCCTGCTGGGTCCCGTGTTCGGTCCGGCCGATTTCCGGATGACGGCCTTTCTGGCCGGGTCGGCCTGGACGGTCCCCCTGCCGTCCGGCGACGTATGGCCGGTCGATTTCGGCGCCCTGTTCCTTCTGGTGGGGCTGACGGCGCTGGGCTTCGAGACCCTCAAGACCGCACGGGCCGGCGGCAGGACGCTCGGCTATCGCCTGCTTGCGTTTGTCTGGCTGGCCGGCGGCGCGGCCCTGTTTCTGACGGTAGGCGGGTTCGGCACCTCGATCTTCTTGCTGTTGACGGCGATGGCCGCGTTCGACGCCGCCTCCGGATTGCTGGCGCCGCTGCTGAGCAGCCGGCCCGACGCCGACGAGCCGGTGGAAGAGGCCGAAGCGCCACGACTCCAGGCGCCGGCCGGCGCAGAGCGGCAGGCAACCGAAACACCGGTCGCGCGCGGCGAGGAATAGGACCGCGCGGCGGCTTCGGGACGGCCCCGTTCGATCGCGCCGGGCAACGCCGACATTCCGGCCTCCACAGAAAAATTCATTTCATCGATATGGACCGGCGTGGCACTGTTGCCGGACAGACGTTCCGACCCGATGCCGTTCGAAAGGCCCTCCGCACCCTCCGAACCGCGACAAACCAGCCAGCCGCCTGCCGATGCGCCTGATCAGGCTTTTGCTGTTCCTCGCCATAGCGGCGGTCGCTGCCGCCAGCATCCCCGCCCTGTTCCCGTCGCTCATATGGCAGATGCCGAAGTCCGGCCCGGAGCCGGCGACGGCCGATCCCGGGCGCGGCGCCTACCTGTTCGCCATGTCCGGATGCGCGGGCTGCCACACCCGCAAGGGCGGCGCGGCGCTGGCCGGCGGGCGCGAGCTCCCTTCGCCTTTCGGCGTGTTCGTTTCGCCCAACATCACACCGGACGCCGCCACCGGGATCGGCGGATGGACCGAGGCGGATTTCATCCGGGCCATGACCCTGGGCCTGTCGCCCGACGAACGCCACTACTACCCGGCCTTCCCCTATGTCTCCTACACGCGGATGACGCCCGACGACCTGCGCGACCTGTGGGCCTATCTGAAGACGGTCCCGCCGGCCACGGCGCGCAACGGGGAACACCGGCTGGCCTTTCCCTATTCGGTCCGCCCCGCCCTCGGCCTGTGGAAGCTGCTGTTCCTGGAGCCGGGCCGCTACCGCCCCGACCCCGGCAAGTCGCGGCGCTGGAACCGCGGCGCCTATATCGTGACCGGCCCGGCCCATTGCGGCGAATGCCACACCCGGCGCAACGCTCTGGGCGGACTGCGCAACAGCGTCCGGCTGGCCGGCGCGCCGGACTATGGCGACGGCAAAGCCAAGATCGGCGGCGCGCCCAACATCACGCCGCACAAGGAAAAGGGCATCGGTTCGTGGACTCCGGACGAAATCGTGTTCGCCTTGCAGACCGGCGTCACGCCCTCGGGCGACGTCATGGGCGGCGAAATGGAAGAGGTCGTCACCAACGTCACATCGAAGCTGACGGACGCGGACCGCCGGGCGATCGCCGAATATCTGCGCAGTGTGCCGGCCAAGGCGCTGGAATAGGGCTGCCCGGCCTCCGGCGCCGTCAGAAAATCCCCGCCTCCAGCCCGGCCGCCATCGCCGCGCCGATCTCCGCCACTTGCTCGACGAACGCCTCGTCCCATGCGCCGCGGCAGATCAGCGGTTCCTGCACCGCGCGCCAGCGCAGGCCGGTGACGATGGTCTCGACGCCGCGCCGCGTGCCCGTCCCGTCATGGCCGGCGCGGATATAGAGGCAATAGGGCAGGCCCTGGGTGTGCTCCAGGCAGGGATAGTAGCAGCGGTCGAAGAAATCCTTCAGCGCGCCGCTCATATAGCCGAGATTTTCGGTCGTCCCCAGAATGAGAGCGTTGGCGGCCAGGACATGCGCCGGCTGCGTCTCGAACGGGCTCCGGGCGACGACGCGGACGCCGCCGCCCTCGACGGCGTCGCGCGCCGCTTCGGCCGCGGCGTCGCGCAGGCGCCGCGTGTTGTCCGACGGCACATGGCCGACGATCAGGAGCCGTTTCGTACCGTCTTCGCCGCTCACGAGGACGGTATCCGCTTCGCGGGCCGATCGATCATGGTGCATCCGGCTTCGGTATGGGATATCCTATACTACCCCGTCGGTTTGTCCGCTGCAGCGGAACGATAGCGAGAGGCCCGCCCGCAGGGAGCCGTTTATGCGAAGCCTGCTGATTGCCGCCATCCTGCTTGCCGGCGCCGTCGGCCTGGCCCGGTCCGCCGCGGCGCATCCGCATGTCTTCATCGACGCCCGCGTCACTCTGCACATGCAGGACGGCAAGGTCGCGGCGATCACCCAGCAGTGGACCTTCGATGCGATATTCGGCGGCGTGGTGATCCACGCCTTCGACAGAAACCGGAACGGCAAACTGGAGCCCGACGAAGCGCAGCAGGTGCGCCGCGGCGCTTTCGACGCGCTGATAGAGCTCAGCTATTTCACCGTCGTGCGGATCGGCGACGAAGAGTTGAAGCTCGAGACGGTGAAGGGCTTTGCTGCGACGGTGCAGGACGGCCGGCTGGTCTACCGCTTTACGCTTCCCCTGCCCCGGCCTGTCGACCCGCGGACCGACAGGCCGGCCTTGCTGTTTATCGACAAGACATACTATGTCGCCGTCGAACTCGTGAAACAGAAGCCGGTCGCGATCGACGGCGCGGCTCCCGACGGGTGCAGGACGGTCTTCCGGGACGATTTCGACAATCCGATCTATTTCGGCTCGGTCGTCCCGCGGATGCTCAATTTCGACTGCCCGGTCGGCTGATTTCCGCCGGTCCGGCATGAAAACCGTTTCCCTGCGCTGCCGGGAAAGGCCCGAATGGGCGGGTACGATGCGATGATCCCGGACCGCAGGCTCCTGCGCTGCATCCTCTTGTGGGTTCTGCTGTTGCCGGCCTTCGCCGGCGCGACCGCGATGGCGGCGGCGGGACCGGCGGCGGCGCAGAACCCCTTCGGCCTCGACCCGAAAGGCGCGCCCGCCACGCCGGGCGCCGCGCCGGCGCAAAAGGCGCCGGAGCGGCCCTTTTTCCGGCCGCCCGCCGCCGTGCAACGATTCGTCATGGCTGTGGCGTACTGGCAGCGGCAGCTGAACGACGAGCTCGCCCGGCAGATTGCCGCCTACAAGTCGGGCGGCGCCCTCGCGCCGGTGCTGGCTATCCTGCTGCTCTCCTTCCTCTACGGCCTGTTCCACGCGGCCGGGCCGGGCCACGGCAAATTCGTCGTCGCCGCCTATTTCCTCGCCAACCGGGCGCGGCCCCGGGACGGCGTGCTGATGAGCGGCCTGATCGCCCTGACCCAGGCGCTGGTGGCGATCGGCCTGGTCGGCACATTCGCCCTGGCGCTGGATGTCGGCACCCTGGAGCTGATCGGCAACGTAACGTGGGTCGAACTGGCGAGTTACGGGCTGATCGTGCTGCTCGGCCTGTGGATGTTCTGGGGCGGCATCGTCGGGCGCGGCTGCTCCCACGGGCACGAGCCGGCTGAGCACCACGATCATGGGCACCACGATCACGGGCACCACGATCACGGGCACAGCCATTCCGGAAGGGCCGACCCCGGACTCCGGGCGATGATTCCGGCCGCCGTCGCCGCCGGCCTGCGCCCGTGCACCGGCGCCGTGATCGTGCTGCTGTTCACGCTGGCCAACGGCATTTTCGTCGTCGGCGTTCTGGGCTCGCTGGTCATGGCGCTGGGTGTCGCCATCACGGTATCGACGATCGGCCTGGCGGCGATCTACACCCGGCGCGGCGCGGCGCGGGCTGCCGGTTCGAGGCCGGGCCTGGCAAGACTCGGCAACCTGGCGCACCGGACGGCCGGTCTGGCGGGCGGCGGCGTCATCGTCCTGGTCGGCGTAGCGCTCGCGCTGGCGGCGGCGGAGCAGCTCGGTTTCCCTGCCTGACGGGAAATTCCGCAACGCGCCGCCGGCATAGCCGAAGCGCCCCCTTGCCCCGACGGCCGAATGACGGCACAACCCCGTTGTCTTCAACCGCAACAAGGGGCAACCGCCGGCATGGGTGAGAAACTCGGTATCGGCGCAACCTTTCCGGAACTGTCGATCGATCTGGTCGGCGGCGGATCGTTGCGCCTGCCCGATGACCTGAGCGGAAAATATCGGGTCATCCTGTTCTATCGCGGCCATTGGTGACCGTTCTGCCGCCATCAGTTGGATGGCTTTGCCAGACAGTTCGATGAGTTGCGCGCAGCCAATGCTTCGGTGGTCGCCGCGAGCGTCGACGATATCGATAACGCGAAGAAAGTTGCCGACGGCAAGGGATTCCCCTTCGGCTACGGCGTGACCCGCGACCTTGCCGATACGCTGGGCTCCTGGTGGGAGGACCGGCGCCAGATCATCCAGCCGTCCGAATTCGTCGTGAACGGCGAGACCGGCAAGGTGGTCCTGTCGAGCTACAGCGACGGCCCGCTCGGACGGCTCGATGCCGGCGATGTGATCCGGCTCGTCAACTTCTACGAGTCCCAGGCGAAGAACTAGAGGGTTTCGTTTTCGGCGGAGCCCTCGGCAGCGGGGCGTTTCCTTCGACAGGCTCCCGATACGGCCCCCTCGATACGGCCCCCCTTCGGCTTCGCTCAGGGCAGGCTCTCGATACGGCGCTGGCGCGCCTACTCGGGATGAGGGAGGGGGTTGGTGGGGGCTCAAAGGCCTCAACACACCGCTCCTCCTCATCCTGAGTAGCCCCGGCCGCCAAGGCCGGGGCGTATCGAAGGACCGAAGGGCGGGGAACGCGGTTTTTCGCCCGCCGGCTTCAAGGCGCGGGCGGGCGGTTTTGTGCAAACAAACCGGCCCGCTGCGCCGCGCTATCTGTGAGGTGTTCCATGTCCTCCGATCCCGTCCTGTACGAAAAGGCCGGCCGTGTCGTCACGATCACGCTGAACGACCCGGACCGGCGCAACCCGGTCTCCGGCCCGGAGACGATCGACGCCCTGGTCGGCGCGGTCGGCCGGGTGCAGCGCGACCCCGAGGTGTCGGTGGCGATCCTGACCGGCGCGGGCACGGCCTTTTCCTCCGGCGGTGACGTCAAGGCGATGCGCAACCGCGCCGGCATGTTCGGCGGGCCGGGCCTGGATATCGCCGAGGGTTACATGTACGGCATCCAGCAGATCCCGCTGGCGATCTACGGGCTGGACGTGCCGACCATCGCGGCGGTCAACGGGCCGGCGATGGGCGCGGGCTGCGACCTCGCCTTCATGTGCGACATGCGCATCGCGTCGACGAAGGCCCTGTTCGGCGAAGTCTTCGTCAGCCTCGGCCTGATCGCGGGAGACGCGGGAAGCTGGTTCCTGCCAAGGCGCGTGCCGTGGGAGGTCGCAGCCGAAATGTCCTTCACCGGCCGGCCGATCGGGGCGGAGGAAGCGCACCGGCGCGGCCTGTGCATGAAAGTGGTCGAGCCGGAGAAGCTGATGGACGAGGCGCGGGCGCTCGCCGGCGTCATCGCGTCGAAGCCGCCGAAGACGGTGCGCCAGGCCAAGCGCCTGCTGCGTGCGGCCATGAAGACCGACCTGCCGGCTTTTCTGGAGACCGCCGCGGTCAACCAGGCCCTGTGCCACCAGAGCGAAGACCATCTGGAAGCGGTCAACGCCATGCTGGAGAAGCGGCAGGGCGTGTATTCGGGGCGGTGAAACCGCGCTCGTTCGACCGGGTGCCGGGCGCCTGAAAACCGGACCGGTTTCGACCGGTTCCGCTCCCGCGTCGTTTCGGCGGTGCCGATCCCGTGAATGCCCCTTGAATCGGCGGAAAAGTCGTGCTTGACGGCGGGTTTCCGCATGTTGCCTCCGCCGCAACGCGTACCAAGTTGGTACCAGGGTCGGGCCATGAGCGAAGCAATAACATTCACGCTGGACGGGGAGACCGTCGCGGCCGCGCCGGGCGAGACGATCTGGCAGGTCGCAAACCGCCTGGGTACGGAAATTCCCCATCTCTGCTATGCCGACGAGCCGGGCTACCGCGCCGACGGCAACTGCCGCGCCTGCATGGTGGAAGTCGAGGGCGAGCGGGTGCTCGCCGCGTCCTGCATCCGTCTGCCGACCGAAGGCATGGCGGTGCGCACCGCTTCCGAACGCGCCAAAGCCTCGCGCAGGATGGTCTTCGAGATGCTGCTCGCGGACCAGCCGGCCAGGGAGGTCGCGCGCGATCCCGACAGCCGCTTCTGGCAGTGGACTGACCGGGTCGATCTGGAAGAGAGCCGCCTGCCGCCGCGCGCGACGCCGGCGCCCGATGTCAGCCATCCGGCGATGGCGGTCCATCTGGACGCTTGTATCGACTGCAACCTCTGCGTCCGGGCCTGCCGCGAAGTTCAGGTCAACGACGTGATCGGCATGGCCGAGCGCGGCCACGGCTCGAAGATCGTGTTCGACATGGACGACCCGATGGGCGCCAGCACCTGCGTCGCCTGCGGCGAGTGCGTGCAGGCCTGCCCGACCGGCGCCCTGATGCCGGCGAACCTGCTGGACGCTGCCGGCGTGCGGACCGGATTTCCCGACGAAACGGTCGAGAGCGTCTGCCCCTATTGCGGCGTCGGCTGCCAGATCGCCTACAATCTGAAGGACGGCAGGCTGCTCTACGTCGACGGCCGCGACGGCCCGGCCAACGAGAAGCGGCTGTGCGTGAAAGGCCGCTTCGGCTTCGACTATGCCCACAGCCCGCAGCGCCTGACGAAACCGCTGATCCGGCGCGACGATGCGCCGAAATCGGCCGAAATCGTCATGGATCCGGCCAACCCGCTCGAATACTTCCGGGAAGCGAGCTGGGAGGAGGCCCTGGAGCGCGCCGCCGGCGGCCTGCGGCGCATTCGCGACGAAAAAGGGCCGAACGCGCTCGCCGGCTTCGGCTCGGCCAAGGGCTCCAACGAGGAGGCCTATCTGTTCCAGAAGCTGGTGCGCACCGGCTTCGGCACCAACAATGTCGACCATTGCACAAGGCTGTGCCACGCCTCGTCGGTCGCGGCCCTGCTCGAAGGCATCGGCTCCGGCGCCGTCACCGCGCCGTTCACCGCCTGCCGGGACAGCGACGTGATCTTCGTGATCGGCGCCAACCCGACGGAGAACCACCCGGTTGCGGCGACCTATTTCAAGCAGGCGGCGGCGCGCGGCGCGACCCTGATCGTCGCCGATCCGCGCGGCCAGGCGCTGGCGCGCCACGCCGGCCACATGCTGCAGTTCAAGGGCGGCACGGATGTGGCGCTGCTGAACGCATTGCTCAACACGATCGTCGAGGAGAAGCTCTACGACGAGCAGTATGTCCAGGCGAATGTCGAAGGCTTCGCAGCCTTTGCCGAGCATATCCGGCCCTTCACGCCGGAGGAGATGGCGCCGGTCTGCGGCATCGGCGCCGACGAGTTGCGCACGGTCGCGCGCAAATTCGCCCGGGCGGAAAAGGCGATCGTCTTCTGGGGCATGGGCATTTCCCAGCACATCAACGGCACCGACAACGCCCGCTGCCTGATCGCGCTGTCGCTCATCACCGGCCAGGTCGGCCGGCCGGGCACCGGCCTGCATCCGCTGCGCGGGCAGAACAATGTCCAGGGCGCGTCGGACGCCGGGCTGATCCCGATGTTCCTGCCCGACTACCAGCCGGTCGAGGACGCCGACCTGCGCGCGCCGATCCAGGACCTGTGGGGCAGCACGCTCGATCCGAACCGCGGCCTGACGGTGGTCGAGATCGTCAACGCGATCCTCGCCGGCGAGATCGACGGCATGTACATCATGGGCGAGAATCCGGCGATGTCCGACCCGGACACCGCCCACGCCCGCGCCGCCCTCGCCAAACTCGAGCATCTGGTGGTGCAGGACCTGTTCCTCACCGAGACGGCCTGGCACGCCGATGTCGTGTTGCCGGCCTCGGCCTGGCCGGAAAAGACCGGCACGGTCACCAACACCAACCGGCAGGTTCAGATGGGCCGGCAGGCGCTCGCCCTGCCCGGCGAGGCCCGGCACGATATCCGGATCATCCAGGAAATCGCCCGCGGCATGGGCCTCGACTGGAACTACGGGGGCGCGGCCGACGTCTATGTGGAGATGGCGCAGACCATGCCGTCCCTCGACAACATCTCCTGGGAGCGGCTGGAACGCGAAAGCGCCGTGACCTATCCCAGCGCGGCGCCCGACGCGCCGGGCGAGGAGATCGTGTTCGGCGAAGGGTTCCCGACCGCGAACGGCCGCGGCCGGCTGGTGCCGACGACGCCGCAGCCGCCGGGCGAGCAGCCGGACGCCGACTATCCGATGATCCTGACCACCGGCCGGCAGCTCGAACACTGGCACACCGGCGCCATGACCACCCGGGCGACCATCCTGGAAGCGCTGGAGCCGGAGGCGGTTGCCTCATTGAGCCCGACCGACCTGCAGCGCCTCGGCATCGCGCCGGGCGATCCGGTGCGGGTCGAGACGCGGCGCGGCGCCATCGACCTGGCCGCGCGCATGGACAACGCCGTGCCGGCCGGCACCGTGTTCATCCCCTTCTGCTTCACCGACGCGCCGGCCAACCTGCTGACCGATCCGATGCTCGACCCCTGGGGCAAGATCCCGAGCTTCAAATTCTGCGCCGCAAGGGTGAGGCCGGCGGAGGCGGTCGGGGTTGCAGCGGAGTAGCCCGAAGCAGGACCGCTTTTTCGATTCGGCTTCGAGTGATATGGTTCAGCCATACGTCTGGAAAGCGACTGTTCTGTAATGAAGACGACGCTGAATCTGAACGATCAAATCCTGCGCCAGGCCAAGGGACGGGCGGCGCGTGACGGGATTACACTCACAAGATTCGTCGAGGACGCGCTGCGCGCTCGGCTGGCCCCGACGCGCGACCCCAAGCCTCCCTTCCGGCTGCGTCTTGAGATCGTCGAGGGAGATCGTCCGCCTAACGTCGAAGTCTCCGACCGGAATGCGCTCTATGACGTGATCGACCGGGCGTGATCGCCGTCGACACAAATATACTGATCTACGCCCACCGGGCCGAAACAGAGTTGCATGCGACCGCGGCGTCGCGACTCGTCGCCCTCGCCGAAGGAACGGAGCGCTGGGCGCTCCCCATCTTCTGTGTCGCGGAATTCATACGCGTAGTGACCCACGGGCGAGTGTTCAATCCACCTTCCACGGTGGCGCAGGCGGTTGCTTTTGTCGAAGGCCTCGTCGCCGCGCCGAACTGCGATCTGGTGCTGCCGGGCCCGGAATTCCTCCAACGGCTTCTCGCAGCAGCCCAAGAGGCGGACGCACAAGGCAACCTGATGTTCGACGCGCAGATTGCCGCTCTTTGCCGTGAGCACGGCATCGACTCCATACTCACCAATGACCGGGACTTCGGACGGTTTGAGCCGCTACAGGTGCTTCGGCTCGAATAGCAACGAACCGGCGGAGTATCGCTCTTGAACTGCGTGGCTCCGGCCCGCGCCCACCACGCGCCGCTTACAGCACCCACGCCACGAGCACGAAGCCGCCCAGCAAAAGCACGGTGAACACCGCGAAGGCGAGCTTTGCGTTGCGGTTTATGAACCGGTCGATCAGCGGGCCGAACAGGTAGACGGCGCCGGCAACGGCGAAATAGCGCACGCCGCGGCCGATCAGCGAGACCAGGGCGAAGCTGGCCGGGTCCATCTGGAAGAAGCCGCTGGCGATGGTCACGACCTTGTAGGGCACCGGCGTGACCGCCCCGATGGCGACGAACAGCTCGCCGTACCGCTGGTACTCCGCCCGGGCGAACGCCATCTTGTCCATCGCGCCGTAGAGTTCGAGCAGGGGCCGGCCCAGCTCCTCGAAAGCGAAATGGCCGATCAGCCAGCCGAAACAGCCGCCGGCGACGGAGGCCACGGTGCAGGCCGCGGCCAGCCGCCAGGCCCGGGCGCGCACCGCCAGGACCATCGGGATCAGCAGGATATCGGCCGGCAGCGGAAAGAAGGTCGCTTCGGCGAAGGCGAAGGCGACAAGCCACCGGAAGGCGTGCGGATGCGCCGCCTTTGCCATCGTCCAACCGTACAGCCGTTCAAGCACCGCCGCCGTCCCGCTTCGTTCAGGGTTTGAAACCGGCGGCCCGTAACCGCACCCGCCGTCCGGCGCGGATGGTGCAAGCCGGCGCCGCCCTGTCAAGCCGTCGGCCGTCCCGTCAGGCAAACGAGGCCGGACAAACGAAGCCGGGCAAACGAAAAGGCCGCGGCGCCTGGGGAGGAATGCGCCGCGGCCTTTCCGGAGGAGAGGCGGGAGTGCGGAGCGGGAATCGTACCGCCGAATTCCCGTTCCGCCCCGTCCCGGCCGGTTCGGGGTAACCGCTCCGGTCGGCCGACCGGCGCCGGGGTCCGCGCCGTATCGACCGGACCGAAAGTCCCACCGGCCTGTGGCGGGATTACCGTCAAATCGCGGCAATTCCGCGATCGTTCGAGGCAATTTCGTGACCCGGACGGCGGGCGCCGGCCGGCCCCGCTTCACGCTCCGGCGCCGGGTTCCGCCTTCCGGGAGACGGCCCGGAAGACCGCACAGAGATTGTTGGCCGGCATCGGCACCGCCTCGACGAACGAAAGCCCGTTCGCCGCCGCCAGCAGGGCCACCTCGTCCAGATCGCGCACGCCCCAGCCGGGATCCTGGCGGCGCAGCGCGGCGTCGAAGGCGGCGTTGCTCGGCGCGGTGTGGGCGCCACCGCGTTTGAACGGGCCGTAGAGCAGCAGTTCGCCGCCGGCGCCGAGCAACCGGCCGACGCCCCGGAGCAAGGCGGCGGTACAGTGCCACGGCGCGATGTGAATCAGGTTGCAGCACAGGACGAGATCCGCCCGCTCCACCGGCCAGGGCGCGATGCGGACATCCAGGTCGAGCGGCGGCGCGACATTGGCGAGGCCGGTATGGGCAGTCCAGGCGGCAATGCTCTCGCGGCAGGCCGGGTCGGGATCGGACGGCTGCCAGCGTGTATCGGGCCGCAGGGCCGCCAGATGGACGACATGCTCGCCGGTGCCGCTGCCGACCTCCAGGACATGAGCGCCCGGCGCCAGGCGCGGCAGCACGACTGCGGCAATCGGATCGCGGTTGCGCGCAGCGGCCGGGGCGTGGCGGCGCAGGTCGGGGAACGCGCCCGTCATGCGACCGTCATGCGGCCGTTTTCCGGCCGCCCGGCGCCGAAAGAGGCTTGAAACCGGCGCGGCGCCACGATAAGCCGCTTGGCAACGTTATGCGACAATTCCGGATGGAAGCCGGGGGAGACATTCCGAATGACCTATGTCGTCATCGAAGCCTGCATCAAGTGCAAATATCAGGACTGTGTGGAAGTCTGTCCGGTGGACTGCTTCTACGAAGGCGAGAATATGCTGGTCATCCATCCGGACGAATGCATCGACTGCGGCGTCTGCGAGCCGGAATGCCCGGCCGAAGCCATTCTGCCGGACACCGAACCGGATGTTGAGCGGTGGGTGGAGGTGAACCGCACCTACGCCGAGCAATGGCCGAACATCAACCGCAAGGGCGAAACGCCGGGCGACGCCGACGACTGGAAGGACGTATCGAACAAGTTCGAGGACCATTTCAGCGACAAGCCGGCCGCACAGTAGGGTCGCAAAGCAGGCAGGGCTTCCGGCCACATCCGACAGGGCGTCCGGCGTCCGGCCGGCCATCCTGCCGCCGGACCCTTCTGCCGTATTGCCGCGGCTGCATTGCCGCGGTCGGGAAACTGGAAATTTCCGTTCTTTTGTGATAGGTTACACGCATCCGGAGGGGAGCCGGCCGCGGCCCGCGGCCTGTCGCCTTCCGGAGCGTACCGGTCAGCGCCGCCCGCGGGATATTCCGGTGTTCGGCGCTTTTTTGTCGCCGGCCTTTCCGGAGGCCGCCGCGGAAGCCGGACATGACGAAAACAACGGAGCGGGGAGCGGCATGGCCGTCAAATCCAAATTCAAAAAAGGCGATTACGTTGTCTATCCGACGCACGGCGTCGGCCGGATCACCGGCACCGAGAAGCAGGAGATCGCCGGACAGCAACTCCATTTGTTCGTTATTGAATTTCCCAAGGAGAAGATGACGCTCCGCGTTCCCGTCGCCAAGGCGGACACCTCCGGCCTGCGCCTGCTCGCCGACACCGCGGTGATGAACACGGCCTACAAGACGCTCAAGGGCAAGAGCCGCGTCAAGCGCACCATGTGGAGCCGCCGGGCCCAGGAATACGAGGCCAAGATCAATTCCGGCGATCCGGTCTCGATCGCCGAAGTGATCCGCGACCTGCACCGCAACGCCGGCCAGCCGGACCAGTCCTATTCCGAGCGCCAGATCTACCAGGCCGCCTTCGAGCGCCTGGCCCGCGAAGTCGCCGCCATCGACGGCCTCGACGAGGACGCCGCGGTCGAAAAGCTGGAACGGGTGCTGGAAGCGGCGTAGCGGGGGCGGGCCGGTACGGTTGCCGGCGATTTGGATTTGTCGAAAGGGAAACCAGTCGGTAAACCCGTATCGCTATGAGCGACCAGTTCTTCGAGCGCCCGATCCTCAACTCGCCCTACGAGTATCCGGCGCAGCATTGGGAACTGGACGAGAGCGGCCAGCCCACCAATCGGATTCTTGATTCGCGCCGCCGGTCCGCGCTTATCACGCCGGTGCCCACCCCGAAAAGGCGGCGGAAGTCGAAAGACCAGGCAGAGATGGTGCTCGATGCCGGCGCCGGCCTTTCGACCGCCGAGCAGGAATACAACCCGACACCGATCATCAACGAGATCCGGTCCTATGTGACGGACTGGCGGAATTTGCCTAATCCCGACCAATGGCAGGTCACGCCCGAGACCGCCCGTCTCTTGCAGCATTGGCGACATCACCCGTTTCAGGGTGTCCGTCCGTTCTTCTGCCAAGTGGAAGCCGTCGAGACAGCCATCTGGCTGGCGGAAGTCGCGCCGGAGATGGGCAAGCGCGGCGCCAAGTTTCTGGAACATCTCAAAGGCGCGAACGAGCAGGCCAACCCGGAACTCTTGCGCATTGCCCTGAAACTGGCGACCGGCGCCGGCAAGACGACGGTCATGGCCATGCTGATCGCCTGGCAGACCGTTAATGCCGTCCGCCGGCCGAACAGCAAATCGTTCACGCGCGGCTTTCTGATCGTCACGCCCGGCATCACCATCCGGGACCGCCTTCGCGTGCTGCAACCGAACGATCCGGACAGCTATTTCCGTCACCGGGAGATCGTCCCCAACGACATGCTGGGCGATCTGGATAAGGCCAGGATCGTCATCACCAACTACCACGCCTTCAAGCTGCGGGAGCGTACGGAAGTCTCGAAGGTCGGCCGCGCCTTGCTCAAGGGACGAGGGACGGACATCAGTACCGTCGAAACCGAAGGACAGATGCTCCAGCGGGCGATGCCCGGCCTGATGGGCATGAAGAATGTCCTGGTCCTGAACGACGAAGCCCACCATTGCTACCGGGAACGGCCCGGCAGCACCGAGGTCGAAGACCTGAAAGGCGAGGACAAGGAGGAAGCGAAGAAAAACAACGAAGCCGCGCGGCTCTGGATATCCGGCATCGAAATCGTGAAGCGCAAGCTCGGCGTGCGAACGGTTTACGACCTGTCTGCGACTCCGTTCTTCCTGCGCGGCTCGGGCTATGCCGAAGGCACGCTGTTCCACTGGACGGTCAGCGACTTCTCGCTGATGGACGCGATCGAAAGCGGCATCGTCAAGCTGCCTCGCGTGCCGGTCGCCGACAATGTGGCGGGCGGCGATACGCCGAAATTCAGGAACCTGTGGGAGCATATCGGCAAGAGGATGCCCAAGAAGGGCCGGGGAAAATCCGGTCAACTCGATCCGCTCAACCTGCCTGCCGAACTCCAGACCGCCCTGGATGCCCTCTACGGCCATTACGAGAAGATCTACGAGGAATGGCAAAAGGCGAACATCGCCGTTCCGCCCGTCTTCATCGTGGTGTGCAACAACACGGCGACGTCGAAACTGATCTACGACTACATCGGAGGGTTCGACCGTCCCGGCGAAGACGGCGAGACCGTGCCATTCCACGCCGGGCGCTTCGAATTGTTCCGGAACTACGACCAACACGGCGACCGACTCGACCGCCCACGGACCCTTCTGATCGACAGCACGCAGCTCGAATCCGGCGATGCGCTGGACAAGAACTTCCGGACCATCGCAGCCGCGGAGATCGACCGGTTTCGCCGCGAGAGAATCGCGCGAACGGGCGATATCCAAGCAGGCGAAAACATTTCGGATCAGGATTTGCTGCGCGAAGTGATGAACACCGTCGGCAAGAAGGGGCAGCTCGGTGAGTCGATTCGCTGCGTCGTCTCGGTCTCCATGCTGACAGAGGGATGGGACGCCAACACGGTAACCCATATTCTTGGCGTCCGCGCCTTCGGTACCCAGCTTCTGTGCGAACAGGTGGTCGGGCGCGCCCTGCGCCGACAAAACTACGACCTTAATGAAGACGACCGGTTCAGCGTCGAATATGCCGACGTGTTGGGCATTCCGTTCGATTTCACCGCCAAGCCGGTTGTCGCGCCGCCCAAACCGCCGAAGAAGACCGTCCGCATCCACGCCGTCCGTCCGGATCGGGACGCCCTGGAAATCCGGTTCCCGCGGGTCGACGGATATCGGGTGGAACTGCCGGACGAACGGCTTTCGGCGAATTTTTCGGCAAATTCGCGCCTTGAGTTGACACCTGAACTTGTCGGGCCCCCGATCACGAAGAACCAGGGCATCCTCGGCGAGGATGTCGAATTGACGGTGGCGCATCTCGAAGGCATGCGGCCTGCGACGATCCAGTTCCATCTCGCCAAGCATCTGGTCTACACGAAATACCGCGATCCCGGCGAAGACCCGAAACTGCACCTGTTCGGCCAACTCAAAGGCATCGTCCGCGAATGGATGGACGGCGGTTATCTGCGCTGCATCGGCGGAACCTATCCTGCGCAACTGATCTATCGGCAAATCGCGGATATGGCCTGCGAGAAGATCAAGGCTGCGATCACGGAGGCCATGGCGGAGGAGCGGCCGGTCAAGGCGATCCTCGATGCCTACAATCCGACAGGCTCCACGTCCTACGTCAACTTCAACACCTCGAAGGGGACGCTTTGGGAGACCGACCGGCGCAGATGCCACATCAACTGGGCGGTCTGCGACAGCGACTGGGAGGCCGAATTCTGCCGCGTCGCCGAGGCGCATCCTTCGGTCCTGGCCTATGTGAAGAACCAGAATCTCGGGCTCGAAGTGCCCTATCTCATGGGCTCGACGCCCCGGAAATATATCCCGGACTTTATCGTGCGGGTGAACGACGGCGGCGCCGAGCCGCTCAACCTGATCGTCGAAATCAAGGGCTATCGCGGCGAGGACGCCAGGATTAAAGCGGAGACCATGGGGGCCTACTGGGTGCCCGGCGTGAACAATCTCGGCAGATACGGGCGCTGGGCCTTCGCCGAGTTCACGGCGGTCTATGAGATCGATGCAGAGTTCGGCAAGCTGATCGCCGGTTTCACCGCGCAACAGGCGGCGTGAGGAGAAGATCGTGAAACTGAAAGTCATCGTTCACGAGGCGGACGAAGGCGGATACTGGGCCGAAGTGCCCGCCATTCCCGGATGCGCGACCCAGGGCGACTCTTTCGAGGAACTGCTGAGCAACCTCTATGAGGCCGTTGAAGGTTGTCTCTCCGTTGACGTGCGCGACATCCCGGCTTCCGGAACCGACCGGATCGTCGAGATTGCGGTGTGAAGGCGGTCAGCGGTAAACGGTTTTGCCGTGTACTGGAGACGCGGGGATGGAGGCTCGCGCGCATCCGCGGCAGCCACCGCATCTATACGAAAGCGGGGTCGGAAATCCGCATCTCGGTTCCGGTGCATGGCAACGTGGCGATCAAGCGCGGCCTGCAAAGGCATCTCATGAAACTGGCGGAAATCGATGAATCCGAACTGTAGATCGACGAACGGAGCGCCGGTTCCATGACGCGCGGCAGAAAAAGCAAACCGAAAGAAGTCGAGACTTTCACCCACGGGGCGGCGCGGCGGAAGAATATCCCGACGGCGGAATACCAGTCGGTGATGCGCGACGAGGAAAAGAGCCCGGTGCGGCTGGCCTACGAACGCCGCAACCGCGATCTCGATCCGCAACTGGTCTGGCGCGGCAAGGACGAGCAGGACGAAGCCGGCCTGACCGTCCAGGCGCCGCCGCTCTACATCCAGGAGAAGGTGCACCCCAAGGTTCTGGTCGACGACCTGCTGCGGCAATCGAAGGAACGGCGCGACGAGGCAACCCCGGAGGGGCCGGACCTGTTCGCCGATTTCAACGGCCTGCCGGACGAGGAGGCCAGGACGGAGTTCTACCAGCACGACGCCAACTGGTCGAATCGCATGATCCTGGGCGACAGTCTGCAGGTCATGGCCTCGCTGGCCGAGCGCGAGGGCCTGCGCGGCAAGGTGCAGTGCCTCTATATCGACCCGCCCTACGGCATCAAATTCAACTCCAATTTCCAGTGGTCCACCACGAGCCGTGATGTCAAAGACAGGGCCGCGCATCTCACGCGCGAGCCGGAGCAGGTCAAAGCCTTCCGCGACACCTGGCGCGACGGCATCCACTCCTACCTGAGCTATCTGCGCGACCGGTTGACTGTGGCGCGGGACCTACTGGCAGAGAGCGGGTCGGTCTTCGTGCAAATTGGCGACGAAAACGTCCACCGAGTGCGGGCATTGATCGACGAAGTGTTCGGAGAAGAGAATTTTTGCGGGCAGATATCGTTTCGTACTACTGGAGGTCAAAGCAATAGCCTTCTGGCTTCTTCTTTTGATGTTTTGCTTTGGTACTCCAAGGCTAAACCACTTGTGAAGTACCGACCGCTGTATGCCGCAAAGCCTCAGGGAGTTGGTGGATCGGGACAGTATGTTCTTCTTGAACATCCTGACGGAGTGAATTTGCCAATCTCTATGTCGAAAGAACAAAGAGAGGGAACCGAGCCATTGCCTAGCGGGTTTCGTGTGCTTGCTCATGATACTCTTTACTCGACCGGGGCACCATCAAATCCAGAAGAGCGCCTATACCAATACCAAGGGAAGCAGCTTACTTGCCCTCCAAATACGCATTGGAAGCCCGGCGGCCGAGGTCCGGGTATGGAAAGACTTTACAGAGCAAACCGATTTCTCCTGCTTGGAAGAACACTTCGTTAAAAGCGCTATTGGCACGATTTTCCCGTCCGTGATTATGAAAATTTATGGGTTGATACCGGTCGCAGTGGTTTCGCCGAAAAAAAGAAATATGTGGTGGAAACAGCACCTAGCGTCGTCGAACGATGCATCCTGTTGACTACCGACCCCGGCGACCTCGTGCTGGACCCGACCTGCGGTTCGGGTACCACGGCCTACGTCGCCGAGCAGTGGGGTCGGCGCTGGATCACCGTCGATACCTCCCGCGTGGCGCTCGCGTTGGCGCGGGCGCGCATCATGGGCGCGCGCTATCCCTGGTATCTGCTCGCCGACAGTCCCGAGGGCCAGCAGAAGGAAGCCGAAATCGCGCAACGCCCGTCGTCGGAGATGCCGACCGGCGGCGACATCCGCCAGGGCTTCGTCTATGAGCGCGTGCCGCACATCACCCTCAAATCCATCGCCAACAACGCCGAGATAGATGTGATTTGGGAGGAATGGCAGCAGAAGTTGGAGCCGCTGCGCGAAACCCTGAACGGCGCCCTCGGTGAATCGTGGGAGGAATGGGAAATCCCGCGCAAGCCGGGCGAAGGCTGGCCGGCCGATGCCACGGCCGCGCACGCCGCATGGTGGGAGGCGCGCATCGAGCGGCAGAAAGAGGTCGACGCTTCTATCGCGGCCAAGGCAGACCACGAATACCTGTTCGACAAGCCCTATGAGGACAAGGCCCGCATCCGCGTCGCCGGGCCGTTCACCGTGGAGAGCCTGTCGCCCCACCGGGTCCTGGCGGTCGATCAGGACGACGAACTGGTCGATACGCTGGAAGCTGCGGAGGGCAGGCGCGCCGCGCCGGAGCGCAGCCCGGACGAAACCGCCTTCGCCGAGATCATCCTGGACAATCTCAGGACCGCCGGCGTGCAGCAGGCCTGGAAGGAAGACAGGATCGAGTTTTCCTCCATTATTGGCTGGCCGGGCCATCACATCTGTGCCGAAGGCCGCTACGAGGAAGGCGACCGGCAACAGCGGGCCGGCATCCTGATCGGCCCGGAATTCGGCACCGTCTCCCGGCCCGATCTGGTCGCGGCGGCGCGCGAGGCCGGCGAGGCCGGTTTCGACGTCCTGATCGCCTGCGCCTTCAATTTCGACGCCCATTCCGCCGAGTTCGACCGAATGGGCCGCGTCCCGGTGCTCAAGGCGCGCATGAACGCCGACCTGCACATGGCCGGCGACCTGAAGAATACCGGCAAGGGCAACCTGTTCGTCATTTTCGGCGAACCGGATATCGATGTGGAGGACGTGGATGACGACAATCTCCAGGTGAGGATCAACGGCGTCGACGTGTTCCATCCCAACACCGGCGAAGTCCACAGCGACGGCCCCGACGACATCGCCTGCTGGTTCATCGACACCGACTATAACGAGGAGAGCTTCTTCGTCCGGCACGCCTATTTCCTCGGCGCCGGCGATCCCTACAAGGCGCTGAAGACGACGCTCAAGGCCGAGATCGACCGGGAAGCCTGGGACACGCTTAACAGCGATACGTCTCGGCCGTTCCCGCGCCCCGCCTCCGGCCGGATCGCGGTCAAGGTCATCAACCATCTCGGCGACGAGGTGATGAAGGTGTTCGGGGTGTGAGCGATGAAGCTGCATTACTACCCCGAGACCGACAGCCTCTATATCGAACTGAAACCCGGCCCGGGTGCGGAGACACGCGAGGTATCGGACGGGCTGAACGTCGATCTCGATACGGCCGGCGGTGCGGTCGGCTTCGATATCGACCGCGCCTCGAAGCGGCTCGACCTGTCGACGCTGGAGACCGAGGCGCTCCCGCTGCGCTCGACACGGGTCGGTTGATCGGAAGGCGGCCGGGCCTTTCAGGACCGAAGGCGGCGCGACCCATTCCGGACTTGCTCCGCCAGGTGACGCGGCTTCCGGCCCGACCGTGACGCATTGCCAAAGCCGGGCAATGGTTTGGTATGATGCCGTGTGAACGCTCCAGACATGCGCGGATCGCAGAACCGATGAACCGGGAGACGACCCTGGCCCTGCTACAAGCGCACCGGGCCGAGTTGGCGCAACAATTCGGCGTTGCCGATCTCGCCCTGTTCGGCTCGTTTGCCCGTGACTGTGCGACGGCGGACAGCGATGTCGATATTCTGGTCCGCTTCGACGGCCCGGCGACGTGGCGCCGGTATTTCGGCACGCAGTTCTATATCGAGGACCTGCTGGGGCGGCCCGTCGACCTGGTCACGGACAAGGCGCTACGCCGCGAGTTACGCCCCTATGTGGAGCGCGAGGCCATTCATGTCTGAGCCGGGTGGCGAGCCGAGGGAGTGGCGTTTTTATGTCGAGGACATGATCGGCTTCGGCGAAAGAGTCCGCGACTACACCGCGGGACTGAACCGGGAATCGTTCGTCGCAAGCGGCATGACCTACGACGCCACCCTGCGCAATCTCGAACTCATCGGCGAAGCGGCGACCCATGTCCCCGAATCGGTCCGGAACGCGCATCCGGAGATTCCCTGGCGCGCCATCATCGGGGCGCGGAATCGCTTGGCCCACGGCTATCTGCATATCGAAGACGATACCGTCTGGAACATGATAGAGGACGCCGTTCCGCAACTCGTTTCCGATCTGCGGAAACTGTTGAAACGGGCGGAAGAGAACGCCGAATAGATGTCAGGACGCAGGAAGACACCTTGCATGGCCGGTTTTTCCCGGCCGATGCGCAGCGAACGATGAAAGCGTCCGGGGTATGACCGCCCCCGCCGCCGATCCCCGCCTGTCCCGCCTTCGTGCGATGATCGCAGAGAAATCCGTGCTGCGCGGGCAGTTCCGGCTGGCGTCGGGCGGCGAGAGCGGGTTGTTCTTCGACATGAAGCAGACCCTGCTGCTGCCCGAGGGGCTGAGCCTGGTCGGCAGCCTGATGCTGGAGAGGGTGCTGGCCAGCCGGGCGACGGCGGTCGGCGGCCTGGTGCTCGGCGCCTGCCCGATCGTCGGCGCGATCGCCCAGGCCAGCTATGCGGCGAGCGCGGCCGGCGGCGGGCGCGAGATCGCCGCCTTCTACGTCCGCAAGGAGCCCAAGAACACCGGCACGCGCGAGCTGATCGAGGGCCACGACATCGCCGGCCACGAAGCGGTCTACATGATCGAGGACGTGACGACGAAGGGTGGCTCGGTCATCAGGGCGATCGAGGCGGTGCAACGCGAAACGCCGTGCGAGGTGCTCGGCGTGCTCACCGTGGTCGACCGCGAACAGGGCGCCCGCGCAGCCCTCGCCGAGATCGGCCTGCCGCTCGACGCGCTCTTCGCCATGAGCGAGTTCGCGTGAGACGGCCCCTCGATACGGCGCACAGGCGCGCCTACTCGGGATGAGGGGCGTTGGAAATTGAGAATCTGCATTCCCGAGACCATTCGCCCTCACCATGAGTAGCCCCGGATTCAATCCGTGGCGTATCGAAGGGCCGATAGCGGAATTTGAAGCTGTTCGGTTCTTCTCGAATACCGGAACGCTACTCCGTCCGATGAACAGGATGGTATATTTGCAAATGCAAATATACCATCAGCAGGCTGGTTGCCCGAAGCGTACCGTTTGAGAAAGACGAGTTCGCCCCCGCCGCCTACAAAATCTGCCCCAGGAACTCCTGCGTGCGCGGGTCCTTGGCCTCGTCGAAGAAGGTGGCGGGCGGGCCGTGTTCGACGATCACGCCGCGGTCGGTGAAATAGATGTGGTCGGCGATCTCGCGGGCGAAGCCCATCTCGTGGGTCACCAGCATGCAGGTCATGCCCTCCTCGGCCAGCTCGCGGATGGTGACCAGCACCTCCTTGACCGTTTCCGGGTCGAGGGCCGCGGTCACCTCGTCGAACAGCATGACGTCCGGCTGCATGGCGAGCGAGCGGGCGATGGCGACACGCTGCTGCTGGCCGCCGGAAAGCTCGCCGGGGAAGCTGTCCTCCTTGCCTTCCAGGCGCACCTTGCGGATCAGCGCCCGGGCCCGCCCTTCCACGCTCGCCTTGTCCTCCTTGAGCACCAGCACCGGCGCCATCATGACATTCTCCAGCGCCGTCCTGTGCGGGAACAAATTGTACTGCTGGAACACCATGCCGACCTTCTTGCGCAACTCCAGCTTGTCGAGCCGCGGGTCGTTGACCTCCTGCCCCTCGACGGTGATCGAGCCGGAATCGATCGGGTTCAGCGCGTTGACGCAGCGGATGAGCGTGGACTTGCCGGAGCCCGACGGCCCGATGATGCAGATCACCTCGCCCTTCATCACGTCGAAGGAAATGCCCTTCAGCACCTCCAGGTCGCCGAACGACTTGTGCACGTCCTTGAGCGATACGATCGGCTGGGCGGACGTCCAGTGTCCGTTGGCGGTGTCGGTCATGCCGGGATCCTCCGGTGCGGCCTGCGGCTTGCGCGCTACAGCTTGACCGCATAGCGGCGCTCCAGCCGCAGGGTCAGGCGGGCGATCGGGTAGCAGTAGGCGAAGAAGATGACGAGGGCGAAGCCGTAGAACGGAATCAGCAGCTCGGGATGGTTGTTCTCCGCCTCCATCGCCTGGCGCGACAGGGTGATCAGTTCCTCGACGCCGAGCAGCGAGCACAGCGGCGTCGCCATGGTCAGGATGGCGTACCAGTTCATCCACGGCGGGATCATCCGCTTGAAGCATTGCGGCAGGATGATGCGCCACAGGGTCTGCCGCCGCGAATAGGCCAGCGATTCGGCGGCCTCCCACTGGCCGGTCGGCACCGACAGCACGGCGCCGCGCACGACCTCCGAGATATTCGCCATGATCGGCAGGGACAGGCCGAATACCGCCTTCATCCAGTCCGGAATCTTGATGATCGTGTCGCCGAGCGCGATCTCGAACGGGAAGGTCAGCATCACGATGAACAGCAGGACCAGCCAGGGCGAGTTGCGGAACGCCTGGGTCAGGAACCAGCAGACGCGCCGGATCGCGCGGCTCAGGGAAATCTGGCCGAGGCCGAGCAGGATGCCGAGGACGGTGCCGATCGCCATGGTGGTGATCGAGATCGCCACGTTGAGCAGGAAGCCGCTGGAGACCAGGAAGGGCAGCCAGCGGATCAGCGCGTCGAACGCGTCGGCGAAGCTGAACTTGCCCTGGGCCGACGCGGACATCGGCCAGACCATGACGATGGCGGCGAGCAGCGCGACGGCGGCGAGCGGCAGCCACAGCCCGGCGCGCGCCAGCCAGCGGCTGAACAGCAGGTCGTCCGGCTCGCCCGCCGCCCGGGCCCGGACCGGCCGCAGCACCGCGAAGCCGCCGGCCGCCGGCGCATCGACGCCGGGGATCGCCCGCCGTCTCGCGGCCCGCGCCGTCATCCACCGCCTCCGCCGTACCCCGGTATCACCATCCGGCGTTCCCAGCGGTTCATGCCGAAGACCAGGAACCCGACCAGCGTGATGTAGACGATGAACATCAGCACCATGCAGGCGTTCTGGGACGTCGAATAGTCGTTGTAGATGCTGACAAGCTGGTAGAGCAGTTCCGGCACGGCGATCGCCAGGGCCTGGGTCGTCGTCTTGACCAGGTTGACCAGATTGTTGTTGAGCGCCGGCAGGCTGACCCGGAAGGCGAGCGGCAGCACGACATAGACATAGGCCTGTAAACGGCTCATCCCGAGGGATTCGGCGGCCTCCTGGGTCGATTGCGGCACCGCCTCGATGCCGGCGCGGAAAATCTCGACATTGAAGGCGCCAGCGAAAAACGACAGCGAGATGATCGCCCAGCCGACATTGGAGATGATCGGCTGCTGGAGATAGCCGTCGGGCGAATAGGTCGGGGTGAACTGGCCCAGCGCGAAATAGAAGAACATCAGCTGGACCAGCGGCGGCGTGTTCCGGAAGAACTGGATGTAGCCCTGGACGACGCTGCGCACGACACGGGAGCGCGCGCCCTGCAGCCAGGCGCCGACCAGCCCGATCACGACGCTGAAGACGACGCAGACGACCGAAAGCTCCAGCGTCACCCAAATGCCGTCGAGAACGCGCTCAAGCTCGTTGTCGTCGTAAATATAGATGAAATTCCATGTCGCATCCCGCTCGGCGAGATCGCGGAAGAATTTCTGGATCGAGTCCCACATGAAAAGCGTTCCGGGCGCAGGCAGCCGCGCTCAAGAAAAGCTTTCAAGCGAAGAGGGCGCCCGGACCGAACTGCCGGCCGGACGCCCTCCGTCTTGAAAGCCTGAACGGCTTGCCGGGGTTACTTACCCGCGAGCCAGTCAGCGAATTTCTTGTTCTTGTCCGCCAGATACTGGGTCGCCTGGATGCCCCATTTCTTCTCCAGCTCGATCAGCCGGCCGGACTGGTGCCAGTTGTAGGTCATGCCGGACATGAAGTTGCCGAACACGCAGTTCAGCTCGGCCTTCGGAACGGCGAGGCCCCACGGGTTGTCGTCCTCGCTGTTCAGCGGCATCTCGAAGTCGTTGTACTGGCCGGACGACAGGTCGGACATGATCGACGAATCGTCGTAGACCCAGGCGATGCACTTGCGGTCGCGCAGCGCCTGCTTGGCCTCGGCGTTGCCGGTGAAGGCGATGATCTTGGCGCCGTAGCGCTTGGAGACGATCTTGTTGTAGAACGCGCCCTGCTTGCCGCACACGGGCTTGTCCTTCAGCGCGGTCCATTGGCGGATCTTCAGCGCCTTGGGCGACATGATGTTGGTGCCCGAGGTGTAGTAGTTGGGCTGGGTGATGCCGACGATCTTGCGCCGGTCCTTGCGGTCCGACATGGTCGCGATCATCATGTCGATCTTGCCCTGCTGCAGGAACTGCATGCGGTTCGACGACTGCACGGCGACCAGCTCCAGCTTCACGCCCATGGCGTCGGCGACGTCCTTGGCCATGTCGGCCTCCATGCCGACGATCTTGCCGCTGGCGTCGCGGTAGCCCCAGGGCTTGTAGTCGGCCTTGACGCCGACGACGAGCGTGCCGCGGGCCATGACCTTCTTCCACACCTCGTTCTTGCACTGCGCAGCCAGCGCAGACGTCGAACCCAGCGCAACGGCGACTCCGGCCGTGGCGAGAATCAGTTTCCTCATGATTTCCTCCCGGGAATAGGCATGCGTGCAAGGAGGCGACGCACACTGTCGCGCGCCGCCGGAATGCCGCTCAGCCCTACCATTCCGTCGCCTTCGCGGGCAAGGGGGGAGTAAGGCCGTGCAGGCGTGGAGGTTGCGCCGGATTGGGGGGCAAGGGGCCGGCTTCCGCTCTGCTCGGAGGCCGGCCCGCGGCCGGGCCGGATTTCGTGCCACCGGCCCCGCCATTGCCCCGCTTGCCCCGGCCTGGGGCGGTCTGCCCGCGCCGCGCCCGCCGGGGACCGTCAACGCCGTTTGTTGCCTCCGCCGGATCCCGGCCCTCCACCGGAAGGACGACCGCCGCTCAAAAGCATGCGTTTCATGACGGGTTCCGAATCATGGCATTCGCCGGACATTAACTCTAATACCGATTTTTTGTGATTGGTATAAACTCGCCTTATGAATGCCGGCCGATGTCCTGCGGACGGGCCGCCGCTGCGCCGGAACGGCCGATAACCCCCGAAGGGGAGAGAGCGACATGCGATTCGCCGGTAACTTCCTCTGCCGGATCGCCGGCGCAGCTGCCCTGTTTGCATGCGCCGCACAAGCGGCCGACCTGCCGGCGCCGCAAACCCTGCAACGGCAGATGCCAACCCCGCCGCAGGCGTTCGCGGTCTACGAGCCCCATCTGAGCGTCGGCGACAGGCACGTCACGATCCGCTACGTCGGCTATCCGGCCGTCGCCGTTTTCGAGCGCATTCTGGGCAGAAACTGGCAAAAGCGGGGCGAGGCGGTGGAGCTCCGCGCCCTGGACGGCTACGTCTCCCGCCTCCCCGTGAGCCGGTTTCTGGCGAAGCGGGGCTTTCTGGTCTTCGCGCGGCAGGACGGCGCGCCCTTCACCGTGAACAATCTCCGGCAGAACGAGAAGGACGTGCCGCTCGGGCCCTGGTACCTGGTCTGGGACAATATCGGCAATCCCGCGCTGATCGCCGAAGGCGCCCGCAACTGGCCCTATCAGGTGAAGGAGATCAGGCTGGTCGCCCTGTCGGACCGGGCGCTCCTACCGGAAGGTCTCGACCCGCGCTTCCGGCCGGGCGCCGCGCTGGTGAAGACCCATTGCCTGACCTGCCACAAGGTCAACGGCTACGGCGGCGAGAAATTCGCGGGCAACCTGGCGGAGATTGCGAAGGGCTCCGACAGGGCGGAGTTCCTCCGGCTCCTCCTGGTCCCGGCGGCGCAGCGCGACGGCGCAACCATGCCGGCGCTCTCCGACCGCCTCCCCGAAGCCGAACGCCGCCGCATCGCCGGAGCGATCTTCGATTATCTCAAGGCGGTGCCGGTCCTGCCGTAGGGCTCCCGAGCGGGCGGCCCTGTCGCCGGGGCGGGGCTTGCGCTAGAATGGCGGCGCTTCCGATCTTCGTCGGTCCCGAGCCCGCGCGCAGCCCATGATCCGCGTTCAACAGGAAGATTTCGATCCCCAGGCCGAGGCCGCCGCGCTTACCGAAGGGCGGACGGATATCGGCGGCATCGTCACCTTCACCGGCCTGGTGCGCGAACTGATCGACAACGAGGGCCGGCCGGCGGCGATCTCCGCCATGACGCTGGAGCATTATCCCGGCATGACGGAGAAGCTGCTCGCCGAGATCGAGGCCGAGGCCAACGCGCGCTGGCCGCTTTCCGCCAGCCTGATCGTCCACCGCTACGGCCGGCTGGAACCGGGCGACCGGATCGTCTTCGTCGCCACCGCATCGGCGCACCGCCATGCGGCCTTCGAGGCCAACATGTTCCTGATCGACTGGCTGAAGACCAGGGCGCCGTTCTGGAAGCTCGAGGAGGGCGACGCCGGCCCGGCCTGGGTCGACGCCCGCGACAGCGACGACGACGCCGCGGAGCGCTGGCGGTAACGCACCGACCGCTTCTCCTACGATTCCCCGTCTGCCGGATTCGCATCCGCCGCCAGATCGGCGCGCACGGCATCCTCGACCATACGCGCCGGCAGCGGCAGGGCGTCGCCCTCCTTCCCCTCGCCGAAATAGAGGGTGACGTGCGGGAACGGGATCTCGATGCCGCTTGCGTCGAAGGCCGCCTTGATGCGCCGGTTCATCTCGCGGCGCACGGCCCATTGAGTGCCCGGCCGGCACTTGAAGCGCGAGCGGATGACGACGGCGCTGTCGCCCAGCTCCTGGAGGCCGGCGACTTCCAGCTCCTCGACGATCTTGTCCCGCCACTCCGGATCGGCGCACAGGACCTCGCCGGTCTCCCGGATGACGGCGATCACCGCATCGACATTCTCGCCGTAGCCGACGCCGTAATCGAGCACCGCGTAGGAATAGTCCTTGGTCAAGTTCTCGACCTCGCCGATCGAACTGAACGGGATGGTGTGCTTCGATCCCGAATAGTCGCGCAGCGTGACCGAGCGGATCGACAGGTCCTCGACGACTCCGCTCCGGCCGGCCACCGTCACGAAATCGCCGATCGCCATACTGTCCTCGACGATGATGAAGATGCCGGTGATGACGTCCTTCACCAAGGTCTGCGCCCCGAAGCCGACGGCAAGGCCGAGTACGCCGGCGCCGGCCAGCAGCGGCCCGATATCCAGGCCGATCTCCGACAGCACGATCATCGCCGCGATGACGACGATGGCGACGAGCAGGGCCTTTTCCATCATCGGCAGCAGCGTGCGCATGCGCAGGGCGCGCGAATCCTCGCCGGCCTCGTCGAGCCGCGACAGGTAGCGCGCCGCCGCCGTCTCGATAAACTCCCACAGGATGAAGGCGCCGACCGTCACCGCCAGGACGATCAGCACCGTGCGGGCGAAGGCCCGGCCGGCCGGGGTCTGCAACAGTTCGGCGATGCCGAAGCCCCAGACGTCGAGAATGGCGAGCAGGGCGACGGCGAGGATTGCGCCGAACAGTGTGCGCCGCACCGCCGCCAGGTAGCGGTTCGCGCGCTGCTGCAACCCCGGATTCTTTTCGAGCAGCGCATCCTCGATCCGGAACAGCCGGCCGAGCAGGCGGCCGAGCCCGGCGACCGCCGCCAGCGCGATGAGCAGGATGACGGCGCTGAGCACCGTAGCGCGCGCCATGAAGGCGAAGCCGCCCTCGACATCGAGCAACCAGACGAACAGGCCGGCGAGCACATAAACGATCGCCGCGACATGCCACAGGTCGCCCAACCGGCCGAGGGTCCGGCGCATGCCGCGAATCGGTGCAGCCCGATCGTCTTCGGCATCCGCCTCGCCGCGCAGACGCCCGGCGACCGGCCGGCGGTTCTGCAGGATCAATACGATCAGCATCGCCGCGACGACGAGGCCGAGCAGATCGAGCAGGGCCGCATGAGCGCCGGCCGGCAGATCGACCGCGGCAAGAGCGTCGATTGCAACCGCGCCGTAGACGACCGTGTGGGTCAGCCGGCGGAGCCAGACATAGAGATAGGCGGCCGTCCCGTCGGAGAGCGGCAGCAGACGCAGATTGCCGATCCGCGGCGCCAGCACCGCGCGGCCGACGGCCAGGATGGCCCGGACCAGCACGAGGCCGAAGATGAGGGCGAGCGCAACCCGGGCGGTCGTGGCGCCGGGCGCCAGTTGCGGCAGCACGGCGTAGGCCGCCGCCGCGAGAGCGGCGACGGGCAGCAGGTCGAGCAGGGTCCGGATCGCGAGGCCGACGGCACGGACGGCGAACGCCTCGCCCTCCCGGTCTTCCACGCGCCGGCGCGGCCCGCGGAGCAGGAGCCGCATCAGCCATTCCGCGAACAGGCCGAGCAGCAGCGCCAGGGCGGTTTTCCATGCGCCGCCGATCAGGGCCGCCCGCTCCGCCTCGCCCGCGAGGCGGCTGCGCAGCCAGGTCCAGGCGCGCGGCAGGTCGGCGACCGCGGCAGCGAGATCCTGGGCGCTGCCGGTCAGTGTCCGCGCCCGCCCGGCCAGGCGCTCCATCAGGGCCGGTCCAGCCGAGGCCGATGCGCCGCTTGCGGTTTCCGCCGCTTTCCGCGCCGCGATCAGCGCCTTGAGTTGGGTCAGGAAGCGTTTGCGTTCCTGCTCGTCTTCGATGGTAGCGACCAGTTTTTCGAGCGCGGCGGGATCGAACCCCTGCGCGCCTGCCGCAGCCTTGTCCTGCGCCGCCGCCGGAACTGCCGCCGGTCCGAACGCAAGAGACATCGCCAGCAAGATCGCGCCCGGGAAGAACAGCAGGATATGGCGAAGGCGGTGGAACATGGTCCGGAACAGGCATATCTTTCGGCAGGGTTCCGGCTCGATCCGGCGCTGGCAACATAGCAACCGCCGCCGCGGCGGCAAACCGTCTGCAAAAGGGCGCCGCCGCCGGGAAACGGAACCCCGGCCCGGAGACCGACCGGAAGCCCGGCCGAATGAGGAGGCGTAGCGAAACCCGATGTCGGTGACGATCTGGCATAACCCGCGCTGCAGCAAATCGCGACAGGCCCTCAAGCTGCTGACCGACCGCGGTATCGAGCCCGCCATCGTCGAATATCTCAAAGCCCCACCGTCCCCGGCCGAACTGCGCGACGCTCTGGACCGGCTGGGCATGGCGCCGCGGGAACTGATGCGCCGCAGGGAAGCGCCCTACAAGGCCGAAAACCTGGACGACGAGGCGTTGCCGGACGAAGCGCTGATCCGGGCGATGCACGATCATCCGGTGCTGATCGAACGGCCGGTCGTCTTCGCCGGCGGCAGGGCCGCGATCGGCCGGCCGCCGGAGCGCGTCCTGGAAATCCTGTAGCGCGCCGGCCCGTATCGTGGCCGCTCCATCGGCAATCCGGTCCGAACGGGACGGCCGGCAATCGGCCTCCGTCTCGCTCGGCGGAGAACCGGCGCTGCTCGACGGTTCCGGTGCGCTGGTCCTGCCGGAGCGGCGGACCGTCGTGTTTGCCGACCTGCATTTCGAAAAGGGCTCCGCCTACGCCGAGCGCGGCGCCCTCCTGCCGCCCTGGGACAGCGCCGCCACGCTCGAACGGATGGAGGCGGTGCTGGCCTGCCATACGCCGGACCGGGTCATCTGCCTGGGCGACAGTTTTCACGATACCGGCGGCGGCGACCGCATGGCCGGGCCGCTGGCCGGACGGTTGCGCCGCCTGGCCGATCGCCACGACTGGATCTGGATCGCCGGCAACCATGATCCGGAGATTCCGGAAGGCGCCGGCGGCCGCGCCGTCGACCGGTACGCGCTGGACGGTCTGCTTTTCATCCACGAACCGGAAGGGCCGGAAGGAATCGCCGGGGCCTTCGAAATCTGCGGCCATTTCCACCCCAAGGCGCGCATCCGGGCCGGGCCGCGGCGCATTACCCGGCCCTGTTTCGTCGGCGACGACCGGCTCCTGATCCTGCCCTCCTTCGGCGCCTATACCGGCGGTCTCGACATCATGAATCCCGCAATCGCCGGCCTGTTTCCGGGCGAGTTCACCGCGTGGCTCATCAGCAACGGCGCCGTCTACGCCTTCCCCTCCGCCCGGACCCGGTTCCTGCCGTTCGAAAGCTGAAGCTGTTTCGGGGTTCGGCCGAACCCGTACGGAAACAGCCGAACCCGTACGGAAACAAGGGTATCCGGTGCAGCCATGCGCTCCGTTTGCGGGCCTATGCGGTGGCGGGGCTGCCCGGAATCGCCGAAGCCTGCTATGAAGGCGCCGCCGAAACGCCCGTGAAGTGCCGCCCAACGCTGCCGGCCGTCCGATCGAGGATTTTCCCTTGGCCGAGAACCCCAACCGGATCAAACCCTCCGCCACTGCCGCCGCTTCGGGGCTCGGGCGCGACAGCGCGGTGATCGGGCTGGTCTGCACGGCGCATTTCTTCAGCCACTTCTACATTTTCGCCATCCCGCCGATGCTGCCGCTGATCAAGGCCGATCTCGGCGTGAGCTACACGGAAATGGGCCTGCTGCTCACCCTGTTCAGCCTGGCTTCCGGCGGGGCGCAGTATTTCATGGGCGTGCTGGTCGACCGGATCGGCGCGCGCTGGGTGCTGACCGGCGGCATGACACTGCTCGCCGGCGCGATCTCCATGATGGGTGTGGTGCCGGTCTATGGCGCGCTGGCGGCGTTCGCGCTGGCCGCCGGGCTGGGCAACAGCGTGTTCCATCCCGCGGACTACACGATCCTCGGCGCCCGGGTGAGGCCCGGCCGGATCGGGCGGGCGTTCAGCTTTCACACCTTCGCCGGCATGGCCGGCTTTACCGTGGCGCCGGTCGCCATGACCTTCCTGGCGACCGCGTGGGACTGGCGGACGGCCTTCGTCATCGTCGGGGTTGCCGGCCTGCTGATCGTCGGGCTCCTGCTGAGCCAGATGCATCTGCTCGACGACCGCCGGAGCGCAGAGCCCGCCCTGGCGAAGACGCAGCCGGGCCTCGGGCTGCGCGCCATCGTCTCGCCGCCGGTCCTGTACATGTTCCTGTTTTTCTTCGTCGTCGCGCTGGTGATGATGGGCATGACGGGCTTCACGCCGGCGGCGCTCAAGACCCTGTTCGGCATGAGCCTCGTCGACGCCAACCTGGTCCTGACGGGCTTTCTCGCCGCTATGGCCGCGGGTGTCCTGTTCGGCGGCTTCGTGGCCGACAGGCTGCAGCGGCTGGACGTCGTCGCCGCGGTCGGCTTCGTCGGCGCGGCGGTGGCGCTGGTGCTGGTGGCGCTGACGCGCATGCCCTACCCGGCCATCCTTACCGTGTTCATGTTCGCCGGCTTCATGATCGGCATGATCTCGCCGTCGCGCGACATGATGGTGCGCAACGTTTCGCCGCCCGGCGCCAGCGGCCGGGTCTTCGGTTTCGTCAGCGTCGGACTCGATCTGGGCGGGGTGGCGGCGCCGCTCTTCTTCGGCTGGCTGATGGACCGCGGCCTCCCGGAAGGGGTCTTCATCGGCGCCGCGGCGGTCCTGCTGGTGGCGATCGTCGCGGGCGCCGGCGCCAACCGCTACGTCGCCCGTCCGGCCGCGGCGGCGGAATAGGGCTGCGCGAGACAGCGCTCCGGCCCGCGATTGCGCAGGCTATCCGGCCGCCGCCCGCGCCGCCGGACCGGGAGCCGAAACCGCCGTCAACGGCAGGTTCATGCCCATGTTCCACAGTCCGGCCAGATGGGCGATCGTCTCGTCTTCCGACGGAAACCCGGCGTCTTCGGCCAAGGCTTTCGCTTCGGCCTGAACCGCCGCGCGACGGCGGTCGAGGATTGCCGCGAAGCGCCGTCGCGATCCGATCCTGGCAAAGGCCGGATCGCCGCCGACCTGGGCGCGCACCACCGCGAGGTCGTGGTCGAGGCCGAGCAGATCGCCCAGGCGCCAGAGCGCCAGGATTCGGGCGTCGAGGGTTCCCGGCGCCAGTTTCCTCAGGATGCGCAGATGGTTGCGGTGATACTTGATGCGTTTGCGCCATTCGTGCCGTGCGACGACGGTGCCGGCGCGCTCGACGTCCTCCGCCGCGGCAAGCACGCGGCCGTAGGCGATGCGCAAGCCCGGCTCCAGCGCACCGAACCCGTCGGCCCGGAAGCTCCAGTCGGCGATACCGAGGCGGAATTTCAGCAGCAACCAGTGCGCTTCGTCGAGCCGGCCGGCCAGGTCTGTGCCGTCCCCGGACAGCAGGGCGCGACGGCGACGGGTCATGCTCGCGCGGATCGGCCCGAACCGGCGCCCGTCGAATCTCCTCGCCGCCGCCCGGGCGAAAGCCGCCGTTTCCCGGTCGTAGACCGCCAGGGCGACATCGGCGTCGCGCAGGCCCGAAAAGGCCGCTGCAATGTCCCGGAGCGCCGCGTTGGCCGGGCCGTAGAGGCCCGCTTCCTCCAACGGGCCGCGCGCCAGCCGCAGCACGGCGCGCACCTTCTTGCAGCGCTTGCGCAGGGCGTAGACCGCCTCGGAGCGCGGCACGGCCGCGTCCTCGATCGTCGCGAGGGCCCGGTCGAGCTGCTGCAACGCGATCCGCTGGACGGCGTCGGACACCGGTTCGGCCGGGAGGATGGCGTAGGGCACGGGGCTCCGGCGTGTCGTTGCTGGGCGCTGCCATTCTATCACATCGGAATATCGTTTCCGGCGGGATTTGCAGTTCGGAAGCGCCTTCGTCGTTGTAGCGCACTACACGAGCGCTTGCCGGACACAGCGCGTCATTGCGCCATGATCTCCTGCGTTGGACCGCCGCGAAGCCTCCATCCAGGCGTCGCGGTCGAGCCGTGTGAGGTCCAGCCGGTGTCCGGCCCGATGCGCAAGCTGCTTCAGGTACTGGAGTTGCGTCCGCCCGTTGCCTTCGCGGAAGGGGTGGACGTGGTTGACGTCGCCCATAACCGGCCCCGCTCCCTCCGCGAAGGCTTCCGGGCCGGCGTTCCGGAAATACCCGGCCGCCGCGACGCGGCGATGCACGTCCGCCATTCCCGCCTCGACCAGGCGCACCGGCAGGAAACCGCTACCGCCCTTGGCGATTTCAATCGTACGGATTTCGCCGGCCCAGCCGTAGATGTCCTGGAACAGATGGCGATGAATGGCCTTCAGGTGGGCGAGGTCGAAGTCTCCCGCCGGCACCGTCTCAAGAAGTCGCTGGGCGACGAACTGCCGCTCCGCCGCTTCGAGCCTCCGGGAATCCCTGATGTCCAGTCTGTTGCGAAGAACCGTGAAGTCCGGCGGATAGCAATAGACCCGGCCACTCATTCCGCCGCGGCGATGCGCTCGCAGTTTTCGAACCGCCGCGCGATATAGGCGCGGCGCTCCTCGGGCGACCACCCCTCGCGCTCGAACATCTCGAACATGGCGAGCTCGTCGGGCGACAGGGAGTTCCCTTCGATCGTCTGCAAGTGAGTGGCCTCGGCCAACCGCTCGTTCGTGGCCGCACCTTGACGGCCGGATCGATGCTTTGCCCTGTTCATGCCCGGAACATATCATGCCTCGCGCCGGAGCGCGACCGGATCGGTCGCTTTATGCCGCGACTTCGGCATCCGCCTGCGCATCCGTCGTTCCGGGATTGCCGCCCGTTGCCGGGCGCCCGTCAATTCGAGCAGCACCTTCGTTTCGGTGCAGCGCCGGCTTCAGCCGGCTCCCGCTCCTGGATTTCCCGGTTACAGGTCGTGGTGCGCTGGCGGCGTCACGTCCGGATACAGTTTCTCGAACGGCACCGTCGCACCGTTGTCGGTCACGATGCGGCAATGCCGCCGGCGCAGCATCCGCGGATCGTGCACGCCGCAGGAATGGGCGATGATGCCCACCTCCGCCTCGATGCCGCGGTGATAGCGCCATACCCGCTCCGCCTTGTCGGCGGGGTCGAGGCCCTTCTGCAGCCGCCTCTGGTGAGTGGTGATCCCGGTCGGACAGGTGTTGCGGTTGCATTGCAGGGCCTGGATGCAACCGAGCGCGAACATGAAACCGCGGGCGTTGGCGACGAAATCGGCGCCGGCGGCGAGTGCCCAGGCGACCGGGCCGGGCGTGATCAGCTTGCCCGAGGCGATCACCCTGATGCGCTGGCGCAGGCCGTATTCGTTGAGCTTGTCGACGAGCCGGGGCAGGCTTTCCTGAATCGGCAGGCCGAGATAGTCGATCAGCGGCAGCGGCGCGGCGCCGGTGCCGCCGTCGGCGCTGTCGACCGTGATGAAGTCCGGAGCGCAGCCCTGGCCGCGCCTGGCGATCGCCTCGAACAATCCGTCGAGCCAGCGCGGCTCGCCGATCACCGTCTTGAAGCCGACCGGCTTGCCCGTCAGGTCGCGGATCCGGTTGATGGCGTCGATCAGCTGGTTGTCGTTCGCGATGTCGGGGTGGCGGTTCGGGCTGATCGAGTCTTCGCCGACCGGAATGCCCCGGATTTCGGCAATCTCCGCGGTCACCTTGGCGCCGGGCAGAATACCGCCCTTGCCGGGTTTGGCGCCCTGGGCGAGCTTGATCTCGAACATGCGGACCCGGTCGTGGGCGGCCAGTTCCTTCAGCCGTTCCGGGCTCAGCGCGCCGTCTTCGGTGCGGCAGCCGTACCGCGCCGTGCCGATCTGGAAGACGATGTCGCAATCGCCGTCCAGGTGCCAGGGCGACAGGCCGCCCTCGCCGGTGTTCAGCCAGCAGCCGGCCAGTTCCGCGCCCTTCGACAGGGCGCGCACGGCCGGGCGCGAGACGGCGCCGTAGCTCATGCCGGAGATATTGAAGAAGCTCAGCGCCGCATAGGGCCGCCGGCAGCCGGCGCCGATCACCAGCGGCGCGGCGTCCGCGCCGTAAAAGTCGGAGTCCGGATAGGCGGCGTTGGCGAACAGGATCGTGCCTTCGGGCTGCAGGCTGCGGGTCGAGCCGAAAGGCACGGTGTTGTCGGTGCCGGCCGCGGCCCGGTAGACCCAGTTGCGCTGCTCCCGGTTGAAGGGCATCTCCTCCCGGTCCATGGCGAAGAAATACTGCCGGAAGAACTTGCCGAGCTCGGTGAAGAAGTGGCGCAAACGACCGATCACCGGAAAGTTGCGCCGGACGGCGTCCTTGCGCTGCGTCACGTCGGACACGAAGACCAGCACCAGAAGGAGGAAGACGGTGCCGATGGCGAATATGAACAGGATCGCCGCGCCGGCGAGAAATTGGAACAACCAGCCGCTGCTGTCGGCGAATTCGGTCATGATCGGACATCCCGGCAGTGCGTTCCCGGAGATGTAGGAGAGGCAGGCCGGCGGCGCTACACCAATCGCGGCATATCCACGGAAAAGCGCCTATCCGGTGACCGCTCCGGTCAGCCGGGAGACCTGGCAAGCAACGAGGCGGCCTGAACGGGATCCGCAGCAATGATGCGCAACAAGGATCGCCCTGCAGCGTCCGGTCTGCTTCTCCTTTGCTCCCAGTTTTGGACGGTTGTGAAAGCCAGGCCGTAGCGCCGGGCAAAGTCGCGCTGCGATAGCCCGGTTCTCTCGCGCACCGACCGAACGTCAATATCGTCGCTTCGGTCCGACCCGGCAGAGACTCCCGCCTGGTTCAATGCAGCGGAGACCGTCTTGTTGCAGTTCATGCGCACCGTCGACGCACGAAACTCGATCAGGTCTTCGACGATTTTTTTTGCCAGTCGAGGGCCGACGCCGGCACGAACCAGAGCCGTCGCAACGGCAAGCGAATCCATTGCACCGGCAGCATGGCGCGCCAGACGAATCGTTTCAGGACCGCCGCCGGAAGACGAGGTTTTTGACGGGGCGTCCCGGATTGGCGCCCGAGATCCGGCGCGCCTGCTCAATTCCGATACAATCGACATCGAATTGCTCCATGGCTTCATGGACGAGCCGCCGCACACCCCGCGGGCCCAGCCGCCCCTGCATGTCCCGGCCGGTCGCGGCGTCGAAACCGCCGATGAAGGGCTGGCATAAAATCGCGGTCCTGCCGTCCAGCTCAACCTCGGCCCAGATCAGGATTGCCTCACCGCCGGGCAGGTCCGCCCGGATTGCCACGAGACTGTCTTCGGACAGATCTTGCAGAAGCGTAAATCGGTATCCGCTGGCGCGGCTCATCTCTATCTATACGCAATTTGCGCAGAGTTGTCGAGACAGGAGCCAAAAAAAGGCCCGCACCGGAGTGCGGGCCTTTTCGTTCGAGCCGTCGAAGGACGGCGCCGGAGGGCAGGGACTAGAAGTCCATGCCGCCCATGTCCGGCATGCCGCCGCCCGGTGCGGCCGGCGCCTTCTTCTCCGGCTTCTCGGCGACCATGGCTTCGGTCGTGACCAGCAGGCCGGCGACCGAGGCGGCGTCCTGCAGGGCCGCGCGGACGACCTTGGTCGGGTCGATGATGCCGGCCTTGACCAGGTCTTCGAATTGGCCGGTCTGGGCGTTGAAGCCCCAGTTGGCCTCCTCGTGCTCCATGATCTTGCCGGCGATGACCGAGCCGTCCTCACCCGAGTTTTCGGCGATCTGGCGGACCGGCGACTGGATCGCCTTGCGCACGATGTTGACGCCGACGCGCTGGTCGTCGTCCTCGACGTTGAGAGCGTCGAGCGCGGCGATCGAGTTGATCAGGGCCACGCCGCCGCCGGCGACGATGCCCTCCTCGACCGCAGCGCGGGTCGCATGCATCGCATCGTCGACGCGGTCCTTCTTCTCCTTCACCTCGACCTCGGTAGCGCCGCCGACCCGGATGACCGCAACGCCGCCGGCCAGCTTGGCCAGCCGCTCCTGCAGCTTCTCGCGGTCATAGTCCGACGTGGTCTCCTCGACCTGCTGGCGGATCTGGCCGCAGCGGCCCTCGATCTGCGCCTTGTCTCCGGCGCCGTCGACGATCGTGGTCTCTTCCTTGGTGATCTCGACCTTCTTGGCCGTGCCGAGCATGTCGAGGGTCACCGATTCCAGCTTGATGCCGACATCTTCGCTGATCACCTGGCCGTCGGTCAGGATCGCGATGTCCTCGAGCATGGCCTTGCGGCGGTCGCCGAAGCCCGGCGCCTTGACCGCAGCCACCTTGAGGCCGCCGCGCAGCTTGTTGACCACCAAGGTGGCCAGCGCCTCGCCCTCGACATCCTCTGCGATGATCAGCAGCGGCTTGCCGGACTGCACCACCGCTTCCAGAACCGGCAGCATGGACTGCAGATTGGACAGCTTCTTCTCGTGGATCAGGATGTAGGGATCGTCCAGCGATACCTTCATCTTTTCGGCGTCGGTGACGAAGTAGGGCGAGAGATAGCCGCGGTCGAACTGCATGCCTTCGACGACTTCCAGCTCGGTCTCGAGAGACTTGGCTTCCTCCACCGTGATGACGCCTTCGTTGCCCACGGTCTCCATGGCCTTGGCAATCATGTCGCCGACTTCGCGGTCGCCGTTGGCGGAGATGGTGCCGACCTGGGCAATCTCGTCGTTCGACTCGATCGTCCGGGAGCGCTTCCGCAGGTCTTCGACGATCGCCGAAACGGCCGTGTCGATACCGCGCTTCAGGTCCATCGGGTTGAGGCCGGCGGCGACCGCCTTTGCGCCTTCGCGCACGATGGCATGCGCCAGCAGCGTCGCGGTCGTGGTGCCGTCGCCGGCCTCGTCGTTGGTCTTCGAGGCGACCTCGCGGACCATCTGGGCGCCCATATTCTCGAACTTGTCCTCAAGCTCGATTTCCTTGGCGACCGTCACGCCGTCCTTGGTGATGCGCGGTGCGCCGAACGCCTTGTCGAGCACCACGTTGCGGCCTTTCGGGCCGAGGGTGACGCGCACGGCATCGGCCAGGATATCGACGCCGTGCAGCATCCGCGTGCGGGCATCGGTTGAGAATTTTACGTCTTTCGCAGCCATGGCTGACGACTTCCTCCTTGAGAGAACGTGTTGAACGGTTGGGGCCGCCGTTGGCGGATCGGACCGCCGGCGGCAGGAAGATCGGGTTGCCGGTTAGCGTGCCGGCAGGTCAGGCGGCCTTTTTGACCGGGGCGGCGTCCTCGATGATACCGAGAATGTCGCTCTCCTTCATGATGAGCAGCTCTTCGCCGTCCATCTTGACTTCGGTGCCCGACCATTTGCCGAACAGGATGCGGTCGCCGGCCTTGACGTCGAGCGGGGAGACCTCGCCCTTCTCGTTCTTGGCGCCGGCGCCGGCGGCGATGATCTCGCCTTCCATCGGCTTTTCCTTGGCCGTGTCCGGAATGATGATGCCGCCGGATGTGGTTTCCTCTTCGTCCAGACGGCGCACCAGCACACGGTCGTGCAGGGGACGGAAGTTCATGGATTGCCTCCTTCCAGAAACAATGTCGCGTTGCGTGCGATCGGGTGATTGTTCGGTAGAACCGGGGACGGCGCCTGGGTTGTCCTGTCTGGATTGACCGGCCTGGATTGGCCTGTCGGCGGAATGCGTTGTTGGCACTCCCTCCAGACGAGTGCTAGCGCCGTTGCGAGGGGCATTTAGGGGAAGGCCCGGCCCTGTCAAGGCGGATATTCGGAAAATTCTGCCGATTCGGGCAGTCCGTCGCAGCCACAACCGGCATGACGGGCCGGCTGCAATTCCCTAAACAGGGCGCCGGAACGGCGCCATCGACGATCGGCGGCGGAATTGCAGGGGGTGGCCGATGACCATTCGCACGACCACGGACGCCGGGCGGGCCGGCTATGCGGAACAGTTCTATCCCAACGCCGAGACGCTGAGCCCGGACGAGATGCGGATCACCGCGCTGGGCACCGGGCGGCCGTTCCTGCGCCGCTCCCAGGCCAACGCGTCGTGGCTGGTCGAGTTGGGCAACGGCGACAAATTCGTGTTCGATTTCGGCTTCGGCAGCCAGATGAATTTCACGGCGCTGGAAATTCCCTACAACGACATCACCGCCTGGTTCGCGACCCATCTGCACACCGACCATGTCGGCGATTTCGGCCAGGTCTGGATCGGCAGCTGGGCCGGCGGCCGGCTCAAGCCGCTGGTCGTCTACGGCCCGTCGAGCAACCGGCCGGAATACGGCTTCCGCCATTTCGTCGAGAAGCAGATGGAAAGCTACCGCTGGGACACCGACACCCGGGTCGGCTTCCTGCCCGCCGTCGGCGCCGAGGTCGAGATCAACGAGTTCGACTATGCGAAGGTCCACCCGGTCTACGAGAAGAACGGCGTAACCATCACCAGCTTCCCGGCCGTGCACATCTACGACGGGCCGGTCAGCCTGAAGCTGGAATGGAACGGCCTGAGCTTCGTCTATTCGGGCGATACCACGCCCAGCAGCTTCATGATCGACAACGCGAAAGGCGTCGACGTGCTGGTCCACGAGACCTTCAACACGGTCGGCCAGCTGATGGAGCGCTCCGGCTACGACGAGCGCACGGCCCGCGGCATCGGCACCATCGCCCACTCGGACCCCGGCGAGGCGGCCCATGTCATCGCCCAGTGCGACCCGCGCCTGTTCGTCGCCTTCCACTTCTTCAACGATTTCGACACGGCGGGCGAGATGGAGGCGGAGATCCGCAAGCACTGGCAGGGCAGGCTCGCGCTCGCGACCGACTTCATGGTGATCAACGTGACCCGCGAACATGTCGTCACCCGGATGGCGCGGGTGTCGGAGCATGTCTGGCCCAACAAGGCGCGCCACGACGGCTTCGGCACGGCCGAACGCAAGGAACGGATGGTCATGTCCGACTGGCTGCGCGAAACCCAGGTGTTCCCGAAATTCTGAGCGCGCCTCACAGCACGGATTGCAGGGCCTTGCGCACCTCCGGGGTCCAGCCGGCCGTGAACGCACCGCGGGTGGCGTCGATGACCGGGCGCTTGAGCAGCGTGGGATGGGCCTTGAGCAGGGCCCGCGCCCTCGCGGCGTCGAGGCCGGCCCGGTCGGCTTCCGGCAATTCCCGCCAGGTCCGGCTCTTGCGGTTGAGCAGCGCCTCCCAGCCGAGGGTGGCGATCCAGCGATCGAGTTCGGCATCCGAAAAGCCGTCGGCGCGGACATCGCGGAAGTCGTACCGGAAGGCGCGTTCATCCAGATAATGCCGCGCGGCCCGGCAGCTGTCGCAATTCTCCAGGCCATAGACGATGACGGTGGCCATGGGCGGTCTCCTAGCGGTCTCCTAGCGGTCTCCTAGACCGGATCGGCGCCTGTAGCGCCCACGGGCTCCGCGCCCGCTCCTCCGGTTGTTTCCTGCGCCGGAGCGTTCTTGTCGAGAGGAAGCTGCACCGTGGCGCGCAGGCCGGGGCCGGCGGCGGCCAGGGTCAGCGTCCCGTCATGCAGCCGCGCGACCGCATCGACCAGGGCGAGACCGAGCCCGGAGCCGCCGGTGGTCCGGCTGGCGTCGGCCCGGTAGAAGCGCTCGCGCGCCCGCTCCAGCGCCTCGCCGTGCAATCCCGCGCCGCGGTCCCGGACCGCGAAACGCGCGCTCTCCCCGGCGGCGTCCAGATCGAGATCGATCGCCGATGGCTGCGCCGGGCCGGCGGACTCAACGCCGTATTTTATGGCGTTGTCCAGCAGATTGGCGCAGGCCTGGAACAGCATGTCCCGGTTGCCGCGCACGACGACCGGCCGGCCGGGCAGGGCAAGCGTCAGCCGGGCGCCGGCCTCTTCGGCGAGCGGCTCGTAAAGATCCGCTACGTCCTGGAGCAGGATTCGCAGGTCGACCGGTTCGAAGCTGCGTTTGGGCGCGCCGGAGTCCGCCTGGGCGATGCTCAGGATGGCGTTGAAGGTCGCGAGCATCCGGTCGGTCTCGTCCAGGGCCTCCATCGCCAGCGCGCTCTTCTCGCCGGCGGACAGGGAGTCCGAAAGCTGGCGTTCGAGCCGCTGGCGCACCCGGCCGAGCGGGCTGCGCAGGTCGTGCGCCAGATTCTCCGCCACTTCGCGCATGCCGACGAAAAGCTTCTCGTTCTGGCTCAGCATGGCGTTCAGGCTCTGCGCCAGCCGGTCGAACTCGTCGCCCCTGCCGGTCTCGGGCACCCGGCGGGCGAGGTCGCCGGCCATGATCTCGCGGCTCGTCCGGTTGATGCCGTCGAGGCGGCGCAGGACCAGCCAGCTCAGCAGGCCGCCCGAGGCGACGGCGAACAGGACAGCGACGATCCCGGCCAGGATCAGCGTCCCGCGGGTGCGCGCCGTTACACGCTGCTGCTCGCGCAGGTCGTGGCCGACCAGCAGGAAATAGCCGCCGGGCAGGCGGAACATGCGCCCGCGGGCCTCGCCCCCGGCGCCGGGCCGGTTGTCAGCCGCGCTGCCGGTGCGGAAGGAGAAGGTGACCCATCTCCGGGCGTCCGGCTCCTCCTGCGGCCAGGCGGCGATATTGCCGGCCAGCGGCACGAAGCCGGAATCGACAACCAGATAGATGGCGCCCGGCCGGGCGCGCTGCCGCGTCCGGTTCTGCACCGAGCGGATCAGCCCGGCGGTGCCGAACTGCCGGTATTGCTCCGACAGGCCCTTGATCTCGGCATCGATGGTCGCCTCGATCTGCCGGGTGACGGCTTCGACCGAGGAAAAATACAGGGTGGCGACGACGGCGCAGGCCGCGAGGCCGAAAATCGCGCTGGTCAGCAGCGAAAGCTGGAAGACCCGCGATCTAATCGGCCGGATCGGGCGCACGGAGGCTGTACCCGGCGCCGCGCACCGTATGGAGCAGCGGCGTCCCGAAATCCCGGTCGATCTTCTGGCGCAACCGGCTGATATGCACGTCGATCACATTGGTCTGGGGGTCGAAATGATAGTCCCAGACATGTTCCAGCAGCATCGTGCGGGTGACCACCCGGCCGGCATGCTGCATCAGGTATTCCAGCAGCCGGTATTCCCGCGGCTGCAGCTCGATCCGCCGGCCGTCGCGGACCACCTCCCGGGTCAGCCGGTCGAGTTCCAGCCCCGCCACCGCGAGGACCGTTTCCTCCCGATAGGCGTCCCTCGGCCGCCGGCCCAGCGCCTCGACCCGCGCCAGCAGTTCGGAAAAGGCGAAGGGCTTGGTCAGGTAGTCGTCCGCTCCGGCGCGCAGGCCCTCGACCCGGTGGCGCACCTCGCCCATGGCGCTGAGGAACAGGACCGGCGTGGACCTGCCGGCGCCGCGCAGGGTCTCGACGATCGTCTTGCCGTCCACGCCCGGCAGCATCCGGTCGACGATGGCGACATCGAAGGTCTCGCCGACCGCCTTCACCAGCCCGTCCCTGCCGTCGCGGGCCAGGTCCACGGCGTGGCCGGCTTCCTGCAATCCCTTGGCGACATAGTCCGCCGTGTCGGTATCGTCTTCGATGACGAGAATTTTCATGGCGCCGGTTATACCGGGAGGCGGCCGTGCGATGAACGGGGAACCCGGCCGCTCACCGGCACAGGATCCGCGCCGTTGCGCCGGAAAAAGCCGCGCCCCGGATGCCGAAGGCGAGGAGGAGCCTTGGCATCCGGGGCGCCCGGGCCGGCGCGAGAGGGAAGCGCCGGGAAGGCAATCCGGCTTCAGCCGAGTTCGACCGTGACGAAGATCGGCCGCTCGCCGCGCAGGATGCGGAACAGGACCGCCGCCCGGCCGTCGCGCCGCGCCTCCTCGACATGCCGCTTCATGGCCGCCGCCGCGGCAACCTTGTTGCCGTTGACGTGGGTGACGAGATCGCCCGGCCGCAGGTTCTTGGCCGCCGCCGCGGAATCCGGCTCGACCTCCACGATCACCAGGCCCTCGGCGCCGCGCTTCAGGCCGAAGCGGCGGCGCAGCCCGTCGTCGACCGGCGCGACCGACAGGCCGAGTTCCGCGCTGCCGCGGGGCGAAGCGCCGGCGCTCGCCGCGGCCTGCTGCACGCCGCTCTCGGCGACCAGCACGGTCAGGGACTTGCGGCCGCCGTTGCGCCAGACGACCGCGGTCACCTTCCGGCCGGCCTTGGTGTAGGCGACTTTCCGGACGAGATCGCGGGTGTCCTCGATTTCCTTGCCGGCCCAGCCGACGATGATGTCGCTGGGCTGCACGCCGGCGCGCGCCGCCGGGCTGTCGGGCATCACGGCGGCGACCAGGGCGCCGCGCGGCTTTTCGAGACCGACCGCCTTGGCGATATCTTCCGAGACATCCTGGATCTGCACGCCGAGCCAGCCGCGGCTGATTTTGCCGCCGCTCCTGAGCTGCGCGATCACCTCGCGCGCCGTGTTGGACGGAATGGCGAAACCGAGGCCGACGCTGCCGCCGGTCGGCGAATAGATCGCCGTGTTCACGCCGACCACCTCGCCGGCCATGTTGAAGGTCGGGCCGCCAGAGTTGCCCTTGTTGATCGGCGCATCGACCTGGAGAAAATCGACCAGCGCCGCGCTGCCCAGGCTGCGCCCGCGCGCGGAGACGATGCCGGCGGTGACGGTGCTGTTGAGGCCGAAGGGGTTGCCGACCGCCAGGATCCAGTCGCCGACGCGGGTCTTGTCCGAGTCGCCCCATACGATGTGCGGAAACGGCCCGTCGCCCTTGACCTTGAGGAGCGCCAGATCGGTTTTCGCGTCGCGCCCGACCACGGTCGCCTTGCGTCGCTTGCCGCTGTCGAAGACGACCTCGACCTTGGTCGCGTTGTCGACGACGTGATGGTTAGTGACGACGAAGCCGGTCGGATCGATCACGAAACCGGAACCGACCGCGCGGAAGCGGCGCCGCGGTTCCGCCGGGCCGCCGCGGTCCGGGCCGTCGAAGAAGCGGCGGAAGAAATCGTGATACGGCGATCCCTCCGGAAACGGGTTGCGGAAGCCGGGCGGAAGCCTGCGCGTGGCCGAGGGGCTGCCGGTCCGTTCGACCGCAATGCTGACGACGGCCGGTTTCACCCTCTCGGCGAGATCGGCAAAGCTCTGCGGCACGCCGCGCGCCTGGACGGTTGCGGGCAGCATGGCGAAGGCGGCGAGCGCGCCGCCGCCCAGGGTCAGGATCAGGCCCTTGCGAGGATATCCGGGCGCCGGCGTCCGGCGTTGCCGTCCGGCGCGGGCGCGGTCGGCCAAGGCTGTGGTCATGGGTCGGCCTCCTTCGGGGACGATCGGACGATGGCGGCGCCGCAGCCGGCAATGGATGCCGTCCGGCGCCATCCGTTACCGGCATATATAGGACGCCGCGCCTCTCCGTCCGCTGTAGACAAGATTAAAGTTCGGTAAGGTCGGACGCGCGGCTTGCAGCGGCACCGCGGACCGGCCGCGAGGGGCGGGCATAAGGGGCGGGCATAAGGGGCGGGGCGATTCCCCGCCGTTGGGACATCGCTGCCCTACCGGCGCCCCCCGGCGCTGCTATATTCCGGTGGACGTCCGGACACATCCAGCCATCGCCCGAGGGTTCCATGACCGACTACCGCGCGCCCGTGCAGGACATGCGCTTCGTGCTCGACCATGTCGCCGGCCTGCCCGGCATTGCCGCGCTGCCCGGCTACGAGGAAGCGACCGGCGATCTGGTCGACGCCGTGCTGGACGAGGCCGGCCGGCTGGCCGGCGAGGTGATCGGGCCGCTCAACCGGCGCGGCGACGAGGAAGGCTCGGTCCTCGAAAACGGCGTGGTGCGCACGCCGGCGGGCTTCCGCGACGCCTACCTGAAATTCGTCGAGGGCGGCTGGAACAGCGTGCCGTTCGATCCGGAAATCGGCGGCCAGGGCCTGCCCTGGGCGCTGAGCACGGCGGTCTCCGAGATGTGGGGCGCGGCGAACACGAGCTGGGCGCTGTGCCCGATGCTGACGGTCGGCGCCATCGAGGCGATCGGCGCCCACGGCACCGCGGAACAGAAGGCGCGATACCTGCCGAAGCTGGTGACCGGCGAATGGACCGGCACTATGAACCTGACCGAGCCGCACGCCGGATCCGATGTCGGCGCCCTGCGGACGAAGGCGGTGCGCGACGGCGACCGGTTCCGCATCCACGGCCAGAAGATCTTCATCACCTTCGGCGACCAGGACTACACCGAGAATGTTATCCACCTCGTCCTCGCCCGGATCGAGGGCGGCCCGCCGGGCGTGAAGGGCATTTCCCTGTTCCTCGTGCCAAAGGTGCTGGTGAACGACGACGGCTCGCTCGGCCCGCGCAACGATCTGCGGCCGGTCTCGCTCGAACACAAGCTGGGCATCCACGGCAGCCCGACCTGCGTCATGGCCTATGGCGAGAACGACGGGGCGGTCGGCTACCTGATCGGCGAAGAGAATAACGGCATGGCCTGCATGTTCACCATGATGAACAACGCGCGGCTCAATGTCGGCGTCGCCGGCCTCGCCACCGCCGAACGCGCCTGGCAGCAGGCCAGGGCCTTCGCCATGGAGCGGACCCAGGGCCGGGACATCGCGACCGGCGAGCCGAACGTGCCGATCGTCCGCCACCCGGACGTGCGCCGGATGCTGATGGACATGAAGGCGAAGACCGAGGGCATGCGCGCCCTGTGCTACTACACGGCCGGCCGCATGGATGTCGCCAAAAGGCACCCGGACGCCGAAGTCCGCGCCGCGGCGCAGAGCGACCTCGACCTGCTGATCCCGGTCGTCAAGGCCTGGTGCACCGATACCGGCTGCGACGTCGCCTTCACCGGCGTGCAGGTGCATGGCGGCATGGGCTTCATCGAGGAGACCGGCGCCGCCCAGCATATGCGCGACGCCCGCATCCACCCGATCTACGAGGGCACCAACGGCATCCAGGCCAACGACCTGATGGGCCGCAAGATCCTGCGCGACGGCGGCGAGTCGGCGCGCGCGTTCATCGCCGGCATGGCTGCGGACGCCGCCGCGGTCGCCGGATCGGACAACCCCGATGTCGCAGCGACCGGCACGGCGCTCGCCGCCTCGGCCCGGGCGCTGGAACAGGCGACCGAATGGATGCTGGCGACCGGGCCGGCCGATATCTGCAAGGCTTCGGCCCACGCCGTCCCCTATCTTACCCTGTTCGGCAACACGGCGGCCGGCTGGCTGATGGGCAAGGCCGCGGCCGCGGCGGCCGCCCAGGGCGGCAACGGCGCCAACGGTGCCGGCGCCGCCTGGTGCGCGGCCAAGATCAAGACGGCCCGCTTCTACGCCGATCACATCCTCAGCCGCTCCGGCGGCCTGCTCGCCAGCATCGCCGACAGCGGCGATACGGTGATGGCGCTGGCGGAAGACCAGTTCTGAGCCGGCCGGTCGCTCCTTCGGGCGCTCCCGCCGGTGCCGGGCTCACCATGACCGGGCCATGAAACAGGACGCCGCCGCGACCCATCTGCTGGTCGAATTGTGGGACGCCGTCAATCTTTCGGACGTCGGCGCCGTCGAGGCAGCCCTGATCCGCGCGGCGCGGGACAGCGGCGCCACGGTCCTGCACAGCTTCATGCATCCGTTCGGCGCCGGGAAGGGCGTTTCGGGGATCGTCGTGCTGGCCGAATCCCATATCGCGATCCACACCTGGCCGGAGCGGGGCTATGCCGCGGCCGACGTGTTCATGTGCGGCGCCTGCGATCCCCACCGGGCGGTCGCCGTGCTGCGGGAGGCCCTGGCGCCGGGGCGCGTCGAGATTTCCGAGCACCGGCGCGGCGTTCCGGGCTGAGGCCCCCGACGGAATCGGCAGATGGACTGGTTCGACGAGACGCTGCACGACGGCATCCGCCAGTCGCTCGCCGTGGACCGGATGCTGCACCGGGAGCATACCGGGCTGCACGAGCTGGCGATTTTCGAGAACCGGACGTTCGGCCGCGTCCTGGCCCTGGACGGCGCTATCCAGACGACCGAGGCCGACGAATATGTCTATCACGAGATGCTGGCCCATCCGGCGATCCTGGCGCGCAAGGCCGCGCTTTGCAGCGGCTCCGGAGGCAGCGGGCCGGAGGACAGGCTCGATATCCTGATCGTCGGCGGCGGCGATGGCGGCTGCCTGCGCGAGGCGCTGCGCCATCCCGAAGTCCGGGCGACGCAGGTCGAGATCGACCGCCGCGTGGTGGACCTGGCGAAGGCCTGGCTGCCGGCGCTCTCGGCCGGGGCGTTCGACGATCCGCGCGCCGAGCTGGTCATCGCCGACGGCGCCCGCTTCGTCGCAGAGACCGGCCGGCGCTTCGACGTCGCGATCGTCGATTCGACCGATCCGGTCGGGCCCGGCGCCGCGCTCTTCACCGAAGACTTCTACCGCAACTGCAAGCGCTGCCTGAAGGAAGGCGGCGCGCTGGTGACGCAGAACGGCGTGCCGTCGCTCCAGGGCGACGAGCTTGCAACAAGCCATGCCGCGTTCCGCGCGCTGTTCGCCGACCCGGCTTTCTATGTTGCGCCGGTGCCGACCTACAATGGCGGCTTCATGGCCTTCGGCTGGGCGACGGACGATGCCGGGCTGCGCCGCTGGAGCGCCGCCACGATCCGGGACCGGATCGACGCCATCGGGCTGGAGACGCGCTATTTCAACGCGGACATCTTCGCCGCCGCCTTCGCGCTACCGAACGACATTCGCAGCCTGTTGCGCGCGTAGCGCCCCCGCCGCGGCGCGCTTTCCGGCCGACGCCGGGCCTAGGCGCCGGAATTAGACAGACCGGTATGTCTTTTGCTTTTTTTTGCTCGCGACCGGGCGTTCGAGGCGCCGAACCGCAATATATTGCGGGTACTTCTGCTCCAACCGCGATATCCGGCGTTTGGGTCACAGGACTACATTCCTCAATGGTGCGGGTATCCGAATCGCAAGATTACATTCCTTTCCGCGGATTCTCCGGCCGTTTCCCGCTCGAAACCGCCGCCGCGATCCGCCCCGGAGTCCGAGCAATCCCGAATCGCCGCCCCCCGGGCCGGATTTCTCTGCGAAAAGGGGGGAGACCGCGCCGGGCGCATCGCTTGCCCGCCCGTCATTTCGACCGAAGCGGGCGTCAGCCCGCCCCTATCCTGTCATTTCGACCGGAGCGGGCGTCAGCCCGCTCCTATCCTGTCATTTCGACCGGAGCGGGCGTCAGCCCGCGAAGTGGAGAAATCCGGCTGGCGACGGACGCCGGCCGGATGCCGGAGCCTCTGGCGTCGATGGAGCGCCCGCCAGATTCCTCCACTACGCCCCGGCCTGCGGGCCGGGGCTCCGGTCGGAATGACGACGAGGGGTGTCGCAGGGGAATCCGCGCCGGGGCAGCCCGGACTACGCACCGGGGCGGCGGGAAGGGGGAGGATCGCTCCGTCCGGGCGCACTTCTGAACTGTGCTGCGAAGGAAGATAGAGCCTTGTTTTCGAATGTCAAGGAAAAATATATTAAATTCACAAATTTTTCTTAATCGGCCGTCACCGTCGGTTCCGGCCGCTCCCGAGGATATCCAGCGCCGCGGCGTGCAGGGCGGGTGAGGATGCGGCGAGCGTGAGCCCGTCGCCGGCTTCGAGGGTCAGCCGGCCGCCGGTCCAGTCGGTCATGACGCCGCCGGCATTCTCGATCACCGGGACCAGCGCCAGGTAATCCCACGGTTTCATATCCCCTTCGACATGCAGGTCGATCAGCCCGCTCGCCAGCAGCCCCGCGGCATAGCCGTCCAGGCCGAAGCGGGTGAGATGAACCGTCGAGCGAAGGTTTTCATAGGCCTCCGCCGCGCCCCCGGACATGTCCCCGTCAAACATGTCGGGCGCGGTCGTGAACATCGCGGCTTCGTCGAGCGGCTTCGGCGCGGCCGTTCTGACCGGTGCCCCGTTGAAGGTCGTACCGCGGCCGCGCGCGCCGACCCAGCGCTCGCCCAGGACCGGCTGGTCGATGACGCCGAGGACCGGCTCGCCCTCGTGCAGCAGGGCGATCAGCGTCGTGAAGGTCGGGACGCCGCAGATGAAGCTGCGCGTACCGTCGATCGGATCGATCACCCAGACGAAGTCGCGCCCCGCCCCGTCGGAACCGAACTCCTCCCCGACGATGCCGTGGCCGGGGCAGGCTTTTTCCAGAATGCGGCGGATTTCCCGCTCCGCTGCCTCGTCGGCGACGGTGACGGGGCTGAGGTCCGGCTTGTCCGCAACCGCAATGTCGCTGCGGAAATGCGGCCGGATCGCCGCGCCGCTCGCGTCGGCCAGCCGGTTTGCGATCCCGACGAATTCTTCGGGGCAAGCGCCGGTCATGACGCCCCGCCGCCCGTCGGGCCGCCCGTCGCGCGGCCCATGTTCCGACAGGCGGCTATTCCGCTTTCTCTGTCGCGGCGCCCGCCTCGGGAAGCGGCACGGGCGTATCCGACTGCGTCCGCAGGAAGGCGATCACGTCGGCGCGCTGGGCGTATTTGCGCAGGCGGTAGGTCATCTTCGTGCCCTTGATCTGCGCGCTCGGCCGCTTGAGGAAGCTGTACATTTCTTCGAAGGACCAGTTCCCGCCGGCCTCCTTCATGGCCGAGGAATAGCTGAAACCGTCGACGGTCGCTTTCTCGCGGCCGACCACGCCCCACAGGTTCGGGCCGACGCTGTTGCGGCCGCCCTTGCTCCAGGTGTGGCAGGACTTGCACTTGCTGCGCACCAGCTTCTCGCCCTTGGCCGCATCGGCGGCAGCCAGCGCGACGGCGACCGCCGGGTCCGGCTCGGCCTTTTTCGCCGGCGCGCCGGTTCCGGGCGTGTGCGCGGCTTCGGCCTTTTGGGAGAAATGCTCCTCGGGGACGAGGATATCGCCCACCTTGCTGATGACCAGGGCGCTGATGCCCACGATCAGGACGGAGGCGGCAAGGGAGTTGAAATTCATGGCGGCGACCGGGCTTTCCCTACAATGCGGCTCTCGCGGCGCGCCCTTGGGGAAGGCGGGCGGCGTCCGGCGCGAACCGCCGTCGAGCCGGCCGCAGCACGTCCCTGGGGAAAGCGGGCGGGCGCGGCGTCGACGAAATCTGAAATCGGTTTCCCGGTTATAGTGACGGCCCCGCAGCCCCGACAGGCCGGGGCTTGGCGACACGATGTCACATAAATCCTTTGCGAACCGCGGGTTACGCCCGATCCATGACCGATAACGGCCGGGAATCGCTGGTAATTATCCCTGCCCGGCTGGCCGCGACGCGGCTGCCGGACAAACCGCTTGCGACAATTGCGGGCGCGCCGATGATCGTCCATGTCTGGCGCCGCGCGGTCGCCGCCGATGTCGGCCCGGTGATCGTCGCCTGCGGCGACCGGGCGATCGCCGATGCGGTCGGGGCGGCTGGCGGCGAGGCCGTAATGACCGATCCGGCCCTGCCCTCCGGCTCCGACCGGGTGCACGCCGCCGCGGCGATCCGCGACCCCGGCGGCCGCTACGGCACCGTCGTGAACCTCCAGGGCGACCTGCCGGCGATCGACCCCGCCCTGATCCGCGCTTCGCTCGCCCCCTTGCGCGACCCGGCGGTCGATATCGCGACCCTCGTCGTGCCGACCGCCGATCCGGGCGAGCGCGACAATCCGAACGTCGTCAAGGCCGTGATGAGCCTGGCGGACGGCGCCGCGGTCGGCCGGGCGCTCTATTTCACCCGCGCCGCAGCCCCGGCCGGCGCCGGGCCGGTCTGGCATCATATCGGCATCTACGCCTGGCGCCGTCCGGCCCTCGACCGCTTCGTCGCCCTGCCGCCGAGCCCGCTGGAAAAGCGGGAAAAGCTCGAACAGCTGCGCGCGCTGGAGGCCGGCCTGCGCATCGACGCGGCGTTGGCGGACGGCGTCCCCTTCGGCGTCGACACGCCGGAAGACCTTGCACGCGCGCGGGCATTGCTGGAACAAGAGGCATGACCGATACCCCCGCCAACCGCATCGCCTTCCAGGGCACCCTGGGCGCGAACTCCCACATCGCCTGCCGCCAGGTCTATCCGGACATGCAGCCGCTGCCCTGCGCGACTTTCGAGGACAGCTTCACCGCGGTGCGCGACGGCGAGGCCCGGCTCGCCATGATCCCGATCGACAATTCGGTCGCGGGGCGGGTGGCGGATATCCATCACCTGCTGCCCCATTCCGGCCTCTACATCATCGGCGAGCATTTCCAGCGGGTGGAGCATTGCCTGCTCGGCACGCCGGACGCCGAAACCGGCGGCCTGAAGGAAATCCACAGCCACATCCATGCCCTGGACCAGTGCCGCAAGTTGATCGCCGAACTGGGCGCCGAGCCGGTCATCCATTTCGACACCGCCGGCGCCGCCCGCGATGTCGCGCAATGGAGCGACAAGGCGAAATGCGCCATCGCCTCTTCCCTGGCGGCGGAAATCTACGGCCTGAAGATCCTGCGCGACCGGATCGAGGACGCCGACCACAACACGACCCGCTTCATCATCATGGGGCCGGAGCACCTGATGCCGGCCGCCGGCAGCCGCAAGACGATCACGAGCTTCGTCTTCCGGGTCCGCAGCGTGCCGGCCGCGCTCTACAAGGCGCTCGGCGGCTTCGCGACCAACAACGTCAACATCACCAAGCTGGAAAGCTACATTATCGACGGCGCCTTCACCGTCGCCCAGTTCTACGCCGACGTCGAAGGCCACCCGGACGAGCAGGCGATGAAATGGGCCTTCGAAGAGCTCGATTTCTTCACCACCGAATGGACCCTCCTCGGCACCTACCCGGCGAGCCCGTTCCGGGGGTAGGCCGCTACCGCAGATCCGGTAGCGCGACGGTAGCGGGGCAGCCGCGCCTCACCGCCGGGTGCCCGTCGCTGCAGGGTCTTTCCTCACTTCCAGGTGCCGAGGTCTTCGAGCGCGGCATCGAGGAAACCGCGGAGGTCGGCGTCGGCACGGTCGGACGCGACCGCCAGCGCGGTCTGGCGGCGGCACTCTTCGGCAAAGCCCGGCGCCCGCGAATCGGGCACCCATAGCTGCACGAGGCGCAATCCGGAGGCGCGGCGGGCGGCGGAACGGTCGGTCATGGTTTGGCCTCCGGAAGTTCTCGCCGATAGATGCAAAAAACTCCGACGACGGCAACCGGCTGCGCCCGCTCTTGGACAGGCTGCCGGGATCGCCTATCTTTCCGACAACAACCGGCATCACCGGAATCCCCGCCATGTTCTTCATTCCGCGACGCAAGCTGGAGATGCCCGCGCCCGGCCGGGCGCTGAAGGGGCGGGCGCAGGCGATGCCGGTCGAGAACCGCCACCATGTCAACGGCAACCCGATCAGGCCGCCCTTCCCGGACGGCATGGAAAGCCTGATCGTCGGCATGGGCTGTTTCTGGGGCGCGGAGCGGGTCTTCTGGCAGGCGCCCGGCGTCTATACGACCGCCGTGGGCTACGCCGCCGGCGAAACGCCGAACCCGACCTACGAGGAAGTGTGCAGCGGCATGACCGGCCACAACGAGGTCGTGCTGGCCGTCTACGACCCGACCCTGATCCCGGCCGAGGAGATGCTGAGGCTGTTCTGGGAGAACCACGACCCGACCCAGGGCATGCGCCAGGGCAACGATGTCGGCACCCAGTACCGCTCCGGCATCTACTGCACGACGCCGGCGCAGAGATCGCTCGCCGAAGCGACCAAGGCGCTGTTCCAGGAGCGGCTTTCCGCCGCCGGCTACGGGCCGATCACGACCGAAATCCTCGACGCGCCGGAGTTCTTCTACGCCGAGGATTACCACCAGCAGTATCTGGCGAAGGTCCCCGGCGGCTATTGCGGCCTCGGCGGCACGGGCGTGACCTGCCCGGCCGGCGTCGCCGTCGCGGCGGAATAGGCGGGCGCCTCCTTCGATAGGCCCCGGCCCAAGGGGGCCGGAGCTACTCAGGATGAGGATATTGTTGTTGTTATTGAAGAAATACAAAATCCCTCATCCCGAGTAGGCGCGTCAGCAGCCTGTCCTGAGCTTGTCGAAGGGCCGTATCGAGGGACGCCACCCGGGGTTTACGCTGCCCACTCGGCGCGCACGTCGGGATCGGTTTCCGCCGGTTCTGCGGCTGCCCTGAGCGTTTCGGCCCGCTCCGGATCGAGGCGGCGCAGCGCCCACACCGCGGCGCCGCGCACCAGCGCCGATCCGTCCTGCAGCAACCGCTCCGCCGCCCCGGCCAGTTCGGGGCTGCCGCTGTTCCCGATCGCGATCAGCACGTTGCGCACGAAACGGTCGCGGCCGATGCGCTTGACCGCCGACTTGCGGAACACGGCGCGGAAGCCGGCGTCGTCCAGCGCGGCGAGCTCGGCCAGCCGCGGCGCGGTCAGTTCGGCCCGCGGCAGGAATGCCGGCTCCTCGGTTCGCCGGGCGAACTTGTTCCACGGGCAGACCGCCAGGCAGTCGTCGCAGCCGTAGATCCGGTTGCCCATGAGGGGTCGCAATTCGCGCGGGACCGGCCCCTTGTGCTCGATGGTGAGGTAGCTGATGCAGCGCCGCGCATCGATCCGGCCGGGCGCCGGGAAGGCGTCGGTCGGGCAGATGTCGAGGCAGGCCCGGCACGAGCCGCAATGGTCCGTTTCGGGCGGATCCGCCGGCAAATCGAGGGTCGTGAGAATCGTCCCGAGAAACAGCCAGCTGCCGAAGTCGCGCGAGACCAGATTGGTGTGCTTGCCCTGCCAGCCCAGGCCGGCCCGTTCGGCGAGCGGCTTTTCCATCAGCGGCGCGGTATCGACGAAGACCTTGACCTCGGCGCCGAACCGGCCGGCGATCCGGCGCGCCAGCGCCTTCAGCCGCTTCTTGATAATGTCGTGATAATCGTCGTTCTGCGCGTAGACGGAGATCCCGCCCCGGTCGCGCTGTCTGAGTATGGCCAGGGGGTCGCCGGCCGGCCCGTAATTCATGCCGAGGATGATGGCGCTCTTCGCGTCCGGCCACATCCGTTCCGGCGAGCGCCGGCGCGCCCGGGTCATCGCCAGCCAGCCCATGTCGCCGGCATAGCCTTGCTCCAGGAAGCGGTCGAGATCGTCGCCCGCCGCCGCGGGCAATCGGGCGAGCGTGAAGCGGACGGCGTCGAAGCCCGCGCGCGCCGCCTCGGCCCGGATATCGGCGGCAGCGCTCATCTCCGGACCTGTCCGCTCCCGGCCCGCCCTTGGGTCAGCCGCGCCCGCGATAGGGCGCGACGCCCTGATCGGGCAGCCACAGGCCCGCCGGCGGTTCGCCGGTCTGCCAGAACACGTCGATCGGCATGCCGCCGCGCGGATACCAGTAGCCGCCGATGCGCAGCCAGGCCGGCGCCAGCGCCTCGATCAGCCGTTCGGCGATGCCGACCGTGCAGGCCTCGTGGAACGCGCCGTGATTGCGGAACGACGTCAGGAACAGTTTGAGCGACTTGCTCTCGACGATCCGCTCGCCCGGAACGTAGTCGATTACCAGATGGGCGAAATCCGGCTGGCCGGTGAGCGGGCACAGCGAGGTGAATTCCGGGCAGACGAAGCGCACCAGATAGGTCTTGCCGGGGTGCGGATTGGGGACGGATTCGATGACCGCCTCATCGGGCGAGGCGGGAAGCTCCGTCGGCTGGCCCAGCTGGGTGAGCGTGTGGGTCTCGGTCGGCGCGGACATGGCGTTTCCCGGCGGCCTCCTTCGATGTCTTCGTTCGGCGCTTTCGTTCGACGTATTCGTTTGGCGGGCGCTCAGGCGGCCTGCGGATCGAAGGCCGCTTCGGCCGCGGCATGGTCCCGGCTGTATAGCGCGAAACCGCCGCTTTCGACCGCGGACCGGATGTCCCGCATCAGGTCCTGGAAATGCTGCAGATTGTGCCAGGTGAGCAGGATCGGCCCGAGCATCTCGCCGGCCTTGAACAGATGGTGCAGATAAGCCCGGCTGAAGCGCCGGCAGGCCGGGCAGGCGCATTCGGGATCGAGCGGCCGGTCGTCGTCCGCATGGCGGGCGTTGCGGATGTTGAGTTCGCCGCCGGGCACGAAGGCCTTGCCGGTGCGGCCGGAGCGGGTCGGCAGGACGCAATCGAACATGTCGATACCGCGGGCGACGGCGCCGACGATATCGGCCGGCCGGCCGACGCCCATCAGGTAGCGGGGCTTGTCGTCCGGCAGGCCCGGATTCGTGGCGTCCAGCATGTCGAACATCGCCTGCCGGCCTTCGCCGACCGCCAGCCCGCCGACGGCGTAGCCCTCGAAGCCGATTTCGACGAGCGCCGCGGCGGATTCGGTGCGCAGGTCCGGGAACACGCTGCCCTGGACGATGCCGAACTGGCCGTAGCCGGGCCGGGCGCGGAAGGCGGCGCGGCTGCGCCCGGCCCAGCGCATGGACAGGCGCATCGACTCGGCCGCCGCCGCTTCTTCCACCGGCCAGGGCGTGCATTCGTCCAGGACCATGGAGATCGTCGCATCCAGATCGTCCTGGATTTCGGTGGATCGCTCCGGCGTCAGTGCGTGTTCGCTGCCGTCGATATGGGAGCGGAAGGTCACGCCCTCCTCCGACAGGGTGCGCAGGCTGCCGAGCGACATGACCTGGAAGCCGCCGCTGTCGGTCAGGATCGGGCCGGGCCAGTCCATGAAGCGGTGCAGGCCGCCCAGTTCCTTCACACGGGCCGCGCCCGGCCGCAGCATCAGGTGATAGGTGTTGCCGAGTACGATCTCCGCGCCGGTACCCGCGACATGCTCCGGCAGCATGGCCTTGACCGTGCCCGCCGTGCCGACCGGCATGAAGGCCGGAGTCTCCGCCGTGCCGTGGGCCGTGTGCAGCCGGCCGCGCCGGGCTGCGCCGTCGGTCGCCCGCAGTTCGAAGCGGAACCCGGTCACGGCCCGGCCTCAAAGGGCGCACGCTCCAGCAGGCAGGCGTCGCCGTAGGAGTAGAAACGGTAGCCGCGTTCGACGGCGTGGGCGTAGGCGACCTTCATCCGCGCCGTTCCGGCGAAGGCGCAGACCAGCATGAACAGGGTCGAGCGCGGCAGGTGGAAATTGGTCAGCAGCAGATCGGCGCTGCGGACCGGCGCGCCGGGAACGATGAAAATGTCGGTCTCCCCGGCGAAGGGGCGGACCGTGCCGCGCTCGTCGGTGCAGCTTTCCAGCAGGCGCAGGCTCGTCGTGCCGACGGCGACGATCCTTCCGCCGGCCGCCCGCACCGCGTCGATCCGCTGCGCCGTTTCCGCCGTCACCGTGCCGGTTTCGGCATGCATCCGGTGGTCGGCCACCCGCTCGGCCTTGACCGGCAGGAAGGTGCCGGCGCCGACATGCAGGGTGAGGAAGGCGCGGCCGACGCCGCGCCGGTCCAGCGCTCCGAGCAGGTCTTCGGTAAAGTGCAGCCCGGCGGTCGGCGCCGCGACCGCACCGGGTTCGCGCGCATAGACCGTCTGGTAGTCCGCCCGGTCGTCGCGGCACGCACCGGCCCGCGCAATGTAGGGCGGCAGGGGCATCTCGCCGGCGGCGTCGAGAGCTTCCAGCAGGGCCGCCGCTGCGGCCTCGAAAGCAAGCAGGACTTCCCCGCCGCTGCGTTTCTCCACAACGGTGGCGTCGGGCAGGCCGGGGCAGCGCACGGTGTCGCCCGGTTTAAGCCGCTTGCCCGGCCGGGCGAACGCCAGCCAGCGCGTCTCCGCCTCGCTATCGCCCGGGATCTGCCGGTGCAGGGTCAGCTCGATCCGGGCCTCGCCGCGCGCCGCCGACCGGACGCCGCGCAGCCGCACCGGGATCACCCTGGTATCGTTCATCACCAGAAGGTCGCCGGGGCGCAGCAGGGAGGGCAGGTCGCCGATTTGCCGGTCCGACAGTTCCGCGCCGACATGGAGCAGCCGCGCCGAATCCCGCGGCCGCGCCGGGCTCTGGGCGATCCGGTCTTTCGGCAGGGCAAAATCGAAGTCGTCGACGCGCATCGGGTCTCCGGCGGCGGCGGAACCGGTCACAACCGGGCCCGGCGGTTTCCCTACAGCAATTGGCTTGCGCCTGCGAACGTGGTAGCGGGCCGTATCGTCGCTTTTCCGTGCGGCTCGATCCGCTCCCCCCTTCCCGCCGGGGGGCATCGGCCCGCCAGCGGAGCATTGCCGAGGCATCTTGATGACGACGGTGGAGACCCCTTCCGGCAAGGGCGCCGGGGACGAGAATTTCCCCGTCGGCTCCTTTCTGCTGCCGCGGCGGCTCCGCCCGAAGGTCGCGATCTTCTATGCCTACGCCCGGGCAATCGACGATATCGCCGACAATTCCGATCTCGAACCCGAAGACAAGGTCGCCCGGCTGGACGGCTTCGACCGGGCGCTCATCGGCGAGACCGACGATCCGGCCTACGCCAGGGCGCACCGCGTCCGCGAAACGATGGCGGAGACCGGTCACGTCATCCGCCATTGCCGGGACCTGATTGTCGCCTTCAAGCAGGACGCGGTGAAATCCCGCTACGACGATTGGGACGACCTGATGCACTACTGTCGCCATTCGGCGGCGCCGGTCGGCCGTTTCCTGATCGACCTGCACGGTGGGCCGGACAGCGCCTGGCCGGCCGCCGACGCCCTGTGCAACGCGCTCCAGGTCATCAACCATCTCCAGGACTGCGCCGACGATTACCGCACCCTCGACCGGGTCTATCTGCCCGGCGACTGGATGGCGGCCGAGGGCGCGGCGGTCGAGGAGTTGGCGCTGCCGGCCATGCCGCCCGGCCTGAAGCGCGTGAAGGACCGCTGCCTCGACGGCGTCGACGCGCTGCTGAGCGAGGCGCGGCCCCTGATGCCCGCGCTGCGCAGCCGCCGCCTGGCCTGGGAAAGCGCCGCCATCCTCGCCCTGGCGCGCCGCCTGTCGAAACGCCTGCGCGCCGGCGATCCGGTGGCAACGCGCATCGAGCTGTCGAAGCCGCGCGCCGCCCTGACCGCCGGCCGCGGCGTGCTCGCCGAGTCCGCCCGCGCCTGGATCATGCGCGAGAGGACGCCGACTCCGGGGACGTGAGGCCGACCCAAGTACAACATCCCCGAACTCGGGACTCTCGCGGGCCCCGGCGCCAGTCCGTTACGGACTACCTGGAAGTCAACGTCCGCAGCACTCCGTGGACAGGTCTGTAATCCGTGAGTTCGGGACTCATCAAGGCGATAGTCTTGATTTTTTCACTATTTTAGCTATATTCAGCAAATGATGAAAATTCTCGATATGATGAACAGATTGGAAGTTCGTGCCTTGGATGCGGTCCGCGACCTGCTCCGCGACGTGCCGGGCATGCAGATCGAGTCTGTCGAGTACGAACAACAGATCGGCCGCGGCAACGCTGTCGATGGACTGGTCGGCTTCGCCCATCGCAGCGGTGCCTATATGCTCGTCGTCGAGGTGAGGTCGAATGGAGCCCCCCGTTTTGTCCGTTCCGGCGTCTATCAGCTCGAAAGCTGCGTAGCTCGATTGCGTCAATCCGGCGAGAGAAATGGCGGCAGGCGCTTCATTCCAATGATCGTCAGCCCTTACCTGTCTCCGGAGTCGCGCGCCATCTGCCGGGACCACGATACCGCCTATCTCGATCTGGTCGGGAACACGAGGCTCGCATTCGACACCGTCTACATCGAGCGCACCGTCGCGGAGAAGCCCGTCTCGGAGGCCCGTGCGCTGCGCTCGCTCTTCTCTCCGAAGGCGGCAGCGATCCTGCGCGTCCTGCTTCGCGAACCGGGACGCCCATGGCGCGTCGCCGATCTGGCGGCGCAGGCCCGCGCGAGCTACGGCCATGTGAGCAATGTCCGCAAGGCTCTGCTGGCACACGAATGGATCGAGGTCGGGAAGAACGGCGTCGTTCTCGTTCAGCCGCACGCCTTACTGAAAACATGGCGCGAGAGCTATCGGCGCCCTGCCGGCGAATCTATCACCGGATATACACATCTCCACGGGAGACAGCTCGACGAGCGGCTGCGGGGCACGCTCAACCCGCACCCCGAGCGCCCGCGCGCCATCTGCGCGCAACACTCGGCCGCGCAGTTGCTTGCGCCCTTCGGCCGGAGCGCCACCCATACGTTCTACGTCGACGAGCCGGGCGCCGAAGGGCTGAAAGAGGCGTTGAAGCTGACGCACGCCCCGAGGGGCGCGAACGTGGTGCTGCTGGTCCCGACGGACGAGAGCCTGTTTCACAACGCGAGCGAACCCGCACCGAACGTGTTCTGCACCAGTCCCGTCGTGACCTATCTCGACCTCTGGATCGGCAACGACCGCGACCGGGAGGCGGCGGAACATCTGGCGGGCGAGTTCTTCCCATGGCTGAAATAGACCCTCGCCGCGCCTCCGACTACGACGACCGCACGACGGGCGCGGTCAAGTCGGTGCTGGTCGAGATCGGTCAGGTCCTCGGCAGCTACCGGGGCAGGTTCGCCGTGATAGGCGGCGCCGTTCCCTGGCTGTTGCTGACCGAGTCCGACATGGCGCATATCGGAACCTTGGACGTGGATCTCAGTCTCGATGCGGAGGCCTTGGGTGACGGTGAATACGCGCAGCTTGTCGACACTCTCCAGAGGCAGGGTTACCGCCAAAGGAAGAACCGGCGCCGCTTTCAGCTCGTGCGTACCGTGCCGGCCCGCGACGGCGGTCCCGATATCGATGTGATCGTTGATTTTCTGATGCCTCGAGACGCGGCGATCGCGAAGAATGTGCCTCCGCTGGTCACCGACTTTGCGGCTCAGCGCGCCGACGGCGCCGACCTGGCCCTGAAGTTCCATGAAGTCGTGCCGATCGACGGCAACATGCCCGGCGGGGGGAGCAACCGCGTCCGGATCGCCGTCGCGTCAATTCCTGCGCTGCTGGCCATGAAGGGCTACGCCATCGCGAATCGGCACAAGCAAAAGGACGCCTACGACATCTATTTCAGCATCCGCAACTTTCCCGGCGGCATGGAGGCACTTGTCGCCGAAACTGAGCCGCTTCTCGAGTCCGAGACGGCGATGACCGGCTATCTCCATATTGCGGAGAAATTCCGGAACCCGGACGATTTCGGGCCGACCAGCGTGCGGCAGTTCGCCGACCGTCCCGACATGCTCGCAGAACGCACCGCCGATGAATGGCAACAGGACGCGTTCGGGCAGGTAGATGCTTGGCTTACAGCCCTAGGCCTGAGGTGATTCGTGGCTGCATCGTCCAGTACCAGGATCCGCTCCATCGACTTCCGGGTCATCGATAAGATGTTCGGCATGGAGGGCGGCTATGTGCTCGATTTCTCGAACCGGACCTTGCGGACTTCTTTCGCGAGGAACTCGGTGCCGGCGTCCACGAGGCCCGGCGAACCGAGGCCACCTCAGTCCGAAACGCCGGCGCAACCTCACGCATGGCCGCTCATCGCCAATTCCTCCGCCCTCCGAGCCCGAGAGCGTTAGGGGACCACCGCCGAAAATGCGTGACGCCGTGCGATGGCCGGCGATAGGATTCGCCCCGTAGCCGCCAAGGCATCGCAGCATCGACAGTTCCGTTCCGTGACCGCCACCGCCGCCGATCGTAACCGCCCTCCCCCGCCTGACCCGGCCGACAGCGCAGCCTCCGGCCTGCCGCCGCCGGATTTCGAGGCGCTGACCCACGCGCAGGATATCGTCCAGGCGTCCGGCACGAGCTTCCTCGCCGCCATGAAAATCCTGCCGGAGGACCGGCGCAACGCGATGTATGCGATCTACGCCTTCTGCCGGGAGGTCGACGACATCGCCGATGCGGACGCGCCGGCGGCGGAAAAGATCGGACTGCTGCAGAACTGGCGCTGGGAGATCGACCGGGTCTATCGCGGCGATCCGCAGATCCTGACCCTGCGCGCGCTGGTGCGGCCGGTGCGCCAGTTCGGTCTGGAGAAGGAGGATTTCCTCGCCGTCATCGAGGGCATGGAAATGGACGCGATAGAGGACATTCGCGGGCCGAGCCTGGCGACGCTCGATACCTATTGCGACCGGGTGGCGTCGGCGGTCGGCCGGCTCTCGATCCGGGCGTTCGGCGCCGAGGAGGAGCGCGCGCGGCGGGTGGCGCACCATCTCGGCCGGGCCCTGCAACTGACCAACATCCTGCGCGACCTGGACGAGGACGCAAGGCGCGGCCGGCTCTACCTGCCCGCCGAACTGATCGAGGCGCAGGGGCTGGACTCGCGCGACCCCTACACGGTGCTCGGCCATCCGTCCCTGCCGGCGATCTGCGCCGGGGTCGCGCGCATGGCGAAACAGCACTACCGGATGGCGCTGCGGCACATGCGCCGGTGCCGGCGCGGTCCGATGCGGCCGGCGCGGATGATGATGATGGGCTATCGCGCCATTCTGGCGGCGCTGGAGCGGCGCGGCTGGCAGCGCTACGCCGAGCCGGTGTCGCTCTCCAGGCCGCGCAAACTCTGGATCGCCGTGCGCTACGGACTGGTCTGAGCCGGATGCCGCCCGACAGCGCGCGCCCCGAGGGCTCCCGGGCCTGGGTGATCGGCGCCGGCCTCGCCGGCCTGTCCGCTGCGGTGCGGCTCGCCGGACTCGGCTGGTCCGTCACCCTGTTCGAGGCGGCCGGCCAGCCGGGCGGGCGCTGCCGCTCGTTCCACGATTCGGCGCTCGACCGCCTGATCGACAACGGCAACCACCTGCTGCTGTCCGGCAACCGGTCCGCGATGGCGCTGCTGCGCGAGATCGGGGCGCCGGACCCCCTGATCGAGGTGTCGCCCGCGCGCCTGCCCTTCGTCGATCTGGAATCGGGCGAACGCTGGACCCTGCGGCCGAACCGCGGGCCGCTGCCCTGGTGGGTCTGCGCCCCCGGCCGGCGCGTGCCGGAGACGCGCCTTGCGGACTATGCCGCCGCCCTGAAGCTGCGGCGGGCCGGGAACCGCACGGTCGCCGACCTGTTCGACGGACCGCCGGGTTCGGCGCGCCGCCGCCTCTACGAGCGGTTCTGGGAGCCGATGGCGGTCGCCGTCCTCAACACCGAGGCCGCGGCCGGCGCGGCCCGGCTGCTGTGGCCGGTCATGGCGGAAATCCTGCTTCGCGGAGAGGCCGCCTTCCGCCCGTGCATCGCCCAAACCGGCCTGTCGGAAAGCTTCGCCGATCCCGCGGTGAAGTGGCTCGAAGCGCGCGGCGGCCGGTTCCTGCCCGGTGTCCGGGTCCGGGCGGTTTCTTTCGACGACACCGGGGTGTCCGCGCTGGCCGCCGGCGGCGAGACGGTCGCGGTTGCGCCGGGCGAACCGGTCGTTAGTGCGGTGCCGCCCGCGGCCTGCGCCGGCCTGTTTCCGGATATCGGGACGCCGACGGAATACCGGCCGATCGTGAACCTGCATTACGTCGTCGGCGACGGGTTCGCCCTGCCCGGCGGCCTGCCGCTGCTGGGCCTGATCGGCGGAACGGCGCAATGGCTGTTCCTGCGCGGCGACGTGCTCTCCGTCACCATCAGCGCCGGGGTCGCCGAAGCCGCCCTGCCCCACGACCGGCTCGCCGGCACGGTCTGGCAGGAAATCTGCCGGGCGACCGGTGCGGCCAACCCCGGCGCGTCGGCCTCTGCCCCGCCCTGCCGGGTCATCACAGAAAAGCGCGCCACCATCGCCCAGACGCCGGCGCAGGACCGGCTGCGCCCCGGCGCCCGGACCCGCCGGCGCAACCTGTACCTCGCCGGCGACTGGACCGATACCGGCCTGCCGGCGACCATCGAAGGCGCGATCCGCTCCGGCGAAACCGCCGCCAGGGCGATCGGACGCCCACCGGCGGCGGGATAGCCGCCCCTCGATACGGCGCTGACGCGCCTACTCGGGATGAGGAATTGGTTGGGGGCTCGAATGCCTCAACGTCCCTCCCTCATCCTCATCCTGAGTAGCCCCGGCCGTCAAGGCCGGGGCGTACCGAAGGGGCGCCTACTCGGGATGAGGAAGTTGTGGGGGGTTCGAGTGCCTCAATACACCCTCGCCTCCTCACCCTGAGTAGCCCCGGCCGTCAAGGCCGGGGCGTATCGAAGGGTCGAAGGAGCGGGGCGTATCGAACGGCGCTCAGGGATGGAGCCCGCTGACCAGCGCGACATAGTCCGGATCGTCGGGCGGGATGAAGCCGTGGCGGATCAGGAAATCGATAACGACCAGGTTGCAGTTATCCTTGAATTCCCGCGTTTCTGCGACGGTGCGGGCCACCCGGTCGATCGGCCAGAGGGCGAAGCTCTCGATCTCGCCGTCGGTGTTGCGCGGCACGAAATCCGGCGGCAGCTCCAGGTCGAAACAGAATTGCACGTCGGGCTTGAGGCCTTCCGGCGCTTCCTGGACGTAGGTAATCGCGCCGGCCGGCCGGGCCTGCCGCGCGAGGGCTTCGGGGATGGCCGCTTCCTCGGCGCATTCCTTGACCAGGTTTTCCGTCAGGCCGAGCCCGGCGGGCTGGCCGCCGGCCACCATGTTGTCGAGCCGGCCCGGATAGGTCGGCTTGTCCCTTGCCCGGCGTCCGATCCACATGTGCAGCCCGCCGCCGCGCCGCGTATAGCCGTTCAGATGCACACCCCAAGCGCGCAGGCCGAGAAAGGGCACGGCCGCCCGGTCGATGACGAAGGCCGGCCTCTCGCCGAACCGGCGCGCCGCGGGATAGAGTTCGCGGCGCAAGGCTCCGATCGCGCCGGCCTCCGACAGGCGCGCGGCGGCGGCGGCCATCGCCGCGTTGCGCGCCGCCAAGGCCTCCGGGCCCGCGGCGGCCAGGCCGTCTGCGAAGGTCAGGGCGCCGTCGCCGGACCGGACGACGGCGTCGGTGACGGACAGCAGCATCCCGATCCGGTCGCGACGCACCGCGCCGAGGCGCCGGCCGTCGACGACGAACGGCGTAAAGCCGTCCGGATCGTGCCGGTTAATCTCGCGAATCCGATCCAGATAGCTCATAAGCGTCCGGGGGAGCGTCCGGGGGAGCGTCCGGAAGAGCGTCCGGCGCGCGCGACGGCCGGGCGCGGGATCAGGCGGCGGTCGTCACGGCAATGCCAATCGCGAAGCCGCCGGCCAGGCCGCAGACGGCCAAGACCAGGGCGGCGAGCGCGATCCGGCGCGGCCAGTTCCGGCCGCGCCCAGCGAGGAGCGCAATTCCCGCCATGAGCACGGCGGCCAGCCCGGCCGGCAGCGGTATCAGCAGGCCGACGAGCGCCATCGGGACGGCAAGCAGCGACAGGGCGACGGAAAAGACGGCGCGCGCCGGCAGTCGCCCCGCCTTCGCCCCACCCGCCTTCGCCCCGGCCGCCTTCGGGCCGGCCCGCCGTTTCGCGCCGGCGCGTTTCCTTCCCGGTTTCGAAGCGGCGTTCACGGCGCCACGGCGGGACGCGGCCTATTGGAGATATTCCGGGCACTCCCGTTCCAGAATCCGGTGGACCGAACGGAAATGGTTCTCGGCCATGTCGGCCTCGTCCTCGTTCAGTTGTTGCCGGGTCTTCCCGGCCACGTCCTCGGGCACGAGGCACAGGGGCTTGCCCGTCGACAGCGCCATCACCTGGTGCATCGCCGCGCGCTCCAGATAATAGAGCCGGTTCCAGGCAAGCGGCACGGTTCCGCCGGTGACGATGACGCCGTGGTTGGCGAGAAACAGGGTGGAGCGGTTGCCCAGGGCCGCGGCGATCCGGTCGCCCTCCTCCCGGTACCCGGCCAGGCCGTTGAAGGCGGTGTCGTAGCTGACCTGGTTGTGGAACATCAGCGACGTCTGGCTGAGCGGCAGCAGCGTCGGGTCCTCCAGCATGGTCAGGGCCGTCGCATAGGGCATGTGGGTGTGCAGAACGCATTTTGCCTGCGGCGCGGCCTTGTGCAGGCGCCAGTGGATATAGAAGGCGCTGGCCTCCGGCGGTTCGTCGCCTTCGAGCAGCCTGCCGTCGTCGTCCACCAGCAGCAGGCCGGAGGCCGTGACCTCCGACCAGTGCAGGCGCCGGGGATTGATCAGAAACAGGCCGTCCGCGCCGGGAACGGCGAAACTGAAATGGTTGCAGACGCCTTCGCCGAAGCCGAGCCGGTCCGCCATGCGCAACGCGGCGGCAAGATCCCGGCGGGCCCGCTGGATCGTCTCGTTCCTGGAAGTGATCGACAAATTCGCCACAGCCGGCGCCTCCCCAAAATAATGTGCCGGGCCGATGGCTAGGGAATGTGACCGCCGCCTTCCGGCCGGTCAAGGCCACGCAGTGGCGCTCCCTTCAACGCCGCAGCAGCTAACGGATTTTGCACGCCTTCGTGAACGAAAGGGATTGGATTCGCCAAGGCCCATGCTTAGATTTGTATCGCTTTTTCGCCACTCACCGAGAAACGACTTTCCGGAGGATTCCGACATGAAACCAGTCAATGCGTTGACCGTTGCCGCGGCCGTCGCCGGCGCCCTTTCCCTGGCTGCCGTCACCGCCGCGACCCCGGCCATGGCCGCCAAGGTCAAGTGCTACGGCATCGCCAAGGCCGGCCAGAACGATTGCGGCAACAACGCGGGCACCCACAGCTGCGCCGGCCAGTCCAAGGTCAGCTATTCCGGCGACGACTGGAAGGGCGTCGCATCGGCCGACGCCTGCATGGAAGCAGGCGGCCAGACCAAACCGTTCAAGGGCATCAACCCGAAGAAGAAATCCAGCTGACGCCGGATCGATCGAAGAGGCGGCGCGGCCCGGCCGCGCCGCCTTTATTTTCGTCCGGACACCATTCGCACCGATCGCCTCCGGACGAACGGAAAGTCCTTGCCCGTTGTGCGCGGGTGTTCAGATATAGAGGGCCGACAGGTGGCCTCGAATGGCGGCAGAGGGTGGCATGGCCTTCCAATGCGGAGACGGCGTGGCTGACGCTTTCGCGCGCGATCCGGTTCCCGCCGCCGCCGGCGTCGGCCTGCGCCACACCCATTACGACGATTTCCTGGACGGCGGCCCGGCGGTGGCCTGGATCGAGGTCCATTCCGAAAACTATCTTTGCCCGGGCGGGCCGCGGCTGGCGACGCTCGAGGCGATCCGGCACCACTATCCGCTGAGCTGCCACGGCGTCGGCTTGTCCCTTGGCAGCGCCGAAGGGCTGGATGCCGGCCATCTCGCCCGGCTGCGGTCGCTGATCGACCGGTTCGAGCCCGGCCTGGTCTCCGAGCACGTCTCCTGGAGTACGACCGGCGGCGACTATCTGAACGACCTGCTGCCCCTGCCCTATACCGAAGAGGCGCTCGGTATCCTGGTGCGCAACATCGCGCAGGCGCAGGACGCGCTGGGCCGGACCATCCTGATCGAGAACCCGTCCTCCTACGTCACCTTCGCCGAATCGACGATCCCGGAATGGGAGTTCTGCGCGGAGGCGGCGCGGCGAAGCGGCTGCGGCCTGCTGCTGGACGTCAACAACATCCATGTCAGCGCGCATAACCACGGCTACGACGCGCACGAATTCCTGAACGCCATCCCCGGCGACCTGGTCGGTGAAATCCATATCGCCGGCCACGCCGATACCGAATGGGACGGCCGGCCCGTGCTGATCGACGATCACGGATCGACGGTGAAAGACGCGGTCTGGAACCTGCTGGACGCCGCGCTCGCCCGGATCGGGCCGAAGCCGGTGCTGATGGAATGGGATCTGGACCTGCCGCCGCTCGACACCCTGCTCGGCGAAGCGGCGAAGGCGCAGGCCGCGCTTGACCGGCTTGCGCCCGAACCCGGGCTTCTCGACGATGTTGCCTGACCTGCAAGCCGCCTTCCGCGCCGGCACGATCGGCCGGGACGGCGATACGGTCGCCGCGCTCTCCGCCGCCGGCATGCAGAACGGCCATCGCTTCGGCATCTACCGGAACAATATCTTCAAATCGCTGACCGGCGTGCTGGAAGCCGCCTTCCCGACGATCCGCAATCTGGTCGGCGGCGAGAACTTCGCCGTGCTGGCCCATCGCTTTGTCGCTGCCCATCCGCCGCGTCAGCCGCAGCTTTACGCCTATGGCGGCGGTTTCGCGGAATTTCTGGCCGGCTTTGCGCCGGCGGTCGAGGAACTGCCCTTTCTGCCCGACCTCGCGCGCGTCGAGTGGGCGGTGAACGAGGCCTATTTCGAGGCCGACGCCGAACCCCTGGCCGCCGGACACCTGGCCGGGCTGGCGCCGGAGAGCTATGCCGCGCTGCGCCTCGGCCTGCATCCAACGGTCCGCCTGATCGGGTCGGACTGGCCGGTCTGGGACCTATGGGGCCTGGAGGCGCTGCCGGATCCGTGGCCGCCCGGAATGCAGGGGGGCACCCAGTGCGTGCTGGTGCGCCGGCCGGAGAGCAAGGTCGATGTGGTCCTGGCGACGCGCGGCGATTTCGCGTTCCTCGGCGCGGTCGAAGGCGGCGCTACGCTGGGCGAGGCGGCAGCGGCGGGCGTGGCGGCCGACCCGGAATTCGATCTCTCGGCCTGCCTGGCCGGACATCTGGCGGGCGGCACCTTCCATTCCCGCATCGATTTCCACGGTACCGGCGATGCCGGCTGATTCCGGCCGGGCATCCCGGAATATCAGACACGCAAGGAGCTAGACCCGATGAGGATGACCGAAACCAGGACGACGGAAGAGGGGCTGGACGGCCTGATCCAGCAGACCTTCCGTCTCTTCGAGCTGATCCCCTATTCGCTGCTCGCGCTGGGCGCGCGGTTCGCCGTGGGGCTGTTCTTCTTCCGCTCGGCGCTGACCCGGGTCGGCGAGAAGATCGATCTGGGATTCATGAGCATTCCGCTGCCCTGGGCGATCGCGGACAATCAGGATTTCGTCTTCGCCGAGTACAAGTATTTCGGCTTCGAGATGCCGGAATGGTTCCACGCGGTGACCATGCACCCGATCGTCTGGGCCGAAAGCATCGCGCCGCTGTTCCTGATGGTCGGCCTGGCGTCGCGCTATGCGGCGGCCGTCCTGTGCATTATGGCGCTTGTCATCGGCCTGGTCGTCTATCCGAACTTCTTCTCCAAGGAGACGCTGGGTTTCGCCGTGCTCGCCGCCATCATCGTGAAAGGCGGGCCGGGCATCGTGTCCCTCGATGCGCTGTTCCGCCGGATGCGCTGGACGAACCATTGATCCGCCGGCGCGGGGCGGCCGGGCGCACTGCAGACGGCATTGCGGCCGATATTCTGTAGCGCTTTCGGTCGCCCCCGCTCGCCGAATGTTGCCCGGTTGCCCCACCTGTGGCATTCGTAAGCCAACGGCGGCCTGCCGGTCGGCGAGGGATCGCCGGCGATCGGCAGGCTGCCGGACCGAACCAACGTGCGCATGACCGCCCGCCACGCCCATCCTGCCAACGATCCGCCCAAGCCCGCCGCCAACCGCCTTGCGGGCATCGCCGGGTAACCGGCACGCCGGCGCCCATGTCGTTCGGCGTCCGGGTTTGACCCTGTCGGGTTACCGAAAACCGGGGGGTCGGCCTGCCGGTTGGCATCCGGTCTACGCGCCGATCGACGCTCAAGTCCGAATGTGCCCCTTCCACTTTCAGAGTATCCGAGCCGTTCGGCCCAGTCGCGGATGTCGCCGCCGGAACGCAGAACGGGAACCCGCCGGGAGATGCCTGAAGCACTGCTGTTCCTCCCTGTTATGGCAGCCTCGATCCGGGTCGAGCGGGTCTATAGGCGAATCGGCTCGTCGATGGCCCGGTTGGAAATCCTGCCGGGCAAAAAAGCGGAAGGGGCGACGGTGTGTCCCTGCACCGTATTCCGCAATGTCGTATCGGTATCCGTAAAATCTCCGCCGTCCGCACGCGCCTCTCAGTCGAAGGAGTTTTGAATGCACCCCGCGGTTCAGGCCAGACTCGACCGAACGTTAGGCCAGGCCGCTCAGCGCCACAGGGCGCCCGTGGTGCGCGGCTTCGGCGCCTTTCTCTGGGACAAGCGCTGGTTCTTCATTGCGCTGGCGGTCGGCGCCGTGCTGATGAGCTTTTCTCCGCCGGAAGGGCTGGACCGACGCGGCCTCATCCTTATTGCGATGTCGGTCGTCGCGATCATACTGTTCGTCACCGAGCCGGTGCCGCTGCCCACGGTCGCCCTGATGATCATTCTCGGGCAGGTCGTGCTTCTCGGAATCGATTCGACCTCCGTAGCCGAAAGCCTGATGAGCGATTCCGTCCTGTTCATCATGGGATCGCTGATGCTGGCGGTCGCGGTCGTCAAGCAGAAGCTGGACAAGCGGATCGCCTACTGGATCGTCCGCATGACCGGCACCGGCACGATAAACGTCTGCGTCGGCATTTCGATCGTTTCGGGAATTCTCGCCTCCTTCATCGGCGAACACACCGTGGCGGCGATGATGCTGCCTGTCGCCATCACGCTCATCACCCTGACCTCGGAAGATTCGAGAAAAGTCCGCGGCCTGGCCGCGGTGCTGCTGTTTTCGATTTCCTACGGCTGCTCGATCGCCGGCATCGGAACGCCGTCCGGCGGCGCGCGCAACGCCATCATGATCGGCTACTGGAAGGAATTCTTCTACGATCCGACAAATCCGGAAACGGCCAAGTACGTCGTCGATTACCTGACATGGATGCTCTATTCCTATCCGATATTCCTGATCCAGCTCCCCTTCGTCACGCTGATCCTGTTTTACACATTCAAGCCGGAGCACCGGAACATCTCCCGGGCCGTCGTCAGGCTGCGGGAGCAGATCAGGGCCCAGGGGCCGATGAAATCGGCCGACTGGGTTTCCATCGCCGCCTTCGCTGTCGTCCTGTCCGGCTGGCTGACGTTCTCCGATACGCTCGGCCTCGGCACCGTCGCGATATTCGGCGCGGTCGCCTTCCTGGTCATCGGGCTGGTGCGCTGGGAGGATTTGAACTCCGGCGTCAACTGGGGCGTCGTGCTCCTCTACGCAGCCGCAATTTCGCTCGGCGTCCAGATGAAGGACAGCGGCGCGGCGCTCTGGGTCGCCAACGCCTTCCTCGACCTGCTGTCCCCCCTCGGCATCGAAGGCGGCATACCGCTCTGGACGGCGGTATCGGCGCTGACGACCGGCGTGACCAACATGATGTCCAACGGCGCCGCCGTCGCGGTCATCGGACCGATTACCCTGAAGATGGCGGCGGCTGCCGGCGAAAGCCCGCTCCTCATCGGCTTCATCACCGCCATTTCGTCCGCCTTCGCCTATCTCACGGTCATCGGCACGCCGGCCTGCACCATCGTCTACGCGTCCGGCTATCTGAAGACCACGGATTTTCTCCGCGTCGGCTATCGCATGGTCATCGTGTCGACGGTTCTGCTGATCATCTCGGCTTCCCTTTTCTGGCCCCTGATCGGGTTGTAGGATGGCGGGCAAGGCGTCGCGAGAAAATCCGGAAACCGGGGAGCCGGCACTGCGCGATTCGGAAAGCCCGACGGACGTTCCCGAGGCCGCCGGCCCGCCGCGGTTCAGCCTTCTCGTCTGCATCGACGGGACCGACGCATCCTACCGGGCCCTGCGCCACGCCGTCCGCATAGGCTCGGGAACGGGCGCCGACCTGACGCTGCTCTACGTCCGGCCGATCGACCAGGACCTGCGGACCGGCGGCATGCAGATTTCCGTCGTGCGCGAGAACCTTCTCGACTGGGGCCTGGAGCTGCCGGGCGGCACGGCCCTGCGCCGAGGGCGCGAACTGCTCGTCGAACTGGGATGGCTGAACAAGGACTGGCAGACGGAGTTTGCCCACGTCGACGTGCAGGGCGATCCGCTCGGCGATAATGCGATCATCTATTCCAGCCCGGAAGGCCGCTCGATCGTGCTGCGGCTCCTGATTGCCCCCTCGGTCGCATCCGGAATTCTCGACGAGGCGAAGCTCGGCGAGTTCGACCTGTTGATCGTCGGCATGCCGGAAGGAGAAAAAGGCTCCGGACCGGGTTACGTTTCGCGCAAGATCGCAAGAAGGGTTGCCCGGGAACATACCGGCGCCGTTCTCGTCACGAGGGCGCGGGAGGAAAGCGACGGCCATCTCGTCTGCATCGCCAATTACGAGGGCTCCATCGTTGCGGCGCAAAAGCATGCGGAGATTGCAGGCCGCTGCGCCTCCCCGGTCTTCCTGCTGTCGGTCGCGCGGGCCGCAGATATTCTTCCGGACTCGCGGAAGACCGTGGCGACCGCCAAGGAGCGGATCGAAAAGGCGGGGATCCCCGTATCCGGCACGACGGCGCTGGTCGGAGATCCCGTTGCCCTGATCGTGGAGCAGGGCCGGCCGCACTCCGTAATCGTCGTATCGCGGTTCCAGAAACGGACCGGCTGGCGCCAGATTTTCTCCAACAGCATCGCCTTCAAGGTGCTGAAACGCGCCGAAAACTCGGTCATGATCACCCGATAGGGCGGGCCCGCCGGAGCCTTTCGGCCGGTTCGGCTCGAAGGTCAGCGCATCGGTCCTTTCCCGGCCAGGCCGGTCGATCGGCGGCGCGGCGCGGAGCCGGGCGGTCAGCTTGGCGGAACGATCGTCTCCGGGGCCCATACTCCGGCACTCCGCCGGAACGGCTTCAGGAGGCTCCCGGGCCGCCTTCCTTCGGGGCCTCCTGAAACTCCAGCACGACTCCGTCGGGATCGCGCGTGTAGACGGTGCGCGCGCCCTTGCGCGGACCGGCCGGAACGGTTTGCGGCGGTTCGACCGGCGCGAAGCCGGCCGGCTCGATCGCCGCCAGAACCGCATCGAGGTCGTCGACCTGCAGAGCCAGGTGAAGGAAACCGGCATCGCAGGGCCGCAGGTCCGACCGGCGGCGGGCATCCGGTTTGACATACTCCAACAACTCGACGGTGTGCCCGGGCAATCGCGCATAGGCAATGTCCATCTCGGCGCCGGGCACACCTGTCACGCCTTCGATGAATGCGCCGCGGTGGCGGGACTTCTCCGTGACCTCCAGTCCCAGAACATCGCGAAAGAGCGTAATCCAGCGGTCCAGGTCGGAGACGGTGATCCCGGTGTGGTTGACCGCGGCAATCCGGGCCTTCGTTGCCATTGCTCCGCCTCGCCTGAAATCCGATCTAGGCCGCCGGCGCCGCCTCGACGACGCACACTTCCTCACCGACTTCGGCAACCTCGCCTTCCGGCACCAGGATTTCCAGCATCGTTCCGTCGCCGGTCGCCGTGACCTCCTGGGTCACCTTCTCGGTTTCGATTTCGTAGAGGATATCGCCCGCCGTGAAGGTCTCGCCCGGCTGCTTGTGCCATTTCACGACGGTCGCCTCCTCCATATTCATCCCGACCCGGGCGAGTTTCAGCCTGATCTTCATCGCCGCGTCCGATTCAAGGCGCCGAGCCGGCCATCAGCACCTTGACGGCGCCGACGATCTTCTCCCGGTCCGGAAGCAGGTGCTTCTCCGCCACCGGCGCGTAGGGCATCGCGGTATCGGGAACCGTCAGACGCCTGATCGGCGCCGCCAGCGAACCGAAGCCGCGCTCGGCCACGACCGCAGCGATATGGCTCGCCGCGCTGCAGCGGTCGCGGGCCTCGTCGACGACGACCAGCCGCCCCGTCTTCGCCACCGAGCGCAGGATGCCGTCCTCGTCGAGCGGCACCAGGGTCCGGCAGTCGAGGACTTCGGCCGATATGCCCTGCCCGTCGAGCAGTTTGGCGGCGCGCATCGCCGGGCGCACCATCGATCCGATGGCGACGATCGTGACGTCCGTCCCCTCGCGCCCGACCGCGGCTTCGCCGAACGGCGTCAGATACTCCTCGTCGGGCACCTCGCCGCTTTCGCCGCCGCGCCCGCCGGCCTCGAGAAACACCGTCGGATCCCGGCCCCGGATCGCGGTCTTCATGAGCCCTTTCGCGTCCCTGGGAGTCGCCGGCACCGCAACGTTGAGGCCGCCCAGGTTCATCAGCAGCGGATAGGGCGTATCGGAATGCTGGGCAGCGGTCGAGCGCCCGCCGCCGTAACCCGCGACAATCGTGATGGGAAGTTCGATTTGCCCGCCCGTCATCAGGCGTAGCTTCGCCATCTGGTTCGCGATGGCGTCGAAGCCGGTATAGAGGAAGTTGGCGAACATCATGTGCAGGACGACACGATAGCCGCCGGCCGCCGCCCCTACGGCCATACCGGTCAGGCTTGCCTCGGAGATCGGCGTGTTGCGGACCCGGTCGGGCCCGAACCGGTCGTGCAGTCCGGCGGTGTCGCCGAACATGCTGATCTCCACATCCTCGCCGAACAGGATCACCTTCGGATCGCGCGCCATCTCCTCGTGCAGCGCCTCGTTGATCGCCTGGATCAGGCGTTTGCGCGCCATTACGCGGCTCCCGGCGCCGGCCCGGCGAACATCAGCCCGGGCGCCCGGTCCGCGTCGGGCAGGTCCGCGCGTTCGGCGAACGCCGCCGCCTCTTCCACCGAATTTTGTATCCTCGCCTCGATCGCGGCAATTTCGGCTTCCGAGCAGATTTCCGAAGACAAAAGGTGCCGGGACAATCGATCGATCGGGTCGTTGCGGCGCCACCGCTCGACCTCCTCCTCGGACCGGTAGGACCGACTGAGGAAGTGGGCCTCCGCTTCGAGATGCCCGCGGATCCGGTAGGTCGCGGCCTCGATGAAGGAGGGTCCCTGCCCGGTCCGGGCGCGATCGATTGCCCTGTCGGCGGCGCGCCAGACCGCAACGATGTCGTTGCCGTCGACCAACTCGGCCGGCAATCCGAACGGACGGGCGCGCTCCCGGATTTTGCCGGCCGTCACTGTGTCGGAGGGCGAAAATTCCGAGAAGCCGTTGTGTTCGCAGACGAAAATGAGCGGCAACTGCCACAGCGCCGCGATGTTCATGCTCTCCATCAGGACGCCTTCGTTGGCCGCCCCGTCGCCGAAAAAGCAGACAGCGACCCGCCCGTCACCGTCGAGCTGCGCCGCCAGCGCCGCCCCGGCGGCGATCGGAATTCCGCCCGCGACGATGCCGTTCGCGCCGAGAATGCCCTTGGAAACGTCGGCGACGTGCATGGAACCGCCCATCCCGCCGCAGATGCCGTCGCGCTTGCCGTAAATTTCGGCGACCATGGGCGCGGGATCGCCGCCCTTGGCAATGAAATGCCCGTGGCCGCGATGCGTGCTGGCGATGCGGTCGCGGTCGTCCAGATGGGCGCATACCCCGACGGCAACCGCTTCCTGGCCGATATAGAGATGCACGCCGCCGGGCAGCTTTCCGGCATGGAAATCCTCGCCCAGCCGTTCCTCGAACCGCCGGATCGTCAGCATCCGCTCGAACATCGACAGGAGCTGCCCGTTCGTCGGCGCGCGGTTCGGAAATGCCTTGTCGCTATTCTGTTGCACGCCCGGCTCCGTTTGCGGTCCGTCAGTCTACCAAGTCTGAATTCGCAAATCGATAAACGGACTTTCCGGCTCTTGCCTCAGACCGTTGCGACCGGCGTGACCGGCGAGCCGGCCGCCTGCGGGAGCCGGAGCGGCGGCGCGGTCAGGAAGAACCGGTTGCGGCCGTGCGCACCGAGCCATTCGGCCAGTTCGCGCAGATACCAGAGTTCGCCGAGCGGAATCCCGAGCTTGAACAGGCACAACTCGTGCAGCGGGATCATCGGCGTCCGTTCGGCATCGTTCGCCGGCGCTCCCCTTTGCTCGCGATCGTAGACGCGCTGGTAGGGGAAGGATTCGACGCCGTAATTGTCGGCCGCGATGGCGGCGACGCCGCTTTCGGAAACCCAGGCCAGCAGGTCCGGGTCGCTGCCGTCGAGCGAGCAGCAGGAATAACGCAGTTTCTCCGTATCCTGCCGTTCGCCCATCTCGAGGATGACGTCCGCGAGGCCAGTGTAGAGGCAGAGAATATCGCCTTCCTCCACGACCACATTCTGCTCGTTCATCAGCGCTTCGAGTTCGAAAAACGGCACGGCCGCGGGCTCCCGGCCGTATCTGTCGAACAGATTGACCAGGACGCCGCGGCCCTGCATGCCGTGCCGGGCGAGCAGGTCGATGGCCAGACGGTTCGCGGCGGACCCGGCGAAGCCGCATCCCTCGACCGCCTCGGCATCGTCCGGGACGCCGACGATATCCTCGCCGCCGCGCCAGCCATTGTAATATACGACCTCGCGGACGCCGTCGCCGTCGGCATCGAACTGGCTGCCGACATGGCACAGCGCGTCCCACTGGGTGGAATGCTGAAGATGGAGCAGCACCGCGTCGTCGCAGGCAACATCCGTAAAGAAGGGATCGACCGTCTCCAGCCTGAAGTTGAACAGCGGATGGCCGCCGCGGTTCAGGGCGTAGCGGCGCGGCGGATGGCGGGACGGGTTGACGCTCCTGGCGGGCCGGTCCAGCGGCAGGCTGAGGCAGAAGGCAATGCCCTCCCGGATTTCCCGCGCCGCCCGGCGGATCCGCTCCGCCGTCAGGAGATTGATCCTGCCGAGTTCGTCGTCGTCGCCGAAGTCGCCCCAGTTCGCGCCGTCGGGCCGCTTCGTCCAGCGCTCGCTGCCCTTCGTCATGGATCGATCCTCCCTTTTGCAGTACACCATGCCCCGTTCCATGTCGCGGCAGATTATAGACCGGGCCGGTACACGACTCTCGGGCACACGAAACAGGGAGACAGATCATGGCGCAACCGTTCGTTGCCGAAAATCTGGAGACCCAGCCCGCCGCGCCGGCGCTGCTGCCCGTGCAGGATATCATGGCGACCCACCCGGAGCACCGGAGGCTGCCCCACGATGCGGCGTTCGGAGGCGGCTCGGCCTACGTCATCGACCGGTTCGAGCCGCTCGACCGGGCCGGCGTGCCGATCGCCGACCTCGGCTTTAACCGGGGCGACGCCGTTTACGACGTGGTCTCCGTCAGCCGCGGATCCTTTTTCCGCCTCGACGATCACCAGCGGCGTTTCGCCGCCTCTTGCGCCCGCATGCGGCTGACCAATCCCCTGGCGGCCGAAGAGGAACGGGCCGTCCTCAACCGCCTGGTGGCGCTGGCGGGATACCGGGACGCCTACATCTGGTGGGGCGTGACCCGCGGGACGACGCCGCAGCGCACCGCCGACCGCACCGACCCGTCGAAATTCGCCAACCGCTATTTCGCCTACGCCATTCCCTACATCTTCATCGCCAACGACGAACGGCGCGCGCGGGGCGCCGACGCGGTCGTCAGCCGGGACTATTTCCGCATTCCGCCGAGTTCGGTCGATCCGCGCGCCAAGAACCTGAACGGGCTCGATTTCGCGATGTCCCTGTTCGAGGCCGGGGACCGCGGCGCCGAGTGGTCGCTGCTCACCGACGGCGCCGGCAATCTCACCGAGGCGCCGGGCTCCAACATCTTCGTCGTCAGGAACGGCAAGGTGGCGACCCCCGAGGACTGGTGTCTGGAAGGCATCACCCGCATGACGGCGCTGGAGCTCGTACGGGAGCTCGGCTGCGAGGTCGAGGTGCGCAAGGTTGCCGTGGACGAACTGATGCAGGCGGACGAAGCCTTCCTGACCTCGAGCGCCGGCGGCGTCGTGCCCCTGAACAGCGTCGACGGCGTCGTGCTCGGCGGCGGCCCGGGCCCCGGCCCGCTGACGCGCGCGCTCCACGACCGGTACTGGCAGAAACGCTGGGAGGGCTGGCACGGCACCCCGGTAGACTACACCGCCGTGTGAGGGCGCCGGGGTGCGGATGCGAAACGACAAGCCGCGGGAGACCGTCGACCGGCTGCACCAGTAGTCAAGTTGGCATTCGGCATTTCTGCTTGATTTTTCAGAAACAAATGAAAGAAACAGGCCCGCACGGCGATCGGCGCCGAACCCTGACGCCGGTCAACGACCGCTGCCGAACCCCGCTTGCGGTATTTCGCGGAGGAATCCCCCTGAGGAGGCGGGAGTCTTTTTCGAGGATATTTTTAACCAATCGCATCCTTTTTCCTCATAAAGTACCGCAGGGGCGGCCGAACTGCGCAAACCGGAAAACGCAAGAAACTATACAGAACGGTCTGTCTATTTCGGTAGCGCCATCCCGAACCGCCCGGACCCTTGCTGCGCCTGACGCTGCGCTCACGCCCGTTGCGCCGGGGAATACGCTGAAGCGGGGGAAGCAAGCACACCGGGCGTTCCGGATTTCCCTTCAGCTTTCGCCGGCGCCAACGATCTCGGCCAGGAACCGCTCGCCGTAGCGCTCCAGTTTGCCGGCGCCGATGCCGTGGCAGGCAGCCAGCGCATCGAGGCTCCGCGGCTTGCGCGCGGCCATGTCCTGCAGGCTGCGGTCGTGGAACACGACATAGGCCGGCACGCCCTGCTCGCCGGCGATTTCCAGCCGCAGTTCCTTGAGCCGGGCGAACAGCGGTTCGTCGACATTCTCCGGCAACGGAGCTGCGGCGCGCTTGCGGCTCCTCGGTTCGCGCGCGGCCTCGCCGTGCAGCGCCACGCTTTCCGCGCCTTTCAGGACCGCCCGCCCCTTGCCGCCCAGTTGCAGGCCGCCATAGCCGCCGATGTCGATCCTGAGCACGTCCGCCGCCACCAACTGGCGCAGGTAGGAACGCCAGAGCGTCTGCCCGATGTCGGCGCCGACGCCGAAGGTCGGCAACTCGTCGTGACGGTGCTGGCGCACTTTGTCCGTCGCCTCGCCGCGCAACACGGCGACCAGGTGCTCGGCGCCGAAGCGCTGGCCGGTCCGGAGCGCCGCCGACAGCGCCTTCTGGGCGATGACTGTGCCGTCGATTGTCTCGACCGGATGGCGGCAGCGGTCGCAGTTGCCGCAGGGGTCGCAGGCTTCGCCGAAATAGCCGAGCAGCGCCTGGCGACGGCAACCGGCGGTCTCGCACAGGGTGAGCAGCGCGTTCAGCCGCTGGTGCTCGACGCGCTTCGCCTCCTCCGGCCGGTCCGAATCGTCGATCATCAGGCGGCGCAGCCGGATATCGTCCATGCCGTAGAGCATCAGGGTCTCCGCCGGCAGCCCGTCGCGCCCGGCGCGGCCGATCTCCTGGTAATACGCCTCGACCGTCGACGGGATGTTGACATGGGCGACGAAGCGGACGTCCGGCTTGTCGATGCCCATACCGAAAGCGATGGTCGCGACCATGACGACGCCGTCTTCGGTGAGGAAGCGGTCCTGGTGCCGGTCCCGGGCGGCCTGTTCCATGCCGGCGTGGTAGGGCAGCGCGATCCGTCCCGCCGCCGACAGGCGCGCTGCCGTCTGCTCGGCGGCCTTGCGCGACAGGGTGTAGACGATGCCGGACGCGCCGGCATGGCGGTCGAGCAGACCGTCGATCTGCCGGCCCGCCGAATGGCGCGGTGCAATGCCGATCCGGAGGTTCGGCCGGTCGAAGCCGGCGACGAAGACCTTCGCCCGGCCGCCGAACAGCCGCTCGACCATGTCCTGCCGGGTGATCGCGTCCGCCGTCGCCGTGAAGGCGCTGAGCCGGGCGGCGGGGAAGCGGTCCGGCAGTTCGGCGAGCCGGCGGTAATCCGGCCGGAAATCGTGGCCCCATTGCGAGATGCAGTGCGCCTCGTCGATGGCGAAACGGGCCGGCGCGCAGCGGGCGAGGCCGTCCAGCACATCCTCGCGCATCAGCCGCTCCGGCGAGATGTAGAGCAGGCGCAGGCGGCCCTCGCGCAGCTGCCGGTGGGTCTCTGCGGCCTCGGCCCGCGGCGTCGCCGAGTTGAGCGCGCCCGCCGCCACGCCGTTGAGGCGCAGGGCCGCGACCTGGTCGCGCATCAGGGCGATCAGCGGCGAGACGACGACGGTCAGGTTTTCGTCCGCCAGCGGCGGCAACTGGTAGCACAGCGACTTGCCCGAGCCCGTCGGCATCACCGCCAGCACATTCTCGCCGTTCATCAGCGCATCGACGATCTCCGCCTGGCCCGGCCGGAAACCGTCATAGCCGAAGGTCCGTTGCAGGATGTCGAGGGCGGCGTCGAGGGAGGGCATTGCAGGGCGCCGGGGCGGCCGGCCGAAGATCGAAGACGCGCGACCCTATCGCCCCGGTTGCCGGTTGGAAACAGGGGAGACACAGAAGAGACGGGGGCTGGAGCGGAGACGGCGGCCGGAGCCGGGAAGCGCCGTTCCAGCACCACCGGACCGGTGAGGCGCGCTTGGTCATGCGGGCCTGCACGGCGGCGCCGTCATGGCCCGCGCCCGCGCCCATGCCGCCGGTCCATAGAGTCACCTATGTAACCGGTTGCTCAAGCCTTTCCCTGCAAAACTGGAATTCCGCCGAAATCTACGGCCGTTGCCGCGCGCGGGCGGCGATGTCCGCGAACCAGGCGGCGAGGGTATTGCGATGTCCGGGCAGCCGCGCGAAAATTTCCTGCGCCAGCGCTTCGTCATAGGCATGGCCGGTCAGGTTCCGGTCTTGCGCGGCGTACAGTTGCGCTTCGGCCGTGTCCTCGTCGCCGATCCCGCTTTCCCGGCAGGCCCGGATAACGGCGCCCGGCGACGCCGCCTCGATCTGCTCCCTGTCCGCCAGATAGCGCTGCGCCGCCCTCCACATGGCCTCGAAGGTGAAGTCGAATCGCTTGATCGCGGCATCGCGCACGACGTCCGTCGGCCTCTCGATCGCCAGCACCTCGCCGAACCGCGCCAATGCCGCTTCGGCATCGCGAAGCCTTTGGGTCAATCGCTCCACAGGATACCCTTGCGCCCCCGCCGGCAATCGCCCTACTCCGCCGCCTCGCGCAGCGCTTCGGGCGGGCCGTAGCCGCCGCCGCCCGGCGTTTCGACCACGAATACGTCGCCGGGGCCGACCTGGCACTTGTCGGTGCCGGTCATGGCGACGATGCTGCCGTCGGCGCGCTCGACCCAGTTGCGGCCCTTCGCGCCCGGTTCGCCGCCGGCCGCGCCGAAGGGCGCGTAGATGCGGCGCGACGCCAGGATGGCGACCGTCATGTCCTCCAGGAAGCGCAGCCGGCGCACCGAGCCGTCGCCGCCGCGCCAGCGCCCCGCCCCGCCCGAGCCGCGGCGCAGGCGGAAATCCTCCAGCAGCACCGGGAAGCGCCATTCCAGCACCTCCGGATCGGTGAGGCGCGCGTTGGTCATGTGGGTCTGCACGGCGCTGGCGCCGTCATGGCCCTCGCCCGCCCCCATGCCGCCGGCGACGGTCTCGTAATACTGGTGCCGGTCGTTGCCGAAGGTGACGTTGTTCATGGTCGATTGCGCCGAGCCGAGCACACCCATGGCGCCGTAGAGCGCATTGGTGACGATCTGCGAGGTCTCGACATTGCCGGCGACGACGGCGGCCGGATATTGCGGCTTGAGCATCGAGCCGTCGGGAATCGCGATGTTGAGCGGCTTGAGCACGCCCTCGTTCATCGGAATGTCCTCGTCCACCAGGGTCCGGAAGACATAGAGCACGGCGGCGCGGCAGACCGCCGAGGGCGCGTTGAAATTGTTCGGCAGCTGATCGGACGTTCCGGTGAAGTCGATATCCGCCGTGCGCCGCTCCCGGTCGACCCGGATGGCGACGCGGATCTCGCCGCCGGCGTCGATCGGGCTCGTGAATTCGCCGTCCGACAGCCGGTCGAGCACCCGGCGGACCTGCTCCTCGGCATTGTCCTGGACATGGTCCATATAGGCGTGGACGACGTCGAGCCCGAACTGGCCGATCATCCGGCCGATCTCCTGCACGCCCTTCTCGTTGGCGGCGATCTGGGCCTTGAGGTCGGCGATATTCTGGTCCGGGTTGCGCGCCGGATAGCGCGCGCCGGTGAGCAGGGCGCGGATCTCGGCCTCCAGGAAGCGGCCGTCCTTCACCAGCAGGGCGTTGTCGAACAGCACGCCCTCTTCCTCGACGATGCGCGAATCCGGCGGCATGGAGCCGGGCGTGATGCCGCCGATATCGGCATGGTGGCCGCGCGAGCCGACAAAAAACAGAATGGTCTGTCTATTTTCTGCGAAGACCGGCGTGATGACGGTAACGTCCGGCAGATGGGTGCCGCCGGCATAGGGCGCGTTGAGGACATAGACCTCGCCCGGCCGCATGGTGCCGGTGCGGCGGCGGACGATCTCGCGCACGCTCTCGCTCATGCTGCCGAGATGGACCGGCATGTGCGGCGCGTTGGCGATCAGGTCGCCGGTCGGGCCGAAAATCGCGCAGGAGAAGTCCAGCCGCTCCTTGATGTTGACCGAATAGCTCGTGTTCTCCAGCACCGAGCCCATCTGCTCGGCGACCGACATGAACAGGTTGTTGAACACCTCCAGCATCACCGGATCGGCCTGCGTGCCGACGGCGACGCCGCGGTCGAGCGCCACGACCCGCTCGAGCACCAGATGGTTGCGCTCGCTTACCGTGGCGGCCCAGCCGGGCTCGACGACTGTGGTTGCGGTCGCTTCCCGGATGATGGCCGGCCCGTCGATCCGGTCGCCCGGCTGCAGGGCGTCGCGGTCGAAAATGGCCGATTCGTGCGATTCTCCGCCGGAGAAGAAGCGCGCCCGGTCGATGGCGGCCGGGGCGGCGTCGCTCTTGCGCGCAACGACCGCGTCCTCGACCCGGTCGGTTGCGCCGACCGCCTCGACGGAGACCGCCTCCACGACCATCGGCTTTTCCGGCACCGTGAAGCCATAGCGCTGGCGGTGGGCGTCCTCGAAGGCGGCGACCGTTTCCTCCAGCGTCCCGGCGGCCACGACGATGGCCGCATCGGTACCGTCGTAGCGGATATGGGCGCGGCGGTGGACCGCGATATTTTCATTTGAAACATTTTGATCGGAAATTTCCGATACAGCCGAATTGGCGAGCTTGTCCAGTGTCGCGTCCAACTCGCCGACCAGCCCGGCGTCCAGCACCGCCTCCACGGCCGTCTCGCGCAGCGCGCGGACATCGGCGAGGCCCATGCCATAGGCCGAGAGCACGCCGGCGAAGGGGTGGATGAAGACCCGGGTGACGCCCAGCGTATCGGCGATCGGGCAGGCATGCTGGCCGGCCGCGCCGCCGAAGCAGGCCAGCGTGTATTCGGTCACGTCGTAGCCGCGCTGGATCGAGATTTCCTTGATCGCGTTGGCCATATTCTCGACCGCGATGGTGAGAAAACCCTCGGCGACCTGCTCGGGCGTGCGGCTGTCACCGGTCGCCCGCTCGATTTCCCGGGCCAGTGCCGCAAAGCGCTGCACGACGATGCCGCGGTCGAGCGGCCGGTCGCCGTCCGGGCCGAACACGGCGGGAAAATGGTCCGGCTGGATCTTGCCCAGCATGACGTTGGCGTCGGTCACGGTGAGCGGCCCGCCGCGGCGGTAGCAGGCCGGCCCCGGATCGGCCCCGGCGCTGTCCGGCCCGACGCGGTATTTCGCGCCGTCGAAGTGCAGAATGGAGCCGCCGCCGGCCGCCACGGTGTGGATCTGCATCATCGGCGCCCGCATCCGCACCCCGGCGACCAGGGTCTCGAAGGCGCGCTCGTATTCGCCGGCATAGTGGGAGACGTCGGTGGACGTGCCGCCCATGTCGAAACCGATCAGCCGGTCGAAGCCGGCCATCTCCGCCGTGCGCACCGCGCCGACGATGCCGCCGGCCGGGCCGGACAGGATCGAATCCTTGCCCTGGAAGCGGCGGGCGTCGGTCAGGCCGCCGTTCGACTGCATGAACATGAGCGCGGTATCGCCGATCTCGCCGGCGACCCGGTCGACATAGCGGCGCAGGATCGGCGACAGGTAGGCGTCGACCACCGTGGTGTCGCCGCGGCCGACCAGCTTCATCAGCGGGCTGACCTCGTGGCTGACCGAGACCTGCCCGAAGCCGATCTCGCGGCACAGGGCGGCAACCTGCCGTTCGTGGTCCGAATAGCGGTAGCCGTGCATGAACAGGATCGCGACCGAGCGGTAGCCGGCGTCGTAAGCGTCGCGGATGTCCCTTTCCGCGCCGGCGAGGTCGAGCGGCGTCTCGACCGTGCCGTCGGCCATCACCCGCTCGTCGACCTCGACGACCCGGCTGTAGAGCAGCTCGGGCAGGACGACGTTGCGGGCGAACAGGCGCGGACGGACCTGGTAGGCGATGCGCAGCGCGTCGGCGAAGCCTTTGGTCACGACCAGCAGGGTGCGCTCGCCCTTGCGCTCGAGCAAGGCGTTGGTCGCCACCGTCGTGCCCATCTTCACGGCGTCGATCGCTTCGGCCGGAATCGGCTCGCCCGCGGCCAGGCCGAGCATGTCGCGGATGCCCTGGATCGCGGCGTCGGGATAGCGCTCGGGGTTCTCCGACAGCAGCTTGTGGGTCGCCAGCCGCCCGTCCGGCGCCTTGGCCACGACGTCGGTGAACGTGCCGCCCCGGTCGATCCAGAATTGCCAGCCGTCTCCGGGAATGTCCGTCATCTGCGTTCCGCCCCGATTCGCTGCTTCCGCCGTCGCCGAAAGCACAAGTCCTTACCATCGGCGCACCGGTGCGGGCCGGTGTTCAAATTGTCGTAAATGGCGCTCTTCCCATGTCGTTCCGCGCCTTCCCGCAGACCCCGCCGGGCAAGGTCCTGCGCCCGCGTGGCGCCGTTCCAGCCGCGCCGCTCAGAAAACCGCCAGCGCGCTGTTCGGCAGGTCCGAGATCAGCATCGAACCGGGCTTGTGCGTGATGCAAAGCGGCGGCTTCGCGCGCTCGATGGCCGCTTGCGGGGTCACTCCGCAGGCCCAGAAGACGGGCACTTCGCCCTCCCGCACCTCGACCGCGTCGCCGTAGTCCGGCGCATCGATATCCGCGATGCCGATGGCGGCCGGATCGCCGAAATGGATCGGCGCGCCGTGGACGCTGGGATAGCGCGAGGTAATCCGGATCGCGCCGATGGCGTCGGCCGGCGTGAACGGCCGCATGGAGACGACCGTCGGGCCGGAGAAACGCGGTGTCGCAGCGGTCTCGATATTCGTCTTGTACATCGGGACGGTGGTGCCGGCGTCCCAGTGGCGGATGCGCAGGCCGGCCTCGACCAGCGCCTGCTCGAAGGAGAAGGAGCAGCCCAGAACGAAGGTCACCAGGTCGTCGCGCCACCGGTCGTGCAGATCCGTCGGCTCGGCGACCTTTTTACCGTGCTCGAACACGCAATAGGCCGGCACATCGGTGCGGATGTCGATGTCCTCGCCCAGCTCCGGCAGCATCGGATCGCCCGGTTCGGAGACGGCGATGGGGGTGCAGGGTTTTGGATTGCGGCGGCAGAATTGCAGGAATTCGCCAGCCCAGTCGCCCGGCAGGATGACGACGTTGCCCTGGACGATTCCCGGCGCGAGCGCGCTGGTCTGGCCGGTATAGGCGCCGCGGCGAATCGGTTTGCGCGCCGACTGCGCGCTCCGGACCAGGGTATCGACATCGCCGGCGGCCGGGACGGACATTTCGTTCATTGAGGTCTCCTATCCCGATCCCTGGAATATCGAGCCCAGGAAATCGACGAAGAACCAGGAAATTACCGGTACCGCATAGTCCTGGAACAGGTTCAGCGTGAGGGGCGGATACAGAACGATCAGGGCGATCATCACGAACATGGTGACGACAAACGGCAGCGAGCCGGAAATCGTATCCGTGATGGAGCCCCGGCCCCGCACGCCCTGGACGACATACAGATTGACCCCGACGGGCGGCGTAATCAGCGCCGTTTCCAGCAGGATGATCATGATGATGCCGAACCACACCTTGTTGGCGTCGGCGTCCGCCAGGCCGAAATCCTGCTGCGCGACGATCGGCACCAGCAGGGGGGCCGTCAGAATGAGCATGGAGTAGGTCTCCATGAAGCAGCCGAGAACGATCAGGAAGGCGACGATCGCAAGCAGCAATTCGTAGGGCGACAGGCCGAGCGCCGTGATGCCGGCCGTCATCGCCTGGATCACGCCGGCGATCCCCAGGACGAAATTCAGGAACACGGCGGCCAGAATGATTAGCATGACCATCGCCGTCGTCGTCATCGCGCCTTCGACCGCCTGCGCGATCATGCGCAGCGACAGCCGCCCGTGACAGGCCGCCAGGATCAGCGCGAAAACGACCCCGAGCGACGCCGCCTCCGTCGGGGTGGCGAACCCGGCGTAAATCGACCCGACCACAACGACGAACAGGATCAGCGGCGGCAGCAGGTCGATCAGCGCAACGAAGCGCTCCCGCCAGGTCGCCCGGATGCGCTCGCCGCCCCAGTGCGGGCGGGCGAGGCAGGCGATCATCACGGTCAGCATGAACAGGCTGGCCAGCAGGAAGCCGGGCAGGAAGCCGGCCAGGTACAGGTCCGGCACCGAGGTGTCGGTCAACAGCCCGTAGACGATCAGATTGATCGACGGCGGAATGAGGATGCCGAGCGTGCCGCCCGCCGCCAGCGTCCCCAGGAAGAGACGTTCGTTGTAACCGCGTTTGTCGACCTCCGGCAGCGCCACCGTGCTCACGGTCGCCGCCGTCGCCACGCTGGAGCCGGACGTTGCGGAGAACATCGCGCACGCGCCGATGTTGGAGTGCATCAACCCGCCGGGCAGCCACGACAGCCACTTCGCCATCGCATCGTACATGCGCTGCGCAATGCCGGAGCGCAGCAGAATTTCGCCCAGCAGGATAAACATGGGAATGGCGATCAGGATGAATTCCCGGCCGGTCTGCCAAAGGTTTTCGGCGATCGCCCGGACCAGCGGCATGGGCGAATAGACCTCGCCGACAACGATCGCGAGCACGCCGATGGAGGCGGCGACCGGCACGCTGGCGGCCAGCAGGACGAGCAGCAGAACGAGGATGTTCGTTGCCATTTCACATGGCCCCGCGTTCGTCCGGGCGGTCGCCGCCCTCGCTCAGAAACGCGGTCTCGCTGGCGATCTCTTCCTCGCTGCTGCGGCTGCCGATGAGGCCGGCGACTTCGTCGTTCCGCCACAACGCCAAGGCAACGGCGGCAAGAACGAACAGGATCGCGCCGACCAGCAGGAAAAGGGCCATGCCAAAGATCCACAGGCCCTGCCATATCCACACCCTGGCCTGGAGCGGCGTGATCGAGCGGGTGTCGTTGGCCCGGTTTTCCAGGAACATGTTTACCGAGTGCCAGAACACGACGGCCACGAAGCCGACGAGGAGGATCAGGCCGAAAACGTCCAGGAAGGACCGCAGCCAGGCCGGCAGCCGCATGTAGACGACATCGATCCGGACATTCGCGCGGTTCAGGAGCGCGAACGGCAGGGCCCACATGGTGCTGACCGCGAAGATGTAGCCCGATATTTCGTCCGCGCCGCCGAGGCTCATGGCGAAGAACTTGCGGACAACGACTTCGACGGTCACAAGCCCGGCCGAAAACAGGATCCCGGCGCCGCCGATCCGGACGGCCCAACGGGATATCCAGGTCAGCAGCCGGACGATTTCGGCGCCGGGTACGCGGTCGCCGCCCGTTGAAGCCGGACCGCCGTCAGATGTGTCGACAGGAGACAAGACATTCCGGAGGTATCTGGAAACGGGGCCGGCGGGCGGCTCTTTGCCGATCGCGCCGGCCCCGACTCGCTCTTTCGGCAAACGCGACTAGTTCGCGATGGTCATATTCATAACCTTGCCGATCGTAGCGTTCCAGTCCTTCACGCAATTCGGCCGCTTCTTCAGGCAGCGTTCGGCCCAACGCTTCAGCACATGGCTGTGCAGGATTTCGGTCCGTTTGGCGAGATCGGCCTTGCTCGGCGTCACGAGTTTCATCCCGCCCGGCTTGCCCATCGTACACTCGCCGCCAGTGTTGCAGGACAGGCCCATGGCGTCTTCGGCGCCCGTCGTCTTCCACATCCTGTCTTCCAGCATCTTGAACTGCTTGGTGAAGAAAGCCCTGGTGGCGGCGTCCAGCTTGTTCCAGCGCTTCAGGTTGAAGGCGCCGAAGGAAATGCCCCAGCCCACCCGCATGGCATAGGCGTGCGTCGCAACCTGGTGCCATTTGGCGTTGTAGGCCGGCGTCGTGCCGGTGATGCCGCAATCGGCGAGCTTCTTTTCCAGCGCCGGCACCACTTCCCCGAACGGGATGGTGGTGGAGATGCCGCCGACGCCTTCCACGAAGTCGCCCAGCGTGGCGCTGTAGACACGGATCTTCTTGCCCTTGAGGTCTTCGATTTTCCCGATATCGGCGTTGCACCACAGCATCTGGCTGGGAAACGGGTAGAGGACCATAAGCTTGGCCTGGAAGACCTCTTCGAACGCCTTGGCCATGATCGGCCGGTACGCATTCACGATGGCCCGCGCCGTGCCGATGTCCTGGGCGACGGCCGACAGGTCGGGTCCTTCGAAGACGGGGTCTTCGCCGGCGACATAGCCGATCACGCCAAACGCCATATCGAACACGCCCAGCTTCAGAAGCCGGGTCATCTCAAAGCCTTTCAGGCCGACCTCGGTGATCGATTGAACCTTGGCCGTGATTTTGCCGCCCGAGGCCTTCGGCACGACATCGCGCCAGAACGGGCCTTCGTGTTTCTTGAAGTTGTTCAGGTTGCCCCAGGTGCCGACGGCGCTGAACGTCTGGCGCTTCAGGTCCTGCGCCTGTGCGGCGTTGACCGCCATGGCGCCCGCGACCAGCGCGGCCCCCGCTGCCATGCGCACTGCCTTGGTCGTCATTCTCGACATGATATTCTCCACTGGATCCTCGACCGGAAACTCGGTTGGAAGAGCCGACCGGCGGCCCGGGCGCCAAACCCGGTTCCCGTAGCCGCCGGACACCTCTCCTCGGACGCTAATCGTACGAGCGCCGAATCAATAAACCAAATTAATTGTTTTTTTGTTAATTCATAAAATTTATTCATGAAAATCACGCTGCAACCGCAGGGCCCCGCCTGGCGCCGGCGGCGTTTTCCGCCAGACGGCCGATGAGCCGGGCCAGAGGATTCGGCGGGCTGACCGGCCAGGTCGTGGTAAACGCGAGGCTTGCGAGCGGCAGGTCGGTATCGACCAGACGGAGGCGGCCGTCCTCGATCTGCGTACGGACGATTTCCAGCGGCACCGCCGCCAGGCTCACGCCGTCCTCCGCCATCCGAACCATCGTCGCCACGGAACTGGACCCGCTGATCCGCGGCGTCGGCAGGTCCGGGTGGCTCAGCGCCTGCCGGATCTGCAGATGCGGCCGGGTCTGCCGCAGAAAGGTGACGATCGGCAGCTGCGCCATGGCCTCCAGCGTCAGGCGGCCGGGCGGAAGGGTCATCGCAGGCCCTGCCACCCACACCATCTCGTAGGCGCACAAGGCCTTGTTCATCATGCTGGGCTCGGACACCGGCCCGAGCAGGAACGCGATGTCCAGCTCCCGCGCTACCAGCTGCTCCCGCAGATTGACCGACAGATCCACATACAATTCCAGAGACACGCCCGGATAGCCGGCGTGAACCTGGCGAATCAGTTCCGGAATCCAGTCATGGACCAGCGTCTCCGATGTGCCCAGCCGGACCGGGCCGGCAAGCGCATTCCCGTCGCCGACCGACGCCTTGATTTCCGCCGCAAGCGCGACATAGCGTTCGGCCCGGGGCAACAGAACCAGGCCGGCGTGCGTGAGCTGCATCTTGCGGCCGGTCCGGTCGAACAGCTTGACGCCCAATTCCTCTTCCAGGCCTGCGATCCGCGCCGAAATGGCCGGCTGGGTCGCTCCCAGCCGCTCGGCCGCCGCCGTAAAGCTCCCCAGCGTTGCCGCCCAGACGAAGGTTTCGGTGTTCTTCAGGTTCATGGTGCAGAGAGGATTGCGATGCTTCCTTGCAGATTCCGGAGCGCAAGCGTACCGGCCCGACCGGCCTCGGCCGCCGCGCCGACCGGGATGCCGGCCGGGGCGCCGCCCCGGATTATCCGGGCCCGGTCGATCCGGATTTGCGAGCCCATCCCATTTCCCTGCGCTCAACAGTTCCGCTGCAATAGAGAATAGCGCGCGCTGAATCGCAAGGCGGTCGAGTGACCTTGAGGCGCCGGGCTTCCGCGCAATGCCGGCCTGCCGTAAAACCGTCCCGCCCCGCCAACCGCAGGTGCCCCGCCATGCGCCGGATCGAATCGCCTCTCGTCCATCCCTTTGCCGGTTTCGACATCCCGGCGCTGGTCGCCGCGCGGGCGGCGAGCCATCCGGAAAAGCCGTTCCTGATCTGGGAACCGTTCGTCGGGCCGCGCGCGCGCTGGACCTTCGCCGAATTCGCCCATGAGGTCGACCGGGTGGCGGCGGGCCTGGCGGCGCGGGGCATAAAGGCCGGCGACAGCATTCTGGTCCACCTCGACAACTGCCCGGAAATCCTGTTCGCGTGGTTCGCCTGCGCGAAGGTCGGCGCAATCTGCGTGACCACCAACGCGCGCTCGGCGGCCGACGAGATGACCTATTTCGCCGACCATTCCGGCGCCGTCGCGGCGATCACCCAGCCGAAATTCGCCGCCATGCTCGGCGGCGCCTGCAAGGATCTGCGCTGGGTCGCCGTCACCGATACCGACAATGGCGAGGCGCCCACACCGGGCAGCGCGCCGGGCAGCGGGCCCAGCGGCGGTTCGAGCGGCGACAGCTTCGCCCGGCTGGCGGGCGATCCGGCCGATGCGCCGCGCCGCCCGGCCGACCCGATAGCGCCGCTCTCGGTCCAGTTCACCTCGGGCACGACCTCCCGGCCCAAGGCGGTGCTCTGGCTGCACGGCAACGGCCTGTGGGGCGCCAAGATCAACGCGCTGCACGAAGACCTGCGCGAGACCGACTGCCACCTGACCTACCTGCCGCTCTTCCATGCCAACGCCCAGGCCTATTCGGTGCTCGCCTCGCTGTGGACGGGCGCGGGCTGCGTGGTCCAGCCGCGCTTCTCGGCCCGCCGCTTCTGGGACGTGGCGATCCGCAACGGCTGCACCTGGACCAGCATGGTGCCCTTCATGAACCGGGCGCTGATGGATCGCGACGTCCCGGAGCGCCACCCGATGCGCCTGATGGGCAATGGCATCTGCAGCCCGCCGACCGACGAGATTTTCGGCGTCAAGACGATCGGATGGTGGGGCATGACCGAGACCGTCAGCCACGGCTTCGTCGGCGACGTCCATCTGCCGAACCGGCCGCTCTCCGTCGGCAAACCCTCGGTCGAATACGATATCCGCGTCCTGAACGAGGCCGGCGCCCCGGTCGGCCCGGACGAGACGGGCGACCTGTTCATCCGCGGCGTGCGCGGGCTCTCCATGTTCGCCGAATATCTCGGCAACGAGAAGGCGACGGCGGAGGCGTTCGACGACGAGGGTTTCTTCACCACCGGCGACAAGATCACGGTCCACAGCGACGGCTTCTGCAGCTTCGCCGACCGGGCCAAGGACATGCTCAAGGTCGGCGGCGAGAATGTCGCCGCGTCCGAGGTCGAGCGCGTGATCGCCGAACAGCCGCTGGCCCGCGAGGTCGCGGTCGTCGCGAAGAAGCATCCGATGCTGGACGAGGTGCCGGTCGCCTACATCCTGGTCGACGGCGGGGCGACCAACGCGCCGCCGGACTATGGCGAGCGCATCGTCGCGGCCTGCCGGGAATCCCTCGCCGATTTCAAGGTGCCGACCGAGGTCCGTCTGGTCGACGACTTCCCGCGTTCGACCATCGAGAAGATCGCCAAGAACGTGCTGCGCGCCGAACTGGAAGCGGAAGAGGCCGGAGACGGCGATGGCTGACGGAGCGCGGATTCCGGCGTCGTCCTTCGAGACGTCCCGGATCAAAGCCGGGGCATTTTTGATGTCAGCCTTACAACATACTGTAATACTTGAAAAAATCTAGATTTCCCGAGACGATAAAGTGCAGGGCACGCAACCGGTCATCAATCCGATTGCAAGAATTCTACAAATTCGGACTGTGCTTCGACAGCCCGCGGCGCCGTTTGGCGAAAGCGGACGGTCAGTCGTCGAAACCGTGCGGTTGCCGGGTGACGTCGAAACCGGAGACCCTAATTCTGGAACGCCACCGACCAGACCTCCTCGATCCGTTCGTCCACGGTGAAGCGACAGATGCCGCTATGGCCGCGGCGCAGACCGCCGTTCCCGTTCCAATCCGTGCTGCCGTAGACTCCTTCGCAATCAATCTCGCCGCCTCTGGCGACGATGCGTGCCGTCTCCGGTCATTCAGTCTTTCACCAAACTCCAATGCCGGGGCGGGAGATGCTGATACCGGCGGCTCGGACCCTGCAAGTATCCATGGCGCCTATGGCATCGTCCACAACCGCGACATCGGCACCGCATGCAGGCGATCGCCGAAGGGGATGGCGGTCTCGCCGTCATAGAGCACCACGCCGCGCACGAAGCGGTCGCCGGCCGCCTTCTGGAGTTTGCGCAAGCCGCGAAAGTCATTGCGGTTCACCGACGCGGCTGCCTTGATTTCCACGCCGGCGACAGCGCCGGACGCCTGCTCCATCACGATATCTGTTTCGGCGCCGTCCTTGTCCCGAAAATGGAAGAACCCGATCAGTGTGTGCTGCCAACTCGCCTGTCTTCGCAATTCCCGAAACGCAAACGTTTCCAGGAATTGCCCCAGGAGAGTTCGATCTGCCATCAGAGCCCTAGCGTCGGCACCGAGCAATGCCGCGGCGAGGCCGGTATCGGTAAGATGCAACTTCGAACTCTTGACCAGCCGCTTCAGTCGATTGCCGTGCCAGGCAGGGAGGCGTTCCAGCAGGAACAGTCTCTCAAGAAGCGTAACGTAGTCCCCGATTGAGGGCCGACTGAGTTCGAAGGGCGAGGCCAGGCTGCTGAGGTTGAAGAGCTGGGCGGTCTGCGCGGCTGCAGCGCGCAAGAGCCGTGGCAGGACGTCGAGGGAGCGGACCCGCGTCATATCCCGCACGTCGCGCTGGACGAGCGCCTCCACATAGTCGCGATACCAGTTTGCCGAGCGCCTGGCTGTTGGACGCTCCAATGCCGCAGGATAGCCGCCGGAAACGATCCTCTCGACAAGCTGCCTGCCGAGACGCTCGCATTGGAATGTCGGGAAACCGTCTCCGAACAGAGCGGTCAGGAAGTCCGCATCGGGACGGGACGGGTGAGACCGACCCGTAAGCTCAAACTGCGTCAGGGGATGCAACGGCACGATTTCTATGCGTCCCGCCAGCGAATCCGACAATTGCGGAACAAGAAAGACGTTGGTGGAGCCCGTGAGCAGGAAACGTCCAGGCGTCCGCTGACGGTCGACGGATATCTTGATCGCCTCAAACAGTTCGGGAACGCGTTGGACTTCGTCGAGGATGACGCGCTCCGGCAAGGATGCGACAAAACCCGTCGGGTCGGCCCGGACGCCGTCTCTCGTGACGGGATCGTCAAAGCTGAAATATGTGTAGTCCCGGTCTTTTTGGGAATTTCCCCATGTTAGCCGACCACCGCCCCAGGTCAGGTAGTCCGGAGCACAGGTGAATTGAGCGAGCGTGGTCTTGCCGCACTGACGCGGGCCGTGTATCAGCACGACCGGCGAATCCTCGAGCGCTTCGACAAGCTGGCGCTCAACTGATCGGGGATAGAAGACCGGACCCGTCATCGGCCAATTGTAAGTTCAGGTGTCGTCTGATTGCAAGGTTACGCGTCGGCCAATTGAAATTTTCTCCATCGTTTATTCCGGCTGATGGCCCAATGAACGCGCGGTTTCCCGAGCCGCCGGGCGCAGCGTTCGGCTCTTGATGGCGTAGCCGGCAAGGCCGCCGTCAACCGCTCGGATGTCCCCGTTGCCGTGCCCGGCGATTGCGAGGAGCGGTGCTCGGGGGCCCTCCGGCTTGTATCCCCGGAACCAAGCCAGGGCTCCTCAACGCCCTCTTCAGGATGAAGGATTGCCCCAACCTGTACAGCTTCATCCTGAGGAGAGGCTGAGGAGCGATCCGGAAGAGCCTGCCCTGAGCTTGCCGAAGGGATCGCGTCGCGAAACCTTGTCTCGAAGGACGAAGCGGGGTAACACGCTATCCTAGGCCCTTCTGGCCCATGGCGAGGAATTTCTCGCGCCGCTGCTTGCGCAGGACCGGGCCGTCGGACTTGAGCAGCGTTTCGAGCGCCGCGGCCACGGCGGCCTTCACATTGGCAAAGATGAGATCCTTGTCGCGGTGGGCGCCGCCGACCGGTTCCGGCACGATGGCGTCGATCACCTCCAGGTCGAACAGGTCCTGCGCCGTCAGCTTCAGCGCGTCGGCGGCATCCTGCGCCATATCCGAATCGCGCCACAGGATGGAGGCGCAGCCTTCCGGCGAGATCACCGAATAGACCGCGTGCTCCAGCATCAGCACCCGGTTGGCCGCGGCCAGCGCAATCGCGCCGCCGGATCCGCCCTCCCCGATCACGACGCCGATCAGCGGTGTTTCCAGATCGAGACAGGTCTCGACCGACCGGGCAATGGCCTCGGCCTGGCCGCGTTCCTCCGCGCCCTTGCCGGGGTAGGCGCCGGACGTATCGACCAGGGTAACGACCGGCAGGCCGAACCGTTCGGCCAGCCGCATCAGGCGCATCGCCTTACGATAGCCTTCCGGCCGGGCCATTCCGAAATTGTGCGTCAGCCGGGATTCCGTATCGTGGCCCTTCTCGTTGCCGATGACGACGACCGAGCGGCCCTCGAAACGGGCGAGGCCGCCGACGATGGCGCGGTCCTCGGCGAAAGCGCGGTCGCCGGCCAGCGGCAGGAAATCCTCGAACAGGTTTTCGATATATTCCAGGGCGTGGGGCCGCTCCGGATGGCGGGCGACCAGCACCTTCTGCCACGGCGTCAGCTTCGAATAGGTGGTGCGCAGCATGCGCTCCACCTTCTCCTGCATCCGGCCGACCTCTTCGGCAATATTGAGCGCGCCGCCGTCCGTCAGATGGCGCAATTCTTCGATCTTGCCTTCGAGTTCGGCGATCGGCTTTTCGAATTCGAGGAAGCTCGGCATGGGCGACAGAATAACGATTACCGGATTTATTTCAATCGCCGGAAAAGACGAAATCGGCTATCTGCAAAATAAATCTTCGCTTTTCACTTCGACTTTGGGGCCGGATTCGGCCTCCGTCAAAGTATCCAGAAAGGCGACGAGATCGGCCTGTTCCCGGCCGCTCAGGTCGAGCCGGCGCAGGATCCGCTCCCCTCCGGCGTGCAGCCGCTCCTCGTCGAGGGTCGAATAGTGCCGAATCGTGTCGGCGAGCGTCTTCAGGCTGCCGGCATGCATATAGGGCCCGGTGAGTGCCGCGTTGCGCAGGCCCGGCACCCGGAATTCGCCGAAGTTGCTGTGGGCCAGGCGCACATGGCGGGTCTTGACGGCAGTGGACCGCGTCGGATCGTCGTTGAATCGCCCCAGCAGGGTGTACGGGCTCTTGCGCAATTTCCGGATGCCGCCGAAGCGGCCGGGATCGGCCCGGCCGGGTCCGGCGAAATGCGGCACGCCGGCATCGGCGAACTCGCCGTTGGTGAAGGCCGGGCCGAAATGGCAGAAGGCGCAGTTGCCCCGGCCGACGAACAGGCGCAGGCCGCGCTTTGCGGCGGCGGGGTAGCGGGCCCGGCCGGCGGCGTCGTTGCCGGCGAGCGCATCGCGGAAGTCGTCGAAGGGCGTGCGGCCGGTCACGAGGGTTTCCAGGAATGCGGCCAGCGCCTTGCCGAGATCGACGAAAACACGGTCGTCATCCGCACCGGGCGCCGTGCCGAAGACCAGCCGGTAGTGGCAGGAGAGACTGCGGTCGGCGCGGACGAGCCGCGCCGCACCGGCCGCGCCGATGCCCATCTCGCGCCGGTCGAGCAGCGGCCGGAGATTCTGCGCCCACAGGCTGTCCTGCGCACCGTCCCAGCCGAACCAGCGGTTGAATCGCAGGTTGAACAGGCTGAGCGCGTTGCGGTCGACCGCCCGCTGGCCGCGGCTGCGCGCGCGGCCGTCGGTCCAGCCCGCGTCCGGCCGGTGGCAGGTTGCGCAGGACACCGAACCGGAAGTCGAGAGGCGCGTGTCGAAGAACAGCACCCGGCCGAAGGCGACTGCGGCGGGGTTGCCGGAGACCCGGTTGCTTGGATCGGGCGTCGCCGGCAACGGCCACGGGCCATGGCGCAGGATTTTGCGCTTTTCGGCGGCCGTGAAATCGACGGCGCTGACCGGAAGCGCGGTCAGTATGAATTGCATACAGAATGCAATTTGGAAAAACCTAACGATTCTGATCATTTGCCAATGCCGGAATCTTCCGGAGCTCCGGTCGAAATGACGATCGGTGACAAAGTGCAGCCGATGCCGGAACGCCGCTTCACTCCAGCACCGCTTCGGCCGTCAGCTTCTCCCGACCGGCCGCGCCGGCGATCTCCAGGATGAGTTGCCACCGGCCCGGCATATGGAACAGCAGGCCCTCGGCGACGCCCCGCCGGCCGGCGAGGGCGACGCCGGGCCGGTAGTTCATGCCGTGCCGGTGGTCCGGCATCCAGCCGCCCAGCCTGACCTGCCGGGCCGGCGGCCCGCAGAGCCGGAAGCGAACGGAAAAATGGGCGCCGACCGGGATGGCGGCCGGCTCGGACAGCCACCACACCGTCCAGGTCTTTCCGGCGATCTTGCGCGCGCCGGCCCAGTCCTGCAGCCGCTCGCAGGCAGTCGCGCTACCGGCTGACAGGACGAGCGCAAAGGCCGCCGCGACCGCCGACCCGCGCAGGCGCCGCCGGATCATCGCCCGCTAGCGCAGCTGCGCCAGATGCGGCCGGATCATCGCCTCGCCGTTGCGCCAGGCGATCTTCTCGGCCAGGTCGGGCGGCAGGTCGCGCAGCCATTCCCGGGTCCAGGCGGCGTGCTCGACGACATGATGCCAGCGTTCCGGGGTAAAGGTGTCGGTGCCCACCATGACCCTGTCGGGGAAGGCGGCGAACAGGCTGCGCCAGCCGTCGTCGACCCGGCCGCCATGGGCGTGTTCGCTGCGGAAGGCGAGGTCGGTCCACAGGTTCGCGTGTTTCTCCAGCATCGGGCCGACGATGTCGGGGCCGTCGAAGCCGGCATGGGCCCACAGCACCCGGGCTTCCGGCCATTGGTCGAATATCCCGTCGACGGCGCCGGTGTCCGAATGGGCGTGCAGCAGAAGATTGTGCCGGCGCGCCAGCTCGATCATGCGCCGCGGCACGGCCTTGTCCGTCTGCCGGGCGAACAGGTGGAATTCGCCGACCGCGACCCAGCGGAACCGCTTCAGCCGGTCTTCGAGGAAATCGACCACCGACGGGTCGTCGACCCAGCGGCCGATCTCGCCGCGCCGGCGGTAGGGCCGCAGGCTGGGCAGGACCAGGTCCGGCGCGGCGGCGTAGAGCGCGCGGGTGCCGGCATCGCCCGAACTCGATACCAGCGCCCGCTTCAGCCCGGCCCGTTCGAGAATCGCGACGGCCTCCCCGACGGAATGGCGCTCCGCCGCATCGTGGCTGAAATGGATATGGGCGTCGAAGATCGGCATCGGCGCGCCGAGGGCGCGGGCCGCCGAGGGCAGCAGCGTCGCCGCGGCCGAGGTTGCCAGAAAGCGGCGGCGCGAAATCATGGCGAGGCTCCTTCCCGCTGGGATCCCCGAATCCTGTCACTCCTGCCGGCCGCATGGCAAGCCCGCAAGCTGCCTTTCCCGCCCGCGCGCGCGGCGGCGCCCCGCAACCTCCGTGCGGCGGGGCCGCTGGAGCCGGCCTTCAAAAATATTTCCTTTTTTTCGATAAAAATCCTTGACAGAGCGGGTCCCGCGCCCTATATCGGCCCCGTCAACGCCCGAAGTGCGCCTGCAGCGGCCAGCCGACGCCCCCGAAAGAAGCGAACGAAGAAACGGGCGGGAACCTTCCCGCTTTCCGGCCCGCCGCCGCCGATCGGCCATCCGATCCGCTATCCAATGCGCCCCCTTTCCGCGCCGCCGGGGCTTGACGGCCGGACCCCGTCCGGTTCGACGCTCCGCTTCCGCCGGGCCGTGCTGCCCGGCGATGCCGCCCCCGCTGTCGAGCGGCGCTCCCGTTCGGCCGGGAGGTTGGAAAATTTCCTATCGGGATTGGTTTTGCGCACTCCCGAAGGGCGTCTTTCCAGCGATTCCAAAGGGTTAGCGCCGCGCAGCGCAAAAAAAAGCACAAGAAAGACCGGTCTGTCTAATTTGGCATCGAGCGCAGAGAAACGGCGGAAAACTGCGGAAAAAACGGCGGATGCGGAGCAAATATACTGGAACGTCCGCTCAAAAAAAGAGGAGCAAATCGGCGGCCGGCGCGACGGGTTGCAGGACGGTTCCGAGCCTCCGCCCCTTCTCGAAACGGCCGTATCGAAAGAATGCCGCGCCTCGTCAAACCCGGCCGTGGCAGTGCTTGTACTTTTTTCCCGAACCGCAGGGGCACGGCGCATTCCGCGAGACCTTGCCCCAGGTCGCCGGATTGCCCGGATCGACCTTTGCGGCGGCCTTTCGGGTGCGGATCGGCGCGATCACGCCGCCGTTGCCGTTGGCGTATTCCGGCTCGAGTTCCGGCACGTCGAGGTCCATGCCCGCCATGCGCGCCATGTCCTCCAGCGATCCCAGCGGAGGCAGGCCGAAGGGCGCAAGATCGTCGCCCATGCCGGGGCCGGACTGTTCCCACTCCGCGCTGCCGTCCTGGGGCAGCAGGCTTTCCGGATCGGCGTTCAGTTCGATCTCGAGATGGGCAAGCGCGCCGACCGTCGTTTCCTTGAGGCCGGCGAGCATGACCTGGAACATGTCGAAGGCTTCGCGCTTGTATTCGATCAGCGGATCCTTCTGGCCGTAAGCGCGCAGGTTCACGGCCTGGCGCAGATGGTCGAGCTGGAGCAGATGCTCCTTCCATTGCTGGTCGAGAATCTGGAGCAGGACGCTCTTTTCGGCGAGGCGCATTAATTCCGGCGTGTAGGACGCCGTTTTTTCCGCCATGCGCCGGTTCACGGCCTCGAGGATGCGCTCGTAGATTTCCCGGTCGGCGATGCCCTCCTCGGCCGCCCATTCCCGGATCGGCAGGTCGAGCCCGAACACGCCCAGGATGCGGGTGTGCAGCCCCTCGATATCCCACTGTTCGGCGTAGGCGCCCTCGGGGATCGCATCCTCGACGATCGCCTCGATCGCCTCTTCGCGGTATTCGCGGATCGTCTCGGAGACATCGTCGGTCTTCATGATGCCGATGCGCTGGCCGTAGATCACCTTGCGCTGGTCGTTCATCACGTCGTCGAATTTCAGCAGGTTCTTGCGGATTTCGTAGTTGCGTTCCTCGACCTTCCGCTGGGCGCGTTCGATGGCCTTGTTGATCCAGCCGTGGACGACCGCCTCGCCCTCCTTCAGGCCGAGGCGCTGGAGCCAGCCGTCCATGCGGTCCGAACCGAAAATGCGCATCAGGTCGTCCTGCAGCGACAGGAAGAAGCGCGAATTGCCGGGATCGCCCTGGCGGCCCGAACGGCCTCGCAACTGGTTGTCGATACGCCGGCTCTCGTGCCGTTCCGTGGCGACAACGAACAGGCCGCCGGCCGCGATCACCTTTTTCTTGCGGTCCTCGACTTCGGCACGGATTTCGGCCTCCTTCGCGTCGCGCTCCGGTCCCTCCGGAAGGTCGCCCAGCTCCTGCACGATGCGCATGTCGGCGTTGCCGCCCAGCCGGATATCGGTGCCGCGGCCCGCCATGTTGGTGGCGATGGTGACCGCCGACGGCTCGCCGCCCTGGGCGATGATGAAGGCCTCGCGCTCATGGTGCCGGGCGTTCAGCACCTGGTGCGGAACCTTCCTTTCCCGGAGTTTTTCGGACAGCAGCTCGGACTTCTCGATGCTCACCGTGCCGACCAGCATGGGCTGGCCGCGCTTCGAGCAATCCTCGATCAGGTCGAGCACGGCAGCGTCGCGCTCCTCGCCGGTGCGGTAGACCTCATCGTCCTCATCGACCCGATCGACCGGCAGGTTGGTCGGCACGTCGACGACTTCCAGCTTGTAGATGTCGATGAATTCCGCCGCTTCCGTCATCGCCGTCCCGGTCATGCCGGCCAGCTTCGGATACATGCGGAAATAGTTCTGGAAGGTGATCGATGCGACGGTCTGGTTCTCCGTCTGGATCTGCACGCCTTCCTTGGCCTCGAGCGCCTGGTGCAGACCGTCGGAATAGCGCCGGCCTTCCATCATCCGGCCGGTGAACTCGTCGATGATGATGACCTGGTCGTTCTTGACGATGTAGTCGGTATCGCGCCGGAACAGCGTGTGGGCGCGCAACGCCTGGTTGGCGTGGTGGACGACGCTGACATTCTGCATTTCGTAAAGGCTGTGGCCGCCGAGCAGCCCGGCCTCGGCCAGCAAGGCCTCCAGATGTTCGTTGCCGGCGTCGGTCAGCGCAACGGTCTTCTGCTTCTCGTCGATCTCGTAGTCGTCGGGCGACAGCTTCGGAATGACCTTGTCGACCGCGATATAGAGTTCGGACGTATCGTCGGTCGGGCCGGAGATGATGAGCGGCGTGCGCGCCTCGTCGATCAGGATCGAATCGACCTCGTCGACGATCGCGAAGTGGAACGGCCGCTGAACCATTTCCTCCAGGTCGAACTTCATATTGTCCCGGAGATAGTCGAAGCCGTACTCGTTGTTGGTGCCGTAGGTGACGTCGCAACCGTAGGCCGCGCGGCGCTCGTCGTCGTTCAACTCGTTGGTGATGCAACCGACGGTGAGGCCGAGGAACCCGTAGATCTGCCCCATCCATTCGGCGTCGCGTTTCGCGAGATAGTCGTTGACCGTGACGACATGGACGCCCTTGCCGGCGAGCGCGTTCAGGTAGACCGGCAGGGTCGCGACCAGCGTCTTGCCCTCGCCGGTCTTCATCTCGGCGATCATGCCGCGGTGCAGGATGGTGCCGCCGATCAGCTGGACGTCGAAATGGCGCTCGCCGAGGGTGCGGCGCGACGCTTCCCGGACCGTGGCGAAGGCGTCGACCAGCAGGTCGTCCAGCGCCTCGCCGTTCCGGTGGCGATCCCGAAGCCAATCGGTGCGCGCCGCCAGATCAGCGTCCGACAGCGCCTCCATCTCGGGCTCCAGGCCGTTGATCCGGTCGATCAGGGGCTGAACGCGGTTGATGTAGCGTTCGTTGGCCGAGCCGAGAAATTTCCGGGCGAGATTGCCGAACATGAAGGGCGTTCCTGAGACAGGTAAGGCGTTGCGCCCGGCCGGTCGAAAAGCGGGCGCATGGGACCTTCGAAGCGGGTGGGCTGCGGCGTGAAACCGGGTCGGTGACAGATAGGGAGAGCGCCCGAATCTGTCAACGAACCGGGCCTTCTATGCCGCGGTCACGCCGCGCCGCGCAGGATCGCCCCCGTCGTGTCCCGCGTCGCCGCCCGGTAGCCGTCCGCCGTGACGCTCAGATGGTCGCGCAGGACCGCGTGGAACGCCGGCAGCCGGTGAAACGGCACGGCCGGGTAGGCGTGGTGTTCGACATGGTAGGGCATGTTCCACGCGATGAACCGCACCAGCCGGTTGGTGAAGGTGGTGCGCGTGTTCTCCAGCATGTTCGCGACATGTGGGCAGCCGGTGTGTTCGGCCAGCAGATAGAGGCGCAGGAAGGGCTGCCCCAGGACCGCAGGCACGACCCAGAGCCACAGCAGCGCCGCGCTGCCGGCCAGGACCGAAACCGCCGCCGCGGCCAGGTAGGCGGCAAGGAACGAGCGGGCCTCCCAGACCACGGCGGCCCGGGCCGCCGGCGGCACGAAACCGTCGCGGTTGCGGCCGGCGGCGTTGACCAGCAGGGTGCGGACCTGGCTCGTCCAGTACAGCCCCCCGGCAATGAGCCAGGCAAGGCCCGCTTTCGTCCGCGGCAGCGGCTTCGCCAGTTCCGGATCGCGATCGGGATCGTGGGTGTAGCGGTGATGGTCCATATGGAAATGGTGGAACCAGACCGGCGGCAGGAGATTGACGAGCCCGGCGCCCCAGCCCGCCGCCCCGTTCAGGCCGGCGCTGCGGAACGGCGTCTTGTGGACGGCCTCGTGCTGCAGGCAGAACAGGAAGACCAGCAGGATGCCGTGGGGCAGCAGCAGGACCGGCCAGCCGGGGACCTGCAGGGCGATCGGGATCCCGGTGGCGCTGAGCGCGGCCAGATGGCCGGCAAGATGCACGAGACCCTTGCGGTCGGAGCGCTGCAACAGGCCGCGCCGCAGGTCGCGGCCCAGCCGGCCGACGATGTCGCGATGATCGGGCGTCCGCGGCGGCGGTCCGTCTGCGTCCATCGATCCCTGTCCGATCCACGGGCGGGCATTGAGCGCCCGCCGGTTCTGGTCCCTAATGGAGCCGCATGTGCCGCCCCGATCATAACACAGGCCGGACGTCGATGAACCTGCCCGAATCGGTGCCCGACTCCTGGTTTTCGGCCGACTACGCCGAAGCGCGCGCAAAGTTCCGCACGGCAGCGGAACGGGCCGGCGCCGCGCTTTCCGCTCACCGCAATCCCAACGCCCGGCAGCCGGACGGCGGCGATCTCACGACCGACGTTGCAAGGATCGGCCCCGCGCCGGGCGAAGCGGCCGGGGTGCTGATTGTCTCGTCCGGCACTCACGGCGTCGAGGGATTCTGTGGCTCCGGCTGTCAGGTCGGTATGCTCGAAACCGGGGCGGCGGACCTGCTGCCGCCGGATTGCGCCCTTGTTCTGGTCCACGCCATCAACCCCTACGGGTTCGCCTGGCTGCGCCGGGTGACCGAGCACAATATCGACCTCAACCGCAACAATCTGGACCACAGCGCGGGCCATCCGGCGAACGAAAAATATGCCGGGATCCATGCCTGGCTGACGCCGCGGGACTGGCGCGGGCCGGGGCGCGAGGAAGCCGATGCCGCCATCGCCGCCTACATCAACGAGCACGGCATGTTCGCCTTCCAGGAGGCGGTGAGCGGCGGGCAATACGACTTTCCCGACGGCCTGTTCTACGGCGGCCGGGCGCTTTCCTGGTCGGCGCGGACGTGGCTGACGGTCGTCGGGGCGCACTGCCGCGGCGCGCGGCGGGTCGCCCATCTGGATTTCCACACCGGCCTCGGCGACTATGGCGCCTGCGAGATCATCAGCGTCGAAGGGGCAGACGGACGCGGCGCGGACCGGGCGCGCCAGTGGTACGGCGACGAGGTGAAATCGCCCGAGCGCAACGACAGCCTGTCCGCCGCCGTGACCGGTTCCATGGAAAACGGGTTCGACGGCATCGCCGGGGAGGCCGAGGTGACGAGCGTTGCGCTGGAATACGGCACCCAATCGCTGCCGGAGGTGCTCGAGGCCCTGCGCGCCGACAACTGGCTGCATCTCTACGGCGATCCGGAATCGGACGAGGGCAAGGCGATCAAGCGGCAGATCCGCGACGCCTTCTACGGCGACGAGCCGGAATGGAAACGGACGATCTGGGCAACGGCGGACCAGGTGGTGCGGCAGGCCGCGGCCGGTCTTGCAGCCAGCCCATACGGATGAGCGAACGATGGCAGAACCGACCGCCGAAGTGATCCTGCCCAGCCCGGATTTCGACGCCGCGCTCGCCTTCTTCCGGGAAACCCTTGGCTTCCGGCTCGACGCCGTCCATCCCGCCGACGATCCGGCGGTCGCCAGCCTGTCCGGCTACGGGCTCCGGCTCCGGCTGGAGCGCGATGCCGAGGGCTTGCCGCCCGCATTGCGCATCGCCTGTGCCGACCCCGACGCGGTGCTGGGCGGCGCGCGCGAGGTCACGGCACCCAACGGCACGAGAGTGACAGTGGTCGACGCCGACCCGCCGCTCGACCTGCCGCCGCTCGACCAGACCCTGACGATCTGCAAGGCGGACGGCAACGGCGGAGGCGACGACGGCTGGGGCGTCGGCCGGGCCGGTATGCTCTATCGCGACCTGATCCCGGGGCGCGAGGGCGGCCGGTTCATCGCCTCCCATATCCGCATCCCGGACGGCGGACCGGTGCCGGACAACGTCCATTTCCACAAGATCCGCTTCCAGATGATCTACAACTACAAGGGCTGGGTCCGGCTGGTCTACGAAGACCAGGGCGAGCCCTTCGTCATGGGTCCGGGCGATTGCGTGCTCCAGCCGCCGGAGATCCGCCACCGGGTGCTGGAATGCTCGGACGGGCTGGAGGTCATCGAGATCGGCTGCCCGGCCGAGCACATGACCCTGCTCGACCACGACCTGCCGCTGCCGACCGGCCGACGCCTGCCGGACCGGGAATTCGGCGGCCAGCGGTTCGTCCTTCACCGGGCCGGGGAAGCCGGCTGGGCGCCGGCGGATCTCGCCGGGTTCGAGACGCGCGACCTCGGCATCGCGGCGGCAACCGGCGGCCTGGCCGAAGTCTCGGTTCTCCGGCAGGCGGAGGAAGGCGTCGACGTTACGACCCGCCATACCGGCGAATTCCTGTTCCACTTCGTGCTCGACGGAAGCATGACGCTCTCGGTCGACGGCAGGCAAGCGCAGGCGCTTACGGCAGGCGACTGCTTCACCTTGCCGAAGGAACTCCCCTTCCGGATAGGCGCGGCTTCGGGGCCGCTGGAACTGCTCCGGGTCCGGCTGCCGTAGGGCGGATTGGGACTTCGCGGCAAGCCGCCCAAAGCCCCGCGCTACAAGGTCGAGCCTCACGACTTCGGCTTCAAGCCGGGCGTCGATGTCGACCGACTCAACCAGCTGGCCGACGAGTTGGAGGCTGACGAACATGCCGGTCGGTAAACCCGCTGATCCTACTCGACCCCGGTACGCAGCCGCACACCGCTTACCCTGTGCGCGATAGGCCCTGTGCGCGATAGGCAAATTCTTCGGTCTGAAACTCGTCGCGGCGTCTGCCGGAACATCAGGTCGACAACAATTTCTCCGCCGTTTCCAGGTCTTCCGGGCGGTTGGCGTTGAAGAAGGGGTCCGGCGGGCCGGGATCGAAATCGGCGACGGCCAGCCTATAGCGCGCCGTCCATCGGTCGACCTTCGTTATTCCCTCGTCGCGCAGGGCGGCTTCGAGCGCATCGCGCAAGGCCACAGGCCACAGGCCGATGACCGGGTGATGCCGTCCGCCAGAGGCCGCGCAGGCCATGTCGGCGCCCTCTCGCCGCATCGCGGCATGCAGCCGTCCGGCCAGATCCGCCGGCAGAAACGGCGCATCGGTCGCCACCGTCAGCACCCAGTTCGCCTCCGGCGCGTTCGTCGCGGCCCAGGCCATGCCGGTCAGCACGCCGGCGAGCGGACCGGGTTGGCCGGGCAGCAGATCGGCGGCGACCGGCAGGCCGAAGGCGGCGAAACGGGCCGGATCGCCGTTGGCGTTCAGGACCAGCCGGCCGACCTGCGGCGCAACCCGTTCGATGGCGTGGGCGAGCAGCGGCCGTCCGGCGAGCGGGCGCAGGCACTTGTCGCCGCCGCCCATTCGGCGCGCCCGGCCGCCGGCGAGCAGCACGCCGACGGTTGCAGGGTCGGAGCTTCCGGGCTGCATGGATTTCGTCGCTGTTGCTCCAGATCGCTTCCAGGGGCTCTTCCTACGGCATGTCCGGCAACGGTGGAAGCAAGGCGAGCGCCCTTCGAGTCGGGCGGCCTTATACGGTTCCGACGACTGCCCTGCCGCGTTATGCTGCCGGCCCGGCCGAAGCCGGGGAACAGGACCGAAGGGCGGACAGTGCGATGACGATCCTGACGCGGGAAAAACTGCTGGAACGCGACGCCAACGACCCGCTGGCGCGGGTGCGCGAACGTTTCGACCTGCCCGACGGCATGATCTATCTCGACGGCAACTCGCTGGGCGCCCTCCCCCGCATCACCGGGGACCGCATCCGAAAACTGATCGAGGACCAGTGGGGCCTCGACCTGATCAAGAGCTGGAACGCCCACGACTGGTACCACATGCCGCGGCGCTGCGGCGCCAAACTCGCGCCGTTCATCGGCGCGAAACCGGAGGAGGTCGTCTGCGCGGATTCGACCTCCGTCAACCTGTTCAAGCTGCTCGCCGCCGCATTGGCCGAACGGCCGGAGCGCAAGGTCATCGTTTCGGAGAAGGGCAACTTCCCGACCGACCTTTACATCGCCCAGGGCCTGACCGGGATGCTGGACCGCGGCCACGAATTGCGCCTGATCGAGCGCGACGCGGAACTGGACGACGCGATCCGGGACGATGTCGCGGTCGTGATGCTGACCCATATCGATTACCGCAGCGGGCGCATGCACGATATGGCGGCGGTCACGAAGCAGGCCCACGACGCCGGCGCCCTGGTGCTGTGGGACCTGGCGCACAGCGCCGGCGCCGTGCCGGTCGACCTCAACGGCGCCGATGCCGACCTCGCCGTCGGCTGCGGCTACAAGTATCTGAACGGCGGCCCCGGCGCGCCGGCCTTCCTGTTCATCGCCGAACGGCTTCAGGACCGTATCCGGCAGCCGCTCTCCGGCTGGATGGGCCACGCCGCACCCTTCGATTTCGACTGGTCCTACGCGCCGGCCGAGGGCATCGCGCGCAACCTGTGCGGCACACCGCCGGTCCTCAGCCTCGCCGCGCTCGAAGCCAGCCTCGATACCATGGCCGATCTCGACATGGCCGCCGTCCGCGCCAAGTCGCTGGCGCTCGGCGACCTGTTCATCGAACTTGTGGAGAGCCGCTGCACCGACCACGGTTTCAGGCTGGCATCGCCGCGCGACGCCACCCGGGGCAGCCAGGTCAGCTTCGCCCACCCGGAGGGCTTTCCGATCATGCAGGCGCTGATCGACGGCCATGTCATCGGCGATTTCCGCGCGCCGGACATCCTGCGCTTCGGCTTCACGCCGCTCTACACCCGATATGTCGACATCTGGGATGCGGTGGACGTTCTGGCGGAGATCATGGACAGCGGCCGGTGGAACCAGCCGCGCTTCCGCGCCCGCAGCGCCGTTACCTGAAGTGCCCCGCCGGGCGGCCCGGCGGGGAAGAGGGCGGGGGAGCCGGCTTGACACTGCCGGGCTGCGCCGTTTCTATGCGCGCCAGTTGAATTCACGGGACCGCCCGGCGGCAGGGACGCCGGGCGGAGTCTTTGTCCGGCCGGCTCGGGCCTGCCGGAGACCGCCGCGTCAGCCGGGAAGGAATTGCCGGGCGCATGGGCCAGCTGATCTTCGAGACTGTCCTGAACGGGCTGCAGTTCGGCATCTTCCTGTTCCTGGTCGCCGGCGGCCTGACCCTCGTTCTGGGCATCATGAGCTTCGTTAACCTGGCCCACGGGTCTATGTTCATGATGGGCGCCTATGTAGCGGCCTGGGTGTTCCAGCAGTCCGACAGCTTCCTGCTCGCCGCTATCGTCGGGCTGCCGGTGATCCTGCTCCTCGGCATCGCGCTCGAATATCTCGCCTTCCGGACGCTCTACACGCGGGACCATCTGGACCAGGTGCTGGCCACCTTCGGTTGCATCCTGTTCTTCAACCAGATGGTGCTGGTCGTCTTCGGTGCGGAAAGCCAGGAATTCAAGCTGCCGGAATCGATCAATTTCCCGTTCCCGCTGTTCGGCTTCACCTATCCCTTCTACCGGCTGATCGTGATTTTGGCCGGTATCCTGGTGGCGATCGGCCTGTTCCTGGCCATTACCCGGACCCGGGTCGGCATGCGCATCCGGGCCGGCGCGTCCAACCGCGCCATGGTCGGCGCGCTCGGCGTCAACGTGATCGCGCTCTATACGATCGTGTTCGGCATCGGCGCGGCGCTTGCCGGTTTCGCCGGCATCATGATCGGCCCGATTGAATCGGTCGAAAGCGGCATGGGCGAGGAAAAGCTGATCCTCGCCATCGTGGTGATCGTGATCGGCGGCATCGGCTCGATCCGCGGCGCCTTCATCGCCTCGATCCTCGTCGGCCTGGTAGAAATCGGCGGCCGGGTCTTCATGACGGATATCCTGCGTGCCTTCCTGAATGAGGAATTCGCCCAGACGGCCGGTCCGGCGCTGGCCTCGATGACAATCTACATCCTCATGGCGGCGATCCTGTTCTTCAAGCCGGAGGGGCTGTTCCCGGCCCGCACCGGCTAGCGGGGACGGAGGGGCGAGACCATGGCCGGACACGGCTATTCCAACCTGAACCCGCGCATCCGCCTGTCGTTCGCCGACCCGCGCTTCGTCATCATGGTCATCGGCCTGATCGGCCTCGCCGTCCTGCCGATTATCGCGGCCGAGGCGGACGACGTGTTCATGATCTCCTTCATGGCCAAGATGATGATCTTCGCCATCGCGGCGGCCAGCCTGGACCTGATCCTGGGCTATGGCGGCATGATCAGCTTCGGCCACGCCGCCTATATCGGCCTCGGCTCCTACGCCGTCGCCGTATCGGCGCGCTATTTCAGCGACCTGTGCGTCGATGTCGAGGAAGGCCAGGCCTGCGCCTACGGCTTTCTCGCCAGCGGCTATTTCCAGTTCGCCGTCGCCATCGTCGGCTCGGCCCTGGTCGCCCTGGTGATCGGCGCGATCTCGCTGCGCACGACCGGCCTCTATTTCATCATGATCACGCTGGCCTTTACGCAGATGCTGTTCTTTCTCGGCATCAGCCTGGAGCCGTTCGGCGGCGACGACGGCATGCCGCTCGACGAATTCAGCGATTTCGCCTTTTTCGCCATCGGGGACGACGTGTTCTACGACGGCGACGGCGCGACCCTCTATTACCTCTGTTTCGGCGCCCTGCTGCTGTCGCTGCTGCTGCTGCGCCGGTTCGTGAATTCGCGCTTCGGCATGGTGATCCGCGGCGGCTATTCCAACCCGGTCCGCATGGCGGCGCTCGGCTATCCGGTCTACCGCTACCGCCTCACCGCCTTCGTCATCGCCGGCGCAATCTGCGGCGTCGCCGGCGCCCTGTTCGCCAACCACCAGGAATTCCTGACCCCGGAATACATGATGTGGATCCGCTCCGGCGAGATCATGATCATGGTCATCATGGGCGGCATGGGAACGATCTTCGGCCCGGTCTTCGGCGCGCTCGCCTTCCTGTCGATCGAGGAGTTCCTCCAGGAACTGGTCGGCCAGGATTACTGGATGATCGTGTTCGGCCCGATGCTGGTCTTGCTCGTGCTGTTCGCCAAGCGCGGCCTGTTCGGCCTGATCCCGGACAACTGGGCGGCGATGCCCCGCTTCGCCATCGGCCTGGTGCTGGTGCTGGTCGCGGTCGCGGTCTTCCTGTTCCTGATTACCCTGGCGACGCCGCTTACCATCGTACTCGCGTTCATCCTGCTGTCGCTGGCCGTCAAGCTGGGCATCGATTACGGCGGCCTGCCCAACCCGCTGAAGCGGCTGGCGGCGCTCGCCGGAGGACGGCGGGATGGCTGACCTCCATTTGGAAGTCCGCAACCTGTCCAAGAGCTTCGGCCAGGTCCACGCGACCCGGAACGTCAATCTGGGCGTCGAGCGCGGCGAGGTTCACGCCATCATCGGGCCGAACGGCGCCGGCAAGACGACCCTGATCGCCCAGCTGAGCGGCGCGCTCACGCCGGACAGCGGCGAGATAATCTTCAACGGCCACGACATCGCCGGCCTGCCGGCGCACAAGATTTCGATGCTCGGCCTCGCCCGGTCGTTCCAGGTGACCAGCATCTTTCTGGACTTCACCGCCGAGGACAATGTCGCGCTCGCCGTCCAGGCCCATGCCGGCAACTCCTTCAGGTTCTGGAAACCGGCGCAGACCGATCCGACACTGCGCGATCCGGCACGCCGGGCGCTCGAGACCGTCGGCCTCGCCGACCGGGCCGACACGCTGGCGGCCGACCTGTCCCACGGCGAGCAGCGCCAGTTGGAAATCGCCATGGCGATCGCCACCGGGCCGTCCATGCTGCTGCTCGACGAGCCGATGGCCGGCATGGGTGCCGAGGAATCGGCGCGCATGGTGGACCTGCTGCGCAGCTTTGCCGGAGACCACACGATCCTGTTGATCGAGCACGATATGGACGCCGTCTTCGCGCTCGCCGACCGGATCACCGTACTGGTCTACGGCGAAGCCATCGCGACCGGCGCGCCCGACGAGATCCGCGGCAACGACGAAGTCCGCGCCGCCTATCTCGGCGAAGACTGAGGGCGCGCGGCGCGATGTTGACCCTCGAAAGCGTCGAAACCTTCTACGGCCAGAGCCAGGTCCTGTTCGGCATGGACCTCTCGGTGAACGACGGCGAGGTCGTCACCCTGCTCGGCCGCAACGGCATGGGCAAGACGACCACGATCCGCTCGATCATGGGCCTGACCCCGGCGCGGCACGGCAATATCGCGTTCGACGGCGAGAACATCCGCAACCGCCTGCCCTACCAGGTGGCGCGCGCCGGGCTCGGCCTGGTGCCGGAAGGCCGCCAGGTCTTCCCCAATCTCACGGTCGAGGAGAACCTGATCTCGACCCACGAGAACCGCCACGGCAGCGACGATCCCTGGACGCTGGAAAAGATCTACGACCTGTTTCCGGCCGTCGCCGAGCGCCGCCGCAACATGGGCAACCAGCTGTCCGGCGGCGAGCAGCAGATGGTGGCGATCAGCCGGGCGCTGATGACCAACCCCAGGCTGCTGATCCTGGACGAGGCGACGGAAGGGCTGGCGCCGCTGATCCGCCAGGATATCTGGCGCACCCTCGACATGCTGAAGGCGCACGGCGAATCGATCCTGCTGGTCGACAAGAATGTCGAGGCACTGACCCGCCTGGCCGACCGCCACTACATCATCGAGAAGGGCAAGGTCGTCTGGACCGGCGACAGCGCCGAACTGCGCGCCGCCGAGGATTTGCAGCACCGCTACCTGGGCGTGTAGGACGGCGCGCCCCGTCCGAATCCATCGGGCGCGCCACCCCTGCCGCCCGGCCTTTCACTTCCCGAAAGTCGTGCCGTGCCGCCCCGGATGGAGCGGAGCGGAAATCCGGGGACCAGAGTCGCCCGGCACGGCTTTCGCCCGCGGCTCTGGTCTCCGGATCGGCCTGCGGCTGTCCGGGATGGCATAATTTGTTGAATTTATTGGAGAAGGCGGGGCAGGCGCGTCAGCGCCGCGTCAGGGGCGCTTCACCCTTCGCCACGTCGTCTACGCTCCGCCTCGTCCCACACCGTCAGAGCCTGATATTCGGGCACGAAGCCGAGCCCCTTTCGCGAGTCGGAGGACACGGCTTCCTGCGAAGTCACGACGTCGATGACGGCGGGCGCCCGCTCGAGAGCGCGGGCGACGGCGCCGGGCAGGTCGGCCGGATCCTCGACCCGCTCGCCGTGGGCGCCGAGCGCGCGGCCCATCGCGGCGTAGTCGCAGTGTTCGAGCAGCGTCCCGACGATGCGGCCGCCGTAGTTGAGATCCTGGTCGTGGCGCTCGATGTTCCAGGCGGCGTTGTTCGAGACGATGAAGACGGCCTTCGCGCCGTGGCGCACGGCGGTATCGATCTCCATCGCGTTGAGGCCGAAGGCGCCGTCGCCATTGACGGAAATGACCTGCCTGCCGGGAAAGGCCAGCGCCGCGGCGACCGCGAACGGCACGCCGACCCCGAGGCAGCCGAAAATGCCGGCGTCGAGATAGGTGCGCGAGTCGAGGCCGATGCGCGCAAAGCTCAGCAGGTCGCCGCCGTCGGCGATGCCGATATAGTCCGGATCGGCAGTTTCGCGGATCGCGTCGAAGATCGCCATCGGGTGGATCTTGCCGTCGGCGCAGCGCGCCGGCGACGGCGACCCGGACCCGCGGGCAACGCGTTCGCGGTGCTTGCTCCGCAGCCCATCGAGCCACCCGGCATCGCGCGCGCCGGCGTCGTTGCCCAGCGCCCCGGTAACGGCATCGAGCGCGAGCCCGACATCGGCAAGCATTTCCGGTGCGCCGCGGCGGTTGTCGATCAGCTCGCCGGCATTGTCGGCGATCCGGACAAACCGCGCCTCGGGGAACACCGCCGGAGACCCGAAGGCGAGCTGGTAGTCGAGCTTGCGCCCCAAAGTGATCACGAGGTCCGCCCCGGCCATCGCAGCCGCGCGCACCGAACCGACGGCGGACGGATGCTCCGCCGGAACGAGGCCGCGGCTTTCCTGCGTATCGAGATAGAGGGCGTCGGCCGCATCGAGGAAGCGCAGCAATGCCGCGCCCGCGCCGCGCGCGCCGCGGCCGGCGATGACCAGCGGCCGGCGCGCGCCTCGGATGGCGGCCACGGCTTCGGCGACGCGGGCCGGTTCCGGCGGCAGCCGGCGCGGCGGCGCCGGTTCGATCCAGTCGTCGAGCACCAGGTTCGAGGCCAGGGGCCGGCGCAGCAGGTCGGTCGGAAACTCGATATAGGCGGGGCCGGGCTCGCCCATATCCCCGGTCGCGCGTGCGATGGCTTCGTCCAGTTCCCGCACGGCCTGTTCGACGACCTGCGCTGTGCGCGCGGTGCGGGTTATCGGGCGCATGATGTCGGTGTGCGGGATGTCCTGGAGCGGACCCATGTTGGCCTGCGGGCGCGGCGTGGCGCCCCCGATCAACAGCACCGGTACGCGGGCGAGCGCGGCGTTGGCGACCGCCGTGACCGTATTGGTGACGCCCGGACCGGCCGTCGCCATGGCGACACCGAGGCTTCCGGTGAGTTCGGCGTGGGCGTGGGCCATGTGCACCGCAGCACGCTCGTCGCGCACGTCGACGATGCGGATGCCGGCCTGCGCGAGGCGATCCCAGATCGGCTGAATATGCCCGCCCTGCAGCCCGAAGACGCGATCCACACCGCGCGCTTGCAGGACGCGCGCGATCCAGGCGGCGACGCTGGTCTCGTCGCGGTTGGAGTCCCGGCGTTCGTGGCCGGCGGTCGCATCGGTGGTCATCGGCGCTCCCCGTTTGCTGTTTCCGCGGGCAGGTTCAGGCAACCCGCCCGTCAGGCGGCGGCGCGGACCGTGCGGCGAGCAATTCGCGCAGCGTCCGGTGCAGGATTTTTCCTGTTGCGTTACGCGGCATCTCGTCCTGGGCCAGGAACACGATCTCGCGCGGCCGCTTGTAGCCGGCGAGGCGGCCCTTCGCCCAGGCGACCAGTTCGGCTTCGTCAATGTCGTGTCCGCGATGGCGCACGACGGCGGCCTGGACGCATTCCCCCCATTTCGGGTCGGGGCGGCCGACCACCGCCACGTCGCGAACCGCCGGATGGCGCGCCAGAACGGTTTCGACCTCGGTCGGGTAGACATTCTCGCCGCCGGTTACGATCATGTTCTTCTTGCGGTCGAGAATCCGGATGAAGCCGTCCGCGTCGCGCAACGCGACGTCCCCGACCGTGAGATAGTCGCCGCGGAACGCCTCTTCGGTCTTGTCGGGCAGGTTCCAGTATCCGTCGAACGCGTAGGGGCCGCAGGAAAAGAGTTCGCCGGGCTCGCCGTCCGGGACCTCGCGGCCGGCGTCGTCGAGCAGCCTGATCGGCGCCGATCCGACCACCTCGCGGCCCACCGTGCCGATCTTGTCGAACTGCTCGTGCGGTTGGAGCATGGTGACCCATCCGGCCTCCGTCGAACCGTAAAGCTCGAAGAAGCCAGAGTTCGGGAACATTTCCATGACCGCGCGCTTGGTATCGACGCGCGCCGGGGCGGAGGAGACCAGCAGCTTCTCGATACGGTCGAAGCCTCCGGCGGCGCGTTCCGATTCGGGAACATCGAGCATCATCGTGTAGTGGGTCGGCACCAGCGAGGTGAAGGTGGCCCCGGTCCCGGCGAAGGTGCGCAGGCACAGCGCGGGATCGAAGCTCTTTCTCGAGAAAATTGTGATCGTGCCGCCGCAAAAGGCAAAGGTGGTGAAGAAGTTGAGCGAGTTGGCGTGGCACATCGGCATGACGAGGAGCGCGTCGTCGGCGCGATGCAGGCCCATTTCGACCTGCGTCATCAAGGCCAGCATCGCCATGCCGCGATGGCCGCGGATCGCGCCCTTGGGATTCCCCGTCGTGCCCGAGGTGTACATGATGCACCAGGGATCGTCGGGCAGGACGGTGGCATCGGGCTCGCTGTCGGCGCCGGTGCCGAGCAGGTCCTCGTAGTCGCGCCATCCTGCGGAACCGGCGGCCCGGTCGACCGCGATGAAGCGGTCTGCCGGCAGGGCGGTCGTCTCGCGAATGCTCTCGGCAACCGGGATCAGCGCATCTTCGACGATCAGCGCCGCGGCGCCGCAGTCTTCGACGATATAGCGCACCTCCGGGCCGGTCAGGCGGAAGTTGATGGGAACGGCGACCAGACCGGATTTGGCGGCGGCCGCGTAAATCTCCGCCCATTCGACGCGGTTGTAGGCGAGGACCGCCACCCGGTCGCCCTGCGCGAGGCCGAGCCCGCCCAGCGCGTTCGCCAGGCGGCAGGCGCGCGCGTTCCACTGCCGGTAGGTCATCGCCCGCTCGAGGTCGCGGGCGGCCACTTTGTCCGGCTGCAGGCGCGCCTGCGCGCTCAGGACCTGTCCAAGGGTGAGGGGCGGGATGCTCATGCGCGATGTTCCGGTGGACCCGCTGCAACCCGGTCGTAGGCCAGCCTGGCCGCCGCAATGTCCTGGATCGCGATGCCGACCGAGTCGTAAACGACCGTCGCGCCGCCGGGCACCGCCGCCGTGCCGGCATAGACCTCTCCGACCTCGGCGAAGATTTCGCAGCCCGAGCGGCGGACATCGCCGGCCTGGTCGCGCGCCGCGTCGCGGGATTCGACCAGCACCGTGTTTGCCATCGCGGCATCGTCCAGTTCCCGGCCGTCGGCGCCGTTCCAGCCGACCGAGACGACCAGCGCGCCGCCCCGGACCCAGCGGCCCCTGAGGACGGGTTCCGTGGCGGAGGTCGCGCAGACAACGATGTCGGCGTCGCGCACGGCCTCCGCCGCGTCGGCATGGAAGATCGCGCCCAGTTCCCCGGCGACCGGCCGGCCGTGCGCCGGGTTGCGCGCCCACAGCCGCAGTTCGGCGATGTCCCGGACCGACCGGAGCGCGGCGGCATGGGCGCGCGCCTGCACGCCGTTGCCCAGAATCGCAACGGTCTTCGGATCGTCGGATGTCAGCTTGCGCGCGATGGCCGCCGTCCCGGCCGCGGTGCGCATTTCGGTGATCAGTCGGCCGTCCAGCACCGCGAGCGGCGAACCGTCCGCCCTGTCGAACAGCAGGATGACGGCCTGGTGGGTCGGCACGCCGGTGCCGGCGTTGCCGTGGAACAGGGTGACGACCTTCACCCCCATGGCCCCGTCGCTTCCGGCGCCGATTGCCGGCATCGCCGCCATGATCGCGTCCTTTCCCGGCACCGGATTCATCTGGCGTACCGGTTGCACGACCTGCCCCGCCGAAAAGGCGATCATCGCCGTCTCGATGGCGTCGATCAGATCCGGCCAGCGCAGGGCCGCTGCAATTTCGGCTTCGCCGATGAAGGGCAGGCGGTCGAGGCTCATGGCAGCATCCCGCGCTCAAGGGGTCCGGCCTCAGGCAAATCCCCGGGTCACCAGAAAACTCTCATCCTCGAACCACAGGCCGCCATGGCGTTTCAGCACGTCGCGGGCGATCTCCAGATAGTCGCCGTCGCGCAGCACATCGACCATGCGGTCGTCCTCGATCTGGGCGACATAGGTGGCCGCGTTCCAGGCCGCCAGCAGTGTCGAGGTGCCGATGCTCTCGCCGATCTCGTCGGGCAGGGCGTGCAGTTCGTACCGGAACAGCGAATCGTCGTCGGCCAGCGCGTCGTAGTTCAGATCGTTATGGCTGCTGTCCAGCGCGGCTTTCATTCCCGCGATCAGGTCGCGGCGTGGCGTGGCGAAGGGGAACTCCTCTTCCCAAACAGCGTTGATCAGTTCCATGCCCGGATCGTTGCCGGTCGACTGGATGACGATCATCCGCCCGCCCGGCGACAGGGCGCGGGCCAGCGGACCAAGGACGTTGCGGACCTTGATTTCGGCGCTGAGCCGCGCGCGATAGGGCTGCGAGGCGATGATGAGGTCGTAACCGGACGGCGCGCCGCCCTCGGGCGGGATCACGTTTTCGAGGGGGAAGGCCCGGTCCTTGCGGTAGAGCACCAGGATCGACGGCTGGACATAGAGCGGGTTGCCGGTTTTCTCGCTGGTCCTGGTCTGCCAGCCTTCGGCCAGGATCGGCCCCAGGCTGCGCACCTGTTCGTCGAATTCGTGCGCCGTACTGCCCTCCAGCGCAATATCCCAGCGCTTCAGCGGCAGCTTGGTCTCCGGCCGGTTGACCCGCAGCCAGGGCGATTCGGCATAATAGAGATTGGTGATGACGACGACGAGCTGCGGATGCTCCTGAAAGCGGTCCGGCAGCTTTTCCAGCGTCAGGCGCACGTCTTCCAGACTGATCTCCTTGCCGACGACGCAGAAGGGCACGGCCGGGAACTGCCGGTGCAGGTTGCGCATCACCCGGGTCAGCACCGTGCCGTCGCCGACGCCGGCATCGAACAGGGTGAGCGCCGGCGGAGTCGGCTTCAGGAACGGGATTTCCCGGCCGATCCGCTGCGCCACTTCCCACTTCTCCGAGCAGGTCGTGACGAACATCAGGTATTTTTCGCGGTTGTCGAAGAAGCGGAAGGCATGTTTCGCGCCCCCGGGTTCGGCGCCGGGATCCACCTCGGGTTCGGCCGTTACCGCCACCTTTGCCGCCTGCGCCATATCCGCCTCGCCGCTTGCCATCGACCCTGCCGGATTGCCGTCGCAGGGCAACCTGCTGTATGGCCGATAACCGCGGGCGGCGGCAAGGGTGGCCGGGCCGCAGGCGGCGGGACGCAGGCATGACGGAAATGGCAATGAACGATGCGGCAATGGCGGGCGGGTTGAAATCCGGCGGCAATCTGGAACGGGTGCTGGCGGCCGGCGGCTTCGCCGTGACCTGCGAGACCTCGCCGACCGCGACGACGGACCTGGCGCCCCTGCTCGAGCGGGTCGCGCCGCTGCGCGGCGTCGCCGACGCCGTCAACGTCACCGACGGCGCGACGGCGAAAGCGCATGTTTCCAGCCTGGTTCTGGCCGGCGCCATGATGCGGCAGGGCATCCAGCCGGTGCTGCAATTCACCGTGCGCGACCGCAACCTGATCGCCCTGCAGGGGGATATCCTGGGCGCCGGCGCACTCGGCGTTCCCAACATCCTGTGCCTGACCGGCGACGACCCGAAGAAGGGCGAGGAGCCAGGGGCCACGCCGGTCTTCGATCTCGATTCGGCCGGCCTGATTCGGCTGGCCCGCAAGATGCGCGACGAGGGGTTGCTGAATACCGGCCGCGAAATCAAGCCGCCGCCGAAACTGTTCATCGGCTGCGCCGACGCGCCGATGGTGCCGAAGCCGGACTGGGAACCGAAGAGCCTCCGCGCCAAGATCGAGGCCGGCGCCGACTTCGCCCAGACCCAGTACTGTTTCGACCTGGAGACGGCGAAAGCCTATTTCGGGCGGCTGGCCGATTTCGGCATCACGGAGAAGCTGGCCTTCCTGGTCGGCATCGGCCCGCTGGCTTCGCTGCGCCAGGCCCGCTGGATGGACGAGAATCTGTGGGGCGTCTCAATACCGGAGCCGATCCTGAAACGGCTGGAAAGCGCCGACGACGAGCGCGCCGAGGGCAAGAAAATCTGCGCCGAACTGATCCGGCAGTTGCTGGAAGTTCCCGGCGTCCGCGGCGTCCACCTGATGGCCCCGCGCCAGGAAGCCGCCATGGCCGAGGTCATCGAGATGAGCGGGGTGCTCAACGGCCGGCCGGAGCCTGCGGACTGACCGGCGCAGCGCCGGCGCCTGCGCTGCCCTACTGCGCCTGACCTCGCCATGGTATAGTCGGCGGCGGTATAGTCGGCCCCCGCTAACGGGAGACTTCCGGCATGGCCCGAGCCCAGGCCGCCCTCAAACGACCCGCACGCCGCGCGACCTACCAGGACGTGCTGGACGCGCCGATGCATATGGTCGCTGAAGTCGTCGACGGGACGCTTCATACCCATCCGCGGCCGGCCCCACCGCATGCAGCAGCGTCGTCAGCGCTCGGCATGGAACTCGGCAGTCCTTTTCAGAGGGGACGGGGCGGCCCGGGCGGGTGGTGGATCATCGACGAGCCCGAGCTGCATCTCGGCGAGGACATCCTGGTGCCGGACGTCGCCGGCTGGCGGCGCGAACGGATGCCGGAGTTTCCCGACGCCGCCTTCTTTTCGCTGGCGCCGGACTGGGTCTGCGAGGTGCTGTCGCCCTCGACCCGCGATCTCG
>JAJEGH010000027.1 GCA_022819985.1 Alphaproteobacteria bacterium | reverse complement strand
GAGATGGTGCTTCCGGGGGACAATGTTCAGATGGACGTGACGCTGATCCAGCCGATCGCGATGGACGAGGGCTTGCGCTTTGCGATCCGCGAGGGCGGACGCACCGTCGGAGCCGGCGTCGTCGCAGCCATCAAGAAGTAGCGAGCTGTAGCGGGATGCCGCCGGACTGTTCGAAACCGGCGGCATTTTGATTGGGATTGACGATGGAAAGCCAAACGATACGGATCCGGCTCAAGGCCTTCGATCACCGCCTGCTCGACCAGTCGACCGGCGAAATCGTGAGCACGGCCCGGCGGACGGGCGCGCAGGTGCGCGGACCGATCCCGCTGCCCACCCGGATCCGCAAATATACGGTCAACCGCTCGCCGCATATCGACAAGAAATCGCGCGAGCAGTTCGAGACCCGGACGCACAAGCGGCTGATCGATATCGTCGATCCGACCCCGCAGACCGTCGATGCGCTGGGCAAGCTCGATCTTGCCGCCGGTGTGCATGTCGATATCAAGCTGAAGGAAGAGACCTGATGCGCACCGGTCTCATCGCCGAGAAAAAGGGCATGAGCCGCATCTTCGCGGAAGACGGCCGGCATCTGCCCGTGACAGTCCTGCAGCTCGACTCCTGCCAGGTCGTCGACAACCGGACGATCGAACGCGACGGCTACACCGCCGTCCAGCTCGGCCACGGCACGGCCAAGGCTAAGAACGTAACCCGAGCCATGCGTGGCCATTTCGCGAAGGCCAGGGTCGAGCCGAAGCGGCGGCTGGCGGAATTCCGGGTCAGCGAAGAGAATCTGGTGGAAATCGGCGCGGAACTCTCGGCCGGGCATTTCGTGCCCGGCCAGTTCGTCGACGTTGCCGGCATAACCATCGGCAAGGGATTTGCCGGTGCGATGAAGCGGCACAATTTCCGCGGGCTGCGGGCGTCCCACGGAGTGTCGGTCTCGCACCGCTCGCACGGTTCGACCGGCCAGTGTCAGGACCCCGGCAAGGTGTTCAAGGGCAAGAAGATGGCCGGCCACATGGGCGCCCGCCGCGCCTCGGCCGTCAATCTGGAGGTCGTCGCGACCGATACCGCCCGCGGCCTGATCATGGTGAAGGGTGCGGTGCCCGGCGCCAGGGGCAGCTTGGTCGAAATCCGCGATGCCCGGAAGAAGCCGGCGCCGGATGACCTGCCGGTTCCCGCTGCAATCAAGGGCGCCGCAGCGCCCGCAGAGACGTTGGGCGCAGAAAGCGCCGATGCCGCGGCAGGGGGCGAAGGCTGATGGCCATCGAGATCAAGTCGGTCGACATGGCGGCCAAGGCGGCCGGTAAGGTCGTGCTGGACGAAAGCGTCTTCGGCCTGCCGGTGCGCGCCGATATCCTGCACCGGGTGGTCCGCTGGCAACTTGCCAAGCGCCGGGCCGGAACGCACAACACCAGGGGCATGGCCGAGATCAAGGGGACCAGCCGCAAGCCCTGGAAGCAGAAGGGCACCGGCCGCGCCCGCGCCGGCAACCTGAAGGCGCCGCAAATGCGCGGCGGCGGTGTGGCCTTCGGCCCGAAGCCGCGGAGCCATGCCCACGCGCTACCCAAGAAGATCCGCAGGCTCGGCCTCAAGATGGCGCTGTCGGCCAAGCAGGCAGAAAGCCGGCTCGTGGTGCTGAAGGCGGCGGCGCTGAAATCCGGCAAGACCCGCGATCTTGCAGCCAGCCTCGAAAAGCTCGGCTGGTCGCGGCCGCTGGTGATTACCGGGACAGAGGCCGACGAGGGCTTCGTGCGCGCCGCGCGCAACCTGCGGAGCATCGACCTGCTGCCCCAGCAGGGTGCCAATGTCTACGACATCTTGCGCCACGACACGCTTGTCCTGACCGCGGATGCGGTCGAAGCGCTGGAGGCGCGCCTGAAATGAGCTGGAAATATCTCAACCGGGCGAAGCCGACCAGAGAGCGGATGTACGACATCATCCGCGCGCCGATAGTGACGGAAAAATCGTCCTCCGGGTCGGAGAACGCCCAGGTCACCTTCCGCGTGGCCATGGACGCGACCAAGCCGGAAATCAAGGCGGCGGTCGAAGGGCTGTTCGACGCCAAGGTGAAAGCCGTCAACACCCATGTCCGCAAGGGCAAGGAAAAGATGTTCCGGGGCCGCAAGGGCCGGCGCAACGACGTGAAGATCGCCGTGGTCACCCTGCTGGGCGACCAGGCCATCGACATCACGACCGGCGTCTGAGCGGCGGCAGGACCTGACGGAACGGGACGGAGCGATGTCGCTGAAACACTACAAAGCCATGACTCCGGGTCAGCGCGGTCTGGTGCTGATCGACCGGTCCGGCCTGTACAAGGGCAAGCCGGTCAAGCACCTGACCGAGGGCAAGAGCCAGAAGGGCGGGCGCAACAATGCCGGGCGGATCACGGCGCGCCGGCGCGGCGGCGGCCACAAGCAGCGCTATCGCATCGTCGATTTCAAGCGCACCAGGCAAGGCCGGGCGACGGTCGAGCGGCTGGAATACGATCCGAACCGCACCGCCTTCATTGCGCTCATCCGCTACGAGGACGGGGAACTGGCTTATATCCTGGCGCCGCAGCGCTTGGGGGTGGGCGATACGGTGGAATCGGGCCCGGGCGCGGATATCAAGCCCGGCAACGCGCTGCCGCTGCGCAACATTCCCGTCGGCACGATCGTCCACAATGTCGAGATGAAGATCGGCAAAGGCGGACAGATAGCACGCGCCGCCGGTGCCTATGTCCAGCTGGTCGGCCGGGACAGCGGCTATGCCCAGCTCCGTCTGGCGTCGGGCGAGATGCGCATGGTGCGCCAGGAATGCATGGCGACGGTTGGCGCCGTCTCGAACCCGAACAACCAGAACACCAACCTGGGCAAGGCCGGCCGCAACCGGTGGAAGGGCAAGCGCCCCTCGGTGCGCGGCGTCGCCATGAACCCGGTCGATCATCCGCATGGCGGCGGCGAGGGCCGGTCGTCCGGCGGCCGTCATCCCGTCACGCCGTGGGGCAAGCCGACCAAGGGCCGGCGCACCCGCAGCAACAAGTCGACCGACAAATACATCATCCGCAGCCGTCACGCGCGGAAGAAGCGGTAGGAGAGGGCAGTGACGCGTTCAGTCTGGAAGGGGCCGTTCGTCGACGGCTACCTGCTGAAGAAAGCCGAAAAGTCGCGCGAATCGGGGCGCAACGAGGTCATCCGGACCTGGTCGCGCCGATCGACGATCCTGCCGCAGTTCGTCGGCCTGACCTTCGGTGTGCACAACGGCCACAAGTTCATTCCGGTGCTGGTGACCGAAAACATGATCGGCCACAAGTTCGGCGAATTCGCGCCGACCCGGACCTATTACGGCCACGCTGCCGACAAGAAAGCGCGGCGGGGGTAGCGAACGATGGGCAAACCCAAGGCCGAACGGCGGCTCGAGGACAACCAGGCCCAAGCGGTGGCGACGCAATTGCGCGTCAGCCCGCAAAAGCTGAACCTGGTCGCCGCCCTGATTCGCGGCAAGAAAGCCGAGAAGGCGGTTACCGACCTTGCCTTCTCGCGCCGGCGCATCGCCGGCGACGTGAAGAAGGTGCTGGAATCGGCGATCGCCAACGCGGAGAACAACCACGGCCTCGATGTCGACCAGCTGTGGGTCAAGGAGGCCTTCGTCGGTAAGGGGCTGGTCATGAAGCGCTGGAAGGCGCGGGCGCGCGGCCGCATCGGACGGGTCAAGAAGCCGTTTTCGAAGTTGACCGTGATCGTCGAAGAGCGCGAGGAGGCCTGATCGAATGGGTCAGAAAGTAAGCCCGATTGGCATGCGCCTCGGCATCAACCGGACGTGGGAATCGCGCTGGTATGCCGACGGTGACTATGCCGAACTGCTAGAGCAGGATATTCAGCTCCGCGATCATCTGAAGCGCAAACTGTCGAGCGCCGCCGTTTCGAAGATCGTGATCGAACGTCCGGCGCGCAAACCGCGGGTGACCATCCATACCGCGCGGCCCGGCGTCGTGATCGGCAAGAAGGGCGCGGATATCGAAAATCTGCGCCGGGAAGTCTCGCGGATGACAGGCGACGATGTCAGCCTGAACATCGTCGAGATCCGCAAGCCGGAAATCGAGGCACAGCTGGTTGCCGAGAATGTGGCGCAACAGCTCGAACGCCGGGTGGCGTTCCGTCGGGCGATGAAGCGCTCGGTTCAGTCGGCCATGCGCTTCGGCGCCGCCGGTATCCGGATTATCTGTAGCGGCCGGCTGGGCGGTGCGGAAATCGCCCGCGCCGAGCGCTATCACGAAGGCCGGGTGCCCCTGCACACGCTGCGCGCGGACATCGACTACGGCGAAGCTACGGCCCAGACGACCTACGGCACCTGCGGCGTCAAGGTGTGGGTCTACAAGGGCGACATCATGGAACACGATCCGCAGGCTCAGGAGCGCCGCGCCCTGGACCTGCAGAGCGCGGGTCGAAACTAGCCGACGGGAGCGGGAAGGATGCTCAGCCCCAAGCGGACCAGGTTCCGCAAACAGCACAAAGGCCGCATACACGGCTTCGCGAAGGGCGGCACGCAGTTGAACTTTGGCGCCTACGGCCTGAAGGCGACATCGCCGGAGCGGGTCACGTCGCGCCAGATCGAGGCCGCGCGCCGGACGATCACCCGCCACATGAAGCGCGTCGGCAAGCTGTGGATCCGTATTTTCCCGGACCTGCCGGTCAGCCAGAAGCCGGCGGAAGTCCGCCAGGGCAAGGGCAAGGGATCGCCCGAATACTGGGCGGTGCGCGTCCATCCGGGCCGCATCATGTTCGAGCTGGACGGCGTGCCGGAAGATGTCGCCCGCCGGGCGTTCGAGCTGGCGTCGGCGAAGCTCCCGGTCAACACCCGGTTCGTCAAGCGGTTGGAAGAGGAGTAGGGGCCATGCATGCCGGCGATCTCCGCCCCAAATCCATGGACCAGCTGAGCGAGCAGTTGGAGGAACTGAAGAAAGAGCAGTTCAACCTGCGCTTCCAGGCCGCCAGCGGCCAGCTCGAAAACACCGTTCGCGCCCGCGAGGTCCGCCGGGACATTGCGCGGGTCAAGACGATCGTGAACGAAAAGCGGCGCGCCTCAGGCGCCGCCAAGGGGAGTTGAGGCGGATGCCGAAACGGATACTCCATGGCGTCGTGGTGAGCGACGCAGCGGACAAGACCGTGGTAGTGCGCGTCGAGCGCCGGATCATGCATCCGCTCTACAAGAAGTTCATCCGCCGCTCGAAGAAGTTCATGGCGCATGACGAAAACAATGCCTGCAAGGCGGGCGACCGCGTGTCGATCCAGGAGTGCAGGCCCCTTTCGAAACGCAAGACCTGGCAGGTTCTGGCCAGCGACGCCTGACGGCGGACGGCGGCCGGAATTCGGGAGACCGAAACCATGATCCAGATGCAATCCAGGCTGGAAGTCGCGGACAACAGCGGCGCGCGCAAGGTCCAGTGCATCAAGGTGCTCGGCGGTTCGAAGCGCAAGTCGGCCGGCGTTGGCGACGTGATCGTCGTGTCGGTCAAGGAAGCGATTCCGCGGGGCCGGGTCAAGAAAGGCGACCTGCACCGCGCCGTGATTGTACGGACGGCGAAGGAAGTGCGCCGTGACGATGGTACGGCGATTCGCTTCGACCGCAATGCCGCCGTCCTCATCAACAAGGCCGGCGAGCCGGTCGGCACCCGCATCTTCGGCCCGGTGACGCGAGAACTGCGCGGCAAGGGCTACATGAAAATCATCTCCCTCGCCCCGGAAGTCCTCTAGGGGCTGTCGGCAGGCGCGCGGAAGGAGCGGTCGGGACAATGGCTGTCAAGATCAGACTGAAGAAGGGCGACCGGGTGGTCATCACGGCCGGCAAGGACAAGGGCAAGACCGGCGACATCACCAGGGTCATCAAGGGCACCAGACCGGGCGATCACCGCGTCGTGGTCGGCGGCGCGAACATGGTCAAACGGCACACAAAGCCGACCCAGATGAATCCCGGCGGCATTATCGAGCGCGAAGCGCCGATCCACATTTCGAATGTGGCCATGGTCGACCCCAAGGACTCCGGTGCGACGCGGGTCGGCTACACTTTCCTGGAAGGCGGCCGGAAAGTGCGCTTCGCCAAGCGGTCCGGCGAAATCATCGACCGGTAGCGGCGAGCGGAAGGAGCGACCGGACCATGTCTTCGCCAAGACTGTACGAGCACTACAAGAGCACGGTGCGGGACCAGTTGAAGGAGGCCTTCGACTATGTGAACCCGAACCAGATTCCACGCCTGGAAAAAATCGTCCTGAACATGGGCGTCGGCGAGGCGACCCAGGACCGGAAGAAGATCGATGGCGCCGTGGACGACATGACCCGGATCTCCGGCCAGAAGCCGCTCGTGACCCGCGCGACGCGCTCGGAGGCTGGGTTCAAACTGCGCGAAGGCATGACGATCGGCGCAAAGGTAACGCTGCGGCGAACCCGGATGTATGAGTTCCTCGACCGACTGGTGACAATCGCCCTGCCGCGGGTGCGCGACTTCCGCGGCCTCAGCCCGAAGAGCTTCGACGGCCGGGGCAATTTCGCGATGGGCATCCGCGAACAGCTCGTGTTCCCGGAGATCGACTACGACAAGACCGATACGATCCGTGGCATGGATATCGTGATGGTGACGACCGCACGGACCGACGAAGAAGCACTGGCGCTGCTCAAGGGCTTCAATCTGCCCTTCCGCGCCGGCTAGGCAACGCAGGAACGAGATCCGACGATGGCGAAGAAAAGCGCAATCGAGAAGAACGAGAAGCGGCGCAAGCTGGTGACGAAATTCGCCGGCAAGCGGGCTGCGCTCAGAGCGATGGCCAAGGATGCGTCGCTGCCGCCGGAAGACCGGTTCAAGGCGCGGCTCAGGCTGAACGAGCTACCGAAGAACGGCGCTGCCGTCCGGCTGCGCAACCGCTGCACCGTCAGCGGACGGCCGCGCGGCTACTACCGCAAGTTCGGCATTTCGCGCATTGCGCTCAGGGAGCTCGGTTCCAAGGGCCAGCTGCCGGGCGTCGTCAAATCGAGCTGGTAGGGACCCGGACCATGGCGATGAGCGACCCCCTCGGCGATCTGCTGACCCGAATCCGCAACGGCCAGCGTGCCTCCAAGGCCAGCATCGTGTGTCCGCACTCGACGCTGAAGATGAGCGTGCTGCGCGTGCTGAAGGACGAGGGCTATATCCGCGGCTACAGCGAGCGCGAGGTCGCCAAGGGTATCAGGGAGATCGTCGTCGAACTGAAATACCATGAGGGCGGTCCGGCTATCCGGGAAATCGCCCGGGTCTCCACGCCCGGCCGCCGGGTCTATTCGGCCATCAAGGACCTGAGCCGAGATCGCGGGGGCCTTGGAACGAAAATCCTGTCCACGGGACAGGGAGTCCTTTCGGACAACGCCGCTCGCGAAGCCAATGTGGGCGGCGAAGTGCTCTGCCGGGTCTTCTGATCCGGTACGGGGCGGAACCGAAGTAACGGAACGGAACGAGCCATGTCGCGGATCGGCAAGGAACCGGTGAAAATCCCGGGCGGCGTCGACGTTACGATCGACGGCCTGTTGGTGACCGCCAAAGGCAAGCTGGGCGAAGAGAGCTTCCGGCTGTCCGAGGATGTGGCCGTGAGCCAGCAGGACGGTGCGCTGACCGTATCGCCGGCCAACGACGGCAAACGGGCGCGCAACATGTGGGGCACCACCCGCAGCCAGTTGCAGAATATCGTGACCGGGGTATCGGAAGGTTTCACCTACAACCTGGAAATCCAGGGCGTCGGATATCGCGCCGCCGTGCAGGGCAAGACCCTCAACCTGCAGCTCGGCTATAGCCACGATATCGACTACCCGATCCCGGACGGCATCAGCGTCTCGGTCGAGCGCAATGTCGCGATCGAGGTGAAAGGCACGAACAAGGCCGCGATCGGCCAGTTCTGCAGCGAAGTGCGCGCATTCCGCCCGCCCGAACCCTACAAGGGCAAGGGCGTGCGCTACCGCGACGAATATGTGATGCGCAAGGAAGGCAAAAAGAAATAGGCGCCGGCCTCCGGACTGCCGGATTCCGGGCCGTCTGTTTCCCGATTTTTGGCGAGCAGCGATCGACGATGGCGACGAAAGAAGAAATCCTGTTTGCGCGCCGCAGGCGCCGCAACCGGCACGCGATCCGGAAAAGAGCGAACGGCCGCCCGCGGCTGTCGGTTTTCCGGTCGGGCAAGCACATCTATGCCCAGGTGATCGACGACCGGACAGGCGAGACCAGGGCGGCGGCTTCGACCGTCGAGAAAGACGTGAGGACCGCCATCGGTAACGGCGCCAACATCGCGGCCGCCGAAGCCGTCGGCAAGCTGGTGGCGGAGCGCGCGCTGAAAGCCGATGTCGAGGCCGTGGTCTTCGACCGCGGCGGCTACATCTATCACGGCCGGGTCAAGGCGCTGGCGGAAGCTGCGCGCGAAGCCGGCCTCAAGTTCTAGAAACGGGACGGCAAGCGAATGGCTCGAGAGAACAGGCGCGACGACCGACGCCGAGGCGGCGGGGGCGGCGACGACCGGGACGAGAACGAGTTCGTCGAGAAGCTCGTCAGCATCAACCGGGTCGCCAAGGTGGTAAAGGGCGGCCGGCGTTTCGGGTTTGCCGCGCTGGTGGTGGTCGGAGACGGCAAGGGCCGGGTCGGGCATGGCGCCGGCAAGGCGCGCGAGGTCCCGGAAGCGATCCGCAAGGCGACGGAGCAGGCCAAGCGCCAGATGATCCGGGTGCCGCTGCGCGAGGCGCGCACCCTGCATCACGACGTCAAGGGCCGCTACGGCGCCGGCAAGGTCGTGCTGCGGGCCGCGCCAGCCGGAACGGGGATTATCGCGGGCGGTCCGATGCGGGCGATCTTCGAGAGCATCGGCATCCACGACATCGTCGCCAAGTCGGTCGGCACCTCGAACCCGCACAACATGGTCAAGGCGACCTTCGATGCGCTGACGCAGATCCAGTCGCCGCGCGATGTGGCGTCGCGGCGGAGCAAGAAGGTCGGCGACATCGTCGGGCGCCGCCCGGATGGCGGCGAGGCCCGCGAATAGGACATCAGCGCCCGCCTTGCAAGGCGGCGGGCCGGCGGAGCAGGCGCAATGGCAGAGAAGAAGAAGACGTTGCGGGTTACCCAGATCGGCAGCCCGATCGGCCGGCCGAAGAACCAGCGCGCCACGCTGGTCGGCCTGGGCCTCAACAAGATGCACCGGACGCGGGAGCTGGAGGATACGCCGGCTGTGCGCGGCATGATCCGCAAAGTGCACCATCTGGTGCGCGTCGAGGACTGAACACCGGAGCGACGACCGGCAAGGCAGTTAGCCCGGCCGGCAACAGCGGGTTTGGAACGATGAAACTCAACGAACTGGCCGACAACAAGGGCGCCCGCAAGGCGCGGACGCGGATCGGACGCGGCATCGGCTCCGGCAAGGGCAAGACCGGCGGTCGCGGCCACAAGGGCCAGAAATCCCGCTCTGGCGTCTCGATCAGCGGTTTCGAGGGCGGGCAGATGCCGCTCTACATGCGCCTGCCCAAACGCGGCTTCAACAATATCTTCCGCAAGACCTATGCGGCGGTGAATGTCGGCCGTCTCCAGCAGGCGATCGACGCCGGGAAGCTGGACGCCGGTACGCCGATCGATGCCGCGGCGCTCAAGCAGGCTGGCGTGATCCGGCGGCCGCTGGACGGCGTCCGCCTGCTCGGTCACGGCGAAATTTCGACTGCCATCGAAGTTTCGGTCGCCGGCGCCACGGGTGCGGCGGTCGCGGCGGTTGAACAGGCGGGCGGCAAGGTCAATATCGAGGCTGCGGCGCCGAAGCCGGAAGGCAAGCTGCCGAAGAACGAGAAGAAGGCGGCAAAGCGGGCAGAGCGCGCCGGGGGCGGCAAGACCGCTGCCACGGCGGAGACCTGAGCCCGAACCTCGTCACGCAGACGCGACAGGCAACCGGATGGCAGCGACCGACAGAATTGCTCCGGGCATGGGGTGGAGCGCCTTTTCCAAGGCGACCGACCTGAAGAAGCGCCTGTGGTTCACGCTGGGTGCGCTGATCGTTTACCGGCTGGGCACCTACATCCCCATCCCTGGCATCGACCAGCAGATATTTGCCGACATCTTCGCCCAGATCAACCAGGGCGGCGGCCTTCTGACGGTGCTCAGCACCTTTTCGGGCGGCGCGCTGGAGCGCATGACAATCTTCGCGCTCAACATCATGCCCTATATCTCGGCAGCGATTATCATCCAGCTTCTGACCGCCGTGTCGCCGAAGCTGGACCAGCTCAAGAAAGAAGGCGAATCCGGCCGCAAGAAAATCAACCAGTATACCCGCTACCTCACGGTGTTGTTGGCGGCGGTTCAGGCCTACGGCGTTGCGGTCAGCCTCGAGGGCGCCAGTTCGAGCGCCGGCAACGCGGTCGCCAATCCCGGTATGTTCTTCCGCGCGACCGTCGTCATCACGCTGGTAGGCGGCACGATTTTCCTGATGTGGCTGGGCGAGCAGATCACCGCGCGCGGCGTCGGCAACGGCATTTCGCTGATTATCTTCGCCGGCATCGTCGCCAGCGGTCCGGCCGCCATGGCGCAACTGTTCGAAATGGGCCGTCGCGGCTCCCTCTCGGCCTTCGCGATCATCGCCTTCATTGCCATGGCGGTGCTGGTCGTCGCCTTCGTCGTGTTCATGGAGCGAGCGCAACGAAGAATTGTCGTCCAGTATCCGAAGCGGCAACAGGGCAACCGGCAGATCGGTGGCGAGCAATCGCATATCCCGCTGAAGCTCAACACCGCCGGCGTGATTCCGCCGATCTTTGCGAGTTCGCTGTTGCTGCTGCCGGCAACGATTACCGGCTTTTCCGGGCAGGGCGGACCGGAATGGCTGAACGTGGTCAACGCGCTGATGGGGCGCGGCCAGCCGTTGTTCCTGCTTGTCTATGTCGGCATGGTCGCCTTCTTCACCTTCTTCTACACGGCGATCGTCTTCAATCCTCAGGATACGGCGGACAATCTGCGCAAATACGGCGGCTTCATCCCGGGCATCCGTCCAGGCAAGCCGACCGCCGATTATCTGGACCATGTGCTCACGCGGATCACCGTCGTCGGCGCGCTTTATCTATGTGCGGTATGCGCTCTGCCCGAAGTGTTGATCACGCAATATGCGATTCCGTTCTATTTCGGCGGCACGTCGCTGCTGATCGTGGTCTCGGTGACCATGGATACCGTGGCGCAGATCCAGGGCCATATGCTGGCACATCAGTATGAAGGGCTGATCCGGAAATCCCGTCTGCGAGGCAGGAAATCTTGAACATCGTTCTGATGGGTCCGCCCGGTTGCGGCAAGGGCACCCAGGCCCAGCGCCTGGAGAAGCGGTACGGGATGGTTCACCTGTCGACCGGCGACATACTTCGCGCCGCGGCGGCGGCAGGCACCGAAGCGGGCCTCAGGGCGAAGGCGATCCTCGACCGCGGCGATCTCGTGCCGGACGATATGGTGGTCGGCATCATCGTCGAGCGCATCGAGGATGCGGAAATCCGGGAAAAGGGCTTCATCCTCGACGGCTTTCCCCGCACCGTCGTCCAGGCCGAGAAACTGGACGATGTCCTGTCCGAAAAGCGGATAGACATCCATCACATCATCGAAATGCGGGTGGACGAGGCCGCGCTGTTCGCCCGGATCGAACGACGGGCGCAGGAAAGCGCCGGCGCCCGGGCGGACGACAATGCCGAGACCCTGAAGAAACGCATCGTCGTCTATCGGGAACAGACCGCGCCGATCCTCCCCTACTACGCGAGATCCGGCCGTCTGGAGACAGTCGACGGCATGGCGGAGATCGATGACGTGACGACGCAACTTGGGGCGATTCTCGAGAATAGCCCTCAGGCGAAGCGGACGGCAGATTGACAGGCCGGGGAAGCGGACTATATTCGCCGTGGCTCCGGGGAGTATTGCCCTTTCGGGGCCCGTTCGCGTTTGCGCACACCGGATGCGTTTCGGCCTGGCTCCGAAACCGGAAAAATCCCGAAGCGGCAACCGCTTGGTAGAAGGAGAGCGCACCTTGGCGCGAATTGCTGGTGTCAATATCCCGACCGGAAAACGGGTCGTCATCGCCCTGACCTACATTCACGGCATCGGCCCGACCCATGCCCGGCGCATTGTCGACGCTGTCGGCCTGCCGGCGGAAAAACGGGTCAATCAGCTGTCCGACGACGAGGTCGTGCGGATCCGCGAAACTATCGACCGGACCTTCCAGGTCGAGGGCGACCTGCGCCGCGAGACGGCAATGAACGTCAAGCGTCTGATGGATCTGGGCTGCTATCGCGGCCTGCGGCACCGCAAGGGGCTGCCGGTTCGCGGCCAGCGCACCCACACCAACGCGCGCACCCGCAAGGGCAAGGCGCGGCCGATCGCCGGCAAGAAGAAGTAAGAATCTTCGGGCGCGCCGGTAGCGGTGCGCCTGTTCGACCCGGTTGCGCCCCGACGCGCCGCAAGGCGGGAGCGAGCCGGAGACCGCACGCAGGAGCAATGGATGGCAAGTCCAACGACAGGGCGGGTACGTCGCCGCGAACGGAAGAACATCACATCGGGCGTCGCCCATGTGAACGCCTCGTTCAACAATACGATGATCACGATCACGGACGCCCAGGGCAACGCGATTTCCTGGTCTTCGGCAGGGTCCCAGGGTTTCAAGGGCTCGCGGAAATCGACGCCCTATGCGGCGCAGATCGCCGCCGAAGACGCCGGCCGCAAGGCGCAGGAACACGGCATGAAGACCCTGGAAGTCGAGGTCAAGGGCCCGGGCGGCGGACGCGAATCCGCCCTGCGCGCCCTGCAATCGATCGGCTTCAACATTACGGCGATCCGCGACGTGACGCCGATTCCGCACAACGGCTGCCGGCCGCGCAAGCGCCGTCGGGTCTAGCCGCTCCCCTCCGGGGAATGGCGCAGCGGATTTGAAGGAATGACGCGCCGGGCGACCGGCAGCTATGGGCACTGGGTATGAACGTACAACAGAAAAACTGGACCGACATCATCAAGCCGAACGGCCTGGCGACCGAATACGGCAGCGACCCCGACCGCCGGGCGACCATCGTCGTTCAGCCGCTGGAGCGCGGCTTCGGGCTGACCCTGGGCAATGCTCTGCGCCGTGTGCTGCTGTCCTCGCTGCAAGGCGCGGCGGTGACGTCGATCCAGATCGAGGGCGTGCTGCACGAATTTTCCTCGATCCCCGGGGTGCTCGAAGATGTCACCGATATCGTGCTGAACGTGAAGGCGCTGGCCCTGCGCATGCACGGCACGTCGGCACGCCGCCTCTCGCTACGCGCCCGGGGCCCCGGTGCGGTCACCGCAAGCCAGATCGAGGGCGTTCACGACATCGACATTCTCGACCCGGACCATGTGCTGATGCATCTCGACCAGGAGGTCGAAGTCGTCATGGAAATGACCGTCGAGAGCGGCAAGGGCTATGTGCCCGCGGTCCAGAATCGGGCCGAGGATTCGCCGATCGGCCTCATACCGGTCGACGCCATCTTCAGCCCGGTCAAGAAGGTCTCCTACAAGGTCGAGAACGCACGGGTCGGCCAGGTGACCGATCTCGACAAGCTGTCGCTTTCGGTCGAGACCAACGGCGCGGTGTCGCCGGAAGACGCGGTCGCGCTGGCGGCGCGCATCCTGCAGGACCAGTTGCAGCTTTTCATCAATTTCGAAGAGCCGAAGCAGATCGTCCGGGAAGAGACAGAAGGCGACCTGCCGTTCAACCGCAACCTGCTGCGCAAGGTGGACGAACTGGAACTGTCGGTCCGCTCGGCGAACTGCCTGAAGAACGACAACATCATCTATATCGGCGATCTGGTGCAGAAGACCGAGACGGAAATGCTGCGTACGCCGAACTTCGGCCGCAAGTCGCTGAACGAGATCAAGGAAGTGCTGTCGCAGATGGGTCTGGCGCTGGGGATGGAAATCCTGGACTGGCCGCCGGAGAATATCGAAGACCTCGCCCGCAAGCTGGAAGAGCCCTACTAGAGCGGATTGCCAAGCGGCAATCTGCGCCTGCCTTCGGCATGCCGGGGGCGCAAACGAACGCATGCGGCCGCCTGAGGCCGCCCGGGAGTTGGAGCCATGCGCCACAGAATGAGCGGCCGGAAGCTGAACCGGACGAGCAGTCACCGCAAGGCCATGTTCGCAAATATGGCGGCGGCGCTCATCAAACACGAGCAGATCAGGACGACCCTGCCCAAGGCGAAGGACCTGCGCGGCGTCACCGACCGGCTGATCACACTCGGCAAGCGCGGCGATCTTCACGCACGCCGCCAGGCTCTCGCCGTTCTGAAGGACCGGGCGCTGACCGAGAAGCTGTTCGGCATGCTGGCCGAACGCTATGCCACGCGCCGGGGCGGCTATACCCGGGTGCTGCGCGCCGGTTTCCGCTATGGCGATTCGGCGCCGATGGCGGTTATCGAACTGGTCGACCGCGATCCGGACGCCAGGGGCCGGGACAGCGGCCCGGCGCAGGACACCGAGACGGTGGAGGCGGAGGAGAGCTAGGCTCCGGGCCGAATCTCCGCCGGGGCGCGGCCTGACGGCGCTCCCCGACCGCGATATCGGCGCCTCGTTGGGACGATTGCCGATGGCGCTCAGCGCAACGCCGCAGAACGCCCCTGGACTGTTCGAGAGTCATGCGCCCCGACCGCTGGCCGACCGGCTGCGGCCGGAGCGGCTGGAAGACGTCGTCGGGCAGGATCATCTCATCGGACCCGAAGCCCCGATCGACCGGATGCTGGCGGCCGATGCCCTCGTATCGCATGTCCTGTGGGGGCCGCCCGGCACGGGAAAGACGACCATAGCGAGGTTGGCCGCCGACCGCACCGCGCTCCATTTCGAACCCGTCTCCGCCGTATTTTCCGGCGTTGCCGAGTTGCGCAAAATCTTCGATGCCGCCCGCAGCCGCCGGGCCGGCGGGCAGGGCACCCTGCTGTTCGTCGACGAAATCCACCGCTTCAACCGCGCGCAGCAGGATGCCTTCCTGCCGGTCGTGGAGGACGGCACGGTCATCCTGGTCGGGGCTACGACGGAAAACCCGTCCTTCGAACTCAATCCGGCGCTGCTGTCGCGGTGCCGGGTGCTGGTGTTGAACCGGCTCGACGATGCGGCGCTGGACGCCCTGCTGAAGCGCGCCGAGACTCTGGAAAAGCGACCGCTCGGCCTGACCGCCGAGGCGCGCAACGCGCTCAAGGCGATGGCCGACGGCGACGGGCGCTACCTCCTCAATCTTGCCGAAACCGTTTGGGCTGCGAACGTAGCCGGGGAGGTCGATACGGCGGCCTTGGCGGCGCTGGTCCAACGCCGCGCACCGCTCTACGACAAGGGCCAGGAAAGCCACTACAATCTGATCAGCGCGCTGCACAAGAGCCTGCGCGGCTCGGACTGCGACGCCGGCCTCTACTGGCTCGCCCGGATGCTCGCCGGCGGCGAAGACCCGCACTATATCGCCCGGCGGCTGACCCGTTTTGCCGTGGAGGATGTCGGCTTGGCCGACCCGAACGCGCTGACCCAGGCCATTGCCGCCTGGCAGGCCTTCGAGCGGATCGGTTCGCCGGAGGGCGAACTGGCGCTCGCCCAGCTGGTCGTCTATCTGGCAACCGCGCCGAAATCGAATGCGGCCTACAAGGCCCTCGGCGCGGCAATGGAGAGTGCCCGCCGGACCGGCTCGCTCGCGCCGCCGAAGCATATTCTCAATGCGCCGACCCGCCTGATGAAGGATCTGGGCTATGGCGCCGGTTATGCCTACGACCATGAGGCGGAGGACGGCTTTTCCGGCCAGAACTATTTCCCGGACGGTATGGCGCGGGAGGTTTTCTACCGTCCTGTAGAGCGCGGCTTCGAGCGCGATATCCGCAAGCGGCTCGACTATTGGGCGCGCCTGCGCGAGCGCCGGACGCAGGATGGCGGGACGGACCACGGGGACGCCGATCCATGATTTCCGCCTGAAGCCCGATGGCAGTCACCCGGCACATCGTGGCCGAACGGGATGGCGGGCGGCGCCTCGACCGCTGGTTTGCCGAGCGTTTTCCCGCCTTGGCCCACGGCCGGCTGGAAAAGCTGCTGCGCACCGGCCAGATCCGGGTCGACGGCAAGCGGGTCAGGGCCGGGCACCGGCTCTCTCCGGGCGACACGATCCGGGTCCCGCCACTCGAGCCGGCGATGCAGGCACCGGAGGCCCGGGGCCGAAACCATGCCGGGCGGTCCGCCGGCTCGGCGCGGGAAGACCAAGCGTTTCTCGACTCGATCGTTCTGTACCGGGACGATGCCGTTCTGATCCTGAACAAGCCGGCGGGATTACCCGTACAGGGCGGCACCGGCCAGACCCGCCATCTCGACGCCATGCTGCCTCATCTGGCCGGCGCCGGGGAACCGCCGCGCCTGGTACACCGGCTGGACAAGGATACGAGCGGCGTCCTGGCGATCGCATTGACCCGGCAGGCTGCGGCGGCGCTGACCGCAGCATTCCGCAGCCGGGAGGTGCGCAAGCTCTACTGGGCGGTCGTCGCCGGCGCACCGGCCCGGCGGCGCGGCCTCGTCGACCTGGCGCTTGCCAAGCGTGGCGGCTCCGGCGCAGAGCGAGCGGTCGTTGCGGAGGACCCCGAGGCCGGAGGGAAGGCGGAAGATGCCCGTAGTGCCCGGACGCGATTTGCCGTCGTCGACCATGCCGCCGACGAGGTGAGCTGGCTGGCGCTCCTGCCGCTCACCGGCCGGACCCACCAGTTGCGCGCGCATTGCCGCGCGCTCGGCACGCCGATTTTGGGCGACGGCAAGTATGGAGGTCGTGGTGCCTTTGTTGCCGGCCTGCCGAAGCGGGTTCATTTGCATGCGCGGCGGCTGATCGCCCCCCACCCGGCCGGCGGGTGGATCGATGCCGAAGCTGAATTGCCGCCCCATATGGCCGAGACCTTCGATACGATAGGCTTCGATCCGAACGCCGATACCGACCCGTTCGAATTCGGCATCCTGCGCAAATGAAACGGTTTTACAAGACGGCGACCGTCGAGAAATCGGTCGACGGATTCGGGGTGTTGCTGGACGGCCGGCCGGTCCGGACGCCCGCCCGCGCCGCGCTGCGCGTGCCCTCCGGGGCGCTCGCTGAGGCGTTGTGCGAAGAATGGAACGCGCAAGGCAAGACGGTCGATCCCCGGTCGATGCCGCTCACCCAACTCGCCAACACGGCAATCGACCGGATGCGGGACGCGCGTCGGGAAACCGTCGCCGAACTGGTGCGCTACGGCGAGACCGACCTGCTGTGCCACCGCGCCGACCGGCCCGGCATGCTGGCCGACCGGCAGGAGGCGGTGTGGCAGCCCCTGCTGGAACGGCTGCAAAGCCGGCATGGCGTCGCCCTGCGGGTCGTCGGCGGCATGCTCCCGCAGCCTCAGGAGCCGCGTTCGATGGCGCGCCTGGAACGGGTCGTCGGCGCCTGTAACGATTTCTCATTGACTGCGCTGCATCTCGCGACGACGAGCGCCGGCTCCATCGCGATCGGCCTGGCCGTCGTCGAAGGCGATATCGAAGCCGGCCATGCCACCGAGGCCGCCTTTCTGGACGACCTTTACCAGAGCGAACGCTGGGGCGCGGACGCGGAGGCCGAAGCGCGCCTGTCGCAGGGCCGGGACGATATTGCACTGGCATACCGGTTTGCGGCGCTGCTCCGCGCGGGAACCTGCACGTCGCGCCGGCCGTAGCCACTGGTCACGATCCGGGCAGGGTGGTAATCCGGCTACGGGTTCAGGCAGAAGTGGCCGGGGAGGCAGGCATGCAGGAAATTCTTGCAGAACTGGGCAAACGGCGCGAGGCGGCCCGGCTCGGCGGCGGGCAGAGGCGGATCGAAGCGCAGCACGCCAAAGGCAAGCTGACCGCCCGGGAACGGCTCGACGTGCTCCTCGACCCGGACAGTTTCGAAGAATACGACATGTTCGTCGAGCATCGCTGCGCCGACTTCGGCATGGAGGAACAGCGGGTGCCGAGCGACGGCGTGGTGACCGGCTGGGGCCGGATCAACGGCCGGGTCGTCTTCGTTTTCAGCCAGGATTTCACCGTGTTCGGCGGATCGCTCTCGGAGGCCCATGCCGAGAAAATCTGCAAGATCATGGACCAGGCGATGAAGGTTGGTGCGCCGGTCATCGGCCTGAACGATTCCGGCGGCGCGCGCATTCAGGAAGGCGTCGCGTCGCTCGCTGGCTATGCCGAGGTGTTCCAGCGCAACGTCATGGCGTCCGGGGTGATTCCACAGATTTCCTGCGTCATGGGGCCGTGCGCGGGCGGCGCGGTCTATTCGCCGGCCATGACCGATTTCATATTCATGGTCGAAGACAGTTCCTACATGTTCGTCACCGGGCCGGAGGTCGTGAAGACCGTTACCCACGAGGAGGTGACGGCCGAGGAACTGGGCGGGGCGATTACCCATTCCTCGAAGTCCGGCGTGTCGGACAAGGCCTTCGAGAACGATATCGAGGCCCTGTTGCAGCTGCGCCGCTTTGTCGATTTCCTGCCGCCCTCGAACCGGGAAGAACCGCCGCAGCGCGACTGGGAGGATCCGGCGGACCGGCCCGAACCGTCGCTCGATACGCTGGTGCCGGACAATCCGAACAAGCCCTACGACATCAAGGAGTTGATTCTGAAGGTCGCCGACGACGGCGACTTCTTCGAGCTCCAGCCCGACCATGCCGCCAATATCGTCATCGGCTTCGGCCGCATGGCGGGCCGCACCGTCGGCTTCGTCGCCAACCAGCCGATGGTGCTGGCCGGCTGCCTGGACATCGCCTCTTCGCGCAAGGCGGCGCGCTTCGTGCGCTTCTGCGACTGTTTCAACATCCCGATCGTCACCTTCGTGGACGTACCTGGCTTCCTGCCCGGCACGGCGCAGGAATATGGCGGCATCATCAAGCACGGCGCGAAGCTGCTGTTCGCCTATGCCGAAGCGACGGTGCCGAAGGTGACGGTCATCACGCGCAAGGCCTATGGCGGCGCCTACGACGTCATGGCCTCGAAACATCTGCGCGGCGATGTCAACTATGCCTGGCCGCAGGCCGAGATCGCCGTGATGGGGCCGAAGGGCGCGGTGGAGATCATCTTCCGGGAGGACCGGGACGACGACGAAAAGATCGAGGCGCGGACCGAGGAATACCGCCGCAAGTTCGCCAATCCCTTCATCGCCGGGCGCCGCGGCTTCATCGACGACGTAATCATGCCGCGCAGCACGCGCCGCCGGATCTGCCGCTCGCTCGACCTGCTGCGCAACAAGAAGCTGGAAAACCCGTGGAAGAAACACGCAAACATACCGCTGTAGAGCGGCCGAAAAAGAAGCGCCGCAGCTTGCTGGACGCCTTGTCGATGCCGGGATTGGCCGATATCGACTTCGACCCGCCGCGGCTCCGCATCGAAAGCAAAGCGGTCGATTTCGATCTGCCGGTCGCCGAGGCGACAGGTCGCCGGTCCGGCGTCGGACAAGGGTAGCCGGGCAGCGCTATCCGAGTAACCGGGCCTGAGGCGCCGTCAACTGCGCCGCCCGGAATGCGCGCGCGGGTTCAGCATGCGCTTCAGGGTCGATCCCCGGTCGATGAAATGGTGTTTGAGCGCCATGCCGGCATGACCGGCGGCCAGCGCGATGCCGCCGTAGGCCAGATAGTAATGCAGGTCGATGGCGAGATCGCGGAGCCCTTCGGATGTCGCCAGAATCGCCGGCACTTCGAACAGGCCGAACATGTCTATGCCGGCGCCTTCGGATGTCGAGATGACGTAGCCGGTCGCCGGCACGAGGACGATGAGCGCGTTGAGGAGCCCGTGCATGGCCGTGGCGCCGGCCCGTTCGTGCGGCTTCAGGTCCGCTGCCAGGGCGGGTTTGGGATCGGCGAACCGCCAGCCGAATTTCGCCAGGGCGAGCGCCAGGGCGACGATCCCGATCGCCTTATGGAGGGCGAGGGAAGCGTTGTACCAGGGATCGTAGTAGCTCAGCCCGACCATCCATATCCCGAGCCCGAAAAGCCCGACGAAGGCCAGGGCAAGGGTCCAGTGGAAGCTTATCGAGACGAGGCCGTACCGGTCCCTGCCGTTCCGCCACATTGCGGTCTGCCTGCGCGCCGGGCTGCCGGCATTTCCTAATTCCGGATGCCCTCGACCGAAAGGAAGAAGTGCATGGTATCGGACGCCGGACCCAGGTTCATGCCGGCGCCGAACGTCTTGCGGGACAGGGTCGCCGTGCCCTCGAAGCCGGCCCGGTAGCCGCCCCAGGGGTCGCTGCCTTCGCCGGTCTTCTTCACCGCGATGGCGATCGGCCGGGTGACGCCCAACAGTGTCAGGTTCCCCTTCATCGTGCCGCCCCTGGCGTCGCCCTCGAAGCCGGTGCTCACGAAGGTCGCTTTCGGAAATTTCCGGACATTCAGGAAGTCGGGAGAGCGCAGATGTTTGTCTCGCTCGGCATGGCCGGTGTCGACGCTGGCGGTGTCGATCTCGACCGAAATCTTCTGGCCGGCCGGCCCGGCCGCCGGATCGAAAGCGAAGCTGCCGGAAATCCTGTCGAAAACGCCGACCATCCAGGAAAAGCCGAGATGGCTGATCCTGAACTGGACGAAGCTGTGGGCCGGGTCGATCCGGTATTCGGCGGCCCGGCTCGCCGTTGCCGAAAGGGCGATGGCGGCGGCGAGGACGGCGGCCAGCGTGCGTGCTTTCATGTTTCGGGTCTCCGTTCGGATGGGTTCGGTCAAAGGGAAAGCGGCGCGGCGCGAGGGATGGCCGGTGCAACCGCCCCTGCCAACGGTTTTACGCGAGGCACCCCGGATTCGGTCGCGCGCCGCGAATTATTTCGGCTTGCCGCAGAATACGGACAGTTTCAGCTCGTGCTGATTGCCGAGCCAGGTCGCGTAGTCCCGGTGGTCCGCCAGATTGTCGCCGGTCAGCGGATGCAGGAAAATGTCGAGGTCGCCGCGGTTGAGGATGAGAAAGGGCAGGAGTTCGCCCAGCTGCTCGGCCTCGAACGCGATCTGGTAGCTCCATTGCGGATGGGGACCGACCGGAAAATCGCGCCATCGGCCCATGGCGATGTCGAAATTCGTTTCGACGGCCTCGCGCAGCACCGCGGCGGCCGGCCTGGAATCCGCTGTGTAGTAGACATGGGCGTGATAACCCGCGATGGCCCCGGCATCGGCAGTTTCGACCTTCATATCCACCATCCCACTTCCCCTGTCCCGCCGCCGATATAGGCCCGCCGGCCGGCGCGGCTACGCCCTGTCTGTACCCGGCCGGCGGCAGGGGATAAAAGGGAATGGCGAAATTGCCGTTCCCGGAAGCCTGCCATGTTCGAGAAAATCCTGGTCGCCAACCGCGGCGAGATCGCCTGCCGGGTGATGAAGACGGCGAAGCGGATGGGGATCGGCACCGTCGCCGTCTATTCGGAGGCGGACCGGGACGCGCTGCATGTTGCGATGGCGGACGAGGCGGTCGCCATCGGGCCGCCGCCTTCTGCCGAGTCCTATCTCGTCGGAGAAAGGATAGTCGCGGCCTGCAGGGAAACGGGCGCGGACGCGGTCCATCCCGGTTACGGTTTCTTGTCCGAGAATACCGGTTTTGCCGAAGCGCTCGCCGGAGCCGGCATAACGTTCATCGGTCCGCCGCCGGCCGCGATCGCGGCGATGGGCGACAAGATCGAATCCAAGCGCATCGCGAAAGAGGCCCGCGTCAGCACGATTCCCGGCCATGTCGGTGTGATCGAGAACGAGGCCGAGGCGCTGAAAATCGCCGAAGACATCGGCTTTCCGGTCATGATCAAGGCATCCGCCGGCGGCGGCGGCAAGGGCATGCGCATCGCCCGAGCCGCCGGCGAAATGGCCGAAGGCTTCCGGCTGGCCTCAAACGAGGCGCGCAGTTCCTTTGCCGACGACCGGGTGTTCGTCGAGAAGTTCATCGAAGACCCGCGCCATATCGAAATCCAGGTGCTGGCCGACGGCCACGGCAACGCCGTCTATCTCGGCGAGCGCGAATGCTCGATCCAGCGGCGGCACCAGAAGGTGATCGAGGAGGCGCCGTCGCCGTTTCTCGACGAAGCGACCCGCCGCGCCATGGGCGAACAGGCGGTCGCCCTGGCGAAAAACGTCGGCTACCGCTCGGCCGGAACCGTCGAGTTCATCGTCGACAAGGACCGCAATTTCTACTTCCTGGAGATGAATACGCGGCTGCAGGTCGAGCATCCGGTAACCGAAAAGATCACCGGCCTCGATCTGGTCGAGCAGATGATCCGCGTCGCCGCCGGCGAGGAACTGTCTTTCGGCCAGGAAGACGTGACTCTGACCGGCTGGGCGATGGAGAGCCGGGTCTACGCCGAAGATCCGCTGCGCGGATTCCTGCCTTCGATCGGCCGGCTGGTGCGCTACATCGCGCCGGAGGAGGGCGAATCCGTCCGGGTCGATACCGGAGTCGGCGAAGGCTCCGAAATCTCGATTTACTACGACCCGATGATCGCCAAGCTGGTCAGCTACGGCGCGACCCGGGACGAGGCGATCGCGGAAATGCGCCGGGCGCTCGATGGCTATTATGTCCGCGGCGTGAACCACAACATGCAGTTCCTGTCGGCCGTCATGCAGCATCCGCGCTTCGTTGCCGGCAACCTGACGACGGGCTTTATCGACGAGGAATTCCCCGACGGCTTCAGGGGCGTCGCGCCGGACGAATCCCAAACCGTTACGCTTGCCGCCATCGCCGCCGCGGTGGCCCAGATCGTTCGCAACCGCGAACGATCGGTCGGTCCCGGAGGCGCGGACGGGGCGGAGGCGCCCCATTGGGTCGTCCAGCTCGGGGCGGACTATATCGATACTTTCGTAGCGGGCGAACCCGGCAACGCCGAAGTAACCGTCGGCGCGGCTTCGGCTGGCGGCGCTTCAGGCAGCGGGGCGGCGAACGGAACCGTCGTCGCCGTGCGCACCGGCTGGCGTCCCGGCGATCCCCTGTTCCGGGGCGAGGTCGGCGGCGTCCGGGCGGTCGCCCAGATCGATCCGGCCGGTGCCGGCTGGCGCATCGGCCACGGCGGTGTCGCGGCGACGGCGCGGGTCCTGCGGCCGGAAGTGGCGCGGCTGGCGGCCACGATGCCGGTCAAGGAACCGCCGGACATGTCGAAATATCTGCTTTCGCCAATGCCGGGCCTGCTGGTTTCGGTCGCTGTGACCGACGGTCAGCGGGTGAAGGCCGGCGAAGAGCTGGCGGTTGTCGAAGCCATGAAGATGGAAAATGTCCTGCGCGCCGAACAGGACGGCGAAGTGAAAACCGTCCATGCCAGCCCGGGCGATTCGTTGACGGTGGATCAGAAAATCGTCGAATTCGTCTGACGCGTTCGGCGGGCGGCCTGCCGCGGTCGATGCCGGCGTTTTGCAGTTTCTTGCTGTGCCGCTTGCATTCCGGGGCCGGCCGATGGGAAAAGGAATGGCGGAAACGGCCCTTTGCCTGCGCATTTCCGGCAAGGTCCAGAATGTCTGGTTCCGCGGCTGGCTCTCCGAACTGGCAAACGGCGCCGGGCTCCGGGGCTGGGTCCGCAACCGGTCGGACGGCACCGTCGAGGCGTTGCTGATCGGACCCGAAAGTCATGTGCACGAGGTGGCCGGCCGCTGCCGGTCCGGGCCTCCGGCCGCGGTCGTCGGCAAGGTCGAGGCCGCGCCGGGGCACGATGACGGTTCGGCCGGTTTCCGGCTGCGTCCCACTGTGTGACCCGGGGCGGCGGCCGGCCCGATTCTGAAAGCGAGTTGGCACGCATGGGCCGTTTGCTGATCGAGGGAATCCCCTTTCACGTCGACACGATGGGGGGATATGTCGGCGAGCCGATCGGGGAGAGCGACTGGATGCCGGTCGACCAGGACCGGATCGACCTGTTCGGCGAGGCGACGGAGGACCGGAACCCGCTGCATGTCGACCCGGCCTGGGCCGCTACCGACGGCCCGTTCGGCAGCACGATCGCCCACGGCTTCCTGACCCTGTCGCTGCTGAGCCATCTGTCCCGCAGCGGCGAGTTGCAGCCCGACGGGGTGGACTACGGCATCAATCTCGGCTTCGAACGAATCCGCTTCCTCGCGCCGGTTGCGGTCGGCGACCGGATCAAGCTGCGGGTGAGCCTGATGGAGATCAAGCCGCGCGGGCCGGGCAAATGGCAGTACCGGCTGCGCTGTACGATCGTCACGGAACGGACCGGCAAGACGGCGTTGAGCGCGATCTGGCTCGTTCTCTTCGTCAGCGCGGCGCGCGCGGGAGAAGACGGTCGACCGTTCGGCTGAACGTCGCCTTCAGCGCCGCGTCGAGATCGGCCATGGACGCCCCGGTCCCGAGATCCGCCAGCGAGGTCACGCCATAGCGCGGATCGTCGATGCCGCAGGGCAGGATGCGCCCGAATTCCGCCAGGTCCGGTGCGACGTTGATCGAGATGCCGTGGTAGGTCACCCAGCGGCGTAGCCTGATGCCGAGGGCGGCGATCTTGTCCTCGCAGCCCGGCCCCTTGTCCGCCGACCGGTCGACCCACAGGCCGACCCGCCCTTCGCGCGGCGCGGCGCCTACGCCCAGTTCGCCGAGCGCCGCCGCGATCCAGGCCTCCAGCGCGCGGACCAGCAGGCGCACGTCCTGCCGCCGCCGGTTCAGGTCGAGCATGATGTAGACGATGCGCTGGCCCGGGCCGTGCCAGGTGTAGCGGCCGCCGCGCCCGACCCGAATGACCGGCAGGTCTCCGGGGTCGCGCAGTTCGTCCGGTTCGGCGCTGGTCCCGGCGGTCAGCACCGGTTCGTGTTCGAGCAGCCAGATCGCCTCGCCCGCGCGCGCCGCCAGGATCGCCTCGACGCGCCGCTCCATGTCGCGCAGCGCAGGACCGTAGGGGCGCGGCGCGGTCGCGGTCGCCCATTCCGGCGCGGTATCGTCCGCCGATACCGCCGCATACCGTTCTCCGGGGGAACCCACCTGCGCCCGATCCTCTCCACGCCTCGTCTTGCGCCGATTTGGCCGCCTTGGCCGCCGCGGCTGCCGCCTATATAAGCTGTCTGCCTTTGCCGGTCCCTGGAATCCATATCGGCGCCTTACATCGGCGGGCCCTGCGAGCGGACGGTTCCGGTCGAACGGGCGCCGCATGCGGTCGTGGCGGAATTGGTAGACGCGCAGCGTTGAGGTCGCTGTGGGCGAAAGCCCGTGGAAGTTCGAGTCTTCTCGACCGCACCATATCGTCCGAGGGCTGGAAGGCCGGCCCCTTGCGAGACAGGCGGCCGGCAGCCGGCGCCTGATTCGTCGCCTCGCCGGGGGAATCCGGATATGGCCGACACGATCGACAAGCCGGTACGGAAAAAGAAGAAACACGCCGCCGAGCCGCTCTACGGCCTGAAGCCGGCGGTCGTTCACGCCGTCGTCGAGGCGGCGCGGGCGGGCCACGCCAAGCAGGTCCGCCGCCTGATCCATCCCCTGCACTTTTCCGACATCGCCGACCTGCTCGAGCGGTTGCCGTCGGACATCCGGGTTCGGGTGATCGACTATTCGCGCCGCACATTGCCGCCCGAAGTGCTCCCCGAACTCGACGATGCGGTGCGCGACGAGGTGCTGGACATTCTCGAGCCCAGGCAGGTCGCCGCCGCCGTCAGCGATCTGAGTACGGACGACGCGGTCGAGATTCTCGAAGACCTGGACCACGCCACCCGGCAGGAGATCTTGACCGAAGTCGAGCCGGAAGACCGACGGCTGATCGAGGACAGCCTGTCCTATCCGGATGACAGCGCGGGCCGGCTGATGCAGCGCGAGTCGGTCGCCGTTGCGCAAAACTGGACGGTCGGCGAAGTGATCGACCATATGCGCGAAAGCGCCGAACTGCCGGACGATTTCTACGATATTTTCGTGGTTGACGGCCGGTCGCGCGCGCTCGTCGGCAGCCTGCCGCTCAACACGCTGCTCCGGACCGGCCGGCCCGTGCGCATCGCCGCGATCATGGACCGGGACATCACCATCATCCCGGCGACGATGGACCAGGAAGACGTGGCCATCCTGTTCCGGGACCGCGACCTTGTCTCGGCCCCGGTGGTCGACGGCGACAACCGGCTCGTCGGCATGATCACCGTCGACGACGTGGTCGACGTGATCGACGAGGAGGCCGAGGAGGACCTGCTGAAGCTCTCCGGCGTCAGCGAGACGGACTTCTACCAGGACATGCTCCAGACCACCCGGCGCCGCTTCAGCTGGCTCGGCATCAACCTGGTCACGGCCATTGCGGCCTCGGTCGTCATCGCGATCTTCGCCCGGACCATCGAGCAGGTCGTGGCGCTCGCGGTGCTCATGCCGATCGTCGCCTCGATGGGCGGCATCGCCGGCACCCAGACCCTGACGGTGGCGGTCCGCGCCATCGCCATGCGCGATTTCGGCCCGGGCAAGGCGTCCCGCTTCATCCTCAAGGAACTCTCCGTCGGCCTGGCGAACGGTGTCCTGTTCGCCGCGATCATGGGCGTGATCGCCGGCCTCTGGTTCGCCGATCCGGGGCTCGGCGCCGTCATCGCGGTCGCCATGGTGCTGAACCTGCTGGTCGCCGGACTTTCGGGCGCCATGGTGCCCTTTCTGCTCGACCGCCGGGGCATCGATCCCGCGATCGCGTCGCCGGTCATCCTGACCACGGTCACCGATGTCATCGGCTTCCTGACGTTCCTCGGTCTGGCGACCGTTTTTCTGCTCTAGGGGCCGCTCCCGTGCGGATCGTCTTCGATACCTGGCAGTTCGTCCGCGTGATGGTCCGTCTGGAGCAGACGCGGGACCGGGACGCCGCCCGCCGGGCCCTATGGGCGGCCTGGGCGGCGGACTGGCGCAAGGTGGACCGCGAGCTGGAGCGGCTGCGCAAGGAGGACTTCACCCGCTTTGCCGACGCCATGATGGCGCAGGAGGTGATTTTCGATCCGGTCGATGCCGCAACCGCCCGAGCCGTTGCGCGGCTGGCGCGGGAGGTCGCCGGCGAGCTCGACCGGGCGCAGCAGGGCGGCGATCCGGCCGCCCGGCAGGATCTGGCCTTCGAGCGGGCCGGCCTCGCCGACCTGGCGGAGCGGTTCGAGGGGCTGGCCCGCGCCGCATCCGCCCGCCGCGCCTCTGACCGTCCTGCCTCCACCCGCCGCCGGGGCCGCCCGGATCCGGATTGAGCGCGCCGGATTAAGAGCGCCGGGGTTGGCATATCCCCGCGCCTCGCCCCATACTCGATGAGCGCCCCCAGGAGAGTCCCGCGATGACGCCCGGCCATCCATCCGTCGATTATGTCGAAGGCGATCCGCACTATCCGACGATCGTCGAGGCCCTGGACGCCGCGGCCGACCTGCGGCCCGACCGCACCGCCCTGATCTGCGAGGACCGGCAACTCACCTTCGCCGAATACCGCCGCGCCGTCGCCGGCATGGCGCACCGTCTGGCGGAGCGTTATACGCCGGGCGAGCGCATCGCCCTGGTCATGGGCAACGGGATCGAAACGGCGGTCGCCCTCATGGGCGCCTACGCGGCGCGCCTCCAGACCGCGCCGCTCAATCCGGCCTACACGGACCGCGAGCTCGACCGGTTGCTTGCCGATGTCGCGCCGGCCGCGGTCGCCTGCTCGCCGGCGCTGGCCGGCCGGGTCCGCGCGCTGGCCGGCGCCGGCGGGTCGGACGTGCTGACGGTCGGGGAGGGCGGGTTCGATATTTGGCAATGGGCGGCGGACGACCGCCTCTTCCTGCCCGAAGAACGGCCGCGGCCCGAAGACCGCAGCACCATGTTCTTCACCGGCGGCACGACCGGCCTGCCCAAGGGCGCCGAGCATATCCACAGTTCGTTCGACTGGTTCTGCCGGCAGATCCATGCCGTGTGGCGCTTCGGATTCGACCGGGAGACCATCCTGAACGTCGCCCCGATGTTCCACATCTGGGGCCACCATTTCTCGATCGTTTTCCCGCTCTATGTCCGGGCGACCATGGTCATCGTGCCGCAATACCGGCCGGATTTCGTCATCGGGGAACTGGAGCGGAACCGGGTCAGCGTGTTCGCCGGCGGCCCGGCGGCGATTTTCCTCGGCCTGCTCGGGGCGGAGGCGATGGCGGGCGCCGATCTCGGCGCGCTGCGCTACAGCCTGGCCGGCGGCTCGCCCTGCCCGGCGGATCTGCTGGCGCGCTGGAAGGCGCGCACCGGCCACGACATTCTCGAAGGCCTCGGCATGTCGGAAGGCGCGCCGATCGCCAACAACCCGACCGACGGCCCCACGAAGCCGCTTTCGGTCGGAGTGACGCCGCCGGATACCGGGATCGAGATCGTCGATCTGGAAACCGGAACGCGCGTCCTGCCGGCCGGCGAGCGCGGCGAAATCCGGGTGCGCGGCCCGCAATTCACCATCGGCTATCGCAACCGGCCGGAAGAGACCGCCGAGGCGATCCGCGACGGCTGGCTCTATACCGGCGATGTCGGCTATCTGGACGAGGACGGCTACCTGTTCCTGGTCGACCGCAAGAAGGAGCTGATCCTGGTCGGCGGCTACAACGTCTATCCCCGCGAGGTCGACGAGGCGATGACGAACCACCCGGCGGTCGCCGAGGCGGCGGCGGTCGGCGTGCCCGACGATTTTCTCGGCGAGGCGGTCTGCGTCTTCGTCGCCTTCCGGCCCGGCGCATCGGCGAGCGTCGAGGCGCTGCACCGCCACGCCGAGGCCAGCCTGGCGAAATACAAGCGGCCGAAATTCATCCGCATTCTCGAAACGCTGCCCAAGAAAGGCCCCGGCAAGATCGACAAGCTCGAACTGAAGGCGATGGCCGGGGCGGGCGCGGCGGGCGCGGACCGGCAATAGGGCGAAGCCGGGATCGTGCCTGCGGCTCTTTTGTTTTTGAACGAATATTCAAGTTCTTTTCTGCCGCCGCCGCCGTTTTTCCGCAGTTTTCCGCCGTTTTTCCCGCCTTGTACTGAATTAGACAGACCGGTCTGCCCACACGTTTTTTTTTGCGCTTTGTATGCCCTTGAAACGCCCGAACCCCGCAGAAGCGCTGGAAAAACGCGATTCGGGGGAATGGCGAAAATAATCTTGGCAGGAAATATTCCATATCCTGTTCCGGGCGGCGGACAAACGGCAGCCGGGGCGGATGGACACCCCCATCCCTTCGACTTCGCTCAGGACAAGCGCCTCCGCTGCGCTCGGCCACTTCCCCCTCTGAAGAGCGTTCCTCTGCGAAACGAGTGCGTACGACCCCTCCCCCTGCCCCCTCCCCCAAGGGGAGGGGGGACTTTGTTCCGCAAACGCCGGACCGAAGCCGAAAAACCGGCGCGATTTCAACACCATACCTCCCTCCCCTTGGGGGAGGGGTATCGTGGGCACGGGTCCGCCGCCGGCCCTTCAGGCTCTGCCCGACTTTCGCAGAGGAGCCCTCTGAAGAGGGGGAAGGATAGGTGGGCAGGCGCATTTCGGGCGCTGACAAAAGCACATATAAGGAACAATATTGACAACGTCAATGGATATTATCGAAAAAAAGGAAATATTTTTGAAGGCCGGCCCCGGCGGACCCCGCCGCAAGGCCGCGCCCGCGGCCGCCCTATTCCGCGGCGGCCCGGACGGTTCCCCGGACCGAGGCGTTGCGCAGGGACCGGTCGAGGTCGGCGATCAGGTCTTCGGCGGTCTCCAGCCCGATGCTGAGCCGGATGACGTCGTCGCCGGCGCCGGCGGCGGCGCGCTGCTCGTCGGTCAATTGCCGATGCGTCGTGCTCGCCGGGTGCAGGATCAGCGAGCGGGCGTCGCCGACATTGGCGAGATGGCTGAACAGCTCGACGGTCTCAACCAGCCGCATGCCTGCGTCGTAGCCGCCCTTGAGCCCGAAAGTGAAGACCGAGCCGGCGCCGCGCGGCATGTAGCGCTGCTGCAATTCGTGGAATGGGCTCGACGGCAGCCCGGCATAGGACACCCATTCAACCGCCGGATGGCCCTCCAGCCACTCCGCGACGGTCAGCGCGTTGGCGCAGTGCCGCTCCATGCGCAGCGGCAGGGTTTCCAGCCCGAGCAGGGTGAGCCAGGCGTTCATCGGCTGCTGGCTGGCGCCGAGATCGCGCAGGGAGACGGCGTGGGCGTAGGTCGTATAGGCCAGCGTGCCGAAGGTCTCGGCGAAGGTCAGGCCGTGATATTCCGGGGCGGGCCGGGCGAGGCTGGGGAACTTGTCGGCGTGGTCGAGCCACGGGAAATCGCCGGTATCGACCACCGCGCCGCCGAGCGAGGTGCCGTTGCCGGACAGGAACTTGGTCGTCGAGTTGACGACGATGTCGGCGCCGAATTCGATGGGGCGGCACAGCCAGGGCGTCGCCATCGTGTTGTCGACGACGAAGGGCACGCCGGCCTCGTGCGCGACCGCCGCGATGGCCTTCAGATCGACGATCACGCCGCCCGGATTGGCGATGCTTTCGACGAACAGCGCCCGCGTGTCGCCGGTGAGCGCCCGGCGGAAGTTCTCCGGGTCCTCCGGATCGACGAACTGCGCCTTCCAGCCGAACTTTTTGAAGCTGTTGCCCATCTGGTTGAGCGAGCCGCCATAGAGCTTGTTGGCGGCGACGACCTCGCAGCCCGGCGCCATCAGCGGGAACAGGGCGAGCACCTGCGCGGCGTGGCCGGTCGCGACCGCCGTGCCGCCGACGCCGCCCTCGAGCGCCGCCAGCCGCTCCTCCAGCACCGCGTTGGTCGGGTTGGCGAGCCGGGAATAGACGAAGCCCGGCTCCATCAGGTTGAACAGGGAGGCGGCGTGGTCGGCGTCGTGGAAGACGTAGGAGGTGTTCTGGAAGATCGGCGTCTGGCGTGCGCCGGTCACCGGCTCGGGCCGGGCGCCGGCGTGGATCGCCAGGGTCTCGAAGCCCCAGGCCGGATCGCCGCTGCCGCTCATCGCCCCGTCCTCATTCGCGCTGTCGTCCGGCGCGCCATCTTCAGTTCAGCCTTGCGCGCCGGCGCTTGGCCGAGATGACGCCGGACCAGAAGCCGCCCCAGCTCAGTTCGCCGAACAGGCGGGAATACTCGATCTTCGGGCAGCGGTTCATCACGACGCGCAGGCCCGCGGCCTCGGCGCGGTCCGCCGCCTCGTCGTTGCGCACGCCGATCTGCATCCACACCGCCTTCGCGCCGGCGGCGATGGCTTCGTCGGTGATCGGACCGGCGGCGGCCGAATTGCGGAACACGTCGACCAGGTCCGGCGTCTCGCCCAGCTCTTCGAGCGATCCGGCGACCGGCATGTCGAGGATCTCGCCGCCGGCCTCGCGCGGGTTGACCGGCAGCACGCGGTAGCCCTTGGCCTGGAGATATTTCGCCACGAAATAGCTCGGCCGGTTCCAGTTCGCGCTTAGGCCGACAATGGCGACCGAGCGCGCATCGCCCAGCACGCTGCGCAGATAGGCGTCGGTATAGGCGTCGTGGTTCATGGGCGGCGGAAGCCTCCGGTGGGGCGGGTGCAAGGGGCCTTGTACACCGCCCGCCCCAGCGGTTCGAGGGCGAAGTTGGGCGCGCGTCCCCGCCGTTCCGGCGCGCTTTATAGCCGGTGCGCTCATTGCCCGGCCGCGTCGGCGAAGACGGAAAGCGGCAATATCAGTTTGAGCGGATCGTCGAGCAGCGGAACGGCACCGAAACGCTCGTACCAGCGCGCTGCTGCTTGGCTCTTCGCGTCGATAGCGAGAGCCAAGCCACCGACCTGCGCCGCTACCGCAAGCGCGCGTTCGCCAGCCGCCAACAGCAGGTCGCCGCCGATCCCTTGTCCTTGCACAGACCGGTCGACGGCAAGGCGCCCGAGGCGGAAGACGGGCACATCGTAACGGCCGAGCCGTCCGGTCAGGCTGGAAGGGACGCGAGTGAAATCAATGGCGCCCGGGCCGATGGTATAATAGCCCAGGATACGGGCCGATTCCGCCGGAGCTACGGCGACGAATGTCTTTGCGCCGCCCACTTCATGGTTCTGCCGGGCATAGCGCCGGAGGTATTCGTTCAGGGCGGGCTCGCCGCAATCGAAGGATTTACGGTCGTGTCTCCGAGCGACCGGTTCCTCGCGCCATGCCGGCAATGGGGCTAGGTCCGGGCGGCCCGACGCTGGGCTGCTGCAAGCAGTGCAGGCGTGGGCTCGGGTGGATTCTCCAGCAGGTCCAGCACGCGAGCACTGTCGCGTTCCGACAGCACGATGCGTTCGGCCCGGTCCAGCACGTCGCGCGCTGCAGGCAGGGCGCTACGGAGGATGAAGCCGGTGACGTCGAGCCGCTCATGAGCTGCCGCTGCGGCGAGGAGCCGTTTCTCTTCTCTAGTCGCCCGCAATTCGATCCGGTCGGTGCGGTTAACAGCGGTTCGCGCCACGGCACCCTCCATTTCGGTATTGGTATTGTACGGATATTATACGGGCATTTTTGGCGGTCAAGGTACAGCTTGGTGCAACAAGGCGATCGCCGCGGTCATTGCTTGAAGATATTGTCGCGGTGGTACTGCAAGAAGCTAGGATGGGGCCGTTCCCGGGAGCTCGCTGGAACCTCGGCAACCAGTTCCCGCCTAAGCAGCCTGTAAGCATCGTCAGGCGCTTTGGGAGAAACGACAATCGAGTAATCGTCCTCTAAGGTCACCAAGCCACGGTCGAACATCCAGTGCGCCGTCTGACAGAGAGCAATTCCGTTCCAGATCGAATCGGGACCATTGTGGCCGTTTCCGACCGGGCGGATATGCGCCGCTTCGACTTCCGGTCGCCCGCCGCCGTTTATCAAACGCAGGCCGGTCAAGGAGCATCGCTCTCGATAGGCCTCCCGCACCCTACTAGAAAATACGCGATCCCTGAACTTCCGCCGCACGATACGTTGGAGGATCGGACGGTTTTCGTCGGTGTTGGCGGCAGGATCGTCAGCGATGCCGCCGAACGGTCTTTGGAGGCTGTCTTGTCGGTAATCGACCAGTCTAGCAAAACCGGTGTCTAGGATGTTTTGAAACTCGTCGGGCGGCACCAACCTAACTGCGTTTATGAACGCACCCGTATTGTGAGAACCGTCGGGCTTCCGCAAAGCACTCTCATAAAAGAATTTACCTTCTCGGAATGGAACGCGCCTCGGGAAATCCAGATAGTCTTCGATCATTGCATAGTAGGTTCCGTCGCGCTTGGGCGACGGCTCAATTCTCGATACGCGTCCTACTGCAAAATAGCATTTTGCTCCGGACCGGTCGGAATCGGACACTCCTTTGCGGCCCGGTTCGTAGTAAACGATCAGGTCTCCTACAATCCGCTCGATCCGGCCGAGATACTGTTTCGGAAAATGATAACGAGTATCCGGTAGATCGTCGTATGACGGATCGACCTTAGTTGTTAAGACTGCGTTTGCCACTTTGACGTTCACTTATGCGGCGTTTCACAGCTTCTTCAAGACTTGTAAAATTTGGAGATTTTCTCAAAATATCTCCATAATCCCTGACAAATTCTTCGAAATGAGCAAGATCGTCCTCGGTATCGTAAATCGAAGACAAGTCGTATTTTTCAGCCCACCAGTCGACGAACTCGGTAGGGGTCATTCTATCTTTGATCGCCCGCGTGAGCGGTTCCGGGTCTCCGGCTGCATCGTCCCATGTAATGTAGTAGTACTTTTTCATATAGTCGGAAGCGATTATTCGATACTCGTCAAAGTCGTCCGTCCATTCGCTCTTTTCGAACCTCATCGAAAATCTCCATCCTTTAGCATTATAGAATGCTGAATATATATATACTCTTTAGTACTTCGTGTAAAAGTTTCCCCTCACCGGTCCCGCCACACCGGCGCGCGCTTTTCCAGGAAGGCGTCGAGGCCTTCGGCGGCGTCTTCGCTCATCAGGTCGCAGGCCATGTTGCGGGCGGCGACATCGTAGGCGTCGGCCAGGTCGAGGCCGAGCTGGCGGTAGAACATCTTTTTGCCGCTGCGCGTCGTGACCGTCGATTTCGCGGCGATCTGGTCGGCGAGGTCGCGGGTCGCGTCGTCCAGTTCGTCCTCCGGCACCACACGGTTGACCAGGCCGATCTCGGCGGCCCGGGCGGCGGAGATGAACTCGCCGGTGAACAGCATCTCGAAGGCGTGCTTGCGCGCCACCGCGCGCGACAGCGCGACCGACGGCGTCGAGCAGAACAGGCCGTTGTCGATCCCGTTGGTGGCGAAGATTGCCGTTTCGGCGGCGATAGCGAGATCGCACGCGGCGACGAGCTGGCAGCCGGCTGCGGTCGCGACGCCGTGGACCTGGGCGACGACCGGCTGGGGCAGCGCGACGATCGTCTTCATCATGGCGCTGCAGCGGTCGAACAGCTCGATGTAATAGCCGCGGTCCGGCCGCGCGCGCATTTCCTTGAGGTCGTGGCCGGCGCAGAAGGCGCGGCCGGCGGCGCGGATGACGACGACGCGCACCGTGCCGTCTTTCGCGGCGCTTTCCAGCGCGCTCGTCAGCGCCTCCAGCAGGTCTTCCGACAGGGCGTTGAACACCCGCGGCCGGTTGAGCGTGAGCGTGAGGACGCCGCGGTCCGACAGGTCCGGCAGCAGCACCGGTTCGTTCGGCGCGGCGGCGGTCGCGGCATTCGATAGTTCGGTCATGGCCCGGTCATAGCGAGGTCTCGCTCTCCCCTCCGAAACCCTCCGCGAATCATAGACCCGCGCCGGGGGTTTGGGAAGCCGGCGGCATGACGCAAGCAGGGTCGCAAGCCGGGCCGTGCGCCGGGCCGCGCATCGGGCCGCGCGCCGGGGCCACCCATCGTCCGGTCCGCGCCGGGTATGGACAACCGGGTCGCAGTGCGGCGATACCTGTTGCGCAGTTGCAAAGGAGGCGAAGCGTGAAGATCCCCGGCCCCGACCATCCGATTACCGTCGAACCGTTCGCCGAAACGGTGACCGTCGTCTTCAACGGCAAACAGGTCGCCCGGTCGTCGCGGGCGCTGAAGATGCAGGAGGCCAGCTATCCGCCGGTCTACTATGTCCCGCTGGACGATGTGGACCGGGCGGCCCTCTCGAGGACGGCGCAACGCACCTATTGCCCCCACAAGGGCGACGCCAGCTACTACACCGTGACCGTCGGCATCGAGAGCGCCGAGAATGCCGTCTGGGCCTATGAGGAGCCCTACGACGCCGTCGCCGCCATCGCCGGCCACGTCGCCTTCTACCCCGACCGGGTGGATTCGCTCACGCTCGGCTGAGCGGCGCTTCGCTTCGCTGCGTCGGGCGGCCGGCCCGTCCGGCCCGGTCCGACCGGCGCCAGGAGTCTATTCGGCGGCTTCTGCGTGCACGGTCCCGGCGCCGAAGCGCGCGAACGCGCCGGTAAACGCCTTGCGCTCGGGGAACCGGTAGGTCTTGCTCTTGCTGGTGGTCTTGCCCAGTTCGACCACGGCCTCGGCCAGCTTGACCGCGCACACCACGCCGTCGAGCACCGGAATGCCGAGTTCGCCCTCCAGTTCGTCGGCGAATTCGGCGAAGCCCGCGCAGCCGAGCAGAATGGCCTCGGCATCGTCCTCCGCGACCGCCCGGCGCGCCTCTTCGCGCAAGGTCTCCAGGGCGCCCTCCGGGTCTTTCTCGACGTCGAGCACATAGAGCGGCGTGGTCCGCACGTTGACCACCTTGCGGCCGAACCCGTAGTTCTCGACCATTTCCTCGAGCATGGTCTTGATGCGCGGGATGACCGTGACGATGGAAAAGCGCGCCGCCAGGATCGACGCGGTGTAGAGCGAAGCCTCGGCGATGCCGATCACCGGCCTGGCCGTGACCTCGCGCGCGGCGTGCAGGCCCGGGTCGCCGTAGCAGGCGACGATGTACGCGTCGAAGCCTTCGAGATCGCCCAGGCGCACCTCGTCGATCACGCCCGGCGCGCACAGGAACTCGTCGTAATAGGATTCGATCGACGCCGGGCCGAAGGACGGGCTGACCGCAACGATCTCGGTGCCCTGCCGCGCGACCGACCGGCCGGCGGCGCCGATCGATTCGGTCATCTCCAGGGTCGTATTGGGGTTGATGATCTTGATCTTCATGGCGTTCGTCCTTCCCGCCCGGCCTGTCGCGCGGCTTCGGTCGCCGGCGCGTCGAGAGTCATGGATTCGGCGATCGCGACACCGTAGTCGCGCAGGGCGGTTTCGGCCGAAATCAGCCCGTCGCGCACATCCTCCAGCACCAGCGCCGGATCGCGCGCCATCGGATCGCCGTAGCCGCCGCCGCACGGCCCGATCATGACGATCCGGTCGCCCGCCCTGGCGGTCATGTTCGGCAGCTTCGACGGCAGGTCGATGCTCTCGCCGTCCCGGCGCCTGAAGGTCAGGCCGGCGGTCCTGCCGTCGCTGCCGCCGGCAAAGCCCCAGGGCGCATATTTGTGGCCTTCGCCCTCGACCGATACCCCGCCGTCTTCGAGATATTCGACCTCGCGGATCGACCCGATACCGCCGCGCCACTGCCCCGGCGGGCAGGCGTCGTCGCGCAGTTCGTAGCGGTGGACCCTCAGTGGCAGGTGCGTTTCGACATCCTCGATCGGGTTGTTGCGGGTGTTGGCGTAGAGCGTATCGACCGCGTCCATGCCGTCCTTGCCGAAGCGCCCGCCGTAGCAGCCTTCGTGGATCTCCATATGGACCCAATGGGTCTCGTCCCGGATGCCGCTGAACGCCACGACATGGAGGTTGCCGACGCCGGCGCTCACCTGGTGCGGCACCGCTTCGGCCAGCGCCTTCATCAGGGTGTCCGCCGCCTGGTTGCCGGTGCAGAAGCGCGCGATGGTCGGCGCCGGGAAGACCGGGTTGACCAGCGTGCCGGCCGGCGCGACGATCCGGATCGGCCGGGTCAGGCCGCTGTTCTGCGGAATATGGCCGTGGATGGCGGAATCCAGCAGGATCGACCGGATCGTCAGCCACACGGCGCAGTCGGTGGTGCCCTTGAGCGGCATGTTGATCGGCCGGTCGGGGACCTGCGCCGCCGTGCCGGTGAAGTCCACCGTAATGTCGCTGCCCTCGACCGTGATCGCGACCTCGATCGGCAGATCGCCGCGGCTCGGGTCGTCGCCGTCGAGGAAACCGTCGATGAAGGTCCGCGCCCGGTACACGCCGTCGGGCAGGGCGTCGATCGCCATGCGCATGATGCGCTCGGAATGGTCCATCAGCGCGTCGCAGGCCGCCTCGACCGTTTCCGGCCCGTGACGCTCGATCAGTTCGACGAAGCGTTCGGCGCCGATGCGCCCGGCGGCGATCTGGGCCTCCATGTCGCCGACCACGAGGTCCGGGGCGCGGATATTGTCGCGCAGCATGTGCCACAGCGGCCGGTTCAGCGTGCCGCGGTCGTAGACCTTGAGCGCCTTGAACTGCAGCCCTTCCGCATAGGCGTCCATGGCGTCGACGATGCCGCAGCTGCCCGGGCTCAGCGCGCCGATATCCAGATGATGGGCGGTGGTCACGGAAAACCCGACCAGGCCGCTATTGTGGAACACGGGAATGCAAAAGGCGACGTCGGGGCCGTGCGAGGCGCCGTGATAGGCCGAATTGTGGACGATCACGTCGCCGTCCTCGAAGCTGTCGCCGCGTTCGGCGAAAATCTGCTGGATGCCCTGGACGTAGCCGGGGATCGGCCCGGATTGCAGGGGCGTGCTCTGCGGCGTCTCGCACAGCTGGCGCCCCTGGGGGTCGATCAGCGCCGCGCCGAAATCCTCGGATTCGCGGATGATGCTGGAATAGGACATGCGCATCAGCTTGTGTCCCATCTCGACCGCGATGTTCTCCAGCCCGCCCTGGATCACGCTGGCGGTGACCGGGTCGATCCGCCTCGCATTCTCTAGCGTGGCGTTCCTGAGGCTTGCGGCAGCGGATTTGCCCATCGCTCAGTTCCCCCTGTGCAGGATCAGGTTGCGGTCGGCCTGCGCCGCCGCGGTCCATCCCGGCGGCACCACCGTCGTCGTATCGCGCTGCACGACCACGGCCGGCCCTTCGAACGGGCAGCCGGCCGGGATCGCGTCGCGCCGGTAGTAAGGCGTGTCGAACCGTGCCAGGCGGCCGTCGACCCGGAAGCTGCACGGGCCGGTGCGCAGCCGGGCCGCGTCGAGCGAGCCTTCGGCGGGCGGCGGCGGCCGGCCGATCTTGGGCATGACGGCGGAGCCGGTCAGGCGGATGTTGACGATCTCGACCGGGCTGTCGGCGAAGACATGGCCGTACTCGGTCCGGTGCTGCCGCTCGAACGCCTGCCACACGCCGGCCAGCGCGGCCTCGTCGATCGGTCCGTCGGGGAAGGCGACCCGGAGTTCGTAGCCCTGGCCGACATAGCGCAGGTCCCCGGCGCGGATCAGGCCGATCCCGTCGCGGCCGAATCCGTCGGCGGCGAATTGCGCGGTCAGTACGTCTTCGAGCCAGGCGAACCCGGCGTTCAGCGCCGCGGCGTCGACCGAATTGCTGGTCTGGAACGCTGTCTTCACGGCGTCGTATTTGAGATCGGTGGTCAGCAGCCCGGCGGCCGAAGTGATGCCGGGATGGGGCGGTACGACGACCCGCGGAATATCGAGCATGGCGGCGACTTCGGCGCCGTGGAGCGGGCCGGCGCCGCCGAAGGCGACCAGAGTAAAGCTCCGCGGGTCGAGACCTTTCTGGACGGTCCGCGAGCGGATGGCGTTGGCCATATTGCTGTTGAGGATGGTCACGACGCCCTCGGCCGCCTCCGATTCGTCGAGCCCGAGCCGTTCGGCGAGATCGCCGATGACCCGCCGGGCGGCGCCGGTGTCGAGGGTCATCTCGCCGCCCAGGAAACTGGCCGGATCGAGCCGGCCGAGCACCAGGTTGGCGTCGGTCACGGTCGGCCGGTCGCCGCCCAGGCCGTAGGCCGCGGGCCCGGGACGCGACCCGGCGCTTTGCGGGCCCACCCGGAAGGCGCCGCCGCGGTCGACATGGGCGATGCTGCCGCCGCCCGCGCCGATGGTGGCGATGTCCAGCATCGGCACCAGCACGGGATAGCCGCCGATCCAGGTGTCGCGCGCGGTCGCTTCGCCGACCCGGCCGTCGACCGCGATGCCGATATCGGCGCTGGTGCCGCCGACATCGAAGGTAATCGCCCGCTCGCCCGCGTCCGGCCCGGCCGCCCAGACGCCGCCCAGCACGCCCGCCGCCGGCCCGGACAGCAGCGTCAGGACCGGCCGCTCGGCGATCGTGGCGGCGCTGGCGATGCCGCCGTTGGAGCCCATGATATGGAGGTCGCCGCGGCAGTCCGCCCGGTCGAGGCCGGCGGCGAAATTTCGGACATAGTTCCGCACCCTGGGGCCGATGAAGGCGTTCATCGCCGCCGTGGTGAAGCGCTCGAACTCGCGGAATTGGGGTGCCACCGACGACGAGGCGGTGACGAACGCTTCGGGGAACTCCTCGAGCACGATCTGCCGCGCGCGCTCCTCGTGGCGCGGATCGAGGTAGGAAAACAGGAAACACACGCAGATCGCCTCGATCCCGCGCGCCCTGAAGGCGCGGGCGGCCTCGCGCACGGCGTCCTCGTCCAGCGGCTCCAGCACCTCGCCATTGGGCGGCGCCAGGCGCTCGCGAACGGTCATGCGGTCCCGCCGGCGCACCAGGGGCCGGTTCTGCCAGGGAATGTCCTGCATGATCGAATAGTTTTCCGGCCGCTGGTGGCGGCCGATATGCAGGATGTCCCGGTAGCCGCGGTTGGCGATCATGCCGGTCCGGGCGCCGTCATGCTCGATCACGGCGTTGGTTGCGATGGTGGTGCCGTGGAAGACGTGGTCGATGGCGGCCGGGTCGAGATCGTAGCGCGCGCACAGGTCGCGGATCCCGTCGATCGCGCCGACCGAGGGATCGTCGGGCGTCGTCGGCGCCTTGTGAATCAGCGTGACGTCCCGGTCGGTATCGGTGAAGACCAGGTCGGTAAAGGTGCCGCCGACATCGACCCCGATCAACTGCATATCGCCCTTCCCCCGGTTCTATCCGCGCGGCGAGGGTAGCAGCCGCATCCGGGAGCCGCTATTCGAAAGTGCCGGAACCCGCTTCGTCCGCGGCGGCGAAGCGGCCCGGCGGCATTGCCCGTCCGCGGGCCGATCGGTGTATCCTTCCGGTTCGCACGGCGCGGGCTCCTGTGCCGGCACGCTTGTTTCCCGGACCGACGCGCCGTTCGAAGGGCAGTAGGGACCAATGACAGATCGTATCTCCCGGCAAGCGGCGGCAGGGCCTTCCGGGCCCCTGCGATGGCCGTTGGCCTGCCGGCAATGGCAGGGCGCGCGTCCCTATCAGGAAGACGCCTTCGCGGCGCTGGAAGTCGATCCGGGGGGAAGCGGGGAAGCGCCCGCGCTCCTCCTGATTCTCGCCGACGGTATGGGCGGCGCGGCGGGCGGTGCGATCGCCAGCCATACCGCGGTCGAGACTTTCTCCCGGGACTTTCCGGTCCTGGACGGCATGGCCGGCGCCCGGTTTCGCGCCTGCCTGGAGACGGCGACCGCCAGCCTGCATCGGCAGGAGACCGACGATGCGCGGCTTCGCGGCCTGGGCACCACGGTCGTCGCCGCGCTCTACGACGGACGCAGCATCGAGTGGCTGAGCGTCGGCGATTCGCCGATGTGGCTGTTTGCGGACGGAACCCTCGTGCGGCTGAATGCCGATCATTCGATGGCGCCGGTTCTGGCAGGGCTCGTCCGGGCGGGGGAACTGACGCCCGAGGCCGCGCGGCGCGACCGGCGGCGCAACATGCTGCGCTCGGCGGTAACCGGCCGGCCGGCGGAAACGGTCGATTGCGGGCGTCGCCCCTGCCGTCTCGGGCCGGGCGGGTTTCTGCTGATCGCCAGCGACGGGATCGAAACCCTGGCCGAAGAGCGGATCGCGCAAGAACTGGGCGCGGCGCAGGGCAGCGCGGAAGCGGCGGCCGACGGCCTTCTTTCCGCCGTCCGCGCCGCCGCCGGCCCCGGTCAGGACAACGTGACCTTCCTTTTGCTGGCCGCCGGGGGAGGCGCCGCCGGATAGGCGCACCGCAGGCGGGCCGGGGAGGGGTGGATTACTCGCCCAGGATCAGGTCGACCATCAGGTCGAGGCAGCGTTCGAGCCGGCGCGACGGGCCGACCAGGACATAGTTCACCGCGAAGCCGTCGAACGCCATGAACAGGATATGGGCGAGAGCGGTATCCTGCAGCTGCCGGGCGCGGTCTTCCGGCAGGCAGGACAGGATGAGATCGGCGATGCGGCGTTCGGCCCAGAGCAGCAGGTCGCGCGAATAACGGCCCTCGCGGCCCGAAACCGCCAGCCCCTCGACGAAGGTGTTGCCGAAGGCGCCGTCGGCGGCCGGAAAGGTCTTCCACAGCGTCGCGATAACGGTGCGCAGCCGCTGCCGCGGATCGGCGATCGCCGCGGCCTCGGCTTCGAGCGCCCGGATCCGGCCGCGCAGCCACGGATCGTAGATGGCGAACAGGATTTCGAGCTTCGAATCGAAATAGACATAGACGTTCGACGGCGAAATGCCGGCCCGCCGGGCGATGCCGCGGATCGTCGTCGCGGCGTAGCCCCGTTCCTGGAATTCGCGGCGGGCGCTGTCGACGATGCCGGCGCGGATGTCTTCTTTCTTCGTCTGCGCCATGGCCGAATCGTTCTTGACTTGCCGGCCGGATCGGCCGCACCTTGGGGCTATAAACGAACAGTGTTCATTTATGCAACGGCCCTTGCCGGGCGGGCAAGAGGCGGCGACGGAGGGAGAAGGAGCATGGTGCATTTCAATCAGCGCGCGCAGGAGGTCAATCCGGCCAAGCTGGCCATGCTGTACAGGCGCCAGTTCGAACTGTGCCGGGTCAGGGAGGGCGAGACGATCGCCTGCGTTTCGGACCTGTCGACCCGGCGCGAGTATATCGAGGCCGCCTTCGCCGCGGCCGACGAGCTGGGCGCCGACATCTACGAAATGTGCGTCAACAGCATCCCGTCCTGGACGCGCGTCGGCGTCGGGACCATCGGCCGGTGCAAGGGCACCCTCGAGGCGGCCAAAGCGGCCGACATGATCGTCATCTTCCACGTCCCGCTGTTCACCCGCTGGCTGAAGGATGTGACCGAGGCCGGCACCCGCGTCCAGATGATCATCGACGCGCCGGACGATCTCGAACAGCTCATGGCGCCGAAGGGCCTAAAGGAAGCCTGCCTCTACGGCGATGCGCTCTACGCCAAGACGAAGACGGCCCGGGTGATCAGCGACGCCGGCACCGACCTGACCTGGGACTGCGGCGAATACCCGGTGATGACGCAATACGGCTTTGCCGACGAGCCGGGCCGCTTCGACCATTGGGGCGGCGGCCACATCCACACCTTCCCGAACGAAGGCTCGGCCAACGGCACGGTCGTGCTCGCCCCCGGCGACATCGTGATCCTGCCCTACTGCCGCTACATCCAGGACGAGATCCGCCTCACCGTCGAGGACGGCTATATCCGCAAGGTCGAGGGCGGGCTGGACGCCAAGCTGATGCAGGACTGGCTGGACGACAACCGGGAAGACGAGAACGACATGGACCCCTACGCCATCTCGCATCTCGGCTGGGGCCTGAATCCGCAGGCCCTGTGGTACGGCATCGCGCTGAACGGCGACGAGCCGGAACGCAGCCGGGCCGCGGCGCGGACCTTTCCCGGCAACTTCCTGTTCTCGACCGGGCCGAACACCCAGGGCGGCGGTTCGCGCAATACCCGGGGGCATTACGATGTGCCGATGCGCGACTGCACGATGATGCTCGACAACAAGGTGATCATCGAAAAGGGCCGGATCGTCGATCCCGCGATGATCGTGCCGCGGGAAATGCGCTAGGCCGAAGGGCTGGCGCACCGGATTTCCGTTCCGGCTCCATGAAGATCGCCGACAGCTTCGTCGTCGCGGCGCCGGTCGAGCGGACCTGGCGGGCGATCCGCGATCCGCAGGTCGTCGGCGCCTGCCTGCCCGGCTGCGAGGAGATCGAGGCCGTGTCGCCGACGCTGTACCGCGCCCGGATCGGCGTGAAGCTGGGGCCGATCGCGGCCAAATTCGCCGCCGAGGTCGAAGTGCTCGAGGAGGAGCCGCCTGTCAGGGTTGTGACGGTGACCCGCGGCGAGGAAGGCGGCCGTGCGAGCAATCTGCGCTCGGACAACATCCTGACCCTGGCGCCGGCGGATGACGGCGGAACGCGCGTGTCCTATGAAGCGGACATGACGGTGACCGGCCGGCTCGGCAAATTCGGGTTCGGGGTGATGAAGAAGAAAGCGCAGTCGCTGGCCTCGGAATTTGCCGGCAATCTCGAAGCCCGCGTCAACGAAGCGGCATCCGGCGGATAGACGGTCATGGAATTCGTCAGGCCGGACAGTATCGAGGCCGCGGTCGCCGCCCTGCAAGCGGAGGGCGCGGCCTGCCTCGCCGGCGGCGCGACGCTGGTGGCGATGATGAACGCCGACCTGGTCGCGCCGGAGCGGCTGGTCTCGCTGCGCGACGTGGCGGCGCTGCGCGAGGCGTCTCGCCGGCCCGACGGAACGGTCGTTATCGGGGCCATGCGCCGCCATCGCGAGACGGCGGAGGAAACCGACCTGCGCGACGGCCAGCGGGTGCTGCGCGAGGCCGCCGCGCAGATCGCCAACCCGCCGGTGCGCAACATGGGGACCATCGGCGGCTCCTGCGCCTTCGCCGATCCGGCCGCCGACTATCCGCCGGCGCTGGTCGCCGCCGATGCCCGGTTCGCGCTGGCCGGCGCCGAAGGCCGCCGCACCGTCCCGGCCGGCGATTTCTTCCGCGACTGGTACGAAACCGCGCTCGAACCGGGCGAACTGATCGAGTCCGTCATCCTGCCGCCGGCGCCGGCCGGCACGGTCGGCAGCTACACGAAACTGGCGCGGGTCGCCGGGGATTTCGCCATCGCTTCGGTCGCGCTGGCGCTCGGTATGGACGGCGGGGCCTGCACCCATCTGGCGGTCGCCGTCGGCGCCTGCGGCCCCGTGCCGGCAAGGCGGCGCGATATCGAGGCCGAATTGCTGGGCGGTCCTTTGGGCAACGCCGAAATCGGCCGGCTGACCGATGCGCTGGCCGAGGCGTTCGACCCGGTCGACGATGTGCGCGCCAGCGCCGGCTACCGGCGCCGGGTCGCACCCCGGATGGTCCGGCAGGCGATCGGAGAGGCGATGCAGAAACTCGGGGAAACGCAATGACCGGCGAACCCGTCACGCTCCCCGTCACCCTTAGGGTCAACGGCGCCGAGCGGCCGGTCGCTGCGGTGGCGCCGTGGACGACGCTGCTCACCGTCCTGCGCGACGAACTCGGCCTCACCGGCGCGAAGCGCGGCTGCAACCAGGGGGTGTGCGGCGCCTGCACCGTCATGATCGACGGCGAGCCGGTGCGCAGCTGCCTGTCGCTCGCGCTCAACTGTACCGGCCGGGACATCGTGACCGTCGAAGGGCTGGCGCCGGCGGGCGCGCTCGCGCCGGTCCAGCAGGCGCTGGCCGAGGGCAACGCCGTCCAGTGCGGCTTCTGCACGCCCGGCATCCTGATCTCCGCCCATGCCCTGCTGCGCCGCAACGCGCCGCTGTCGGTGGACGAGGTGCGGGCCGGCCTGTCGGGCAACCTGTGCCGCTGCTCGGGATACAAGAAGATCGTCGAAGCCATCGTAAGGGCTTCGGAGGCGCGGCCGTGACCCCACGCGATACCGCCGCAACCGGCGTCGGCGCCAGCCTGCCCCGGCTCGACGCCCGCGAAAAGGTGACCGGCCGGGCGCAGTATATCGCCGACATGGTCCGGCCGGACATGCTGCACGCCGCGATCCATGCCAGCCCGCTCGCCCATGCCCGCATCCGCGGATACGACACCAGGGCGGCCGAGGCGGTTCCGGGCGTCGCCTGCGTGCTGACCGGCGGCGATTTCCCGGACGGCCGCATGGGCGCCTTCATCAAGGACGAGCCCGCCATCGCGCAGGGCAAGGTGCGCTATCCGGGCGAGCCGGTTGCGGTCGTCGCGGCGGAGGACGAGGAGACGGCGCGCCGGGCCGCCGCGCTGATCCGGGTCGAGTACGAGGACCTGCCGGTCGCCGCCACGCCGGAGGACGCGATGGCGCCGGACGCGCCGCTCATCCACGAGGGGCTGGCGGATTATTTCAAGGTCTTCCCGGCGATCTGCGGCGGCAATGTCGCGTCGGAGACCGAACTGTCCGAAGGCGATGTCGACGGCGCCTGGGCGGAGTGCGACGTGATCGTGGAGGGCGAATTCGAAACGCCGGCGCAGGCCCATCTCTCCATCGAGCCCGTCGGCGCGCTGGCGGAGGTCGATGCCGAGGGCCGGGTCACGCTGTGGTCGGCCAATCAGTCGGTGTTCCGGGTGCAGGCGAATGTCTGCGAGGCCCTGCAACTGCCGATGTCGAAGCTGCGCTGCCTCACGCCCAAGGTCGGCGCCGGCTTCGGCAACAAGATGGAGCCGCATGTCCAGCCGCTCGTCGTGCAGCTGGCGCTGAAGACCGGCCGGCCGGTCAGGCTGATCCTGAACCGGACCGAGGATTTCGAGACGGTGCGCGCGCGCCACCCGTTCAAAATCCGCTGCAGGACCGGCGCGAAGAAGGACGGCACGCTGGTGGCGCGCGAACTGAGCGCCGTGCTGGATTGCGGCGCCTATGGCGACGACAGCCCCGGCGTGCTCGGCTACAGCCTGCTGATGAGCCGCGGGCCGTACCGCATCCCGCACTGCCGCGCCTCCGGCAAGCTGGTTTACACCAACCGCATGCGCTTCGGCGCCTTCCGCGGCTTCGGCAACCCCCAGGTCACCTTCGCGACCGAGAGCCAGATCGACGAGATCGCCGACCGGCTCGGCATGGATCCCCTCGACCTGCGCCTGAAAAACAGGATGGAGCCCGGCGACCGCTGGTTCGGCGGCGGCGAGGTGGCTTCGAACGGGCTGGTCGAGTGTATCGAAAAGGCGAAGGCGGCGTCGGGCTGGGAGCAGGGCAGGGCGTTGCCGGCGCCGCCCGGCAAGCGGCGCGCGCTGGGCGTTGCGGCCTGCGCCCATATCAGCGGCCTGCTGGCGACCGGCGCCATTGTCCGGCTGCTTGAGGACGGCTCGGTCGTGCTCAACACCGGCGCGGTCGATATCGGCCAGGGCTCGGATACGGTGCTCACCCAGATGTGCGCCTCGGCGCTCAGGGTGCCGGCCGACCGGGTGGCGATCGCCAGCCCGGATACCGACGGTTCGCCCTACAACTGGGGCACGACGGCGAGTCGCGTCACCTACACGACCGGGCGCTCGGTCGTCGCTGCGGCGGACAAGGTGGCGGAGCAGATCAAGCGCCACGCGTCGGAGATTTTCGAATGCGCCGTCGAAGACCTGGAACTGCGCGACGGCGGCCGGGTCGGCATCAAGGGCGTGCCGGACAAGGAGCTGAGCTTCTTCGAGGTCTCCGGCCGGGCGCACTGGGCCGCCGGCGGGCCCATCGTCGGCACCGATACCTGGGTCTACAACCGGCCGAGCGTCGATCCGAAACGGGCCGTCGCCAAGGGCCTGCCGTTCCCGCAGATCGGGGTCTACAGCTTCGGCTGCATGATCGCGGCGGTCGAGATCGACGAGACGACCGGCAAGGCGGACGTCGCCGAGGTCTGGTCCGCGATGGATGTCGGCAAGGCGATCAATCCCGGCTCGGTGGAGGGCCAGATCGAGGGCGGCTTCGTCCAAGGTATGGGCTTCGCGCTCACCGAGGAGATGGTGTTCGACGGGCCGCGCCTCGTGAACCCGTCGATGATGGACTACAAGGCGCCGACCTCGCTCGATGCGCCGTTCGGCATCCACTCGATCATCGTCGAGGCCGCGGAGCCCGGCGGGCCGTTCGGCGCCAAGGGGATCGGCGAGATCGGGCTGGTGCCCGTACCGGCGGCGATCGCCAATGCGGTGGCCACGGCCGCCGGCACGCGGCTGCGCCGGCTGCCGCTGACGCCGGAGCGGGTGCTGGACACGATGCTGGAGGACGGCGATGAGGATTGAGGACTATCCGGCGCAGGAGCCGCTCTCGGATTTCGCCCGGCCCTATCACGAGGAGGTGCTGCGCCGCGCCGAGGGGATCGCCTTCGAGGAATTCCGCTACGGCGAAAACCCCTACCAGAGCGTGCTTGTCGCCCCGTCCGCAGCGCCGGCCGGCGACGTCCTCGCCTTCATCCACGGCGGCGGCTGGACCAACGGCTACAAGGAATGGATGGCCTTCATGGCGCCGGCGCTCACCGCGCGCGGCGTGACCTTCGCCTCGGTCGGCTATCGCCTCGCGCCCGGCACCCTGTTCCCGGACGGGTTCCACGACGTGCTCGACGGCTTCGCCGCGCTGCACGGCCGGATCGGCGACTATGGCGGCGATCCCGGCCGGATGTTCGTCGGCGGCCATTCGGCGGGCGGCCATTACAGTGCGCTGATGGCGGTGACGGACGGGTGGCAGGCGGCGCGCGGCCTGCCGGCCGATGCCGTGCGCGGCTGCCTGCCGGTGTCCGGGGTGTTCGATTTCCGGCCCGGCAACGGCATGTCGGTGCGGCCGCGCTTCCTCGGCCCGGAGGAGTCCGGCGCCGAAACGCCGGCCAGCCCGGTCGCCAACATCGCCCGGACGCCGCCCTTCCTGCTCGCCTGGGGCAGCGCGGATTTCCCGCATCTGCGGACCCAGGGCGAGGTTATGGCCGCTGCTCTCGAAGCGGCCGGCGGCAGCGTCGAAACCATGGTCCTCGAAGGCTGCGACCATCTCGAAGCCAGCCTGGAGACCGGCAACCCGGACGGCCCCTGGCCGGTCCGCGCGGCGGCGTGGATGGCGGAGCGGGGTTAAGCGGCCGCCCGAAGCGGCGGCGGCGAGAGACGGTGCCGATCCTCGTCCGGTTCCTCCTCCTCTTCAGAGGATTGCCCTGCGAAACCCCTCGCCGTCCCTTCGGCTTCGCTCAGGGCAGGCTATTCCTCCGCTACGCGCCCCGGATCGAATCCGGGGCGCTCCGGTCGGAATGACGGGACGGGAGGCGGGCGCACGGTCTCGCCCCTTTCGCAGGGGAATCCCCCTTCAGAGGGGCAGGTCAGGCGGGGGTGCGGCGGCGATAGACATGCGTTGCAGCGCAGGCGGGACGGATACCCCATCCCCTCCGCAGTGCCCGGCCACTTCGGGTTGCTCTGTAAAGAGGGGCGCCTCTGCAGCAGGCCTGCGGCCCTCTCTTTCTTGATCGTCCGTTCCAATTTTTTCTCCATTGCCGTCGTCTTTTCTCGCAGTTTTCCGCCGTTTTGCCGCGCCTTGTCCCGAATTAGACAGACCGGTCTATCCACCCGCTTTTTTTTCGTTTTGCACGTCCTCGAAACGCCCGAACCCCGCAGAAACGCTGGAAACCTGCGATTCGGGGCGGGCGCAAAAACGATTCAGGAAGGAAATGTTTCCATACACGCTCCGGGCGGCGGGCAACCGGCAGGCGGGGCGGGCGGACAGACACCCCCATCCCTTCGGCTTCGCTCAGGATAGGCGGCCCCGCTGACGTAGGGGAAGGATAACCGGGATACCTTCTCCTCTTCAGAGGATTCCCCTGCGAAACCCCTCGCCGTCCCTTCGGCTTCGCTCAGGGCAGGCTATTCCGACCGGAGCGCCGGCCCGCAGGGCCGGGGCGTAGCGGAGGAATCTCGACTCGGTCTCACCTACAAGAAGCCCCCAACCACAAGAAACCCGTGGTCCTGCGCTGAGATTCCTCCGCTACGCGCCCCGGATAAATCCGGGGCGCTCCGGTCGGAATGACGGGATGGGAGTCGCGCTTGCCGCGCCGGGACATCTCCGGCGGCGCGGGGACCGGCGGTCGGGATCGATCGGAAAAGACGCCCGCGCGGCGCTCTGGGCGCACTTCGGGTGTTGGCAAAAGCACATATAAGGTACAAAATTGGGATGTCAAGAAATAATATCGTATTTCGGAAATTATTTTTCCGCACCCCGGTCCCGCACTGCCGGAGTCGTCTGCGGAACCCGGCCGGTACGGCGGGCGGATGGGCACCCCCACCGCCTCCGCTTCGCTCCGGCACTTCCCCCGCTGAAGCGGGGGAAGGATAACGGGGGCAACACTTTGTTTTGCCTTGTTTTTTTACCTCCCCCTCTTCAGAGGGGTGAATGGCGTTCACCGCTCCACCGCGCGCCACGCGCCGTCCGCGGCGGCGGAGGCGGCCAGGGCCTCCATCACCGCGACATTGGCGATCGCATCTTCCGGCGTCACGGCAGCCCGGCCTTTGCCGCCGATGGCCGCGGCGAAGCGGGAAAGTTCCTCGACGACCGTATCGACCGGTTCGAGCGGCAGGTCCTCGACCGTGCCGTCCATGGCGGTGTGGGTCAGGCGGGTGAAGTCGTCGCGCGCCGCGTAGATTCCGGTCGTCGTGCAGATCCGCAGCCAGGCGTCGAGCGCTGTCGCGAACAGGCTGGTCAGGGTCGCGGTCAGGCCGGAGTCGAATTCGAGCAGGGCGGTCGTGACATCGTCGATATCGACCGGGGCTGCGGCGTGGCGCGCCAGGCAGCTCACCCGCCGGACCGGGCCGAACAGCCATTGCACGGTATCGACGATGTGCAGCCCCATGGAGGCCATGCCGCCGCCCGGCGCCTCCGCGCGCTGCGCCCGCCACATGTCGGGCCGGTAGCTAAGGGCGCTCGGGCTGGAGAAATGGCCTTCCAGATGCAGCACCGTGCCCAGCGCGCCCTGTTCCTTCAGGCTGCGCAGGCGGGCCGCGGCGCTGCTGAGCCGCCGGTTGTGCCCGACTGCGAGCACCACGCCGGCGTCGCGGCAGGCCCCGGCCGCCGCCCGGCCGCTCGCCGCGGTGAGCGTGAACGGTTTTTCGACGAAGACATGCTTGCCGGCCTGCGCGGCGGCCATGACCTGTTCGGCGTGCAGCGAATGCGGCGTGGCGATCAGGACGGCGTCGACCCCCGGATCGGCCAGCGCGTCGGCAAATACCGGCCCTGCGGCGCAGCCGAAATCCTGCGCAAAGGACGTGCGCTCCCCGGCATCGGGCGAGACGCCGGCGACAAGATCGAGATCGGGGGCATGGCCGGCCGCGCGGGCCAGTTCCCGGCCCCACCAGCCCAGTCCGACGACGGCAACCCCGATCCCCACGGCTTTTTCCTCTTGTCCGCTTTCCGGTCCGATTCCCGGTCCATTCCTGGGCGCCCGGCCGGTGTATCACGGCCGCCGGCGCCGGGTGAATCCAATAGGTGAATCTAATAAAAGAACGCTGTTCGGTATTGACCGCGGGCGCAGAACCCGCTGAATTGCGCACGGAGCGTTCTCCGGCCGCCAATCCCCTGACGGCCGGACCAGAAACGGGAGGACTGTGCACATGAGGAAATTCGTTGGAGCATTGGCGATTTCGGCTCTTGCGGCCGCGGCCTGGGCGTCGCCGGCTGCGGCGGCCGAGGTGAAGATCGGCTATTCGATCGCCAAGACCGGCCTGTTCGCGCCGGCCGCACCGTCGCAGATCAACGCCTACAATCTGTGGGCCGAGCAGGTGAACGCCCGGGGCGGCCTGGATATCGGCGGCAAGGAAAGGCGCAAGGTTACGCTGATCCAGTATGACGACCAGTCGAACCCCGGCAACGCGGTGAAGATCTACGAAAAGCTCATCACCCAGGACAAGGTGGACCTGCTGCTCTCGCCCTGGGGTACGCCGCACCACTTCGCCATCGCGTCGGTGCTCGAGCGGCACAAGTTCCCGATGATCGGCAGCACCGCCTCGTCGGTCCAGCTGCGCAACATGAAGCCGGGCAACATCTGGTTCACGACCGCGGCGGTGGCCGACAAGCTGGCGACCGCGATGGTCGGGCTGCTGCAATCGGCCGGCGTCAAGTCCGTGGCGGTCCTGACCAACCAGCTTCCCTTCGGCCAGGAAAACAAGAAATTCCTCATGCCGGCCCTGAAGGCCGCGGGGATAAAGGTCCTCGTCGATGCGGATTATCCGCCCAACATCAAGGACATGACCGCCATTCTCGTGAAGGTGAAGGCGGCGAATCCGGACGGGGTGATCGGGCTGGCCTATCCGGGCGACTCCATCCTCTACATCAACAAGGCGCGCGAAGTCGGCATCGCCGCGAAGTTCCAGTATCTGCTGGTCGGGCCGGCCATCGGCTTCTTCCGCGGCATGTTCAAGGGCGCGGCCGACGGCATCGTGACCCTCGGCCACTGGTCGCCCCACGGCGACAACGCCCGCTCCAAGGCGTTCTACGCCGCCTACAAGAAGAAGTTCAAACAGGAGCCGGACTATCTCGACTCGGTCGAGGCCTGGGTCTCGGTCGAAATCCTCGAGCAGGCGGTGGCGAAGGCCGGCCTCGACAAGGACAAGCTGCGCCAGGCGATCTCGACCGGCACTTTCGACACGATCATCGGCAAGGTCCGGTTCGACGGCGTCCAGAACGCCGTGACGCCGACCGGCTTCCTGCAGATCCAGAAAGGCGAGTTGCATGTCGTCTGGCCGAAGGACCGCCAGACGGCGCCGCTCGCGCCGAAGACCGGTTGGAAATAAAGCGGTTTCGTTTCAGACTGCGTTGTGACGGAGCGGCCTTCGTGCCGCTCCCTCTTTCTGCGAACCGGACCGGATAGCGGAACGTGGAGATTCTCCTGTCGGGGCAGCTCCTGGTGGCGGCCCTGATAATCGGCTCGATCTACGGGCTGGTGGCGCTCGGCCTGAACCTGATCTACGGCACCATGCGGCTGCTCAACATCGCCCATGGCGACCTGGTCATGATCGGCGCCTACACCGGCTACTGGCTGTTCACCCTCGCGGCGGTCTCGCCGGTCCTGGCGATGCTCGCCGCCGGGGCGCTGGCCGGCCTCACCGGCGCGGCGCTCTATTTCGGCCTGTTCCGGCGCCAGCTTGCCGGCAGCCAGCCGATCGAGCGGATCGAGGCCAATTCGCTGCTGATCTTCTTCGGCATCTCGATCGTCATCCAGAACCTGACGGCGCTCGCCTTCACCGCCAGCCCGCGGACCTACCAGGCCCTCGATACCCTGGTCCGCATCGGCGAGGTCAGCATCGCGCAAAGCCGCCTCGTCGCGCTGGCGGTCTGCCTCGGCCTTTCGGCCGCCATCGTCCTGTTCCTGCGCTTCAGCGCGCTCGGCCTGTCGATCCGGGCGCTGATCCAGCACCGCACCGCGAGCCGGATCGTCGGCATCGACGTCGACCGGGTCCAGGCCTTCTCCTTCGTGCTCGGCTTCGCGCTCGCCGGACTGGCCGGGACCCTGATCGGCGTCACCGAGCAGATCTCGCCCTTCATGGGCTTCCCCTTCACCATCGTCGCCTTCGTCGTGATCATCCTGGGCGGGCTGGGCAATCTGGCCGGCGGCATCGCGGCCGGCATGGTGCTCGGCCTGATCGAGACCTACGGCGTCGCGCTGACCTCGGCGAACCTACGCTCGGTGCTGATCTACGGCGTGTTCATCCTGGTCCTGGTCCTGCGGCCGGAAGGCCTGTTGCAGCGGCGGCGCCTGACATGAGGCTGCTCACGACGCGCGAAGCCGTGCCGCTGCTGCTGGTCGCGGCGATCGCCGCCGTCCTGCCGCTGCTCGGCAGCGACTATTATCTGGGCGTGGGCTTCATCCTGTTCGGCTGGATCGCCCTGGCGCAGAGCTGGACCGTCGTCTCCGGCCTGGCCGGCTACATCTCCCTCGGCCATGTCGTGTTCGCCGGCATCGGCGGCTACGTCCTGGTGCTGACCTGGGGGGCGGTGCCGGTCTGGGCCGGCGCCTTGCTCGGCGCGTTGGCGGCTGGCCTGTTCGCCCTGCTGGTCGGCCTGCCGGTGCTGCGGGTGCGCGGGCCCTATTTCGTGATCCTGACCTTCGGACTCGCCGAATTTGCCAAATATGTCGTCATCAACATCGAGAACGCGCTCGGCAGGTTCGGCCGTCTGATCCTCGGCGGGCCGCCATTGGAAACCCTCTACTGGGCCATGGCGGCGCTCGCCCTCGCCGGCACCCTGGCGGTGGTCGCGATCCGCCGCCTGCGCCTCGGCGCCGGGCTGGTCGCGATCCGAGAGGACGAACTGGCCGCGGACACGATCGGCGTTCCCACGGTGCGTTTCAAGCTGTTCGCCTTCGCGCTCTCGGCCCTGCTGCCGGGTTTCGTCGGCGCGCTGTTCGTCCTGCGCACCGGCTATTTCGAGCCGGCGCAGGCGTTCGACCCGGTGATCTCCTTCACCATCGTCACCATGGCGATCGTCGGCGGCAGCGCGGACGCGCGCGGGCCGGTCTTCGGTGCGCTGTTCCTGGTCGCGCTCTCGGAACTGCTGTGGTCGAACTTTCCGCAGGTCTACATGATCGTCCTCGGCGCCTTGCTGGTCGGTTTCGTGCTGTTCGCGCCCAACGGCGTCGCCGGCCTGTTCGAGCGCCGCCGGGCGGCGGCCGCGGCGCCGGCAGGCGGTTAGCGCCATGCTGCGCGTCGAAAGGGTCGGCAAGTCCTTCGGCGGCGTCCGGGCGTTGCAGGACGTCTCCTTCACGGTGCCGGAGAGCAGCATCTTCGGCATCATGGGCGCCAACGGCGCCGGCAAGACCACCCTGTTTGCGATCATCGCGGGCAATCTGGCGCCGTCGTCCGGCTCGGTGCGCCTGGGCGACCTGCGGCTGACCGGCCTGCCGCCGCACCGGGTCGCCGCCGCCGGCGTGGCGCGCACCTTCCAGATCGTCCGGCCGTTCCGCGGCCTGTCGGTGCAGGAGAATGTCGAGACGGCACTGCGCTTCGGGGCACGGGACCGCCCCGCCGCCGCTATGGCGGACGCCGCCGGCATCCTCGATCTGACCGGGCTGGACGGCGTCGCCGGCCGGCCGGCGGGCGCCCTGACGCTGGCGCAGCAGAAGCGCCTGGAGGTGGCGCGGGCGCTGGCGACCGGGCCGCGGCTCCTGATGCTGGACGAAGTGATGGCCGGGCTCACGCCGGCCGAGGTGCAGGACACGATCGCCATGGTCCGCCGCATCCGGGCGGACAGGGGCGTGACCGTGATGATCATCGAGCATGTCATGGGCGCCCTGATGGCCCTGTCGGACCATGTCGTCGTGCTCGATCACGGCGAGACGATCGCCGCCGGCCCGCCGGCGCAGGTCGCGGACGATCCAGCGGTGCGGTCCGCCTATCTGGGGCGGCGGCATTGAGCGGCGGCGCGCTCCTCGAAGTCGGCGGGCTGGCGGGCGGCTACGGCCCGCTCCGGGTGCTGCACGGCGTCGATTTCGCGGTGCCGGCCGGGCGGATCGCGGCGCTGGTCGGCGGCAACGGCGCCGGCAAGACGACGACGATGGCCATGCTGGCGGGCCTGCTCGCGCCGTCGGCGGGCACGATCCGCTACAAGGGCGAGGCGGTCGATAGCTGGAGCCCGGCGCAGCGCGTCGCCGCCGGCCTCGTCCTGGTGCCGGAGGGCCGGCTGGTCTTTCCCGACATGACGGTGGAGGAAAATCTCCGGCTCGGCGCGATCGGCCGGCAGGCGCGCCCGCATACGGCGGAGGGCCTGGAGACGGTCTACGGCCGGTTTCCGCGCCTCGCCGAACGCCGCCGGCAGGCAGCGGGCACGCTCTCCGGCGGCGAACAGCAGATGCTGGCGCTGGGCCGGGGCCTGATGTCCCGCCCGCACCTGCTGCTGCTCGACGAGCCGAGCCTGGGGCTGGCGCCGGTGATGGTCGACCTGATCTTCGACGCCATCGGCGACCTCGCCGGGGCCGGCATGACGATCCTGCTCTCCGAGCAGAATGTCGGCCTCTCGCTCGAACTCGCCGAACGGGCCTATGTGCTCGAGAACGGCGCGATCGCGCTGTCCGGCTCCGGCCGCGACCTGCTCGGCAACGCCGAAGTCCAGAGGGCCTATCTGGGGCTGTAACATCCGCAGCAACCTGCTGCGTATGGCTGTGGTCCGTAGCCTCGGGCTCCTCAAGCCGGCCCAGAACGCGCAAGCATCGCTTTGCATGGCTGAAGAAGCGTCGACGAGCACGGGGTCGCGGCTCGCGCTCCTCGGGCGCCGACCATTGCCTGGACCCGGCTTCAATCCTGCGCAGGTTCAAGCCTTCGTCGTCCTGCAGGTCGAGAAGGCACACGAAGCTCGGTTCCGATCGCAGGCATCTGCAATCGGCTCAAAGCGGTGAATCTCGCGGGTCGCGTTCAGCGCAAGCCACACGACCCTTTCCACATGGAAAGACGATGCGGATGTAGCGGCAGGGATGTTGGCGCTACTGTTGTTGTTTGCGCAACAGAAGCCTGAGGAGTTTACCCGCCGCGTTTCGCGGTAACGGCACTTCCAACTCCTCGACCAGCTTGGGAATCTTGTAGCGGGCGAGCCGGCCGGTGCAGAAGCGCTCCAGTTCGGCCGGGCCCGGGGCCACGGAGCCCGGCGCCGCCACGATTATTGCGGCCGGAACTTCGCCCCACGCCGGATCGGGCCGGCCGACGACCGCAGCCTCGGCGATCGCCGGATGCGCCTCTAGAACAGCCTCGATCTCGGTAGGAAAGATATTCTCGCCGCCCGACACGATGAGGTCTCCGCGGCGCCCCTCGATCCAGAGATACCCCTCCCGGTCCAGCCGGCCGAAGTCGCCCGTCCGGTACCAGTCGCAGGCGAAAGCCGCGGCGGTTTCCGCCGGATTGCGCCAGTAACCGGCGAACAGATGCGGCGCACGCACCTGGATCTCGCCGACCGCGCCTGCCGGCAGTGCCCGGTCGGCCTCGCCCACGATGCGCAGATCGGTATGGAAGAAGGGCAGCCCTGCAGAACCGGCCTTGGCTTCGGCGTGAGCCAGATCGACCGCCGTCGCCGGCCCAGCAGTTTCCGTTGCGCCGTAGGTCTGCAGCAGTGGAATGCCGCGCTGCCCGAAGGAGCGGATCAGGTCGGTTGGCACGGGCGCGCCGCCCGCCATGATCCAGCGCAGGCTCGACAGGTCGGCTTGCGCGAATCCCGGCGCGTCGAGCAGCCCCCGCAGCATTGCCGCGACGGCGAAGAAATGGTTGACCCGTTCAGCCGCGATCAGGTCCAGAATCGCTTCTGGCTGCCAGGCCGGCGGTAGAACCGCTGTTGTGCCGGCATGAACGAAGAAGGTGGCGAAGGACATGCCGCCGACATGGAACAGCGGCGCCGGGATCAATCCGATGTCCCGGTAGCGGTAGTCCAAGGTATGGGCCATCGTCGCCGACGCCCAGACCATGCCGGCATGGGTCATCACGGCGCCCTTCGGCCGGCCGGTCGTGCCCGAGGTATAGACAAGCAGCAGCGGATCGGCGGCGGCGACCGGCGACTGCCCGCAAACGGTTCCGGCAGCCGCAAAATTGGGTATGTCCGGCCTCTCCGGGGGCCGCGGCATCGGCGCTGCATCGAAACGCCAGACCCGCCCGATCCGGACCCGTTTTGCAAGGGTGTGGGCGAGGTCCGAAAGATCGGGATGGGCGACCAGTAGCGCCGGTTCGGCATCCGCCAGAATTGCGGCAAGCTCGTTTTCCGCCAGCCGGACGTTGAGATTGCACAGGATGGCGCCGCTCCGAGCGGCGCCATAGTAGAGCGCAACGCCCTCGGCGCTGTTGGGCGAGAGGACGGCGACGCGGTCGCCCTTGCCCACGCCAACGGTCGCCAGGGCGTTGGCGACAGCTTCCGCCCAGGCCTGCAACTGCCCGAAGTTCAGTCGGAGCGATCCCCCGATCAGCGCCAGCGCGTTCCGGTCGAGCAGGGCACGGCGCTCGAGCAGGGCGCCGACCGTGGGCATGGACCCTCCGATGCCTTCGGAGCCGGCCATCGTTTTCAGGTCACGGCCTCCCGGATTCGGTGCTGGGTGGCGCGATGTCCCGGAACGGCCCGTCCCGCGCTTGCAGGAAGGCGCGCATGCCCTGTTCTTCAAGGATGTCCTGCAGTACTCGCTGCTCCGGAAAATCACCGCCGATCACCACGGTGTCGGCCAGGGCGTGCTGCCGGATCGCTGTGCCGAATCCCATCGCCTCGTAGGCGGCCCGCAGGCTGCGCTTCTTCATTTGCAGCGCCCACGGCGGCACCAGCGCCAAGCGCGTCGCAGCGCGCATTGCTTCTTCGGCCAGTTGTTCGGGCGGCACGACCGCGTTGGTCAGCCCCAGGCGGTGCATCGCCTGGGCGTCCAGCGCATCGCCGGTGTAGTAGAATTCGTGCACCGCCTTGGCGTGGGTCAGGAACGGCAGGATCAGGAAGGGAGAGAGTGCGCCGTGGCGGATTTCCGGCTCGGCGAGCCGCGCAGTCTCCGAAACGACGGTCAGGTCTGCAGCCATGGCGATGGCAGCCCCTGTGCCGACAGCGTGCCCGTTAACCGCCGCGATGACCGGCTGGCGCAGATGCCAGACTTTGAGAAACAACTCCGTATTGGCGCGAACCAGGCTTTCGAGCGCCGGAATCGAACTGTCCTCGATCAGCGACAGATCCCAGCCGGTGCAGAAGGCGCGGTCGCCGGCCCCGGTCAGGATAACCGCGCGCACATCGTCGTCCGCCTCGAACGCGTCGAGGGCATGGATCAGTTCGCGATCGGTCACGGTCATGCGCAGGGCGTTCAGCCGGTCCGGCCGGTCGATGACGATTCTGCCGACTGCGCCGCCGCGTTCCAGCGTGTGCCGTTCGACGGTTAGGTCAAGATAGTCCACGCTGCCGTCTCCCTGCGTCCGCTTCGGATGCTACGTCCGAACATCTTTCGCGGCCTTATCTTTTGAAATAGCATGAGGAGTATTCGGGAATACAGCCCAGGCGGGCAGTCGAAGACCGGTTTCATCACCGAGGGAGGGAGTTCAAACATGTATCGCACGATATCCATCATCATGGCAGCCGCCGCGCTCACCGTCAGCGGCATAGCCCAGGCGGACACGACGATCCGGCTGGAGACCTATGCCGGCCCGCGCCACGCCATGAATACCAACGGCTGGCCGACCTGGATCAAGGACCTTACCAAGGCCAGCGGCGGCAAGGTCAAGGTCAGGATGACCTATCCGCCGATCAACCCGCGCGTCCTCTACGACCGGGTGCGCGACGGCATCGCGGACATGGCCTGGATCACCCACGGTTATACCACCGGCCGCTTCGTGCTGACCCAGATGATCGAACTGCCGGGCGCGGACGGCAACGCCGAGCAGATGTCCCGCGCCTTCTGGCGCACCTACACCGGCCGATTCGGCAAGCGCGACGAGCACAAGGGCGTGCAGCTGGTGGCGCTGTTCACCCACGGCCCCGGCCTGGTCCATTCGCGCGGTCCGATCGCCAATATCGGCCAGGTCAAGGGCATGAAGGTGCGCACCGGCGGCGGCGTGCAGAGCCAGATCGCCAAGCGGCTCGGCATCGTCAGCGTTTCCGCCCCGGTGACCAAGGCGCAGGAAATCCTGCAGCAGGGCGTCGCCGACGGCATCTTCTTTTCGATCGAGACGATCTACAGCTTCAAGCTGGGCGGCGTGGTCAAGCATCATTACGCCCTGCCGGGGGGCCTCTATTCCGCCAGCTTCGCCGTGGTGATGAACCAGCGCAAATACGACAGCCTGAACGCGGCCGATAAAGCCTCGCTCGGGAAGGTCGGCGGCGAGCACATGTCCGGCATCATGGGCCGGACCTGGGACGGCGCCGACAGCCTGGCCGTGGAGAAGCTGACGGCCGCCGGCAACAAGGTCGGCTCTTTTGATGCGGCGACGGCCAAGGCGGTCAAGGCCAAACTCGCCGGCCTCGACGACTGGTGGATCAAGCGGGCCGTGGCCGAAGGCGCCAAGGACGCCGCGGACGTGCTGAAGGCGCTGCGGGCCGAGGTCCAGAAGGTCAAGAAGGGCATGTAGGCAGCCTGCGCGTCTGCGCCCTGCCGCCATGCCGAACGAATCGTCCGGTTCGGCGACACAGCTTCCGCCAGCCCGCTTCACCCAGGAGGTTCACCGGGTGTCCGGCGGGCTGGCCGGGCTGTTCCTGTTCTTCATCATGCTGGTCAGCGTGGTCGACGTGTTCGGCCGCGAGCTGCTCAATGCGCCCCTGCCCGGCGGCTCCGAGATCACCGAAGTCCTGATGGCGGCGCTGATCTATGCCGGGCTGCCGTCGGTGTGCCGGCAGGAGAGCCATGTCACCATCGACCTGCTCGATCCGATGACGCCGGGCGCGCTGGTGCGGCCGCGCCAGATCGCGATCAACCTTGTCTGCGCGGCGATCCTGGCGGTTCTCGCGTGGCAACTCTGGCTCTATGCCGTCAAGATTGCCGACTATGGGGACGTCACGGAATATCTGCGGCTGCCCCAGGCGCCGCTCATCTACTACATGGCGGTGCTGACCGGGGTGGGCGCGCTGATCTCGCTGGCCAACATCGGGCGCTATCTGCGCGGCCATACCGAGCCGGCGCCGGGACTGATCTGAGCCGAGGGCGACGAAGCCAGCCATGCTCGCCGCCGCCCTGGGATTCGCCGTTCTCCTGGTTCTGGTTTTCCTGCGCCTGCCGATCGCCTTTGCGATGGCACTGGTCGGCGCGGTCGGCTACGCGATCCTGATCGACTGGCCGCCCGCCTTTTCGCTGATCGCCCAGATCGCGCGCGACACCGCCGAATCCTATGCCTTGTCGGTCGTGCCGTTGTTTATCCTGATGGGCAATTTCGTCAGCCGGGCCGGCCTGTCCGAGCAGCTCTACACCGCTTCCAACGCCTTTCTCGGCCACCGCCGCGGCGGCCTCGCAATGGCGACCATCGTGGCCTGCGGCGGTTTCAGCGCGATCTGCGGTTCGTCGCTCGCCACGGCGGCGACCATGGCCAAGGTGGCGATGCCGTCGATGCGCCGCTTCGGCTACGCCGACAGCATCGCGACCGGCTCGATCGCCGCCGGCGGGACGCTGGGCATTCTGATCCCGCCCAGCGTCGTGCTGGTCATCTACGGCCTGATCACCCAGTCCGATGTCAGCAAGCTGTTCGCCGCCGGAATCCTTCCCGGCATCGTCGGCATCCTGTTCTACGTCGGCGCGGTGCAGTTCATGATCCGCCTGAAGCCGGAGCTGGGGCCGCCCGGCGAACGGACGGCCTGGCCCGAGCGCTGGCGCGCCCTGCGCGACGTCTGGGGCGTGGTGGTGCTGTTCGTCGTCGTGATCGGCGGCATCTATGTCGGCGCCTTCACGCCGACCGAGGCGGCCGGCATCGGCGCCTTCGGCGCGCTGCTGTTCACCCTGTTCAAGCGGGTGCTCGACCGGCGGATGCTGTTCCGCGTGCTGGCGGAGACCGGCGTCACTACGTCGATGCTGTTCGTCGTCCTGATCGGCGCGCTGATCTTCGCCAACTTCATCAACGAAACCGGCATGCCGAACCAGTTGGCGGAGTTCGTGCGCTCGCTGGCGATCGAGCCGATCTTCGTGATCTTCGGCATCATGGTGATCTACATCCTCCTCGGCTGCGTGTTCGAGAGCCTGTCGATGCTGCTGCTCACGGTGCCGGTTTTCGTGCCGCTGATCGTGGCGCTTGCCGACGGCCTGGGCATGACCAAGCCGGAGGTGCTGATCTGGTTCGGCATCGTCGTGGTCGTGGTGACGGAGATCAGCCTGATCACGCCGCCGGTCGGGCTCAATGTCTATGTCCTGCGCGGTGTGCTGCCGGACGTCAGCACCGGCACTATCTTCGCCGGCGTCACGCCCTTCTGGTGCGCCGACATCCTGCGGCTGACCCTGATCGTCCTGGTGCCGCCGCTCTCGCTGTTCGTGCCGTCGCTGCTCTGAGGCGGGCCCGGCTTTCCTACGTTCTGCCGGCTTTCTTGCGGTAGGCGTGGTTGGCGTTGAAGCTGGCGGTAAGATAGTCGCCCCACACCACCGGATCGTAGCGCGGCGGGTTGCCGGGGCCGGTGCAGCTTTCCAGGCAGGCAACCTCGGTCTCGAAATCCGGATCGAAGAAGAAGGGCAGCGAATAGCGGTCCCGGCCCGGCGCATTGATCACCCGGTGCACGGTCGAACGGAAGCGGTCGTTGGTCCAGCGCATCAGCATGTCGCCGATATTGACCAGGAATACGCCGGGCCGGTTGGGCGCGTCGATCCAGTCGCCGTCGCGGGTCTGGACCTGAAGGCCGCCGACATTGTCCTGCGCCAGGATGGTGATGAAGCCGAAATCGCTGTGCGGCGAGGCGCCGAACTGTTCCGGGTCGGCTTCGGCCGGCAGCGGCGGATAGTGCAGCGACCGCACGAAACCCATCGGATTGCGGTAGCGCGCGGCAAAGAAGCCTTCTGGCAGGTCGAGCGCGGTCTCGAACAGGGGCAGGAGCCTGAGGCCGAGCGTCGACATGGCGTCGCGGTAGCCGGCGAGCGCGTCCCGGAAACCGTCCAGCCCGTCCGGCCACGGATTGACCCCGTGCAACGGCCGCCCTTCCACGACCGCAGGGTCGTCCTCCGCCAGCTCCGGACCGATCAGGAAGGATTCGCTGAGATTCGGTCTCGCCGCATCGGCCCTGTGCTGGTCGGCCATCGGCATGTAGCCGCGATGGCCCATGTTGATCCGCACCGCCAGCTTGTCGGCCAGCGGCTGGCCGAAAAAGCGCTGCGACGCGGCAAAGGCCGCCTGGACGACGCCCTTCGAAACGCCGTGATTGGCGATGCCGAAGAAGCCGATCCCTTCCAGCGCCACGCAGATGTCCCTCGCCGCCGCGGCCCGGCCGGCCTCGGCGCCCGCGAGATAGTCGCGCAGATCGACGATGGGAATTTGGGAAGCCGGAGCGCCGTTCATCGTGCCGTTTTTTCGCTGATCCGTTTCAAACTGTAGCTCAATATTCTTCTGTCAGAAACCCGCTCCTGATAGCATGGCCGGGCGAACGCGCCGCCGGGCGCGACACAATCGGGCCCGTATGCAGCTCTTCCACCCGACCACGATCGACGAGGCCGTTACGCTTCTCGCCGCCCACGAGGAGGCGCGCTGCATCGCCGGCGGCCAGACCCTGGTGGCGATGCTGAATCTCGGGCTCCTCGATCCGCCCGCCCTGGTTTCGCTGCGCAAGGTCGAGGGGCTGGACCGCTTGGTTCGCCATGCCGGCGGCGGCGTCACGATGGGCGCGGCCGTCACCCAGGCGGCGCTCGCCGCGGCCGGTCTTCCCGGCGCCCTTGCCGTGCTCTGCGAGGCCGCGCAGCAGGTCGCCCACCCGGCGATCCGCAATTTCGGCACGGTCGGCGGCGCTCTGTGCCATGCCGATCCGGCGGCCGACCTGCCGCCCGCCTTCGTCGCCGCCGACGCCCGGCTGACCGCCGTAGGCCCAACCGGCGAACGCAGCCTTTCCGCCGGGGATTTCTTCGTCGATTACCTGACCACGGCGCTCGCCGAAGACGAGATCCTGACGGCGATCCATCTTCTGCCGCCGCCCACCGGCTCCGTCGGCGCATACTACAAATTCGCCAGGGTGGACGGCGACTATGCCACGGTGTCGGTCGCGGCCACCCTGACCCTGGAGGGGGGCGTCTGCCGCGCCGCCCGCATCGTGCTGGGCAGTTGCGCCGCCGGACCGCTGCGCCTGGATGCGGCGGACGAGGCGCTGGCCGATACGCGGCCGGACGGCAAAGCCGTCGCCCGGGCCGGCGCCCTGTTGCAGGAGGCCGCCGAGCCGCTCGCCGACATGCGCGGCTCCGCCGAATACCGCCGGCGCATCATTCCCGGCCTGGTCGCCCGCGCGGTCGAGGCCGCCATGGCAAAGTCGGAAGCCCGGTCATGACGGCGGCCGCAGGAGTCGGCCTCACGGTGAACGGCGATCCGCTGACCCTCGTCGCCGGGCCGGGCGCGACGCTGCTGGACCTGTTACGCGGCGCGGCGCAACTGACCGGCAGCAAGCGCGGTTGCAACAGCGGTGTCTGCGGCGCGTGCACCGTGCTGGTCGACGGCAGGGCGGCGCGCGCCTGCCTGATGCTGGCCGCCGATTGCGCCGGGCGCGATGTCGTGACCGTGGAAGGGCTGGACGGCGACCCGAACGCCGCCGTTCTGGGCGAGGAGATGGCGAAGTCCGGCGCCGTGCAGTGCGGCTACTGCACGCCCGGCATCGTCGTCGCCCTGACCGACCTGTTCCGCAGCGCCGTCGAACCGCCGGACGCGGAGGCGGTGCGCCATTGGCTGGGCGGCAACATCTGCCGCTGCACCGGCTATGTCAGCATCGTCGAAGCCGCCGTACGGGCCGGCGGGCGCTGCGTCGGGAGCGAACCCGGACTGCCCGCGCAATGAACGATCTTCCCGAAGCGATCGGCAAGCGGCTGCCGCGCCGCGATGCGGCCGACAAGCTGGCCGGCGCGGCGCGCTATACCGACGACCTCGCCCGGCCCGGTATGCTGCACGCGGCCATCCTCGGCAGCCCCTGGCCGAGCGCGCGCATCCTCGGCATCGACACCGCCGCCGCCCGGGCGCTGCCCGGCGTCAAGGCGGTGCTGACCGGCGCAGACCTGCCGGAGCGCCGCTGGGGGCTGTTCGTCTACGACGAGACCGCGCTTGCCGCCGGCGTGGTGCGCTATGTCGGCGAACCGGTTGCCGCCGTCGCCGCGGCCGACCTTGCCACCGCCCGCGCGGCAGCGGCACTGATCGAGGTCGACTACGAAGAACTGACGCCGGTCCTGAGCATCGAGGAAGCGCTGAGGGATGGGGCGGTCCCGGTACATCCGCACTTCGACAGCTACGAGAAGCGCCCGGACCTCGGCTTCGAGCGCGTCAACGAGATCGCGCGGCAGGAATTCAGCGAGGGCGATGTCGAAGCGGCCTGGGCGGATTGCGATGTCGTCGTGGACGGCGTCTACGAAGTGCCGTCGCAATCCCATGTCTATCTGGAGCCGGTCTCGGCCATCGCCGAGTTCGATCGGGCCGGCAAGCTGACCGTCCGGTCGGCCAACCAGTCGGTCAACAAGGTGCAGGCGACGCTGTCGCGGGCGCTCGACCTTCCGATGTCGAAAATCCGCGCGACCACCCCGGCGGTCGGCGGCGCGTTCGGCGGCAAGTCCGGCGTGACGGTCCAGCCTCTCGTGGCCCATCTCGCCCGGGCGACCGGCCGGCCGGTCAGGCTGACGCTGACCCGCGAAGAGGATTTCATGATGATGCGCCGGCGCCATCCGGCGATCGTCCGGGTCAAGACCGGCGCAAAGGCGGATGGAACGCTGGTCGCCCGGGACCTCGAGATCGTCTACGACGGCGGCGCCTATGCCGAGGACAGCCCGGCCGTGCTCGGCTTCGGCCTGCTGATGGCCCGCGGACCCTACGCCATACCCCATTGCCGGTTGCGCGGCAGCGCCGTTTACACCAACCGGCTGCGCGCCGCCGGCTTCCGCGGCTACGGCAACCCGCAGGTGACGTTCGCCACCGAAGCGCAGATCGACGAATTGGCGGACAAGCTGGGCCTCGATCCGGTCGATTTCAGGCTGAAGAACGCGGTGACGACGGGCGGGCGCTGGATCGGCGGTCAGACGATCACGTCCTGCGGTCTTGCAGAGTGCCTGACCAGGGCGCGCGACGCCGCCGGCTGGACCGGAAAACGGCCCGGTTCCGGGGCCGGGACCGGAGCCGGAGCGAACGGCAGGCTGCGCGGCGTTGGCGTCTCCGCCTTCGCGCATATCTGCGGCCTGCTCGGCACCTCCGCGACCGTGCGCCTGCTGGAGGACGGCACCGTCGCGCTCGCCCACAGCGCGGTCGATCTCGGCCAGGGCGCGGAAGCGGCGCTCGCGCAGATCTGCGCCGGCGCGCTCGATATCGATATCGACCGGATCGATTCGACATCGGCGGACAGCGGCGCGGCGCCCTACAACTGGAGCACCGGCGGCAGCCGGGTGACCTACATGGTCGGCCGGGCGGTGGTGAAGGCCGCCGATTCGGTGCGCGAACAGATCGTCCGCCACGCCGCCGAGACCTTCGAGTGTGCGCCCGGCGACATCGAGATCCGGCCGGGCGGCCGGGCCGGCATCGTCGGCGTGCCGGAGAAGGAGCTGAGCTTCGGAGACATTTCCCTGCGCGCGCACTACCAGGCCGGCGGTCCGATCATCGGCAGCGGCGGGCTGGTCTATGACGGCGAGGCGTTCGACTACAAGGAAGCCCTGATCCGGAACTATCCCTTCGCCCGCATCGGCACCTACATATTCGGCGCCCATGTCGTCGAGGTCGAAGTCGATACGGTAACCGGGAAAGTCGAGATTTTGCGCGCCTGGGCGGCCCACGATGTCGGCCGGGCGATCAACCCGACGGCTGTCGAGGGCCAGATCCAGGGCGGTTTCGTCCAGGGCGCCGGCTATGCCCTGGTCGAGGAACTGCTGTGGGAGGACGGCCAGCCGATCAATCCGAGCATGATGGACTACAAGGTGTATGGCGCGCCGGACCTGCCGCTCGAAATCCATCCGATCGTCGTCGAGGATCCGGAGCCGTCCGGCCCCTTCGGCGCCAAGGGAATCGGCGAACCGCCGCTGGTCGGCGCTGCGCCCGCCATCGCCAACGCCGTCGCCAACGCAACCGGTTTGCGCCTGCGGACGATTCCGATGACGCCGGAACGCGTGCTCGACGCGCTTGCCGCCGCGGCGGAAGAATAGCGCCGCTCAGGCGTTACCCTTGTTGTGCAGCACGGCCAGGACTTCGGCGGAGGCCATCACATCGCCGAACTGCTGGATGAAGGTTTCCAGCGATGCTCGGTGCTCGTCGTCGGAAAGCGCCGCCAGGCAGTCCGACACCATGACCGTGCGGTAGTCCATCATCATGGCGTCGCGGCCGGTCGCCTCGCAGCACACATTGGTCTTGGTGCCGGCGATCAGCAGGTTGCGGATGCCGTGGCTGCGCAGCACCCGTTCCAGCGGCGACGAGCCGGGGATCAGCGCGCTGTAGCGGTTCTTGATCACTTTCAGGTCGTCGCCATCGACCTCGAGGTCGCGCCACACTTGCTGGCCTTCGCCGTCGGGCGCCAGGCTTTCGATCGTGCGTTGGCGCACGTCCGCGGCGACGAAATTGTCGAAGAACATGTTCCAATCGCTGGCACGGCTGTTGTGGGCGTTGGCGTGGTTGACCCAGATCACGGTGACGCCGAGCTTGCGCAACTCCCGGGTCAGCGCGTTGATGGGCGCCACGATGCCGCGCGATGCCGGCACCTCGGCGGGCGAGCCCGGTTCGACGAAGGTCGCCTGCATGTCGATCACGACCAGGGCGGTTTCCGCCGGGTCCAGGCTGTCGAATAGATGGAAGCGGCCGCGCCGCGCCAGCACGCGGTCGACGATCTCTTGCCTGATGCCGATGCCGTGCATTTGCGTTGCCCGTTGTTCAGCAGCGCCGGCCGGGCCGGACCGCCGTGTCGCGCTTCAAGGCCCGCCGCCGGCGCTGCCGGTATGCAGCCGGTCGTCGAGAAACGGCGCGTCCTTCATCGCCGTCTCGGCGGCGAGTTGCCGGCCGCAGCTCGGGCACAGGAACGTGCGCAGCAGAACATGCGCGCCGCTGCTGTAGGGCGCGCCGCCGGCGCCCGCCATCGGCCGCTCGCGCACCAGCGCGCGATTTTTCCAGCCCGCTGCCGCCGGGCCGAGATCGTACCCGCAGCGGCCGCAGTGCAGGTTCGTACCGCGCAGGTCCAGGGTTCCGGCAGCGGACTCGCTCATTCGGCCGCCTCCGGATACAGCCGTTCGGCATACATCGAACGGCGCAGCGCTTCGGTCGCCGCAGCGTCGACCGTGCCGCCGTCACCGTCGAGAACCACGCCGTAGACGTCGCGGGCCGATCGTGCGCTCACCACGCCGGTCCGGCAGTCCTCCAGAACCGTTTCGGGATCGCGCTCCAGCGGGTCGCCATAGCCGCCGCCGCCGTTCCAGCCGACATAGAGCGCATCCTCGCCCATCAGCGGGAAGACGCCCCAGGTTACGCTTTCCTGCTCGCCCGGCATGTCGTCGAGCGACTGGGCGAAGCGGGTATCGACATTCTTGTTGGCCTGCTCCGCATCGTTGTTGCGGACCCAGACATAGCTGTTGGGCGCGCCCGGGTAGCCGCCGGCCAGGCCGTCGCTCATCGGGAAATCGGCGCCCTTGCCCGAGATGACGTAGTGGATTCCGCCGTCCGGCGAATCGTGCGGCATCACGGCGAACTCCATGCCCGCGCCGCCCCGGTATTTGCCCGGGCCGCCGGAATCGGTCATGCGCCGGCGGAACAGGTAGCGGATCGGGAATCCGGCTTCGACCGTCTCGACATTGGCCATGCGCGAGATCGGGTTCGGGATTTCGCCCCCGACATCGATGCCGTCGGCGAAGGTGCGTGCGCCGCCGGAGCCGGCAAAGGTCTCGGTGAAGATCCCGATGGCCTCGCCGCCATGCTGGTTGCGGCCGAACTTGAAGATCGCGAAGTGGTTGGCGTGCCAGACCGCCGTCGCCTCCCCGCGGTATTTGCCGCTGCTCTCCAGCATCTTGCCGATGGTCGAGCAGGCGGCGTTGTTGACCGACTGGATCGCGCCCACGGTTGCGACCGAAACCGGCGCCGGCCGGGTGCAGTTCACGATCGTGCCTTCCGGCGCGATCATCTCGATCGGCCGGATAACGCCCTCGTTCCAGGTGATGTCGTAGCACAGCAGGGGGAACAGCGGCGCGAACAGCCCGCCGAGGGAGGCCCATTTGGTGCAATTCACCGAATAGGCCGCCTGGGGCGACGAGCCGGTGAAGTCGAAGACCAGTTCGTCGCCCTTCTTGGTCATGGTAAGGAAGACCTCGTAGACCTCGTCCTTGGCCTCGAGATACTGGCGCGACTGCCACTGGCCGTCCGGCAGTTCGGCAAGCCGCTGGCGCAACAGGTCCTCCGACTGGTCGATCAGCTCTTGGCAGGCGGCGTCCACGGTGTCGTAGCCGTATTTGCCGATCAGGCTCAGCATGCGGTCGCGGGCGACGTTGTTGCAGGCGATCATCGAGCGCATGTCGAGCGAGACCATCTCGGGCGAGCGCACCATGTTGAGCAGCGTGTCCATCACGTCCTGCCGGAGCGCGCCCTTCTCGACCAGGCGGATGCCGGGCGAACTGAAACCCTCGGTGTAGATGTCCTGCGCGTCGGGCGCGAAACCGCCCGGGTTCATGGCGCCGATATCGTAGACATGGACGAAACAGGCGCTCCAGGCGACCAGCCGGCCATCGTGATGGATCGGCGAGACAAGGTAGATGTCCGAAGTATGCAGGGCCGCGGTGTAGGGGTCGTTCAGCAGGAAGATATCGCCTTCGTTGATATCGCCCTCGAAGCGCCGGATGATCGCCTTGCACGCCTCGGCCGCGCTGGTCAGATGGTGCAGGAAGCCGACGCCGCCCATGAGCAGCGAACCGTCGGCGCGGTAGAGCGAGACCATCAGGTCGTGGCCCTCGTTGGTGATCGCGCTGCCGGAGACATGCTTCAGCGTAATCACCGCCTCGTCGACGATGCGGAACAGCCGGTGCCGGATGATCGAGAAGGTAATCGGATCCATGGCCGCACCTCAGCGGAAGTCGATGACGATGTTGCGCAGTTCGTCCATGCGGGCGCGCTGGCCGTCCTGCACAACGATGGTCGTGATCGGGGTGTGAACGACGGCAGGCCCCGCGATTTCGTTGCCGGGCCGGATTTCGGTGAAATCGTAAATGTCGGCGGGCGCCATGCCGTCGCGGGCGTCGACGAAGATCTCGCGCCGGCCGATCCGGGCATGGCCGGCGTCCGGTCCCTCGAGCGGCAGGGGCTCGATGTCCGGCCGTTGCAGCCGGCCGCTGGCGCTGAGCCGGAACAGGGTCATTTCGATCCCGGCCTCGCGATAGGCCGATCCCTTGCCGTACTTGCGCTCGTACAGTGCCTCGAAATCGTCGATCAGCCCCTTGAGCGCCGCCGCATCCACCGGTTTCCGGCCGTACACCGGCGTCGTCACCTCGTGCACCTGGCGAGCGTAACGCAGGTCGATGGACCAATCGAGGGCGGTGTCTGCCTCGTCGAAGCCTTCGGCCGCGAGCTGCGCCCGCGCCTTCTCGATCAAGGGCGCATAGAGCGCGTTGATCCGCTCCGGGTCGGTATCCCCCGGCAGCGTCGTCGTCACCGAATATTCGTGCACGATGTCCGCCGAAACCAGGCCCAGGGCGCAGTTCACCGATGCCGTATAGGGCACGACGATCCGTTTGACGTTCAACTCGGCGGCGAAGCTCGAGGCCAGTATCGGACAGGAGCCGCCGAAGGCGTGCAGGACGTAGTCGCGCGGGTCGAGGCCGCGCTCAACGGTGATCTCATGGATCAGGTCGGTGACCTGGGCCGAGGCGATCCGGAAGATGCCGAAGGCGGCCTCCTCCACCGGCAGGCCGAGCGGGCCGGCGACCTGCGTCTCGAAGGCGGTGCGCGCCGCCGCGATGTCCAGCGTCATGGCGCCGTCGAGGAAGATGTCCGGATCCATGTAGCCGATCAGGGTGAACACGTCGGTGAGCGTCACCTCCGTGCCGCCGCGGCCGTAACAGACCGGCCCCGGATCGGCCCCGGCGCTGTGCGGGCCGACGCGCGGTACGTTCGTGCGCGGGTCGAGCGAGACGATGCTGCCGCCGCCAGCGCCGATCGACACGACCTCGATCTTGGGCGCAACATAATGGTAACGGTCGACCAGCGGCTCGCGGGCATACTCGATCTCGCCGTTCTGGATGACGCCGACCTTGAAGGTCGTGCCGCCCATGTCCGCGGCGATCACGTCGGCGTCGCCCATCAGGTCGCCCAGCGCCTTGGCGCCGATCACCCCGGCCGCCGGGCCGCATTCGATCATGCCGACAGCGCGGTCGGCCGCTTCCTGGGACGGCAGCAGCCCGCCATAACCCTGCATGACCATGACCGGCCCTTCATAGCCCTGGCCGGCGAGTTGCGCCTTCAGGTCGGTCAGGTAGCCGCTGGCGAGGCGGCCGGCATAGGCGTTGATGACCGCTGTCGAGCTGCGCTCGTATTCGCCCGGCACCGGCGCGATGTCGCTCGACAACGTGACATAGGCGTCGGGTGCGACTCGCTGCACGATGTCGCGCGCCCTGCGTTCGTTATCGGCATTGTAGAAGGACCAGAGGAAGGCGATGGCGATCGCCTCGACCTGCCGGTCGCCGACAAGGTGGCGCACCGCCCGTTCGGTCTCGGCTTCGTCAAGCGGCAGCAGGATTTCGCCCTTGTAGTCGACCCGCTCCGGCACGCCGCAAACCGCGTCTTCGGAAATCAGCGGCACCGGCCGGTCGCTCGCCACTGGATGCTTGATCCAGTCCTCCGGTTGGCCGGCCCAGCGCCCGTAAGCGCCGCGGGTGACGAAGACCGTATCCTCGAAACCGCCGGTCGTAATCAGCCCGGTCGGCGCGCCGCTGCGGGTGAGCAGCGTGTTGTCGACCACGGTAGAGCCGTGCATGAACAGGTGGGTCCTGGCGAGTAGAGCCTCGACGCTCAGGTCCATTTGCCGTGCCGCAACGGCGATGGAATCGAGCACGCCGCCTGCGAAATCCGGAGGCGTCGACAGGGCCTTGCCCATAATGAAAGCCTCACCGGGGGCGACGACGACGGTGTCGGTGCAGGTCCCGCCGACATCGGTCGCCACGATAAAGCGCTTTTCGGTGGCGTCTGCGTTCATGAAACCGTTTCTAGCATGGATCGGCGCCGGCTTAAGCTGGACTTCTTCATTCAGGCCCGACCCGCCGCGGACGCTGCCGCGACGTTTCATCCGATCTCGAAGATTGCGGCAATCTCAACGGAGATGTTGGCGGGCAGGGCGTGCGAACCGATCGCGTACCGCGCATGGCGGCCGGCTTCGCCGAACACCTCGACGATCACGTCCGATCCGCCGTTAATTACGGTCGGCGTTTGCGTGAAGCCCGGATCGCAATTCACGAAGCCCATCAGCTGAATACAGCCGGCGACGCGATCCAGATCGCCGCCGCACGCGTCTTTCAGCTGAGCGAGCACATTGAGCGCCGTCAACCGCGCTGCCGCCTGGCCGTCTTCTATCGAAAGATCGCTGCCGACCCGGCCGCAGAATTTCTCCTCGATCCTGCCGTCGACCAGCGGACCCTGACCGGAGATGTAAACCGTATTGCCGGAGATTTTCCAGGGAAGGTAGCTCGCAAAAGCCGGGGCCGGGCCCGGCAGGACGATTCCGAGTTCGCGCAGGCGCCGGTCGATTCGATCTGGCATGTCTGTTCCGCTCAGCCGCGGTTCGGGTCGTTCGGATAGGCAGCGACGTTGTTTTCCAGGCGGCCGACCCCTTCGATGTCGACGGCAATGGTGTCGCCCGGCGCCAGCAGGCGGCTTTTGCCCGCGTACATATGCTCGAACACCTTGTGGATCTCGCCATGCTCGACCGAAATGCCATGCGCCATTCCGGCCCCGGCGCCGGTTCCCGTCGCGATGACGTCGCCGGGCGACAGGGTCGTAATCGCAGATGCGTTAGCGATCAGTTCGGGGATCGGAAAAACGATATTGTCGGTGCTGAAGTCCTGGACCTCGTCGCCGTTGTGGAAGCACCTGATGCGGATGTCCGAAATGTCGCCGACGAACCTGGCCGGCACGATGAACGGCCCCATCGGGGCAAAGCTGTCGTTCCCCTTGTTGGCGAACCAGTCGTAATCGAACGTCTCGCCGTGGCGGATCATCCGGTCGCGCGCCGAGATGTCGTTGTAGCAGGTGAAACCGGCGACATAGTCCATCGCCTTGTCGACCGGCACATTCTTGGCTGTGCGGCCGATGACGACCGCGAGTTCGGCTTCCCAGTCGATGTAATCCGCGCGCGGCGTCAGGTAGACCGTCCCGCCGTGGCCGACCGCGTTGTGCCTTGAGCCCTTGTAGAAGAAATAGGGCTCGTGCTTGTCCCGGTCCGGGGCCGCCGCGCCCATTTCGAGCGCGTGATCGTAGTAGTTGGAACCCGCATTCAGGATCTTGTTCGGGTACAGGACAGGCGGCAGGAAGGCCACTTCATCGGGACGGTAGGCATAATCCGGCAAGGCGCCCTTGATCTGCGATGCGATGTGCTCCGCGAAGCCGCCCAGAGCGGCTTCGAACAATGCCCATTCCTCGAGGATGTCCAGCATGGTGTAGCCGTGCTTCGCCTTGAAGAAATCGCGCGTGCCGGTATCCCGCTTGTACGCTTCGTAGCCGGTGCCGAAATCGATCAGGATTCCCTCGACCTCGACAACGGGGAAAATTCGGCCCCGGTGCTTCACGGTGGCCAGACGATAGGTTTGCATATTGTTCCGTTCCATCCCGGTTTCCGGGCACACAGGGAAGCATGCGCCCCGCAATCCGGCCGCGTCCACGACGGCAACGCCGGTCGACGCCTAGCCGGATATATCCTACACTAAAAACAGACCCTCGCCGCGTCCAGCCGCAAGGGAACAGGCCGAGGCCCCCAATTCAGAATTGGCAGAGGGTCTGCCGCCGGCCGAAGGAAGAAGCCCTTGCGGGACGGGCTGGACGGCAAGGCGCCGTCTGGGCGCGTCGCAAAGGGGAGAAATCGATGTTCACAAAATCTGGAATTGGAATTGCCGGCGCCGTTATTCTCGGTGCGCAGCTGGCGGGTACCGCGGCCGTCGCCGACACCGTCACACTGAAAGCGGGCACTTTTCTGCCGTCGGTGGACCGCATCTGGTATCCGCATATCCGGACATGGATAAAGCGCGCCAACGAGGCCGGCAGCGCCCATGGATTGAAGGTCAAGATGGTGGCCGCGGGCTTCAAGGCGATGAACCCGTTCCAGATGGGCAATGCGGTTAAGTCCGGCGTGCTCGATCTCGTCCACTTGTCCGGTACGTTTTACAACAAGCTGTTGCCGATCGCCGACGCGCAGAAGATGTCGACCGTGCCGGTCCAGCAGCAGCGCACCAACGGGGCCTTCGCGCTGCTGCGCCCGCTCCACGCCGAAAAGATGAATGTCCACTATCTCGGGCGCTGGGGCGACGGGGTGAATTTCCATTTCTACCTGACCAAGCCGATCGCGAACGCGAGCCTGAAGGGTTTCAAGATCCGCGGCACGTCGGTCTACCAGTCCTTCATCGAGGCGCTGGGCGGCGTCATGATCACCACGCCGCCGAGCCAGGCCTATACCGGCCTCGAACGCGGCGTGTTCGACGGCCTCGGCTGGCCGCTATGGGGAATTCATGCCTGGGGCTGGCAGAAAGTGCTCAAATACCGGGTCGAGCCCGGCTTCTTCACCGCCGAGGTCAGCGTGCTGGTCAACCTCGACACCTGGAAGAAGTTGACGCCGGCGCAGCAAAAGGTGCTGCACGACGTTCAGATCCGCCTGGAGAACGAGTTCGGCACCAAGCGCGAGGAAACGAACAAGAGCGAGCGGGCCAAGCAGGCGCGCGACGGCGTCAAGGCGATCGTGCTCGAGGGCGCCGAGCGCAAGAAATTCCTTGAAACGGCGACACGGGCCGGCTGGGCCGACGTGATGAAAAAGGACCCGGTGAACGGCCCCAAAATCCGCGAGCTGACGGAACTGAAATAGACCTTCGCGGCTGCGCGCCGGCGGCGATTGCCGCCGGCCGCTGCCGCCGGGGCTCCGCCCGCCGATGGCGCGGATTTCGAAGGTATACGATGCGCTTCTGGACGCGCTGGGGATGGTCGCGGCGCTCCTTCTGGCGCTCGTCACACTGGGAATTGCGGCAGAAATCGTCGTTCGGGGGGCCGGCCTCGGGTCGCTGCCCTGGATGATCGAGCTCGTCGAATACAGCCTGCTCGCCGTGACCTTTCTCGCCGCGCCGTGGGTATTGAAACATTCGGCGCATGTGAGCGTCGACCTGCTGGTCGAAATCGTCGGACCGCGCGGGCGCCGCATCCTGGCGCTGGTCGCCAATTCCGCCGGACTGATCGTGTGCGCCGTGATTTTCTACTATGGGCTGCGCTCGACCATCGAACTCTACGCGGCCGACACGAAAATCTTCAAGATCATGACGATCCGGGAATGGTGGCTCTTCGCCCTCGTGCCGGTATCCAGCGCGCTGATGGCAATCGAATTCGGCCGCAGGCTCTATCGGCGGGCCGCCGCCTCGGGCGAAGGGCCTGCCGCCCCGGGCGAAGGGCCTGCCGCCAGGCCGGTCGACGCCGGCCTCTGACCGATGGAATGGTATTTCGCGCTCGGTTTGCTGCTCGGCATGCTGATCCTTTTCATGGCGACCGGTCTTCCGGTCGCCTTTTCCTTTTTTGCGGTCAATCTGGTCGGCGCGGTGGTTTTCCTCGGCGGCGAGGCGGGCCTCATGCAATTGGTGCGTAATGCCGTCTGGTCGGTCACGACCTTTTCCCTCGCGCCCATCCCGCTGTTTATCCTGATGGGCGAGATCATGTTTCACACCGGCATGGCGTTTCGCGCCATCGATGCCGTCGACCGGCTGATCGCCAGAGTGCCGGGGCGCCTGTCGCTGGTTGCGGTTACCGGCGGCACGATATTTTCGACCCTCTCCGGCTCGACGATGGCCAATGTCGCCATGCTGGGCAGTTCCCTGCTTCCGGAAATGCAGCGCCGCGGCTACCACCCGTCGATGGCGATGGGTCCGATCCTCGGGACCGGCGGCATCGCGATGCTCATTCCGCCTTCGGCGCTGGCGGTGCTCCTGGCCAGCCTGGCGCAGATTCCGGTGGCCGAACTGCTGGTTGCCGGCATCGTGCCCGGCCTCCTCATCGCGCTGCTCTTCTTCGTCTATATCGTCGTGCGCTGCCGCCTCAGCCCCGGTTTGGCGCCGGCCTATGTGCAGGAGGACCTGGCGCCGGGCGACCGGGTGAGACCGTTCCTGATCTACGTCGTACCGCTGATGGCGCTGTTCGTCCTTGTCGTCGGCAGCATCCTCGCAGGTTGGGCGACGCCGACAGAATCGGCCGCCCTGGGCGCGGTCGGCGCGGTTATCGCAGCGGTCGCCTATCGCTGCCTGACGCGGCGCGCCCTGCGCACGGCCCTTATCGAAGCGGCCAAGGTGACCGGCATGGCGCTGTTCATCATCTGCGCTTCGGTCACCTTTGCGCAAATTCTCGCCTTCTCCGGCGCCGTCGACGGCCTGCTCGAAGTCACCATCGAGCTCGATTTCAGCCCGATTACCCTGCTCATCCTGATGCTGCTGATCCTGCTCGCGCTCGGCGCGTTCATCGATCAGTTGTCCATGATGCTGATCACCCTGCCGTTCTTCATGCCGCTGGCCCAACACGCCGGATTCGATCTGGTATGGTATGGTGTCCTGCTCCTGGTCGTGCTCGAAGTCAGCCTGACCACGCCGCCGTTCGGACTGCTTCTTTTCGTTATGAAAGGCGTCGCACCGCCGCAGATTACCCTGCGCCAGATCTACGTGGCCGCAGGGCCGTTCATCGCCCTGGAATTGCTGGTGTTGATCCTCGTCGTCGTTTACCCCGGCCTGGCCACCTGGCTGCCCAACCTGATCATTCGGCCATGACCGCAACATCGGGCACAACGCAGATATTCGCCCACCGCCTGCTCGCGGGGGCCGACCGGGCTGCGGTCGCATACAACCGCCGGATCGGGATACGGGACGGCACGATTTCCGATGTGCATGAATGCCCGGCGGAGGAAGGCTCCCCGCCACGCTTCGTCACGCCGGCGCTGGCAAACGCCCACGATCACGGGCGGGGATTGAGCCGTCTCGCCTACGGCGCCTTGGACGATGCCCTCGAGGTCTGGATCGCCGGCGCCTCTGCCCTTCATCCGCCGGTCGATCCTTACCTGCTCGCCGCCACCGCATTTTCCCGCATGGCGCGTTCGGGCGTTGCCGCCACCGTTCACTGCCATATGCCGCAGCGCTTCGACCGGCTCATGGACGAAGCGCGGGCGGTTTGCCGGGCAGCCGAGGATGTCGGACTGCGCCTGGCATTCGTCGTACCGATGGTGGATCGCCATCGCTTGGCCTATTGCGAGGACGAGAAGATCCTTGCCCTCCTCGGCGAAGCGGATCGCGAAGAACTACGGACGCGCTGGGCTGGACCGCTGCCGTCCGCTGCCGAGCAAGTCGACATGGTCGTCGAAATTGCGCGGCAATGCGAATCGGCGTCGGTCAATGTCCAGTTCGGTCCTTACGGGTTGGAGTGGGCGTCAGACGACCTGCTCTGCCGGGTGGCTGAGGCGTCTGCCGCCACCGGCCGGCGCGTGCATATGCATTGTCAAGAAACGCACCGCCAGCGCGCTTGGGCCGACAACCGCTTCCCGGGCGGTTTCGTAGCGCACCTGGACGATCTTGGCCTGCTTTCGCCCCGACTCACCTTGGCCCATTGCGTTTGGCTGCGACCTGAGGAATGCGATCTGTTGGCCGAACGCGGCGTGACGATTGCAGTCAACAGCAGTTCGAATCTGCGCCTCGGCTCGGGCATTGCGCCGGCGGTCGAGTTCGCGCGACGCGGGGTTCGGCTTGCAGTCGGCATCGATGCCCTGTCCATCGACGATGACGACGATGCGCTCCGCGAGCTTCGGTTGTTCTATCGCCTTCACTGCGGAAATTCGCTCGATCCGGGTCTCTCGGCTGCAGACGTATTGAGCGCGGCGACGGCTTCCGGATTTCGCGCGATCGATGGAAGCGAGCGCGACGGCACCATCGAGGCGGCCGCTCCGGCCGACCTGATCCTGTTCGATTGGGACCGGCTGGGCGGCGATGTCATCAGTTTCAGAACGACCGAGGTCGACATTCTTCTCGGCCGGGCAACGCGAGACCACATTTCGTCCGTATGGTCCGGCGGGTGCGAAATTGTGCGGGACGGACGCGTTTTGGGGCTCGACGAATCTGCCGCGATCGACGAAATGCGCGCCCAGGCCGCAGCAGGCGCGAATGCGGCAAACGCATTCATCCCGACGCTGGAGCGCTACCGGGCCGCCTTGCGCCGATTCTATGAACAAGAAGAGAGTCTTTGATTTGGCGACTGGAGCGCATCCGTTTTTGACGGAGCCGCGGCAGCGTGGCGTCCTTCGATACGGCGCTGGCGCGCCTACTCGGGATGAGGGATAGAATTGCCGGCCATAACACCCTCCTCATCCTGAGTGGCGGCGCAGCCGCGTATCGAAGGATGCGCCATAGCTGCGCCGGCGCTTCCATCGAGAACGGACGCGCTCTACTTCATCGGGAATGCTCAACCTGCCGGGAGACGGGGCGCAACGATGAACCCAAGGATGAACCGGGGCTGGGTCAGGGCCGCCGGCGTCGATGAATTGCGGCAGAAGGGCCGCCTCGTCTTCCGCCTCGACGGCCGGCAGATCGCGCTCTTCGATACGGCGAAGGGCGTCCACGCCTGCAACAACCGCTGCCCGCACGAGGGCTATCCGCTGCGCGAGGGCACGCTCGACGGCAACTGCCTGCTGACCTGCAACTGGCACAACTGGAAGTTCGACCTGGAGACCGGCGAGAACCAGCGCGACGGCGACCGGCTGCGCGTCTATCCGGTCGACATCCGCGACGGCGACGTCTGGATCGAGATCGTCGACCCGCCGGCCGAAGAGCGGCTGGAAAAATCGCTTGCGGATCTCAAACAGGGTTTCGAGCGCCACGGCTACGAGCGGCTGGCCCGGGAGATCGCAAGGATCGGGCGGCTCGGTGTCGATCCCGCGATCGCCGTCCGGGAAGCGATCCGCTGGTCGCACGACCGGCTGGAATTCGGCTGGACCCATGCCTATGCCGGCGCGGCGGACTGGCTGGCGCTCCATGACGGGCAGGAGGACGAACCGGAAAACCGGCTCATCTGCCTGCTCGAAGCGGTCGGCCATATGGCCGATAACGTCCTGCGCGAGCCGCGCTACCCCTATGCCGAAGGGGTCGAGGACTGGGACGAGGAGGGGTTCGTCCGGGCCGTCGAGGACGAGGACGAAGCCCGCGCCATCCGCCTGACCCGCGGCGCGCTCGCCGCCGGCGACGCCTGGGACCTCATGGAGCGCGGCTTGGCCCGCGCCGCGCTCGCCCACTATGCCGATTTCGGCCATGCCGCGATTTATGTGACCAAGGCCGGCGCGCTGATCCGCCGGCTGGGCGCGGAGGTTGCCGAACCGGTCCTGCTCCCGCTGGTGCGCGGGCTGGTGTCGGCCACCCGCGAGGATCTGATTCCCGACTTCCGCGGCTATGCTACCGCCCTGGAAAACTTCGGATCGCAACCGAACGGATCGGCGCCTTCCGCGGAGGACTATGCCGTTCTGAACGCCAACAGGGCGCTCGCCCTTACCGCCGAACGCGGCGCCGCGCCGCCGCTCGACCTGTACCGCAGCCTGCTCGGCGCCAACGCCCTCAACATGGTGCGTTTCGACCTCCGTCATTTGAACGATCTCGACAAGCCCTATGGCGGCGATTTCGGCTGGCTCGACCTGACCCACGGCCTCACCTTCGCCGAGGCGGTGCTCGGCCTCTGCTCGAAATTCCCGGATCTGTGGCCGGCCGGGCTGCTGCAGATGGCCTGCTTTTCCGGACGCAACATCGGGCATCAGGACGGTAATGTGGATCCGGACGACTGGACCGTCGCCGATCCGGACGGCTTTTTCGCCGGGGTCGAGCGGACGCTCCTCGATCACGGGCAGGACCGCTACATCGTCTCCGTCCATCTGCTGAAGACGGCGGCGGCGGTGCGCAAACTGCGGGCCGCGCCGGAGACCGGCCGGTCGGGCGAACTGGCGCTCGCCGCGCTTAACCGGCTGCTGCAATCGCCGGTGCGCCGCAAGATGGTGCGCCGCACGGCCCGCCAGGCCATGCGTTTCGTCGAGATCGACATTTAGGAGTCGTGCGACCGCGCTGCTCCGGTCGAAATGACGACACCGGAACAGGAAACAAGCGGTTTGGAAAGCCACAAGTCCGACCAAACTAATGCATAGTCAAGTATACAATTTGTAGGAACCTTATGGAGCTAGAAATTGGGATGACGCTCAACCATGAATGGGCTATCGATGTTCCTTTTCCTAAGTTCGTGACATACTTCGGGAACCCACATATCCTTAAGATATAGCTTGCTATCTTCTCCCATATAAAATGGAGATTCTCCACGCAATCTGAACTTGTAATTCGCCTTTTTTTCTGCTGCCTTTTGTCTCTTGGTGCGTGTTTCGACGAAACGGATTGCTTCGACGACATCATTGGCTTCAGGGTCAACAACTCTTCGTTCAGGACCAAAAACCGTCGTCCAAGTCAGAAATATCTCAAAGATGCGCATAACCGCAACATGGTATTCCTCAGGTTCTTCTTGCGCTAGCTTGCCTAATATGACCACACTGCTCACGCGAATCATACCTGACTCATTCTCATCCTTCATTCTTTCTTTGGCAAGCAATTTTGAAGCAGTTTGAAATCGCTCTTGAAGAAGCTGCCTGTCAGCGGTCTGGTAGCGCCAGCGGGCGAATAACGCTGCTGCGATCGCGGCGAGCGCAAGAACGACTGCCTTGCCAATCTCCACAAGAATTGCCGGACTGCCCCAAGTCACTGTTTCCATTTAAGTTTCCTCCAGGTTAGATGTGTAGACGAATTCCGCAGTAACTGAGAGCAATGTCCGGTGATATTTCCGCTCCGCTTCAGACCAATTTCGGGCTCCGGTCGAAACGACGATCAGAGAGTAAGCTCAAGCGACAGACCAACCGAGGACCGACTTATGCCGCCGCCTTACTCCACCGTCAGCACGAACTTGCCGATATGCTCGCCGGCTTCCAGCGCGGCGTGGGCGGCGGCGGCGTCCTTCAGGTCGAACGTATCCTGGATGACCGGCGCGATCCGGCCCGAGTCGAGCAGGGGCCAGATTTCGCTGCGCAGCCCGTCGGCGATCGCCGCCTTGGCTTCGACCGACTGCGGCCGGAGCGTCGAGCCGGTCATGGTCTGCCGTTTGACCATCAGCAGGCCGAAATTCACCTCCGCCTTCGCGCCGCCGAGCAGGGCGATCGTGACCAGCCGGCCATCGAGGGCCAGGCACTTCTGGTTGCGCGGGACGTAGGGGCCGGCGACCATGTCCAGGATTACGTCGGCGCCCTTGCCGCCGGTGATGTCGTTGACGATGGCGACGAAATCCTCGTTGCGGTAGTTGATCGCGCGCGCCGCGCCCAGTTCCTCGCAGGCCGCGCATTTGTCGACCGTGCCGGCCGTCGCGACGACCGTGGCGCCGCGCGCGGCGGCGAGCTGGATCGCCGTCGTACCGATGCCGCTGGCGCCGCCATGGACCAGCAGGGTCTCGCCGGATTGCAGCCGGCCGCGCATGAAAACGTTGGTCCAGACGGTGAAGAAGGTCTCCGGCAGCGCGGCGGCGCGCACCATGTCGTAGCCGTGCGGCACGGGCAGGCAATGGGCGGCCGGCAGGGCGCAATATTCGGCGTAGCCGCCGCCGGGGGCCAGCGCGCACACACGGTCGCCGGCGGCGACTCCCGCCGTCCCGTCGCCCAGCGCGGCGATTTCCCCGGCGACCTCCAGGCCGGGCAGGTCCGAGGCGCCGGGCGGCGGCGGATAGCTGCCGGCGCGCTGGGCCAGGTCCGGCCGGTTGACGCCCGCCGCGGCGACCCGGATCAGTACCTCGCCGGCGCCGGGCGCGGGCACCGGCCGCGCGACCGGCTTCAGCACCTCCGGCCCGCCATGCTCGGTGATCTCGATTGCGGTCATGGTGGCGGGCAGGCCGGCGGATGGGCCGGCGGATAGGGCAGTCATCGGCGCGGTCTCTCGGTTGTGGAATGGGGGCGGCGGCACCGTTAGCAGATCGCCGCTGCGGAATCAGCAATTGATCGGGCGCACCTGCCCGCTACACTGGCCGCGGCAACCGAGGAGCCGGACCATGCCCAAGCCGCCCGCCAATCTCAGCTTCAGCCATGTCGGCTTCTACGTTCACGACCTGCCGAAGATGGAGGAATTCTACACCCGGGTGCTCGGTTTCGTCGCGACCGACCGCGGCATCGCGCGCGGCGCACCCATCGTGTTCCTGAGCCGCGACCCGAAGGAGCATCACCAGATCATCCTGGCCGAAGGGCGCACCGGCGGACCGGAGGCGCGGGTCGTGAACCAGGTCGCGCTGCGCGCCGGTTCGCTCCAGGACCTGCGCGACATGCTGGCGATTCTCGAGGACGAGGCGGAGGTCAGCCAGATCGATCCGATCAACCACGGCAACGCGTGGTCGCTTTATTTCCGCGATCCGGAGGGCAACCGGATCGAGGTCTTCGTCGATTCGCCCTGGTATGTCGAACAGCCGCTGATCGAGCCGCTCGACCTGTCGCAGAACGACGACGAGATCCACGACCGGACCCGCTCGGCCTACGGCGGCTCGCCGACCTTCCGGCCGGCCGAAGAGTGGCGCGCGGAGTTCGGCGAGAAACTGCGCGCGGCCGGCCTGCCGGTCTGACGGGGCAGAGACCCGGCCTTATTCCAGCGTTATTATTGTCCGAACAGACGGCGGAGACCCGATGCTCGAACTGCACCACAACAATATGAGCGTGTGTTCGGCCAAAGTGCGGCTGGTGTTGCGCGAGAAAGGCCTGACGCCGGTCGAGCATCACTACAATCTGCGCAAGGGCGACCAGTTTGCGCCGGCTTACATGGCGCTCAACCCGATGGGCGTGGTGCCGACCCTGGTGCATAACGGCTGGCCGTTCTTCGAATCGACCCTGATCTGCGAATATCTCGACGAAGCGTTCCCCGAGCCGCGCCTGCGCGCCTCCGACCCGGAGGAGCGGACGACGATGCGGCGCTGGGCCAGCCTGCCGGACCGCGGGCTGCACGCCGCCTGCGGGGCGGTCTCCAACGCCCTGGCGTTCCGCTACCAGTTCCTCGCGCTGACTCCGGACGAGCTGGCGGCGAACCTGGCGCAGACGCCGGACCCGGAGCGGCGCGAGCGCAAGCGCATGTGCATCGAGCTGGGCATGGACTGGCCGCCGGCCGCCGTTGCGGTGCGCTTCTACGACAGCGCGCTCCGGCAGATGGAGACGGTGCTGGCGGCGGGCGGGCCGTGGCTCGCCGGCGACGACTATTCGCTCGCCGATTCGGGGCTCACCCCCTACGTCGTGCGGCTGGACCATCTCAACCTGTCCTGGATGTGGGACCGGCGCCCGGCGCTGGCGGCCTGGTACGACGCCGTACGGGCGCGGCCCAACTTCGCGGGCCTCGCCGACTATGTCGAGCCGTCCTACCTGGAAATCATGGACGCCCACGCCGCCGAACTGCGCCCGAAGGTCGAGGCCGCGCTGGCGGGGTGAAAGAGGCGTTGCGCAACAGCCGACCGATGCGATCCGCAGGGTAAGGTTTGAAATCCTTCCCTACACCACAAGCCAACACTTGGTTGTCTGTCAGCGAACTCGGCAGGTGACGGTTCGACTGTGCGAAATCTTAATTATAGGCCGCGCCAGTCGTTCGCACTCAATACTACTCCGACGATTCAAGATGTTGAATTTCACGCAGATCATTTTTCTTAATTTTGTACATGCTGAGATCGAGAGGCCATAACGGAAACATCCAGCGTCTATGCACCGTTGCACATGCCTCACTCGGGACTGCACTTAATAAACCTTTGTTTTCCATCATTACGAGTGTGTTGTAATTTAATTCCTCCAATTCTGTAAATCGTAATTCCCACCGTAGTTCAGCGCTTTGCCAAATACTTGCAATAATCGCCAAGCCGTCCGGTTTTGTTGCATTCGTGCTGTGAAGCGCTTGAGCAAGGCTGATCGCGGGAGGCGTATATCGGCCTAGGAAGGGTAAGGTTTTATCTACTTGATCAGCAAAGTTCGGTCCGCTCCAGTAGCATTCTCCCTTTCCGCCATCTTCCGTGCCGCTGCGGACATATCCAACATATAGATGATCTTCGCGGTTTTGTATAATACGATTTGGAAAAATCCAGTCTATTCCAGTAGGGCCATCCAAATAGTACTGCTTGCGCATCGATTGAATTCCGTCAGAAATTTCTGCAAAATCGGCAGGCTTCCACTTGGCGGCTTCGGCATAAATTCCTTTCGCTAAGTGGTCGTAGAAATACCCTAGAGTTCGTGATTTTTCCTCCTGTCTATCAAGTGGACATCTGACAGCATCGACTAATATCAGAACTTTCGAAGCTTCCTCCTCTGCAAGATTCCTGAGTACGCGCGCTGCACGATGGGAATCCGTTTCGCGCAGTCCGTGCGACGCCGAGTAAAGTTCTCTAACAGATTCGATAATGAGATCGACTCCTGTGGCAATTTCGTCGAAAAGATTGGTGTCCGGGAGTTGGCAGAGGCTCTTTATCGCTCTTTCCACGTTGATCTCCTGTGTTAGATGCCGGTGTCGCGATCCACAACGGTATTTGGCTTGTTTATATTTATCGATTGCTCACGGTACGTTTGCGTGGTTTCCACTCGCGCGCCATGCGCTGTGCTTCCTGTAGTTGCGCTTGAGACATTATTTGTTCGACTAGACGGAGCAATTTTCTCCCAGAGACCGAACCATTTGCAGCAGCAAGATTGTACCACATATGGGCAAGTACAAAGTCTTCTGGAACGCCACGTCCTCTATGGTAAGCCAGACCAAGTCCCACTTGTGCAAGTGCATTTCCCTGATTGGCCGCTAACTTATACCAGAGAACCGACAATTTATAATTCCGAGGAACACCCCGGCCCTCTGAATACCAATGGCCAAGCTTCATCTGCGCCAACGCAAATCCCTGCTTAGCGGCAAGTGCGAACCAGGCGGCTGCTTTGGCATTGTCCCGAGGAAGTCCGCGCCCTTTTTCGTAAGCTAAACCAAGAGCCGTCTGAGCACGGGCCGATCCTTGTTCAGCGGCTCGTTGGTACCATACTACGGCAATGGAATCGTCTTGGGCCACGCCGCGTCCCCACCTATAGGCATCTCCGAGACGTTCCTGCGCCTCGGCATAACCTTGCTCTGCGGCGCGATTGAACCATGCAGTTGCTTTCGCGTCGTTTTGGGGCACGCCCTTACCGATCTTATACGCTTCGCCCAGCATCATTTGAGCGAGCGCATAGCCTTGCTTAGCGGCACGCAGGAACCATGCCGCCGCTTTAGAGTCGTCCTTGGGCACGCCAAGACCGGTTCCGTACAAGAGGCCGACACAAAATTGCGCTTTTGCATCCTCTATTTCTGCCGCTTTCCGCCTAACTTCTGCTACGGATTCAGGTGTCAAAGTACGATTGGCGCAATTGCGGGCCGCGTCGTTCAAAGGAGAAGCGGCGGACGAAGATGCAACCCCGAGAACCGCAATCGCAACGGAAAGGCATTTCATGACTTGCCCCGGCGGGTCATTCGCGGCCGGGCCTGTCCGGCCACCGGTTATGATCCCGATGTTGCACAATCCCGCCCTCGGAACAAGCTAGGGACTGCGCCGGATTCCGGGCCGGTCCGGGGGACCAGATCAAGCGTCCGGCGAAGCCGGATCGAGCCGATGCAGTGCAAACGGGCGGCGTATCGAAGAGAGACGGCGCCGGTCCGCGGCTTTGCGGATTTCGGCAGGCGTGCTATATCCCGGTTATGACGATGTTCGACACCCTCACCGCCGCCCGCGAACTCGAAGCGGCCGGCTTCGAGAGAAAGCAGGCGGAAGCGGTCGCCGCGGCGATCCGAAGCGGACAGGGCGAACTCGCCACGAATTCGGACATTGCCGGTGTCCGTGTCGAACTGACCGCCCTGAAATGGACCGTAGGATTCGTCGCCGCCCTCAATATCGGTATGGCGTTGCGGCTTTTCGGCGCTTTCTAGCCGGATATTTCCTTCCACACTCACATATCGCGGATCGGGATGACGTTGCCGGTCTGCCGGGGGTGTAGCCTCGGCATTTCCGCCCGGGACCGGCGCCCGGCGCTCGCCGCCCGGTACGAAGCGGCACCGGAGGGGTAGGGCGGCCCCGGAAACAGAGCTGCAGCGGAGCCGCGGCGCAGCGGAAAGGCGGGACGGCGCATGATCGGGCAGCCCTATCTTCTGTTCCTCGGCGATGCGCCCGATGCGCTGGCGGTCAAGGTCGCCCGGGGCATCCGCGACTGGCGCCCCGATGCCGCCCTGGGACAGTACCGGATGGCGGGGTGCAACGCGGATGTCGATCTTCCCGACATGTCGATCCGCGAGGCGCGCGAGGCCGGGGCGAAAACCCTCGTGATCGGCGTCGCGAACCGCGGCGGGGTCATTTCGGAGGCGTGGAAGTCGGTTCTCGCGGAGGCGCTCGAAGCCGGCTTCGACATTGCGAGCGGCCTGCACAACCTGCTCCGCGACGAGGCGGACCTTGCCGCGCTTGCGGAGCGCAACGGCCGCGCGCTGCACGACGTGCGCGTGCCGGCGGTCCGCTACCCGATCGGCAACGGGCAACCCCGGCGCGGCCGGCGCTGTCTGGGCGTCGGTACGGATGTATCGGTCGGCAAGATGTATACGGCGCTCGCCATGGACCGGGAAATGCGGCGGCGCGGCCGGAAATCGACCTTTCGCGCGACCGGCCAGACCGGGATCCTGATCGCGGGCGACGGGGTGCCGCTCGACGCCGTCGTCGCAGATTTCATGGCGGGCTCGATCGAACAGCTTACGCCGGACAACGACGACGACCACTGGGACATGATCGAGGGCCAGGGCTCCCTGTTCCACGCCTCCTTTTCGGGCGTCACCCTGGCGCTGGTCCATGGCGGCCGGCCGGACGCCCTGGTGCTGTGCCACGAACCGACCCGGGAATATATGCGCGGGCTGCCCGGTTATCGTCTTCCGGGCCTTGCCGAGCTGCGGGACCTGGCCTTGACGCTGGCGCGCGTCGTCAATCCGGATTGCCGGGTCTGCGCGGTTTCCGTGAACACGCGGGAACTCGGCGACCGCGACGCGGCCGACTGCCTGGCGAAAATCGAGGACAGCCTGGGCCTGCCGGCCACCGACCCGTTCCGCTACGGCGCCGGGCGCCTGGTCGATGCGCTGCCGGAATGACGGCCGGGCGCGCCGGCTCCGTGGCTGAGGCCCGGCCCCGAATGCCGCCGGTTGCGGGGCAGCCGCTGCGGACATGAAACTGGACGTTGCGGCAGAGCGCTTTGGGCTGGCGCGGGCCTTCTCGATCTCCCGCGGGTCGAAGACCGAAGCCCGCGTCCTGACCGTTTGCGTCGAGGCGGACGGCGTGCGCGGCTACGGCGAATGCGTCCCCTATCCGCGTTACGGCGAGACGGCGGCATCGGTGGCCGCCGGGATCGAGGCGTTGCCCCGGCCCCTCGACCGGGCGCGCCTCCAGGAGCTGCTTCCGGCCGGCGCCGCCCGCAACGCCGTGGACTGCGCGCTCTGGGACCTGGAGGCGAAAACGGCCGGCCGGCGGGCATGGGAGATTGCCGGGCTGCCCGAGCCGGGCCCGGTGGTCACTGCCTATACGCTGTCCCTGGACGAGCCGCGGGAGATGGAAGCCGCCGCGGCGCGCAACGCCCATCGCCCGCTGCTCAAGGTCAAGCTCGGCGGCGCGGGCGACCGGGAGCGGCTGGAGGCGGTCAGGTCCGGCGCGCCCGAAGCGCGCATCGTCGTCGACGCGAACGAGGGCTGGACCGCCGAAACCTTCGCCGAACTCATGCCGTTCCTCGGGCGCCTGGGCGTGGAAACGGTCGAACAGCCGTTGCCGGCCGACGCCGACGGGCCGTTGCGGGACATGAAACGGCCGGTCCCCGTCTGCGCCGACGAAAGCTGCCACGACCGGGCCTCGCTCGCCGGACTGGCCGGAAAGTACGACATAGTCAACATCAAGCTGGACAAGACCGGCGGCCTGACGGAGGCGCTGGCGCTGAAGGAGGCCGCGCGGGCGCAGGGGTACGGGATCATGGTCGGTTGCATGGTCGGGTCGTCCCTCGCCATGGCGCCGGCCGTGCTGCTGGCCCAGGATGCGGAGGTGACGGATCTCGACGGGCCGCTCCTGCTGGCCGAAGACCGGGCCGTTCCGCTCCGATACGACGAGGCGGGCGTCCATCCGCCGCCGGCCGGGCTCTGGGGCTAGGCGTATCCGTCCCGGACAGAATCGTTACGGTGTGGCGTCCCCTTCGACAGGCTCTAGATACGGCCCCCCTTCGACTTCGCTCAGGGCAGGCTCTCGATACGGCCCCCCCTTCGGCTTCGCTCAGGGCAGGCTCTCGATACGGCGCTGGCGCGCCTACTCGGGATGAGGGGTTTGTGTGTTCGAATTTCTCAACACCCCCTCTTTCTCATCCTGAGTAGCCCCGGCCGCCAAGCCGGGGCGTGTCGAAGGGCACGCATAGCTGCATCGGCGCTTCCATCGAGAATGGACGCGCCCTAGCCCGGATTCACCGGTGCCGGTGCGGCCGGGCCGGCAGCGGCCGGGCGGAGGTCGCGGCGGGCCGCCGTCAGGGGTCGCGGATCAGGATGACGTTACCGGTCGGCGTGCGGGTCCGTTCGCGGTAGCCGCGCGCGCCGGCGGCCTGCCGCCAGTCCTGCGCCCAGTTTCCGCTCCAGGTGTGCTCCGCGACGATGACGTCGGGCAGCAGCCCGTCCGGCGCCTCCTTGAGGAACGGCGCCAGCACGCGATCCTCGAAGCCTTCGACATCGACCTTCAGAGCGCCGAGCCGGTCCAGCCCCTCGGCGCGCACGATATCGAGCAGCGGGCGCATCTCCGTCCGGATCGCGCCCGTGCCGTCGATCCTGGTGCGGCCCAGGTTGCGGGAATCCTCGGCGATGCCGATCTCGCCCGGCCGGTCGCCGACCGCGCATTGCAGAAGGCGCAGGGCGTGTCCGGGATTGAGCCCGGCGTTGAACTGCAGCCGGCGGAACATCTCGGGATGCGGCTCGACGGCGATAACCCGGCCGCCGGCCGCCGCGATGCGGATCGCGTAGAAGCCGCAATTCGCTCCGACATCGACGAAGGCGAAGCCCGGCCGCACCCGGCGCAGCAGCAGGTCCGTCTCGACCGGGTCGAAACTGTCCGGACGCAGGAGCAGGCGGCTGTCCGAGACGTTGCCCGTGCGGTAGAGGCGCCAGCGCAGCCCGAAACGCTCCACATCGGCGATGCCGCGCGACGCCAGTTTCCGGTCGAGCCAGCGCAGGCGCCCGAAGATCCGCTTACCGGTCCAGCCGCCCCGGTAGAGCGCCGGCATGAGCCGGTACAGCCGGCGCTGCGCCGCATTCGGGCGGTAGGTTCCGAAGCGGCTGCTGTCGTCGACGAGGGCGGTCATTGGAAAGCAATTCTCGCGCGCAGTTGACCCTGCGGGCGCCATTGTAGGGATAAACGGACGCCGGCGAAGCGGCGGCCGGTCGAGCCCGCTCGGCATTTTGCCGCCGGGCGCTGCGGCGGGAGTCTTGCAAGTACCTTTTCCGGGTACTATTATCCCCGATATGGGTATTGAAACGCCATCTGCCGGAACGGCCGCGCCGCACCGAAACGGCAATCTCGGCGCTTCGCCCCTGGCCGACGCGCTGTTCACCTCGACCCAGCAGCGCGTTCTCGGCCTGTTGTTCGGCCAGCCGGGCCGCGGTTTCTTCGTCACCGAGATCATCGCCCTGGCGGGTTCGGGCCGGGGCGCGGTGCAGCGCGAACTCGCCCGGCTTGCCGGAAGCGGCCTCGCCGTCGTGTCCCGGGTCGGCAACCGCAAATACTACCGGGCAAACGCCGGATCGCCGCTCTTCGACGAAATTTGCGCCATCGTGCGCAAGACCGTCGGAGTCGAGGAGACCGTTCGCAATGCCCTCGAACCGCTGGCGGACGGCCTTTTCCTGGCCGTGCTTCACGGATCGGTCGCCCGGCGGGCGGATACGGCCGCTAGCGACATCGATCTGCTCCTGGTGTCCGACCGGTTGACGCTGGAAGCGGTCTACGCGGCCCTTGCGCCAGCCGAGATGCGGCTTGGGCGGCAAATCAATCCGACGCTCTACACGCCGGAAGAATTTTACCGCCGGCGCGCGGCCGGCGCGGGATTTCTGACCCGGGTGCTCGAAAGCCCGCACATCGTTCTCATGGGAAACCCCGATGGCCCATGAGCATCCGGACAATCTGGTGAGAACCGGCGGTCTCAAGGCCGAAGCGGCAACGCCGGGGGAAGTTTCGGGCCTGGTCCGTTCGGGAACCGCACGGCTCAGGGACGCGAAAAACGCCGGCCTCAGCCTCGAATCGCGGTTCGATCTGGCCTACAACGCCGCCCATGCCCTGTCCTTGGCGGCATTGCGGATGGCCGGCTACCGCTCCAATAACCGCTATCTGGTGTTTCAGTGCCTTCGCCACACGCTGGACTTTCCGAACGAAAAGTGGCGCGTGCTGGACCGGGCGCATCGCGCGCGGAACGTCGCCGAATACGAAGGCGTTGCCGAAACGGACTCGCACCTGGTTGAGGCATTGATTCGGGTAACCGAGGAGGTCTCCGTTCGCGTTACCGGAACCGGCGCGGGCAAAGCGCCGGAAGGGCGGTAGCGCCCTTCCGGTACGGTCCTGCGATACGCCGTACCGAACGCCTAGAACTGCCGGATCAGGCCGATCAGGCGGCCCTGGATGCGCACCTGGTCCGGGTGGAAGATGCGAGTCTTGTATTTCGTGTTGGCCGGCTCCAGGGCGATCGAGTTGCCGCGCTGGCGCAGGCGCTTCAGCGTCACCTCCGCCTCGTCGACCAGGGCGACGACGATGGTCCCGTTGTCGGCCTTGTCGCAGCGCTGGATGACGACCGTGTCGCCGTCCATGATGCCGGCCTCGACCATCGAATCGCCGTCGACCTCCAGGGCGTAGTGCTCGCCCCGGCCGAGCATGCTGGGCGGAACCTCCACCGTGTGCGAGGTGTCGCGCAGCGCCTCGATCGGCGTACCCGCGGCGATCCGGCCGTAGAGCGGCAGGGCCGCGGTGTCGTTCGCCGCCTCGACCTGCCTGCCGGCCGGCAATCCGGTGCGCCCGCCGTCGATCACGCTGGGCAGGAACTTGTTGTTGCGCGCCGGCGTGCCCGGCGACGTTCCGACCGCGGCGGTCTCCGGCATGCGCACGACCTCCAGCGCGCGCGCCCGGTGGGGCAGCCGGCGCAGGAATCCGCGCTCCTCGAGCCCGGTGATCAGGCGGTGGATGCCCGATTTCGAGCGCAGGTTCAGCGCGTCCTTCATCTCGTCGAAGCTCGGCGAGACGCCGGATTCGGCGATACGGTCGTTGATGTAGACAAGCAATTCATGCTGTTTGCGCGTGAGCATTTCGACCTCTCTGCGTCGCGTGTTCCGTGAAGGCTGGTCACATAACTTCAGGGAACAAAATATAAACCGATATGTGTTCTACTTTGGTTCGGTCAAGCCGTCAAGTGTTCTTTGAAAAATTTGTCAAATAGCGACCGGGTCTTTCGATAACGGAATGATGGCGACGCTGTCGCCGGCCGCCGCCGGGCGCGCGCGGGGCGGGCGGACGATCAGCGCGTCGGCCGCCGCCAGGCGCGAGAGCATCGAGCTGTCCTGCTTTGCGAACGGCGTCGCGACCGGCCGGCCGGCATCGTCGGCGGACAGGGTGGCGCGCAGATAATCCTCCCGCTCGTCGTTGGCCGCCAGATCCGCGCCCAGGATCGCGGTTTCGGTGGGCGGGCCGTCGGCCGGGCGGTCAAGCATGCGCTGCAAGACCGGCGCCATGAACATCAGGGCGCAGACCAGCGCCGACACCGGGTTGCCCGGCAGGCCGAGGAAGGGCGTCGATCCGCTCTCCTGCTCCAGCGCGCCGAAGATCAGCGGCTTGCCCGGCCGCATGGCGATCTTCCAGAAATCGACATCGAGGCCGATCTCGCCGAGGGCCGACCGGATCAGGTCGTGCTCGCCGACCGAGGCGCCGCCGGTGGTGACCAGCAGGTCGGCCCGGCCCATGCCGCGGACGGCGGCCTGCAGCGCCGCCGGGTCGTCGCCGGCGATACCGAGATTCTGCGCCGTTCCGCCGTTGCGCTCGACGAAGGCGGCGAGCGCCCAGCTGTTGGAACTGACGATCCGGTCCGGCCCCACCGGGTCGCCGGGCAGGACGATCTCGTCGCCCGTCGCCAGGATCGCCACGACCGGCTTGCGCACCACCGGCAGCCAGGGCGCGTTCACCGCGGCGGCGAGGCCGATATCGCGCGGCCGCAGCACGCGGCCCGCCGGCAGCAGGATTTCGCCCTCCGAGAAATCGAGCCCGGCCGGGCGGATGTAGCGTCCTTCCGGCACCGGCCCGGCCGCGATGACGGTATCGCCGTCCCGTTCGGCATTTTCCTGGATCAGGATCGCGTCGGCGCCGTCCGGCACCGGCCCGCCGGTGAAGATGCGCACCGTCTCGCCCGGCCCGACCGCGCCGCCGAACGGCCGGCCGGCCGGCGCTTCGCCGATCTGCCTCAGGCGCGCGCCCGGCGTCTGCGTATCGGCGGCGCGCACCGCGTAGCCGTCCATCGCCGAAACCGCGACCGGCGGCTGGGTCAGGCGCGCCGGCACGTCGCGCGCCAGCACCCGGCCGGCGGCGGCGGAAAGCGGCACGATCTCGGCGGGCAGCGGCGCGAACCGGCCGACGATCCGCGACCGGGCCTCGGCCACGGAAATCATGAAGGGCCGGGGGCGCCGCGCGACCAGTCGCCGGAGCGGCCGCCCGACTTCTCTTCCAGCCGGATGTCGCCGATCGTCATGCCGCGGTCGATCGCCTTGCACATGTCGTAGACCGTGAGCGCGGCGACGGAGACGGCGGTCAGCGCCTCCATCTCGACGCCGGTGCGCCCGGTGCAGGCCACCGTGGCGGCGATCTCCAGCGCGCCGGAGTCCCGGTCGGGCGCGAGGTCGACCGTGACGCTGGTCACCGGCAGCGGATGGCACAGCGGGATCAGCTCGGCCGTGCGCTTGGCCGCCATGATGCCGGCCAGCCGGGCCGTCGCCAGCACGTCGCCCTTGGCGATGGCGCTGGCCTCGATCTGGTCCAGCGTCGTCGGCGCCATGCGGACGCTGCCGCGCGCGACGGCGCTGCGCTGCGTAACTTCCTTGCCGCCGACATCGACCATGCGCGCCGCGCCCTGCGCGTCGAGATGGGTGAAGCCCTGCTGCGCCCGCTCCGCCATGCCCCGGTCCGCTCCGGTTGCCGCGCGCCCGGCGCGCCTAGTAGCCCTGCTCGCGCTGGGCCGCGCGGGAAAACAGCCGGTCGATGCCGTTGCGGTCGATCCGGACGGGATAGGTCCGGCGCAGCATGGCGCTGTATTGCGCCAGCAGTTCCTGGCCGATCTCCGCCTTCACGCCGTCGAGCACCGCCTGGCGGTTCTCCCTGGCGTCGCCGCCGGTTTCGATCGCCGCGAGCACGGCGACCGCATAGCCGTTGACACCGGGCCGGGCGACCGCCGCGCCCGTCGCGCCGGCCTCGAACAGGGCGTCGCGCATCCGGCCGGAGACATCCGGATCGCCGGTCGCGCCGTAGCGGTTGAGCGGCGCGCTGTTCTTGAGGCCCGCGCCGGCCTCCTTCGCGACCTCCTCGATGCGCGCACCGGCGCGGATCCGCTGCGCCAGCGCGTCGGCCCTGGTTTTCAGGGCGCGGGTGCGGGCGTCCGCGGCCCAGTCCTTCGCAACGCGCGTCTCGACCTCCTCGAGCGCAGGGGTCCGGCTCGGCGAAGTCTTTTCGACCTCGACGATGAAGAAGGCGCCGTCCTTCCGGTCCAGGACATCGCGGTCGTCGCGCCCGACCTCCTGTTCGAAGATGCGCTGGAGGAAGCGCGGATCGTCCGGCAGGCCGCCGATTTCCTTGCCGGCGGCGTTCCGTCCGCGGCTGTCGATCGCCGGAATGCGCTGCAGCTTCACGCCCACCTGCTCGGCGATCTTTTCCAGCGGCAGGTCGGCGCCCAGCCCGTCGTCGGCTTCCTCGCGCAGCCCGTCCAGGATGGCGCCGGCCCGCTTGCGCTTGATCGCCTCCTCGATGTCGGCCCTGACCTTTTCGAGCGGTGTCGCCCTGGCCGGCTCCACCCTGTCGACGATGAGGACATGCCAGCCGAGCGGCGTCCTGACCGGCTCGGTGATCTCGCCGGCCCGCCGGGCGAAGGCGGCCCCGGCCAGTTCGGGGATCGGCAGGCCGTCCGCCGCCACCGTGCCCAGGCTGAGCGGCTCCTGCTTCGCGACCTCCTTCGCGACCGTATCGAAGCTCCTGCCGCCGGCCATGGCCGCGGCAACCTTCCGGGCGTCCTCTTCGCTCGTAAACAGGAGCTGGCGCAGGGTGCGCCTTTCGGGGGTCGTGTATTTCGCTTTGTCCCGCTGGTAGGCGGCGCCGATTTCGCTTTCGGCGACCGGGATCCGGTCGAACACGTCCTCCGGCAGGACGATCAGGGCCGAGACCGCCCGGTTGGGCGGCTGCGTGTAGCGGGCCTTGTGCTTGTCGTAGAATTCCGCAAGTTGCGCCTTGTCCGGCGCGGGCAGGTCGGTGACCGAACTGTCGCGCAGGGTGAAGAAGGTCGCCCGGCGCTTCTCGTTGCGGTAGCGGTCGATGACGTCGACGATCGCGGCCGGTGCGGCCTCGAGGCCCGCGATGCCCTGGATGAGATATTGCGCGGCGATTTCCGTCCGCTGCGAATCGAGGAATTCCGGCTCGCTCATCTGCGCTGATTCCAGGCCGCGTCGGTAGATCTGCGCATCGAACCTGCCGTCCACGCCCTTGAACGCATCCATGGTCCGCACCGCCTCGCGGACCACCGGGTCGCCGACCATGATGCCGGCGTCGCGGGTCGCCTGGCGGTACAGCGCCTCGCGGACGAAACCGTCGGCGACGATATCGACGACGCCCAGGGTTTTCGCCGTCCGGTAGTCGACGCTGGCGCCGCTGCGCCGGTTGAGCGCGTCGAGTCGTTCGCGGAAGGCGCGCTGGAATTCGCGGCCGAGAACCTCCTGCTCGCCGACCTCGATCACCGCCTCGGCGCGCGAGAAGCCGTCGCGGAAGACATATTCCACGCCGACGATGGCGAACGGCGGGATCAGGATGCAGGCCAGCACGATGCCGAGCCAGGATCGGGCGCCCTTGCGGATATCTTGGAGCATTGCGCCGGGTCCGGTTGTTGTTCGCCGGCGGGCCGTGCGGCTGCGCCGTATCTCGACGGCAATGTAGGGATGCGACCGCGGCGCTGGCAAGCGGGCCCGTTCAAATCGGCGCGACGCGATTCGGCGCGGCCCGTCGGGGGGCAATCGGGCGGCTATCGGAGCGGGGGTGGCCGAACTGGCGTCTGGCCTGCGCGGGCGGCCCCTGCTAGAGCGTATCCGTCTCGGAGAGAACCGGTACGGTGTGGCGCCCCTCGATACGGCCCCCTCGATACGGCGCGCAAGCGCGCCTACTCGGGATGAGGGGTTTGTGGGGACTCAGATGAGGGGTTTGTGGGGACTCAAATGCCTCAACCCCCCCTTTTCCTCATCCTGAGTAGCCCCGGCCGGCAGGCCGGGGCGTATCGAAGGACGCGCCATGGCTGCGTCGGCGCTTCCATCGAGAACGGACGCGCGCTAAGTGCAGCGCGGGAACCCGGGCGGAGCCGGTCGCGAGATGACAGACGCCAAGCCGCTGATCGCCGGCAACTGGAAGATGAACGGCCTGCGTGCCGAGGCCGTCGCGCTCGCGGAAGCGACGGCCGCCGCCGCGGCGTCCGATGCCTGCGAGGTTGCAGTGTTTCCGCCCTTCACCGCGCTCGACGCGGTCGCCGGCGCGCTCGCCGGATCGCCTGTCGCCCTCGGCGGGCAGGATTGCCACGAGGCCGAAGCCGGCGCCCATACCAGCTGCATCAGCGCCGCCATGCTGGCCGATCTCGGCTGCCGCTATGTCATCCTCGGCCATTCGGAGCGCCGCCACGGCCGCCGCGAGACCAGCGAGACGGTTCGCGACAAGGCCAGGGCCGCGTTCCGCGCCGGGCTGACGCCGATCGTCTGCGTCGGCGAGACCCGGGCGCAACGCATACGGGGACTGGGCGACGAGGCCGTCGTCGACCAGGTCTTCGGATCGGTCCCGCACGCCGAGGGGCCGATTATGCTCGCCTACGAGCCGGTCTGGGCGATCGGCACCGGCAAGACGGCCACGGTCGAGGAAATTGCCGGGATGCACGATATCCTCGGCGGCGTGCTCGAGGCGCTCGAACGGGACTGCGAAGGCAGCCCCATTCTGTACGGCGGCTCGGTCACGCCGGACAACGCCGCCGAGATCCTCGCCGTCGAAGGGGTCGGCGGCCTGCTGGTCGGCGGTGCCAGCCTGGACGCGCAGGCCTTCGGCGAAATCATCCGGGCAGCGGGGTAGGTGGCGATGATCTGGGCGCGCCGGAAGCCCATGGGCCGGGTAAGCTGCCCGGCAGCTGACTCCATTTCGATTTTACTGTCGGAGTAACCGCGCCAACTCTTCGGCAAATTTTTGAAACGACTTGTCGGCTCTTGCAGCGCGGGCCAGGTCCATCGCACCGACGATATCGCCGGCGAACTCGACCCCACCGAGACTCGGTTCGATTCCCGCGTCGCGGACCGCTTGCCTGAGAAGCTGCTTGTACCGGTTGCGCTCGCATTTCAGGTCCGGGGCGTCGCATCCGCGTCCGAGCGCAGATTTGAAGGCGGCGCTGTCGAGCAGCAGCCACCGTTCAATATGTGGATCCGGGATCGCACGCACCATTGGGGCGGGCACTTCGAGGTCGTCGAACTGTTTAGCGCGTTCTTGAAACCCGACGCAGTTCGCATCGGTGGTAACGACAATAAGGTCGGGCCGGCTGCCGGGCTGCCGGCGCAGGTCAGCGATATATCGCTCAAATTCCTTGACTACTTGGCCATGACCACCTGTAGCGTTACGCCATTCCATACGAACCGCGACGCCGTGGTCGGCAGCAATGCGTCTTACCAGAGCATCGATAATCTGACGGTGTGCGAAATCTTCACCGAACAGAGCGATCTCACCCATCGAAGTCACCGCGCAGAATACGTTGGGAAACCGGAAGATCGATTTCTCCACTATCTTCCAGCGTATCGTCGATGCCTCTTTTTCGACTCAACGGGCCCCACGCGGAGAAAGGCGAGACAGTAGTCGCCCGTTCGTCTTTGCCGACTGCGAAGAGCGAACCATCGGGCAGCAGATCGGGCAGAATCGGCGAATGGGTGGTCACGATATATTGCGTCCGGTCGTCGTCGGCGCGCGTGTTCAGCAGTTCCGCGATCAGCTGGATGCGTCTTGGGTGAACGCCATTTTCCGGCTCCTCAAGGCCGACCAGCGAAGGCGCCTCAGCGACACCGGTCAGGGCCAGAAGTCCCAGCATGCGCAGCGTTCCTTCGGACAAGACTCGGGCTGGGACGGCAACGCCGCTTTCCTTGAGGCGCAATTCGACTTCGCCGATATCGTTAACGTCCATCTCGATGCCTTCGATGTTGGGCATGATCGCTCTCAGCGCTTTTTGAATTGCATCGAATTGTCTCGGTTCGAGTTCTTTGAGCGTCCTCAGATAAGCAGCGAGTTCTTCTCCCATCAGTCCGATATGGCGCACTTCTTTGACCGGGTTGACCGCACGCATCTTTTCGCGCGGTTCGAAATAGAAGAACAACCAACTCTCAAGCTCGCGGCGGGCGGCGACCAGGTGGGGGTAGTGCGGCGGATAATGCGGCATCGAAAGGATGGTATGGTCGAGATACCGGTCGTAATAGGTCGGGTGGGCCTGTCCCTCGAGGCGCAGATGTATCTTTTCTCTCTGGCGTTCGATGAACGCCATGCGTCTACGGGTCGGCGTGCCGTCTGCGTTCAATGCCGCCAGATATTCGTCAGCAATCCGTAGTATTCCGGATTTTGGGATCATTTCTACTTCGACACGGTAGCGCAAGTTGCGTTCGCGTACCCGTGCTGATGTAGTACCGGCCTTGTCGGATGGCGCCCGGCCGCCGCTTGGCTGGCGCATCTCCCGGATTTGCCGGTTTACTGCTTCAATGACGGCGTCTGACAGGTAGAGGTCGACTTCTATGGTAAAGACCAAATGATCGCGCTCAAGCAAACCCCTCAGTCCTCCCTCGCCAAGGGTGAAAGATTCGATGGGTTTGCCGCGATAGGGCGGGTCGAACGCTTCCTTGACCGTTCGGCTGGTCGCGATCTTGGAAAGAAGCTGCAGGGCGTCGAGAAAATTGCTCTTACCCGCTGCGTTGGGGCCGAACAGGACTGCCAGCCGCGGCAGGCGTACTTCGACATCGCGTAGCGACTTGTATCCCTTGATTTGTACGCGCTTCAGCATTTTCCGCTCCTGCGAGACCAAAATCGACGTCCGCCGCCCCTCACTCGCTGCCCCAAATCGCGTCGCGGCCAATCTTGCCGACGTCGAATCGCTGTCGCGCGTTGAGCAGGCGCTGCGGCCGCAGCAGGCTGCCGACATGGTCAGCGCGAAAGCCCGGCGCGCCGTTCGATGCGGTCACGGTACCCCTCCGATCATTTCCGCCGACACTATTGCCGCAACTGGCGCGGCTCTTCAACCGCAGCGCCTGAAGGCAACCCTGCAAGTCCGGCATCGGACCGAGCGCTTGACCAAGTCCTTGCCGGAACCATTCTCCTGGGTCGAACCGGAGTTTCGCGGCGCCCGGCTGGGCAGCGATTGTAATCGAGCGGAAATGCCATGACACAACATGTGAAGATCGGCGAGGCGAAGACCCATCTTTCCGCGCTGTTGGCGGCGGTGGAGGCCGGCGAGGATCTGGTGATCTGCCGCGGCGGGACCCCGGTCGCCCATGTGACGCGGATTGCCGGCGAAGGCGAACATGCCGCGCTCAGTGCGACGCTGCGCCGGGAACGGGCGAAACAGAAGGCAGTGACGACGGCCGAGATTCTGTCCTGGCGTCACGAGGGACACGGGCGCTGATGGCGTTCGTATCCGACGCCTCGGTGGCGGCCGCCTGAGCCCCTACGATGCGAGTTATCTGGCGCTTGCGATCCGCGAGGGCTGTGCGCTGGCAAGTCTGGACCGGCGCCTGAACGCGGCTGCGGCGTCCGAAGGCGTGGCGCTATTCGCTTGAGCCGGAGCCGCCCGTCAGGCCGTTTCATCGCTCTGCCGCGGCGAAAGGCGTTGCAGGCGGCGGCCCCCATTCGGTTGACCGCGTGCCGGCCCGCGCCATGATGCATCGCGATATCCACGCCCGAATACCGAAGAGGGCCAGCAACGAAGGAACCCAGCCATGCCGGTGACGAAAGGCATCAAGGCCCTGGTCGAGGAGGCTTACGCCCAGGTCGAGACCTGGACGGTCGAGGACGCCATCGCCCGCTTCGGCGACGAGACGATCCAGCTTGTCGACATCCGCGACATCCGCGAACTGTGGCGCGAGGGCACGGTGCCCGGTGCGGTCCATGCGCCGCGCGGCATGCTCGAATTCTGGGTCGATCCGGAGAGCCCCTACCACCGCGAGGTCTTCGCGACGGACAGGAAGCTGGTGTTCTACTGCGCCGCAGGCTGGCGCAGCGCCCTCGCCGGCAAGGCGATGCTGGAGATGGGGCTGACCAACGTCGCCCACATCGACGGCGGCTTCAAAGGCTGGAAAGAGGCCGGCGGCCCGGTCGAGGAAAAACCGCAGCCGATGCCGAAGAAGGGGTAGGGGCGGACGACCGGGCAGCGTTCGACGACGCCGCGCTACGTCTATTACACTTTACCCCATCGTCGAGACACGGGAAACCGAGGCCTGCGGTCGCCACCTGTGCCGCGACCTCTGCCGCGCCCGGATGAGCGCCCTCGACGCCGGCCGGCCGGACGCGGAGGTCGCGCTACAGGCCGCCGTCGTCCGCGCCGCTTATGTCTCGGGGTAGAGACGCGGAAACAACTCTTCCAGCGCCGCAGCCGGAAAGCGCAACGAGACGGGGCCCTTGGGCGTTTCAGATGCGAGCAGGCCTGCATCGATGACGTCGCCGAGCACCCGCCGTGCAGTACGCTCGGGCAGGCCCGTGATGCGGGATGCCTCGCCGCGCTCGATCCTGCCGCGGACCAGGGCTTCCCGCAGCAGATGCGCGGCTTCCTGTTTCAGGCGGTCGCTGCGCTCCACATGGCGCGTCAGGCGGGCGTTCAGATTGTCGAGGTCGAAGAGTTCCGCCATGAAGATCATCTGGTCGAGGCATACCTTCAGGAACCAGAGCGTGAATTCGACAAGCGCCTTCTGCGAGAGGTTGCCGCGCCCGTCCAGATCGCCCTGACGCGGCGTATCGGCGCGATCCATCCATGCCTTGTATTCCCGGCGGCTCTCAAGGCCCCGGGCAAGACCCCGCGAAACAGACCAAAGGCCGTGGGCGCCGATGCCCGCCCTCAGCGCCATGGCGTGGCTCATCAGGCGGCTCACCCTGCCATTCCCGTCGGGGAAGGGATGGATGTAGTTCAACCGGTGATGGGCGGCCGCCATGGCGAGGATACGCGCGGCGGGACCCATACCCTCGAAGCGGTAGCGTCGCTCGAAATGGGCCATGAACGGTTCTATCGAGCGGCTGGACGGCGGGATATGGCGGCCGACAGCGACATCGTGCACGGGCGCCGAGCGCCATTCCCCCGGCGCCATGCGGAATTCGGCGTGGTCGGACCTGACGGTCAGCATCGCTTCAGGCGCCTCGCGGTAGAACTCTGCGTGCAGCCAGCGGATGAAGTCGCGAGACGCCGGCTCGGGCAGCCTGTCTTCTGCGGCCTGCCGATCGATTTCTCCCTGGAGACGGATATGGGCGGTTGCTTCGATCTGGAGGTTGCGCCGTTCTTCGTCGCCGTCCAGGTTGCCGGCAAGCGCGCGCTCGATATCCCGGGGCCGGGTGTTGTGGCCCTCGATCAGATTGCTGTAATAGCAATTCATCATTCGAACGAGACCGGAAAGGCTGGCCGCTGTGGCGGGATGCAGCCGGGCGCCCAGGCCGGTGCTCGCAGAAGAGATGTCTGCGATTGCATTTGCGATCGGCTCCGGCGCCTCCTCCAGCCGGGCCGGCTCGATCCGCGCCGGTGCTTCAATGGCGTCATTGGCCGATGTCATGAGGTGTCAATCCCCCTGTTTTTCGGTTAATTACGATATAGATGCCGCAAATTTGGCCGATTTCCTGGCCGATTCTACCGCTCGCCTTCGACCGCTGCAACGGCCGGGCTTCGCGGGAGGAAGGGATACACGATGACCGATGCACCGGATCGCGCGGCGCCGCTGGCGGGGGTTCGCGTTCTCAATCTCGGCACGCGCTGGCCCGGCCGGGTCGCCGCGATGCTGCTGGCCGACCAGGGGGCGGACGCGGTCGAGATCGTGCGGCCCGGCCGCGAAAGCCACGCTGCCGATCCCCTGCTCGACCGCGGCAAGCGCTTGGTCGAGCTGGACCTCAAGGACGAGGCGGCGCGGCGCATCTGCCGCGACCGGGCCGCCGAGGCGGACATCGTAATCGAGAACATGCGCCCCGGCGCCGCCGCCGCCCTGGGGCTCGACTATAGCGGGCTCGGCGGCGGGCGCAGCGGCCTGATCTATCTCTCCCTGCCCGGCTTCGCCGAGGGCGATCCGATGCGCGAAGTTCCCGCCTGGGAGGGGACCGTCTGCGCCGCCGTCGGCGTCTATACCGACATCAGCCCCCTCGGCGCCCTGCTCGGCGCGCCGGTCTACACGGCCATTCCCATGGCGTCGGCCTATGGCGGCGTGCTCGGCAGCCTCGCCGCTTCGCTCGGGCTCTACCGGCGGCAGCGCACCGGCCGCGGCCAGTATATCGAGGCGCCGCTCGCCGATTGCGTGATGGCCGCCATGGCCCTGCTGGCCTGCAAGATCGAGGGACAGCCCTCGCGCTACAATTTCCCGCCCATCGACAACGCGGTGCTGGACCTCGTGTTTCCCGCGCTCCGCGACCTGCGCAACCGCATGACCGACGACCATGTCGCCCGGATCGCGGAATTCGTCCGGGGCCACGCCAACCCGACGATCAACTTCTACGAATGCGCGGACGGCCGGATCCTGTTCGTCTGCGCCCCCGACCATGTCTACCAGAACCGCGCCTTCCTCCAGCTCCTCGGCGTCTACGACCGGGTCATCGCCGAAGGGATGGTAAGCGAGACCCCCTATGTCGAGCACGACGCGGGCAACAACGTGAACAAGGCGGCGAGCCTGACCCCGGCGTGGCGTGCGCGGCTGATCGATCTCATTTCGGAGGCGGCGAAAACCCGCCCGGCCAGGGAATGGGAAACGATGATGCGCGCGGCCAACGTGCCGGCCTCCATGGTCCGGACGAGCGCCGAATGGCTGGCCGAGCCGGCCCTCCGGGAGGCGGGGGTCACCGCCGATCTCGACGACCCGGTCCCCGGGCCGGGCGGAGGGGGCCCGGTGCGCCAGCCCGGCCGGTTCGTTTCCATCGAGAACGAGGCGGTCCGGTCGCCGGAACTCCGGGCGGGAACGGCCGCCGCGGCAGACTTTGCGTGGCTGGCCCCCCCTATGGAACGGCCGATGGACCGGCCGGCGCCTGCGGAAACGGATTCGGGCACGGGCCCGGACGCCGGGACGGAGACGGACCCGGACTCGAAATCGCGGGGGATGCTCGACGGAGTCCGGGTGCTCGATTTCTCGAACATCGTCGCTGGCCCCGCCGCGGGCCGCAGCCTCGCCGAGCACGGCGCCGACGTCATCCGCATCGATCCGCCGGCGCCCCAGGCCGGGCCCTACGCGACCATGTGGTTCGGCGTCGACGTCAACCAGGGCAAGCGCGCCGCGGTCCTCGACCTCAAGACCGGGGCGGGGAAGGCCGCGCTGGCGCGGCTGGTCGAGGGCGCGGACGTCGTCCTGCACAACTTCCTCGATCGTTCGGCCCGTTCCCTCGGTATCGCGCACGACCAGCTTGCCGCGATCAACCCCGCCATCGTCTCCGCCCAGATCGGCGCCTGGACCGGGATGGAGCCCGGCCCGTACGACAACGATCCATCCTTCGATCCCGTGCTGCAGGCGGCAACCGGAATCATGGCGCGGTACGGCGACGGCCCGGACAAGCCGGTCATGCACGCCATCGCCTCCTGCGTCGACTACATCACCGGTTTCTCGACGGCGGCCGGCATCGCGCAGGCCCTGCTGGCGCGGGAGCGCGGGCAGGGCGGCAGCTATGTCCGCACCTCGCTCGCGATGGCCGCGCAACTCGTTCAATTCCCTTACATGGTCGCCCGGAACGGCGCGGGGCCGGGTACGGAGCCGTCCGGCCAGCAGGCGCGCGGCGAGCGCCCCGGGCAGCGCATTTACGAGACGGCCGACGGATGGGTCTGGATCGGCTGCCGCTCCGGCGACGGCGCCCGGCTCGCCCCAGCGGTCGGAGGGGCGGTCGGAGGGGCGGATGGCTCGGCGAGCGCGATCGCGGATGCCGTGCGCGGACTGACGACCGGGGAAATCCAGGCGCGGCTCGCGGGCATTCCGGGCGCCGGTGCGGTAGCGCTTCGCACGCTTGCGGAGATCCGCGCCGACCGCACGGTGGACGCGGCGGAAACTGCGGACCGGCGTTCCAACTGGATGAGCGGCGGCTCCATCCGCATGCGCCGCGGCCCGCATCCCTCCGGCCATACCACGACCCTGCCGCTGCCGACCTGGGTGCGCCCCGAGGAAGCGTCGGTGCAGCACCTCGCCCCGGCGCCCCTGCCCGGCGCCCACACCGCCGAAGTGCTGGCCGAGGCAGGGCATTCGGCGGCGGAGACGGAAGAGCTTCTGCGCAGCGGCGCCGCGCGCGACGGCTGGGCCGTTCTGCCGCGCTACCTGCCGACGTGACGGGAGCCGGCGGTCTCAGCGCGCCGCAGGGCGAGCCGGCCCGGCCGGCGTTGCGCAGCCCCTTGAATTGCCATAGGGTAGAAGCATGTATCGGGTTTCTACCCCAAAGGACCGGACATGGGCCTCAACATCGAGAACGAGGAAACCTGCGCCCTTGCCCGGGAGCTTGCCGAACTTACCGGGGACACGATGACCGGCGCGATTACCGTCGCCCTGAGCGAACGTCTGGAGCGGGAAACGGGTGAGCGGGATAAGGACGCGCTCCTTCGGAACGTCCGCGCCATTGCTGAGCGCTGCGCCGCGCGCCTGGGGCCGGGGCCTTCCGCCGTCGAGCACGGCGATTTCCTGTATGACGAGCACGGGTTGCCGAAATGACCCGCGGGCGGGCGAGGCAGTTGCTGCGGGGCGTTGTGCAAATATCTGGATGGCGGTAGGGTAGAAGCAAATATCTGATTTCTACCCTGAGGATCGTAAATGGGCCTCAACATCAAGAACGAAGAGACCTGCGCCCTCGCCCGGGAGTTGGCTGAGCTGACCGGCGAGACGATGACCGGCGCGATTACCGTCGCCCTGAGCGAACGCCTGGAGCGGGAGAAGCGGGAGCGGGATGCAGAGGCCGAAATCGAGGAGATGCTCGCTTTCGGCAAGCGTTGCGCTGCGCGCCTGAAGCCGGGGCCGTCTTCCACCGAGATCGGCGACTTTCTTTACGACGAATACGGGCTGCCCAAGTGATCGTCGACAGTTCGGCGGTCATCGCGATCCTATTCGACGAACCCGATGCAGAGCGCTACGCGGCCGCGCTCCAAGCGGCACCGCGCCGCCGTATGTCGGTCGGCAATGCGCTGGAAGCGTCTATTGTTGCAGAGCGCCGGGGTGGCGCAGCGACCGCAGACGACCTCGATCGGTTTTTCGAACGGTTTCGAATCGAACCGGTCCCCGTTACGACGGAACAGCTTGCCGTCGCCCGGCGGGCGTGGCGGCGGTTCGGCAAGGGCAACCATCCGGCCGGCCTGAATTTCGGCGACTGCTTCGCCTACGCCCTTGCCGAGGCGACCGGCGAACCCCTGCTCTTCAAGGGTGCCGACTTCGCGCAGACGGACATCGCCCCGGCGCTGGCGGCGGAGGCGGCGTCGCCCGAGGAAACGAAAGGCGGCGATGCCTGAAGCGCCCGTCGCGGGACGGGCTGCGCCCGCTCTCAGTCCCGGCCGGCTTCGACGATCTTGGCGGCGAGCAGTTCCGGATTGGTGAAGCAGGCTTCGTGACCGCCCGGCATCTGCACCAGCCGGCACAGGCCCAGACGCGCCGTGAACCGCGGATGCCAGGCGAAATCTCCCGGGGGCATGGCGATGTCTTCCATGCAGTTGATGTAGGAGCGCGGAATCTGCAGTTTGTGGAAGGATTTCAGCGCCACCCGGTCGGTCAGCGTCCGCAGCGGGTGCGGCGTCGTCAGGTCGTAGGTCTTCCGGGCGAGCGCGAGGTCCGCATCGTTCATGAACGCCTCGCGCCAAACCGGGAACGGCAGTTTGACCGCGCCCGGGCCGTAGGCCCCGGAGGACGCGATCGAATCCATCAGCTGCTTGTAGTGCGGCGGGCTGACCGCTTCGATCGATTCGCCGTCATTCAGCACGAAGGCGTTCCAGTAGATCAGCCGGCGGACGCGGTCCGGCAGTTCCTCCGCCATCCGGGAGATGATCGTGCCGCCGTAGGAATGGCCGAGGAGCACGAAATCCTTCAGGTCGTTTTCCACGACATAGTCGACGGCGGACTTGACGGCGTCGCTGTGCCCGACGGTCCGGTCGATGTCGTCGCCGGGGCCGTTGCCGGCCAGCGTCGGGGTGTGGACGGTGTGTCCGGCCTTGCGCAGCGGTTTCGCAACCTCGTCCCATAACGCGCCATAGTGCCAGGCGCCGTGAATCAGCACGAATGTCGTCATGTTTGCCTCCTGCTTCGGTTTCCCGGCGGACCTGGCGGCGTCGGCGGCCAGAACGGTTGCCGGAACCGTGGCCAGCGCGCCCGCCGCGCCCGCCCCCTGCATGAACTGTCTGCGGTGAATGGTCATCGGTCTGCTCCCTCGTGCCCGATTGCCGGCCGGCGACCGCAGAATTGCCCCGGCCATCGCACTGCCCTATCCTGACGGCAGCGCCGGGCCGGTTCTTGGCCCACAGCGCACCGCAACGGGACTCGAGGGAACGCTTCATGGCCCGCGAGGCCGGACAGGCATCCTGCCAGCGCGAGAGACGGTACGAAGTCTGGCGCACCGCCGATGTCGCCGAGCCGGAGCGCTTCGCCTATTTCCGCGAGGCGGTCTGCGAAGCCTTCATGGACCTGTCGCCCGAGCACGCCCGTTCCGGCCCGTTCGATGCCGAGGTCGAATCGGTGCCGCTGGCCGGCGGCGCGGTCAACCGCGTGCGCGGCACGCCCCATCATGTGCAGCGGACGCCGGCGCAGATCCGCCGGACGGCCGAGCAGTGCTTTTTCCTCAACATCCAGCTCAAATCCGAATGCGTGATCGAGCAGACGGGCCGGGCGGTCCGGCTGGCGCCCGGTCAGGTCGCGCTGTTCGGCAGCGACCTGCCGTTCCGGATTTCCCACCCGGCGGGGCGCGACATGAGCGTCGCCTCCTTCTGGCTGCCGCGCCACGCGGTCGAGGAGTCGTTTGCCGACCGGGATATTCCGGGGATCCGCCGGGTCTCGGACCATCCGTTTCTCGGGCCGCTGATCGCGGCGGCCGCCCGCACCCTGAACCGCGGCGCCCGCGCCATCGATCCCGCCGACGGCAGCCTGATGCTGGAGAGCCTGATCCGGCTGGCCGCCCAGTCCTGTGCGCGGAACCGCAACCCGGATATCCCGCCCGAAACGCTCCATCCGGCGTTGCTGGCGGCCATCCTGGAATATGTCGAGAGCCGGCTGCACGAACCGGCCCTTTCGGTCGGCGGGGTCGCCGCGCGTTTCGGCATCAGCAAGCGCTATGTCCACAAGCTGTTCGAACGCACCGGTAACAGCTTTTCACGCCACGTCCTGCACTGCCGGCTCGAACGGGCGGCTGCGGATCTGACGGCGCCGGAGCAGGCACGCACGCCGATCGCCGAGATCGCCTACCGGAACGGTTTCTCGGACATTTCCTATTTCAACCGCCGGTTCAAGGCGCATTTCCAGGCAACGCCGCGGGACATGCGGAAGCATGCGCACCGCTAGGCCGCGCCGCAGCGGCGCACGTCCGTGACGTCCGAAACCGACGTCCTCGTCGTCGGCGCCGGGATCGTCGGCGTCAGCGCGGCGCTGAACCTGCAGCGCCGCGGCCTGCGCGTGACGCTCGCCGACCGGCGGGCGCCGGGCGAGGGCGCCTCCTTCGGCAACGCCGGCATCCTGGTGCCGGGCGCCGTGACGCCGGTGCCCGTGCCGGGCCTGCTGGGCAAGGCGCCCGGCATGCTGCTGCGCGGCAAGGGGCCGCTGTTCCTGCGCTGGCCGTATCTGCCGGTCCTGCTGCCCTGGCTGGCGCGTTATCTCGCCAACGGAACCGACCGCAACGTCCGCCGGATCGCCGCCGCCCTGACGCCGATTATCGGCGACAGCCTGGAGGAGCACCGGGCCCTGGCGCGCGGCACGCCGGCCGAAGCGCATATCCGGGCGCAACCCTATCTATACGCCTACCGCGACCGGGCGGCGTTCGAGGCCGACGGCTACGGCTGGGCCATCCGGCGCGGCCTCGGCATCGGCTGGCGGGAATACGAGGGCGGGGCGGTCCGGGAGCTGGAACCGGCGCTCGGCCCGGACTACCGCTTCGTCGCCGCGCTGGAAGCGGGCCACGGCATGGTCGACGGGCCGGGCGACTATGTGAAGGCGCTCGCCCGGAGCTTCGCTGCGGCCGGCGGCGACATCCTGGAGGCGGCGTTCACCGGCTTCGAACGCGCAGGCGGCAGGGCCGAAGGCGTGCAGTTCGGCGACAGGGTTGTCCGGGCCGAGAAGATCCTGGTCGCCGCCGGCGCCTGGTCGGCGCGGGTCCTCAAGCCGCTGGGCCTCAGGATCCCGCTGGAAAGCGAGCGCGGTTATCACGCCGAACTGTGGGAACCCGAGGGCGGCCCCGCCCGGTGCATCATGCTGAGCGACAGCAAGATTGCGGTCACGCCGATGACCGGACGGGTCCGCTTCGCCGGGCTGGTCGAATTCGGCGGGCTGGAGGCCGGGCCGCGCCGGGCGCCGCTGCGCGCGGTCCGGGCGGGCGCGGCGGCGTTTCCCGGCATGGCCTGGCAGCGCGAGACCGAATGGCTGGGCCACCGCCCGGCGCCGGCCGACAGCATCCCCTATATCGGCGCCGTGCCGGCCTTTCCGAACGTCTTCACGGCGTTCGGCCATCATCATGTCGGCCTGACCGGCGGCGCGCGGACCGGCCGCCTTGTCGCGGACCTGATCGCGGGCGCGACGCCGGATGTCGACATGACGCCCTACAAGGTGGATCGATAGGGCCGGCGGCCTGCCGGATATCGGGGGCGACGCCCGCCGCGATTGACCGTCCCCGCGAGTCTTCCTAAACCGGAGGCCGGTTACGGTCCGTCAAACAAAGCCCCGGGAGGCGCGTCATGTCCCATGTCCGATCCGCCATCGTCACCGGCGCCGGCTCCGGCATCGGCCGGGCGGTCGCCCTGGCGATGCAGGCCGACGGCTACAACGTGGCGCTGGCCGGCCGCCGCGCCGACGAACTGGACAAGACGGCGGCGCAGGCGGCCGAAGGCGGCGGCCGGATGCTGGCGCTGCCGACCGACGTGACCGACGACGACCAGGTCGCCCGGCTGTTCGCGCGCACGGTCGGGGAGTTCGGCCGGCTCGACGTGCTGTTCAACAACGCCGGCCGGGGCGCGCCGCAGGTGCCGATGGAGGAACTGACGCCGCAGCAATGGCGCGACGTGGTCGACCTGAACCTGACCGCCTGTTTCATCTGCGCCCAGCACGCCATCCGGATCATGAAGGCGCAGGAGCCGAAGGGCGGGCGGATTATCAACAACGGGTCGATTTCGGCCCACACGCCGCGGCCGTTCACCGCGCCCTACACCGCGACCAAGCACGCGCTCACCGGCCTCACCAAGTCCATAGCATTGGACGGCCGGCCCGACGACATCACCGCCTGCCAGATCGATATCGGCAACGCGGTGACCGGGATGACGAAGGTAATGGCCGAGGGCATCCTGCAGGCGAACGGCGAAAAGATGGTCGAGCCGCGCATGGATGTCGAACACGTCGCCACATCGGTCCTGCACATGGCGAACCTGCCGCTCGACGCCAACGCGCTCTTCATGACCATCATGGCGACCAAGATGCCCCATATCGGCCGGGGCTGACGGGCGCCGGGGCGATGCCGCTTTAGGGAGCGGGCAAAGAAAAAGGGCGCCCCGAACGGAGCGCCCTTTGCAAAAGGATCGGACCGGAGATCAGTTCCAGCTCTTCTCCGGGCATTTGCTGCTGAAGCTGTCCGGCCTGAACATCACCATCTGGTTCACCTCGATCTGCGGCACGCCCTTGGCGTCGAGCGTCACCGAGCGCTTGTACCAGGGCTGGATCAGGAAGCCGTTGACATTGTATTTCAGCTGTCCGCGCACCGAGTTGAGTCCCTGGGCGCGCATCGTCTTCACCAGGTTTTTCAGGTTCTTGAAGTTGCCCTTCACGCCGCGCAGGCCGTCGGCGATCTTCCGTGCGCCGTCATAGGGTTGCAGGGCGAACATGTCCGGCATCCGCTTGTGCTTGGCCATGAAGGCCTTGATGAACTCCTTGTTGCGCGGATTGTCCAGGTTCGGGCCCCAGTGCAGCGTGTGGAACGAGCCCACCGCCGCCTCGCCGATCGGCTTGAGGCTCAGATAGTCGACGGCGTAGCTGGTGAAGAGTTTCACCGTCTTGCCGGCGCCGGCGGCCGCCCACTGCTTCATGAAGGCCACGCCCATGCCGCCCGGCGCGAAGATGAACAGCGAGTCGGCGCCGCTGGCGCGCACCTTGCTGATATGGGCCTGAAAGTCGCGAGTCCCCAGTTTGTACAGGATCTGGCCGACGACCTTGCCGTCCTTGAAGGTGCGCTGGAAGCCGTTCAGCATGTCCTTTCCGGCCTGGTAGTTCGCCGACATCATGAACACCTTCTTCAGGCCTTCGAGGTTCAGCAGCTCGCCCATCGCTTCGGCGTTCTCGTCGTTCTGGAACGAACTCGAAATGAAGTAGGGGCTGCAATTCTTGCCCGCCATGCCGGACCAGCCGGCGTTGGTGCTCATCATGATCCGCCGCGAGCGGGTCACCGGGCGCTGCACGGCTGCCAGGATGTTCGACCAGATGACGCCGGCGACCATGTGCACCCTTTGGGACTTGAGCCACTTGCGGACCGCGCGCAGCCCGACATCCGGCTTGCGCTGGTCGTCGCCGACATGGATGTCCGTCGGTACGCCGCCCAGCTTGTCGCCATTCTTCTTCCAGCCTTCGAGTTCGAGGCCGAGCTGCCAGCCGGCCAGCTGCGACTTGCCCAGAACGGCGGCGCCGCCGGACAGCGTGTTGAGGAAGCCGATGCGGAAATTCTCGGCCTGCGCCGGCGCTGCGAGGCCGGCCGCAAGGGCCGTCGCCGCGACGGTCCCGATAACAAGTTTCTTCATGACGTCCCTCCCAATGGGTTCTGACGATCGTCTCCGATTGGCCGTTTTGTCCTGCTGTCGACGTATTGCGGCGGCCAAACCGATACCGTTATAGCGTCTTTTTGCGAGAGGCGGTCAACAAGATTGTCCGATCCCCGTCGGCCCCGCCTTTCGCCGACGCAAACAGTTCCGGGCGAATCCTTGCTTAGAGAAACCCACCGATCGCTGGTCGGGCGCGTGCTCGACCATCTGGACGCCGGCACGACGGACCGGGCGGCGGATGTCATGCGCAATCCCGTCGGCATCTACACCGATCCCGGCCGGTTCGAGGCCGAGATGGCGCGCATCCTGCGCCGCAAGACCCTGCTGGCCTGCCTTTCCGGACGGCTGTCCGGGCCGGGCAGCTACCTGGCGGAAGATCTCATCGGCGTGCCGGTCCTGCTCATGCGCGGCGAAGACGGGGTCGCGCGGGCCTTCCTGAACAGCTGCCGCCACCGCGGCACCCGCCTGCTCGACGGGGCGGGCGCCGTGCGGCGCGGCTTCGCCTGCCCCTATCACGGTTGGGCCTATGGCGCGGACGGGCGGCTGACGGGCATACCGGATCCGGACAGCTTCGATGGCGTCGATTTCGCCGACTGCGCACTGGCGGCGCTGCCCTGCGCCGAGGCCGACGGCATGATCTGGATCCGGCTGTCCGGCGAGGCGCCGGCCGATCCGGCCGAATCGCTGGACGGCCTGGCCGCCGAATTCGCCGGCTACGGGCTGGCCGGATACCACTACTATGCCAGCCACCGGATGACCCCGGCGATCAACTGGAAGATGGCGCTCGACACCTTCATGGAGCCCTACCATTTCGCCGTGCTCCACAAGCAGACGGTGGCGCCGATCTTCTTCCCGAACCTCTGCCTGTACGACGAATTCGGCGCGAGCTTCCGGGAGTTCCTGCCGCGCCGCTCCATCGTCGAAATGCGCAACCGGCCCGAGGCCGAGTGGGACGCGGTCTGGCATTCCGCGATCGTCTACTACCTGCCGCCCAACGCGATTTTCGTCATGCAGCAGGACCATGCCGAGGTGTGGCGCATCTTCCCGCGCGACGGCCGGGTCGACCGGACCGAGGTCCATCTCGATCTCTACATTCCCGAGCCGGCAACGAGCGACAAGGCCCGGCGCCACTGGGACGCCAATCTCGATCTCGCCGTGCGCACGGTGGAGAACGAGGATTTCGCCGCCGCCGAATCGGCCTATGCCGGCTTCGCCAGCGGGCTCGTCGATGAGGTCGTCTACGGCCGCAACGAACCGGCTCTCCAGGGGTTCCACCGCAGGATGGCGGCGATGATGGCCCAGGACTGAGCGCCGAAGCTGACCACAGGTTTCTTTTAACTCGCTGCGCTCGTTCCCGCCTTGGAATCGAGAGCCGGAAATGCTATCCGTCCGGGTGGGCTGGTTTTCGATGCAGCGGCAATTTTGGCAGTTGAGATTGCGGTCATAGGCTTTCTCCGGGGCCTGCATCGCAATGTGCGGGACTTGGATAACGGTCTGCGCATCGTGTCGGATCGGCTCCGCGAGTTTCCTTGAAGAAGAGGGAGAAGAGTTGTGAAAATTGCGAGACACTGCATTCTTATCGTTTTCGCCTTGTCGTTCTCGAATCTTGCGGCGTCCGTTGCCGTTGCCGAGGAAAGGAAAGTCAAGACGGAAAAAGAATTCAGAGAGTTGGTGGTCGGAAGAAATCTGGTCCACGAATACGGCACGGCAATCTTTCACGAGGATGGAAGGCTGACCGGCGCGTTCAGGGCAGGAAAGTTGACCGGACTGTGGAATTGGACAGGCGATACATATTGCAGAACCGGAAAAATCGGCCGCAGAGACATGGGATACGACTGTCAGACAGTGTCCGTTTCCGGAAACCGTGTGACGTTTGTCAGAAACAACGGCACCGGACGATCGGTCACCTATAAAATGGAGTCCGTGAAATAGAATTCAGACAAGCTTAAGGCCGGACGGCGGGATTCGAACCCGATCGGGTGGAGTCCGGACTGCTTTCCTGCCGCATCGCGCGCCAGATCGCTGGTGTCGCCCTGGGGAGGCTTTGCGCGCGCCGGGTGGGTGCGCGTATCCTGATCCGGCCTTCCGCAACCCGTGAGAGCCATGTCCGAAGACCGCGCCGCCGCCACCCGCCGCGCCTATATGGCGGTTCTCGAACGCTACCGCCGGGATTTCGCCGGGCCGGGCTCGGCGGACTACTGGTCGCCGAGCCTGGAGACCGCGTCGCGCGACGAAATCCGGGCGATCCAGAACGCCAAGCTGGAGACGCTCTCGCCGTTCCTCTACGAGAACAGCGCCTTCTACCGCCGCCGGTTCGACGATGCCGGCATGATCCCGGACGATATCCGGACCGTCGACGACTTGCCGAAATGGCGGCCGGTCGACAAGAAGGAGATGGTTGCCGACATGGCGGCCCATCCGCCCTGGGGCACCTACACCACCCATGACGACGAAATCTGGCGCGACCGCGGCTGGACGATATTCCCGACCTCCGGCTCGACCGGCACGCCGCGGGTCTTCCGCTATTCGAAGACCGACCTGGACTACTGGAAATGGGCGAACAGCCGGGCGCTGTGGTCGCTCGGCGCCCGGCCGGGGGAGAAGGTGTTCCTGGTCGTCGGCTTCGGCCCCCATGTCTGGGGCTGGGGCGTGCTGCACGCGCTCGCCCATATGGGCGTGCCCTGCATTCCGGGCGGCGGGCTGACCGCGGAATTGCGCTGCAACTTCATCCTGCGCTACAGGCCGACCATCCTGGCGACCCTGCCGTCGCAGCTTCTGCGCCTCGGCCATGTCATGCGCGACTTGGGCCACGATCCGGCGCAAACGTCGGTGACAAGGCTGTTCACCGGCGGCGAGCCGGCGGCCGGCATTGCGGCGACGCGCCGGCGGCTGGAAGAGATGTGGGGCGCCGAGGTGGTGGAATTCTACGGCTGCACCGAGGCCTCGCCCCATTCCGGCGGTTTTTCGTGCAGCCATCCGGTGCGCGCGGACGGCACGGTGCAGACCCACCTGATGGAGGATATCCAAGTCTGGGAACTGTGCGACCCGGATAACGGCATGGCGGTCGTGCCGGAAGGCGGGCGCGGCATCACCGTCTGCACCAACATGAATTCCGAAAGCTCCAGCCACCTGCGTTTCGTCGTCGGCGACTATACCCGCTTCGACACCGCGCCCTGCGCCTGCGGCCGGACCCATGTCCGCGCCCTCGGCGGTTTCCAGGGCCGGGCGGACGACCTGATCGTTCTGCGCGGCATCAAATTCTATCCCAGCGTGGTGGAGGAGGGGGTGCGCGCCGTCGAGGGCGTGGGCGACGAATATATGGTCCGGCTCGACACTACAGCCGAGGGCATCGACTTCATGCGTATCGAAGTGGAACACGCCGACTACGCCAGCCCGGAGGGCGTCGTCGCCGCCGTGCGCAACGCCGTCACCAGCCGGATCGAGGTGCGGGTCGAGGTCGAGGTGGTGCCGCCGGACACCTTCCCGAAAACCGAGATGAAGGCGAAACGGGTGGAGGACCGGCGGGGGAAGTAGATGGTGCCGCTGTCGCTGAGATTCGGGGTTGGAGGCCCTTAACCGGAGCGTTCCCCCAACCCAGCGTTCCTGATGCTCTGGGCAGGCTGGATTACAGTCTCGCTTCGGACAGCAGGGCGGCGCCGTTCAGCCGGGCCGCTTTCCGGTCGAATGTGAAGAGCGTGTCGGCGCCGGACCGTCGGGCGGCGGCAGCGATCATCCGGTCGGAAAAACCCGCGCCGCCCCTTCGGTATCCGTTCGCGGCTCGGACGACATCATCCGCCGCCTCGACGCGAATCTCTTCGGAAGCGACGAGTTCTTCAAGAATTGTCGCTATGCGGTCGCGTGAGAATCTGTAGTTCCGTTCGAGAACCCAGCAAAGCTCGATAGCGACTTCCCGGCACACGAATGCAGGATTGTTCGCAGAAAGCATCTCCAGCAACGCGCGAGCGGCTTCCGCCTGTTCGGGTACGTCGTTGACGAGATAGCGCACCAGAACATTCGTATCGAGCCCGATCACAAATCGTTTGCTCCGTCGGCGATGGCGCGTTCCATATCCTCGAGCGACACCGGCGGACCGTCGTATTTCAGTGCCCCGAACAGCCGCGAGACCGGGCGGACCGGCAACAGCCGCACTTCGTTATTGTCGAAGATGACGTAGCGCACCCGGTCGCCGGGCTCGATGCCGAGCGCACGGCGGACGGGCTTGGGCAAAGTCGTCTGCCCTTTGGCCGTGATTGCCGATTCGACCATGGAAAAATTCCAAATTCCTTACTTATTTAGGATATGACACGAATATTCATATAATCAAGGACAGATGCGCCTCGCATCGAATACCGACACGGCGCCTCACCGCGCCGCTTTCCAGGCCTGCCATTTCGCCAGGTTGGCGCGGGCTTCTGCGGCTTCCTGCGCCAGCACGGCGCGTTCCTTTTCGTTTTCGGCGGCGAATTCCAGCACATAGCCGTTCGGGTCGCTGAAATAGATCGAGCTGCAGATGCCGTGGTCGATCGGGCCTTTGACCGCAATTCCGTTCTCGCGCAGCCGCTTCTTCCATGCCGCCAGGTCGTCGTGTCCGTCCACCCGCATGGCGAGATGCAGGTCGAAGCCCCATTTCTGGGCGAAGGTGGTCTCGTCGGCCGGCGTATCGGGCAGTTCGAAGAAGGCGATATAGTTGGGCTCGTCCGCCTTGTGGCTGCCGATGTCGAAGAAAATGTGCAGGTATTTGAGCGGATTGCCCGTCGAGGGCTCCTCCTCGATCTCCAGCGCCAGGGTCATCGGGAAGCCCAGCCTGTCCTCGTAGAAGGCGCGGGTCTCCTCCGCGTCGCGGCAGCGGTAGGCGGTGTGATGCACACCGAAGACCGGCGGGCGGGCGTCTGCTGTCGTCATCGTCTCGCTCCGGTTACGGCGCCATCATCGGCCCGCCGCCCGGCAATGTAAACCGGACGAACCGGTCCCGGCAGCGTTGCCGGCCGGTCAGGCGCTCGTGCGGATCGGTTCGCTGAGCGTGGCGATGCCCTCGGGACGGACGGCCCGGAAGAAACAGTTGGGGCGGTTCGTGTGGCAGGCCGGGCCGGTCTGGTCGACCAGCAGCAGGACGGTGTCGCCGTCGCAGTCGTAGCGGAAGTCGATCAGCCGCTGGACATGGCCGGAAGTCTCGCCCTTGCGCCACAGGCTGCGGCGCGAGCGGGACCAGTAGCACACAAGCCGGGTCGCCAGCGTTTCGCGCACGGCGTCGGCGTTCATCCAGGCCATCATCAGCACTTCGCCGCTGTCGTGCTGCTGCGCGATGCAGGGGATCAGCCCGTCGGCGTTGAATTGAAAATCGGCCAATGCGCGATCGATCGTCCGTTCCACGGCCGCCTCGCTTCCTGTTGCAGGCTCTATGGGCAACGTCCTGGCGGGGGATGCGTCCGTTCCTGCAACGCCCGGCCGCCCCCGACAGGCGGCCCCCCGACAAGCCACCACGCCGCTTTATACCGCCCCTTCGCCGGGATTCCTCTGCAAAAAAAAAAGCGAAGGCGCCGCCCGGCTTCCGCTTGCGGCGGGGACCGTCAGGGCCGGTCTTCAAAATATTTCCTTTTTTTCGATAATAGTCCTTGACACCGTCAATTTTGTTCCTTATATGTCCGCGGTCAACGCCCGAAATGCGCCCGCTCCGGCCGGAGGGACGGATCCCGCCCCGGAGCGTCTGCGCGGCGGGGTCCGCCGATCCGGTTGGATCCCCGTCCTGCCCGTCCTGACAGGGGGTGAAAAATATCCTAGTCAAGTGTCTTTTTTCTAAAGACAGACCGGTCGGTCTACTTTCGGCCGATGTGGGGAAACGGCGGAAAACTGCGAAAGAATGGCGTCAGCGGAGAAAAATACTGGAACCGACGATCAAAAAAGAGAGGCCGCAGACCTGCCGCAGCGGCGGCGCCCGGCTCAGGTCTGCGGTTCCGGCTCCATGCCGGGGTCCGGCGCCGGGCGGTTGCTGGTCGGGACGCTGGTGCGCCGCGGCCGGCCGGCTTCGCGGGCCGCCTGGGCTTCGTCGCTCTCGTCCGGCCGGACGATCTTCTCGCCTTTCAGCAACTGGTCGATTTCGGCGGCGCTGAGCGTCTCGAATTCGAGCAGGCCGTTGGCCAGCGTGTGCAGCTGGTCGATATGCTCGGTCAGGATCTCGCGCGCCGTGGCCTCGCCTTCCTCGACCAGCCGGCGGACCTCGTTGTCGATCGTCTCCGCGGTCTTGTCGGAGACGTTCTTGTGCTGGGTTACGGAATGGCCGAGGAAAACCTCTTCCTGGTTGTCCTCGTAGCGCAGCGGGCCCAGCTTGTCGGAAAAGCCGAACTCGGTGACCATCTTGCGCGCCAGGTTGGTGGCCTGCTGGATATCGTTGGTCGCGCCGGTGGTCACCGCATCCTTGCCGTAAATCAGCTCCTCGGCGATCCGCCCGCCGAAGGTCATGGCGATCTTTGCCTTCAGTTCGCGCTCGGCATAGGCATACTTGTCCCGCTCGGGCAGCGACATGGTCACGCCGAGGGCGCGGCCGCGCGGGATGATGGTCACCTTGTGCAGCGGGTCGTGATACTCCTGGTGCACCGCGATCAGGGCATGGCCGGCCTCGTGATAGGCGGTCATTTCCTTCTCTTCCTCGGTCATCACCATCGACCGGCGCTCGGCGCCCATCAGCACCTTGTCCTTGGCCTCCTCCAGCTCGAGCATGCCGACGACCCGCTTGTTCTTGCGGGCGGCCAGCAGCGCCGCCTCGTTCACCAGGTTGGCGAGGTCGGCGCCGGAGAAGCCCGGCGTCCCGCGGGCGATCACCGAGGCGTTGACGTCCGGGCCCAGCGGAATGCGCCGCATGTGGACCTTGAGGATCTTCTCGCGCCCGGCGATGTCCGGGTTGGGCACCACGACCTGGCGGTCGAACCGGCCGGGGCGCAGCAGGGCCGGGTCCAGCACGTCGGGCCGGTTGGTGGCGGCGATCAGGATGACGCCTTCGTTGGCCTCGAAGCCGTCCATCTCGACCAGCAACTGGTTCAGTGTCTGCTCGCGCTCGTCGTTGCCGCCGCCCAGGCCGGCGCCGCGGTGCCGGCCGACGGCGTCGATTTCGTCGATGAAGACGAGGCAGGGCGCGTTCTTCTTGCCCTGCTCGAACATATCGCGCACCCGGCTGGCGCCGACGCCGACAAACATCTCGACGAAGTCCGAGCCGGAGATGGTGAAGAAGGGCACGTTGGCCTCGCCGGCGATCGCGCGGGCAAGGAGGGTCTTGCCGGTGCCGGGCGGGCCGACCAGCAGCACGCCCTTGGGAATCTTGCCGCCCAGGCGCTGGAACTTCTGCGGATCGCGCAGGAATTCGACAATCTCCTCGACTTCCTGTTTGGCCTCCTCGACGCCGGCGACGTCCTCGAACGTGACCCGGCCGGTGCGCTCGGTGAGCAGGCGCGCGCGCGACTTGCCGAAGCCCATGGCCCGGCCGGTCCCGGACTGCATCTGCCGCATGAAGAAAATCCACACGGCGATAATCAGGATGATCGGCAGCCAGGAGACGAAGATGGAGAGCAACGGGTGCATCTCCTTGTCCTTCGGTTCGGCGCGGACGCCGACTTTCTTGTCGATCAGCCGTTCGACCAGCTTCGGGTCCGCCGGGCTGGTGACTTCGAAGGTCCGGCCGCTGCGCAGGACGCCCTTGATCTTCTCGCCCTGGATGACGACTTCCCGGACGTTGCCGCCATCCACCTGGCCGATGAATTCGGAATAGGACATCTCGCTCGCGGCGTTCCGGTTGGAGCCGCCCTGGAACAGGTTGAACAGGGCGATCAGCAGCACGCCGATCACCAGCCACATGGCGAGATTTCTGCCGAAATTGTTCACGAAGCCGCGCCTTTCGAAGATTGAGGCTTGTGACGGGCGCGCCCCGGCGGCCGACCGTCTACCCTAGATAAGGGAATGTGGGAACGAGTCCAGCCGGCGCAACTGTCGGGAAAGGCATATAATTCTTCCGATGATCGACGTGACGCCGGAACCGGTGGAGACGGGCGAATGGACCCCTACCGCCTGCCGCGGTCCTCGCGCCACGCCGTCCGCGTCCTGGGCGAGAGAACGACCTGTCATTTCTGGATCCATGCGCGCAGGCCGAATTTTTTTAGGGCTTTCTCCACCTCACGGCGCTCGCGGCGGACGTCCTCGATTTTCGTCTGGAGGTCGTGATGGGCCATCACCATCTGCCGGATTTCGGGAAACAGGTCCCGGTAGTGATCGACCTGACGCATTATTTCTTCGAACATTTCGTCGATCGCATCATCGGCCATCGGCGCGATGCTTATCACGGCCTTCCCCATCCTGCGGCGCTCGCGGCGGGCGTCCTCGACTTTCGTCTGGAGGTCGTGAAGGGCTTGCTCCATCTGCGGGATTTCGTACAGCAGGTCCCGGTAGCGATCGACCAGACGCACCTGTTCGTTGAACTTTTCGTCGAGTGTTCCATTGTTGTCATCGGTCATGTCGCTTCTTCTGCTTGGCGTGCCGCCGGTTCAGCGGCGCCATGGCGTAGCCGGGCGTAGCGCCCCGGCATATCGGCCGACTGCCAGCCGCCGGCGGAGGGAGCATCGGCGGCATTCGGCGCCGCCGCCCGGACTGGCGGCGCACCGGCATCGGGGGCAAATGCTGCGGGTGCGAGGGCAGGGCGGTCCGCCCCGCCGCTTCGGCGCGCGCCGCCGTCCCTCCGTCCGGATTCGGGGGTCAATATCGCCCGGCCGCCGTCCAGATCGATGGCGCATTTCCCGACCGTCCTGCGGCCGCGCCGGGCTTCGCCGCACAGCCAATCCACGGTTCGCGTCAGCCGCTCCATGCGGGGCGGTGCCGGTGCGCCGCCGATCCAGCGGATCAGCGCGGCGAGAGCGGCGGCGGCGGTTTCCGGTTCGGCCCGTTGCAACGCCGCGCGGTCGAGAAGGGCCCGCTGGCCGTCCGGGGAGACCGAACCTGCGAGCAGATCGGCGACCCGGCGCTCGAAGCGCCATCGCGCCTCTCCCGCCGCGCCGGCCCGCGCCGCCAGTTCCGGCCCTTCGCGGGAGGCGGCCAGCCGCCGGCGCAGGCGGACGCGGCGGAAGCGCCGGTCCCGGTTCGACGGATCGTCGATCCAGGCGACGTTCCGGGCTTCGAGGGTCGCCGTCAGCCGGTCGCGCGGCACGCCGAGCAGGGGCCGTACGATCCGGCAGGCCGGCAGCTCCCGCACCGCGGCCATGCCGGTCAGCCCCGGCAGTCCCGCATTGCGCGTCAGGTTGGCGAGCAGCGTTTCGGCCTGGTCGTCGCGATGATGCGCCACCAGAAGATGCAGCACGCCGGCGTCGCGGCACCAGTCCGCCATCAGCGCGTATCGGGTGGCGCGCGCCCAGGCCTGAAGGTTCTTCCGCGGCCGGCCCGATGCTTTCAGGACGACGGCGGCGACGCCCGACCGACCGAGCGTTTCCCGTGTCCGGGCCGCCTCGCCGGCGGAGCCGCTTCGCAGCCCGTGATCGACGATCAGGCCGGCGATGCGCCCGTTGCGGCCGGCGGCCCAGTCGTGCGCCAGAAGGCCGAGGGCGAGGCTGTCGCGGCCGCCGGAGACGGCGACGGCGAGATGCGGGGCGGGTTCGAAGGGGCCGAGCCGGCCGATCAGGCGGGAGAATTCCGCCGCGCCTACCGGGTCAGGGGCCGGGTAGGGGGCCGGGTCAGGCCCGGCAGCCAAGTTTCTTGCGCTCCCGGGCCGCCTTGCGCTTGACGTAGCCCGGCGCGGACGGATAGCGGCGCTTCAGCTCGGCCCAACTCGCGCAGGCTTCCTTCGTTTTCTTGAGATGCGCCATGGACATCCCGAGCTTCAGCAGATTGTCCGGGGCTTTGGGATGTTTGGGAAACTTCTTGAAGCCGTCGGCGAAGTGGATCGCCGCCAGCCGGAAATTCTGCTGCGCGTAATAGGTCTCGCCCAGCCAGTAATAGGCATTGCCGGCAAACTGGCCGTCCGGATGGCTCTTCAGGAATTCCCGGAACGCCGCCGCGGCCTCGTCATAGCGCGCCTGCCGCAATTGGCCGATGGCAAAGCGGTACTGCTCCTTTTCCGTGCCGGGCGGCAGGAGGGACGATCCCGGCGCCGCCGCCTTCTGCCGGCCGCTCTCCCGTCCGGCGCTTTGCCGTTCGGCACCCGCTCCGGCATCCGCTCCGGCATTCCTTCCGGTATCCGTTCCGTTCCGGGGCGCTTGTTGCGCCCGTCCCGCACCGCCCTTTATGCCGGCGCGCTTTTCCAGCAGGCCGATGCGATATTCGGTATCCGCCTCGAACGCCTTGCGTTCCTTCTCCAGCGACTCGAAGCGATAAATCAGATCCTCGACCTTGCCGGTCAGGGTCTGGATCGTCCTTTCCATCTCGTTCAAACGGTTCTGGAACCGGGCCGCCAGCGACGACGGCACGTCCGGGTCGCCGCCCTTCAGCGCGTTGAAGTTCCGCTCCAGACGGCGGAGCCGGAAGCGCAGATCGTCGATATCGGCGTTCGACGCCTGGGCGTTCAATACCTGGGCGTTCGATACCTGGGCGTGCGCCCCCGGCAGCGCAACTCCTGCCGCTACGCAGAGGCCCAGCAGCAGGGCGATGACCGGACCCTGCCCGGCCGGGCGTACGCTCGCTACCACGGCTCTGTCCCGTTCCGCCTGCCGGCGGGGAGACTATGCCCCGCCTGTGCTCGGCCGGGCGACGCCGCGCCGGTTCTGCTGGTACGAGCCCTCGTCGTCGCCCGCAACCGCGGGGCGCTCCTTGCCGTAGGAGACGGTGCGGATCCGCCGGGCATTCACGCCGAGGGCGATCAGCATGTCGCGGATCGCGGTTGCGCGCTTGGCGCCGAGACCCAGATTGTATTCCCGCGTCCCGCGCTCGTCGGCGTGTCCTTCGACCAGGACGGTGGCGTCGCGGTGGGCGCGCATCCATTCCGACCAGGCCCGGATCGTGGCCTGGGCATCCTTGCCGAGATCGAAGCGGTCGTACGCAAAAAACACGCGGTCGCTGTAACCGTTGCGCGAGGGCGCGGTAAATTCCCGCCAGCTTTTTCCCGGCCCCGGCCGCGCCAGTTCCGATTGCGTCACCCGTTTGTTGGCGGCGCCGTCCTTGGGCGGCTTCGCACTGCAACCGACCGACACGAGGGCAATCGCCAACACGGCCAATGCATGCTTGAGTTTCATGACGTGATGTCCTCGACCAATCGCGATCTTCGTCCGGCTCGCCGGCTCCCGATCGGTTCGTTGCGTACCTTTCTAAGGTTCAACGCACAACTTGCAAACCATCTTGGGCGCGAATGTGGAGCAAATGCGGTGAAAAGGTGTTCGGCGCTGCGCAAGGCTAGTCTTCCAGCAGCGGCGACCATGCCGGGTCCGAGGCGTCTTCGGGCGTGGACATCGGCCGCTCGTTCCGGCCGGTCAGATCGATCGAGTAGAGCTGCGCCGTGCCGCCGCGCGGTTTCTTGTAATACATCAGCACCCGGCCGTTCGGCGCCCATGTCGGACCCTCCGCCAGATAGCCCTGGGCCAGGATGCGCTCCCCTTCGCCGTCAGGCTGCATGACGCCGATGAAGAAGGCGCCCGCTTCGAGTTTGGTAAAGGCGATCAGGTCGCCCCGCGGCGACCAGACCGGCGTCGCATAACGGCCCGGCCGGTTGCTGATCCGGCGTACCCCGCTGCCGTCGGCGTTCATGACGTAGATTTTCTGCCGCCCGCTGCGGTCGGAATCGAACACGATCCTCGAACCGTCCGGCGAGTAGGACGGCGAGGTGTCGATGGCCTGGTGCCGCGTCAGCCGCTCGGTGGCGCGCGTCCGCAGGTCCATCGCGTAGATCTCCGAATTGCCGTCGCGCGCCAGGGACATGACGATCCTGTTGCCGTCGGGCGAGAAGCGCGGCGCGAAGGTCATGCCCTCGAATTCGCCGACGATTTCGCGCTGGCCGGAATCGATGTCGAGGATGTAGACGCGCGGCTGTTCGCCGACAAATTCGAGATAGGTGATTTCCTGGGCCGAGGGCGAGAAGCGCGGCGTCATCACCAGGTTCCTGCCGTCGGTCAGAAACCGGTGGTTGGCGCCGTCCTGGTCCATGATTGCGAGGCGTTTGACACGTTTCAACACCGGTCCGGATTCAGCGACATAGACGACCCGCGTATCGAAATAACCGTTTTCCCCGGTCAGCCGCTGGTAGATGGCGTCGGACATCTTGTGCGCGAGGCGGCGCCAGTTGGCTCTCCCAGTTTCCAGCCTGCGGCCGACCAACTGGCGTCCGGTGGCAACGTCCCAGAGCCGGAATTCGATGCGGATATCGCCGTTGGTCCGGTGAAAGACCCGGCCGGTGACCAGTGCCTCGGCGCCGATACCCTTCCAGTCGTTGAAGCGCGGCGCGAGCACCTCCGACCCGTCGCGCTGGACGAACGCGCTCGGGTCGATCGTGCGGAACAGGCCCGATCCCTCGAGATTTGCGGTCACGACACCGGCAATCCGGCCGGCGGTAGACCGTTCGTCGTCGTCGGACGCCTGCGGCGCCACGATGGCGATCGGCAGCGGCTCGAAGTTCGGATCGTCGATCCGGATGGTCAGTTGCGCCGCGGCCGTCGCCGGCACGGCGAAGGCGAGCAGGCCCGCCATAAACAGCCGGCGGCACGAACGGGATACGGGCGGGGGAAGCGGCATGGTTACTCCGAACTCAGTTTGGATGGATCGAAGTCGATGGTCAGCACTTTCCATTGGTCGAATTTTTCCGGCGGCAGCTTCAGCGGACTGCATCTGGGATTGCGGACCGCGCGAATACCGGCGTCGGCGGCAGCGCGCAGCTTCGCATTGCCGGAAAAGTCCGCACCGTCCAGTATCTTTGCATCGCGCACCGAGCCATCCCGGTTAAGCCAGATCGTGATCCGGACGCGCAGCGCGCCGGCATTTTGCGCGCCCGCCGGAAAATTCCAGCACGGCTGAATCTGCCGCCGGACCGCCTGGATTTCCGACAGGGTCAGGCGCAGGCTGCGCGCCGCCGTCTTGACGCCGGCCGGTGTCCGGGCCGCCGTCCGGTCGCGGTCGGACTGTTGCGATTTCTTCAGCTTGCCGACGGTCTTGAACACCGAGTCGAGCGGGTCTTTCCTGGCCGGAGGTTTCTTGACGGCCTTCGGCGGCTGTTTCGCGCTTTTCTCGGGGCGGGGCTGCGCCGGCGGGCGCGGTCGCGCTCGCGGCAGGGCGGCGACGTGGCGTTCGACCTTCGGCTCGGCCTTCTTTGCCGTCTCCGGCGGTTCGGGTTCCGGTTTCTTCTTCGGTTTCGCTGCTTTCACTTCGGGCTTCGCGGGCTTTTTCGGCTCGGCCTTCCTCGGCGGGACGGTCTTCTTCTCGGGTTTCGGGGCTGGCCGGGCCATGCGCGTTTCCGGCTTCTTCTTCGGCTTCTTCTTCGGTTTCGCAACAGGTTTGGGCGCCGGTTTGGACGCCGGAGGCTCCGGTTTTTTAACGCCCGCCCGCTTCTTCGGTTTGCTGGCCTGCCGCTGCAGGGCGCGGGGATCGATTTCGACGCGTTTCGGCGGAGCGGCTTTCGGTTTCGGCGCCGGTTCGGCTTTTTTCGCAGGTTTCGGCGGCGTCGGCGGCGCGGCCTCGGGTTTGGCGCTGGCGGTTGTCTTCGGGGGCTCCGGTTTCGGCGGCGCTTTTGGTTTGGCGGCCGCGGTCTTTTCCGGCGGTTTCGGCTTCGGTTGCGCCTTCGGTTTCGCAACCTTGGGCGGCTCGATTTCCGCCGGCTTCGGCTTCGGTGCGGCCGTCCTGGGCAAATCGGGTTTTGCCGATTTCGGCTTGACCGGTTCGGGCTTCTCCGGCGGTTTCCCGGCGCGCCGGTCGCGGGCGACCGGCTTCCTGGTCGTCTCGCGCTCGGCATCCGGTTTGCGCTCGGTCCTGGGTTTCGGTTTTTCGCCCTTGCCCGCCTGCGTAATGTCGGACAGGCGAACGATATCCACCTCGAAGTTGCGCGCCGCGTTCGCCGGCGGTTTCGCGAGCCAGGGCACACCGAGCGCCGCGGCCAGCAGGACCAGCGTATGCAGGGCGACCGAGATGAGGATGCCGCGCATGGCCGCCCGCCTGCCGTCTAGTCGCTGCCGTCTTCGGCGATCAGCCCGACCTTCGGGAAGCCGGCGGTCGAAATCGAACTCATGACCTGCATGACCCGTCCGTAGGGCACCGTCTTGTCGCCCCGCACGAAGATCCGCGGATTGTTGCGCACCAGCGCGATCGCCTTGAGCCGCGCGATCAGGGTTGCCGTATCCATCTGCGTTTCCTGCAGGAAGACCGTCCCGTCGGCGCGGACGCTGACGATCAGCGGCTTGTCGGGCTTGCCGATGGCGGCGGCTTTGGCCTTGGGCAGGTCGACCGGGACGGCGACGGTCAGCAGGGGCGCCGTCACCATGAAGATGACCAGAAGCACCAGCATCACGTCCACGAACGGAGTCACGTTGATCTCCGACATCGGCTGATAGCTGCGGCGTCCGCGGCCGCGCCGGAGCGGTGCAGCGGCCATCGTCAGTCTCCGCTGTTGTCGAGTTCGCGCGACACGATGGCGCTGAACTCGCCCGAGAAGCCCTCGAGCCGGTGGGCGTAACGGTCGAGGTCTCCCGACAGCTTGTTATAGGCCACGACCGCAGGAATTGCCGCCACCAGGCCGAGCGCGGTTGCAAACAGGGCCTCGGCGATGCCCGGCGCGACCGTCGCCAGGTTGGTGTTCTTCTGGATCGCGATGTCCTGGAACGCGCGCATGATGCCCCAGACGGTGCCGAACAGGCCGACGAAGGGCGCCGTGGCCCCGATGGACGCCAGCGAGCCGAGGAAGCGTTCCGACCGGCTCATTTCCCGGGTCAGCGTGACATGCATCACCCGGTCGATCCGGTCTCCCAGGCTTCCGCGCAACGACCGCTGCCCGGAATCGTCGCCGATCGAGCGTTTCCACTCGCGCATGGCGGCGGCGAAAATGGCGGACATCGGATTGTCGGGACTCTCTCCGACATCGGCATACAACTCATCGACCGAGCCGCCGGCCCAGAACCGGTTCTCGAAGCGGGTGGCGCGGCCGTTGATCCGGTGCAGCAGCATCAGCTTCTCGAAGATGACCGCCCAGGACCAGATCGAGGCGAACACCAGGAGCGCGATGACGCCCTTGACGATCCAGTCCGCCCGTTCGATCACGGCCAGCACCGAAAAGTCGTCGGTTCGCGGCGCGTCGCCGCCGAGGCCGGCTTCCACGACCTTGCGGTCCTGCCCGGGTTTTGCGGCGTCGTCCTGCGCCGGGCCGCCATCGGATGCGGTGGCCTGGGCCAGTTCGACGCTTCTGGAACCATCGGGCGCCGGCGCGGCCACGGAGGCCTGCACCGGATCGAGAATGGTCGTCAGATCGGTAACAATCGAAAGGTCCATGACGGCTCGTCACACGGGGTCGGCTGAGGGGTCAACGCCATAACTGTGGCAATCCCGCGGCGCCGCCGGCTGTCGCGGCGTGCTGCCGCATCCGGCCCCGCCGGCCTCCGTTTCGTCCGCCTCCGCTTCGTCAGGCGGCGGCGGCACGATGCGGGGCGCCAGCGTATCGCGGATGTCCTTCGGGATGCGCGCCGGCCGGCCTTCCCGGTTCATCGCTGCGATTCGAAACCGCAGGTCGCACAACAGGCGCTCGCCCCGGTATATCCGCTGGCTCAGGCGCATGCTGGCGCCCAGCACCTCGTTTACGGTGCTGCGGACTTCAAGGATGTCGTCGAGGCGCGCCGGCGCCAGATACTCGGCCCGGCAGGAGCGCACGGTAAAGCCGATGCCCTGCTCGCGCAGCAGGTCGAATTGCTGCCGGCCGGCCTGGCGCAGCAATTCGGTCCGGGCACGCTCGGCAAATTTGAGGTAGTTGGCGTAATAGACGATGCCGCCAGCGTCCGTGTCCTCATAGTAGACGCGGACCGGGAAGGTATGGACCGGTTCCGCATCGACGGCCGGGTCGGCGGCGGGCTCCCGGTTCGGGGTTTCTCCGGGGTCAGTCATCCTGCCCGCCCGCCAGAAGTTCGAACTGGTCCGGCGCTGCTGGGGGCGGCGCCAGGCCGAGGGCCTTCCAGCCGTCCGCCGCCAGCATCCGGCCGCGCGGCGTCCGCTGCACGAGGCCCTCGCGGACCAGATAGGGTTCGATCACATCCTCGATGGCGTCGCGTTGTTCGGAGAGCACAGCGGCGATCGTCTCGACGCCCACCGGCCCGCCGCCGTATTTCTCGGCGATGCAGGCCAGGTAGCGGTGATCCATGCGGTCGAGGCCGGCCTTGTCGACATCGAGCCGCCTCAGCGCCGAATCCGCCTCTGCGGCGCCGACTTCGGCCGCGCCGTCGACCGCCGCGAAATCCCGGACCCGGCGCAGCAGCCGCGAGGCGATCCGCGGCGTGCCGCGCGAGCGGGCCGCGATTTCCCGTGCTCCGTCCGGCGACAGCCGCAAGTTCAGCAGGGCGGCGGCCCGCGCCACGATCACGGCCAGATCGTCGACATCGTAGAAGTCCAGGCGCAGCGGAATGCCGAACCGTTCGCGCAGCGGTGTGGTTAGCAGGCCGGCCCGCGTCGTGGCGCCGACCAGGGTAAAGCGCGGCAGGTCGATCCGGACCGAGCGGGCGGCCGGTCCCTCGCCGATCACGAGATCGAGCTGGTAATCCTCCATCGCCGGATAGAGCAGTTCCTCGACCGCCGGATTGAGCCGGTGGATTTCGTCGATAAACAGGACCTCCCGGGGCTGCAGGTTGGTCAGGATCGCGGCCAGATCGCCGGCCCGCGCGATCACGGGCCCGGAGGTGCCGCGAAACCCCACGCCCAGTTCCCGCGCCACGATATGGGCGAGCGTGGTCTTGCCGAGGCCCGGCGGGCCGTGAAACAGGACATGGTCCATCGCCTCGCGGCGGGCGCGCGCCGCCTCGACGAACACGCGCAGGTTGGCGCGCATGTCCCGCTGGCCGACGAAATCGTCGAGCCGCGCCGGCCGGAGGGACGGGTCGTCGCCTTCGACGGCCGACGGATTGCCGGAGACCATGCGGGTATCCTGTTCGGCTGCCATCGTCCCGCGCCTATCCGGACAGGTCCTTGAGGGCCAGCGGGATCAGTTGCTCGACCGCCGCATCCTCGCCCGCAGCGCCGGCAACCCGGTTCACTGCGGCGAAGGCCTCGCTGCGGCCGTAGCCCAGATTGACCAGGGCGGAGACCGCTTCCGCAGTGGCCCCCTGCGGTGCGCCGGCGCCGGCCGGCAGCCGGCCGCCCGCGAAATCGCCGGCCAGCGGATCGCCGCCGATCAGGCCTGCCTTGTCCTTCAATTCGTTCAGGATACGCGCCGCCAGCTTGGGGCCGATGCCTTCGGCCTGTGCGATGGCGGCCCGGTCCTGCGCCGCGATCGCGGTGGCCAGCGCTTCCGGCGTCAGGACAGACAGCAGCGCCAGCGCGACGCGCGCGCCCACGCCCTGCACGGTCGTGAGCAGCCGGAACCAGTCCCGCTCCTGCCGGTCGGCAAAGCCGTAGAGGTGGATATGGTCTTCCCGGACGTGGGTTTCGATCATCAGGCGGACCGACGATCCGGCCGGCGGCAGCGCATCCAGCGTGCGGGCCGAGGCGAAAACCAGATAGCCGACGCCGCCGACATCGATGACGGCCTCGTCCTTGCCGACATGATCGACCAGACCGGTGAGTGCGCCGATCATGAGGTCGCCACTTCCCTTGCGTGCCACGACGCCTGCGTCGCCGCGTGGTGGATGTGGCATATCGCGACGGCCAGGGCGTCCGCGGCGTCGGCCGATTGCGGCCCGGCGGCCGGCAACAGCATCCCGACCATGGCCTGCACCTGCACCTTGTCGGCATGGCCGGCGCCGACGACCGATTTCTTCACTGCGTTGGCGGCATATTCGTGCACCGCGATCCCGGCCAGCGCCGGCGCCAGCATGACCGCGCCGCGGGCCTGGCCGAGCCGCAGGGTGGAGCCCGGATTCCGGTTGACGAAGATTTCCTCGATCGCCGCCGCATCCGGCGTCCAGATCTCGATCAGCCGGGCGATGCCGTCGTGGAGCAGCTTCAGCCGCTCGGCCATCTCGCGCTTCGGATCCGCCGTCACCGTGCCGCTGGCGACGTAGCTCAGACGGTTGTCGGCCGATTCGATTACGCCCCAGCCGGTCCGGCGCAGGCCGGGATCCAGTCCGAGGATGCGGATCGCGCCGTGCTCGCGGGGCGCCGTCATGATCGTCACCCGCCCAGCTTCGCCAAGACCTCGTCGGACACGTCGAAGTTGGCGGAAACATTCTGGACGTCGTCGTTGTCGTCCAGCGCGTCGAGCAGCCTGAACAGGCTGGACGCCTTGCCTTCGTCGACGTCCACAGTGCTTTGCGGTTTCCACACGAGCTCGGCCGCTTCCGGATTGCCGAAGCGCGATTCCAGCGCCTCGCGCACGGCGTTCAGGTCGTCGGGTTCGCAGACGATCTCGTGCATGTCGTCGCCTGACTCGACATCCGAGGCGCCGGCCTCCAGCGCCGCCTCGAACATGTCGTCGGCACTCGCCGCGCCGGCCGGATACTGAACCTGCCCCACCCGGTCGAACATGAAGGCGACGCTGTTGGTCTCGCCCAGGTTGCCGCCGTACTTGCTGAAGGCGGAACGAATATCCGAAGCCGCGCGGTTGCGGTTGTCGGTCAGGACATCGACGATCATTGCGACCCCGCCGGGGCCGTAGCCCTCGTAGCGGATTTCCTCGTAGCTATCGGCCTCGCCGCCGCCGCTGCCTTTCTTTACCGCCCGGTCGATATTGTCGTTCGGCATGTTCTGCGCCTTGGCGGCGGCGATGGCGCCGCGCAGGCGGGCGTTCATGTCCGGATCGGCGCCGGCTCGCGCCGCGATCATGATTTCCTTGGCATGCCGGGCGAAGATTTTGGCGCGTTTCGCGTCCTGGGCGCCCTTCCGGTGCATGATATTCTTGAATTTGGAATGGCCGGCCATGTCGGGTGGCGTTCCTTCCGGATCGGACCGATTGTAATGCTATATAAAGCCAGTCAATGGCCGCAACTATACAACATATTGTGGCTGTTGCGTAGCAAACCTTCGGTCGTTGCCCAAAAAAGCCGGGCCGGGCGGAATGCCGCGTCAGGCGGCAGCGACCTCGGGAACGGCGTTGGCCAGCCGCGGGCCGACGCGCACCGCCTCGACGCGCGTCGCCAGGCCCGTCATATCGTCGGTCTCGACATAGACGGCGCACAACGTGCCCTCGCCATCGGCCGGGCCGAGCCGGTCGCCCGGCATCTTGCGCCGGAACCGGTCGATCGGCGCTTCCTTTTTCATGCCGATGACCGAGTCGTAGTCGCCGCACATGCCGATGTCGGTGATGTAGGCCGTCCCGCCGTTCAGGATTTGGGCGTCGGCCGTCGGCACATGGGTATGGGTCCCGGCGACCAGCGAGACGCGGCCGTCGAGGAAATGGCCGAAGGAGGTTTTCTCGCTCGTCGCCTCGCCGTGCATGTCGACCAGGATGGCGTCGGCCTCCCGTTTCAGCCGATGGGTCGCCAGCGCCTTCTCCGCCGCGGCGAACGGGTCGTCCAGCGGGTCCATGAACAGCCGCGCCATGACCTGCAGGACGTAGACCTTGCGCCCCCGGCCGATGTCGATCAGGGCCTCGCCCTTTCCCGGCGTGCCCTGCGGATAGTTGATCGGGCGGATCAGGCGCGGGTCGCTGTCGATATAGCCGATGATGTCGCGCTGGTCCCAGGCATGGTTGCCGAGCAGGATGCAGTCCGCGCCGGCGTCGTACACCTTGCGGCAGATATCCGCGGTGATGCCGAAGCCATGGGCTGCGTTCTCGCCGTTCACCGCAACGAAATCGAGCGCGAGCCGGCTGCGCAGGCCGGGCAGATGCTGGATGATCGCGTCCCGGCCGGCTCGGCCGACGATATCGCCGCAATACAACAGTCGCATGACTGGGTCCGTCCGTCGGGAAGATCAGGCCGAGATGTAGATGGCTTCCCGTTCGGTGACAATCCAGTCGAGTCTGGCGTCGTGCGGCTCGGCGGGAACCGCCTCGACTTCCTGTGCCGCGAAGGCCCAACCCACAGCGGTGACGGTGCCGCCGGCGCGCAACCGGGTGAGCGCCGCGTCGTAGAAGCCGCCGCCATATCCCAGCCGGTAACCCCGCCGGTCGAAGGCGGCGAGCGGCACCAGAAGAAGATCCGGATCGGCTTCGGCCGCCGAGGCCGGCGGCGCAGCGATCCCGAACGCGTCGACACTTTCGGCAAGGCCGCCCGGCGCCTCGAGAAAGCGCAGCGGTTCGCCCTTTCCGGTCGTACGGGGCAGCACCGTTCGGCAGCCCCTGGCTTCGAGGGCGAGCAGGGCCGGGCGCGGATCCAGTTCGCCGCGCATCGCGGCATAGCCGGCGACCGCGATGCCGGAAACGATGTCGACGGCCTGCAACAGGCGCACCGCTGCGGCGATCGCGGCCTCCGGATTGTCGAATTGCCGGCGTTGCGCCAGCGCGTGGCGGCGCAGCGCCCGTTTCGCCTCCCCGACAGATGCGGACAAGCGCCTCAGTCTTTCTCGATCGCGCCGGCCAGTTCCTCGATCCTGGCCGCCAGGTCTTCCATGGCGCTCGCGGCCTCGTCCTCCGCCGCTTTCGCGGCGCTCAACGCATCCGCTTTCTCCTGCGCGTCCTGCAGGGCCTCGCGAGAGGCCTTGGCGTCGTCGGCGAACAGCAGACTTGCCATGACGAGCAGCCGTTGATCGCCGATCTGGCCCATCGATCCGATCAGTTCCTCGACCCGCTCTTCGACAAGCCGGCCCAGGCCGCGCAAATGGTCTTCCTGACCGTCCTCGCAGGCGACGGTGTAGGCGCGGCGATTGATGGTCAGCGTCACGTCGCTCATGGACCGCTCCCGGCGCGTTCGTTGTCGTTGATGCCGGCTGCACGGCGCACGTTGCCGAGGATGGCGTCCACCTGGTCCGCCACGGCGTCTCGCTCGGCGACCAGCGCCGCATTCTCGCGCTGTGCTTCCTCCAGGGCGCGGATCAGGTCGCCGATGTCGCCGGCGTCCGGTCCGGCGCCCGGTTCCACATTTAGCGCTTCCTTCATTTCGGCCAGGCGGTCGGTCTGGGCATGCCGGGCTTGTTCCAGCCGCGCCACCGCGCGCGCCAATCGCTTTCGGGCTTCGTCGATTCGGGACATGGGAACGATCAGTAAGTTGCTGCGGCAATTCCGGGGTTTGGCATTTTTGTTGCTTTTCCGCCCGTTATGGGAAGCGTCTCATATCTCACAATAGGTATGCGGCCCGGTCCGGTCAATCACCCATCCGGAGCGGAAATCGACTGCCGGGCGTGCCGGCCTCTCAAAGGGCGAAGCGTTCGCTACAGGACCGAGCCGAGCGCACCGTCGAGCCGTGTCCACGCGGTTTCGTCGGGGGGCAGGCCGAAGCGCAGCCAGTCCGGACGGTCGGGAAATTCGCGCACCAGAATGCCGGCGCGGCCCAGCGCCTGACTGACCGCCGGGGCCCTGTCGTGCCGGACCAGGCGGAAGAGGGAGGTGCCGCCGACCGCCGCCAGGCCGTGGGCGGACAGCAGCGAAGCCAGTCTTTCGCTTGCGCGCGCCACCCTTTCGGTCATACGCCGGCGCCAGTCCGTATCGCCAAGCGCCGTGCAGGCGAGGCGGAGGGCGACGCCGGAAACCGGCCACGGACCCAATGCCCGTTCCACGCGCCGGGCGATTTCGGGCTCCGCGATCAGGAAGCCCAGGCGCACACCCGCCAGCCCGTAGGCCTTGCCGAACGAGCGCAGCACGATCAGTCCCGGCTGGGGAACCGCCGGAACGGCGCTCAGGCGCGCTTCGGCGAACTCGGCAAACGCCTCGTCGACAATCGTCCGGCCGCCGCGCCCCGTCCGTTGCGTCTGGATTGCCGAGACCGCCACTGCGTCCAGCGCGCGCCCGTCCGGATTGTTCGGATTGCACAGGATGGCGACGTCTCCGGATTGCAGCACCTCCGCCCCGGTCCCTTCCAGCACCGCGGCGCCGGCTGCCGACCATGCGGCAGCGTGCTCGCCGTATGTCGGCGCGAGGATGGATACCTGCGCTGCCGGAAGAAGGCGGGGAAGGATCGAAATCAGGAGTTGCGTTCCGGCCGCGACGGCGACGAACTCCGGATCGCGCGCGCCGTAGGCTTCTGCCGCCGCCAGTTTGAGCTGCTGGATTTGTGCCTCCTCCGGCAGGCGCGTATAGGCTGTCTCCGGAATTGCCGGCAGCGGATAGGAAAAGGGGTTGATGCCGGTCGAAAGGTCGATCAGCGGTTCGGGCGCGTCCGGAAAGCGCTGGCGCAGCCCGGAGAGATTGCCGCCGTGCGGGATCATGCAGGTCCTGCCGGCCGGTTCGCGGACCGCCCGGGTGCGGCGGAAGTTGCGATGATCGCGATGTGGTTCGAGACCAATCTGCTTCTCCTGGCCGCCGCCCTCCTCGTCGAGGCGGCGTTCGGCTATCCGAAGGGCCTGTCTGCCGGGCCCGGCCATCCCGTCATGTGGATCGGCGCGCTCATCGAGCGGATCGAGCGCCGCTGGAACCGGCCGACCTTGCCCGATCCGCGGCGGCGTCTCAACGGGGCGTGTTGCGTGCTCGCGGTGCTGATTGTCTCGGTCGGCGCCGCCGTCTTCCTGCAGGACGGCGCGTTCTTGCTGCTGTCCTGGTGGCTCGCAGGGTTGGCGCTGGGTTTGCTGGCGTCGTCCCTTTTCGTCCAGCGCAGCCTGCACGAGCATGTCGCAGCGGTTGCCGAAGGGCTGACGTTCGGGGGCCTGCCGGAAGGGAGAAAACAGGTTACCCGCATCGTCGGCCGGGATCCGGAGGCGCTGGACGAGGCCGGCGTTACCCGCGCCGCGATCGAGAGCTTGGCCGAGAATTTTTCCGACGCAGTCACGGCGCCGGCTTTCTGGTGCGCGCTGTTCGGATTGCCGGGCGCAGTTGCCTGCAAGGCGGTCAACACGGCCGACAGCATGATCGGCCACAGGAGCGAGAGGTATCGCCAGTTCGGCCGGTTTGCCGCCCGGCTCGACGATCTGGTCAATCTGCCGGCCTCGCGATTGAGCGCCGGCTGGATCGTGCTGGCGGCGATGACGGTGCCGGGCGCCGCGCCGGCCGGGGCTCTGCGGGCGGTCCGGCGCGACGCGCGGCGCCACCGGTCGCCCAATGCCGGTTGGCCGGAGGCCGCCATGGCTGGAGCGCTCGGGCTGCGCCTCGGCGGGCCGCGGCAGTATGCCGAAGAATTCGTCGACGATCCGTGGATGGGCGACGGCCGCGCGGCGGCGACGGCGGACGATATCGGCCGCGCTCTGCGGCTCTACCGCCGGGCTTGCGCGATCCAGATCGCTGCCGCCTGTGCCCTGTTTCTCGCTATCGCGCTATAGCGATCAGCCGGTCGATATCGACATGCACTTCGAGATGGTCGGCAAGGCCGTCGAGCGTTTCGTCGACCAGGGCGTCGTGCGAATCGATATCGCTTTTCGCGCCGAAGCTGCGCAGCCAATCGGCGCGGTGACGGTCGCTGCCGAACAGCCCGTGGACATAGGTGCCGGCGACCCGGCCGTCGGCGGAGCGGGCGCCGTCGGGCCGGCCGTCCGAAAGCCGGTGCAGCGGCCTTTTGCAATCCGGACCGGCGGTCCGTCCCATATGAATTTCGTAGCCGGTGAAGGCGCTGCCGCCGCAGATGTCCTCGCCGGCGACCTCTCTGACGGTTTTCGGCGCGGTCAGGACGGTATCGGCGTCGAGCAGCCCCAGGCCCTCGACCGTACCGGGCGGGCCTTCCAGACCGTCGGGGTCCGAAATCGTCCGCCCGAGCATCTGGAAGCCGCCGCACAGGCCCAGGATCCGGCCGCCGCGGCGCCGGTGGGCGAGCAGGTCGATGTCCCAGCCTTCGTCGCGCAGCGCTGCAAGGTCGGCGATCGTCGCCTTGCTGCCGGGCAGGATGACGAGATCGGCATCCGGTGGTAGCGGTGCGCCGCGCCCGACCAGGACCAGATCGACCTCCGGTTCGGCCTTCAGCGGATCGAGATCGTCGAAATTGGCGATCCGCGGCAGGTGCGGCACGACAATCCGGACCCGCCCGTCGGTTCTGCCGCCGTCCGGCCCGCGGCGGTCCCGGCCGGATAGGTCGTAGGCGTCTTCTGCGGGCAGGTTGCAGGCCGGTTCGAAAAAGGGCACCAGGCCGAGCGCCGGCCAGCCGGTGCGCCGGGCGATGTCCGCCATGCCTTCGTCGAACAGTGAAAGGTCGCCGCGCATCTTGTTGACGATGAAGCCGGCAACCAGCGTGGCATCCGGGGCGGCGATCACCGCCTTCGTGCCGACGAGCGACGCGATCACCCCGCCGCGGTCGATGTCGCCGATCAGGACGACGGGAATATCGGCGGCGGCGGCGAAGCCCATGTTGGCGATGTCCGCATCGCGAAGGTTGGTTTCCGACGCGCTGCCCGCGCCTTCGACGACGACGAAGTCCGCAGCCGTGCAAACCGTCTCGAAACTGTTCAGCACCCGTGGCAACAGCCGAGGTTTGATCTCCTGAAATTCCCGGGCGCGGGATTCGCCCGTCACCTTGCCCTGCACCACGATCTGGGCGCCGGTCTCGGAGCTCGGCTTGAGCAGGACCGGGTTCATGTGGACGCTGGGTTCGACCCGCGCCGCCCGGGCCTGGAGCGCCTGCGCCCGGCCGATCTCGCCGCCGTCGGCCGCCACCGCGGCGTTGTTCGACATGTTCTGGGGCTTGAACGGGGCGACACGGTGGCCGCGGTTCGACAGGGCGCGCAGCAGGCCGGCGGCGAGCACCGACTTGCCGACATTCGATCCGGTGCCCTGCAGCATAATGGTCCGGCCCGTAACTGCCCCCGGGGGCATCAGTATTCGATCCCCTCCTGGGTTTTCACGCCGGCTTTGAAGTGGTGCTTGACCAAGGTCATCTCGGTCACGAGATCGGCGGCTTCGACCAGCGGCGCCTTGGCGTTGCGGCCGGTTACCACGACATGAAGGTTGTCAGGCCGACCGGCCAGGCCGGCCAGCACCTCGTCCATCGCGAGATAGTCGTAGCGCAGGGCGATATTCAACTCGTCCAGGACTACAAGGCCGAAATCCGGGTTCGCCATCATGGCGAGCGCGGTGTCCCAGGCCTTCCGGCACGCCGCGATATCGCGCGCCTTGTCCTGGGTCTCCCAGGTGAAACCCTCGCCCAAAGCGTGCCATTCGACCATGTCGGCGGCCATCGCCTCGAGCGCGATTTTCTCGCCGGTCGACCAGGCGCCCTTGATGAACTGCACGACGCCGACCTTGCGGCCCCGGCCGAGCATGCGCAGCGCCAGACCGAAAGCGGCGGTCGATTTGCCCTTGCCGGTGCCGGTGTGGACCATCAGCAGGCCCTTCTCGATCTTCTTCGAGGCGACCTCGGCATCCTGGACCGCCTTGCGGTGGGCCATCTTCGCCTTGTGGCGAGCCTCTCGTTCCGTGTCGTCGCTCATCGCGGTCCTTTGACGATGGTAGGGATTCCCGCCACCATGAAGTGCACATGTTGCGCGCGTGCAGCAACCCTGCGGTGCAGGCTGCCGGCGGCGTCGCGGAAGTCGCGGGCCAGCCGGTTTTCCGGGACGATCCCGAGGCCGACCTCGTTGGACACCAGCACCGTCAACCCGCGCCGGCGCTCCAGTGCCGAGATCAATGCGCTCTCGGCAGGCGCTGCCGTGCGGCCGGCCAGCATCAGGTTGCTCAGCCACAGGGTCAGGCAATCGACCAGCACCGGCGCGCCGTCCGGCACGGCGTCGAGCGCGGCAGCGAGTTCGAGCGGCGCCTCGACGGTCCGCCAGCCGGCGCCGCGCCGCGCGCGGTGTTCGTCGATCCGCTGGCGCATCTCGTCGTCGAGGGCTTCGGCCGTCGCGATGTAGTGCCGGGGCGGCGGTGCGGCCTCAACCAGGGCTTCGGCGTGCCGGCTCTTGCCGGACCGGGCGCCGCCGAGGACGAGATACAGGTTATCGACCGGCATGGCGCATCCCGACTGCATCCTCCACGGCTTCTCCACCACATGCCGGCGGCGCGCCGAATCGCCGGCCGGAACCGGCCCGGCCATCCGCTTGACACCCCTTCGGGCGCACGCATAAGTAGCCGCGACGACGCCTTTCGCCTAGGCGCAAATCGGTTGCGGCCGGGCAGGACAGAATTCAGCAGGGGCATACGAGGATGACCGACCGTCGCCCGGTCCTGCATATCTGCCTGACCTGCAAGCCGGCCGGCGAGGAGCCCGCCGCGCCGGACGAGACGGCGGCCGGCGCCCGGTTGCACGAAGCGGTCGTGGAGCGGCTGCGTGCGCGCGATCTCGAACAGGCGGTCCGGGTCAACCCGGTGACCTGCATGGCCAATTGCGAGCAGGGGTGCAGCCTGGCGGTCTCCGCGCCGGGTAAATGGGCCTATCTCGCCGGCTACCTTTCGGCCGGGCTGGCGGACGACGTGATCGACTATGCCCTGGTCTACGCCGCATCGAAGACCGGCGTGGTCATGCCGTCGAAGCGCGCGCCGTCCCTGCGCGATGTCATCGTCGCCCGCGTCCCGGCCCATCCCGACGACCTTCCCGAACCGCGAGAAACCGCATGAGCTATACCGCCGCCAAGATACCGGCCACGATCATCACCGGCTTTCTCGGCGCCGGGAAGACCACCATGGTGCGCCATCTTCTGAGCCACGCAAACGGCCGGCGGCTTGCCGTCATCGTCAACGAATTCGGCGCCGAAGGCGTCGACGGCGAGACGCTGAAGAGCTGCGGGATCGAGGATTGCCCGGAAGAGAATATCGTCGAACTGGCCAACGGCTGCCTGTGCTGCACCGTCGCCGACGATTTCCTGCCCACCATGCAGGCGCTGATCGACCGGGACGCGCCGCCCGATCATATCGTGATCGAAACCTCCGGCCTGGCGCTGCCCAAGCCGCTCATCAAGGCTTTCGAATGGCCGGCGATCCGCTCCCGCATGACCGTGGACGGCGTGATCGCCGTGATCGACGGGCCGGCGGTCGCCGAGGGGCGCTTCGCCGACGACCTGGAAGCGGTCGAGGCGATGCGACAGGAGGATCCGTCGATCGAGCACGACAACCCGCTGCAGGAACTCTACGAGGACCAGCTCATGGCGGCGGACATCGTCGTGCTCAACAAGACGGATTTGCTGGAGGCGGAAAGCCTGCCGGAGTTGCGGGAATCGATCTCTGCGTCCGCCGGCCGGCCGCTCCGGACGATCGCCACGCAGGAAGGCGCGGTCGATCCGGCGATCCTGCTCGGTCTCGGCGCGGCGGCAGAGGACGATCTGGCGGCCCGGCCGTCGCACCATGACGGTGAAGACGACCACGAGCACGACGATTTCGAATCCTTCGACGTGGCGCTCGGGGAAATCGCGTCGCCGGAAGCGTTCGCCAGCCGTCTGTCACAGATTGCGGCCGGACACGACATTCTCCGCATCAAGGGCTTCGCTGCGGTTGCCGGCAAGCCGATGCGCCTCGCCATCCAGGGGGTCGGGCAGCGGATCAACCATCATTACGACCGCCCCTGGGCCGCGGGCGAAAGCCGCGAGACCCGCCTGGTCGTAATCGGCCAGACCGGTCTGGACCGCCCGGCCATAACCGCGGCGCTCGCCGCCTGAGCCATGCACCTACTGTTCCGCGAAGCCCACAGCCTGGACGAAATCGACGTCGCCGTCGATCTCGGCCAGAGCCCGGCGGACATGGTGTTCCTGTCCTTCGCGGATACCGACCTGGCCGCCGCCACGGTGGCGTGCCGCGAGCTGGGCGACGCGCTGCCGTCGCTGCGGCTCGCGAATATAGGCAGATTGCGGCATCCGCTGTCCGTCGACGTCTATGTCGAGGAGGTGATCGCCCGGTCGCGCATCGTTGCGGCGCGCCTGCTCGGCGGGCTGGATTTCTGGCGCTACGGCATCGAGGAGATCGCCCGGGTCTGCGCCGAACGCGAAATCCCGCTGGCGCTGGTGCCCGGCGACGGACGGCCCGATCCGCGCCTCGCGGCGCTGTCCACCGTCGCGCCCGGACATCTCGGCCGCCTCGATCGCTGCCTGGCCGAGGGCGGGCCGCACAATGTCGGGCTGGCGCTGGCCCGGATGGCCCATCTGGCCGGCCTGCGGCCGGCGCCGAAGAAGCGCCTCCGGCCGGTTCCGCCCTTCGGCGAACATGCCCTGGCGCCGGACCCCGATCCGTATACGGCAACAGCGGTCATCCTGTTCTACCGCGCCTATCTGCTGGCCGGCGACGTCGCGCCGCTGACCGATCTGGCGCGGCGGCTCGCGGAACGCGGCATCCGGACGGTCGGACTTTATGTCGGCAGCCTGAAGGAAGCGGATACCGCAGCCTTCGTCACCGAACGCCTTGAAGCCGTCGGGCCCGATCTGGTGCTCAACGCGACGGCGTTTTCCGCGCGGCGCAACGACGAGGGATCGCCGCTCGATGCCGCGGGCGTGCCGGTGCTTCAGCTCATGCTGGCCGGCTCGACGCGCGAGGCCTGGGCGGAATCGGCCCGGGGCCTCTCCCAGTCCGACCTCGCGATGCAGATCGTTCTGCCGGAACTGGACGGCCGGCTTTCGACGACGGCGATTTCCTTCAAGTCGGAGGCGGCGCGCGAGGACCGTCTGGAATACGCGCGAACGAGCCATAATCCCGATCCGCAGGGGATTGCGCTGGCCGCGGAACAGGCTGCGCGCTGGATCCGGCTGGCGCAGCGTCGGCGCGAGGACCGGCGGATCGGCATGGTGCTGTCCGACTATCCGGCGGCCGGACAGCTCGCCCACGCCATCGGCCTCGATACCGTCGAAAGCGGTATCGGGATCCTCGATCTGCTGCGCGAGGCCGGCTACGCGGCGACGCCGGGTGTCTCGGCGCTCGATCTGGTCGAAGACCTGTGCAACGGCCCGCCGCGCCCGGTCCTCGACCTGGCGACCTATCGCCGGCTGTTCGCCGCGTTGCCCGAGACGGCGCAGGCGCGTATCCGCGAAGCCTGGGGCGAGCCGGAGGACGATCCCGCGGTCGAAGACGGCCGGTTTTACTTGCGTTTCGGGCGTTACGGCCGGGTTCTCGCGGCGATCCAGCCGGACCGCGGCCAGCAGGCCGACCGCAAGGCGCTGTATCACGATCCGGACGTACCGCCGCGCCACGCCTATGTCGCCTTCTATCTGTGGCTGCGCTGCGTCGAGGATATCGACGCGATGATCCATCTGGGCGCCCACGGCACGCTGGAATGGCTGCCCGGCAAGGCGGTCGCAGTGTCCGAAGCCTGCTTTCCGGCGGCGTTGCTCGGCGGCATCCCGGTCGCCTATCCCTTCATCGTCAACAATCCCGGCGAGGCGGCTGCGGCCAAGCGCCGGCTCGGCGCGGTCACGATCGGCCATCTGACTCCGCCGCTGAAAGCCGCCGGAAGCCATGGCGCGGGCCTCGAACTGGAGCGGCTGATCGACGAATATGCCGGCGCCGACGGGCTCGACAGGCGGCGCACCGGGCTGTTGCGGGGAGAAATCTTGGAGCGTGCGGAGGCGCTCGGCCTGCTTGAGGAGTGCGGCGCCGGCGCCGGCCTGTCCGAAGACGACCGGCTGGCCCGGCTCGACACCTATCTGTGCGATGTCAAGGACCTGCAGATCCGCGACGGGCTGCACGTCTTCGGCCGGGTGCCGGCGGCCGGAAGCCGGACGGCCCTGCTGTCGGCGTTGCAGAGGCACGCGCCCGAGTCGCGGCACGCCAGGCTTGAGGCGCGGCTCGACGCCTGCGCCGCTTCGGAGCGGCAGGCCCTGCTGGATGCGCTCGACGGCCGGTTCGTCGCGCCGGGGCCGGCCGGCGCGCCGACCCGCGGCCGGGGCGACGTGCTGCCGACCGGCCGCAACATGTTCACCGTCGATCCGCGCGCCGTGCCGACCCATGGCGCGATGGCGTTGGCCCGGCGCACGGCCGACGAACTGATCCGCCGCCATCTGCAGGAGAAGGGCGAGTGGCCGCGCGCGCTGGTGATCGACCTGTGGGGCAGCGCCACCATGCGCACGGGCGGCGAAGATCTGGCGCTGGCGCTGGTGCTGGTCGGCGCCGAACCGGTATGGAGCGAGGGCGCCGGCCGGGTGACCGGCTTCGAGATCGTCCCGGCGGACCGGCTCGGCCGGCCGCGGGTCGACGTCACCCTGCGCATCTCCGGCCTGTTCCGCGACGCCTTCGAAGGCCAGGTCGCCATGTTCGACGCGGTGGTGCGGGCGATCGGGCGGCGCCAGGAAAGCGCCGGGATCAACCCGCTCGCCGGCACTGCGGGAAATCTGGACGAGGCGGCTTTTCGCGCGGCCACGGTCCGCATCTATGGATCGGCGCCCGGCGCCTACGGAGCCGGCGTCTCGCCGCTGCTCGAAAGCGGCGGATGGACCGCACGCGACGAACTGGGCGCCAGCTATCTCGCCGCGTCGGCCAGCGCCTACGGCCAGGGGTTGGACGGGCGCGCCGACCCGAAGGGATTTTCCGACCGGGTCCGCGCTGCCGACGCGCTGGTCCATGCCCAGGACCACAGCGAAGTCGATCTGCTCGATTCGACCGATTTCGCTGCCCACGAGGGCGGATTCCTGGCAGCGGCAAACCGGCTGGGCGCCGAGCCCGACGTCTACCATCTCGATACCGCCGATCCCGAAACGCCGCGCGCCCGGACGCTGAACGAGGAGATTGCCCGGATCGTGCGCGGCCGGGCGGCCAACCCGGCCTGGATCGCCGGCATGATGCGCCACGGCTATCGCGGCGGCGCGGAGATTGCGCGTTCGCTGGAAGGGATATTCGCCTTCGCCGCCACGATGCCAGACCGGCTCGACCGCCAGTTCGACTTGGTCTTCGACGCCACCCTCGGCGACAGCGCGGTCGACGCCTTCCTGTGCGAGAACAATCCGGCGGCGCGCGGCGCCATGATCGATCGCTTCAACGAAGCTGTCGACCGCAGCCTGTGGCAGCCGCGGCGCAACTCGACGACGGCGATCCTGCGCGGGGACGCGGAATGACGGAACCGGCGGTCAAAGGGCGGTGCCCGTCGCTGATGACGCCGATGGAATCGGGCGACGGCCTGCTGGTACGGGTCAAGCCGCGCGCGGCGACGCTGACCGCTGTCCAGGCGGAGGCCGTGGCCGCCGCCGCCGGCCGGTTCGGCAACGGCATGATCGAGCCGACCAACCGCGGCCATCTTCAGGTCCGGGGGCTCACAGACAGCACGGTCGACGGATTTGCCGAAGCGATTGCCGGCATCGGGCTTGCTGCCGCCGGTCCGCAAGCGGAAGCGGTGCGCAACGTACTCGCCGATCCGCTGGGGCCGGACGATCCCGCTGCGCAATTCGATTCGCACGCGCTGGCGCACCGGTTGAGCGCCGTTCTGGAAACCGATCCGGCCTTCCACGACCTGCCGGACAAGTTCGGCCTGCTGGTCGACGCCGGGGTCGCGCTGCCGCTTGCCGGCCGCACCGCCGACATCATGGTGCGCGCCGACGGCGAAGGCCTGTTTATCGCGCTGGCCGGGGGCGACTGCCGCCTCAGCCTGCCGGAAAGCGGGCTGGAGGAAGCGGTCCGCCGGTTGCTGGCGGCATTTTTGGCGTGGAGGAAAGGGCAGGGGAGTGCGGCGGCATCGCCCGCACCAAAGCGCATGCGGGCGATGGCCGCCGCCTGCGGGGCCCGCGCCGTATTCGATGCAGCCGGCCTGAACGGCGCACGCGCGGTCGAATCGGTTCCCGAACCGGCAGCGGACCGTCCGCCGGCCGGATTTGTAGCGGTGGCGGGCGCGGCGCAGGGCTGTTTCGCCGCCGCGGCGCCATTCGGCAGCATGGAAGCGGGCGACCTTGCCGAGCTGGCGGACCTGTCGCGCCGCTTCGCAGACGGAACGATCCGGGTTACGCCCTGGAAGTCTCTCATCCTGTGGGGCGTTTTGCCCGCCAATGCCGCCGCCGTCGGCGCGGCGGTGTCGGATATCGGGCTTGTTGCGGCAGCAGACGATGTGCGCAGTCGCATCGTCGCCTGCGCCGGCCGCCCGCGCTGCGCCGGCGGGCATGCGGACACCCGCGCCGACGCGGCGTATCTCACGGCGGCAGGGCTGCCCGGAACGGGGCTGCTCCATCTATCCGGATGTGCGAAAGGCTGCGCCCATCCGGCACCGGCCGGCGCGACGCTGGTTGCGGGACCGGGCGGTTACGGTCTGGTCCGGAACGGCCGGGCGGGCGATGCGCCGGAACGCACCGGCCTGACACCGGAGGCCGTGGCGCGGATACTGGCAGCCGCGAAGCCGGCAGGCCGCGAACCGCCCGCCCGGGAGACCGTCCGAACCGGCGCGGGATGGGGGTGACAGAGGTGGCACGGCACTACAATTACAGTCGCCACGGCCCGGCGATTTACGAACAGTCCTTTGCAACCATCCGCGCCGAAGCCGATCTCTCGGGCCTGTCCGAGATCGAAGCGCGGGTGGCGGTGCGCATGATCCACGCCTGCGGCATGGTCGACCTGGCGGGCGACCTTCGCTTCTCGCCCAGATTCGCCGAGGCCGCGCGCGCCGCCCTGCACGCCGGGGCGCCGGTCCTGTGCGACGCCAAGATGGTCGCCAGCGGCATCACGCCTGCGCGCCTGCCCGCCGGCAACGAGGTGATCTGCACGCTGGAGGAGCCGCAGGTCCGCGATCTCGCCAAACGCATGGATACGACCCGGTCGGCGGCCGCAGTCGACCTGTGGCGCGACCGGCTGGCCGGCGCCGTCGTCGCCATCGGCAACGCGCCGACTGCGCTGTTTCGCCTGCTCGAACTGCTGGACGAGGGCGCGCCGGCGCCGGCGGCGGTGATCGGCGTGCCGGTCGGCTTCGTCGGCGCGGCGGAATCCAAGGAGGCGCTGGCGGCGCGGACGGACCTGCCCCATGTCGTTGTGCGCGGCCGGCGCGGCGGCAGCGCCATGGCGACGGCGGCGGTCAACGCACTGGCGAACGATCACGAATGATCGGTCCGGAGCGAGCGGCCGGGTATGAACGGTAAAGGCAGACTGTTCGGCATCGGGGTGGGGCCGGGCGATCCCGAGTTGCTGACCCTGAAGGCCGTACGCCTCCTGCGTGCGGCGCCCGTCGTCGCCTGGTTCGCGAAGTCGGGAAAGGCCGGTCATGCACGGCGCATCGCCGACGGCTACCTTGCGCCGGATGCCGGGGAACTGCGCTTTACCTATCCCTACACGACCGAGATACCGAAGCGGTCCGACGTCTACCGGGAGGCGATGGCGGCCTTCTACGACGACGCGGCAAACCGGATTGCGGCTGCGCTCGATGGCGGCCGCGATGTCGCGCTGCTGTGCGAGGGCGACCCGCTGTTTTACGGTTCGTTCATGTATGTGAACGACCGGCTGGCGGCGCGCTACGATACCGAGATCGTGCCCGGCGTGACCGCGATGGCCGCCTGCTGGAGCCGGGCCGGCCTGCCGATGACCCGCGGCGACGATTGCCTGTCGGTCCTCGCCGGCACCCTGGACGAAGACACGCTCGCCGGGCGTTTGCAATCGGCGGACGCCGCAGTCGTGATGAAAGTCGGGCGGCACCTGCCGAAAATCCGGCGCGCGCTGGACCGAGCCGGCCTGACCGGACGCGCGATCTATGTGGAAAACGGGTCGACGCCGGATGAGCGCATTATGCGGCTCTCGGACATGCCGATTGACGAAGCTCCCTATTTCTCGCTGGTCCTCGTGCCGACCGGGCGGGCGGCATCGTGAGCGGGCACGTCTATGTGGTCGGTCTCGGGCCGGGCGACGAACGCCATCGCACGCCGGCGGCCAGCGACGCCCTGCGAATCGCGCGCCACCTTGTCGGCTACGGCCCTTATCTGGCGCGGGCGTCGGTGCGCGACGATCAGATCGTCCACGCGTCGGACAATCGGCAGGAACTGGACCGTGCCCGCAAGGCGCTCCAACTTGCGGCGGACGGAGAGGCGGTCGCCGTCGTGTCCTCGGGCGACGCCGGCGTGTTCGCCATGGCCGCGACCCTGTTCGAGGCGGTCGAACAGCAGGGCGGGACGACCTGCGAGATCACGGTCGTGCCGGGCGTGACGGCCATGACCGCGGCGGCCGCCCGGATCGGCGCGCCGCTCGGCCACGATTTCTGCGCGATCTCGCTGTCCGACAATCTGAAGCCGTGGGAGACGGTGCTGCAAAGGGTGCGCGCGGCGGCGGAGGCGGATTTCGCGATGGCCTTCTACAACCCGGTCTCGAAGGCGCGGCCCTGGCAACTCGGCGGGGTGCTGGACCTGCTGCGCGAGCTGCGCGCGCCCGAGACGCCGGTGGTTTTCGCAACCGCCGTCAGCCGGCCTGACGAAGAGATCGTCGTCACGACGCTCGCCGGGGCGGCGCCGGAGATGGCGGACATGCGCACCCTGGTGATCGTCGGATCGAGCGCGACGCGCTGCGTTCCGCGCGGCGGGGAGGGCGCCTGGGTCTACACGCCGCGCCGGGCGGAGGCGGTCTCCTCGTGACGCGCGACCAGCCAGTCCCAGGCGTCGTCGACCGTCGGGACGGCCGGCCCGGCCGCCGGCGGGCGGTTGACCATGACGACGGGCAGGCCGCGCCGCCGCGCTGCGGTCAGCTTGGCGACAGTGGCCTCGCCGCCGGAATTCTTGGTGACGATGGTCTCGATGCCGTGGTCGCGCAGCAGACGCTCTTCGTCCTCCAGGGCGAAGGGCCCGCGCGCGGCGATGAAGACCGCGCCGTCGGGCAGCAAGCCCTGCGGCGGCGGGTCGACGCTGCGGACGACGTAGCGATGCTGCGGCGCGGCGCGGAACGGCGCCAGATCCTTGCGGCCGATCGTCAGAAAAACGGTGCGCGGCGCCGGTCCCAATGCCGCCGCGGCGGACGGCATGTCCGGTACGCGGATCCAGCAGTCGCCCGGGGCCTCTTCCCAGGGCGGCCGGCACACCGCGATGCAGGGCACGGAGACCGTTGCCGCGGCCGTCGCGGCATTGGCCGATATGACGGCGGCGAAGGGATGGGTGGCGTCGACCAGCGCATCGATTTCGTGCTGCTGGAGATCGGCCGCGAGCCCCTCCGCCCCGCCGAAACCGCCGGTCCGCACTTCGAGCGGCGACACTTTGGGCGACAGGGTGACGCCGGCGAGCGACAGGGTGCCTTCGAACCGCTCGTCCTCTGCGATCCGCTCCGCAAGGGCGCTCGCCTCGGTAGTGCCGCCGAGCAGCAGGACCTTCAGCCGTGACACAGACCGCTCCTCCCGGGCCCGTTGATGCCGTCAGCGCCGACACTGCCGCGGGCCGGCGGTGGTTGTCGATTATTGGAGTCGGCGAGGACGGTGTCGAGGGCTTGTGCGCGGCGGCCCGGCAGGCGGTCGAGGCCGCCGAGACCGTCTACGGCGGGAAGCGGCACCTGCGGCTACTCGATAGCCTGATCCGGGGCCGGGCGGTTCCGTGGCCGAGCCCGATCCGGTCGGCGATTCCCGAAATCGAAGCGCTGCGCGGCAGCCGGGTCGCGGTTCTGGCGTCGGGCGACCCCTTTCACTACGGCATCGGCTCGGTGCTTGCGGAATGCATTGCAGCCGCTGAAATGACGGTCTTTCCCGCGCCCTCGTCCCTTGCGCTGGCCGCGGGCCGCCTCGGCTGGGCCGTGCAGGATGCCGAAATCGTCTCGCTGTGCGGCCCGCCGCCGGAGACGCTGTTGCCGCGCCTTCAGCCGGACCGGCGTGTCCTCGTGCTTTCGGCGGACGAGACGACGCCGCAGACGGTCGCGCGCCTGCTCGCCGGCCACGGCTTCGGCGCCAGCCGCATGACCGTGCTGGAGGTCCTGGGCGGGCCGGACGAGCGGATCCGCGAATGCCGCGCCGACGGCTTCGATCTGACCGGAATTTCCCGCCTGAACCTGATCGCAATCCGCGTCGCGGCGGCGCCGGACGCGCGGGTGGTTCCCGCCGGCGCGGGCCTGGCCGACCGGCTGTTCGAGACCGACGGGATGCTGACCAAGCGGGAAATCCGCGCGGTGACCCTGTCGAGCCTCGCGCCGCGGGCTGGCGAACTGCTCTGGGACATCGGCGCCGGCTCGGGCTCGGTCGCCATCGAATGGCTGCTCGCCCATCCGGCCAACCGCGCGGTCGGCATCGAACGGCGCGAGGACCGGGCGGCGCTGGCCCGCAACAACGCCGCCGCGCTCGGCGTGCCGCGGCTCGAAATCGTCATGGGCGAGGCGCCGGGTGCGCTCGAAGGCCTGCCGGCGCCGGATGCGGTCTTCGTCGGCGGCGGCATTGCAACCGATGGCCTGCTCGGGACGGCGTGGCGTGCGCTGCCGCCCGGCGGCCGGCTGGTCGCCAACAGCGTCACGCTGGACAGCGATCTTGTGCTCGGCGCCTTTGCGAAGGAGGCCGGCGCTACATTGACCCGGCTGTCGGTCGAGCGGCTCGACAGGATCGGCGGCATGCACGGCTTCCGTCCGGCGATGACTGTCACCCAGTTGCAGGCGGTAAAGCCGTGATCGCCGTCGGGATCGGATGCCGGCGCGACAGCCCGGCATCCCGGATCCGCGCCGCGGTCGGCATGGCGCTGACGAAAGCCGGACTCGCCCTCGGGCAGATCGATACGCTGGCCGTTCCTGCGTTCAAGTCGGGCGAGCCCGGCATCGTTCGGACCGCCGAAGAACTGGGCCTGCCTGTAAAGTTCGTAGGCCGTTCGGAACTCGACGCCGTCCAGCCGCTGTGCGCCACTCCTTCAGCGGCGGCGCTGGAAGCGACCGGGCTGGCCGCGGTCTCCGAAGCGGCGGCACTGGCCGCAGCCGGGCGCAATGCGCGCCTGCTGCTCCCGCGGATTGCGCATTGCGGCGTGACCTGCGCGGTGGCGCGCGGAGAGGGCTCGTGACCGTCCATTTCATCGGCGCCGGGCCGGGTGCACCGGACCTGATTACGGTGCGGGGCCGCGAATTGCTGGGCCGCTGTCCGGTGTGCCTCTACGCCGGCTCTCTGGTCCACCGCGATATTCTTTCGCATTGCCCGCCGGGAGCGAAAATCGTCGATACCGCGCCGATGAGCCTGGATGAAATCATCGCCGAAATCGGCGCTGCGGATGCGGCCGGCCTGGACGTGGCCCGCCTGCATTCCGGCGATCTTTCGGTCTGGAGCGCGGCCGGCGAACAGTTCCGCCGGCTCGACCGGCTCGGCATTTCCTATACGATGACGCCGGGCGTTCCGGCTTTTGCGGCTTCTGCGGCTGCGCTCCGGCGCGAGTTGACCTTGCCCGGCGTTGCCCAGTCGCTCGTCCTGACCCGAACTTCGGGCCGGGCCTCGAAAATGCCGGAGCGCGAATCGCTTGAAGCCTTTGCGGCAACCGGAGCGACCTTGGCGATCCATCTCTCGGTCCATGTGCTCGACCGGGTCGTTGCGGCGCTGCTGCCGCATTACGGGGAGGAATGTCCGGCCGCCATCGTCTGCCGGGCGACCTGGCCGGAAGAGCGGGTCGTCCGGGGCACGCTGGGTACCATCGAAGCCCTGTCCAAAGACACGCCGATGGAGCGGACGGCGACAATTCTGGTTGGGCCGGTGCTGGCGTCGGACGACTTTCAGGAAAGCGCGCTCTACGATCCGGAATACCGCCGGCGCTACCGGGGAGGTCCGCCCGGATGCGTCTGATCCGGAGACATTCCGACGAGATTGCCGTCGCGATCGAAGATCAGCACGTCGAGTGCGATGTCCGCCCCGGCGACGACGGCTTCCGCCTCCCGGCGCGCCGCGGCGGCGACCGCGTCGCCGAGGGCCAGTCCTTCGGACCTGGCGATCCGGAAGGCGAGCGCCGTCGTATTGGCTTCGCCGATGGCGGCAACGGCGGCTTCGCTCGCTCCGACGTCTTCGGCGACGCGGGCAAGGGCGGCCCGGTCGACGGCGCCCTTGCCGGAATGCAGGTCGAGCATTCCCTGGGCCAGCTTGGTTATCTTCGCCACGCCGCCGGCGATGGTGACCCGCGGCACGGGATGTTTGCGCAAATGTTTCAACATGCCGCCGACGAAGTCGCCCATGTCGATCAGGGCGCTTTCGGGCAAACCGTAATGGCGCTGGACGGCGGCCTCGGAAGTCGAGCCGGTGGCGCCCGCAATATGGGTCAGCCCGGTCGCCCGCGCGACGTCGATGCCGCTGTAGATCGAGTGAATCCACGCAGCGCAGGAATAAGGCACGACGATCCCGGTCGTGCCGAGTATCGACAGGCCGCCGACGATGCCGAGCCGGCCGTTCATCGTCTTTTCGGCGAGGCGCTCGCCGCCGGGTATCGAAATCTCGACTTCGACATCGCCGGACGCGGCGTGGGCCTCCGCAACCTCGGCGATGGCTGCCGAGATCATCCGCCTTGGCACAGGATTGATCGCCGGCTCGCCCGGCGCGACCGGCAGTCCCGGTTTGGTCACCGTGCCGACGCCCGGTCCGGCCCGAAATCGGAGGCCGCCGTCCGACCTGCGGACCGTGGCTTCGATCAGCGCGCCATGAGTCACGTCCGGGTCGTCCCCGGCATCCTTGACGATAGCCGCGATGGCCGATTCCGGCGCCAGTTCCTGACGCGCCAGGGCGAAAGCGACCCGCTCGCCGCGCGGCAGCGAAATCGTCACGGGATCTTCGAAAGCGCCCGTGATCAACGCGGTATAGGCCGATTTGGCGGCGGCGGCAGCGCAGGCGCCGGTGGTCCAGCCGCGCTTGAGCGGTCTGTCGGGTTTCATGGCGATAGAAGTAAGCAACGGCTGCGTACCTGTCATCCGCAGGATACAGGACAATGATCGGCGCCCGGCTGGAAAGCATGCTGAACGGCGGCCCGGTCTTCGAGCCCGGTTCCGTGTGGCTGGTCGGCGCCGGACCCGGCGACCCGGGCTATCTGACCGTCAACGCGATCCGGGCGCTGCACCAGGCCGATACGATCCTGCACGACGCGCTGATCGACGACCGTATTCTCGATCTCGCGCGGCCCGAAGCGCATCGGATCTTTTCCGGCAAGCGGGCCGGGGTCCATTCCATCGATCAGGCCGCCCTGTGCGCCCGGATGATCGGCCTCGCCCGGTCCGGCCAGCGTGTGCTGCGCCTCAAGGGCGGCGATCCAATGATCTTCGGCCGGGGCGGCGAAGAAATGCTGCGGCTTGCCGAGGCCGGAATCCCCTTTCGGATTATCCCCGGTGTTACGGCCGGCCTAGCGGCGATGGCGGTGGCGTCGATCCCCGCCACCCTGCGCGACGTCAACCGCGCCGTGGTCTTCGCCACAGGTCACGAGGCAGCGGATACCGGGGAGACCGACTGGGCAGCGCTCGCCATGCTCGGACAACCGCTGGTTCTATACATGGCGCTACGTCGGCTGAACGGCATAGCCCATCGGCTGATCGCCGGCGGCATGCCGCCGGAGACGCCGCTCGCGGTCATTTCCTCCGCGACCCGGTCGGACGAGGACATCCTGATCTCCAGCCTGGGCACGGTCGCCGAGGACCGGCGGCGCCACGCCATCGAGCCGCCGGCCATTGTCGTGATCGGCGAGATCGTGAAAACCCGCGAAAGGCTGCTGCAAGTTGCGCCGGCCTTTGCAGGAGCCCTTGTTTGACCGCCGGGGCGATTCTGGTCGGTGCACCGCGGTCCGGAGCGGGAAAAACGACCCTCACCGTCGGGCTGATTGCGGCGCTCACCGCGCAGGGCCGGCGGGTGCGCGCGCTGAAGTGCGGGCCGGACTATATCGACGCTGCGTTTCACAGCGCCGCCAGCGGCGCCGAGTGCGCCAATATCGACAGTTGGGCCATGTCGACCGGCCATATGGCGGAAATCTTCAATTCCGCGGGCGAGCCGAACGGCCTGGTGATCGTCGAATCCGCCATGGGCCTGTTCGACGGCGTCGCCGGGCAAGCGGGACAATCCGGCGCCGCGGCGGATATCGCGGTCCGTTTCGGGATCCCGGTCGTGCTGGCGATCGACGTCGCCGGACAGGCCCAGTCGGCCGGCGCCGTCGCCAAGGGTTTCGCCGAATACGATCGGGCTCTCGAGATCGGCGGCGTCATCCTGAACGGGGTTGCCGGCGAACGCCATCTGCGTACCGCTACGGAGGGTTTGGCCGCCGCCGGGATCGCGCGGCTCGGCTGGCTGCCGCGTCGCGATAAATTCGCCTTCCATGACCGGCATCTCGGCCTTGTACAGGCGCGCGAACGGCCCGATCTGAAGCAGGAAATCGCTGCCCTGGCCACCCAAGTCGCGACATCGGTCGATCTCGACCGGATCGAGGCCCTTGCCAGGCCGCCTTGCGAGACCGGTCCTGTTGCGGGGCAGCGCGCGACCTGCGCGCCCGATCCGCCCGGCCAGCGGATTGCGCTCGCCGACGACGACGCGTTCTCCTTCATCTATCCGCACATGACGGCGGCCTGGCGCCGGCAGGGCGCAGAAATCGTGCGTTTCTCGCCGCTTGCCGACGAAGCGCCGCCGGACGGATGCGATTCCTGCTGGCTGCCCGGCGGCTATCCCGAACTCCATGCCGGGCGGATTGCGGCGGCCGGCCGGTTTCTCGACGGACTGCGGGTATTTGCCGAAGCGCGTCCGGTGCATGGCGAGTGCGGCGGCTACATGGTCCTCGGACAGACCCTGGAAGACTCCGATGGCGCGGTCCACGCCATGACCGGCCTGCTCGGTCACAGCACGAGTTTCCGGGAACGGAAGCTGCATCTGGGCTACCGGCGGGCGGTGGCGACGCGGGACTGCGTCCTGGGCAGGCCCGGCACGGCGGTGCGCGGCCACGAATTCCACTATGCGACGATTCGGGACGAAGGAAGGGACGACGCCTTCCTGACGGTCTTCGACGGAGAGGAACGGCCGCTCGGCACCTGCGGCGGGCGGCGCGGCCACGTCACCGGCACCTTTTTTCACGTCATCGCCCGGGAAATTTGAAACCGTAAGCCCGAAAATGACGGTCCGCGGCACGGCGCGAACATCGCGGTGCCGGCTTCCGCTCAGTAGTCCCCGCTCGATATGACGCCGTAGGTCTCGGGCCGGCGGTCGCGGAAAAACTGCCAGAGGTTGCGCACCTCGCGCACCTTCTCCATGTCCATGTCGGCGTAGATCAGCTCGTTCCGGTCCTCGCTGGCTTCGCACAGGAATTCGCCGCGCGGATCGACGATGTAGGACGACCCGTAGAAGCGCCCGATATTCCACGGCCCTTCGGTGCCGACCCGGTTGCAGGCGCCGATATAGACCCCGTTGGCGACGGCGGAGGCCGGCTGCTCGAGCTTCCAGAGATACTGGCTGAGCCCGGCGACGGTCGCCGACGGGTTGACGATATATTCGGCGCCGTTGAGCGCCAGCGCGCGCCAGCCTTCCGGGAAGTGCCGGTCGTAGCAGATATAGACGCCGAGCCTGCAATAGGCGGTCTCGAAAACCGGCCAGCCCGACGTGCCTGGCTTGAAGAAGAACTTCTCGTAGAAGCCGGCGACCTGGGGGATGTGCGTCTTGCGATACTTGCCGAGATAGCTGCCGTCGGCGTCGATCACCGCCGCGGTGTTGTAATAAATGCCGGTCTGCTCCTCCTCGTAGATCGGCACGACGATGACCATGGAATGCTTCTTCGCATACTCCTGCATCGTCCGGGTCGTCGGCCCGTCCGGGATCGGTTCGACCGCGGCATACCACTTCACATCCTGGCTCGGGCAGAAATAGGGCTGGTTGAACACCTCTTGCAGGCACAGGACCTGGACCCCGTTCCTGCCGGCCTCGTCGATCAGCGGCAGATGCGCCTCGATCATGTTGTCCTTGATCGTCTCCGGGCTTTCCTCGGTGCTGGTATTGAGCGCGAACTGGATCAGACCGGCCCTGACAGTGGTCATGTCCTGCCTCCTTCGGGATGCAACGGCCTTCGCCGCTTCCGGGCGAAGCGCGAAAACGCCGATTTTAGCCCGGCAGGCCGTCCTGCCGCCAGTGAATCCGCCACACGGCGCACCCGCGAGTCTGGCGCCGAGACGCGGTTTGTCGTAAAATCCGGGCCTGTTTCCAATCGCCGGCGCGGCTTCCGGCCGCGTCGGCGGTATCGTCGGGAGAAACCGGGATGGCTATTCTGATCCGGGGCGGAACCGTCGTGAACGCCGACCGCAGCTTCCGGGCCGACGTGCTGCTGGACGGCGACAGGATCGCCGCCGTCGGCGAGAATCTGGAAGCGCCCGCCGGCGCCGAAACGGTCGACGCCGGCGGCTGCTACATCATGCCGGGCGGCATCGATCCGCATACCCACATGCAGCTGCCCTTCATGGGCACCGTCGCGTCCGAGGATTTCGAGACCGGGACGACCGCCGGCTGCGTCGGCGGCACCACGATGATCATCGATTTCGTGATTCCGAACCCGCAGCAGAACATTCTGGATGCCTACAAACAGTGGCGCGAATGGGCGGAGAAATCGGTCAGCGACTACAGCTTCCACGTCGCCATCACCTGGTGGGACGACACCGTCCGGGCCGATATGGGCACGCTGGTGCGCGACCACGGCGTCAACTCGTTCAAGCATTTCATGGCCTACAAGAACGCGATCATGGCCGAGGACGAGACGCTGGTGAACAGCTTCTGCCGGGCCCGCGAACTCGGCGCCATCTGCACCGTCCATGCCGAGAACGGCGAACTGGTCTACCACCTTCAGCAGGAACTGTACGACCAGGGCGTAACGGGGCCCGAGGGCCATCCGCTGTCGCGTCCGCCGGAGGTCGAGGGCGAGGCCGCGAACCGCGCCATCCGCATCGCCGAGGTGCTCGACGTGCCGCTCTACGTCGTCCACACCTCCTGCATCGACGCGCTGGAAGCCATCGTGCGGGCGCGCAACGAGGGCCAGCGCGTGTTCGGCGAGGTTCTCGCCGGCCATCTGCTGATCGACGACAGCGTTTACCGCCATCCGGATTTCGCGACCGCCGCGGCCTATGTCATGAGCCCGCCCTTCCGCTCGCCGGAGCATCAGGCGGCGCTGTGGCGCGGCCTGCAGGCCGGCAACCTGCAGACCACGGCGACCGACCATTGCTGTTTCTGCGCGTCGCAGAAGGCGGCCGGCCGGCACGATTTCCGGCTGATCCCGAACGGCACCGGCGGCATCGAGGACCGGATGCATGTGCTCTGGGAGCACGGCGTCAACACCGGCCGGCTGACGATGAACGAGTTCGTCGCCGTGACTTCGACCAATGCGGCGAAGATTTTCAACATCTATCCGCGCAAGGGCGTGGTCGCCGCGGGCGCCGACGCCGATCTGGCGGTGTGGGATCCGACGCGCAGCCGGTCGATCTCGGTCGAGACCCACCACCAGCGGATCGACTTCAACATTTTCGAGGGCATGGAGGTCACCGGCATCAACGTCAAGACGTTCAGCCGGGGAAAGCTGGTCTGGGACGACGGCGATGTCCGCGCGGTCCGCGGCGCCGGCCGCTACATCGACCGGCCGCCCTTCGCGCCCTATTACGAGGCGCTGAAGATCAAGCACGAACGGGCCCGCCCGGTCGCGGTGATCCGCGAGGCGGCGGAGTAGGGGGCGGCAGGCAGACCGCCCTGGCGCTGCGCGTCGCCTATTCGGCCGCCTGCACCCGGTTGGCCGGATTCCTCGGGTCGTCGGCCCAGACGACGTAGGGCTTGCCGTTGTCGACCGGCTCCATGGTGATGCAGCCGTCGACCGGACAGACATACATGCACAGATTGCAGCCGACGCACTCCTCGTCGATCACCTCGTAACGGCGTTCGCCGCCGACCCGCAATGCGGCGATCGACTGGTGCGAGGTGTCCTCGCAGGTGACGTGGCACAGGCCGCACTTGATGCACAGTTCCTGGTCGATGCGGGCGACGATCTCGTAGTTCATGTCGAGTTCGCCCCATTCGACATAGTTGCGCACCGCGGCGCCCTGGAAGTCCGACAGGGTGCGGTAGCCTTTCCCGTCCATCCAGTTGGAGAGGCCGTCGATCATGTCCTCGACGATCTTGAATCCGCGATGCATGGCCGCGGTGCAGACCTGGACGTTGTCGGCGCCGATCGCGAGATATTCCGCCGCGTCGCGCCAGGTCGAGATGCCGCCGATGCCCGAGATGCCCATGCCCCGGCACTCCGGGTCGCGCGCCAGATCGCCGACCATGCGCAGCGCGACCGGCTTGACCGCCGGCCCGCAATAGCCGCCGTGGGTGCCCTTGCCGTTGACCAGTGGCAGCGGCGCCATCGTGTCGAGGTCGATGCCGATCACCGAGGCCAGCGTGTTGATCAGCGACACAGCATCGGCGTTGCCCTTGCGCGCCGCGCGGGCCGGGTATCGGATGTCGGTGATATTGGGCGTCAGCTTGACGATGACCGGCATGCGGGTGTGCTTCTTGCACCAGGCCGTCACCATTTCGACATAGTCGGGCACCTGGCCGACCGCCGAGCCCATGCCGCGCTCGGACATGCCGTGGGGGCAGCCGAAATTGAGCTCGATCCCGTCGGCTCCGGTGTCCTCGACATCGGCCAGGATGGTCTTCCAGCTTTCCTCGTCGCACGGCACCATCAGCGAAACGACCAGCGCCCTGTCCGGCCATTCCCGCTTGATCTGCTTGACCTCGCGCAGATTGACGTCGATCGGCCGGTCCGAAATCAGCTCGATGTTGGTGAAGCCGGCCATGCGGGAGCCGTTGTGCTCGACCGCGCCGTAGCGCGACGTGACGTTGACGATCGGCTCGCCGACGGTTTTCCAGACGACGCCGCCCCAGCCGGCCTTAAAGGCGCGCTCGACGTTGTAGTATTTGTCGGTCGGCGGCGCCGAGGCCAGCCAGAAGGGGTTGGGCGATTTGATTCCGACGAAATCGGTTCTCAGGTCGGCCATGGTCCTTGCCTCCGTCTCATCGGGTCAGATAGCGGTGGATCGACCGGGCGGCGGTCTTGCCGTCCTCTACCGCCTGTACGGTCAGATCGAGGCCTGCGATGCAGTCGCCGCCGGCGAACACACCGGGGAGCGAGGTCTGAAGTGCCTCGTCGACGACGATCCGGCCTTCGCGGATGTCCAGTGGCTCGCTCGAACCGTCGATCAGCGGATCGGCGATCAGGATCTGGCCGATCGCGGTAAACACGGTATCCGCCGGCAAAGTTGTCGTGTCGCCGGTGCCGGTCAGCCGGCCGCCGTCGCCGGGCTCCGTGTATTCCAGTTCGATGCCGCTGACATGGCCGTTCGCGCCGTGCAGCCGCACCGGCCGGACCCAGTGCTTGATCCCGACGCCGCTGGTCTGGGCCACTTCCTGCTCGTGCCAGGTCGCGCCCATCTCTTCCGGGCCGCGGCGGTAGCAGATGGTGACATCCTCGGCGCCGAGCCGCTTGGTCTGGACGGCGATATCTATCGCCGTATTGCCGCCGCCGATCACGACGACCTTCCGCCCGACCGGCAGCGTCGCCAGATCTTCGGCCTGCCGCAGTTCGGCGATATAGTCGATCGCCGGCCGGACGCCCTCGAGCGTTTCTCCCTCGATCTCCAGCGCCTTCACACCGGCTTGGCCGGTCGCGAGAAAGACCGCGTCGTAGTCGCGGCGCAGCCCGGCGAGAGAGAGATCGGCGCCGAGCGCCCGGTTGAGTTCCAGGGCGATGCCGCCGACCGCAAGGATGAAATCGAGTTCCTGTTGGGCGAAATCGTCGATCACCTTGTAGGCCGCGATGCCGTATTCGTTGAGCCCGCCGGCCTTGGCGCGCGCGTCGTGGACCGTGATCTCGTGGCCGAGCCGGGCGAGGCCGTGGGCGCAGCTCATGCCGGCCGGTCCGGCGCCGACGACGGCGACCCGCTTGTCGGTCGGCGCGGCGCGCTCGAAGGGCTGCTCGCCGCGCTCGAAGAACCGGTCCGTGGCGTAGCGCTGGAGCAGGCCGATGTTGACCGGCTTGCCCTCCTGGGCGGTGCGCACGCAGGCTTCTTCGCACAACTCCTCGACCGGGCAGACCCGGGCGCAGGCGCCGCCGAAAATATTGGCCCCGAGGATGTCCATCGCGGCGCCCCGGATATTGTCGGAGGCGATCTTGCGGATGAAGCTCGGAATGTCGATGCCGGTCGGGCAGGCCTCGATGCAGGGCGCGTCGTAGCAGAAGTAACAGCGGCTGGCGTCGATGGGCGCCTGCTGCGGGGTCAGCGGCGGCTTGATGTCGTCGAAATTATGCGCGTACTCCGCCTGCGAAAGCCGGCCCGCTGCGATATCGGGCTGCGCAGGCAGTGCGTTTTCTCCGGTCATGCTGCCACGCTCCCTTCAGGCATCGGCCAACGCGAAAAAACGCAAACCGTAGTAAGGCCTGCCAAAGGCGTCAAGAATTGTTCTCGGTATCCGATCGCCGTACCGCCGGATGCGTTCGACGTTTCCGGCCGCAGGGCGGAACGGCGCCGAATCCGGCAGCTTCGTGCCCCCCGGCGGTGGAACGCGCTTCGTCCTCCGGCGCGGGATATGCTAAGCTGGCTCCATGTCGAAAGGCGGCATAACCCGGAGATCGGTCGCGGCGGGCCTGGCGGTCGGCGCTGCCGGAACGGCGGCGACGCTGTTCCTGGCCGGCGCCCGCTTGACGCCCCTGGGATACGACTTCCGCGGCCCGGTGGCAGACCGCGGCCTTGGCCTTGCGCCGCCTTCGGACTGCACCCCCGGCACGATCGGGCAGACCGAAGGGCCGTATTACACGCCGTCGACGCCGCGCCGCACCGACCTGCGCGAGCCGGGCAGCGGCGGCGAACCGCTGGTGCTCCGGGGGCTGGTCCTGACGCCCGACTGCCGCCCCGTGCCGGGCGCGGTCGTCGACCTGTGGCATTGCGACGAACGCGGGCGCTACGACAACAGCGGCTTCCGCTATCGCGGCCACCAGTTTACCGACAGCGCCGGCGCTTTCCGGTTCGAGACGATCCGGCCCGGCCACTATACCGGGCGGACGCCGCACTTTCACGTCAAGGTTCAGGGCGCGCGCACCCGCCTGCTGACCACCCAGCTGTATTTTCCGGACCTGGCCGAGGCCAACCGCCGGGACTTCATCTACCGCCAGGGCCTGGCGATGCGGCTCGGCCGGGCCGGCGGGGCCTGGCGGGCGCGGTTCGATTTCGTCCTGGCGCCGGCCTGAGGCGGCGAGAGCGGAGGCGGCAAATTGGCCGAAGCCCCGACGCTGCGGAACGCCGAACCGAACTGCCTGATCGTCTCCTGCCATCCTCTGAAGGACAGCCTCTGCCACCATCTCGTCAGCCGGGTCGCCGCAGGTCTCGAGGCCAACGGCGTCGCCTACGAGCATCTGGATCTTTACGATCATGGCTTCGAAGCAGCTCTCACCGCGGCGGAGCGTGCGAGCTATTTCGGCGCCTTCGACGGCAGCGCAACCGGCGCAGAGACGGCGCAACTGAAGCGGGCGGAGACGCTGATTCTCGTCTTCCCGACTTGGTGGTTCGGGATGCCGGCGCTGCTCAAGGGCTGGTTCGATCGGGTGTGGGCGCCCGGCGTCGCCTTCGACAACGTGCCCGAAACCGGCGCGATCGCACCGGCGCTTTCCGGACTGAGATATTGCCTTGCGATCACGACGCTGACCTCGCCGTGGAAGATCGACCGCCTGATCCTGCGGCAGCCGGTCAAGCGAGTGCTGAAGCGCGCCATTCTCGGAAGCTGCGCGCCCCAGGCGGATTTCGAGATGCTGAGCCTTTACGGCGTGGCGGCGCTCGACGGCGCGCGCCTCGAAGCCTTCGGCCGCAAAATAGACCGGAAAATAGAGGGCGCGGCCGCCCGGCTCCGCTGAGTGCGCGAAACGCCCGGCCGGCGTCTCAGCCCGTTGCCCGGCCGCGGCCCTCGATTTCGGCGTGCATTGCCTTGACCGTGTCGCTCGCCGTGGTCTCGAACAGCGCCGGGACGAGGGCGTGGATGCAGGCCGCTGCGCCGGCGCACAACAGCCGGGCGCCGAAGCGCAGCGCGAACCCCATATGCTCGGGATAGGTCTCGCCGACGCTGGCCGGATGATCGCGGAAGGCGCTCAGGAAAGTTCCTGCCGGGATGCTCGCTTGCCGCTGGTTCATGGTTCCCGCTCCGCCGCTCGCCGATCCGCCCGCCGGCCGTCGCCGGCAGTCCGCTTCTTCCAATGCCGCTCAAGATACCCGAACGGCCCGGAGCAAATGTCCCAAATTTTCTACAAATTTCCGGTATTTTCGGATATCGTCCCAAAATGAGCCTGGTTCTTGACGAAACCGACCTCAGAATCCTGCGCTGCCTGCAACAGGATGCGTCGGTCAGCATGGACGATCTGGCCGCCCGGACGAACCTGTCGCGCAACGCCTGCTGGCGCCGCGTCAAGCTGCTGGAAGAACGGCAGGTCATTCGCGGGCGGGTCGCCCTGATCGATCCGGAGGCGGTCGGCCTCGGCCTGTCGGTCTTCGTCATCATCCGCACCAGCGCGCACGAGAAAGACTGGCTCGCCAAGTTCGAAGAGGCTGTCCGGACGCTGCCGGAGATCCAGGGCGCCCACCGGATGACCGGCGACATCGACTATGTGCTCCGCCTGCGGGTTCCGGACGTCAGGGGCTACGACCGGTTCTACAAGCGCCTGATCGCCAAGGTCCCGATCTCGGACATTTCGGCCAGTTTCGTGATGGAAGACATCAAGGAGACGACCGCCCTGCCGATTTAGTCCGAGTTGTGTCGCCGGGCTCGCGGTTGCGCCGCGAAGCCCGAATCTCAGACCGTTCGCAGGCCGAGATTGTCTTCGATCGTGTCGAAATCCCGGTCGGCGTGGAGCAGGCTGTGCCCGTTCTCCATGCAAAAGGTGGCGATCAGCATGTCCACGGTCTTGCGGACCGTCACGCCCCTGGCCCGCAGCGCGCGATAGTTACGGGCGCTCGCCAACGCGATACTGCGTCCGGCCATGGGTTCGAAATACAGCGAGTCGAGCGCCGCGCGCGCCCGGCGGACGTCACGGTTGCTGCGAAAACCCTGCAAAACCTCCGCGAGGATCAGGTCGCCGATCAGAACCGGTTCGGCGCCGAGCAAATCGTCGAGCAGGCCGGTTTCCCGGGTTTCGGCGGTTCAATCCATTACGGGCCATTACGGGAGGTTCATCCGGGTCGGCAGCAGGCCGGCTCAGGCCGGCGCGGGTTCCGCGCTTTTCGCCGCCGCTTCCTCCGCTTCGAGAACCTGTTCGAAGGCCTTGAGGAACACCGCCGGATCCTGGGCGCCGGACACCGCATATTGCCGGTTGACGATGAAACAGGGCACGCCCTGGATCCCCATTTGCCGGGCCATCAGGTCTTCCTGCCGGATGCGTTCGGCGTCCTCGTCGCTGTCGAGATAGGCGCGGGTCTCGTCCGCATCCATCCCGGCGTCGGCGGCGAGTTCGACCAGGGTTTCCCGGTCGCCGATATCCCTGCCCTCAATGAAACAGGCCCGGAACAGTCGCTCCACGACCGCATCCTGCAGGCCGGGCCGGCCTCCCGAATCCTCGGCCGCACGGCCCGCCCGGTCGATCAGCCGGTGCGAATCGAGGGTGTTGGGCTGGCGCGCCATCCTGCCGAAATCGAAGTCGAGGCCGGTCGACGCCCCGGCCTCCCGGATTGCGGAGTAGATGTGTTCGGCCCGTTCGTCGCCGCCGAACTTGGCGGCGAGGTACGATTTACGGTCCATGCCCTCGGGCGGCATGTCCGGATTGAGCTGGAACGGCCGCCAGCCGACAAAGACATCGAGGTCCGGCGGCCTTCGGGCCAGCGCCTCCTCGAACCGGCGCTTGCCGACATAACACCACGGGCAGACCGTGTCGGAAACGATATCGACAGTGATTTTCCGGGTCATGGTCCCTCCGCGGGCTGGACCGATCGGGGCGGTGCAGGGGCCTCGGTTCCGACAATAGGGCCGACGAGGGCAAAGTCAAAACGCGGGCATCCGTAAGGTAAACGTCCACCGGCGCGGCATCCGGTCAGGCCGCCTGCGCAACCACGACCAGCCGCTGTCCGAGCGCGCGAAGCGCAGCCTCGACCTGACCGATATGCGACCGGTGGTCGAGATCGAGCAGACGCCGGACCGTGCCTTCCACCGTCTCCAACCGCCTGGCCAACGCGGCGTTGCCGACGTCCTGTTCGCGCATTGCACGGTAGAGGGCGACCTTCGCTGCAACCAGAGCCGGCGCGGAAATGACGGTTCGTCCCCTGGCGGGCGACGGTCGCGGAATGTCGCGCTGGGATTCGACATACCCGCCGAGCGCGGCGATCAGGCAATCTTCCGCTTCCGCGACGGCCTCCTCGACCGTCGCGCCTTCCGTCAGCGCTTCCGGAATATCCGGAAACGACACCAGGATGCCGCCATCCTTCTGCATGTCCAGATTTGCGGGATACGCCAGCGTCAACGTTCTCGCCATTCCGCCTTTCTCCCTTCTTCAAATGTCCTTACGCGAGAGGCCGAGTTGCTTGAGCATGGCCGCGAGGAGACTCGGCCCGATTTCTTTGCGTCGGTCTTTGACCGTTGTGAAACGATCGCCGTAGTGCAGGCGACCGTGGCTTCCCTTGCCTGCTCGCGGTTCGAAGTACACCGTTATTCCCCGACGCCGGCCGAGCCGCCGGACGCGCTTGACGAATTCGTCTCCAGTCACCGGATACCGTACAAATATGTACGAACTTGCATGGGGACAACCGTTCCAATCAAGAGGCGATGCGCCGAACTGAAGTCTTCGGTATGGCGGTTTGGCCGCAGCTACCCCTCGTCGAGCCGGATCGTTTCGATGCCGCCGTTGCGCACCGCCAGGGCGAGCCGGCCGTGCTTGAGGGCGAGGGCGTCCTCGCCGAACAGGGCGCGGCGCCAGCCGCCGAGCGCCGGCACATCGGCCTCGTCGTCCATCGCGATCCGTTCCAGATCGGCGGCGGAGGCCACCAGCTTCTGGGCGACACGGCCCTTCTCGCACCGCTCTTTCAGCAGCACCTTGAGGAATTCGACGACCGGCGCGGCGCCGGCCGGCAGATCTTCGCGGACCGCGGCGGGCTGCGGCGCCGGCCCGTTCCGGCCGCGCTCCACCGCCTTGAGGATGGCCTGGCCGGCCGGGCCCTCGGCAAGCCCCCTGGATATCCCGCGCGTGCGGGCCAGCGCCGCCACCGTTCCCGGCGCGTTGGCGGCGATGTCGATCAGGGTTTCGTCGCGGAACACCCGGTTGCGCGGGATGTTCTTCCGTTGCGCGAAGTCTTCGCGCCATGCCGCGACCTGTTTCAGGACGCCGAGATATTTCGGCTTCAGGGAGCGCGACTTGACCCGTTTCCAGGCATCGTCCGGCGCCGTGAGGTAAGTGGCGGCGTCTTCCAGCGCCGCCATGTCTTCGGCGATCCAGCCCTCCCTGCCCGCATCGCCGATCCGGCTGCGCAGCTTGCGGTAGGCGGTGCGCAGATGGGTGACGTCGGAAAGGGCGTAGGCGAGCTGCTTGCCGGTCAGCGGCCGGGCCGCCCAGTCGGTAAAGCGGGCGCCCTTGTCGATCTGCGCCTTCGCCAGCTTGCGGACCAGCTGCTCGTAGCCGACCTGGTCGCCGAAGCCGCACACCATCGCGGCGATCTGGGTATCGTAGACCGGCGTCGGCGTCCGGCCGGTCAGGTGCACGAAAATCTCGATATCCTGCCGGGCGGCGTGGAAGACCTTCACGACATCGGGATTCTGCATCAGGTCCCAGACCGGCGTAAGGTCCATGCCCGGCGCCAGCGGATCGACGGCAGCCGCCTCGCCCTCGCCGGCGAGCTGAATCAGGCACAGAACCGGCCAGTAGGTTTTTTCGCGGATGAATTCGGTATCGACGGTGACGAAGTCTTCGGCCGCCAGACGGGCGCACAGGGCGGCGACCTGCGCCGGATCGGTGAGGAGGGTCATGGCTGGGATATACCGGATGGTGCGCCGCAGCGGAACGGCGCGCTTTGGCCTGTTGCTGGGCTGCCTCGCCGCTGCCGTCCCGGCCGGCGGCGGGGCGGTCGCGGGCGACTGGTCGCAACTCACCCGTCCGTGGCCCGGCGAAGCGGGGCTCGAAGGCTTTGCCGGGCGGGAAATCCGCTTCCCGACGACCAGCCCCTTCGCGCCGACCGATGCGGACGACGCGGACAAGGCGACCGGCGTCGGCACGCTCTATCTGCCGGAACCGCTGCCCGCGCGCCGCCGGCCGGCGCGCAGCGTGCCGATCGTGATCCTGCTGCACGGCGCGAGCGGGGTGCGCTATGCCCGCGAGCATGTGTACGGCCGGCAATTCGCCGCGATGGGGCTGGCCGCGGTTGCGGTCGACGTCTTTGCGGCGCGCAGCGGCGGCAGCGGCGGGTTCGTGCGCCGGCTGATCGACGTGACCGAAACCATGACGATCGCCGACGCCTTCGCCGCGCTGCGCTGGGTCGCCCGGGAGCATCCGGCGGTCGATCCGCGCCGCGCCTTCGTCATGGGCTTTTCCTACGGCGGCATGGCCGCGGCCTACATGCTGGACCGGCGCATTTCGGAAAAGCTGGGCCGCGGCCTGCGCTTTGCCGGCCATATCGCCTTCTATGCGCCGTGCATCGCCCGTTTCGCCAAACCGCGGACGACCGGCGCGCCGCTCCTGATGCTCTACGGCACTGCCGACGAGTTGATCGACCCGGTGCGCTGCCGGGCCTATCTGGACGACATGCGGCGCGGCGGCAGCGCCGGCCGGCTGATCGCGATAAAGGATGCGCCGCACCAGTGGGACGGCGGCTGGTCCCGGTTCCGCATCGGCCGGCAGATGCACGGCTGCCGCCTGCGCATCGAGCCGGACGGCACGGTCCGCGACCGCAACACCGGCCTCGTCATGGCCTCGCCGCTCTTGCGCATGACCATCCTCGGCCTGTGCGTCGGCGGGCCGCCCTACCTGATCGGCCGCGACGACCGCGCCCGGCAAATCTCCAACCGCGAAGTCGGCCGCTTCCTGCGCGCGATCCTGACGGGCAGGGCGCCGTTCGGCGGGTAGGCGGCATTGCGCGATCCTGGCGCCGTTCCCTCCGCCGGCCTCCCGCCGCGGTCATGGCGGCCCGGTTATACCGGCAGCGCCGCAGAAACAGGAAAAAAAGAACAAAAATCCTGTATTTTTGCATGATCGTTTAATAATAGATTCCGGAAATAGGCAGGAAAAACAGGAGGTTGGTTCGGTTCCCTGACCTGGACAGACCGGTCTGTCTTTCGAAAAAAAACGCCGGACAGGCCCGCCGCAGCGCTCCTTCATTCCGCGCAACCCCTTGCCCCGCAACGCTTTCGGGGCCGTCGGCGATCCGGAACGGCATGCCGGTTGGGTTGCAAAAACCGTAAACGTAGGATAACAGTCCTTCATCTCTCACACCTCAGTTCACTGTTCGTTTCCGAAAAACAGGTCGGAAAAACAAAGGGTTGGCCCGTGTTCCCGACCCGGACGGCACGCGCGCCCCTTTCCCGTCATTCCGACCGGAGCCCCGGCCCCCGAGTGGGGCGGAGTGGGCCGGGGCGCAGCAGCCTGCCCCTTCGACTTCGCTCAGGGCGGGCTCTGAGCGAAGTCGAAGGGGGAGGAATCCCGACCCGGTCTCACCCACGGAAAGCCCCCAACCCTAAGAAACCCCCACCCACAAGAAACCCCCACCCACAAGAAACCCCCACCCACAAGAAACCCCCACCCACAAGAACC
>JAJEGH010000007.1 GCA_022819985.1 Alphaproteobacteria bacterium | reverse complement strand
GAGATGGTGCTTCCGGGGGACAATGTTCAGATGGACGTGACGCTGATCCAGCCGATCGCGATGGACGAGGGCTTGCGCTTTGCGATCCGCGAGGGCGGACGCACCGTCGGAGCCGGCGTCGTCGCAGCCATCAAGAAGTAGGCGGAAGGGGGCGAAGGGTCCGGGATGGCGCGGCGCGGCAATCCGTTGGCTTGATCCGCGGCCCGGGGAGCGTATGTAGACCGACTTGTTTCGGCGTCGGTGTCGCGGTGCAGCGTGCCGGCGCCGTTCCTCGACCGGAGGCGGGTCGGTGTCGGCCGCCGGCAGGGTACGCAGGAGTGTAGCTCAATTGGTAGAGCACCGGTCTCCAAAACCGGGGGTTGGGGGTTCGAGCCCCTCCACTCCTGCCAGACGGAGACCCGGCTGTTTCGCAGGGCGCCCGTCGCATCCGACGGCCGCAGAGTTCGGCACATATCGGGCGGCCCCTTTCGGGCGGTCCGCAAAAGGCGGAAATCAAAAGGTATGAACCCGGCCAAGTTCTTTCGCGAAGTACGGCAGGAGACCAGCAAGGTCACCTGGCCTTCGCGCAGGGAAACCATGCAGACGACCGTCATGGTGTTCGTGATGGTGGCGCTGGTTGCTGTGTTCTTCATGATCGTGGACTGGCTGCTCGGCTCGGTCGTGCAGGCGATCCTGGGCCTGGGGGGCTGACCGGATGGCGCGGCGCTGGTACGTCATTCACGCCTATTCCGGCTTCGAGAAGAAGGTGGCCGAATCGATCCGGGAGCAGGCGCGGGCCAAGGGGCTGGACGATCAGATCGTCGAGGTGCTGGTGCCTACCGAAGAGGTGGTTGAGATGCGCCGCGGCCAGAAGGTCAATGCCGAGCGGAAATTCTTTCCCGGCTATGTGCTGATCGACATGGACCTGACCGACGAGAGCTGGCGTCTGGTGCAGGATACGCCGAAAGTGACCGGCTTCCTCGGCGGCGGCGGCAAGCCGGCGCCGATCACGGAGCGGGAAGCGCGGCAGATCCTCCAGCAGGTCCAGGAGGGCGTGGAGCGCCCGAAGCCGTCGATCACCTTCGAAATCGGCGAGCAGGTAAGGGTGTGCGACGGGCCGTTCGAGAATTTCAACGGCATGGTCGAGGAAGTGGACGAGGAGCGCACGCGCCTCAAGGTTCTGGTTTCAATTTTCGGCCGGTCGACGCCGGTCGAGCTGGAATACACCCAGGTCGAGAAAGGATAGGCGGCCGGAAACCGTGCCGGGCCGGCCGGGCCGGCGCCGTCCTCCGGGCTCGACTCAATCGTGCGGGAGGCTCGCCATAGCCGCACCGCGCGTCGGCAAACCGGCAGCGATGCAGAAGTCGCCGCCGAAACGGGAGCTGAAAGAACATGGCAAAGAAAATCGACGGGTATCTGAAGCTTCAGATACCGGCGGGGCAGGCCAATCCGTCTCCGCCCGTCGGGCCGGCACTGGGCCAGCGCGGAATCACCATCATGGAATTCTGCAAGGCCTTCAACGCGGCGACCCAGAATATGGAACAGGGCATGCCGATCCCGGTGATCATCACCGTCTATGCGGATCGCAGCTTCTCGTTCGAGACCAAGGCGCCGCCAGCCAGCTATTTCATCAAGAAAGCCGCCAGGCTGGACAGCGGCTCGACCGAACCGGGCCGCATCGTCGCCGGCTCGGTGACGCGCAAGCAACTCGAACAGATCGCCGGAGAGAAAATGAAGGATCTGAACGCCAACGATGTGGACGCGGCCGTGCGCATTCTCGCCGGCTCCGCCCGGTCGATGGGTATCGAGGTGGTGGGGTAGACATGGCGCGCGCCGGAAAACGCCTCCGCAACGCCCGCGAAAGCCTGGAACGGGATCGGCTGTACCCGGTCGGGGAAGCCGTCCGCGTCGTCAAGGAGCGGGCGAACGCGAAGTTCGACGAGACCATCGAGATGTCGATGAATCTCGGCGTCGACACCCGCCACGCCGACCAGAATGTGCGCGGCGCCATCACCCTGCCCAACGGCACCGGCAAGAGCATCCGGGTGCTGGTGTTCGCCCGCGACGCCAAGGCCGAAGAAGCGACCGCGGCCGGCGCCGATATCGTGGGCGCCGAGGAACTGGCCGAGGAAATCGGCAAGGGCCGGTCCGATTTCGAGCGTGTGATCGCGACTCCGGACATGATGCCGGTGGTCGGCCGCCTGGGCAAAATCCTCGGTCCGCGCGGCCTCATGCCGAATCCCAAGGTGGGTACGGTCACGCCGGATGTCGCCAAGGCGGTCGAGGCGGCCAAGGGCGGCCAGGTCCAGTACCGCGCCGAGCGCGCCGGCATCGTCCATGCCGGGATCGGCAAGGCCAGTTTCGCCGAAGAGGCGCTGGTCGAGAACGTGCGGGCCTTCTTCAGCGCGATCAGCGCCGCCAAGCCGAGCGGCGCCAAGGGCACCTATATCAAACGGGTGTCGATCGGTTCGACCATGGGGCCGTCCGTCCGGCTGGATGTGGCGGAACTGAGCAGCGGCGGCTAGCAGCCGCCAAGGGATTTCGCCGGGCTGCGAGGTCCGGCGGAGCGGCGGCCGTGCCTTTCGGGGCGAGGCCGCCGGCCCCTGTCCGAGATTGCAGGCGCCGGACCGTCCGGGTGGATGGGACGGCTTAATCGCTCCCCGATCGTTTGGGGCCGGCGGCCGGCATGAGACGGAGGAAAAGGGTTGCGATCCGGTGACGGATGGGAGCCGCGCTTCTCCGGGACAGGTTTCGGCTCGGCGTCAGGTTCCGGCCCGGCGCAGGGCGAGTGAAACCGGCCCGCGAACGCCGCCGCTCCGGCAGCGGCGGGTGCGGGCCAGACAAGTGTCGGAGACGGAGAACGTGGACCGCACACAAAAAGAGAAGCTGGTTGCCGAACTGAACGGCATTTTCAGCGAAGCCGAACTCGTCATCGTGACCCGGCAGACCGGGATGACGGTGGCCGAGACCTCGACGCTCCGCGCGGAAATGCGGGAAGCCGGCGCCCGTTTCAAAGTGACCAAGAATCGGCTGGCGAAGATCGCCCTGCAGGGCACGCCGCACGCCGGACTGATCGACAGATTTTCAGGGCCGACCGCCATCGCCTACGCCGAGGACCCCGTGTCCGTGGCCAAGGCGATTCTCGAATTCGCCAGAAAGAACCAGAAACTTGACGTTCTTTGCGGCGGTCTCGGCGGCAAGGTCATCGATGTCGATCAGCTCAAGGCGCTCGCGACGCTGCCATCGCTCGACGAACTGCGCGCCCAGCTGCTCGGCCTCATTCAGGCCCCGGCCGCCAAGCTTGCCGGCGTTCTGCAGGCGCCCGCCCGGGATACGGTGGGCGTGCTCGCGGCGCCGGCGCGCAATGTCGTCGGCGTGCTGGCCGCCCAGGGGGCCAAGCAGTAGGCGCATCTGCCATCCTCAGCGGGCAGGCGATTTTGTTCGATTGCCCGCTGGCCGATTCGGAATCGAACCCTATCTCACTGGAGCAAAGCCAAATGGCCGATCTGGAAAAAATCGCAGAAGACCTTTCGTCGCTTACCGTTCTGGAAGCGGCGGAACTCAGCAAGATGCTGGAAGAGAAGTGGGGCGTGCAGGCCTCGGCCGGCGGCGGCATGATGATGATGCCGGGCGCCATGCCGGGTGCGGCCGCTGCCGAAAGCGACGATGGCGGCGCCGAAGAGAAAACGGAATTCGACGTAATTCTGACTTCTTTCGGCGACAAGAAGATCAACGTCATCAAGGAAGTGCGCGCCGTTACGGGCCTGGGCCTCAAGGAAGCCAAGGACCTGGTCGAAGGCGCGCCCAAGCCGGTCAAGGAAGGGACCAGCAAAGACGAAGCCGAAGAGATCAAGAAGAAGCTGGAAGAAGCCGGCGCTTCGGTCGAGCTCAAGTAGCTCGCCTGCTGGCGCTCTCGAAACCGCGTTTGCCGGAAAGGCCGCGGGGACCCGCCCCGCGGCCCGTCCGGCTTTGTGCGCTTGAATTCGGGCCGGACGAATTCGTGCCTGCGGCATACGAGCTGGGCCGGACCGGCGCGCAAACCCGCGGCAAGCCGCTGAACGGGAAGTGACGGGCCTGTAGACGACGGGGCTCGAAGAACCGGGCTGGGCGGCGTTCGCCGCGGCGCCGGGTGGATGAAAAGGAAAATCGATGGCGAAGACCTTCACGGGCCGCAGCCGCATTCGCAAGAATTTCGGACGCATTGCCGAAGTGGCGCCGATGCCGAACCTCATCGAGGTTCAGAAAACGTCCTACGAGCATTTCCTGCAACGCGATACCGAGCCGGAGGCGCGCGGCAAGTGGGGGCTCGAGGCCGTGTTCGATTCGGTCTTCCCGATCAGCGACTTCTCCGGCCGTTCGACGCTGGAATACGTTCGCTACGAGTTCGAGGAACCGAAATTCGATGTGGAGGAATGCCAGCAGCGCGGCATGACCTATGCCGCGCCGCTCAAGGTGACGCTGCGCCTCGTTGTCTGGGACATCGACGAGGAGACCGGCGCGAAATCGGTCCGCGATATCAAGGAACAGTTCGTCTACATGGGCGACATGCCGATGATGACGAAGAATGGAACCTTCGTGGTCAACGGCACGGAGCGGGTGATCGTGTCCCAGATGCACCGCTCGCCGGGCGTCTTTTTCGACCACGACAAGGGCAAGACCCATTCGTCCGGCAAGTTCCTGTTCACGGCCCGGGTGATTCCCTATCGCGGCTCGTGGCTGGATTTCGAATTCGACGCCAAGGATATCGTGCATGTCCGCATTGACCGGCGCCGCAAGCTGCCGGTCACCACGCTGCTGCTCGCGCTCGACAACGACGAGACGGCGGCCCGGCGCGCCGAACTCGGCAAGCAGGGCGAGACGCTCGATCCGCACGAAGGGGTCGGCTACAGCCAGGACGACCTGCTGACCTATTTCTACAACACGGTGAAATTCACCGGTTCGCAGAAAGGCTGGAAAACGCCGTTCGACGCCGAACGGATGGCCGGCCAGAAGCTGGTCGCCGACATGATCGACGCCCGGACCGGCGAGGTGGTCGCCGAAGCCGGCCAGAAGGTCACGCCGCGCCTGGTTCGGCGCCTCAAGGATGCCGGCCTGAAGGACCGGATCGCCCCGCCAGAAGAACTGATCGGTTCCTACGTCGCCTGCGACCTGGTCAACCGGGCAAACGGCGCGATCCACGCCGAGGCCGGCGAGGAAATCACCCAGGAGCTTCTGGACGCGCTGAAAGAGGACGGCGTCAAGGAACTGCCAATCCTCTACATCGATCACGTCACGGTTGGCCCTTACCTGCGTAACACGCTGGCGGCCGACAAGAACATGAACCGGAACGAAGCGCTCATGGACATCTACCGGGTCATGCGCCCGGGCGAGCCGCCGACCGTGGAGGCGGCGGAAAACATGCTCCGGTCCATGTTCTTCGACAAGGAACGCTACGATCTCTCAGCGGTCGGCCGAGTCAAGATGAATGCCCGCCTCGGCTTTTCCAACGACGAGGTGCCGGACCATGTCCGGGTGCTGCGGCGCGAGGACATCATGGAGATCGTCCGCCTGCTGCTCGAGTTGAAGGACGGGCGCGGCGATATCGACGATATCGATCATCTCGGCAACCGGCGCGTCCGCTCGGTCGGCGAGTTGATGGAGAACCAGTACCGCATCGGCTTGCTGCGCATGGAACGGGCCATCAAGGAGCGCATGTCGACGGTGGAGATCGACACCGTCATGCCGCACGACCTGATCAACGCCAAGCCGGCGGCCGCCGCGGTGCGCGAATTTTTCGGCTCCTCGCAGCTTTCCCAGTTCATGGACCAGACGAACCCGCTGTCGGAGATCACCCACAAGCGGCGCCTGTCGGCGCTCGGTCCGGGCGGCCTGACGCGCGAGCGGGCCGGCTTCGAGGTACGCGACGTCCACACCACGCATTACGGCCGGATCTGCCCGATCGAGACGCCGGAAGGCCCGAATATCGGCCTGATCAACTCGCTGGCGTCCTATGCCCGGGTTAACAAATACGGCTTCATCGAAACGCCGTACCGCAAGGTCAACGACGGCAAGGTCTCCGAAGATGTCGTCTATCTCTCGGCGATGGACGAGGGCAGGTACACCATCGCCCAGGCCAACGCCGTGCTGGACGACAGGGGCCGTTTCGTCGACGAACTGATAAGCTGCCGCAAGGCCGGCGACTATGTCATGGTGCCGGCCAGTGCGATCGAATATATCGACGTATCGCCCAAGCAGGTCGTCTCGGTCGCGACCTCGTTGATTCCGTTCCTGGAAAACGACGACGCCAACCGCGCGCTGATGGGATCCAACATGATGCGCCAGGCGGTGCCGCTGCTGCAGCCCGAGGCACCGATCGTCGGCACCGGAATGGAAGGCCGGGTGGCGCGCGATTCCGGCGCGACCATCGTGGCCCGGAGGGCCGGCATCGTCGATCAGGTGGATGCGACCCGTATCGTGATCCGGGCCCGCGAGAACGATGTCGAAACCGGCTCGCCGGGCGTGGATATCTACAGCCTGCTGAAATTCCAGCGGTCGAACCAGAACACTTCGATCACCCAGCGTCCGCTGGTCAAGGTCGGCGACGAGGTCGAAAGCGGCGAGATTATCGCCGACGGCCCGTCGACCAGCCTCGGCGAACTGGCGCTGGGCCGGAACGTGCTCGTCGCCTTCATGCCGTGGAACGGCTATAATTTCGAGGACTCGATCCTGCTGTCCGAGCGCATCGTGCGCGAGGATGTGTTCACCTCGATCCACATCGAAGAATTCGAGGTGATGGCCCGGGATACCAAGCTGGGCCAGGAAGAGATCACCCGCGACATCCCGAATGTCGGCGAAGAGGCGATGAAAAACCTCGACGAGGCCGGCATCGTCTATATCGGCGCCGAGATCCAGCCCGGCGACATTTTGGTCGGCAAGGTCACGCCCAAGGGCGAATCGCCGATGACGCCGGAGGAGAAGCTGCTCCGGGCGATCTTTGGCGAAAAGGCCTCCGATGTCCGCGATACGTCCCTGCGCCTGCCGCCCGGCGTGGCGGGAACGGTGGTGGAGGTGCGCGTTTTCTCCCGGCGCGGCGTCGACAAGGACGAGCGTGCCATGGCGATCGAACGCCAGGAAATCGCGCGCCTCGCCAAGGACCGGGACGACGAACGTGCCATTCTGGAGCGCGCCTTCTATGCGAACCTGAAAGACCTGCTGATCGGCCAGACCGGCGAGGGCGGTCCGGAGGGCTTCAGCCGCGGAAGCAAGATAACCGAGGGTGTACTGGAAAGTTACGGCCGCTACCAATGGCGCGAATTCACCGTCAAGGCGGACAAGGTATCGAAGCGGGTCGAAGGCCTATCGAAAATCTTCGATACGTCCATCGCCCGCCTCGAAGAGCGGTTCCGGGATAAGGTCGACAAGCTGCAACGCGGCGATGAGTTGCCGCCCGGCGTCATGAAGATGGTCAAGGTCTTCGTCGCCGTGAAACGCAAGATGCAACCCGGCGACAAGATGGCCGGCCGCCACGGCAACAAGGGCGTCGTTTCCAAGATCATGCCGATCGAGGACATGCCCTATCTGGACGACGGCACGCCGGTCGATATCGTGCTGAACCCGCTGGGCGTGCCGTCCCGCATGAATGTCGGACAGATTCTCGAAACTCACCTCGGATGGGCTGCCGCCGGCCTCGGCCGGCAGGTCCGCGAGGTGCTGGAGGCATCGCTGGGCGGCGCCAAGAAAGAGGCGGCCAAGGCCCTGCGGGAGCATCTCAAGGGAATGCTGGGCGACGACACCTACAAGGAGAATGTCGCCGGACTGGGCGATGACGATGTGATCGAACTGGCGCGCAGCCTGCAGGCCGGTCTGCCCATGGCGACGCCGGTCTTCGACGGCGCCCGGGAAGACGATATCGTCAATCTTCTGGACAAGGCCGGCATGGATGTGTCCGGCCAGGTCACGCTGATCGACGGGCGTACCGGCGAGCCGTTCGACCGTAAGGTGACGGTCGGCTACATCTACATGCTGAAACTGCACCATCTGGTGGACGACAAGATCCACGCCCGTTCCATCGGGCCGTACAGCCTGGTGACCCAGCAGCCGCTGGGCGGCAAGGCGCAGTTCGGCGGTCAGCGTTTCGGCGAAATGGAAGTGTGGGCGCTCGAGGCCTACGGCGCCGCCTATACCCTGCAGGAAATGCTGACCGTGAAGTCGGATGACGTGGCAGGCCGGACCAATGTCTACGCCAAGATCGTGCGCGGACAGGACACGTTCGAGGCCGGCATCCCCGAATCGTTCAATGTGCTGGTCAAGGAACTGCGCTCGCTTGGCCTGAATGTCGAACTGAAACAGGACGCTTTCTGAACCGGGCCGGCCGGTGCGGGTCCGTCCGCGCCGCCGCCCTTTCTTCCGACCCTCCTCCGGCCGGCGCCCATGCCTTGACGCCGGACCGCGGCAAAGCTCCGGGAGACGCTTGCATGAACGAAGTGATGAATGTCTTCGGCCCCGTCCGCAAGACGGAGGATTTCGACCAGATCAAGATTTCGATCGCGAGCCCGGACCAGATCCGCTCCTGGTCGTTCGGGGAAATCAAGAAACCGGAGACGATCAACTACCGGACGTTCAAGCCGGAACGCGACGGCCTGTTCTGCGCGCGCATTTTCGGTCCGATCAAGGATTACGAATGCCTGTGCGGCAAGTACAAGCGCATGAAATACCGCGGCATCATCTGCGAGAAATGCGGCGTTGAAGTTACGCTGCAGAAGGTGCGCCGCGAGCGGATGGGCCATATCGAACTCGCCTCGCCGGTTGCGCATATCTGGTTCCTGAAGTCGCTGCCCAGCCGCATCGGCCTGCTCCTTGACATGACGCTGAAGGATCTGGAGCGGATTCTGTATTTCGAAAACTATGTCGTCACCGAACCCGGCATGACGGCACTCGCCAAATGCCAGTTGCTCACCGAGGAGCAATTCTGGGAGGCGATCGACGATTTCGGCGACGATTCCTTCGAGGCCGGCATCGGCGCCGAGGCGCTGAAAGCGCTGCTCGAGGAAATCGACCTGGAAAAGGAACGGCAAACCCTGCGCACCGATCTCAAGGAGACCCGCTCCGAGGCCAAGCGCAAGAAATTCGTCAAGCGGCTGAAACTGGTCGAGGCCTTTATCGCTTCGGGCGCCCGTCCGGAATGGATGATCATGGATGTGGTGCCGGTCATTCCGCCGGAACTGCGCCCGCTGGTGCCGCTGGACGGCGGCCGTTTCGCGACCTCCGACCTGAACGATCTCTACCGCCGGGTCATCAACCGCAACAACCGGCTGAAGCGCCTGATCGAGTTGCGCGCGCCGGATATCATCATCCGCAACGAGAAGCGGATGCTCCAGGAATCCGTCGATGCCCTGTTCGACAACGGCCGCCGCGGCCGGGTGATCAGCGGCGCCAACAAGCGGCCGCTCAAGTCGCTCAGCGACATGCTGAAGGGCAAGCAGGGCCGCTTCCGGCAGAACCTGCTCGGCAAGCGTGTCGACTATTCCGGCCGGTCGGTGATCGTGGTCGGTCCCGAGTTGAAGCTGCACCAGTGCGGCCTGCCCAAGAAGATGGCGCTGGAGCTGTTCAAGCCCTTCATCTACGCCAAGCTGGAGGAGCGGGCGCTCGCCACGACCATCAAGGCGGCCAAGCGCAAGGTGGAAAAAGAGTTGCCCGAGGTCTGGGATATCCTGGAAGAGGTGATCCGGGAGCATCCGGTGCTGCTGAACCGCGCGCCGACGCTGCACCGGCTGGGTATTCAGGCGTTCGAGCCGGTGCTGGTGGAGGGCAAGGCGATCCAGCTTCATCCGCTGGTATGCACCGCTTTCAACGCGGACTTCGACGGCGACCAGATGGCGGTCCATGTGCCGCTGTCACTCGAAGCGCAACTCGAGGCCCGCGTCCTGATGATGTCGACCAACAACATCCTTAGCCCGGCCAACGGCAAGCCGATCATCGTGCCATCGCAGGATATCGTGCTCGGCATCTATTACCTGTCGGACGAGCGGCCCGATGTTACGGGGCCGCAGGTCGATATCCCGTCGGAAGATGCGTTGCGCGCTGCGGTCGACCATCATGACATTCTGGTCAAGGATCCGAAGAAACCGCTCGAAGAGGTCGAAGTCACTGACTTCAAGGGGTCGCTGAAGGCTCTCAAAGCCGGCAAACTTGCCGCCTACCGCGTCCCGCGCTTTGCCAATTTTGGCGAAATCCAGCTTGCACTGGACAACGGCCTGGTCGATCTGCATACGCGGATCAAGGCGCTGTGGCGGTCGGTCGACGAGGCCGGCGGCGAAACCGTCGAACAGGTGATTACGACACCGGGTCGCATGATCATCGGCGATGTGCTGCCCCGCCATCCGAACGTACCCTACAGCCTGGTCAACCGTGTGCTGACCAAGAAGGAAGTCGGCAATGTGATCGACACCGTCTACCGCCATTGCGGGCAGAAGGAGACGGTTATCTTCGCCGACCGGATCATGGGGCTGGGCTTCTCCTACGCCTGCCGGGCCGGTATTTCGTTCGGCAAGGACGATCTCAAGATCCCGGTATCCAAGGAAGAGCTGATCGCCGATGCGCAGAAGCAGGTCCAGGACTACGAAAAGCAGTATCAGGACGGCCTGATTACCCAGCGCGAAAAATACAACAAGGTGGTCGACGCATGGTCGCGCTGCACCGACCAGGTGGCCGACGAAATGATGAAATCGATGCAGGCCGTCGAGAAGGACAAGCCGACCAACTCCGTCTTCGTCATGGCCCATTCCGGCGCCCGCGGCTCGGCGGCGCAGATCAAGCAGCTCGCCGGAATGCGCGGCCTGATGGCCAAGCCGTCCGGCGAAATCATCGAGACGCCGATCATCTCCAATTTCAAGGAAGGCCTGACGGTCCTCGAATATTTCAACTCGACCCACGGCGCCCGCAAGGGCCTGGCCGATACCGCGCTCAAGACCGCGAATTCCGGCTACCTGACCCGCCGTCTGGTGGATGTGGCGCAGGACTGCATCGTCTATGAGCAGGATTGCGGCACGGAGCGGGGCATCGATCTGCGCGCCGTCGTCGACGGCGGCGACGTTGTCGTATCCCTGGCGGAACGGCTGCTCGGCCGGTCCGCCCAGGGCGATGTTCTGCATCCTGCGGATGAAACCGTTCTGGTGGCCGACGGCGAGCTGATCGAGGAGGAGGGCGCCGAGGCGATCCAGGCGGCCGGCGTCGATGTGGTGAAGGTGCGTTCGGCAGTAACCTGCGAGGCCCGTAACGGCATCTGCGCAAAATGCTATGGCCGCGACCTGGCGCGCGGAACGCCGGTCAATGTCGGCGAGGCGGTCGGGGTCATCGCCGCCCAGTCGATCGGCGAACCAGGCACCCAACTCACGATGCGGACCTTCCATATCGGCGGTGCGGCCCAGCGCGGCGCCGAGCAGTCCAGCATCGAGGCGAGCATCGATTCGGTCGTGATGATCGCCAACCGGAACGTCGTCGAAGCAGCGGACGGGCGGCTGGTCATGATGGCGCGCAACGGGGAACTTGTGCTGAAAGACGACACCGGCCGCGAGCGCGCCCGTTTCCGCGTCCCCTACGGCGCCCGGCTCCATGTCGACGACGGCAAAGAGGTGGCGCGCGGCCAGACGCTCGCCGAATGGGACCCCTACACGATGCCGATCATCACCGAGAGGGCCGGCACCGCCAACTATATGGACTTGGCCGAAGGCGTTTCGATGCGCGAGGATGTCGACGAGGCGACCGGCATTGCCAGCAAGGTCGTGGTCGACTGGCGCCAGCAGCCGAAGGGCGCCGAGTTCCGCCCGCGGATCACGCTGCGCGACGATGCCGGTGAGGTCGTCGTGCTGCCCAACGGGCAGGAGGCCCGCTATTTCATGTCGGTCGGCGCCGTGCTTTCGGTCGAAAACGGCCAGCCGGTCCAGGCCGGCGACGTGCTGGCCCGCATCCCGCGGGAAACCGGCAAGACCCGCGACATCACCGGCGGCCTGCCGCGGGTTGCGGAACTGTTCGAGGCGCGCAAGCCCAAGGACTTCGCGATCATTTCGGAAATCTCCGGCAGGGTCGAATTCGGCAAGGACTACAAGGCCAAGCGGCGCATTGTCGTGCGTCCGGAAGAGGAGGGCGCGGAGCCGCGCGAATACCTGATTCCCAAGGACCGCCATATCACGGTCCAGGAGGGCGACTGGGTGGAGCCCGGCGACCTGCTGATGGATGGCAACGCCGTGCCCCACGATATCCTGGCCGTGCTTGGGATCGAAGCGCTGGCGGACTACCTCATCAACGAAATCCAGGAGGTCTACCGGCTGCAGGGCGTGCCGATCAACGACAAGCATATCGAAGTGATCGTCCGCCAGATGATGCAGAAGACCGAGGTGCTGGAGCCCGGAGACACCACTTTCCTGGTCGGCGAGCAGATCGATCGCTACGAGTTCGAAGAGGAAAACGACCGGGTCCGGGCGGACGGCGGCGACACGGCGAGGGGCGTCCCCGTCCTTCAGGGCATCACCAAGGCGAGCCTGCAGACCAAGAGCTTCATCTCGGCGGCGTCGTTCCAGGAAACCACCCGTGTGCTGACCGAAGCGGCGGTCAACGGCAAGGTCGACCGCCTGACTGGCCTCAAGGAGAATGTCATCGTCGGGCGCCTGATCCCGGCGGGGACGGGCAGCGTGATGAAGCGGCTGCGCCACGAGGCTTCGGAGCGCGACCGGCAGATCATCGCCGAGCGCGCCGCCTGGGCGGAGGCCGAAGTCGCCGAAGCCCTCGAAGGCCCGCAGGAGGAAACCTCCGTCGAGATCGCCTGATCGCGGGCGAAGGCCCTGCGGCGCGCCGGAATATTCCGGCGAAGGCGAAAATAATATCAAAACTGTCGCATTGCGGCGGTTTTTGAAGGTTTTCCGGCAGCTTGCCGCTTGACGGACCGGCAAGGCGGCAATATTTTCCGCGCGCGTTCTGGCGGGAGCGGATGAGTGCCGCTCCCGCAGCTATTTGTAGAGCCGTTCCCGCGATCCGGCCGGTACGGGCGCCTGACGCAGCGTCCGGTACTGCCGCCGGATCGGCTTCGCACCGGCCTGAAGCCGATGAGGCGCTTCCGGGTCGGTGTTTTGTATCGGCCGGTCGCCGCGTCGGAAATCTACGGGGCGGCCTGCGAAACGGATCGGCCGAAGAGAACAGGGTAGTGCCGGAAGCCCGCGCCCGCCGATCCGGGGCCGCGCGCGTCCGGCGAAGTGAGGCAGGGCAGTCATGCCGACGATCAATCAGTTGATCCGCAAGCCGCGCAAGGCGCCGGTCAAGCGGAACAAGGTGCCGGCGATGGAATCCTGCCCGCAGAAGCGGGGAGTGTGCACCCGCGTCTACACGACGACGCCGAAGAAGCCGAACTCCGCATTGCGCAAGGTCGCGCGGGTCCGGCTCACCAACGGTTTCGAGGTGACCTGCTATATCCCGGGCGAAGGCCACAATCTTCAAGAACATTCGGTAGTGATGATCCGTGGCGGCCGCGTGAAGGACCTGCCGGGCGTCCGCTACCACATCATTCGCGGCACGCTGGACACCCACGGCGTCGCCGACCGCCGCCAGCGTCGCTCGAAATACGGTGCCAAACGGCCGAAGTAACCGGTAAGCCGCAGCGAAAGAAATCGAGTAACACCGGCTTTCCGCGGCAGCGGCGGGCCGGGTCGAAAGGAAAGACCGACCCATGTCCCGTCGTCACCGCGCAGAAAAACGCGAGATATTGCCGGACGCCAAATTTCACGACGTGGTGCTGACCAAATTCATGAACAGCATCATGAAGGACGGCAAGAAATCGGTCGCCGAGAACATTGTTTACGGCGCGCTCGACCGCGTGGAAACCCGGATGCGGACCGAACCGTTGCGTGTGTTCCACGACGCGCTCGACAATGTCCGCCCGGCCATCGAGGTGCGGTCCCGCCGGGTCGGCGGCGCGACCTACCAGGTGCCGGTCGAAGTCCGCCAGGACCGCGCCCAGGCGCTGGCGATTCGATGGCTGATCGCCGCGGCGCGGGTTCGGGCCGAACGCACGATGGCGGAGCGGCTGTCGGCCGAACTCATGGAGGCGGCGGAAAATCGGGGCGCCGCCGTCAAGAAACGCGAGGATACGCACCGGATGGCCGAGGCCAACCGCGCCTTCTCGCACTATCGCTGGTAACGGGAAGTTAGAGGAACAGCGGTTTCCGGTTTCGGCAGCCGACTGCAAGGGCCCGCAAGAATGGCACGCAAGACCCCCCTGGAGCGTTACCGCAATATCGGCATCATGGCCCACATCGATGCCGGCAAGACGACGTGCACCGAACGCGTCCTGTATTACACCGGCCGGTCCCACAAGATCGGCGAGGTCCATGACGGCGCCGCCACCATGGACTGGATGGAGCAGGAGCAGGAGCGCGGCATCACCATCACGTCGGCGGCGACCACCTGTTTCTGGCGCGACCACCGGGTCAACATTATCGACACGCCGGGCCACGTCGATTTCACCATCGAGGTCGAGCGGTCGCTGCGCGTCCTCGACGGCGCCGTGGCGGTGTTCGATTCCGTGGCGGGTGTCGAGCCGCAGTCCGAAACCGTGTGGCGCCAGGCCGACAAATACGGCGTGCCGCGCATGTGTTTCGTCAACAAGATGGACCGGGTAGGCGCCGACTTCCATCGCACGATCGACATGATCGAGCACCGGCTCGGTGCGACGCCGCTGGTTATCCAGCTCCCGATTGGCGCAGAAGCCAAGTTCGCGGGCGTCATCGATCTGGTGCGCATGAAGGCGGTCGTCTGGTCGGGCGAGCAGCTCGGCGCCGAATTCCGCGACGAGGAAATTCCGACCGCATTGCAGGAAATTGCCCGGGAACATCGCGACAGGCTGCTGGAAGCGGCGGTCGAACAGGACGATGCGGTCCTCGAAGCCTACCTGGACGGGACGGAGCCCGACGAGGCGACTCTCAAGGCCTGTATCCGCAAGGGCACGCTCGCTGGCGCCTTCGTCCCGGTGATGTGCGGTTCCGCTTTCAAGAACAAGGGCGTGCAGCCGCTGCTCGACGCGGTCGTCGACTATATGCCCTCGCCGGTCGATGTGCCGGCGATCGCGGGGATCCTGCCCGGGAACCACGAGCCTTCGGAGCGCCGCAGCGACGACGGAGAGCCTTTCTCGGCGCTCGCCTTCAAAATCATGAACGATCCCTACGTCGGCTCGCTCGCCTTCGCGCGCATCTATTCGGGCATCGTCAACACCGGCGATACGCTGCTCAACACCGTCAAGGGCAAGAAGGAACGCGCCGGCCGGATGCTGCTGATGCACGCCAACAGCCGCGAGGACATCAAGGAGGCGCGCGCCGGCGATATCGTCGCCTTCGCCGGCCTGAAGGAGGTGACCACCGGGGATACCCTGTGCAATCCCGGCAAGCCGATCATCCTGGAGCGCATGGAGTTTCCGGAGCCTGTCATCGAAATCGCCATTGAGCCCAAGACCAAGGCGGACCACGACAGGATGGGTGTGGCGCTGGGCCGGCTGGCAGCCGAGGATCCGTCCTTCAGGGTCAGTTCGGACGAAGAGAGCGGCCAGACCATCATCGCCGGCATGGGCGAACTGCATCTGGAAATCCTGGTTGACCGGCTGAAGCGCGAGTTCAGGGTGGACGCCAATATCGGCGCACCGCAGGTCGCCTACCGCGAGACGATCTCGCAGGTCGCCGATATCGACTACACCCACAAGAAACAGACCGGCGGCTCGGGCCAGTTCGCCCGGGTAAAGATTCGCTTCTCGCCGGGCGAGCCGGGCGAGCCCTTCGCCTTCGAGAACTCGGTCGTCGGCGGCAACGTGCCGAAGGAATATGCGCCGGGTGTCGAGAAGGGCATCCTGGCGGCCAAGGAATCCGGCGTATTGGCCGGTTTCCCGGTGATCGACTTCAAGGCGGAACTCTACGACGGTGCTTATCACGACGTCGATTCGAGCGTCATGGCCTTCGAGATCGCGGCCCGCGCCGCCTTCCGCGAGGCGATGCAGAAGGGCAAACCGAAGCTGCTTGAGCCGATGATGAAGGTCGAAGTGGTGACGCCGGAGGACTATATGGGCGACATCATCGGCGACCTGAACAGCCGCCGCGGTCAGGTACAGGGCATGGACGCCCGCGGCAACGCCCAGGTCATCGCCGCCATGGTGCCGCTCGCCAACATGTTCGGCTATGTCAACACGCTGCGCTCGATGAGCCAGGGCCGGGCAACCTACACCATGCAGTTCGACCACTATGAAGAGGTGCCCCAGGCGGTCGCGGAGGAAGTCCGCGCCAAGATGGCCTGACGGCAGAGCTTAACCCGCAAGAACGAGAAGGGCCCCGGCAGGGGCAGGCAGAGGCAGGACCATGTCGAAAGAGAAGTTTGAGCGCACGAAGCCTCATGTGAATGTTGGGACGATCGGTCATGTGGATCATGGCAAGACGACGCTGACGGCTGCGATTACGAAGGTGATGTCGGAGACGTTGGGGGGTACGACGGCGGT
>JAJEGH010000043.1 GCA_022819985.1 Alphaproteobacteria bacterium | reverse complement strand
CTTTCCCTACACGACGCTCTTCCGATCTAACCGGGCGCTGGCGCCGGGCGGCTCGTCCGGCGGCTCGGCGGCGGCGGTGGCGGCGCGGGCGGCGCCGGCGGCGACCGGCACCGATACCGGCGGCTCGATCCGCCAGCCGGCGGCCTTCTGCGGCATCGTCGGCATGAAGCCGACCTACGGCCGCTGCTCGCGCTGGGGCATCGTCGCCTTCGCCTCGTCCCTCGACCAGGCCGGGCCGATCACGCGGACCGTGCGCGACGCGGCGATCCTGCTGCGCGCCATGGCCGGGCACGATCCGAAGGATTCGACCTCCGTGCCGCGCGCCGTGCCGGACTACGAGGCCGCGCTCACGGGCGACATACGCGGCCTGCGCATCGGCATCCCCGCCGAATACCGCATGGACGGCACGCCCGACGCCATCGCCGCGCTCTGGGAGCGGGGCAAGGACTGGCTGAAGGCGGCGGGCGCCGAAATCGTGGACCTGAGCCTGCCGCACACGAAATACGCCCTGCCGGCCTATTATATCGTCGCGCCGGCCGAGGCGTCGTCCAACCTGGCGCGCTATGACGGGGTGCGCTTCGGCCTCAGGGAATCAGGCGGCGGGACCAGAGACGCCGGGGACCTGACGGAGATGTACGAGGCGACCCGCGGCGCCGGCTTCGGCGCGGAAGTGCGCCGGCGCATCCTGATCGGCACCTACGTCCTCTCCGCCGGCTATTACGACGCCTACTACATCAAGGCCCAGCGGGTGCGCAGCCTGATCGCGCGCGACTTTTCCGAGGCGTTCGAAGCGGTCGACGCCATCCTGACGCCGACCACGCCGACCGCCGCCTTCCCGCTCGGCGAGAAGATGGACGATCCGATCGCCATGTATCTCAACGACGTGTTCACCGTGCCGGCGAGCATGGCCGGCCTGCCGGCGATCTCCGTGCCGGCCGGGCTGGACGGCGACGGCCTGCCGCTGGGCCTGCACCTGATCGCCGACGCCTTCGAGGAAGAGACGCTGTTCCGCATCGCCGGGGTCCTGGAAGAAGCGGCGGGCTTCACGGCGCGGCCTGGGACGGCGGGCTGAGCGTAACCGGCCGCTGCTCCTGCTCCAGTGTCACCCCGGATGGAGCGAAGCGGAAATCCGGGGACCAGAGCCGACCCGAAAGAACGGCGCTTGCGGCTCTGGCCCCCGGATCAGGTCCGGGGGGACACGATTGAATTTTTGAAGATGCCGGAAGCGTTCGAGTGCGGCGTCCCCGCGTTTACCTCACCAGCCTGATCCTGATCACGCCCTTGACCGGGGCGTGCGGGTCGACCGGCTTGCCCTTGCGCAGGATTTGAACTTTTCCGGCCCGCGCCAGGCCGATCGCCTCCTCGCGCACGATGCGCGACCAGCGGTGCGCCGATTGGGCCGGTGCGCCGGGCTTGCGCCGCTCCTCGGCGAAGGCCTTCGCCACGTCGCCCGGACCGATCGAACCGTCGCCGGCCGCTTCGGCAAGCGCCAGGACGATCTCGCGGACGGTCCGTTTCTTCGGCCGGCCGCCGGAAGCGGGTGGGTCGGATCGGTCGGTCAAGGGAATCTTCCGGCCGGCAGGTCCTGTCGGCGGTCTTGTTGATCGGGGGGCTTTGGGCATACGGTGCGGCAACCTGGCGCCGCCGGAGTATAGCATGACCGAACCCGCCGGCACGGATCCGGCTTCACTGGGCAGCTTCGACTATGTCGTCGTCGGCGCCGGCTCGGCCGGCTGCGTGCTCGCCAACCGGCTGTCGGAGGACCGGCGCAACCGGGTGCTGCTGCTCGAGGCCGGCGGCAAGGACGACTATTTCTGGATCAAGGTGCCGGTCGGCTATCTCTACACCCAGGGCAACCCGCGCACCGACTGGTGCCTGAAGACGGAAGCCGAGGACGGGCTGAACGGCCGGGCGCTCAACTATCCGCGCGGCCGGGTGCTCGGTGGTTGCTCGTCGATCAACGGCATGATCTACATGCGCGGCCAGGCGCGGGACTATGACGGCTGGGCCCAGATGGGCAACCGCGGCTGGGCCTGGGACGACGTGTTGCCCCTGTTCCGGAAGTCCGAGCATCATTTCGGTCCGGCCGACGCCTTCCACGGCACCGGCGGCGAATGGCGGGTCGAGGAGCCGCGGGTCGGCTGGGAAATCCTCGACGCCTTCGAGCGCGCCTGCAACGAGACCGGGATCGCACGGACGCCGGACTTCAACGACGGCGACAACGAGGGCACCGGCAAGTTCATGGTCAACCAGCGCCGGGGCGCGCGCTGGAACACCGCTCAGGCCTTCCTGAAACCGGCGCGCAGCCGGCCCAACCTGACGATCCTGACCCACGCCCAGGCGAAGCGCATCCTTTTCGACGGCAGGCGGGCGATCGGGCTCGAGTTCTGGCGCAAGGGGGTTGAGACGCGGGCCGATATCGCCGGCGAGTTGGTCCTCGCCGCCGGCTCGATCAGCTCGCCGCACCTGCTCCAGGTCTCCGGCGTCGGGCCGGGCGCGCTGCTGCAGGACAAGGGGGTGGCCGTGCGGCACGACCTGCCCGGCGTCGGCGGCAATCTGCAGGACCATCTGCAATTGCGCCTGATCTACCGGGTCGCCAACGTCGTGACCCTCAACCAGAGGGCCAACAGCCTGTGGGGCCGGCTGGCGATGGGGGCGGAATACCTGCTGTTCCGGCGCGGGCCGCTCACCATGGCGCCGAGCCAGCTCGGCGTGTTCGCGAAGTCCGATCCGTCGCGCGAGACCGCCAACCTGCAATATCACGTCCAGCCGCTGTCCCTCGACAAGTTCGGCGAGCCGCTGCACCGCTTCCCCGGCCTGACCGCCTCGGTCTGCAACCTGCGCCCGGAAAGCCGGGGCGCGGTGACGCTGAAATCGCCGGACCCGAAGGAGGCGCCGGCGATCGCGCCCAACTATCTCTCGACGCCGGCCGACCGGCAGGTCGCGGTCGATGCGATCCGGCTGACCCGGCGCATCGTCGGCGCGCCGGCGATGCGGCCCTACGCGCCGGAGGAGGTGCTGCCCGGCGACGCGATGCAGACCGACGAGGACCTGGTGAAGGGCGCCGGCGATATCGGCACGACGATCTTCCACCCGGTCGGCACCTGCAAGATGGGCGGCGATCCGCAGGCCGTGGTCAGCGACCGGCTGAAGGTTCACGGGCTGGACAATCTGCGCGTGATCGACGCCTCGATCATGCCGACCGTAACCTCCGGCAACACCAACAGCCCGACCATCATGATCGCCGAAAAAGGCGCCGCCATGATGCTGGAGGATGCGCGGGGGTGAGCGAGCGGGGGTGCGTCGTTGTTTGGCAGCCTCATCCGTCGTTCCTGGCTTCGCCGTGCAAGTCTCCTCTTTGCTGCCCCGACTGGTCGAAGATCGCGTCGCTCCGGCTTTCGACGGCAGTAATCAGTGTCGAGGCGATAGGGAGGTACTCGGAGAAGCGGCGCCAGACTGCGTCTGCCCGGCCAGCCAAGCGGCAAGGCGCTGCTCGCCCCCGCTGGTGATGAAGTAGGCGTCGGACACCGCCCGATGAACGTGTCGGTTGGCGAGGTGCAACTTTAACGATTTTGTTACGGACGGCTGACTGCATTTTGCGGCGAGGCCAATCGCCGTTCGGGTCATTCCCTCAGGGCTCGCATTGGCCAAAAGCAGCAAAATTTCAATTCCGGCCGGCACATGTTGACCCACGAATGTTTCGCCCTCTATGGACTCGATGTACGGGATCGACGTGCGGCTCAGGGCAGACATGCAACTGGCGACAGCCGATTCCTGGGATGAATGATAGAGGCGTAGCAACTCGGCGATCACCCAACTTGCCGCGCTCACGCACAAGAAGGTGTCAATTCTGCGCGGATCGATCTCCTTGACGTGAACCGCGTCGCGCTTGCTCCGGAGGTCATACATCATCCCGAAGACCACCCGCGGAATGAGAATCCTTAATGATTCGGGTAAATTGGTGTCATTTTCGATTTGCCGAATGGTCGTCTGCACCGACTTTATTTCGGTCACAACCACACCACTGCGAATGTACACAATGGCACGAAGTGTGTTTTCGACAAAGCGTCCTGCTTTCGTCAGGGCGGCTTCTAGGTTGCCGGAACGGTGCTCGGAAACGAGTTCTTCGTACGACTCCACAAGAAGGTTCGCGATTGTCGGATCGATTTCAGACGAAAGGTCTTCGATTATCTGGGAGCGCATGCATCAATCCTATAGGGCGTGATACTCCAACACCTGCTTGCCGTTTTCGTCGACATTTTCCGCTCAAGCGCCTCGTCTCATGCTCAATAGACGACTGGAACAGAAAGTAAAACCGCCTTGGAAACAATAGCGATTCCATTGGCCGCTCGACGATTCGCGCGCCAAACCTTCTAAACTCCCTCGCTGACAAGTTCCTCAAGTTGTGCCTTGATCGGCTCACCCTCTTTCTTTGCGGGCTTTGACCGTTATCAAACTGACACAGTCCCCGCATTGCCTGCCTTCGTACCTTTCGATTTTGGCTTTGAAGCTCTTAAGTGCGTCTCGCCGTTGATAAGTTTCTCAGCGGCGCCGAGGTTGGACGCGCGAATTGAGTAGTGGCCGTCGGATATAACGAGTATGTGGTTGTCCTTGAGTTTCTTCAGGACTGGTCGGAGCGTTCCGCCCGGGATGCCAAGGGCATGTTCCAGGTCGGCTGGCTTCGTGCTAACGATGGGCGGCTCGTCTAAGACGTACCTCCATCCCAAGACGGCGGTGAAATATACTATCACCTTCGCCGCATTATCCAACGTGTTGCTCTCAGGTGTGAAGACGATGGCGGGCGGATCAATCTCGTATCTCACATAGGCGGAGATGATCTTTTCGATCATGTCCTCTGCCACCGCACCGCTGTCGACGATCAGGTCTTTGAGCGCCATTGCCCACCTCTATTTGTCCGTATCTTTCAAAAAATTGCTTTCGATTGCACCCAACCCGGTCTTAGTGACGTAGTAGCGATCATGGGTCCCGTGCACGTTGGCAATCATTCCAGACTTCACTGCCAGCCCAAAGTCTCGAGAAAAATTCTTCGGCATCGGCTCCCGTGCAACGGAAAAACTAGCCCTTACTTCGTCGCGCGAAAAATCCGCTTGTCCCTGATTTTGCGTGATGTAGTGCCCGATCGCTGCGATCAGGTCAGGCTTCCGCGTCGCGTGTACCTCGTCCAGAAATTCTCGCAACGACTTTTGCACAACCGTGCGATCAGCTGATGGGGCAGCAGCGCCGGTCGTGACGTGCGCTGCCGGAGCCGTCTTGTCTACTCCCATTACAACGGTCATGACTGCAGCCAGTGTCTGCCCATCGATCATTCGATCGACATTGATGCCGGAGCCCGAGATACTCAGCTGAAACAGGTTTTCGGGAATTTCGCTCTGCGCCATTTTGCAGCTCCATGTCTTGCATCGAATACATAGGAGTAAAAACTAACCATGTCAATATATTTTACAGAAAATTTTTTTACTGTCTCCATATGGCTGTTAAAGGTGCTAAAATTAGTGTTATTTTTCAATCAGAAAGAGGGCTTTCTCTATCGTGACGAGGCTGATGTCCAGCCTACCTCGAAAATCGTATAGGCATTATACATGATAATATTACACTAACCTATTGTTTTTACTGTAATACATGCAATTTATCACCATTTTTGTATGTTTGGAATACCAAAAATATGGAGCCGCGTAGTTTTGCATGCTGCTCTCAATCATCACAGGTGGACAGCCCGACCGCAGATGCGGCGTGTGCGCACCCTTTGAATCGACAAGCACTGGACGCCGGCACGAGACGCAGCAGTCTCGAAGAACGGCCTCACGCCGCGTCGGCGGCGGCCTTCCCCGCGTCGTAAGGGGCGCTGCGGGCGGCGAGGCGGGCTTTGGCGCCGTCGTATTCTTCGCGCAGCCGGGCGACGATCTCGGCGGTCGGGCGGATGTCCTTGACCATGCCGGCGCTCTGGCCGGCGCTCCAGATGTCGCGCCAGACCTTGCGGCTGGACCCGCCGCCGGAGCCGAAATCCATCTTCGACTTGTCGGCCTCCGGCAGGTTGGCCGGGTCGAGGCCGGCGGCGGCCACGCTCTTGGCCAGATAGTTGCCTTTCACGCCGCTGAACAGGTTGGTGTAGACGATGTCCTCGGCCGTGCTGTCGACGATCATCTCCTTCTGCCGCTCCAGGGCGTTAGCCTCGGCCGACGCGATGAAGCGGGTGCCGAGATAGGCGAGATCGGCGCCCATCGCCTGGGCGGCGAGGATCTGGCCGCCGGTCGCCATGCTGCCGGACAGGATCACCGGCCCGTCGAAGAATTCGCGCACCTCGGCGACCAGGGCGAAGGGGCTGAGCGCCCCGGCATGGCCGCCCGCCCCGGCGCACACCAGGATCAGCCCGTCGGCGCCCTCGGCGAGCGCCTTCTTCGCGTGCCTTATGTTGGTGATGTCGTGGAACACCAGCCCGCCATAGCTGTGCGCCGCCGGCGCGACATGGGTCGGCGCCTGCAGGCTGGTGATCATGATCGGCGCTTCGTATTTCACGCACAGTCCGACATCGTGCTCCAGCCGGTCGTTCGACTTGTGGACGATCTGGTTGACCGCGAAGGGCGCGACCGGGCGCTCCGGATGCTTCGCGGCATACTCGCCCAGTTCCGTCGTTATCCGGTCGAGCCATTCGTCCAGCATCTCTTTCGGCCGGGCGTTGAGCGCCGGGAAGGAGCCGACGATGCCGGCCTTGCACTGCTCGATCACCAGGTCCGGGTTGGAGACGATGAACAGCGGTGCGCCGATCAGCGGCAGCGACAGCCGGCCCTCGAGGGCTTCCGGAATGGCCATGATTCGGGGAACTCCCGCTGTTGTCAGATCCGGCGGCCGGCGCCGGCCCAGTACGGGTCGCGCAGCCGGCGCTTGAAGATCTTGCCCGTGTCTTCCCGCGGCAGCGCCTCGTGGAAGGCGACGACCCGCGGCACCTTGAATTTTGCGAGGCGTTCGGCGACGTGGGCGCGGATTTCGGTCTCCGTCACGGCCCCGTCGGTTTCGACGGCGGCGGCGACCGCTTCGCCGTATTCCTCGTCCGGAATGCCGAAGACGGCGCAGTCGCGCACCGCCGGATGATCGCAGATCGCGCCCTCGATTTCCGACGGATAGATGTTGACGCCGCCGGAGATGATCATGTCCTTGCGGCGGTCGCACAGATAGAGATAGCCGTCCCCGTCGAGCCGGCCGATGTCACCGTTGGTGAACCAGGCGCCCCCGGCCGTGGCTTCGCCCGGTTCCGGCCGGTTGCGGTAGACGAAGCCGGTAAACGGGGTGAGCCGCATGTGAATCTCGCCCTCGGCGCCCGGCGGCAGCACGCTGCCGGCCTCATCCCGGATCCGGACCGGCGTCGCCGGGCGCGGCCGGCCGACCGTGCCCGGCCGGGCCAGCCATTCCTCGCTCGACGCGACCGAGACGATGCCCGCCTCGGTCGAGCCGTAATATTCGTGGATCACCGGCCCCCACCAGTCGATCATCGCCCGCTTGACGCCGGGCGGGCACGGCGCCGCGCCGTGGATGACGTATCTGAGGGAGGAGACGTCATGGCGCCTGCGCACCTCTTCCGGCAGGCGCACCAGGCGGCCGAACATGGTCGGCACCATGTGCATCCCTTCCGCCCGGCGCGCGTCGATCGTCCGCAGCAGGCCTTCGGCGTCGAATTTCGGCATCAGGAAGAGGTCGCTGTCGAGGCCCAGGCAGCCGGTGGCATAGACGAAGGTCGCGCTGTGATACATCGGGCCGGTCATCACCGCGCGCATGCCGTTCCACAGGCCGAAGGTCTCGGCGACCATGGCGCGGCCCTGTTCCAGGGCGTTCCGGTCGGTGACGGACCGGGTCACGCCCTTGGGCTGCGCGGTGGTGCCGGAGGTGTACATCATGGTGAACCGGCCCGCGGCGGGTTCGTCGGCGGCCGGCTCGAAGCCGCCGCGCCAGGTCTCCCAGCGATCCAGATCGTCCGGCCCGCGCGCCGCATCGTCGGAAATGCCGTAGGCCGCGATCAGGCCGGGCGACGGCTCGACGACGAATATCCTGATGCCGTCCGGCACGAAAGGCCGGATTTCCGCCAGCAGATCGGCGTGGACGACCAGGACGGCCGCGCCGCTGTCCGCCAGGATCGCGCGCACCTCCGCGCCGCGCAGATGCCAGTTGACCGGCGCGATATGGGCGCCGATCCAGTTCGCCGCGAGGGTGCATTCCAGGAACGGAATGTCGTTGCGCAGCAGCATGGCGACCGCGCCGCCCGGCCCGAGGCCGAGCGCGCGGAACCCCGCCGCCGCGCGGCGCGCGTTGGTGTAGAGCGCCGCCTTGTCCAGCGTGCGGTCCGGCGTCGCGACGGTGCCGTTCGGGGGAACGAAGCTCATGGCGGCGGATGCGGGATCGGTTGCGTCCCTCGATACGGCCCCTGCGGGGCCTACTCGGGATGAGGGAGGAGGTCGTTGGAGGTTCAAATGCCCCAACACCCCCTCACCCTGAGTAGCCCCGCCCGTCAGGGTGGGGCGTATCGAAGGGCGAAACCGCCCCCGGCAGTCGCGTCGCGCCCCGCGCTGCCCTACTCGGCGGCGACGGCGATGTCGCCGAGGCTGTTGTCGACGACGACCGGCGTCTCGAAAAAGCGCACATCCGGGTCGGCGCCGTAGCGGTCGGCGATGAAGGCGCGCCATTCGGGGCTGAAGGTCGCTTCGGCCGACGCCCGGTCCTCGAACAGGTAGCAGCCGCCGCCCACGCCGGTTTCCGGATTGAACAGATAGTATTTGCGCACCAGCCCCTCGATCGACTGGTAGCGCGGCGCGGTGCCGGAGAACAGTTCGCGCGCCTTGTCCAGGGTCGTGCCCTCGGGCAGCGGGAAATTGACGACAGCGGTAATCATGGGGGTCTCCTCCTGTATCGGGTTGCCGGGGCAGATGGCGTTCCCGCCCGGCCGGGTTCCGGCAGGCCTACTGCCGCGCCACCATCAGCTTCTTGGTCTCGGCGATCGCCTTGGCCGGGTTCAGGTGTTTCGGGCAGGTGTTGGTGCAGTTCATGATGGTGTGGCAGCGGTAGAGGCGGAACGGGTCTTCCAGATCGTCGAGCCGCTCGCCGGTATATTCGTCCCGGCTGTCGGCGATCCAGCGATAGGCCTGGAGCAGGACCGCCGGCCCCAGATAGCGCTCGCCGTTCCACCAGTAGGACGGGCAGCTCGTGCTGCACGAGAAGCACAGCACGCATTCCCACAGCCCGTCCAGCTTCTCCCGGTCTTCCGGCGATTGCAGCCGCTCGCGCTCCGGCGCCGGGGTCCGGGTCTTGAGCCAGGGCTCGACCGAGGCGAGCTGGGCGTAGGCCTGGGTCAGGTCCGGCACCAGGTCCTTGACCACCGGCAGATGCGGCAGCGGGTAGATCGCGATGTCGCCCCGGTAGTCGGCGATGAAGCTGGTGCAGGCGAGCGTGTTGGTGCCGCCGATGTTGAAGGCGCAGGAGCCGCACACCCCCTCGCGGCAGGAGCGGCGGAAGGCGAGCGTCGAATCGACCTCGTTCTTGATCTTGATGAGCGCGTCCAGGACCATCGGGCCGCAATCGTCCAGGTCGACGGTGTAGGTGTCGAGCCGCGGATTGTCCTCGCCGTCGGGATCGTAGCGGTAGATCCTGAACCGCCTGGGCTTCTTCGCGGCGTCCGGCGCCGGCCAGGCCTTGCCCTTCGCGATCCGAGCGTTCGGCGGCAGTCTGAATTGGGCCATGTCGTTTTCTTATTCCGTTACGCACGAACTGTGCCGTTAGACCCGCTGCCCGCGCCTTGTTCGAGCAGCGTACTTCACCACCGCGAGTTCCGCTCCGCGGTGTACAGCTTCATCCGCGGTATCGGAAACCTGCTGCGAAACATCCGGCGCGAAATACGACGCGCCGCACTGTGCGCAGATGTTGGCGGGCACACTCTTCACGACAATCACCGCCTCGCCACGTTCCAACGATACCGTTGTGTGCCCCGGTTCGGTCCGGTCAGTCTTGCAGGCAAAACACTTCATCGACCTCGCAACCCCCTAAGGTCAAGTCACTTCGACATTGTAGACTCTTGGAACACCATATCCAAGAAAGAACGACCGGTTTGAACGATATTGGAAAACACCCTCAATTTCATTTCTATATCTTCCAGAACGTGCTCGGTCGCTGTTGGATTTTTGTACCGCAAACGGTGATCGATTTCGCTCCAAATTTCCTCCAAAATCGTTCTAATTTGGATTTCACAACAAACTTTAGAATCTGATGACTGTTCAACAAGATAATGAATACTCGTGTAATACGAGTCTTTTCTTTCTACGTCAAATCCCTTCAACTTTAAATCAGATTCAATACGAATATCAGATTCATAAGCTTTCGGTTTCTCTCTGAATTTCCAACGCCCCTCTGAAATATATTTTTTTATGACCATGTCCAATATGTTCATTTGCTCATAATGCAATACAACGAGGCGAATTCCTGCAATATCCGAAACTTGACTAAATAAATTTTTATCATCAATTTTTCGGTCCGATTTCTCAATTTTGCTCTTTAGGCTTTCAAATTCTTTGATTCTCTTTTTTGAGGTATAGACGATTTCTGGACGGGCGTCGACAATAGCCGAATCCTCTGTCGTGCGAGTATGGACCTCCTCCATAAACATTTTGAAGTCTTGATGCTTTTGAGTATATAGCTCAAATATTGAAGCCATATCGGAATTTTCACTCAACATCGCTGCTTCCTCATGGCGACACCTTCCTTATTCTTTTGACCAAGTCATTCGCAAAATCTTCATATTTTTTCGACGTCGCAATATAACTTGTCTTGGAGCCCTGTACGGAAAAATAATCGTCATCCTTTGTGGTTGTACTAGAAGGCACTTCCCACATTGGAACATGATGATTCTGTGATACATTAGGCATTGTAGCGTGCGAATGCATCACGGCAGTGCGTCCGATAGGCGGTGCATTTTTGAAGCTAGGCTGATTTGCTTCTGGAATGTATTTTTTGATGTAGCTTGGTATTTGCTTTGCATATCTGTATGCAGCATGGCTTAGCTGCCAAGGGTTGCTACTGTCAGATCGTTTTCGAGCATTTACAATGACATATCCTGCGAAACGAGCTGGGTTATCTGGGAATCTCTTCAGATTCCTTTGCTTGATAACGGTCTTAAGTTTCCGGAACTCATCTTGCCATTCGCGCAATGCTGCGCCAATATTCTTGATTCCGTAAAGAGAAAATAAATCCGGAGTACACGGAATTACAAACACATCAGATGTGGAAATTATCAGGCGATTTAGCCTACCAAGACTAGGAGATGTGTCGATAATAATATAGTCATAATGATTCATAGAATTCAGTCGTTCCGAAAAATCCCGTATTGAAGTGGCTAATCTCAGAGAAATCGCGCTCTCTGAAAATATTCCGCTCCAATTAAAGACCAGGTTTTCTTCAAATGAATGGAAGCTTAGCCTTCCTGGAACTAAGTGAAGGTTTTTTCGTAATTTTATAGGCATTTCCTTTGATTTTTCGAGTGTTTCAACACCATCTTCTGCCGGCTTCAAGTAAAAATGCAATGATCTTGGTTCCTTAAATATTTCTTCGCCTTCTTGTTCTATTTCAAATAGATAGTCATTAATGTATTTTTCTTCCTTTTCCCAAATTTCTATGATTTTTTCTTGATCCATAGAGTACAAGGTTAGATTGCACTGTGGATCTGCGTCAATCATAAGCGTCTTTTTTCCCATGGCAGCCAATGCGTGCCCGAGGTGAAAGGACAAAGTTGTCTTGCCTACACCTCCCTTGTTGTTGAATATTGAGATCGATTTCATCTAATACACCCGTTCTTTCGGTGGGATCGGCGCCACGTCGTTGGTGAGCGTGTTCATGTGCACGGGGCGGTAGTCGATGGTCACGTCGCCGGCCTCGTCGCACCACGAGATCGTGTGCTTCATCCAGTTCTCGTCGTCGCGCTCCGGGAAGTCCTCGCGGGCGTGGGCGCCGCGGCTCTCCTCGCGGTTGGCGGCCGAGACGATGGTGACCAGCGCCTGGTAGATCAGGTTGTCGAACTCCAGGGTCTCGACCAGGTCCGTGTTCCAGATCATCGAGCGGTCGGCGACCTTGAGATCGCCGCGCAGGGCCCAGACCTCGCGCATGCGGGCGACGCCCTCGCCGAGAATGTCGCCGTCCCGGAAAACCGCGCAGTTGGACTGCATGACCTTCTGCATCTCCAGCCGTGCCGCCGCCGTCGTCGTGCCGCCGTCGGCGTGGCGCATCCTGTCCAGCCGGTCGAGCGCCGGGTCGTCGGCGCCGTTCTTCAGCGGCCGGTGGCGCTCGCCGGGAGTTATTGTTTCGGCGCAACGGTCGGCGGCGGCGCGGCCGAACACGACGAGATCGAGCAGCGAGTTCGAACCCAGCCGGTTGGCGCCGTGGACCGAGACGCAGGCCGCCTCGCCGATCGCCATCAGGCCCGGCACGACGGCATCGGCGTCGCCGTTCCGTTTTGTGACCGCCTCGCCGCGATAGTTCGTCGGCACGCCGCCCATATTGTAGTGGCAGGTCGGCAGCACCGGCATCGGGTCCTTGGTGACGTCGACGCCGGCGAAGATGCGCGCGGTCTCGGAAATGCCCGGCAACCGCTTGGCGATCGCCTCCGGGTCCAGATGCTCGATATGCAGGAAGATGTGGTCGGCGTCCGGCCCGACGCCGCGGCCCTCGCGGATCTCCAGGGTCATCGACCGGCTGACGACGTCGCGCGAGGCGAGGTCCTTGGCCGAGGGCGCATAGCGCTCCATGAAGCGCTCGCCCTCGGAATTGGTCAGATAGCCGCCCTCGCCGCGCACCCCCTCGGTGATCAGGCAGCCGGCGCCGTAGATGCCGGTCGGGTGGAACTGCACGAACTCCATGTCCTGGCAGGGCACGCCGGCGCGCAGGGCCATGGCGTTGCCGTCGCCGGTCTGCGTATGCGCCCCGGTGCAGGAGAAATAGATGCGGCCGTAGCCGCCGGTCGCCAGCACGGTCTGGTGGGCGCGGAAGCGGTGGATCGTGCCGTCGTCCAGGTTCCAGGCGATGACGCCCAGCACCTCGCCGTCCTCGACCAGCAGGTCGATGGCGAAATACTCGACAAAGAATTCCGCATTGTGGCGCAGGCTCTGCTGATAGAGCGTATGCAGGATGGCATGGCCGGTCCGGTCGGCCGCGGCGCAGGTGCGTTGCGCGATGCCCTCGCCATAGTTGGTCGTCATGCCGCCGAAGGCGCGCTGGTAGATCTTGCCCTCCGGCGTCCGGCTGAACGGCACGCCGTGATGCTCCAGCTCGATGATCGCCGGAATCGCCTCCTTGCACATATATTCGATGGCGTCCTGGTCGCCGAGCCAGTCGGCGCCCTTGACGGTGTCGTACATGTGCCAGCGCCAGTCGTCGTCGCCCATGTTGCCGAGCGCGGCCGAGATGCCGCCCTGGGCCGCGACGGTGTGAGAGCGCGTCGGGAACACCTTGGTGATGCAGGCGGTGCGCAGGCCCTTTTCCGCCATGCCGAAGGTGGCGCGCAGGCCCGCCCCGCCGGCGCCGACAACCACGACATCGTATTGATGCTCGACGATCTCGTAGGCCTTGCCCATGCCTGTCCCGTCCCCTGTCCCGTCCCTGGTCCGCCGCCCTAGCCGCCGAAAGCCAGCTTGAGCGCGGAAATGACGGCGATGCCGCCGAACAGCAGGGCGGCGAGCTTGACGAAGACGATCAGGCCGATCTTCCAGCCCTCGTTATGGACATAGTCCTCGATGACGACCTGGAGGCCGAGCTGGCCGTGATGGAAGCTCGCCAGGATGAGCATGACCAGCAGGCCGGCCGTGACCGGATTGCCGAGCCAGTCGACGATGGCGACACGGTCGGCTCCGGCCAGCATCAGGATGCTGACGACGAACCAGACCGTCAGCGGCACCAGCGCGATGGCGGTGACCCGCTGGGCCCACCAGTGATGGGTGCCGTCCCTGGCGCTGCCGAGGCCGCGGACCCGGCCGAGCGGAGTCCGGAAGCTCATGCCGGCGCTCCCTGGGGCGCAAGCGCGATGACGGTGGAGACGACGGTGAGCGCCGCCGCCGCAGCGACGACGGCCATGCCGCTCAGCCGCGCCGGCCCGAGCTCAAGGCCGATCCCGGCGTCCCAGAACAGGTGCCGGATGCCGTTGCACAGATGGTAGTAGAGCGCGAAGGCCCAGCCGATCAGCAGGACGATGCCGGCCCAGCTGGCCATGAAGCCCTGAACCCAGGCGAAATAGTCCGCGCTCGAGGCCGCGGCGGCGAGCCACCAGACCAGCAGCAGCGTCCCGGCCGCCAGCGCCACGCCGGTGATCCGGTGGAGGATGGACAGCACCGATGTCCATTGCGGCTTGTAGACCTGGAGGTGGGGCGAGAGCGGCCGGTCGCGCCGGGCCGGGGGGTCGGAAGCCATGTGCCATCCGTCGGGGGCGGAAACTGTGACGGTAGTTTATTGCGCCCCTGCCGGTGCGAGGCAAGATGCATGGCCGCGGCTTGCGGCGAATTTGCGTTGCCGCGGCGGGCGTGTGCCCGTTTTGGATGGGACCGTGGCGCCCCTCGATACGCCGCCTGCGGCGGCTACTCGGGATGAGGGAGTATCTTGTTATCCCTGGAGAATAAAGAAACCCTCATCCCGAGTAGGCGCGTCAGCGCCGTATCGAGGGACGTATCGAGGGACGTATCGAGGGGCGGGGCCTAGCGCGGGACTAGGACGGTGTAATCCAGGTCCAGCACGACGCTTTCGGGGTAGCGGCCTTCGGCGTCCCGGTCCGGGAAGCCGGCGCAGGGCGTGTCTTTCACCGCCACCGTGCGCAGCCGGAGCGCGCCTAGGGCCGCGTGGCCCGGCAGTTCGATCCGCCCGACGACCTCCGACCAGGCATAGATCGTATCGCCCGCGAACACCGGATTGACGTGCCGCCCGCCGTCGATCGCGGCGATCCGGAAGGCGTTGGCGAGGCCGTTGAAGCTGAGCGCCCGCGCCAGGCTGATGATGTGGCCGCCATAGACCAGCCGCCGGCCGAACCGCCCCTGCCCTTCCGTATGCTGGTTGAAGTGCACCTTCGCCGTGTTCTGGTAGAGCCGGGTCGCGGTGGCGTGCTCGGCCTCCTCGATCGTCATGCCGTCGACATGGTCGATCTTCTCGCCCGGCGTATAGTCGCCCCAGCGCCACGCCTCGCCGGACAGCGCATCGTCCCAGCCGGCCGCGTCGAAGCCGGCGGGCGGTGTGAGTTTCTCGGCGGCGACCGTCTTCAGCAGGTCGGGCACGGCCGGTTCGGGCGCCGGCGCGGACGTATCCCGCTTGCGCACCATGACCCAGCGGACATAGCCAAGGACCGTCTCGCCGCGCTGGTTCTCGCCGGTGGTGCGGACCCAGACGATGCCGGTCCTGCCGTTGGCGTTCTCGCGCAGGCCGAGCACCTCGGAGCGGGCCGTCAGGCTGTCGCCGGGCCAGACCGGCGCGCCGAACGCGCAATCGGCATAGCCCAGGTTGGCGACGGCGTTCAGCGAGATGTCCGGCACCGTCGTGCCGAACACTGTGTGGAACACCAGCAGGTCGTCGAGCGGCGCGCGCGCGAAACCGACGGCCTGCGCAAAGGCGTCCGACGACTGCACGGCGAAGCGGCTGCCGGTGAGCGCGGTGTAGAGCGCCGCGTCGCCCTCGGTCAGCGTGCGCGGCGTGGCGTGCCGGATCTCCTGCCCGATGCGGAAATCCTCGAAGAAGTTGCCGGGGTTCGTCTTGGTCATGGGGCTGGTTTGCACTTGGTGGCCTTCGGGCCGAAAACGGCGGAATTGCGGGAAACCTCAACCGCCGGGCCGGGCAATATAGAAGCGCAGGAAGGCCTTCGCCTGCGGCGAATCCCACTCGGCGGGGCCGAGCAGATAGCCGACGATCCGGTGCCTGCGGTCGAGCAGGAATGTCGCCGGCAGGCCGCTGACGCCGAGGCGCCGGGCGGTCTTCCAGCGCGAATCGAGCAGGATCGGCAGGTTCCTGTAACCCTGCTCCTCCCAGAACGGCCCGACCGCAGCCATGCCCTTGCGGTCGAGCGAGACAGTGAGCACGGCGAAGTCCGGCCCGCCCAGCGCCGCCTGCAGCCGGTCGAGCGTTGGCATTTCGTGGACGCAGGGGCCGCACCAGGTCGCCCAGAAATTGACCAGCAGAACCTTGCCCTTGTAGCGCTCCAGGGTCACGGGCTTGCCGCCGGCGTCGGCAAAGGGGCCGATCTGCACGGCCAGCGGCTTCTTCAGGAAGATGAAGGGCCGCGCCGTGCCGTTGAAGGGCGGCGGTTCGGGGGCCGGGCCGGCGGCGCGCTTCGGCCCCGGCGCCGCCTCGGCGGCCGGCAGCGGCGCCGCGGCGAGAAACGCCAGCAGGCCGATGGCGAGCAGCGCCAACACGCCGGCGGCCGGGAGTCCGGCCAGGCGCGCCAGGAAATTCCGTTCCGTTGTCCCGTTCCGCTTCACGCCTAACTCCCGCTCATGTCCGAATCGAACGCAAACGCGCTGTGGGGCGGCCGCTTCGCCGCCGGACCCGACGCCCTGATGGAGGCGATCAACGCCTCGATCGGCTTCGACCGGCGCCTCTATGCCTGCGATATCGCGGGGTCGAAGGCCCATGCGGCGATGCTCGCCGATTGCGGCATCATATCGGAAGAAGATGCGGCGGCAATCGGGCGGGGGCTCGACACGATCCTTCAAGAGATCGAGAGCGGCAATTTCGCCTTCAGCGCGGCGCTGGAAGATATCCACATGAATGTCGAGGCGCGGCTCGCCGAGCTGATCGGTCCCGCGGCCGGCCGGCTGCACACCGCGCGCTCGCGCAACGACCAGGTGGCGACGGACCTGCGCCTCTGGGTGCGCGCCGCCATCGACGGCCTCGACGCGGACCTTGCAGACCTGCAATCGGCCCTGATCGACAGGGCCGAGGCCCATGCCGGCGCGGTCATGCCGGGCTTCACCCATCTGCAATCGGCCCAGCCGGTCACCTTCGGGCACCACATGCTGGCCTATACCGCGATGTTCGACCGCGACCGGGCGCGGATGCAGGACGCGCGGCGGCGGGTCAACGAATCGCCGCTCGGCGCCGCCGCGCTTGCCGGCACCTCCTTTCCGATCGACCGGGCGCAGACCGCCGCCGCGCTCGGCTTCGACCGGCCGATGGCCAATTCGCTGGACGCGGTCTCGGCGCGGGATTTCGCGCTCGAGTTCCTTGCCGCCTGCGCGATCTGCGCCACCCATCTGTCGCGCCTGGCCGAGGAGATCGTCCTCTGGTCGAGCGTGCAGTTCGGCTTCGTCGCCCTGTCGGACAGCTTTTCGACCGGCAGCTCGATCATGCCGCAGAAGCGCAACCCGGACGCCGCCGAACTGGTGCGCGCCAAGGCCGGCCGGATTATCGGCGCTCTGACCGGCCTCGCGGTTGTCATGAAGGGGCTGCCGCTCGCCTATTCGAAGGACATGCAGGAGGACAAGGAGCCGGTGTTCGACGCGGCGGACAGCCTCGCCCTCTGCATTCGGGCGACGGCCGGCACGATCCGCGGATTGACGATCGACGAGGATGCGCTCCGCGACGCCGCCGGCGCGGGCTTTGCGACCGCGACCGATCTGGCAGACTGGCTGGTGCGCGAACTCGGCCTGCCCTTCCGCGAGGCGCACCGCGTCACCGGGGCGCTGGTGAAGCTGGCCGAAGCGCAGGATGTCGATCTGGCCGGCCTGAGCCTGGAGCAGATGCGGGGCATCGAGCCACGGCTGACCGATGCTGTCTTCGACGTACTGAGCGTGCACCATGCCGTCGCCAGCCGAACCTCGCTCGGCGGCACCGCCCCGGACAATGTCCGGGCGGCGGCGGCGGCGGCGCGCACCGCCTTGGCGGCGGGACGCGCGCTGTGAAGGGAGCTGTGAAGGGAGCTGTGAAGGGAGACGGGGGCATGGCCCGTATGGCGGGGATATTGCTGGCGGCCGGCGTGCTCGCGCTCGGGTTGGCGGCGTGCGGCAAGAAGGACGATCCGCGGGTCGCCGGCGGGGACGACCGCTATCCGGCCGGCTACCCCGCCGGCGCGCCGGCCGGCACGGTGACGATCTTCCGCAATCCGGGGCCCGAATAGGGCAGCGTGGAGCCGCCGCCCAGCCCCCGCATCGTCCCGCCCCCGCCTCGTCCCGCCCCACCCCGTCCCGTCTGAACACACCCGTTGCGCTGCCGGGCGCAACTGCGGACTTCGCCGAATGACCGACCGCCCGATGAGCAATCGAATACCGTCGCCCGATTTTTCCTACGCCGGCCGAACCCTGCGCGCCGAGCGCCTGCCGCTGCCCGACGTCGCGGCCGAAATCGGCACGCCTTTCTATTGCTATTCGCTGGCCGGACTCACCCGCAGCTACCGGGCGCTGGAGGCGGCATTGGCAGGGCTGGCCGGGCTTCCCGCCACGATCTGCTACGCCCTGAAGGCCAATTCCAACCAGGCGGTCATCGCCGCGTTCGCGCAGCTGGGCGCCGGTGCGGACGTGGTGTCGGGCGGCGAACTGCGCCGGGCCCTCGCCGCGGGCATCCCGGCCGACCGGATCGTGTTTTCCGGAGTCGGCAAGACGCGAGACGAGATTGCGCTCGCGCTGCGCTCGGGCATCCGCCAGATCAACGTCGAATCGGAAGCGGAGCTCGACCTGATCTCTGCCGCCGCAACCGAGGCCGGCGTCACCGCGCGCGTGTCGCTGCGCATCAACCCCGATGTCGACGCCCGGACCCACGACAAGATTTCGACCGGCCGCAAGCAGGACAAGTTCGGCATCGCCATCGGCCGGACGCTACCGGCCTACGCCCGGGCGGCGGACCTGCCGAACCTGACGCCGGCCGGCCTCGCGATGCATATCGGGTCCCAGCTGCTGGATGTGGCGCCCTACCGGGCGGCGTTCGGGCGGCTGGCCGAACAGGTCCGCGCCCTGCGCGCGGCCGGGCACGAGGTAACCAGCCTCGATCTCGGCGGCGGCGTCGGCATCACCTACCGGGACGAGGCGCCGCCGCGCTTCGAGGACTACGCCGCCGTGGTGCGCGAGACGGTCGGCGGACTGGGCTGCGAGCTGGTGTTCGAGCCCGGCCGGTCGCTGGTCGGCAACGCCGGCATCCTCGTGGCGCGCGTCCTCTATGTGAAGGACGGCGGCATCCGGCCGATCGCGGTGGTCGACGCCGCGATGAACGATCTCGCCCGCCCGGCCATGTACGATGCCTATCACGCCATCGTGCCGGTGACGCAGCCTCAAAATAGCCCAGATTGGGTGGAAATGGATGTTGTCGGACCGATCTGCGAAAGCGGCGACACCTTCGCCGTTGCGCGCCGCCTGCCGCCCCTGGTGCCCGGAGATCTTGTGGCGTTCGGATCGGCAGGGGCGTATGGTTCGGTTATGTCGTCGGCCTACAATAGCCGCCCGCCGGCGCCGGAGGTTCTGGTGAGCGGCGCGCGGCTTGCGGTGGTGCGGGCCCGGCAGACGGTGGACGACCTGATCCGGCAGGAATCGGTGCCGGACTGGCTGGGGTCCGCCTGAAGGAGAGTCGATGAGCGCTTCGGACGAGGGCTGGAAGGGACCCGCCGAAGGCGCGGCGCGCGGCCCCGGCTACGGTGTGCCGACCGCGCTGTCCTGGCTGGCGCTCGCCTGGGAGCGGCTGTGGCCGCGCCTCTGGCCCGTCGCCGCCGTCGCCTTCCTGTTCGCCGCAATCGTCCTGCTCGATGTCCTGCCGCTGCTGCCCGGCTGGCTCCATGTCGCCGTGCTGGCGGCACTCGCCCTGGCCTTCTGCTTCGCCCTGTTCCGCAGCCTCCGCCGCCTGCGCCTGCCCGGCGCCACGGCCGCCCGGCGGCGGCTGGAGCGGACCAGCGGCCTGGCGCACCGGCCGCTCACGGCGGCGCGGGACCGGATTACCGTCGGCGCCGGCGACGCTTTTGCCGAGGCGCTCTGGCGGCGTCACCGCGCGCGCGCGCTCAAAGCGCTCGAACGGCTGCGCGTCGGGCCGCCGCGGCCGCGGGTCGCCCGGCGCGATCCCTTCGCCCTGCGGGGCCTCGCCGTCATTCTGCTGGCGCTCGGCCTGACCGCCGGCTGGCAGGATGCGCCCGACCGCCTCGCCCGGGCCTTCCTGCCGGATTTCGAGAGCGGGGTCGCCGAACCGGTCGCGGTCGAGGCCTGGTTCACGCCGCCGGACTATACCGGCGGGCACCCGCGCATGGTCACGCTGGCGCACGACGGCAAACCCATCGTCGTGCCCGCGCAGTCGAAACTCCTGCTCCAGTATCGCGGCGGCAAGGGCCGGCCGGTCGTGACGCTGGGCCGCCAGCGTTTCGGCCTGGAGGCGCTCGACCGGTCGGGCTGGCAGGGCGAGATGCTGCTGGCGGAAAGCGGCGACCTGGTCGTCCGCCAGCGCGCGCGCAACGCGGTGGAGTGGAAAATCTCCGTGACGCCGGACCTGCCGCCGACGGTCGCCTGGGCGGAGGATCCCACGGTGACGCAGCGCCAGAACATCCGCCTGGACTACAAGGCGGAAGACGATCACGGCGTGCGCAGGGTCCGGGTCCATATCGCCCGGGCCGGCGAGACCGACACCATCGCGATCGAGGCGCCGGTCGCCGGCGGCAAGACGGTCGCCGGGCGCGTTTACCGGGACCTGACGCCCCACCGCTGGGCCGGCCTCGACGTATCGATGATGTTCGAGACCGAGGACGACCTCGGCCAGAGCGGGCGCAGCGGGTTCCGGGACATGACGCTGCCGGAGCGGATTTTCCGCCATCCGGTCGCCCGCGCGATCATCGCCCAGCGCAAGATCCTGACGGTCGAACCCGAAAAGCTCGACCGGGTCGTCGCGGTCCTGGGCCATATCGCCGACGACCGCGGTGCGTTCGACAGCGATCCCGTGGTCTACCTGGCGCTGCGCGTTGCGCAGGGCCGGCTGATCCTCGGCGCCCGGCACAACGGGCGCGACGACACGTCGATCCGCCGCAACCGCGACGCCGCCATCCGCGCGGTCCAGCCGATCCTGTGGGAGACCGCCCTGCGTATCGACAAGGGCGAGACCGCCGTATCCGAGCGGGAACTGGCGCGCATTCAGGACAAGCTGATGGAGCTGCTGTCCCGCCGGGACATCAAGGACGAGGAGCTGCGGCGGCTGCTCGAGGAGCTGCGCCGCTCGATGCAGGAATACATGGACGCCCTGCGCCGGGAGATGGAGCGCGATCCCGGGCAGTTCGACCGGCAGTTCGACCGGCGGTTCTCCCGCGACCCGAACCGCCGGCTGACCGAGCGGGACATCCGGCGGATGCTCGAAAGAATGCGGGGCATGCTGCGCAACGGCGACAAGGACGCCCTGCGCCGGATGCTCTCGCAACTGCGCGAGATGATGCAGAACCTGCGCCAGGGGCGCCAGCAGGCCGACCGCAACAACCCGGCCCGCCGGATGATGCGGGAACTCGACGGTCTGATCCGCCGGCAGCAGCAGCTCATGGACGAGAGCTTCCGCCGGGGCCAGCAACCGCGGGACGGCAGCGAGCGCGAGCGCGAAGCGGATCGCGACGCCGCCCGCCGCCAGGGCGAACTGCGCAAGCGGCTGGGCGAGCTGATGCGACGGCTCGGCGAGATGGCCGGCCGGGTGCCGGAGAATTTCGGCCGGGCGGAACGCGAAATGCGCCGGTCGCAGCGCGACCTGGGTCAGGGTCGGCCGGGCCGGTCGGTCGGACCGCAGGGCCGGGCCCTGCGGGAACTGTCGCGCGGCATGAACCGGGCGATGCGCCAGATGGCCCGGCGTTTCGGCATGGGGCCGGCCGAGGGCAACCGCTACCGCGGCGACCGGAACCGGCGCTTCGGCCCCGACCGCGACCCGCTCGGCCGTCGCCAGGACGGGCTGGGCCCGCTCGACCGGAACGACGTCAAGGTGCCGACCGAAGCCGAACGCAAGCAGGCCCGCGATATCCTGCGCGAACTGCGCCGGCGGTCGGGCGAAACCGGGCGGCCGAAGCTGGAACGCGACTATATCGAGCGGCTGCTCAGACGATTCTGAATCGGGCGGTTCCGAACCGCCGGCGGGATTCCCGGCCTGCCGGACTATCGGTTCGCCGTTGCGGGGCGGATGCTCGGGTGCGGTTTCGCGTCGATGTCGAGCACGTCGTAGAACGGCGCCGTGTCCGGCCAGTAGGCGACGATGATGCTGCGGAACTGGTAGCAGCCGAGCAGGACGACGGCGATCGCCGCGAGCAGGACCAGCGAAAAGAGCGCGCGCGGCTGCCGGGGCCGGCGGCGCGCCGCGGGCAGCGGTCGCGCGGGCGGCGCTTCGCTCCTCAGGCCATCCGTGCTTTCCCGCGTCTCTTCGGACGTCTCTTCGGGCGCTTCTGCGGTCGCCGGCGCCGTAAAGCTGCGCTCGGCCGGCCGGTCCGGCTCCTGCCGCCACTCGCGACCGCACGCGCCGCACCGCACCGTGCGCCCGGCAGGCCCCAGCGCGGCCGGATCGACCAGAAACCGCGTCGCGCAATTCGGGCACTTGAGTATCATCGCCGTATCACAGCCGGGGTTTCGGTTCGACGATCCTTTCCATGCCGGTTGACTCCATCCCCGTCGACTCCATCCCGGTTGACCGGGTCGTACCGCCGCTGATAGGCGTCAAGGCTATGTGGCTAACATGGGATGCTGGCGGCGGCATGGAAGGCGGGCTTTGCCGTAGCGGGGCCGGCGGGTCAAGCGCCAAGCCTCCGCCGGCGGCGGGACGGATGGGCGACCGCTTCGGCAGGCGTTCCGGAAAGCGGCCCGGAAAGCGGCCCGAATACCGACCCGAATTCCGGCCCGAATACCGGTGGGGAAATCGTTGAGAACCGATCTCTTCGATGGCGAGAAACCGGTCGTGAGGTTCGACCAGGTGGGCGTGCGCTACGGCGCCGGGCCCGAGGTGCTCCGGGACATCGCCTTCAGCCTCGAGCCGGGCAGCTTCCATTTCCTGACCGGCGAAAGCGGCGCCGGCAAATCCACCCTCATGCGCCTCATCCACCTGTCGCTGCGGCCGACCCGGGGGCTGGTGCACCTGTTCGGCCGCGATACCGCGACCCTGCCGCGCGACAGGGTCCCCGACCTGCGCCGGCGCATCGGCGTGGTCTACCAGGATTTCCGGCTGCTCGACCATCTGACGGCGGTCGACAATGTTGCGCTGCCGCTGCGCGTCGCCGGGGCGCGCGGGCCCGACGTCAGGAACCACGTCTCCGAACTGTTGCGCTGGGTCGGCCTGGGCGAACGGCTGGCCGCAAAGCCGCCGACGCTGTCCGGCGGCGAGCAGCAGCGCGTCGCCATCGCCCGGGCGGTCATCAACCGGCCCGACCTGCTGCTCGCCGACGAGCCGACCGGCAATGTCGACGACAATATCGGCGTCCGCCTGATCCACCTGTTCGAGGAGTTGAACCGGATGGGCACTACGGTCGTCATCGCCACCCATAACTTCGGTCTGGTCGACCGGTTCCGTTATCCCAGGCTGGATCTGGAAGACGGCGCCCTGAAGTTGATCCGGACCCCGTCGCCGCCGTGCTGATCCGCCGCCAGACCGATATTCCCTTCGAGCAGGACCCGGCCGGCCGGCTGCTGCCCTGGATCGTGGCGATCATGATCTACCTGTCCGGGGTCGCCATCGCCGGCGCCATCGCCCTGAACGGCGCCGTCTCGACCTGGTCGTCCGGCCTGAGCGGCACACTGACCATCCAGATTCCGGCCGGAACGGCCTTTCCGAAGGCGCAGCAGCACGCCGACGCCGTGCTCGCGCTGCTCCGGAAGACCCCCGGTATCGGCGAGGCCCGGCGCCTGCCGCGGGCGGAGGTGCTTCGCCTCGTGCGCCCGTGGCTGGGCGACGAGGGAAAGGGCGACGGGGGAAAGGGCAACGGGGGAAAGGGCGGCGATGCGGACGCCGGCGGCCTGCCGCTGCCGATCCTGATCGACGTGCGCACCGCGGCGGGCGCGGACATCGATTCGGCGGCGCTCGCCGCCAGGGTCGCCAGGGCGGCGCCGGGCGCCGTCACGGAAAACCACGCCCGCTGGGCCGGGCGGCTGATCGGGCTGGCGCGGTCGATCTGGCTGGTCGCGCTGATCGTCGTCGCGCTGATCGGGCTGGCCACGGTCATCACCGTCGTCTTCGCGACGCGGACCGGGCTGCGCATCCACCGCCGGGTGATCGGCCTGCTCCACCTGATCGGGGCGCACGACCGCTATATCGCGCGCCAGTTCGAGCGCCAGGCGCTGTGGCTCAGCCTGCAGGGCGCGGTCGTCGGCGTCGCCCTTGCCGTCGGCACGGTCTTCGGGGTCGTCCATCTCGCCGGCGAGGCCGAACTCCAGCCGGCCGACGCCGCCATCTTCACCCCGGCGCAGTGGGCGATCTTCGCCTGCCTGCCGGGCGTTGCGGCGCTGGTCGCGCTGCTGACCGCCCGGATCACCGTGCTCCGGACCCTCCGGCGTATGACCTGAGCCGATGAACCGGCACGCCCTGACACCCATGGACCGGCGCCGGTCGTTTCCCAGCCACCGGCGCAGACGGCCGCGCCTCCTGCGCCGGCTGCTCGCGCTTTGCGCGCTGCCCGCGCTCGTCTGGCTGGCCGGGCTGGCCTGGTTCGGCTTCACCATGCCGCAGACGCCGGCCGACGGGCGGACGAAGACGGACGCCATCGTTGTCCTGACCGGCGGCTCGGGGCGGCTGGCCGAAGGCATCCGGCTGCTCGCGGCCGGCGTCGCGCCGGTCCTGTTCGTCTCCGGCGTCGATCCGCGGGTCGACAGGCAGTCGGTGCTGCGCGGCGCCGGCGGCGTGCCGGACGCGCTGGCATCCCGGATCGTCCTCGGCTACCGGGCCGAACACACACAGGGCAACGCCAACGAAACCGCCCTGTGGGCGCGGGCGCGAAAGCTCGACTCGCTGCGCCTGGTGACGTCCAACTACCATATGCGGCGCAGCCTGCTCGAACTGCGCAGCGCCCTGCCGGACGCGCGCCTGATCGCGCATCCCGTTTTCCCGCCGGCGGTATCGCGCGGGCAATGGTGGCGCAGCCTGGGCGGCATCGCCATCGTCAACGGCGAGTTCTACAAGTTTGCGGCCGCCCTGATCCGCATGATCCTGGCGCCGGGCGGGCCGGATTCATGATCGCCGTCCGGTCGGTGGCGTTTACGGCCGGCCTGTGGCTCGTCACCCTGGCCGCCGGCCTGGCCGGCCTGCCGCTGCTGGCAGCGCCGCGGCGGACGGCCTTCGCGCTGGCGGTCGTCTGGGCCCGTACCGTGCTGTGGCTGCTGCGCGTCGCCGTGGGCCTCCGGCACCGGGTCGTCGGATGCGTGCAGCCGGATCCGGACGCCCGCTACATCTATGCCGTCAAGCACCAGTCCGCGTGGGAGACCATCGCCTTCCCGGTTATCGCGCCGGCCTTCGCCGCGGTGCTCAAGGAGGAGTTGAAGCACCTGCCGTTCTACGGCTGGTATCTGAGCCGCGCCGGCATGGTGCCGATCCGCCGCTCGGCGCGCGGCGCGGCGCTCAAACGGATGCTGCGCAGCGCCCGCGCCATGGTCGACATCGGCCGGCACCTGCTCATCATGCCGGAGGGGACGCGGATGCCGCCGGGCCGGACTGGCCGCTACCATCCGGGCGTCTACGCGCTGTACAAGTATCTCGGCCTGCCGGTCGTCCCGGTCGCCCACAATGCCGGGCTGTTCTGGCCGCGCAACGGGTTCCTGAAACGGCCCGGCGTCATCGCGATCGAGTTCCTCGAGCCGATCCCGCCCGGCCTGGACCGGGAACCCTTCATGGCGACCCTGGAAGAGCGCATCGAGACCGCGGCCCGGCGGCTCTACGAGGCGGAACTCGCCGGCCGGGACGCCGGCCGCCGGGACAACGGCCGCCGGGACAACGGTCGCCGGGACGGGACGGCCCGGCCCGCCGACGACCGGGCCTGACGCTTCATGGCGGTTGACGGCGGATCCGGCCGTCCGACGGGAGACGGGCCGGCGGGAAAAGGGCCGGCGGGAAAAGGGCCGGTGGGGGACGACCCAACGGGAGACGGGCCGGCCGGCGGGGCGCTGCACCGGCTGTTGTGCGCCGGGCTGCTGCTGCTGTGCGCCGGGGTCCTGATCCATCTGTATGCCGGACTGCGGGAGGCGGCGCTGGCCGCATCGGCCTGCCTCGTGCTGTGTTTCGCGCTCGGCCTGGGCCGGGTCGGCTGGCGGGAGCGCAGCCTGCTTGCCGCCGCGCTGGCCGTGACGGCCGCGGCGGCGCTGAGCCATGACGCGCCGGCGGCGCTGGCCGGGCGGTCGCTGGAGCGGGCCGCCTTTCTGGCCACTTTCATGATCCTGATCGGGCTGCTCCGGGTCGGCGCCGGCACCTCGTCGTCGGTGCTGGCGCTCGGCGATTACCTGACCCGCCAGCCGCCCGGCCGGCGCTATCTGGCGATCCACACCGGCAGCCATATCCTCGGCGTCCTGCTGAATTTCGGCACGCTCAGCCTGTTCGGGCCGCTGATCGTGCGCGGCGTCGACGCCACCCGCCGGGACGAGCCCGGCGCGGCAGCGGTCCGCGAGCAGCGGCAGCTGTCGGCGTTGATGCGGGGCTTTTCCTGGGTCATCGCCTGGTCGCCGACGGCGATCACCCAGGCGCTGATCCCGGTCGCCGTGATCGGCGCGGACCCGCTCGCCGTCGCCGGCATGGGCGCGGCGGTCGCCGCGGCGATGCTGCCGCTGGGCTGGCTGAACGACCGGATCGTCGGCCGCCGCGCGCGCCGGCGGCTGGCGCGCGAGGGCCTGCTGCCCGCCGGGCTCCGGCGGACATTCCCGCGCGCGGCGGCGGTCCGGTTCTCGGCCGTCTGCCTGGCGCTGATCGGCGGATGCGCGCTGGTCGTGCTGGCGTCCGGCGTTACCGTGATCGTCGCGCTGATGCCGGTGGCGGCGCTTACCACCCTGGCCTGGCTTCTGGTCCAGGCCCGCGCCGCGCGGCGCGCCGGCAAGGGCCCGGCGGAGGGCGGTTCCTTCGCGGCGCGGGTGCGCGGCCTCGCGACGGTCTCGGTGCCGCGCAGCCTGCCCGAGGCGCTGACCCTGGCGACCGGCGGCTATTGCGGCCTGATGCTGGCCGGCCTGCTCGAGCCGGCGCGCGTCGGCGCCTGGCTGCAGATCGACCGGCTGCCGGCGGAGGCGATCTACCTGCTCGCCGCCGCCATCGTGCCGCTGCTGTCCCAGCTGGCAGCGCCGCCGATCCTCGTCGTCACCTTCTTCGGCAGCGTGCTGATCGGCAATCCGGCGCTCGGCCTGGATCCGTCGCTGCTCGGCTTCGCCTTCGTCATGGGCTGGTGCCTCAATCTGACCGGCTCGCCGTTCGGCACGACCGTGCTGATGCTGGGCCGGGCGACCGGCGTCCGGGGCACGACGCTGTCCTGGCGCTGGAACGGCCTCTTCACCCTCGCCGCCTTCGCCATCGTGGCGGGCGCCCTGTTCGCGTTCGGCGCCTGAGCGCCATGCGCCCGGCGCAATCCCCCCCCGACCCGCGCCCCCCGACCGGCACGCTGCGACACCGGATTGCGCCAAAACTCCGCGCCGACCCGCTAGAAAAACCGAACGCGGCCCGGCAAATCTGCTATTCCCGGCTACCGGGATACGCTCGGGGGTACGCTTGGGAGTGCGCAGGCGGCGCGCACCGGCCGCCGGTTTCCCGTCACGAACCGCAGGGTTTGCATGATCGATAAAATCGCCCGCACCGTCGCCGAAGCCCTCGAGGGGATCGAGGACGGCTCGACCGTGCTGGTCAGCGGCTTCGGCGAGGCCGGGGTGCCGAACGTCCTGGTCGAAGGCCTGATCGAGCAGGGCGCGCGCGACCTCGTGCTGGTCAACAACAATGCCGGCGTCGGCCGCCACGGCATCGCGGCGCTGCTGGCGGCCGGCCGGGTGCGCAAGATGGTCTGTTCCTTCCCGCGCAGCGTGGGCAGCGTAGTGTTCCCGGAGTTGTACGCCGCCGGGAAGATCGAGCTGGAGGTCGTGCCCCAGGGCACGCTCAGCGAACGCATCCGGGCCGGCGGCGCGGGCCTCGGCGGCTTCTTCACGCCGACCGGGGTGGGCACACAGGTCGCCGACGGCAAGGAGGTCCGGCGCATCGACGGCAGGGACTATGTCCTCGAACTGCCGATCCGCGGCGACGTGGCGCTGGTCAAGGGCCATGTCGCCGACCGGTTCGGCAACCTGACCTACCGCAAGGCGGCGCGCAATTTCGGCCCCTCGATGGCCATGGCGGGCCGGCGGACGATCGCCGAGGTTTACGAAATCCGCAACGGCGACGGGCTGGATCCGGAGCGGATCGTTACCCCCGGCATCTTCGTCGACGCCGTCGTCAAGGTGGAGCGCTGAGCATGGCAGAACCGCTGACCCGGCCGCAGATCGCCTGGCGCATCGCCCAGGACATCCCGGACGGCGCCTATGTCAACCTGGGCATCGGCATGCCCGAGATGGTCGCGGACCATCTGCCCGACGGCCGCGAGGTCATGCTGCACAGCGAGAACGGCATTCTGGGCCTGGGGCCGTCGCCGGCCGAAGGCGAGGAGGACTGGGACCTCATCAACGCCGGCAAGAAGCCGGTCACGCTGGTGCCGGGCGGGGCCTATTTCCACCATACCGACAGTTTCGCCATCGTCCGCGGCGGCCATCTCGACCTGTGCGTGCTCGGCGCCTACCAGGTTTCCGCGCACGGCGACCTGGCGAACTGGTCGACCGGCGACGAAAGCCGGCTGCCGGGGATCGGCGGCGCGATGGACCTCGCGATGGGCGCGAACGGCATCTTCGTGATGATGGAGCTGTGCACCCGCAAGGGCGCGCCGAAAATCCTCGAAAACTGCACCTATCCGCTGACCGGGCAGCGCTGCGTCGACCGGATCTACTCCGACTACGCCGTGATCGACATCGCCGACGACGGCCCGGTCGTGCGCGAAATGATCGACGGCATCGATTTCGCCGCGCTTCAGGGCAAGGCCGAGGCGCGCCTGCGGCTGGCCGAAGACTGGCGGACGCTCGCCGCGCCCGACCTGTAGCGGAGATTTTTCCTTTTACGACATTTTTCCTGCTGTTTTGCGAATTATACGCCTAACTGGCCAAGGCTACTAGAGTTGCAAATTCACGGATTTTGAGGTCCATGTGAAGTAGAGGAGGGCACCTGTGATATCTTGGGCGCACCCTTAGATGTTGACCAACTTAACAAGGCTACACCCAGTAGAGCAACTGGAATTAAAGCGCTTGCAACCGTTACAATGACTCGTACGCTCTGTTTCAAATTTTCAATTTCTGAGCGCAACATGGAAAACGACTCCATACCTTCGGAGAGGGGCCCTGTCAATTCCGAAGGAATTTCATTGCGCGGTTCTTTTGCGCTTACAGCCGATGGCCCGTCAAGTTCTGCATACCAAATGAGAAAGCACTCGTCGCCGCGGCGAAGGTGAACTGAATTGGGGCCTGAATTGAATACTGAAAACATCAGGCGACCGCTATACCCGGGATCTACATGGAATCCTGATACATTCACCAATCCTCGAAATTTGTACCTCGCTCGTATGGAGATCAGCGCAATTGCGCTTTCAGGGACTGACACATGTTCTTCGGTAAGAATGAAACCGAATTGGCCGGGCGGGATGGTGAACCATTCCTTATGACAAAGGATGGTTGGCAATTTAAATCTAGGATCGATCGGCTTACTAGTCGGAGAGACGAATACTTCCTTTCCTACGCTCATGCGGTAGGATGCGCCCTCGATTCGGCTTTGATTGTAAGGCGTTATCAGTTCTTCGAGTCTTGCTCTGAGAGTATTGTCCCCCCAGAACATCATGCCTCTCCGCCAGCACCGGAACAATATTTGTTATCGAAAATGGACTTTGCTTCGATTTCCCGCATTCGGCTGCGGTACAAGGGCAGTAGGTCAATCTTCTGAGCGCTCGCCTCCGCGAGTATCACCTTGAACAAGGAACAGTTAGCTTCCTTCATCCATTTCTTGAACGGCACGTCATCTTCGATATGATCGAGCGACTCGCACGCTTTGGCGAACTTTCCGTTATGCTCGGCGAAGGTCCGCGGCAGCCACAGGCAATCGCTTCCGTCGCGCGGCAGCCTTTTTGCCAGCAGGGCACCCGCCTCCTTCAATGAGGCCGCATCTCCAACGGCCTTGGTAACAGCCACTCCGAGATTTTGATTCAATGCGTTAGCGCTCGCTAGGGAGATAACGAAGGCATCCAGCAAGGTCTTCTCAAAGAGCTTCGAATCGCCAACATGTACGGCGGACAGAAAATGCGCAGTATATTTCGCGTTGTGCAGCGCCATGTGCTTGAGACGGGCTGCGAGCGGCAAAATGACGATATCCTTGTGATAGGATTCGTCATGCTTGAGTTGCTCCCATTGGAGAGCCAGCATTTGCTCATCAATAGACACTACTAGCGCTGCGTCAGCAATCATGACGCTGTGAAGGCTGGCTGACATCCGAACCTCAAAGCGATGCTGTGGGGCTTCGGATTCCGTAGAGGCCAACGAATGCTGACTCAAGTGCTGTACAGGCGCTGTCAAGGTGGCACTCATGACCGTCCATCAACCGCTCTTTTCCCGTGGATATCTCTTGTGGATAGTATCACAGCCCCACGTCAAAAGCACGCTCAAAGCTAGGTGTGTCATGGCTTTTCGCCGACAGCGCAGGGGGTGAATCAGCGGCGAGATTGTGTGGAAGCTTTACCTTGCCTTCAAATGTTCACCTAGTGGTGAAAAGATTTTTGGCGGGACGCCTTGGTGATTTAGCCACCTTGTTCACAGCGCCTTCCACAAGGTCGCCCGGAAATTCCTTGACATCACACATCATTAGAAAACGACAGACAAGCCGAAGTGCCCTCCGAAGCCCTTGCCGAAGATCGACGCCAACCCGGAACGTGTCGGGCGCGCGATGCTATCCGCCATCAAGCGGCCTGACCCGTCGATTCGCATTCCGAAAGCCAACGAACGCAAGACTAGGCACGCGCGGCAAGCCTGGGCATGGCTAAGATAGCATATGATTCCCCTATTTTTTAGCGTTTGTTCAATTTCTCGATGCCGCAAAGCTGCAGATTTGCGCCATTTTCCGGCCAAGAGAAATTAGACAGACCGGTCTATCCATCGTTTTTTTACACTGCGCTTCTGCCTCGGGGCCGGCCAGCGCCAGCGTTCTATCGTTCATATAATGTTCTTATACTCCGTTGTCAAGCCCTTGGTGCTGACTCAATTTGAAATTATCGGACGCAGCAGGACCGGGCGCCCGCGAGTTCTCCTGTAGACGGTATTCAGAAACGCTGCTTCTCCAACACCCCTCTCGTGTCACCCCGGCCGGAGCGAAGCGGAGAGCCGGGGTGACACCTGGAAGTGAACCTGGGATGGCGCTTCGGTTTGTCGGCAAAGACATCGGGTCCTGCCCGGACCGAAAGTCCGAACCGACTCCGTGCCGGTCTTTTCTCAGCAGAATGCAACCGGCCGCCCGGTATTCCGGGCGGCCGGCGCTCGGTTTCCGCGATCGAACGGGAAGAGCGGCTACGCGGCCTTCTTGCCGATCACCTTCGGGGCGTCGGCGGACCTGATGGCGATGGTCCGCGGCTTCAGCGCTTCCGGGATTTCCCGGCGCAGGTCGATGACCAGCAGGCCGTTTTCGAGCGACGCGCCCTCGACCTGGATATGGTCGGCCAGATCGAAATGGCGCTCGAACGCCCGGCCCGCGATGCCGCGGTGCAGGTAGCGCGCGCCATCGTCCTTGCCGGCCACGCGGCCTTCGACGTAGAGCGTGTTCTCCTTCACCGTGACGGCGATGTCCGCCTCGCCGAAGCCGGCGACCGCCATGACGATGCGATAGGCGTCGTCGGACAGCTTCTCGATATTGTAGGGCGGGTAGGCCGCCGCGGTGCCGGCGTTCTCGTTCATCGCCGCTTCGAGCAGGCGCGAGACGCGGTCGAAACCGACGGTGGAGCGGAACAGGGGGGTGAAATCGAGACGGGTCATTGCACATCCTCCTTCGAAGCAATGTGACGGCCCCGATGGGATCGAGAAGTGCGATCGGGGCGCAGGCTGCCACCACCATGGTCGACAGCCGGTTTTGACAGGTCCCGGACCCGCAATCGGCATCCGGAACGACTGTCATTTGGGGATTGTCCCCGCAGCTTCAAGAGACCCGGCACACGGCGCCGGGCCGGGTCAGAATGTCGCATTCAGGCGTGGCGCTCAGGCATCGCGCACGGGTACGTCCATCGACCCGATCCCCTCGACCGTGCAGTGCATCGTATCGCCGGCCTCGACGGGGCCGACGCCTTCGGGCGTGCCGGTCATGATGACGTCGCCGGGATGCAGGGTGTAGAAGGCGGAGCAGAACTCGATCAGCCGCGCGACCGAAAAGATCATGTTCCGCGTGTTGGATTTCTGCCGGGTCTCGCCGTTCACCCGGATTTCCAGATCGAGGTTGTCCGGATCGGCGATCTCGTCCGCCGTCACCAGCCACGGGCCGAGCACCGCGTAGCTGTCGATGCTCTTGCGCACGGAGCGGTCCTCGCTGCCGCGCACCGTCATGTCGAGGCCGATGGCGTAGGCGGCGATATAATCCAGCGCGCCTTCCATCGGCACCCGGTCGGCGGTCCTGCCGATAATCGCCGCCAGTTCGACCTCGTGGTCGTTGCGCCGGTCGGCGAAGCGCAGCGCCACGCCCTCGGACGGGCCGACCAGGGCGGAACACGCCTTCAGGAACGGGCCGGCCTGTTCGATCTTGAGGATCCGGTTGCCGGCCGAGAGGCCGGTGTCCTCCATCGCCTCGTCGATATGGAGCTGGTAGTTGACCGGGATCCCGACCACCTTGGTCGGGTTGGCGACCGGGCTGAGGAAGCGGGCGTCGGCAGCGGCGGTCCGCGCAGCGCCGGCGGCGACCTCGGCTGCGCGCGCACACACCGCATCCAGATGCCGGATCAGCAGGTCGCCGGGCGGCAGCGGCCAGGACACCGCCGGGATGGCGTCCAGCGCGGCGGTGACATCGGCGATCCGGTCGCCCTCGACCAGACCGAGGCGGTTGTCGTTGTAGCGGCACAAACGCATGGTCAGCCTCCTTCGCGGTTCGCCCTGCCGTCCGGGCGCGATCCGATCGGGCGCGATTCGGCCGACGGATCGGGAAGATCGGCGATCCGCGCCAGATTCCTGAGAAACTGCGCCCGCTGGCCGGCCGGGATCGGCGCGACGATACTTTCCTGCGCGCGGTCGGCCCGGTCCGCCGCCGCTTCCAGTGCGGCCACGCCTTCGGCAGTGACGCTGAGCCGGTTGGCGCGCCCGTCCGCCTCCGTGCGGATGCGCCGGATCAGGCCGCGGCCGGCCAGGCGCGTGATCATGTCGGCGGCCGTGCTGCGGTCGATGCCGGTGATGCGGACGAGCTCGCTCTGGTTGGCGCCCGGATTCTGGTGGGCCGCCAGCAGCAGGGCGAATTGCGGCGGCCGCAGCCCCCGTTCGCCGACCGCCTGCACGAACAAGTCGACGGCGCGCTGCTGGGCCCGGCGCAGCAGGTGCCCCGGCGTTTCGTGCAGCGCGACCCGGTCGATCCGCCGCGCCGCGCCGTCCGGCGGCATGCGGCCCGGCGCGGCGCGCTCATCGGCAGCGGGTTTCCGTCCATCCATCCGGCGATCATAAGCCCCGCGGATTGATCCGTATACTGATAAAACGGATTGCCGGCGCATAACTCGTCTGTATACTGACATTCGATCCGCAGAGCATCGACGCGGATGCACCGCCGAGGGAGACGTTCATGGCAGGCAGGGTCGAGTTCGGACTCCAGTTCTTCCCGGATGTCGGCCCGGAAATCCAGCCGGCCGACGCCTATTGGGGCGAGGCGCTGGCTCTGGTCGACCATATGGACGCGCTGGGCTACACCAACCTGCGCACGGTCGAGCACTATTTCCTGCCCTACGGCGGCTATTCGCCCAACCCGCACCTCTTCCTGTCGGCGGCGTCGATGCGCACCCGCAAGGCCCGCTTCGTCACCGGCGCCGTCCTGCCGGCCTTCAACCATCCGCTCAAGATCGCCGGCGAGATCGGCATGATGGACGCGATCACCGGCGGCCGCATGGAATGCGGCTTCGCCCGCGCCTTCCTGCCCCACGAGTTCGAGAATTTCGGCGTCAGCCTGGACGAGAGCCGCGCGCGGTTCGAGGAGGGCATGGAGATCGTGCGCCGGCTGCTCGAAGAGGAAGACGTGTCCTACGAGGGCCAATTCCACAGCTTCAAGCACGTCACCTCGCTGCCGCGGCCGACCCAGAAGCCGCGCCCGCCCTTCTGGATCGCCGCCTTCGCCACGCCGGAGAGCTTCACCAACGCCGGAAAGGCGGGCCACAAGGTCATGGCGATCCCGCTCGCCGGCGGCAAGATGAAGGAGTTGCTGGCGCTCTACCGCGAGGCCTGGCAGGAGGCCGGCCATCCCGGCAGGGGCGAGGTCATGCTCGCCTTCCACATGCTGTGCCACGAGGACGCCGAACGGGCGGCGGAGATCGCGCGCCGGCCGCTCAACGCCTATCTGAAATCGCTGGTCAGCGCGGCGTCCCACTGGACCGGCGGGACGACCTCCAAGGACTATCCGGGCTACGACAAGATCATCGCCGGGCTCGCCAAAGAGTCCTTCGAGAGCCAGGTCGAAAAAGGCGCGGCCTGGGTCGGCACGCCGGCGGCCATCCGGCAGCGGATCGCCGACTATCAGGAACTGACCGGCGGATTCGAGGTCGCGTCCCTCCAGGTCAACTTCAACACGGTCTCCTACGAGGATGCGCTCGCGTCCATGCGCCTGTTCTCGCAAGAGGTGATGCCGCACTTCCGGTAGCGGCGGCCGTCACGCCGCGGCGCGGCGCGGCAGCCACAGCTTCATGCGGCCGCTCCGGCGGATCCGGCCGGCCAGGAAGGCGATCACGACCAGGTTGGCGATGCCGGCCGCGACCGCCAGGGCGAAGGCCAGGCGGTAGTCGCCGGTCCAGTCGAAGCCGGCACCGCCGATATATCCGCCGAAACCCATGCCGCCCCAGCCGAGCAGGGCGACCACCGCCATGCCCCGGCCGCCGATGCGCGGCGGGATGAATTCCCGGCAGCAGGTGATGAAGGACACCATGACGCCGGCGAAAAACAGGCCGAACAGGATCGCCAGAATCCAGATCAGCGCCATGCTGTCGACCGCGACGAACCAGTAGATCACCGCGGTCTGCCCCACCGACATGATGAAATAGGTCGGCAGGACGCCGAGCGTGTCGGCGATCGTGCCGCCGACCAGGCGGCCGCCGGCGCCGGCCAGCATCAGGGCCGACAGAATCTGCACGGCGGTCGCCGAATCGACGCCGCGGTCGGTCATCAGCGGCACGAGATGCACGATCAGCACCGCCATGCAGGTGCAGCACAGGGAAACCGCGACCGAGAGCCAGGCGATGACCTCGTAGGCCGGCAGGCCGGTCTGGCTCCGGGTCAGCGCATCGGAGGCCCCGCTGCCGGCGGCACGCGCCGCCAGGCGGACCGGCGCATCGCGCACCAGCAGGGCCAGCGGCACGCCGAGCGCCAGATAGATCAGGCCGAGGTCGAACAGGGCGTCGCGCCACCCGTCGGCCTCGATCAGCCAGTGGTTGACCACCGGCATGAGCGCCTGCCCGACGCCGCCGCCGCAGGCGACGATGCCGATGGCGAGCCCCTTGTTGCGGCCGAACCAGAAGCCGATGCCGATCAGCATGGGACCGCTGACCACGGCCAGGCCGGTCGCGCCGAACAGGATGTGGGCGAGATAGTATTCGGTCAGCGTCGACTGGCCGGATTGCAGCAGATAGGCGGCGCCCATGCCGACGGCGGCCACCAGGATGATGGCGCGCGTGCCGAAGCGGTCGGCCAGCTCGCCATAGGCCAGCCCGGCCACGGCGGCCGAAACGGCGATGGCGGTGTAGCCCAGGGAGGTTTCGCCCCGGGTCCAGCCGAATTCCAGGGTCAGCGGCTTGATGAAAACGGCGACGGCGGGCAGGCCGCCGAAGGTCAGGATCGACAGCAGGAAGGTGACGGCCACCATGACCCAGCCATAGGGCTGTTCCCTGACGTGGAGGGCGGGCTGCGGAGAGTGGGTCATGGCGGTTGCCGGATTCCCGTGCGTGGCGGCGCGGCTACAGCCGGTTCAGCGGCACTTTCAGATAGACCGCGCCGTCGTCTTCGGCCGGCGGCATACGGCCGGCGCGCATGTTGACCTGGATCGAGGGGATGATGAGCAGCGGCATATCCAGCGTCTCGTCCCGGCGCGTGCGCATTTCGACGAAGCCGTCCTCGTCGACCCCCTCATGGATATGGATGTTTCGCCGTCTTTCTTCGCCGATGGTGGTCTGCCAGGCGAACGCGTCCCGGCCCGGCGCCTTGTAGTCGTGGCACAGGAAGACCCTCGTCTCGTCGGGCAGGGCGAAGAGGCGCTGCACGGAGCGGTACAGCGTGCGCGCGTCGCCGCCGGGAAAGTCGCAGCGCGCGCTGCCGTAGTCCGGCATGAAAATCGTATCGCCGACGAACGCGGCATCGCCGACGAGATAGCTCACGCAGGCCGGCGTATGCCCCGGCGTGTGCACAACCTCGACGGTCAGCCCGCCGAGGTCGAAGCGGTCGCCGTCGCCGAACAGGTCGTCGAACTGCGAGCCGTCGGCGCTGAAATCCGGCCCGCTGTTGAAGACATCGGCGAAGGCCCGCTGCACGTCGACAATCCCGGCACCGATGCCGATGCGCCCGCCCAGCGCCCGTTTGAGCCAGGGCGCGGCGCTGAGATGGTCGGCATGGGCGTGGGTTTCGAGAATGCGCTCGACCGTCAGCCCCCGGCCGCGGACGAAGGCGGCGACCTCTTCGGCCGCCACCGAGGACAGCCGGCCCGACCGGTGACAGAAATCGCGCACGGAATCGACGATGGCAGCCTTGCCGGTGTCCGGGCACCAGGCGACGTGGGTGGCGGTGTAGGTCGGCTCGTGAAAGAAGGTTTCGACTGCGGCTTGCCGGCTCATCTGGGGTCGCTTTCTTCCTCTTCCTGCGTTTGCGGCCCGGAGCGGCGGCGCGAAGCCCATTGCTTCCGGTCACGCACGTTGCGACAGTCGGGCCGGTCAGTCGAGAGGGCGATCCGCATGAACCCTATTCCGTTTCCGGCGCTGCCTCCGCTGCCGACCATGGGCGTCGGCTCGATGGCGGCGCCCGGCTGGTTTATCGCCTCCTGGCGCGCCGCGCGAAAGGGCGAATGGGGCGACCACGACGTCGAGGAGCTGTTCGAGGACGCGACGCGGACCGTCGTGACGGACCAGCTCGACGCCGGCGTCGACATCGTCAGCGACGGCGAATTGCGCCGCCAGCGCTTCGTCTACGAGATGTTCGACCGGCTGACCGGCCTCGAGCGCGTGGCGCCGCGCCGGCGCCTCGGCATCGCCGGCTACGACATGGCGCCGCATTTCACCGTCGCCGGCGAAATCGAGGCGCCGGACGGGCTGGGCGCGGCCGGGGAATTCGCGCTGCTCGCGGCCCTGGCGCCGGCCTCCGCCCTCAAGGTCGCCATCCCCGGCCCGCTGACCTTCCTCCAGGCCATCGAAACGGACGGCGGCGGCCGGGATGCCGTTGTCGACCGGCTGGCCGCCATCGTGCGCGCCGAGCTGGTTGCGCTCGCCGAAGCCGGCGCGGCGCTGGTGCAGATCGACGAACCCGGCCTGCCCCGCGCCCCGCACGGTCTCTCCTTCGCCGAAGGCGCCGAAATTATCGGCCGCTGCCTGGACGGCGTCGCGGCGCGGACCGTCGTCCATGTCTGCTTCGGCAACAATGCCGGCCGGCCGTTCGCCGACCGCCGCATCGGGCCGATGATGGACGCCATCCAATCGCTGCCCTGCGACGTGCTGATGTTCGAATTCGCCAACCGGGAGATGGCGGAGTTGGAGCTGATGGCGGCGCTGGCGGACCGCTTCGCCATCGCGGCCGGCGTGATCGACGTCAAGAATTTCCTGGTCGAGGACGCGGACACGGTCGCCCGGCGGATCGACCTGTGCCTCCGGCACATTCCGGCAGACGCATTGTGGATCACCGCCGACTGCGGCTTCTCCGCCTTGCCGCGCTACATCGCGAAACAAAAGCTGGCGGCCATGACCGCGGGCGCGGCGCAGATGCGGGCCGCCCTGTAGCCGGCCCTGTGGCTGCCGCGCGATCGCCGGCGGCGTCAGGCGCAGAAGGGAATACCGCTCAGCAGCAGCTCGAAAAAGGCCGGAACGACAAAGGCGCTCCACACGCCGGTCGCGGCCTGGACGATCTCGCCCGCAAACAGCGCGCCCGAAGCACTGCCGGCCAGTGCGGCACCGGACAGGGCAATCTGCCGGCGCGACAGGGACCGCAGGGTTGCGCGAGCGGGCAGGGCCGGGGTGGCGGGCGAATTCATGCCCGCATCATGGCGCGGGGACGGTGCGAAGGCAAGGCGGCGACAGCCGGCCCGGACGAGCCCGCTTCAAGACGACGAGATCGTATCGCGACATGGTCTTGAGGGCGCACGACAGGTTCGATTTGTTTCGCCCCGCAATCTTCGCCGGGTCGGGTTACGATTCCGGCTTTTCACTCTCAAGCCGGGCCAGGAGTTCCCGATTGCGTTCGGACAACGCCCTCGCGAAACTCGCCACCGATACGAACCAGACCGACGGTTCGCCCTCGGCAGGTTTGCGCTCGCCGCGTGCTATCGCCATCGTGCGCGCCTTCATCCGGTCGTAGCTGTCGATGCCGATTTTCAACGTCGTCACGGGATCGATCCCTCTTACCGAAGACGATCTTCAACTGCCGCTGCCGACCCATTTTTTCAGCGACGCCGCCAGCTTGTCGGGCGCGATGCGGAAGGGGAAATGGGTGATGTAGGCGCCGTCCGGGCCCATCAGGTAGATGAGCGCCGTGTGGTTCACCATGTAGCTGCCGTCTGCCGCCGGCTTCATGCGGCTGTAGCCGACCTTGTAGGCCTTGGCCGCCCGGGCGACCGCCGCCTCGCTGCCGGTCAGCATCAGGAAGCGCTCGTCGAAGGCTTCGCGGTAGGTCTTGAGGCGGTCGGGCGTATCGCGGTCCGGATCGACGCTGACGAAGACCGGCCGGATGCGCTGCGCCGCCGGCCCCATCAGTTCGAGCGCGTCCGAAATCGTCTGCAGCGTCGTCGGGCAGACATCCGGGCAGTTGGTGAAACCGAAATTGACCACGGCGAACCTGCCGAGCAGGTCCTTCTCCGTCCGGGCCGCGCCGGTGTGGTCGACCAGGGCGAACGGGCCGCCGATCAGGGGCTTGCCCGTGCTGCGCGCTTCGGCCGCTTGCTGCGCGTCGCCGCCGGCGCGCCACAGATAGACTCCGGCGGCGCCGGCAACGGCGGCGACCAGAGCGATCGCCAGCGCCTGTAGTGCGGTCTTCGACATGCCGTTCGCTTTCGCCGTGAAGGATGGAAGCGCGGGGCGCGTTATCCGGAAATCTGGATCCCGGAAATTTGGGCTTTACCGGCCGGATCGGAAAGACGGCGCGTTTACGCTGCGCCACATCGCGCTGCCGGGGCCGGGAGGCCCGGTAAGGAGCGCGCCGGCTTCAGGCGGCCAGCGGCTCCAGGACCGAAGGATCGTTGTTCTGCACCTTGTTCACCCGGTCGCCGACCCGGTAGGGGCGGAAGCCTTCGATCTCGCGCGGCGTCAGCAGCGCGTGCAGATCGCCCTCCGTCGCCGGTTCGAGGCCCAGCCAGCGCGCGAAATTCTCCGGATCGACGATGACCGGCATGCGGTGGTGGATCGGCGCCAGCACGGCGTTGGCCGCCGTCGTGATTATGGTGCAGGAGCGCACCGGCCCGTCCGGGCCGTCCCAGCGCTCCCACAGGCCGGCAAAGGCGAAGGGCCGCTCGTCTTCGTAGGACACCCGGAAGGGTACCTTTGCCGCGCCGTCCGCTTGCCATTCGTAGAAACCGTCGGCGGCGATCAGGCAACGCCGCCCCTTCCAGGCGCTGCGGTAGCTCGGCTTTTCGGCGACGGTCTCGGCCCGCGCGTTGGTGAGCTTCGCGCCGATCTTCATGTCCTTCGCCCAGGGCGGGATCAGCCCCCAGCGGGCCTTGACCAGCGCGCGCGGCCTGCCGCCGGAGCCCCGGACGACCGCCGGCACCTCCAGCGTCGGCGCGATATTGTACAGGGGCGGCCAGTTCAGCGGCGGCCCGTCATAGCCGAACAGCTCGCGGATCGCCTTGTCCGGATCGGTCAGGGAATAGCGCCCGCACATCGGCCCCGGTCTCTCCGTCCGTCCGCCCGTCTGTCCACCTGCCCGCCGCGCCTTCAGCCGACGATTACGCCGGGATTCATGATGCCGGCCGGATCGAGCGCCCGCTTGGCCGCGCCGTAGGCCGCACCGAACAGCGCCGGCCGCTGGCGCTCGTACCAGGGCTGGTGGTCGCGGCCGACGGCGTGGTGGTGGGTGATCGTGCCGCCATTGTCGATCACCGCGTCGGACGCCGCCCGCTTGATCGCGGTCCACTGCTCCATCATGCGAGCCCGGTCGGCCTTGCAATGCAGCGTGAAATAGGGCGCCGGCCCGTCGGGATAGACATGGGTGAAGCGGCAGGTGACGATGCCGTCGCGCCCGGTCGCCGCGCGGATCGCGGACCGCGTTGCGGCCATCACGTTGCGGTGGAAGTCGGGGAAGCGGTCCCAGGTGATGCTGGTCTCGAAGGTGTCGTTCAGCACCCCCCAGGGCGTGATGACCTCGCGGAAATAGGGCATGCGGATAAAGGCGGTGCGCCAGCGGCCGACCGCGCCTTCGGCATGGCCGCTGTCGTCGACCAGGCCGCCATGGTCCTGCACCAGTTCCTTCGCCCGCGCCATCGCCGGGGCGACATCGGCATGGGCCGATTCGAAGCCCAGCACCAGCAGGTGCCGGCCGTTGTCGCTCACGCCGTTGATCCGGCATTCCTCGCCGTCGACCAGGCGGCAGTTGGCCGGGTTCAGGCCGGATTGCGCGACCGCCCGCACGGCCTCGGCCGCCGCATGAAAATCCTCGAAGGTCGCCGCCGCGTTGGCGCGGAAGGCCGGCTTGTCCTGCAGCCGCAGCCAGGCCTCGGTAATGACGCCGACCGAGCCTTCGGAGCCGATGACGAAGCGGTCCGGGCTCGGCCCGGCGCCGCTGCCGGGCAGGCGGCGGCTCTCCATCGCGCCCGCCGGCGTCACCGTGCGCAGCGATTCGACGAAATCGTCGATATGGGTGTAGAGCATGGCGAAATGGCCGCCGGAGCGGGTCGCGATCATGCCGCCGACCGTCGCCATCGGGAAGCTCTGCGGAAAATGGCGCAGGGTCAGCCCGTGGGGCTTCAGCGCCGCCTCCAGGTCCGGCACCCGCGTGCCGCCGCGAATCCGCGCCGCACGGGACGTCCGGTCCACCTCGGCCACGCCGGCCATGCGCACGGTGGAGAGCGTGATCGCCGCCGCGTAGCCGTCGCCGACCTTGGGCTCGACGCCGCCGACCACCGAGCTGCCGCCGCCGAACGGGATCAGCGCCGCCCCGGCCCCGGCGGCCCAGTCCATGACCGCGAGCACCTGCTCTTCGGTCTCCGGGAAAGCGACGATGTCGGGGACGTGGGGCGCCTGCCGGTCGAACATCCGCACGGCATCGGGCAGCGACTTGCCCATGGCGTGGACCAGGCGGGTGTGCCGATCGCTTGCGCAGATCGCTTCCAGCGCCGCGGGCGGCCGGAGCCGGGGCGCCGGCAGGTCGAACTCGTCCGCGCGCGGCGGCGGATCGGCCGGAAACCCGTCGATGCCCAGCGCCGCGCCGTAGGTGCGCTGGAGATGCGCAATCTCCGCGTCCGTCGCGCCCTCGCCTTCCCAGCCCCAGCCCCAGAATTTCAGCCGTCCGTCGGTCATGCCGCGATGCCCCCGTCTGCCCTTTGCGTATCCGGTCGGACCGGTCCGTCCGCCTTCTTGCCCGAAAGGGCGGCCCGGTTCAAAGAATTAGGCGGCCCGCGAACCGAACCGCCGCGAATATTGGATGGTAACGGTTCCGACCGCCCCATGTCGTCTGGACAAGCAGCCGTCCCTCAGCCAACATGCGTTGGATTCCTTTCTGGCGCTCTATGTTTGTTTATTATATGTTCTGTCGCCGGAACAAATTGTTGCCGGCGCCAAATTAGCCATATATGGTGTACCTAGGGCGATGGCATACAATTTCTATGAATTTTTTGCCGGTGGCGGGATGGTTCGTTGCGGTTTTGGCAACGGCTGGCAGTGTCTTTTGGCTAACGACATCGACGCGGCGAAAGCCGCTGCCTATCGGGACAACTGGGGCGACAGAGAATTGCTGGTCGCCGATATCGCCGCACTGAGAATCGAAGACCTTCCGGGCGCAGCCGACTTGGCGTGGGCGTCTTTTCCCTGTCAGGATTTGTCGCTCGCTGGCGCCGGGGCAGGATTGACCGGGAAGCGTTCCGGTCTGTTTTGGGAATTTATCCGCCTAATGTCGGCTCTGCGGCAGGAAGAGCGCGCGCCGGCGATTATCGCCATTGAGAATGTTGTCGGAACCCTATCGTCGAATGGCGGGCGCGACTTTGCGCAAATCGCTGACGCTCTCGTTTCGCTCGGCTACAGGTTCGGCGCGCTGGTTGTCGATGCTGTGCAGTTCGTGCCGCAATCCCGCCCGAGATTGTTCGTCATTGGCCTGCACAGGGAGATCGAACCGGATCGTCGGCGCCTCTCGACCGGGCCGAACGGCGACTACCATCCCGCTTCTCTGGTGCGCGCCTGGGAGAGTTTGCCGGAGGGCGCCGCCGAAAACTGGCTGTGGTGGCGTTTGCCGGCGCCGGCTGCTCGCAACACGCAACTTGCGGACCTCATCGAAACCGACCCGAAGGATGTCGGCTGGAATTCAGCAAGGAGCACGGCCGCGCTGATCGACTCGATGTCGGAAATCAACCTAAACAAGATTGAGGCGTTGCGGCGGACCAACAAGCGCGCGGTCGGATCCGTTTACAAGCGAACGCGGCAGGGCGTTGTGCGGGCGGAAGTCCGTTTCGACGGTGTTGCGGGATGCCTGAGAACACCTGCCGGCGGTTCAAGCCGGCAAACCGTTATCTTGGTCGGGCCGGAAGGCATTCGAACCCGGCTCCTGAGCGCCCGGGAGGCTGCACGATTGATGGGGTTGCCGGACGACTATCGCCTACCGGAAAACTATAACGCCGCCTACCATCTGGCCGGCGATGGGGTCGCTGTGCCGGTTGCGCGCCACCTTTCCGAAAAGCTGTTCAAACCGCTTTTGGAATGCGCTCGCCGGCCGGCAACCGCAAAGTTGGCCGCCTAGACTCATGGCGAAAACGGAAACGTCCTTCGAAACAACGGAATTGCGGCGCAAACTGGACGCTTTCTTGAAGTCGGATTTCCGCGGGCGTCCGATCGGACAATATACGTTCGGCGTTTACGCCTTCTACGATTATGACCGTGAACCGATCTATGTCGGCCAAACCAAAGAGAAAGTAAGTACGCGGATTCGCAGGCATCTCACCAATCAGCGTACGGACGCTGTCGCTATGTCGGTGCTGGACCCTTTCGAGGTCGGCGAAATCGAAGTCTGGCCGCTTGTCGAATTTCAAGGCGTTACGAAAAAGGGCGACCAGCAAAGATACAACGAAGCGGAAGAAATTCTGAATGGCCTTGAGCGTCGGATTTTCGAACGGCTTATCGCCGACTCGGCTTTTGGTGCCATTCTGAATGAAAAGGAGCCGCCGGCTGTCGACTTGACAACGCCGGTTCCGGACTCGTTTCGCGACTCTGTCGTTTCGGAAAGAGTTAAGGAAGTGCGCGACCACCCGGATGTGCGCATCGCACGGCGCGCCCTGACGATCTCCCGTCTCGCGCAAGTCATCAGCGAACGGCAGGTCAACCCCGGTTTGCGGCATACGCTGGTTGCGCAGGCCCGGCGGTTGGAGGCGCTAGCGAATGAGCGTCTAAAGGATTTCGATAAGTCACCGTCTTCGAAGAGCGATTCTCAGACGTAGCCCGTCATGGACCGCAGCGAGGTTATGCGGCGGGTCCGCAGCGCAGATACAGCCCCGGAAATGGCTGTGCGCCGTTTATGTCACGCCATGGGATACCGATACCGACTTCATCGACGCGATCTGCCCGGCAAGCCGGACCTGGTTTTTCCGGCGCGGCGCAAGACCATTTTCGTTCACGGGTGCTTCTGGCACGGCCACGACTGCAAGCGCGGCGCGCGCGTTCCCAAAAACAATCGGGCATATTGGGTCCAAAAGATTTCCCGCAACCGGGAACGGGACAGCGCAAACCGCAAGCTCCTGAGCGATGACGGATGGGATTCTCTCGTCGTTTGGGAATGCGAGATCGAACCGGCCGCGTTGACGGAACGGCTGCGTGAGTTTCTCGGCCCTCCCGGCGCCGCGCCCGGTTCCGATCTCCGCTAGATAGACGATTGTCCGCTCCGCCCGCCGGGCCGCGCTCTCGACTGCGGCGCAACAAAGCCGGCTAATGTTCTTGCCAGTGCGGCCGAAGCGCGTATATTGCGCGCTAGAACAAAAACCCGATGGGTCCCCGAGGGGCCCGGTGCAAAGGGTGGGCCTGGCGGCCCGCTCTTTTTTGTTGGCGAAACCGCGCGCAGCGGGCCCGCCGGCAGCGCTGCGTTTCCCGACCCCGTCCGGCACCCTGTTTCCCCGGCGGCCAGCCGCCACGGAGCGCCATGCAATTGACCGACCGGATTGCCGAGACGATCGAGCCCGCCCTGGCGGCGATGGGCTATGAGATCGTGCGCGTGCAGCTCGGCGGCGGCCGGCGCAGCCCGACATTGCAGATCATGTGCGACCGGCTGGACGGGCAGGGGCTCACGCTGGACGATTGCGCGGAAATCAGCCGGCTGGCCTCGGCGGTGCTGGACGTCGAGGACCCGATCGCCGGCGAATACACGCTGGAAGTGAGCTCTCCGGGGCTCGACCGGCCGCTCACCCGGCCGAAGGATTTCGACCGCTTCGCCGGCTGCGAGGCGCGCATCGAGTTGAGCCTGCCGGTCGACGGCCGGAAGCGCTTCAGGGGCGTATTGCGCGGCCTGGAGGGGGAAACCGTCCTTCTGGAAACCGGCGACGGCCCCTGCCGCCTCGCCCTGCCGGACATCGAGAAGGCCCGGCTGATCCCGGCCCGCGGGCCCGGCGCTCCCGGCGCTCCCGGCACCGGGGCGCGGGGGCAGCGGGCCCGGACCAACGCATGAGGAACCGAGACATGACTTCGCACGGGATTGCGCCATGAACGTGGTAACGACGCTGCACCGGCCGGAACTGATCCAGGTCGCCGACACGGTGGCCCGCGAGAAGGGCATCGACCGGGACGAGGTTCTGGACGCCATGGAACAGGCCATCCAGAAGGCCGGCCGCTCGAAATACGGTCACGAACTGGATATCCGCGCCTCGATCAACCGCAACAACGGCGAGATCCTGTTGGCGCGCTACCGGGAGGTCGCCGAGGAGATCGAGGACGAGGGCGCCCAGATCACCCCCGAGCACGCCGCCCGGATCGATCCGGAGAAGAAGGTCGGCGATTTCATCGTCGATCCGTTGCCGCCGATCGATTTCGGCCGTATCGCGGCCCAGACCGCCAAGCAGGTCATCGTCCAGAAGGTGCGCGAGGCCGAGCGCGGCCGGCAATACGAGGAATACAAAGACCGGGTGACCGAAGTCGTCCACGGCGTCGTCAAGCGGGTCGAGTTCGGCCATGTCATGGTCGATCTGGGCCGGGCCGAAGCCATCGTCCGGCGCGACGAACTGATTCCGCGCGAGAATTTCCGCCAGGGCGACCGCATCCGCGCCTACATCTACGACGTGCGCCAGGAGCAGCGCGGACCGCAGATCTTCCTGTCGCGCACCCATCCGCAGTTCATGGCGAAGCTGTTCGCCCAGGAGGTGCCGGAAATCTACGACGGCATCATCGAGATCCGCGCCGTGGCGCGCGATCCCGGCTCGCGGGCGAAGATCGCCGTGATTTCCAACGACAGTTCGATCGACCCGGTCGGCGCCTGCGTCGGCATGCGCGGCAGCCGGGTCCAGGCCGTCGTGCAGGAGCTGCAGGGCGAGAAGATCGACATCATCCCGTGGTCGCGCGACCACGCCACCTTCGTCGTCAACGCCCTGGCCCCGGCCGAGGTCGCCAAGGTCGTGCTGGACGAGGATACCGGCACCATCGAGGTCGTCGTCCCGGACGAGCAGCAGAGCCTCGCCATCGGCCGGCGCGGCCAGAATGTCCGCCTCGCCTCGCAACTCACCGGCTGGCACATCGACATCCTGACCGAACAGGCCGAATCCGAGCGCCGGCAGGAAGAGTTCCTCACCCGCAGCGCCATGTTCATCGAGGCGCTCGATGTCGACGACGTGATCGCCCACCTGCTGGTGACCGAGGGCTTCTCGACGATCGAGGAGGTCGCCTTCGTGCCGCTCGAAGACCTGATGGCGATCGAGGCCTTCGACGAGGATATCGCCGAGGCCCTGCGCGAGCGCGCCCGGGATTTCCTCGAGCGGCGCGACGCCGAGCTGACCGAACGGCGCCGGACGCTCGGCGTCGAGGACGTGCTGGCGGAAATCGACGGCCTCACGCCCGCCATGCTGGTCCAGCTCGGCGAGGCCGGGGTCAGGCAGATGGACGATCTGGCGGACCTCAGTTCCGAGGAGCTGCGCTTCATCGTCCTGACGAAAGAGGCGCGCATCTCGGCCGACGATCTCGGCCATGTCAACGAGAACCGCCGGGCCCGGCTGATGGCCGGCCAGACCCCGGACGAGGACAACAAGATCGATCTCACCCTCGACATGCTGAACTTCCTCAAGCCCTACAAGCTCGCCGCCATGGTGCAGCCGAGCCCGCTCAACACCGAGGAGGCCGAGGCCATCGTCATGGACGCCCGCAAGGCCGCCGGCTGGGTGACCGACGAAGACCTGGCCGCCCTGGCGGCGGAAGCCGAAGCGGACGCCGCCGAGGGCGAAGCGCCGGCAGCGGCCTGACCGATACGAACGGAACCGAGACCGAGGGAGACCGACCCATCGACGCTGCGACCCCAACGCCGGCCTGCCCCGCCGACCCGGACCTCTCCGGGCCGGATGTGGACGGCCGCGCCGAAAGCGAGCGGGTCGGCGGCAATCCGCGGCGCTGCGCGGTCACCCGCCGCTCCGGCCCGCGCGACGGCCTGATCCGGTTCGTCGTGGCGCCGGACGGAACGCTGACACCGGACCTGGCGGAGACCCTGCCGGGCCGCGGCGTCTGGATCGCGGCGGCCCGGGACGCGCTCACTGCGCCGGGCCTGGCGAAAGCGGCGGCGCGGTCGGCTCGCAAACGGGTATCGGTGCCGGACGGGCTGGCGGATACGGTCGAGCGGCTGCTCGCCGAGCGCTGCCGGGCCACCCTCGGCCTGGCGCGCCGGGCCGGGCTGGTCGATGCCGGGTTCGACAAGGTGCGGGCCGCAATTGCGGCCGGCGGGGCCACGCTGATGTTGACGGCGCGCGACAGTGCGGGCAGGGACAGCCGGGAGCTTGCCCGGCGGGCGGCGGCCGGGCGCCGGCGCGTGCGGACCGGCGCGGCGCTGGACTCGGCCGAGCTCGGCGCCGCCCTCGGCCGCGAGCGGCTGGTCCATGTCGCGGTGGCGGACAGTCCGCTGGCCGATCGCCTGTACCGCGATCTGCAGCGGCTGGCCGGCGTGAGAGGCACGGGCGCAAGAGGCACGGACGTAACAGGCACGGACGTAACAGGCACGGGCGGGACGGCGGAGGCGGCCGGCGGCGACGCCGGAACGGCCGCGGGAACGGTTTCCGGATTGGCCCCGGCGAAAGACGGGGAAACGGCGCACGACGCGGCGCAGGGACGGTAACGGCATGGCTGAGACGAAACAGGACGCAGAAAAGAAGCCGCTGACGCTGACACGGCCCGGCCGCCTCGAACTCAAGAAGACGGTCGAATCCGGTGTGGTGAAGCAGAGCTTCTCCCACGGCCGGTCGAAAACCGTCGCCGTCGAAGTGAAAAAGAAGCGCACCTTCCGGCGCGGCGAGAGCGGCCGGATGGCCGAGGTCAAGGAGGAAGCGGCGGAAAGCGCGGAAGGCGCCTTCGCCGAGAAGAAGGACGCCGCCGGGCCGGTGCTCAGCAAGGCCGAGCGCGAAGCCCGGATGCGCGCGCTGAAACAGGCCGACGTCGCCCCGGCGCGCCCCGAGCAGCCCGGGCAGCCCGACCGGCCCGAGCAGTTGACGCCGGCCGAAGAGGACCGGCCCGACACCGATCGGACCGACACTGGCCGGCTCGACGCTGGCCGGCCGGAAACCGATGCGCCGCCGGAACTCCTGGCCGGGGCGGCGGAGACCGTCGATCCCGGCGAGGCGCCCCAGCCGGATCTCGGGATTCCCGCCCCGGAAAGCGTGGGGGAAAGCGCGGGGAAAAGCGTGGGGGAAAGCGGTTCGGAGAGCGGTTCGCAAGCCGCGGCGGCGGACGGGGCCCGCGCGGCGCCCGATGTGGTGCAGCCGGAAGACGAGCAGCCCGATCCGGCGGACGCGGAGAAGATGCGCCGCTACGCCGAAGAGCGCGCCAAGGCCGACGACCTGGCGCGCCGGCTGGCCTCCCAGGAACTGGGCGTCGGATTCACGCCGAGCACGAAAGTCGCGCCGAAACCGCCGGCGCGCCCGGCGCCGGCGCCGGACCGGGGCGCCGGACCGGCGGACGCCGCCCCCGGCCGCGAGGAAGACCGCGACGAGCGGCGGCGGCGCGCCGAGCCCAAGCGCCCGGCAGCCGGCAAGCGGGGCGAGCCGCGCCGCCGGACCGGCCGCCTGACCATCACGCAGGCGCTGGAGATCGGCGACGCCGGAATGGAGCGCAAGCGGTCCGAAGCGGCCGCGCGCCGGCGGCGGGAAAAGGAAAGGCAGCGCGCCCAGAAAGGCCCGATCGAGCACCGCAAGCAGAGCCGCGAAGTGGTCGTCCCGGAGACCATCACGGTGCAGGAACTGGCCAACCGGATGGCGGAAAAGGGCGCGGACCTGGTCAAATCGCTGATGAAGATGGGCGTCATGGCGACGCTCACCCAGTCGATCGACGCCGATACGGCGGAGTTGATCGTCGAGGAATTCGGCCACAAGATCCGACGCGTATCGGAAGCCGATGTCGAAATCGGCCTGGAAGGCGCGCCGGACGCCGAAGAGACGCTGCAGGCGCGGCCCCCGGTGGTCACCGTCATGGGGCATGTCGACCACGGCAAAACATCGCTGCTCGACGCCCTGCGCGAAACCGATGTCGCCGGGCGCGAAGCCGGCGGCATCACCCAGCATATCGGCGCCTACCGGGTGTCCCTGGCGGGCGGCGGGCAGATCACCTTCCTCGATACGCCCGGCCATGCCGCCTTTACCGAAATGCGCTCGCGGGGCGCCACGGTCACCGACATCGTGGTCCTGGTCGTGGCGGCGGACGACGGCGTCCAGCCGCAGACCGTCGAGGCGATCGCCCATGCCAAGGCGGCCGGGGTGCCCATCGTTGTCGCCGTCAACAAGATCGACGCCAGGGGCGCCGACGCGAAGCGGGTGATGACCGAACTGCTGCAACACGACATCCAGGTCGAGCCGATGGGCGGCGACGTGCTGTGCGTGGAAGTGTCGGCGACGGAAAAAACCAACCTGGACAAGCTGGAAGAAGCCATCCTGCTCCAGGCCGAACTGATGGACCTCAAGGCGAACCCGGAGCGCGAGGCCCAGGGCGTGGTCGTGGAAGCGAAGCTGGAGCGCGGCCGCGGCGCCGTCGCCACCGTGCTGGTGCAGCGCGGCACGCTTTCGGTCGGCGACATTTTCGTGGTCGGCCAGGAATGGGGCAAGGTGCGCGCGCTGGTCGACGACCGCGGCGAGGCGGCCCGGACGGCCGGCCCGTCGACGCCGGTCGAGGTTCTCGGCCTGAACGGCACCCCCGGCGCGGGCGACGATTTCCTGGTCGTCGACGACGAGGGCCGGGCGCGGGAAATCTCCGAATACCGCCAGCGCGTCGCCAAGAAGGACGCCGGCCTGCCGCGCAGCTCTATCGAGCAGATGTTCTCCCGCATCCAGGCCGGCGAAGCGCAGGAACTTCCCATCCTGATCAAGACGGACGTCCAGGGCTCGGCCGAAGCCATCGCCGGCATGCTGGACAAGCTGTCGACCGACGAGGTCAAGGTCCGCATCCTGCACAGCGGCGTCGGCGCGATCAGCGAATCGGACATCACGCTGGCCAAGGCGTCGGAAGCGATGATCCTCGCCTTCAACGTCCGGGCCAACAGCCAGGCGCGCGACATGGCGGCGCGCGACGGCATCGATATCCGCTACTACTCGATCATCTACGACATCAACGACGACATCAAAGCGATGTTGTCGGGCATGCTGGCGCCGGAAATCCGCGAGACGTTCCTGGGCTATGCCGAGATCCTCGAAGTGTTCCGGGTGTCGAAGGTCGGCAACGTCGCCGGCTGCCGGGTCACCGAAGGCGTCGTGCGGCGCGGCGCGGGCGTCCGGCTGCTGCGCGACCGGGTGGTGATCCACGAAGGCACGCTGGCGACCCTCAAGCGCTTCAAGGACGAGGTGCGCGAGGTCCATGGCGGCATGGAGTGCGGCATGTCGTTCGAGCGGTACCAGGACATCCGCATCGGCGACCAGATCGAGTGTTTCGAGGTGGAGGAGGTGCAGCGCGCGCTGTAGTCCGGCGCAGCCCGCCGCTACCGTTCGAGGCGACCGTTCGAGGCTATAGGCCGATGACCGCAGGCAAGCCCCCGACCCAGCGGCAATTGCGCGTCGGCGAGGAAATCCGCCACGCGCTGGTCCGCCTGCTGGCCGACGAGAATTTCCGCGACCCGGCGCTGCGGGACGTGTCGATCACCGTCAGCGAAGTGCGGCCGGGCCGCGACCTGAAGACGGCCGAGGCCTTCGTCTGTCCGCTGGGCGGCCGTTCGGCGGAAGAGGTCGCCGCCGCGCTGAACCGGGCGGCGGGCTTCCTGCGCGGGCGGCTGGGGCGCGCGGTCCATCTCAAATTCACGCCGCGGATCGTCTTTCGCGCCGATCCGTCCTACGACGCCGCCAGCGCCGTCGACGCCCTGTTGCGGGACCGCCGGGTGGCGCGCGACCTCGACCGCGGGACCGAAACGGCCGACGATGGCCCGTAGGCGGCGCGGGCGGCCGGTTCACGGCTGGATCAATCTCGACAAGCCGGCCGGCATCGGCTCCACGCGCGCCGTGGGCATCGTCCGGCGCGCCTTCGACGCGCAGAAGGCCGGCCATGCCGGCACCCTCGACCCGCTGGCCTCCGGCGTTCTCCCGGTCGCCCTGGGCGAGGCGACCAAGACCGTCCCCTTCGTGATGGACGGGCGGAAATCCTACCGCTTTACCGTCTGCTGGGGCGAGGCGCGGGACACCGACGACAGCGAAGGCGCGGTCGTCGCGACCAGCGGCCGGCGGCCCACCGAAGCCGAAATCGAGCGCGCCCTGCCCGCCTTCGTCGGCGAGATCGCGCAGGCGCCGCCGGCCTTCTCCGCCATCAGGGTGAACGGCGAGCGCGCCTACCGGCTGGCGCGGGCCGGCACGCCGGTCGAACCGGCGGCGCGGCCGGTCGTCATCGACCGGCTGGACCTGGTCGAAACGCTCGACGCCGATCGCGCCGTTTTCGAGATGGACTGCCGCAAGGGCGCCTATGTCCGCAGCCTGGCCCGCGACCTTGCGGTGGCGCTGGGCACGGTAGGGCATGTCAGCGGCCTGCGGCGCACCCGCAACGGCCCGTTTCGCGACTGCGACGCGATTCCACTGGAAAAACTCCCGAAGCCGCGCCATATGGGCGCGCAGGATGGCGGCGCCCCGGAAATTTCCTCGGGCGTTTCCGCCATCGAGTGTGCAGCCCTGCTGCAACCGGTCGCCAAGGCGCTGGACGACATCCCGGCCCTGGACGTGACCGAGAGTGAGGCCGCCCGCATCCGCAACGGACAGCCGGTGCCGGTTCTTCGGACCGGCAACCGCCGGCGGATCGACGGCCTTCCCGACAACGCCGCCCTGTGTGCGTTGCTGAACGGCGAAGCGATCGCGCTGATGCGACTGAACGGCCGTTTGGCGCAACCGGTGCGGGTTTTCAATCTCTAGCCCCCGAGGAGGCGAACGATGTCGATTACCGCCGAGCGGAAGCAGGCGCTCATCGAGGAATACGGCCGGCAGACGGGCGACACGGGGTCGCCGGAAGTCCAGGTCGCCATCCTGACCGAGCGCATCCGCAACCTGACGGACCATCTGGGCGATCACCGCAAGGATCACCATTCGCGCCGCGGCCTGCTGATCATGGTGGGCCAGCGCCGCCGGCTGCTCGACTATCTGAAAGGCAAGGACGAGAGCCGGTATGCATCGCTGATCGAGAGCCTCGGAATTCGGCGATAGGATTCGCTCCGCCGGCCCCGGCTCGAGGCGCACCGCCCGGCCCGGCCCCCCGGCGAACCATCGGCAAACCATCGGCGATATCGTGCGGCCCGTCCCCGAACGGCGGGCCCTGGAAGGCCCCGCAGGCAATCCGGCCGGCGGGTAACGCAAGGCATACAGGACAAACCCCTACATGTTCGACATCTGCAAACGCTCCATCGAGTGGGGCGGCCGTACGCTGACGCTCGAAACCGGCCGGATCGCCCGCCAGGCGGACGGCGCCGTGCTCGTCAGCTACGGAGAAACCACGGTCCTGGCGACGGTCGTCGCCGAAAGGACCCCGCGCGAGGGCATCGATTTCTTCCCGCTCTCCGTCCACTACATGGAAAAAACCTACGCCGCCGGAAAGATTCCCGGCGGCTTTTTCAAGCGCGAAGGCCGGCCGAGCGAAAAGGAAACGCTGGTCTCGCGCCTGATCGATCGGCCGATCCGGCCGCTGTTCGCCGGCGGGTTCCGCAACGAGACCCAGGTGATGCTCCAGGTCATGAGCTATGACATGGAGAACGACGCCGACATCCCGGCGATGATCGCCGCCTCGGCGGCCCTGACGATCTCCGGCATCCCCTTCATGGGGCCGATCGGCGGCGCCAAGGTCGGCTACGCCAACGGCGAATACATCCTCAACCCCACCTTCGACCAGCTGGACGAATCGGCGCTGGAGCTGGTCGTCGCCGGCACCCGCGACGGCGTGCTGATGGTCGAATCGGAAGCCCGCGAACTGACCGAGGAGATCATGCTCGGCGCCGTGAGCTTCGGCCATGAGAGCTTCCAGCCGGTCATCGACACGATCATCGACATGGCCGAAGCCTCGGCCAAAGAGCCCCGGGACGTGCCGGACCCGCCGGCCGCGCTCGCCGAGGTCGACGGCGCCTGGCGCGAGGCCGGCATCGACAGGGATCTGCGCGAAGCCTATGCCGAAACGGTCAAGCAGGAGCGCCACGCGAAGATCGGCGCCGTGCGCGACAAGGCCTTCGCCGCGGTCTCGGACGACGAGGACAGGCAGGCAGTCGCGGCCGACGCCTTCAAGAAGCTGGAAAAGGAAATCGTCCGCGGCGACATTCTCGACACCGGCAACCGGATCGACGGCCGGGACACGGGCACGGTGCGCCAGATCGTGGCCGAGGTCGGCGTCCTGCCGCGCACCCACGGCTCGGCCCTGTTCACCCGCGGCGAGACCCAGGCCATGGTCACCGCCACGCTGGGCACCGGCCAGGACGAGCAGATCATCGACGCGATGGAGGGCGAGTACCGGGAGAACTTCCTGCTGCACTACAATTTCCCGCCCTTCTCGGTCGGCGAGACCGGCCGCGTCGGCTTCACCGGCCGGCGCGAGGTCGGCCACGGCAAGCTGGCCTGGCGCGCCGTCCGCCCGATGATGCCGGGCGAGGAGGATTTCCCCTACACCGTCCGGGTCGTCTCCGAGATCACGGAATCGAACGGGTCGTCCTCGATGGCGACGGTCTGCGGCGCCTCCCTCGCCATGATGGACGCCGGCGTGCCGATCCGGCGGCCGATCGCCGGCATCGCCATGGGCCTGATCAAGGAGGGCGAGCGCTTCGCCGTCCTGTCCGACATCCTGGGCGACGAGGACCATCTGGGCGACATGGATTTCAAGGTCGCGGGCACGGCCGAGGGCATCACCTCGCTCCAGATGGACATCAAGATCACCTCGATCACCCGGGAGATCATGCAGGTCGCGCTGGAGCAGGCGCGCGAGGGCCGGCTGCACATCCTGGACGAGATGGGCAAGGCCATCGCGGACTCGCGCGAGAGCGTGAGCGCCCACGCGCCGCGCATCACCACCATCCAGATCGCCAAGGACAAGATCCGCGACATCATCGGCACCGGCGGCAAGGTGATCCGCGAGATCACCGAGCAGACCGGCACCAAGATCGACATCGACGACGACGGCACGGTGAAGATCGCCGCAACCGACGAGGCGGCGACCCAGGCCGCCATCGACTGGATCGAGGGCATCGTCGCCGAGCCGGAGGCCGGCAAGATCTATACCGGCAAGGTCGTCAAGGTCATGGATTTCGGCGCCTTCGTGAACTTCCTGGGCGCGAAGGACGGCCTGGTCCATATCAGCGAACTGACCGACGGCCGGGTCGGCAAGGTGACCGACGTCGTCGACGAGGGCGACGAGGTGAAGGTCTACTGCATCGGCTTCGACGACCGCGGCAAGGTCAAGCTCTCCATGCGCAAGGTGGACCAGGAGACCGGCGAGGAACGCACCGATGTCGAGGTTGCCGAACCGCGCCGCGGCCCGAGGCGCGACAGGGACCGCGACCGCGATCGGGACCGCGACCGCGACAGGGACCGGCCGCCCCGCCGGCGCGCCTGACCGCCTGCCCGGCCGACTGCCCGGCCTGCCGGCGTTTTTGGCCCCGCATCCGGGCCGCCGGCCGATGGCGCCCTGCATCGTGGGCCATCGCGGCGCCGCAAGGGACGCGCCGGAGAATACGCTGGCGGGGCTGCGCGAAGCCGCCCGCCAGGGTTGCCGCCGGGTCGAGATCGATGTCCGGCTCACCGCCGACGGCCGTCTCGTCCTGATGCACGACGAGACGGTCGACCGGACGACGGCTTCGACCGGCCGGGTCGGCGCGCTGACGCTGGCACAGCTGGCCGGGATGGACGCCGGCACCCGTTTCGGCCCGGCCTTCGCCGGCGAGCCGGTGCCGTCGCTGGCGGCGGCGGTCGGCGAACTGCACGCCCTCGGCCTGCACCCGATTATCGAGCTGAAATGCGGACCCGGAGAGGCTTCCGCCGCGGCCGCCGCACTGGTCCGGGAACTCGGGCGCGCCTGGCGGGCGGCCGAACCGCCGCTGATTTCCAGCTTCGACCATGCCGCCCTTGCCGCAGTGCGCAAGGCGCGGACCGACCTGCCGGTCGCCGTCGTCACGCCGGCCCTCTCGGACAGCTGGCGCGAGGCCTTCGCGTCGCTCGGCGCGGCGAGCGTTCATGTCGGCGAGCGCAACCTGACCCGGGAGGCGGTACGCCCGCTCGTCGCCGAGGGGATCGAGATCGGTGTCTACACGGTCAACGATCCGGCGCGGGCGCGCGAATTGCTGTCCTGGGGCGTCGCTGCGGTATTCACCGACTGTCCCGGCGCGATTGCCGCGGCGCTGTAAAATTTCTTGGCGTTTTGCGGAACCGCTTCCTATATGCGTTTCCCCAAGGACAGGTTGACAGTTCCGGGTGCGTCAACGCCCCCTGCGGACTTGCGGTCTGCGTAGCGGAGGCCGGCGGGTGCGTAGGGTTTTGGCGTGCCTGCCGACACCGATGACGCCAGAGCCCGCCGACGGCCCGATGACGGATTTCCGCGACCGCAACGCCTTCGATTACGACGACCTGATCGCCTGCGGCCACGGCGATCTGTTCGGCCCGGGCAACGCGCGCCTGCCGCTGCCGCCGATGCTGATGTTCGACCGCATCACCGATATCGTCCGGGACGGCGGCGTCCACGGCAAGGGGGCGGTGACCGCCGAACTCGATATCCGGCCGGACCTGTGGTTCTTCGACTGCCATTTCGAGAGCGACCCGGTGATGCCCGGCTGCCTGGGCGTCGACGCGCTGTGGCAGCTCGCCGGCTTCCATCTCGGCTGGCTGGGCCATCCCGGCCGCGGCCGGGCGCTCGGCGTCGGCGAGGTCAAGTTCGCCGACCAGGTGCTGCCGTCGGTCGGCCTGGTGACCTACCGGATCGATTTCCGCCGGGTGATCGCGCGCAAGCTCGTGCTCGGCCAGGCCGACGGCCGGGTGCTGGCCGACGGCAACGTCATCTACGAGGCCCGGGATCTCCGGGTCGGCCTGTTCGCCGGCTGACGGGGGCGGCGGGATGCGGCGCGCGGTCGTCACCGGCATCGGCATCGTCTCGGCGATCGGCAACAACCGGCGCGAGGTGACGGAGTCCCTGCGCGACGGCGCCTCGGGCATCCGCTTCTGCGAGACCTACCGGGACATGGGCTTCCGCAGCCACATCCACGGCGCGATCCGCCTGGACCCGGACAAGGCGGTCGACCGGCGGCTGCGCCGCTTCATGGGCGACGGCGCGGTCTACAACTATGTCGCGATGGAAGAGGCCATTGCCGACGCCGGGCTGGAGCCGCACGACATTTCGAACGAGCGGACCGGCCTGATCATGGGCTCGGGCGGACCCTCGACCCGCAACCAGGTCTTGGCCGCCGACCTGCTGCGCGACAAGGGCACGACGCGCAAGATCGGCCCCTTCATGGTGCCGCGCACCATGTCGAGCACCAATTCGGCGACCCTGGCGACGCCCTTCGGCATCCGGGGCGTCAACTATTCGATCACCTCGGCCTGCTCGACCAGCGCCCACTGCATCGGCAACGCCCTGGAGCAGATCCAGCTCGGCAAGCAGGATATCGTGTTCGCCGGCGGCGGCGAGGAACTGCACTGGTCGCTCTCGATGCTGTTCGACGCCATGCCGGCGCTGTCCTCCGGCTACAACGACACGCCGGAAAAGGCCTCGCGGCCGTTCGACGTCAACCGCGACGGTTTCGTGATTTCCGGCGGCGGCGGCTGCGTCGTCGTCGAGGAGCTGGCGCATGCGAAGGCGCGCGGTGCGAAAATCTACGGCGAGATCGTCGGCTACGGCGCCACGTCCGACGGCTACGACATGGTCCAGCCGTCCGGCGACGGCGCGGTGCGCTGCATGCGCATGGCGATGGAGGGGCTCGACGCGCCGGTCGACTATATCAACACCCACGGCACCTCCACGCCGGTCGGCGACGCGACGGAGCTGGAGGCGATCCGCACCGTCTTCACCAACGGCAAGGGCAACCAGCAGCCCCATATCGCCTCGACCAAGTCGCTGACCGGCCACGCGCTGGGCGCGGCCGGCGTGCACGAGGCGATCTATTCGCTGATCATGCTGGACGGGGATTTCGTCGCCGCGTCGGCCAACCTGGACGAGCCGGACCCGGCGGCGGACGGCCTGGCGCTGGCGACCGAGCGGATCGACGAGGCCGGCCTCCGCCAGGTGATGAGCAACAGTTTCGGCTTCGGCGGCACCAATTGCTGCCTGGTGTTCCGGCACCACGACGCCTGACGCGCTCCCGCCCGTTCCCGGATATTGCGGAAAGAACAAAACCAGACACAACATGAACACTTGCGGAACTTGAACAAACAGGATACATTAGGGCTTCGTGAGGTTTCGCCCCCGCCGCGACCCCCTCGTCACGCCGCGGCGGATATGAAATAAGGGAGCGTTCAATGTCTCAGGTTGCCCTCCGGATTGTCGAATCGAACGATATGGATCGTCAGAAAGCCCTCGAATCCGCCCTCAGCCAGATCGAACGCGCCTTCGGCAAGGGTTCGATCATGAAAATGGGCGAAACCGACCGCCAGGTGGAGGTCGAGACCGTATCCACCGGGTCGCTCTCCCTCGACATCGCGCTCGGCATCGGCGGCCTGCCCAAGGGCCGGGTCGTCGAGATCTACGGCCCGGAAAGCTCGGGCAAGACGACGCTCGCCCTGCACCTGATCGCCGAGGCGCAGAAGGCCGGCGGCACATGCGCCTTCGTCGACGCCGAACACGCGCTGGACCCGACCTACGCGGAGAAGCTGGGCGTCGATCTCGACGAACTGCTGATCTCCCAGCCGGATGCCGGGGAGCAGGCGCTGGAGATCGCCGACACGCTGGTGCGCTCCGGCGCCATCGACGTGCTGGTGGTCGATTCGGTGGCCGCGCTGGTGCCGCGGGCCGAGCTGGAGGGCGAGATGGGCGACACCCATGTCGGCCTGCAGGCGCGCCTGATGAGCCAGGCGCTGCGCAAGCTGACCAGTTCGATCTCCCGGTCGAACTGCCTGGTCGTCTTCATCAACCAGATCCGCATGAAGATCGGCGTGATGTTCGGCAGCCCGGAGACCACGACCGGCGGCAACGCGCTGAAATTCTATTCCTCGGTGCGGCTCGATATCCGGCGCATCGGCCAGATCAAGAACCGGGATACGGTCGTCGGCAACCAGACCAAGGTGAAGGTGGTCAAGAACAAGATGGCGCCGCCCTTCCGCGTCGTCGAGTTCGACATCATGTATGGCGAGGGCATTTCGCGCACCGGCGAACTGATCGACATGGGCGTGGCCGCCGGCGTCGTCGAGAAATCCGGCACCTGGTTCTCCTTCGGGGACCAGCGGATCGGCCAGGGCCGCGAAAACGCCAAGGGCTTCCTGCGCGACAATCCCGATATCGCCGACCGGATCCGGGACCGGATTCTCGAAAGCGCCGGCCTTCTGGCGTCGAAGCTCGAGATCAACGCGGCCGCGGATTCTCCGGCGGAAGAGCTCGCCGGATGACCGCGCCGGGCGTTCGCACCGGCGCCGGGCGGACGCCGTAATGGCCGGGGAAGAATCCGGCGGCGCCGGCCCGGCCGGGGGCGCCGGGGCCGGGCAGCGCGGTTCGTGCCTGTGCGGCGGCGTCGCCTACCGGGTGCGCGGTCCGCTGCGCGCGGTGATCGAGTGCCATTGCACCGCCTGCCGCAAGACCACGGGCCATTACCTGGCGGCGACCCAGGCGTGGATGGGCGATTTCGAACTGGAGAAGGCCGACGGCCTGCGCTGGTACGCGTCCGGACCGCACAGCCGGCGCGGTTTCTGCGAGCGCTGCGGCGCGACGCTGTTCTTCGAATTCACCGGCTCCGGCAAGATCTCGATCGCCGCCGGAACCCTGGACGGCAAGACCGGCCTGGAGACCGCCTTCGGCATCTACGCCGACGACAAGGGCGACTATTACGACCTGCCCGACCGGCTCCACTTTCCGGCGGAGTCCGACAACCGCGCGCCCCTGCCGCCGCGGAAAGGCTAAGGCCCTTTTCCTTTGGGCTGTGCAGCGCCGGCCTTTCCTCCGACCGCGGGAGGATGCCGGCGAAGACCGCGACAACCGTTCGTTCGCCGCTGCCGGAAAATCGACGATGCCGCCCCGGCCTTGCGCTGCGGCGACACGGTGTTGCGTTCAATACAAGCCCGAAGCGCCATGACGGAACCTGACATTTCATGACATTCCCTGACACACCCAACACCCCCTGTCACCCCGGACGGAGCGCAGCGACGACCCGGAGACCAGAGCCTGCCCTGAGCCTGTCGAAGGGGCCGCGAGCGAAGACCGTTCGGGTCGACTCCGGGCCCCGGATCGGGGTCCGGATCGGGGTCCGGGGCGACACAGCGGTGCGTTCAGTGTGAGCCCGAAGCCCCATGACGGATCATGACATTTCATGACACATCCACCGGCCCTTATCCCGACCGGTCGGAATGCCGGGAGAGGGCGAAGAAAGGAGCGCCATGACAAATCCTGACATTTCATGACATTCCAACACCCTCCCCCTGCCGCCGGTTCGCGCTCAGCCCGCCGGGCGCTTGCGGATCAGGTAGCGGTGCCGGCCCTCGAACACCAGGACATCGTCCTGGTTGTGGATCGTGGCGCGCATCTCGATGACGCCGGTGGTGTTCTGCGGTTCGAGGCCGACGATTTCCAGCCGGGGATAGAGCGTGTCCTCGCGGTAGACCGGCTTGAGGAAGGAGCCGCTCACGTCGAGCATCGCGATCAGCGAGTCGGCCACCTCGGACGGGAAGGTTCCGGCGCCGGCCGCCGACTGGATCATCACCTGCATACCGTGGGCAAGCATGTCGCGATGGCCGCGCGCCCGGCAATAGGCGGCATCGTAGTGGATCGGATCGTTGTCGCCGGAGGCCGCCTGGAACATGGCGAACAGGCCGCCGGTCTGGGTGCGTGACGGCAGGGTATAGGTTTCGCCCAGGCTGAAATCCTCGAACCAGCGCGACGGGCTTGCGTTCCGGTTGCGGTTGCTCATCTATGTCGTGCTCCCATCCGTGCCCCTGTCCGCGCCCCATTCGTGCGGGGGACGCCGTGCGGCGATCGGGCGTTGCGCCGGTCCGGCTGCCGCTTTCTTGCCGCTTCCTTGTCAGCGCCCCCAGCCATAGATTGTCGCCATGTCCACAGGCAACGAAATCCGTTCGACCTTCGTCGATTTCTTCGCGCGCCACGGCCACACGCCGGTCGCGTCGAGCCCGCTGGTGCCGCGCAACGACCCGACGCTCATGTTCGTCAATGCCGGCATGGTGCAGTTCAAAAATGTCTTCACCGGCCTCGAGCAGCGGGACTACCGCCGGGCGGTGACCTCGCAGAAATGCGTGCGCGCCGGCGGCAAGCACAACGATCTCGAAAATGTCGGCTACACCGCGCGGCATCACACCTTTTTCGAGATGCTCGGCAACTTCTCGTTCGGCGACTATTTCAAGGATGTCGCGATCGAGCTCGCCTGGAACCTGGTCACGAAGGAATACGGCCTGCCCGCCGACCGGCTGCTGGCGACGGTCTATGCCGAGGACGAAGAAGCCTTCGGCCTGTGGCGCAAGATCGCCGGCCTGCCGGAGAGCCGGGTCATCCGCATCGCCACCTCGGACAATTTCTGGTCGATGGGCGATACCGGGCCGTGCGGGCCGTGCTCCGAGATTTTCTACGATCACGGCGACCATATCCCGGGCGGGCCGCCGGGCAGCCCGGACGAGGACGGCGACCGCTTCGTCGAGGTCTGGAACCTCGTCTTCATGCAGTTCGAACAGTTCGAGGACGGCAGCCGCGAGCCGCTGCCCCGGCCGTCGATCGATACCGGCATGGGGCTGGAGCGGATCACGGCGATCCTCCAGGGCCGACACGACAACTACGACAGCGACCTGATCCGCCCGATCATGGAAAGCGCCGCCGGCGCCACGGAGGGCGATCCGGACGGGCCGCAGCGCGCGAGCTACAAGGCGATCGCCGACCATCTGCGCGCCGCGGCCTTCCTGATCGCCGACGGTGTGCTGCCGTCCAACGAGGGCCGCGGCTACGTCCTGCGCCGGATCATGCGCCGGGCGATGCGCCACGCCCACAGGGTCGGTGCGCGCGGCCCGCTGATGCACCGGCTGGTCCCGGTGCTCAACGACATCATGGGCCACGCCTTCCCGGAACTGCTGCGCGCCGAGGCCCTGATCGCCGAGATGCTGAAGCTGGAGGAAACCCGCTTCCGCCAGACCCTGGACCGCGGCCTGAAGCTGCTGACCGAAGAAACCGGCCGGCTCGGCGAGCGCGAAACGCTGGCCGGGGACGTCGCCTTCCGGCTCTACGACACCTACGGCTTCCCCCTCGATCTCACCCAGGATGTGCTGCGCGGCCAGGGCAGGGCGGTCGATCTGGACGGCTTCAACGCAGCCATGGAGCGCCAGCGCGCCGAAGCGCGCAAGGCCTGGGCCGGCTCCGGCGACCGGGCGGAGGACGGAGTCTGGCTCGGCCTGCGCGACCGCCACGGCGCGACCGAATTCCTCGGCTACGAAACCGAGAGCGCCGAAGGCCAGGTCGTCGCCCTGGTGCGCGACGGCGCCGAGGTCGAGCGTGCCGAAGCTGGCGATGCGGTCGCGGTCATCGCCAACCAGACGCCCTTCTACGCCGAATCCGGCGGCCAGATCGGCGATACCGGAACGCTCGAGGCCGAGGGCGGGCGAATCGGGATTACCGACACAGTCCAGCGCGCCGAGGGCCTGCACGTCCATATCGGCACGGTTGCCGGGGGCGCGGTGGCGGTCGGCGACGCCGTGCGGCTGTGCGTCGACGGCGAACGCCGGACCCGGATCCGCGCCAACCATTCGGTCACCCACCTGGCCCACGAGGCCCTGCGCCGGGTGCTCGGCGATCATGTGACCCAGAAGGGTTCGCTGGTCGGACCGGACCGGATGCGCTTCGATTTCAGCCACCCGAAGGCGCTGACGCCCGACGACATCGCCGCCGTCGAGGACGATGTGAACCGCCGCATCCGCGCCAACGGCGACGTGGCGACCCGCCTGATGACGCCGGACGCCGCCGTCGAGGCCGGGGCGCTCGCCCTGTTCGGCGAGAAATACGGCGAAGAGGTGCGGGTCGTCTCGATGGGGCCGCCGGCGCCCGGCGAGGCCGGCGACTTCTATTCGACCGAACTGTGCGGCGGCACCCATGTCCGGCGGACCGGCGATATCGGCCTGTTCCGCATCCTTTCGGAAAGCGCGGTCGCCGCCGGCGTGCGGCGCATCGAGGTCGTAACCGGCGCAGCGGCGGAACGCCATGCCCGCGCCGAATCGCAAGCGCTGGCCGGCGCCGCCGCGGCGCTGAAGACCGGCGCCGCCGACCTGCCGGCGCGCGTCACCGCCCTGCTGGACGAGCGCAAGAAGCTGGAACGCGAACTCGCCGACGCCCGGCGCGCGCTGGTGAGCGCCGGGGGATTGGCCGGCGGCGCAGCGGCGGCCGGCCCGGCGACCCGCCAGGTGGGCGGCGTGACCTATGCGCCGCGCACCCTGGACGGCGCATCCCCGAAAGACCTCAAGCCCATGGCCGACGACCTGAAGGCGCAGATCGGCTCCGGCGTCGTCGCCCTGGTCACCGGCAGCGGCGGCAAGGCGTCCATCGTCGTCGGCGTGACCGACGACCTGACCGGCCGGATCAGTGCGGTCGATCTGGTGCGCACCGGCGCGGCGGCGCTGGGCGGCAAGGGCGGCGGCGGCCGGCCCGACATGGCCCAGGCCGGCGGGCCCAACCCTGAGGCGGCGGACGCCGCGCTGGCGGCGATCGAGGATGCCTTGAAAAGCGCCGCACCGGCAGCTTGAAGGGGCGGCCTGAGGCGGGCGGCCTGAAGCGGACGGCCCGACGGCCGCAGGGCAGGGAAACGCTGCGATGGCGCAACCGGACTGGACCCGACGGATCGAAGCGCCGCTGACCGGCAGCGGCCTGTTCCTGCGCGGCGCGTTCCATCCTGTGCCGGATGACGCGGTGCCGGCGCTCGCCGACGGCCGGACGACCGGCACGGTCGTACTGATCGGCAATGCCGGCAACGACCTGTGGCGCGCATTCCGGGCGAGCGGGCCGGACATGTCCGCCCGCCATCCGCTGGACGGCTGGGTCGCCGGCCACCTGCGCGCCGCGGCCGAGGCGCTGGACGCGGAGTTTCTCGATGCCATGCGCCCGCCCTGGCCGCCGATCCAGCAATGGGCGGTGCGGGCCGGCGCCGGCCACCGCTCGCCGATCAACCTGGTGATCCACCCGGAATCCGGCCTGTGGCACACCTTCCGCGGCGCCCTGCTGACAGCGGAAAAACTGCCGCTGCCCGATACGCCGGCGCTGGACAATCCGTGCGAGACCTGCGCCGGCAAGCCCTGCCTGACGACCTGCCCGGCGGACGCTTTCGTTCTGCCGGAGATCGGACCGGAAATTGGGCCGGAGAGCGGGCCGGAGGGCATCCGGTTTGCCGATTTCGATTCGCCGGCCTGCGTCGACCATGTCGAAAGCCCGGCCGGGCGCGGCTGCCGGACCGTCGGCTGCCTGGCGCGCCGAGCCTGCCCGGTCGGGCGCCCCTGGGCCTACGACCGCGAACCGGCGGCCTACCACATGGCCGCGGTGGTCCGGACCGTGCGCCGCTGGCAGGCGAAGCAGGCCAGGTAGCCGGAGCCGGGCGCGGCGGCGGGACTTGCATCCCCGGCCGGCCGGGCCAATGTAGGTACGACCGAACAGCAGATGCCCCGACCCTCGACCATCGCCGACATGCCCGCGCCGATCCCGGTCTTTCCGCTGCAGGGCGCCCTGCTGCTGCCCGGCGCGCGGCTGCCGCTGAACATTTTCGAGCCGCGCTACCTGGCGATGGTCGACAATGCCCTGGCGAGCCATCGCACCATCGGCATGATCCAGCCGAAGGTGCCGGAACAGACGGAACCGGACGATCGTCCGCCGCTCTACGACCTGGGCTGCGCCGGCCGGATCGTTTCGTTCGAGGAAACGGGAGACGGGCGGTATCTGATCGGTTTGCGCGGCCTGTGCCGTTTCGATATCGCCGAAGAACTGCCGCTGCATAACGGATACCGGCGGGTCCGGCCCGACTATGGCGCGTGGTCCGGGGACTTTTCGCCGCCGGAGCCCGCCGAAATCGACCGGGAGGCTTTGGCCGGTGCCCTCAAGGCCTATCTCTCCGCCCGGCAGCTCGGCGCCGATTGGGACGCCATCGAAAAGACGCCGACCGAAGACCTGGTCCCGATCGTGGCGATGGTCTGCCCCTTCTCGCCGCTGGAGAAACAGGCCCTGCTGCAGTGCCGCACATTGACCGAGCGGGCCGAACTGATCATTTCCATGCTGACCATCGACAGCGCCGGCGCGCCGGCGCCGGACAGGATAAACTAGCGCCCCGGGGAGAGCGACGGAATGACCGGACCGGCCGCCGGAGAGGTCCCGACAGTGGATCCGAAACTGCTCGAAATCCTGGTCTGCCCGGTCACCCGCCAACCGCTGACATACGACGCCGGGGCGCAAGAGCTGATCTCGGAAGCCGCCGGCCTCGCCTACCCGATCCGCGACGGCATCCCGATCATGCTGCAGGACGAGGCGCGCGCCCTGTCGGTCGACGAATGACCGAAGCTCCGGCGCTCGGCACCCCGGCTTACGGCACCCGGGTCTGGCCGACCGGGATCGATCTCGACCGCGCCGAAAAACGGCTGACCGTCGCCTTCGAGGACGGCAAAACCTTTACCTATCCGGCCGAACTGCTGCGCGTCGAGAGCCCGTCCGCCGAGGTCCGGGGCCATGGCGGCGACGAGAAGAAAATCGTCGCCGGACGCCGGCATGTCGGCATTGTCAACATCGAACCGGTGGGAAATTACGCGATCCGGATCGAGTTCGACGACCTGCACGATACCGGCATCTACAGCTGGACCTATCTCTACGGCCTGGGCCGCAACAAGGACGCGATCTGGCAGCGCTACCTGGACGCGCTCGAAGAAAAGGGCCTCAGCCGGGACCCGTAGCTCGCGCCTGTTTCCAGCGGACCCTTCGATACGCCCCGGCCTGACGGCCGGGGCTACTCAGGGTGAGGGTGAGAGTGGCGTTCAGGCTTCCGGACCCCCCAACTCCCTCATCCCGAGTAGGCGCGCCAGCGCCGTATCGAGGGGGCCGTATCGAGGGGGCCGTATCGAGGGGGCCGTATCGAGGGGGCCGTAGCTCCATCCGATGCACGCTCCGGCCCGGCCGGCGGCTACAGAGCCTCGCCGCGCAGCAGGCGGGGCAACGCACCGACCGTGCCCATGGCGTGCTGCATGAACAGGCGCTTCAGGCCCGGCATGCGGTCCACCGCTGCGAGACCGATGCCCCGCGCCAGCCGGACCGGGCCGATATCGTTGGAGAACAGCCGGTTCAGCCCGTCGGTCACCGCCATCAGGGCGGCATTGTCGGGCCGCCGCCAGCGCTCGTAGCGCTGCAGGGTCGTCAGCGCGCCGTGATCGAGGCCGAGGCGCCGGTCGTCGACCACGACCTCGGCCAGCGCCGCAACGTCGCGCAGCCCGAGGTTAAGACCCTGGCCCGCGATGGGGTGGATGGTGTGGGCCGCGTCGCCGATCAGGGCGAAGCGCGGGCCGACATAGCGTTCGGCGTGGAGCAGGCGCAGCGGATAGCGCCAGCGGTCGCCGAGGATCCGCACCGCGCCGTACCAGTCGCCGAAGCGGCGTTGCATTTCCGCGCCGAACGCCGCGTCCGACAAGCGCATGACGCCCGGCGCCCGTTTCTCCCGCTCGGTCCAGACGATCGACGAGCGGTGCGTACCGTCCGGCGCGTCGGTCATCGGCAGGACGGCGAACGGACCGGCGGGCAGGAACCGCTCGTGGGCGATGCCGCCGTGGGGCGCTTCGTGGCCCATGGTGCAGACGATGCCGTCCTGGGGATAGCGCCACTGCACGGCGGCGATGCGGGCCTGGGCGCGCAGCGCGGATTCGGCGCCGTCCGCCGCGACGATCAGCGGGGCGGCCAGCGCCGTGCCGTCGTCGAGCACCAGCCCGGCGGCCGCATCGCCGAACGACATCCGGCCGGCCGCGGCCGGCGCCAGGACGCGGACGTTCGGCGCGGCCTCCAGAAGCGCCGCGAGGCCCCGGCGGATGGCGGCGTTCTCGACGATCCAGCCGAACGGCGCGCCCTCCAGCGAGCCGCCGAGTTCCCGGTGGTCGTAATGCAGGAAGAGCGACGAGGCGCCGTCGGAAACGCGGATATCGAGAATCGGCTCGGCGGCATGCTCGACCTGCCGCCACAGGCCGATCTGCGCCAGCAGCCGCTGCGACGCATAGGCGACCGCCGAAGCCCGGCCGTCATAGGGCGCGGCGGCGAGCGCCGGCAGCGGCGTCCGGTCGACCAGGGCGACGGCGAGCCCGCCGGTCGCCAGCGCCAGCGCCAGCGTGCCGCCGACCATGCCCCCGCCGACGACGATGACGTCGGCCGGGTCCAGCCGTCCGTGGGTGCCGCGCGCCGCCATGGGGCGAGAAGTGGCGCTCCGGCCGCGGCGGGTCCACGGCCAAATCGTCCGCGGCACGATTTGCTATTATTTTAGGCAAATATCATTTTTGCCGATATTTTGTTCATTTCGGCGCGGATTGTTGCGCCGCAGCATCCATCGGCACGCCGGCATGCCGGATTTTTCCGCTGTTTCCCGACCACTGCCAAACCTGGCATGGAAGTTGCTTTCCATTGGGCATCTGGCGTTTTGCAGTCGCGAAAGCGCCGCAAGCCACAAGGGGAGAGTCGTTGTGAAACTGGTCATGGCGATCATCAAGCCCTTCAAACTGGACGAGGTGCGCGAAGCGCTGACCGAGGTCGGCGTCACCGGGCTCACCGTCTCGGAAGTGAAGGGATTCGGCCGGCAGAAGGGCCACACGGAAATCTATCGCGGCGCGGAATACGCCATCAGCTTCCTGCCGAAGATCAAGGTCGAGGCGGTCGTGGACGACGCGCTCGCCGACCGGACGGTGGAAACCATCGTGGAGGCCGCCCGGACCGGCAGCATCGGCGACGGCAAGGTGTTCGTCGTCGACGTCGGGTCGGCGGTGCGCATCCGCACCGGCGAAGCCGGCGCCGAAGCCTTGTAGGGGAGTCCGGAGCATGCCGAACCTTCGCAACACATGCGGCCTCCCGGCGGCGCTCGCCGGGATCGCCGCCTTCCTGCTGCCCGGCACGGCTATGGCAGCCGACAAGCTGGATTCGGGCGATACGGCCTGGATGCTGACCGCGACGGCGCTCGTCCTGCTGATGACGATTCCGGGGCTCGCCCTGTTTTACGGCGGCATGGTGCGCAAGAAGAACGTGCTGAGCGTTCTGATGCAGGTCTTCGCCGTCTGCTGTGTCGCGTCCGTCGTCTGGGTCGTCGTCGGATATTCCATCGCCTTCGGCGGCGAGGGTCCGTTCCTCGGCGGCTTTTCGCAGTTGTTCCTGGCCGGCATCGCGCCGGACTCCATGTCCGGCTCGATCCCCGAGAGCGTCTTCGCGATGTTCCAGATGACCTTCGCTATCATCACGCCGGCGCTGATCGTCGGCGCCTTCGTCGACCGCATGAAATTCTCCGCCATGCTGCTCTTCACGGTCATCTGGCTGATCGTCGTTTACGCGCCGATCTGCCACTGGGTGTGGGGATCGGGCGGCTGGATCGGCGGGCTCGGCGCGCTGGACTTCGCCGGCGGCACGGTCGTGCATATCAATTCCGGCGTCGCCGCCCTGGTCGCGGCCATCGTGGTCGGCAAGCGGCTGAACTACGGCCGGGAAAACATGGCGCCCCACAATCTCACGCTGAGCGTGATCGGCGCGTCGCTCCTCTGGGTCGGCTGGTTCGGCTTCAATGCCGGCTCGGCGCTGACCGCCGGAACGGGCGCGGGCTTCGCCATGCTGGTCACCCAGCTGGCGACCGCCGTCGCGGCGCTCGCCTGGACCTTCGCGGAGTGGATGCAGCGGGGCAAGCCGAGCGTCCTGGGCATCGTCTCCGGTGCCGTCGCCGGCCTGGTCGCGATCACGCCGGCCTCCGGCTTCGTCGGCGTCCTGGGCGCGATCGTCATCGGCCTTGCGGCCGGCCTGGTCTGCTACTGGGCGTCTACCAGCCTCAAGCACAGGCTGGGATACGACGATTCGCTCGACGTTTTCGGTATTCACGGCGTCGGCGGCATCGTCGGCGCCCTGCTGACCGGCGTTTTCGCCACCCGGTTCGTCACCGGCGGCGAGGACGCGGTCGGCTGGATCGACGGCAATTTCGCGCAGATCCTGCCGCAGATCTACGGCATTGCCGCGACCATCGTGTGGACCGGCGTCCTGACCTTCGTCATTCTGGTCGTCGTCAAGGCGATCACCGGGCTTCGGGTGAGCGAAGAGATCGAGCGTGGCAGCCTCGACCTCGAACTCCATGGCGAAACGGTCCAGTAACCGGACCGGACGCGCCGGGGCCGAACTGCCCCCGGCGCCGCTCCGGCAGTATCGAGCGAACCCGGCCCGGATCGACGACCCGGGCCGGGTCTGCCGCCGGGTTTACCACCGGGTTTACCGCCCGGTTGCCGGCACCCGCCAGCGCACGGCAGAACAGTCGTAACCGCCCCGGCGGGCCGGAAAAGAGTTCAAACAGGAGGGAATATCCATGGAGGCATTCAAATCGGGCGGCGACGTTCTGTTCGTCCTGATGGGCGCGGTCATGGTGCTCGCCATGCATGCGGGCTTTGCGTTTCTCGAGGTCGGCACGGTCCGGCGCAAGAACCAGGTCAACGCGCTGGTCAAGCTGTTCGCCGATTTCTGCGTGTCGACGGTCGTCTATTTCTTCATCGGCTACATGGTGGCCTACGGCGTGAACTTCCTCGCCGACGCGGCGATGCTGACCGGCGCCGCCGAGGGCAGCCCCTTCGCCAAAAGCGGCTACGACCTGGTGAAGTTCTTCTTCCTGCTGACCTTCGCCGCCGCGATCCCGGCCATCATTTCCGGCGGCATCGCCGAGCGGGCGCGCTTCTGGCCGCAGGTGCTGGCCTCGGCGATCCTGGTCGGTGTGTTCTATCCGCTGTTCGAGGGCATCGTCTGGAACGGCAATTTCGGCATCCAGGGTTGGCTGGAAAGCAGCTTCGGCGCGCCGTTCAACGATTTCGCCGGATCGATCGTCGTCCACGCCGTCGGCGGCTGGATGGCGCTGTCGGCCGTTCTGCTGCTCGGCGCGCGCCGGGGCCGCTATCGCAAGGACGGCAGCGCGAGCCCCATTCCGCCGTCCAACATCCCGTTCCTGGCCCTGGGCAGCTGGATCCTGTCCGTCGGCTGGTTCGGCTTCAACGTCATGAGCGCCCAGAAGCTCGCCGACGTTACCGGCCTGGTCGCGCTCAATTCGGTGATGGCGATGGCCGGCGGCCTGCTCGCCGCAACCGTCGTCGGCAGGCGCGACCCCGGCTTTGTCCATAACGGGGCGCTGGCAGGGCTGGTCGCGGTCTGCGCCGGTTCCAACCTGATGCATCCGATCGGCGCGCTGGCGACCGGCGCGGTGGCCGGCGTGCTGTTCGTCGTCACGTTCATGCTGTGCCAGAACCGCTGGAAGATCGATGACGTTCTCGGCGTCTGGCCGCTGCACGGCCTGTGCGGCCTGTGGGGCGGCATCGCCTGCGGCATCTTCGGACTGACGGCGCTTGGCGGGCTGGGCGGCGTCTCCTTCCTGTCGCAACTGGTCGGTTCGCTGGCCGGCGCCGGCTATGCGCTCGCAGCCGGCGCCATTGCCTATGGCGTGGTCAAATTTACGATAGGCATTCGCCTGACTGAGGAAGAAGAAGACAGGGGCGCCGATCTTGCGATACATAATATCGGTGCATATCCGGAAGAAGAATTCATAAAGCGATAAACACCTGACTCTACGGTAATTCAGGGGCGCCTTGAGCGCCCCTTTTTTATTTTCGGTAGTTTGTTGTATACTTCAGCCCACCGAAACGCGGTCCCGGCATCGTTTCGGCACTATCGGGAGAAGCCATGGCGCGCGCCGCCACCCTTTCCGGCAAAGGCAAGCCCCCGCCCCGGCGGTTGAAAAAACGAACCGCGGGGCCGCGGGCCGGCGCCCGGCCCCGGCGCGGCGCGGCGCGGACCTTCCTGCCACCGGAAATGAGAGATCTGCTGAAGCGCGGTTGGCGCCGCGTCTGCGGGATTGCGCTGGGGCTGGCTGCGGGCGCCTTCCTGCTGGCGCTGCTGACCTATGCGCCTTCCGATTCCTCCTGGAACACGCAGTCCGGGGCGCCGGTCGGAAATCTCCTGGGACGGGGCGGCGCCTGGGCGGCCGACGCCGTGCTGCAGGCGATCGGCGTGGGCGGGTATGTCGTCGTGCTGGCGTTCGCCACCTGGGCCGGACGGCTGATCGGCGGCGCACCGCTCGACGCCTTCGGCTGGCGGCTGCTGTTGTTGCCCCTCGCCCTGCTGTTCCTGGTCTCAGCCTTTGCCGGCATTCCGGGCGCGCAGGGCTGGCCGGTCCATGCCGGGCCGGGCGGCGCCGTCGGCCGGGCGCTGACAACCGCAGCGCGCGACCTGCTCGGCAGCGCAGCGCAGGGCTGGCCCGCGGTTCTGGCCGCCCTGGCCTTGGGCGCCGTGTTCCTGTTGCCGGTTCTGGGGCTGACGCTGCGCGAGTGGCGCCGGATCGGTGGGCTGCTGTTCTGGCCTCTGCGCCTTGCGTTCCGGCGGCGCGCGGCGCGCACCGAATTGCGGGTCGAGCGCCCGGCGCGCCCGGGCGGGCGCGAAGAGCCCGATTTCGGTCCGGACTCCGCGGGCGCCGAAGCGCCGGACGCCGGCCCGGCCGCGGAGATCGCGGCCCGACCGCTCGCATCCAAGGTCAAACGCGAACAGGCGAAGGCCGGACGGCGGAAATCCCGTGCGCCGGGCGAGGCCGAAGCGGGCAATGCCGAAGCGGGCGCCGGCGGGAAGAAGGGCGCAGCGCGGGCGGCGAAACGGGGCAGGACCGGGCCGTTCCTGAAACGGGGCGCGCGGCTGATCGCTGACAAGGCCAAGCCGCCGGCCCAGGGAGACCGGGCGCGCGAAGCCCGCGAACCGAAACTCGATCTCGATCCGGGCCGGTACAAGACCCCGGCCCTCAGCCTGTTGCAGGAGCCTCCGCCCGGCGCCGGCGACAATCTCGACGCGACGGCACTGGAGCAGAATGCGCGCTATCTGGAAACCGTGCTGGCCGACTTCGGCGTCAAGGGGCGCATCGTCAAGGTCCGGCCGGGGCCGGTAGTCACCCTGTACGAACTGGAGCCGGCGCCGGGCGTTAAATCGTCCCGGGTGATCAACCTGGCGGACGACATCGCGCGGTCGATGAGCGCCCTCTCGGTCCGGGTCGCCGTCGTGCCCGGCCGCAACGTGATCGGCATCGAATTGCCGAACCAGAACCGGGAGACGGTCTATCTGCGCGAGATGATGGCGGCGCGCAGCTTCGAGCGGTCGACCCACAAGCTGGCGCTGGCGTTGGGCAAGGATATCGGCGGCGCGCCGGTCCTGGCCGACCTGGCGAAGATGCCTCACCTGCTGATCGCCGGCACCACGGGTTCCGGCAAGTCGGTGGCGGTCAACACGATGATCCTGTCGCTGCTCTACCGGCTGCCGCCGGACCGCTGCAAGTTCATCATGATCGACCCCAAGATGCTGGAGCTGTCGATCTACGACGACATACCCCAGTTGCTCGCGCCGGTGGTGACCGATCCGAAAAAGGCGGTCGTCGCCTTGCGCTGGACGGTCCGGGAAATGGAGAACCGCTACCGGGCCATGTCCAAAATGGGCGTGCGCAATATCGACGGCTACAACCAGCGCCTGGCCGACGCCCGCAAGAACGGGGAAACGATCGCGGAGAATGTCCGGACCGGCACCGACGAAGACGGCCGGCCGGTCATGGAAGAGCGGGAAATGTCCCTCGACCCGCTGCCCTACATCGTGGTGATCGTCGACGAGATGGCCGACCTCATGCTCGTCGCGGGCAAGGATATCGAGGGCGCGGTCCAGCGCCTTGCCCAGATGGCGCGGGCGGCCGGCATCCACCTCATCATGGCGACCCAGCGCCCGTCGGTCGACGTCATTACCGGCACGATCAAGGCCAACTTCCCGACGCGCATCTCCTTCCAGGTCACGACCAAGATCGACAGCAGGACCATCTTGGGAGAACAGGGCGCAGAACAGCTGCTCGGCCAGGGCGACATGCTCTACATGGCAGGCGGCGGGCGCATCACCCGCGTGCACGGCCCCTTCGTCAGCGACGAGGAGGTCGAGGAAGTGGTGGCCTATCTGCGCACCCAGGGCGAGCCGGAATATCTCGACCGGATCACCGAGGAAGAGGAAGAGGACGGGCTGCCGGGCGCGGCCGGCGGGGAAAGCGGCGGCGACGATCTCTACAACAAGGCGGTCGACATCGTTATGTCGGAGGGCAAATGCTCGACCTCTTTCATTCAGCGCCGCCTGCAGATCGGCTATAACCGGGCGGCGCGGCTCGTCGAACAGATGGAGCAGCGCGGCGTCGTGAGCCCGGCCAACCATGCCGGGAAACGGGAAATCCTGACCGGCGCCTGACCCGTCGTTGCCCCAGGGGCCCGCTGCCGGGCCGCTTTCGAGGTCGCCATGAAGCTGTTGCGCGCGTTACCGGCCCTGACCGCGCTCGTCCTGACGACCGGCGTCGCCGCACAGACGCCGGCATCCGCCCGTTTGACCGCAGAGGACCGCGCCGACCTCAGGCGCATCGAAGAAAAGGTCAACGGCTTCCGCACGCTGCGCACCCGGTTCCGGCAGGTTTCGCCCGGCGGCGAAGTCTTCCGCGGCGATATCTTCATCCAGCGGCCGGGCCTTATGCGCATCCAGTTCGATCGGCGGGACATGGTGCTCCTCACTTCGCGCCTCTGGCTGATCGTGATTCAGGGCGAGCGCCGGGAACCGCAGTATTTTCCGCTGAATTCGACGCCCGCCGGCATTCTGGTGCGCGAGCGGATACGCTTCGACCGCGACATTCGCGTCACCGGGATCCGCCGGACGGCGCATCGGATCTTCGTGACTGTCGTGCGAGCCGGCGCACCCCGCCAGGGCCGGATTATCCTGATATTCGAACGGCAGACTCTCGATCTGGCCGGCTGGACGGTCGTCGATCCCCAGAACCGGCTGACGCGGGTGACGCTGTCCGAAACGCGGCTCGATCCGCCCCTCGATCCGATGCTGTTTTCGCTGCCGGGGAACCGCCTCCCGCATGCCGGGCATGACCGGTAGCCGGAAGAAGCGGTTTACGCCCCGGCGCGCGGGATTATAGTGCGCGCCATGACAGTTTCCCGACCCGTCCCGATCGTCGGCGTTTCGGCCTGCCGGCGCGCTTTCGACATTTTTCACGGCCACTGGGTCATGGAGCGCAATCTCGAGGCGCTGCTGGAAACCTCCGGCTGCGTGCCGCTGGCGGTACCTGCTATGGCGCGCCTGTTTCCCGCCGGCGCGATCGACAGCATTCTGGACCGGCTGGACGGCCTTCTTCTCACCGGCAGTCCGTCGAATGTCGAGCCCCACCACTACGACGCCGAACCCTTCGAGGGCGATTTCAACGACCCGGACCGGGACGCCACGACACTGCCGCTGATCCGCGGCGCAGTCCGCCGCGGCATCCCGGTTTTCGCCATCTGCCGCGGCATCCAGGAGTTGAACGTCGCCATGGGCGGCAGCCTGCACGGCAAGCTGCACGAGGTGCCGGGCCACCGGGATCACCGGTCGGACAAGACCCGGCCGAAGGGCGTGCGGTCGGCGCGCCAGCACCCGATCGCCATCGCCGGGCAGGGCCTGTTGCGCCGGATTCTCGACGCCGACAGGATCGTCGTGAATACGCTGCATGCGCAGGGCATCCGGGAGCCGGCGCCGGGCGCGCGGATCAACGCGGTGACGGACGACGGGGTCGTCGAGGCGATCGACTTTCCGGAAAGCCCCGGCTTCGTGCTCGGCGTGCAATGGCATCCCGAAATCACCCACGACTCGGACGATAACAGCCGCACCCTGTTCGAGGCGTTCGGCGCGGCGGTCAGGGCCTATGCCGGCACGGACGCGGCTGGCGGCCTGCTGACCGCCGCGGAATAGCGCCGCACCGATCTTCGGACGACGTTGCGGGCATGAAACTCGTCACCTGGAACATCAATTCGATCCGCCCGCGCCTCCATCTGATCGAACGGCTGGTCGCAGCCGAAGACCCGGACGTCATCTGCCTGCAGGAAACCAAGGTCGAGGACGGCAAGTTTCCGCTGGAGGCGCTGCGCGCATCCGGTTTCCCGCATATCGAAATCTTCGGCATGAAGGCCTATCACGGAGTGGCGGTCCTTTCGCGCGTACCGTTGACAGGCCACGCCCGGCATAACTGGTGCGCTATCGACGATGCGCGCCACCAGTCGGCGATGCTGCCCGGCGGAATCGAGTTGCACAATGTCTACCTGCCGTCGGGCGGAGACGAGCCCGACCCGGAGACCAATCCGAAATTCGCGCACAAATTGCGCTTCATGACCGAACAAGCCGAATGGTGGGCGGCGCAGGACCCGTCGAAGCCGCGCATCCTGGTCGGCGACCTGAATGTTGCGCCGCTCGAAACCGACGTCTGGTCCCACAGGCAGCTTCTGAAGGTGGTGAGCCACACGCCGGTCGAGGTCGAGCATTTCGGGCGGATGCAGGCGGCCCATCGGTGGGTCGACGCGGTGCGCACGAAAATCGACCCGGCGGAAAAGCTGTACAGCTGGTGGAGCTACCGCGCGCGCGACTGGCGCGCCTCGAACCGGGGCCGGCGGCTGGACCATATCTGGGTCACGCCGCCGCTGGCGCCGAAAATCCGGGCGGCCCGAGTGGTGATGGATGCACGGGACTGGGAAAGGGCATCGGATCACGCGCCGGTGCTTGTCGAACTGGATATCTGACTGCCGGCCCCCGCGCGGCACCCTTGCAGTGCCGCGGCCGTTCCCCACATGCAGCCGGATGACGGACGCAACGAAAGGCAATCCGGGAGGCGGCCGGAGGCGCAGGACGGGCGCGTTCCTGCTCGCCCTGGCAGCCGGTCTTGCGGCGGCCGGCGTCGTGGAAGCCCAAGAGCCGCACTCCGGAACGGGCTCCGCCGCTGCGGATGCGCTCCGGCTGGGCTGGGACAAGGGCGGACTCGATGCGGTTGTCGCGTTCGCGAAAACCCTGAGCACCGATACGCTGCTGATCGTTTCGCGCGGCAGGACGGTTGCGTCGCTGGGCGACGCCGCGCGGCGATACAATGTGCACTCGATTCGCAAGGCGCTGTTGAGCGCGCTTGTCGGGCAGCATGCCGGCCGGGGACCGAAACGGATCGACCTCGACGCAACGCTGGCGCAGCTCGGCATCGACGATTCGCCGGACCCCCTGTCGCCGCGACAGAAACGTGCGACCGTCCGGCATCTCATCCGGAGCGTTTCGGGTATAAATCGCCGGGCCGCCGCCGAGGAAGGGCAGCGCGAGGAAAGGACGCGCCGCCTCGGTACCGGCGAAAACGAACCGGGTTCGAAATGGGCGTACAACAATTGGGACTATAACGCCCTGACCACGATCTTCGAGCGACGCACGGGCCTGTCGGTCGGCGCGGCATTCATGGCCGGCATTGCACGGCCGGCGGGGATGGTGGATTTTTCGCCCGCGGATGTTTCCTACATCGCTGCGCCGCAGGTTTCGAGACATCGGGCAGCGATGTTCCGCATGTCCGGACGCGACCTTGCCCTGTTCGGGCGGCTTTATCTCAACGGCGGAATGCTCGAGGGAAAGCGCCTTCTGCCCCGCTCCTGGATCGACCGCATCGCAGCGGAAGCGATCACAACCGGCATGGGCGGCATGCGGGCCGGGTACAGCTATCTGTGGTGGGTGCCGGCGGCGGAAACCGGGCTGCCGGCAGGCAGTTTCTGGGCGCTCGGCCTCGGCCATCAGGCGCTCATCGTGGTGCCGGCGTGGCGCACGGCGATCGTCCACCAGGCGGACATGACCGTTTTCTTCCGGCGCTTCCTCGGCCTGGTCCGGGGCGGGGGCATGACGCCGAAGGCAGCGCTGGAATCGCTTGCCCTTGAATGTTTCGACGACGCCCGAAGGCATTCCGGTTTCTGCCGAAACGACCGCTTCATCCTGCGCCGCGAGTTCGGCCGGCTCGTCTCCCTGATCGTCGCCGCGCGACGTTGAGCGGGCCCTGTCGTTACCGCCGGTACAGGTAATAGGGCCAGGGGGCGATCCCTTCGGGCAATGGTACGGCCGGGGTTTCGAGCCGGGTCAGGCCGGCGCAGCCCATGTCCCGGTCGCCGAGCAGGATACCGCCGGGCGCCAGCCGCGGCGCGATGACACTGCCGACAAATTGCGCGAGAGCGGCGTCGGCGCGGCGGCTTTCGGTGCCGATATCGGCATGGGCGAGCGCCGGCGGCGCTCCGATTTCGGTCCAGCCGTTCAACAGGGATTCGCGAAAATCGCCAAGCAGGATCCTGTCGGGGCCGGGCCGGCTGTGCGCCGGTGCATGTATTTCGTAGTCGAACGCCCAGATTTCCCGATCGGAAAACAGGCGCCTCAAGTGAGAATAGGTCCGGCCCTTGCCGAGGCCGATTTCCAATATGGGCCCGTCGATGCCGGCGATGAACTCCGCGGCCCGGTCGAGCAGCGCCCTCTGCGTAGCCAGCCGGGCGATCATACGCTCGAGCTGGCTCTCATTCGCCCCGACCGGCATCGTTATCGGCATCGGTCTGGGCCGCTGCCGGTCAGGCTGCCGTCAATTCGCGAATCCGGGCGTTGGTCGCCTCCAGGCGCTTGGCCAGTTCGCGCATGATTTCCACCGCGATTTGCGGAAACTCCATGACCAGGCGGAAAAACAGCTCTTTCGAGATCACCATCGCGTCGAGCCGGGTCGTGGCCTTCACCGTCGCTGTGCGCGGCACGTCGGTCAGGATGGCGATTTCGCCGATCAGCGCGTTTTTCGTGAAATGGGCGACCGTCAAAGGGCCGTCGTCGGTATCGATCATCACGTCCGCCTCGCCGGCCACGATGATGTAGGCGCTGTCGCCCTCGTCGCCCTGGCGGAACAGGTATTCGCCTTCGTTGTAGGCGTGACGCTCGCTGGTGAAGGCCAGCAGCTTCAGCTTCGATGGCTCAATGTTCGCGAACATCGGGATATTGCGCAGAATTTCGACTTCTTCGTTCAGGCTCACGTTACGTCCTCCAGTCCCCTGTGCGGGATTTCCTTCGCAGCCGGCTGCCGGCCCGTGGTCGCCTCCATCTATTCCGTCTCCAGCAGCTCCCGCAGCGCCGAACCCTCCCTGTCGAGCTCGGCGAAGCTGCCCTGTTCGGCGACCCGGCCGTTCTTCAGCACGATGACGCGGTCGAAATTCCGGGCGAAACCGGGCCGGTGCAGCGACCAGATCACGCCGCGGCCCTTCATCTCGCCCAGCACGGCGTCGAGCACCCGGCGTTGGGCGGCGCCGTCCAGGTTGCCGATGCCTTCGTTGACGATGAAGAGATCCGGCCGCTTGATCAGGCCGCGGGCCATGTTGACTTTCTGGCGCTGCGCCGCCGACAGCCGGGCCCCGCCGACGCCGACCGAATGGGCCAGGCCGGCCACCATCGCCGCTTCGCGCAGCGACAGGGAATCGAGCACTTCGCCCATCATCGTGCTGAGCTTGCCGGCGGCGTTGGCTTCGCCGTAGGAGACCTTGCCGAACAGGATATTGTCTTGCAGCGTCGCGGCGCGGTTGTACCGTTCCGGATCGAAGAACTCGACCTCGCCGCGCAACTCATCCGGCAGCGTCCCGGCGAAAATCTCCCGCGCTTTCAACACCGCGGCCTGGATCTCTTCGGTCAATAGCCCCAGCCGGTGCCGGGCGGGGATCAGCTTGAAGGGCAGCGAGCGCAGGCGGAGCCGGTCCTCCTCCCGCATCTCCCCGGCGGACTGGCCGGAAGTTCTGGCCAACAGGTGCTGATAGTCGGGCATCTCTTCCGAGCCGAAAAAGCTGAACTGGTCGAAAAAGGCGTGGCCCGGCGGCAGGTCGGCAAAAATCTCGACCATGGTTTCGGTGAGCTGCCGCCCGACTTCGAGCAATGTGTCGGCAAGACCGGCGTCGCGGATCACCTGCCGGACGAAGGGATGCTCGGCCAGCCGGTCGAAATCGAACGCGCTGCCGGCCGGCGTGCCGAACAGCAGATTTTCGGCGAGGGTCGCATTGGTGTTGTAACGCGCCCGGTCGAACGGTTCGACGAGGGTGGACCGGTCCGACTCGTCGAGCCTGCTGCGCAGGGCCGTCCGGGCTGCCAGCATCGCTTCGGCCAGATCGGGGCGGTCGCCGGGATCGATCGTGCCGTGCAGGCCGAACCGGTACAGGTCGTCGCCGAGATCGACCAGCCGCAGCATGTCGACGCATTTCCGGTCCAGCGCCTCGCGATCCGGGACGCCGGCGGCGCTGTAGTCCACCCAGTCCGCCATCGGGTCGGCATCGATATTCGCCGACGCACGGGCGTCGCGAACGTAGCGGTTCCGCTGGGCGCCGCCGTCTTCCGGCCCGGTCGCCGGCCGGAGCGGCCGGTGGCGCAGGCCATAGTCCAGATTTGCGCGCAGGTCGGTCGAGAACAGGTAGGGCACAGGTCCTGCGAAGGACATCCGCCGGCCGGTGAAGGGTTCGGGCAGATCGTCCAGGCGCTGGCCGGCAAGGTCGGCCCGGCCTCCGGTACCCTTCACCAGCCGGGCGAGCAACAGCGCCAGTTCGTCCCGGCCGCTGCTGCCGCTGCCGACGATCGCCGTGTGCTTGTCGAGATCGACCGAGAAGGTGACGCCGTCGACGGTTTTCGACTGGCCGTCTTCGGAATAGGCCAAGCCGACGACGTCAAGGGTCCGGCCCATCGATTCCGGGCCGGCATCGTCGGTCAACTGCAGGGTTTCGTCGAACAGGCCTGGCGGATCGAACTGCTCGACCACCGCCTCGTACTTCACCTTGATGTCGGCCTGGAGCTGGTAATAGTTCAGCAGCTCCTTCCACGGCGAGCTGAGATCCTTGTAGGCCGCGAGGACGGCGGTCAGCGCGCCGATGGTCATGTCGCCGGCGATCACGAGATAGCCGCCGATCGCATAGAAGAAGAACGGCGTGAGCTGCGCCATGAAGCTGTTGAGGAACTTGATGGCGAACTTGCGGCGGAAAATCTCGTAGCGGATGGTGTAGATGCGGTCGAGGCGGCGGGCGATCCCGGCGCGCTCGTAAAGCGAGGCGTCGTTGGCATGGATTTCGGTAATGCCGGCAATCGATTCCCCGATGTTGTCGGCAAGGCCGCGCACTTCCCGCACGCGGCTCCTGCCGAGTGCTATGACTCGTTTCTGCAGTTTCGGGACGATATAGATCTGCAACGGGTAGAGCGCTGTCGCGGCCAGGCCCAGAAAGACATCCTGGGCGAAAATGAAACCCAGATAGACCAGCAGCAGGCCGCCGAAATAGAGCGGCGTCGACGTCGCTGTGCCGATATAGCCGCCGACCGGCTCCACCTCGGCCGTGATCATCGGAATGATCTCGCCTTGGGAGACCTTCTTGAAGTGCGGCAGCGGGAAGCGAAGAATGCGCGAATACAGCATGTAGCGCAGCCGGCGGAGCATCTGCTCGCCCAGCCGGCCAGCATAGACGTTCAGCACATATTTCACCCCGCCGCTGAGGATGACGAAGAAGAGGAAGCCGAAGCTGAGCGCCATCAGGAAGGCGATCTGCTCCATCTCGTCGCCCAGCACGTCGCGCGCCCAGCCGCCCTTTGCGCCGATCGCCTGGTCGATGATCGCCTTCGGCAGTTCCAGCGTGAGGTAGATGACCGGCCAGGAGATCACGGTCAGGGCGAGCACGACAAGCTGCTGCCGCTTGCTGTATTTCATGATGAAGCGGAAGATGCTCCGCTCCAGCGGCACGTTCGGCCCATAGCCGGGCGTCTCGGGCGCCGGCAGCCGTCCGGCGGCGGCTTCGGTTTCCGAATCCGCCATCAGGCCGGATTACTTGCGGTGAAAGCCGCGTCAGGACTGGCAAAAATGCGCATGGATACCGACATTGAACCTGGCGTCCGGTTCTGACACCATAATTCAGGGCGTGGCGGACTGGCGATACGGAATTCGCGGCGCCGGGGCGAATGGCGGGAATGCGGTCGCCCCCTGCCCCGGGACCCGGCCGATCGGAGCGACGATGGCGGCAGAAAAGACAGCGCGAGCCGAGTACGGCACGGCTCTCCGGGAGGCCGGGGCTTCGGAAAGCCTGCGGGCGGAAGCGCTGGGCGACGGCTTCCGCATCCTGATTTACAGCCACGACAGTTTCGGCCTGGGCCATCTGCGGCGCTGCCGCGCCATCGCCCACGCGCTGGTCGAGCATCGCAGCAATCTTTCGGTGCTGATTCTGTCCGGATCGCCGATCATCGGCAGCTTCGATTTTCGCTCGCGAGTCGATTTCGTACGCGTCCCCGGCGTCATCAAGCTGCGCAACGGCGAATATACCGCGCTGAACCTCCATATCGGCCTGCAGCAGACCCTTGCCATCCGCGAATCGATCATCCGGCACACCGCCGAGGTATTCGCGCCGCATTTGTTTCTGGTCGACAAGGAACCGCTGGGCCTGCGCGGCGAGATCGAAGAAACGCTGGCCTTTCTCAAGAAACGCCGGACGCCGCTGGTCCTCGGACTGCGCGACGTGATCGACGAGCCCGAGCTGTTGCAGCCGGAATGGGAGCGCAAGAACGCCGTCCCGGCGCTGTCGAAATACTACGATTCGATCTGGGTCTACGGCCTGCCGCAGATTTGCGATCCCCTCGCCGGGCTGCGGGTGCCGAAATCGGTCCGGCGCAAGATGGTCTATACCGGTTATCTGCGCCGGGATCTGCCGGCCGGCGGGCCTACCGACCCGTCGCAGCTCGAAGACCCGTACATCCTCGTCACGCCCGGCGGCGGCGGCGACGGTGAAGCGCTGGTCGACTGGGTGTTGCGCGTCTACGAGCAACGCCGCACCATGCCGCTGCGCGCCATAATCGTGACCGGCCCGTTCATGCAGGCCGACAAACAGGCCGAGTTCCAGCAGCGGGCCGCCGCTCTGCATGACGTCAGCGTCACGACGTTCGACGCGGCGCTCGAACATCTTATTGCGGGCGCCGAGGCGGTCGTCGCCATGGGGGGCTACAACACCTTCTGCGAGGTTCTGTCGTTCGACAAGCGCGCTTTGCTGGTGCCCCGGACCGTGCCGCGCCGCGAACAATTCATCCGCGCCCGCCAGGCCCAGGAAGCCGGCCTGCTGACCGTGCTGGAGGACGACGGCATCCGCGACATCGACCGGATGGCGACCGCGCTGCGGCAACTGCCGCAGCAGAACCGGCCGTCGGACGTTGTCGTGCCGGGGCTCATGGACGGGCTGGATAACGTCAACCGGCTGGTCGGGCGGGTCATGGAGCGCGGACCGCGCCGGCTCGTTCCGGGTAGGGCGAAGGCCGCCTGAGGCGTTGACGGGACGGGGCAGGCCGCCGGGCGCGCCCGGTCCGATCGCCTTCGTCCTGAAGGGCTATCCGCGCCTGTCGGAAACCTTTATCGCCCAGGAGATTCTGGCGCTGGAACGGCTCGGACTGGACATCCGGCTGTTCTCCCTGCGTCATCCGACCGACGGCCGCCGCCACCCGATCCACGACGAGATCGCCGCGCCGGTCGCCTACCTGCCGGAATACCTGCATCGCGAACCGGGCCGGGTCGCAGCGGCGTGGCGCAGGGCGCGGCAGCTGCCGGGCTACGCAAAGGCTGTGGGGGTCTGGTGGCGCGATTTCCGGCGCGACCGGACGCGCAACCGGGTGCGCCGCTTCGGGCAGGCCATGGTGCTGGCGGCCGAGCTGCCGGCGGGCGTCGCGCGGCTCCACGCCCATTTCCTGCACACGCCGGCCTCCGTGGCGCGCTACGCCGCGATCATGACCGGCTTGCCGTGGAGCGCCGCGGCCCACGCCAAGGACATCTGGACGACCCCGGACTGGGAGAAGCGCGAAAAGCTGGCCGACCTGGACTGGCTGGTCGCGTGCACCCGGCACGGCTGCGAGCATCTGCGCGCCCTTGCGCCCTGTCCGGACAAGGTAGGCCTCGTCTATCACGGCCTCGATCTGGAGCGGTTTGCGCCGTGCGGCGGCGCGCCGTCGGGCCGGGACGGTTCGGAGCCGGAAGACCCGGTCCGGATCCTGTCGGTAGGGCGGGCCGTCGAAAAAAAGGGGTTTGCGGTTCTGATTGAGGCGCTGGCGGCGCTGCCCCGGACGCTGCACTGGCGCTGGACGTCGATTGGCGGCGGCCCGCTGCTGGGCGACCTCCGCCGCCTGGCCGCGCAACGGGGCATTGCCGACCGGGTCGACTGGCGCGGCGCCCGGGACCAGGCCGCAGTGCTGGCGGCCTGCCGGGCGGCGGACCTGTTCGTCCTGCCCAGCCTGATCGGCAGGGACGGTGACCGGGACGGGCTTCCCAACGTCCTGATGGAGGCCCAGAGCCAGGGCCTGTGCTGCCTGTCCACAAGGCTTTCGGGCATTGAAGAATTGATCGATCATTCAAGAACGGGGTTTCTGGTCGAGCCGGGCCGTTCCGACGCCTTGCGCGACGCCTTGTCGGACCTGATCGGCGATCCGGAGCGGCGCAGATACTACGGGGCGAACGGTAGAGAACGGGTCCGTGCCGAATTCGATGCCGCCGTCGCCGTCCGGGCGCTGCACGACCGGTTCACGAGGGGCAATACGCCGGCGGCGAAGGAGCGCCTGTGAAGATCGCCTTCTACGCGCCGATGAAGCCGCCCGACGCGGCCCGCCCTTCCGGCGACCGCACCATCGCCCGCCTGCTGTTGCAGGCCATGGCCGCGGCCGGCCACGAGGCTGCGATCGCGTCCACGGTGCGCAGCTACCTAGCGGCGCCGACGGACCGGGAGCGCCGCGTGCGCATCGAACGGGACGCCGCCGCAGAAGCAAGCCGCCTGATTGCGGCCCTGCGGCCCGCCCCGCCCGATCTCTGGTTCACCTATCACCTGTTCTACAAGGCACCGGACCTGATCGGGCCGCCGGTCTGCCGTGCCCTCGGCCTGCCCTACCTCGTCGCCGAGGCCAGCTACGCGCCGAAGCGGGCTTCGGGTCCCTGGGCCCATCGGCAGGAGCGGGTGCGCGACGCTCTCGGGCTCGCCGACCATGTATTTTTTCTCAATCCGGCCGACGAGGGCTGTGTTCTCCCTCTCCTGAAACCCCGTGCGACCCATTCCCGCCTGCCGCCGGTGGCTTGCATACAAGAAAGGCGCGCGCCTGACCGGCGCCGCGAAATGCGGCGTCGGCTGGCAGCCGAATGGCGCTTGCCGCCGGCTGCGGTCTGGGCCGTTGCCGTCGGCATGATGCGGCCGGGCGACAAATTGGAGTCCTACAGGCGTCTGGCGGACGCCTGGATGAGCCGGCCCGACAGCGGGGCGCACCTGCTGATCGTCGGCGACGGCGCGGCAAGGGCCGAGGTCCGACGGCTCTTTTCCGGCGGCGAAACGCGGGTCGCGTTTCTCGGCGCCCTGCAAAAGGATGTCTTGGATGCCGTATACAAAGCGGTCGATTTTTACGTTTGGCCGGGTATGAACGAGGCCGTCGGCATGGCCACGCTGGAGGCCATGGCCGCGGGATTGCCGGTCGCGGTCGGCCCCTGGGGATCGGTAGCGCAGGATATCGAGTCCGGCGTGACGGGGCTCGTCGCCCGGACGGGCGACGAGCTGGGCCGGGCGATCGGCCGCCTGATTGCCGATCCGGAATTGCGGAAAACACTGGGCGCGGCGGCGCGGGCCCATGTCCGCCGCCGGCACAGCCTGTCCGCAGCCGCGGACGCGATGAGCGCAGCGTTCGAGGATGCGGTCGGTCGCGGCTCGGCGGCCCGTAACGTTGTCGGTCCCACCCCATGACCGGGATCCTGTTCCTCCGCCACGGGCCGACCGACTGGAACGCCGAGGGGCGGGTCCAGGGCCAGACGGACGTGCCCCTGAACGACGCCGGGCGGCAATCCGTCCGGACCTGGCGCCTGCCGCCCTACGCGGCGGACTGGGAATGGCATGCCAGCCCGCTGCAACGGGCGATCGAAACTGCGGTGCTGCTGGGCGCCGATCCTGCGCAGTTGAGGCTTGACGACCGCCTGAAGGAGATCGACTGGGGCGATTGGGAGGGGGCGATCCTTAAAAAACTGCGAGCGGAACAGGGCGAAACCCTGCGGCGGATCGAGGCGCGCGGCCTCGACATGGCGCCGCCGAACGGCGAATCGCCCCGCCAGCTGACCGAACGGCTGGCCGAATGGCTGGCGGAAGCGGCGGTGCGCCGGCGGGATATCTGCGCCGTCTGCCACGCCGGCGTCCTGCGCGGCGCCTATACCCTGGCGACCGGCTGGGACATGCGCCGGGCCGCGCCGCTCGAACGGGGGCACGCCTGGGCGCATCTCTATACCCTGGCCGAAGACGGCGCCCTGACGCCCGAAGCGCTCAACATCCGCCTCGCCGACAGCGAACCGCCCTCCGGCTATGACCGCTGACGCGCCGCCCGCCATCCTGTTCTGGGTCCAGCATCTGCTCGGCATCGGCCACTTTGCCCGCACCGCAGCGCTTGCCGGACGCGCGGCGGCCGGGGGCTACGCCGCCCACATTGCCGTCGGCGGCACGCCCGTTCCCGGCGCGCAGGCCGGCGGCGCGACGCTCCACCCGCTCCCCGCGCTGCACGCGGCCGACGAGACGTTCGGCGGCCTGGTCAACGACCGCGGCGCCCCGGCCGGCGAGGCGGACTGGCGCGCGCGTCGCGACCGGCTGGCAGCACTGCTGGACACAATCCGCCCGCGGCTGATCGTTCTGGAGCATTATCCGTTCGGGCGGCGGGCGTTCGGCCGGGAAATCGCGGCGCTGCTCGACCGGGCCGGCGCGGCGGCTGCTCCGAGGGTCGCGGTGTCCGTGCGGGATATCCTGGTCGACCGGAAGGCCGGACGCTGGGCCGAAGCTGCGGATTTCATCGAGCGCCGGGTCGACCGGGTATTCGTCCATGGCGATCCCGATTTCATCGCCCTCGACGACACCTTTCCCCTGGCCGCAAGAATCGCGGCAAAGCTGCACTATACCGGCTACGTCGACCCTCTTCCGGCCGAAGCGGAGGTGCCAACGGCCGCGGAAGCGGAAATCCTGGTAAGCAGCGGCGGCGGCCGGGTGGGCTCGGCTCTGCGGGCCGCGGCGCTGGCCCTGGGCAGCGGACCGAACGGCGAGCCGGTTCGTATCCGCGCGGGCGGCGCCGTCCCCTCATCGGAATTCGAGGCCTTGCGGTGTTCGGCCGGGCCGCGGGTGACCGTGGAGCGCAACCGGCCGGATTTCCGCGGGCGGCTCGCCGGCTGCGCCTGTTCGGTCTCCCAGGCGGGCTACAATACGGTGGTGGACATCCTGAAGATCGCCGCACCGTCGGTCCTTGTTCCGTTCGATACGACCGGCGAAACCGAACAGATGCGCCGGGCCCGGCGGCTGGAGGCGATGGAACGGGCGGTCGTGCTGCCGGAGCCCGCTCTGACGCCACATCGCCTGAAGGAGGCGATCGCCAGGGCGCAGGCGCTGCCCCGCCGGAGCCTCCCGGTGCGGCTGGGCGGTGCGGAAGCGTTCGTCCGGGCCCTGCCCGCCCTGATCGGCGCGCCGGCATGACCGGCTGGGACGCGCTGCGCCGCGAGTTCGACCTGTGGGCGCAGACGGGCGGGACGCCGGCCCTGTGGTGGCGCGACGACGACGCGGTCGGACCCTCGGCCGCGCTGGACCGGACGATGGCGCTGGCCGAGGCGGCAGCCGTCCCGCTCGCACTGGCGGTCATCCCCGCGGAAAACCGGCTGACCGCGGCCGACTTGGCCAGCGCGGTCACACCGATCCAGCACGGCTACGCCCACCGCAACCATGCAGGCCCCGGCGCAAAGAAGTGCGAACTGGGCGCGGAGCGCCGTGCCGACCATGTCCTGGCCGAGCTGATGACCGGGCGGGATGCCCTGGAACGGGCGTTCGGTGACGTTTTCCGGCCGGTCCTGGTGCCGCCCTGGAACCGGATCGGCGTCCATTTACCGCCTTTGCTGCCGGAACTGGGCTATGCCGGCCTCAGCCGGTTCGGCGCGCGCGACCGGCCGGCGATCGGCGCCATGGGGATCGTCAACGCCCATGTCGACATCGTCGACTGGAAGGGCAGCCGCGGTTTCGTCGGCGCAGAGAGCGCCCTTGCTCAACTTGTCGGCCACCTGCGGGCGCGCCGGGAAGGTGCGGCCGATCCGGCCGAAGCCACCGGACTGCTGACCCATCACCGGGTGCATGACGCAGGCTGCTGGAATTTCCTTGAACGTCTGTTCGAGACGACGGCGCAGAGCGGTATTGCGGAGTGGCGCAGCGTAGCGACCTTATTCTACGCTTGAGCCATGACAGTGCAGCGCTACCCGCGCGCGACCTTGCGCAACGACTATATCCGCGCGGCCGTCGGCGTCGCCCTGTGCGTGCCGCTGGCGGCGGTGTCCCGCGGCAGCTGGTTCGGTTTCTGGCTGTTTGCATCCCTGACCGTGCTGTTTGCCGTCTTCGGCCTGCGGACCTGGCTGCGCGCGCGCACCGAATACAGATTGACCGAATCCGGGCTTCTGCGCACAAATGCCGGGATCGCCGGACATGCGGAAACCGGGGTCGCATGGGCGGAGCTGTCGGGCCTGAAACTCCGTTTCTTCCCCCTGCGCCGCGACAGGTCCGACGGCTGGATGCAGTTGATCGTCCGGTCGGCCGGCGGGCGCCTGTCCGTCGATTCGACGCTTGAGGATTTCGACGCAATCGCCGAGGCGGCGCTGGCCGCCGGGCTGCGCAATGAGTTGCCGATGAGCCAGACCACGTTGGCGAACTTCCGGGCGCTGGGATTGTCGCCCGAGAAGCTTCCGGACTCCGGCTGACCACAGGGCGGAAGATCGTGACCGGGCCGCTGATCGATATCCGCAATCTGCACGTTTCGTTTGCCGTGCATGGCGGCGAGGTCCCGGCGGTGCGCGGCGCCTCGTTCCGGATACCGGCCGGCGGCACGGTTGCCCTGGTCGGCGAAAGCGGCAGCGGCAAGACAGTCATCTCCCAGACCCTGATGGGCATCCTGCCGAACACCGCGATCATCAAGCAGGGCGAAGTGCTGTTCCGGGATCCGGCGGGAGACGGAAGCGCGGTCGACCTGGCGGCGGAGGATCCCGAAGGGCCGCGCCTGCGGGCGATTCGCGGCGGCCGGATCTCGATCGTCTTCCAGGAGCCGATGACCTCGCTGTCACCCCTGCACACGATCGGCGACCAGATCGGCGAGGCGCTGAGCCTGCATCGCACGGTCGGCGCGAAGGAGCGGGACGAGGCCGTGGCCGACATGCTGCGCCATGTCGGTTTTCCCGACCCGGTACGGGCGCTGAGGACCTATCCTTTCGAGCTCTCCGGCGGCCTGCGCCAGCGGGCGATGATCGCCATGGCGCTTGTGTGCCGGCCTGCGCTGCTGGTTGCCGACGAGCCGACGACGGCGCTCGACGTGACCATCCAGGCGCAGATCCTGAAGCTGATCCGCGACCTGCAGGCCGAGTTCCGCATGGCGGTGCTGATGATCACCCACGATCTGGGCGTGGTCGCCAACGTCGCCGAGGAGGTCGTCGTGATGTACCACGGCGAGGTCATGGAGATCGGCACGACCGAACAGATCTACGGCGATCCCCGCCATCCCTATCTCAAGGCGCTGATGAAGGCGGTGCCGCGCTTCGCCATGGACCGGGGCGGGCGCCTCACACCGCTGCGCGAGATCGAGGCCGATTCCGGCCACCTCCTGGCCGGGCGGGCGCCGTGGCCGGACGATGCCGACCGGGCCGGGCCGCTGCTCAGGGTCGAAAACCTCGTCAAGACCTATCGCATCCGCAAGGGAGGGGCCGCAGCCACCGTGCGCGCGGTCGACAATGTCAGCTTCGACATCCGGCGCGGCGAGTGTCTGGGCCTGGTCGGCGAGAGCGGCTGCGGCAAGACCACGCTGAGCAAGACGATCATGCGCGCCCTGACGCCGGATTCGGGCCGGATCGTCTACAACAGGCGCGGCGAACCGCGGGATGTGCTGAGCCTGAAGGGCGAGGCGCTGAACGAATTCCGCCGGGACGTGCAGTTCATCTTCCAGGACCCGTTCAGTTCGCTCAACCCGCGCATGACGGTGTTCGATATCGTCAGCGAGCCACTGAAGATTCACGGCATCGGCGATGCCGGCCACCGGCGCGAAATGACCGCCGAGCTCCTGCGCCGGGTCGGCCTCGATCCGCGTTTCCTCAACCGCTACCCCCATTCCTTCTCCGGCGGCCAGCGCCAGCGCATCGGCATCGCGCGCGCCCTGGCGCTCAAACCCGACCTGCTGATCTGCGACGAGCCCGTTTCGGCGCTCGACGTCTCGATCCAGGCGCAGATCCTGAATCTGCTGCGCGACCTGCAGAAAGACCTGGGCCTCACCTACCTGTTCATCTCGCACAATCTGGCGGTCGTGAACTATGTCGCCGACCGGATCGCCGTGATGTGCGCCGGCCGGATCGTCGAGGTCGCTGCGGGCGAGACGCTGTTCCGCAATCCGGTGCATCCCTATACCCGGGCGCTGGTTGCGGCCGTACCCGAGCCGGACCTGGACAACAGGCTGGATTTCGCTGCCCTGATGGAGGGCAAGGCCTCGTCGCCCGAAGCCTGGCCGGCGCCTTTCGCCCTGCGCGGGCCGGAACAGGCGGAGGCCTTCCACGATGTCGGCGGCGGACATCTGGTGCGCGCCTGGGAGGGTGCGGTGCTGGACGGCGCCCTGGGCCCGGCGGGAGCAAGGCGGTGACCGCCCGCGCGCTGTCCATTGTCGCAATCTCGGCGGCTGCCGCGTGTCGCGCGGTCGCCAGCGAGCCGGCGCAGGCAGCGCCTTATATCGAGCCGCCCTGGTTCAAACCCAAGATCGCAACCGGCGTCTTGCCGCCGATTGTGTTGCGATTGCCGAAGGCGCCGTCGACCGTATCCTTTGCCGGCACCGCCAAGAAACCGGGAAGATACGGCGGCTCGCTCACCATGCTCATGGCGCGGGCGAAGGATACGCGGATGGCCGTGGTCTACGGCTACGCCCGCCTGGTGGCCTGGGACAGCGATTACCGGCTCCGGCCAGATATCCTGGAGCGGTTCGAGGCGAAGGACGGCCGGATTTTCACCTTCACCCTGCGCAAGGGCCATCGCTGGTCCGACGGCGCGCCCTTCACCACCGATGATTTCCGCTACTGGTGGGAAGACGTCGTCCACAACAAGGTGCTGTCGCGCTTCGGCGTGCCCCAGGCGCTTCTGGTCGACGGCCGGAAACCGAAGGTCGAGTTCCTCGACCGGCATACCGTCCGCTACAGCTGGGCGAAGCCGAACCCCTATTTCCTTCCGGCGCTCGCCGGCCCGCGGCCGCTCTATCTGTATATGCCGCGCCACTATATGCAGCAGTTCCATATCGATTATGCGAAGAAGAAATTTCTCCGGAAAATGACAAATAACGGCCTGAAGCCGGACGGCTGGGCCAAGTTCCACCGCAAGCGCGGCCGGATGTATCGGTTCCAGAACCCGGCGCTGCCGACGCTGCAGCCATGGATCCCGACCACCGAACCGCCGGCGGACCGCTATGTCTTTGTCCGCAACCCCTATTTCCACCGGGTCGACCGGAACGGCCGCCAGTTGCCCTATATCGATCGGCTGGTCTTCGTCATCGCCGACAGCAAGATCGTCGCCGCCAAGGCCGGAGTCGGCGAGACCGACCTGCAGGGCCGCTATCTGCGCTTTACCGATTTCACCTTTCTCAAGCGCGGCGAGTCGCGCGGCCGGCACAGGGTCTATCAGTGGCAGACCGCCGTCGGTGCGCAGATCGCGCTTTACCCGAACCTGAATCACAAGGACCCGGTGTGGCGAAAGCTGTTCGGCGACGTCCGCTTCCGGCGCGCGCTCTCCCTCGGCATCGACCGGCGGGAGATCAACCGGGTCATGTATTACGGGCTGGCCGCGGAGGGCGGCAACACGGTCCTGCCGCGCAGCCCGCTGTTCCGGCCGGAATACCGCGAAGCCTGGGCGCGCTTCGACCCGGCCCGGGCGAATGCCCTGCTCGACGAAATCGGCCTGACGCGCCGCGACAGCGAGGGCTACCGCCTGCTGCCCGACGGGCGGCCGCTGGAGATCATCGTCGAGGCGGCTTCGGAAGGCAGCGAATATACCGATGCGATGCGCCTGATTCAGGATTCGTGGCGGAAAATCGGCGTCCGCCTGTTCCAGAAAAACACCAGACGCGAGATGTTCCGCCGCCGCGTCTACGCCGGGCTGACCCAAATCGCGATGTGGACGGGACTGGACTATGCCAATGTGCGGGAGGACACGCCGCCGCTGGCCCTCGCGCCGACCGACCAGGTCCAGCTTCAATGGTCGCAATGGGGCCTCCACTATGCGAGCAAGGGCCGGTCGGGCCAGAGGCCGACCGATCCCGGCGCCCTCCGGCTGATCGAATTGCTGCGCCGGTGGGAGGCGGCGGAATCGACGGCGCAGCGCCGGACGGTCTGGCACCGGATGCTGCAAATCTCTGCCGACCGGGTCTATTCGATCGGCCTCGTCGGCGGCGTGATCCAGCCGGTCGTCGTGAATGTCCGGCTGCGCAACGTGCCGGAAACCGGGATCTGGGCCTGGAATCCGGGCGCCCATCTGGGTATCTACCGGCCCGATACCTTCTGGTTCGCGACACCGCCCGGGGCGGCGGATTGACGATGCCGCGCCGCCGCGATCGTCGCGACACCGGCCGCCCGCGCTGACCGGCACGGCCGATGCTTCGCTATATCGCCCATCGCCTGCTGATCATGGTGCCGACGCTGATTGCGATCAGCTTCATCGTGTTCGTCGTCATCCAGCTGCCGCCCGGCGATTACCTGACCACGCTGATCGAGGAACTCCGGGAGCTCGGTGAGCCGGCCGACCTGAAACAGATCGAGGCGTTGCGCGAAGAATACGGCCTCGATCGGCCCTTCCTGATCCAGTACGCCGAATGGGTCGCCGGGCTCGTCCAGGGCGACCTCGGCTATTCCTTCGAATACGAGCAGCCGGTGGCGGACGTCGTGGGCGACCGGCTGTGGCTCTCTTTCATCGTCTCCGTCGCGACGATCGTCTTTACCTGGATCGTCGCCTTCCCGATCGGGGTCTACTCGGCAACGCATCAATACAGCTGGGCGGACAATTCCCTCACCTTCATCGGCTTTCTCGGGCTGGCGACGCCGAACTTCCTGCTCGCGCTGGTCATGGTCTATTTCGCCAACGTCTGGTTCGGCACCGAGATCGGCGGCCTGATGGACGAGCGGTATATCGGCCAGCCGTGGAGCTGGGGGAAGATCGTCTCGGTCCTCGAGCATCTGTGGATCCCGGTGATCGTGATCGGCACCTCGGGCACCGCCGGCATGATCCGCCGCCTGCGCGCCAACCTGCTGGACGAGCTGCAGAAACAGTATGTCGTGACCGGGCGCGCAAAGGGACTGCCGCCGTTCCGGCTGCTGGTCAAATACCCGCTGCGCATGTCGCTCAACCCGTTCATCTCCGATATCGGCGACCTGCTGCCCCAGGTGATTTCCGGCGCCGTCATCGTATCGGTGGTGCTGAACCTGCCGACCACCGGCAAGATGCTCTACGAGGCGCTGCTCAGCCAGGACATGTACCTGGCCGGCTCGTTCCTGATGTTCCTTGCCCTGCTGACCGTGCTGGGCGTGCTGGTGTCCGATCTGGCCCTGGCCCTGCTCGATCCGCGGATCCGGCTTCAGGGCGGGGCGGACAAATGAGCGGGCGCGCCGCATCGCCGCCGGGCGGGCCGGCCAACGAACGGTTCGTTTCCGAGGCGCCGTTCGATCCGCATTCCATCGAGGCCCTGACCCCGGAACAGGAGCGCTACTACCTGGCCGGCCAATGGAAGCTGATGTGGTGGAAGCTGCGCCGCCACAGAATTGCGGTCTTCTGCGGCGGACTGCTGGCTTTCATGTATCTCTGTGCCATGCTCGCGGAGTTGCTGGTCCCCTACAACATGGCGGCCCGGCACACCGGCCATATCTATGCGCCGCCCCAGGCGGTGCGGCTGTTCCACGAGGGACGATTCGTCGGGCCGTTCGTCTACGGCCTGAACTACAAGCTGGACCGGAACACGCTCCAGCGAACTTATACGGCCGATCGTTCCAAAATACAGCGCATCCGGTTCCTGTGCCGGGGCAAGCCCTACCGGTTCTGGGGCCTGGTCGAGATGGATATCCGCCTGTTCTGTCCCGCGAAGGGCGGCACGCTGTTCCTGCTGGGAACCGACCGGATGGGGCGGGACATGTTTTCCCGCCTGGCGATCGGGTCGCGGATTTCGCTCACCATCGGCTTTGTCGGCGTCGCGATCAGCTTCCTGCTCGGCATCGTTATCGGCGGGCTGGCGGGCTATTACGGCGGCTGGGTCGATTCGGTAGTGCAGCGCATCATCGAGGTGTTGCGCTCCTTCCCGGTCCTGCCGCTGTGGATGGCGCTGTCCGCCGCGCTGCCGGTGACCTGGTCGCCCTTGTGGATCTATTTCGGCATCACCCTGATCCTCGGCCTGCTCGACTGGACCGGCCTGGCCCGGGCCGTGCGCTCCAAGCTGTTCGCCCTGCGGGAAGAAGATTTCGCGACGGCGGCGCAATTGATGGGCGCCAGCCCGCGCCGGATCGTCGGCCGGCACCTGCTGCCCAGCTTCACCAGCCACCTGATCGCCTCGGCGACCCTCTCCATCCCGGCGATGATCCTCGGCGAAACGGCGCTGAGCTTTCTGGGCCTCGGCCTGAAGCCGCCGATCGTGAGCTGGGGCGTGCTGCTGTCCGAGGCCCAGAATATCAACGTCGTCGCGCTCTATCCCTGGCTGATGCTGCCGGTGGTGCCGGTCATCGTAACCGTGCTGACCTTCAATTTCCTGGGCGACGGCTTGCGCGACGCCGCCGACCCCTACAAGTGATTTTCAGCGCCGCTATTCAGTCGGCCGCGACGAAAGCCAGATCGACCGCCTCCGAAACGCCGGCGACACCAGCTGCTGAAACGCGTTTATAATTTAGCGATGATTTAAAATCCTGACCGGCGGCGAGGGTCAGAGCGTCTGCGGTCGTCACGATGCCGGCATTGAGGCTCTTGCCGTGCTTGTCGAGCTTGGCGGCGAGATTCACCGGGTCTCCGATAACGGTATATTCGAGCCGGCTCTCGTCGCCGATCGCGCCGAAGACGACCGGGCCCGCGGTCACGGCGACGGCGACCCGCAGAACCGGGGTCTCCGCCGCCTGCCGGGCTTCGCCCCAGGCGCGGGCGGCGATGGCGACGGCTTCGGCCGCGCGCAACGCGTCGGCGGCATACGATTCCGACGGCACGGCCGCGCCGAACGTTGCCAGGATGCCGTCGCCCATGAACTTGTCGATCGACCCGCCATTGTCCTGGATCGCGGGCACCAGCCGCGCCTGGTATTCGGTAAGGATTTCAATCACTTCGTTGGCCGGCATCGCCGCGGCAATCCGGGTGAAGCCGCGAATGTCGGTCGTCAGGATGGCGGCGTCGCGCTGCTGGCCCTCGCCCGCGTGGATTTCCTCCTTCGCGTGGGCAATCCGGTCGGCGATCTCGGGGCTGAAGAAGCGCGACAGCGCGACGGCGGCGGCGTGTTCCTGCGCACCGCGTACCAGAGTCTTGCGGGCGCGCATGATGGCGACCGCCAGAATCGCCGTAACCAGCGCAATTGTAATGATTTTATCGAATTCGGCGCCGAGCAGGATCCGGTTTGCGGTCAGATACTCGACATAGTCGCGCGTGACCGCCTGCATGCCGCCATCGTAGACGATGGCGTAGCCGATCATCAGCAGCCAGCCGGCGGACGCGACGACCCCGGCCAGCACGACATAGCGCGAATCGAACCGGAGCGCCCGGATCGAGATGAACAGGAACACATACAGCAGCGTCGGCGCTTTCAGATAGAAGGCCGGCGGCTGGCCGTAGTCGATATGGAACGACCATATAATACCCAGCAGCAGCAGCATGTCCGCGATGACGGAGAGCGCGAGAAACCAAGCCGGCAGGCTGATCCGGTAGGACAGGGCGAGCCGCAGCAGGGTAAAGAGGAAATACGCCAGCAGCGCCCAACCGATCGGCCGCGAATAAACCGCAGTTTCGTGCGTTTTCGGCGATAACAGGAACAGCACGCCGAGGCCGACGATCACGGAGAGCTGGATCCAGCCGATCAGGCGCTCACTGGCGTCGCGCTGGCGATCGATCGCTTCCCGGATGCGCGGCGCGACTTCGGCCTCGCCCCGGCTCAGCAGCCGCGTTGCCGCCGAACGGGCGGCAACGAAAGCCGCAGAAATCGGGGTTTGCGACGTTTTCGAGGGTTCCGGTGAATGCTGCATACACTTGGTATCCTGTATGCCACGAAGGCTGGATTTGGGATACAGCCCGGACGGAGCATGCCGTGGGGTTGAATCTCCGGCGATCTGCCCGTCCCGATCGCGTTCCGGCCCTGCCTTGCTTTCCGGTATCCTGTGCCCTCAGGGACGCAGGACGAGTCCCTCCCGCGCAACGACCGTCGACGCGAAAGCGCGCTGCGCCGCGTCGGCGATCCGGTCCATGTCGTCGTCGGTGTGGTCCGGCGCGTGGTGGAAGATGACGTATTTGCCGACCCGGCCGCGTTCGGCAAGGGCAACGCCGGCTTCCCAGGTCGAGTGGCCCCACCCCCTGAAGGCCGGATACTCCGCCTCGGTATAGGTTGCGTCATAGACGAAGATGTCGGCGCCCTCGATCAACCCGAGAATGTTGGCGTCGATCTCGCCCTCGACATGTTCGGTATCGGTCACATAGCAGATCGACCGGCCGCGCCACTCGAGCCGGTAGCCGGTCGCGCCGTTGGGATGGTTGAGCGGCGCGGTGCGAATGGCAATGCCCTGCCGCAGGTCGAGCCGGTCGCCGGCACGGAACTCCTCGAAACTGATCTCCGCGCCGACCGCTTCCAGCGGCACCGGGAAGATCGGCGCTTCGATCAGGCGCAGAAACACGTCGCGCAGCCGGACGTCGCTGTCCCACAGGTGGCCGGCGTGGATGCGCAGCCGGTTACCGGGCTTGAACAGCGGGACGAAGAAGGGCATCCCGGCGATATGGTCGATATGGGTATGGGTGAGCAGGATATCGGTATCGACCGCACCGGCCGCGTCCAGTTCCGCCCCCAGGCCGCGCAGGCCGGTGCCGGCGTCCAGAATGAACAGATGGCCGGCGCAGCGCACCTCCAGACAGGAGGTGTTGCCACCGTAGCGGGCGTATTCGCCGCCCGGACAGGCGACCGTGCCCCGGACGCCGCGGAAGCGGACGAAAAAGTCTTCGGCGTTTGTCCCGTTGGCTGCGTTCATTGCGGCAGTAAAGCCCTTTCCGACCCGCGCCGGAATCGATCGACCGACGTGTGGCCGCTCAGGGCGCCAGCCGGTACCCGCCCGGCTCCGTTACCAGAATCTCGGCCTGGCCCGGATTTTTCTCGATCTTCTGGCGCAGCCGGTACACATGGGTCTCCAGGGTGTGGGTCGTCACGTTAGCATTGTATCCCCACACATCGGTCAGCAGCGTTTCGCGGGAGACGGTTTCCCCGTTTGCGCGGTACAGGAATTTGAGAATCGCCGTTTCCTTTTCGGTGAGTCTCACCTTTTGCCCCGTTTCTTCCGCGACCAGCAGTTTCATTGCCGGCCGGAACGTATAGTGGCCGATGGAGAAAACCGCGTCCTCGCTCGCTTCGTGCTGCCGGACATGGGCCCGGAGCCGCGCGAGCAGCACGCCGAGACGGAATGGCTTGGTGACATAGTCGTTGGCGCCGGCGTCCAGACCGAGAATGGCGTCGGCATCGCTGTCGGCGCCGGTCAGCATGATGATGGGCGCCTTGACCCCGTTCCGCCGCAGCAGGCGGCACAGCTCCCGCCCGTCCATATCGGGCAGGCGCACGTCCAGCAGTACGACGTCGTAACGCGCGGCCTTGACCTTGTTGAGGGCTTCGGCGGCGGTCACCGCAACATCGGTCGCGAATTCTTCGTGGAGCCGAAACTGATCGACCAGCGATTCCCGGAATTCGGTATCGTCGTCGACCAGGAGAAGCTGCTTACCGGGGCCGGACGGACGCTTGTTCACTGACCAGGCCTGTAAATCCCGATGGAAGATGAGGGGCGGCCGGTCGCAGCCGCGCCGTCGAATATCGTTTAACAGGATAAGCCCTGAAGCCGCTCAGGCACAATCATTTCCGGTGGCATGTCCGGTGGTATGTCCGGTGGCGTTTCCGATGGCGGCCCGCCCGTATCTGCAGAGGCTCTTTCTATGGCGGGTTATGCGGGTGGCGCGGCGCGCGGCGCATTCCTCGGGCCGAAAATGGCCGTTCCTATGCGAACATGGGTCGCGCCCTGCTCGATCGCTGCCGCGTAATCGGCGCTCATCCCCATGCTGAGATGGGGCAGGCCCTGCTCACGGGCCAGCTTCGCCAGAAAGGCGAAATGGGGCGCAGGCTCCCGGTCGGCGGGTGGAATGCACATCAGCCCGGTGACGGTCAGGCCCAGGCTACGGCAATGCCGGACGAACGAGGCCGCCTCGCCCGGCGCGACCCCGCCCTTTTGCGGCTCCTCTCCGGTATTGACCTGAACGAAACAGTCGACCCGGCGATCCTGCCGCGTCTGTTCGCGGGCGATCGAGGCCGCGAGCTTCGGCCGGTCGACCGTTTCGACGGTATCGAACAGGGCCACCGCGTCGGCCGTCTTGTTGGTCTGCAGATGGCCGATCAGATGCAGGCGGATATCCGGATACCGGGCCATCAGGGCCGGCCATTTGTCCCGGGCCTCCTGGACCCGGTTTTCGCCGAACAGGCGATGGCCCGCATCGAGCGCCGGACGGACGGCGTCCGCGCTCCAGGCTTTCGTCACGGCAACCAGCGAAACCGCATCGTCCGGCCGGCCGGCCTGCCGGCAGGCGTCGCGGATCGCACCGGAAACCCGTTCTAGATTGTCGCGGATGAGCATCGTCCGGTTAGCTTGAAACGGCCGGCGCCGTAGTCAAGCATGCAACGCTGCGGCAGCACCGCGTGCGTCGCCGGCCCTTTGCCGCGGCCGGGCGATCGGATATACCGACCGCGGCGCCGTCGGGCGCGGCTACCCGAGGCGCGACCGATGATTGCCGCTTGAACGAGGGTGAAATGAGCGGACTTGGCGGGCCTGGTGGACCGGCCCATCCGGATTCGACGCGCAAACCCGGCACCGGGCGGCTGCCCCGGGCGGTCGCGGTCGCGTTGCCGGGGCTTGCCCTGCTTCTCGCAGGATGCGTCGCCGAGGAACGGCCGACGGGCGCGGTGAACGTTTTCGAGCGGTATGCGCAGGCTCGCGCGATCCGGCCGAACCCCGACCTGTGGGTGGCGGCCGGCAACCAGCTGGGTTTCGCCCGCAAGAGGATGTCGGACCCATTCGCCGGCGTGCTGGCGACGAACTGGTACCGGCCGAAAGACGCGCCGGGCGAACGCCGGCGCGTGACGATCAGCATTCTGGGGCCGGCGCTCGAAGCGAAAAACCTGCACATCGCCATCCTCAGGCAGGTGCGACGCGGCGGGGTCTGGCGCAGCAGGCCGGTCAGCGCGTCCACTGTCGCCGAATTGCACACAACGATCATGCGCGCCGCGCGTCACCGCGCCGCCGCAAGAGGCATCTGATCCGACAGGTTTCGCAGCGGCGGCCCGCGACAGGGCCTGCCGGAAAGCCGACTAGCGGAGTTTCGCCGACGATGGCGCGTTACAATTTCCGGGAGGCCGAGCCGAGATGGCAGAAGGCCTGGGACGAGGCCGGCTGCTTTGCTGCCGAGGCCGATCCCGGCCGGCCGAAATACTATGTGATGGAAATGTTCCCCTACCCGTCGGGCAAGATCCACATGGGTCATGTCCGCAACTATACGCTGGGGGACGCCGTGGCCCGCTATCGCCGGGCCCGCGGCTACAACGTGATCCATCCCATGGGCTGGGACGCCTTCGGCCTGCCGGCTGAAAACGCGGCGATCGAGCGCGGCGTCCACCCGCGCGACTGGACCTACGACAATATCGCCACGATGCGGCGCCAGCTCAAACGGATGGGCCTGTCGCTCAACTGGGACCGCGAAATCGCGTCCTGCCATCCCGGATACTACGTTCACCAGCAGAGTATCTTCCTGGATTTCCTCGAAAAGGACCTGGCCTACCGCAAGGAGTTCTGGGTCAACTGGGATCCTAAAGACGGGACCGTGCTGGCCAACGAGCAGGTAATCGACGGCAGGGGCTGGCGCTCCGGCGCGGTCGTCGAGCGGCGCAAGCTGTCCCAATGGTTTTTCCGCATCACCCGCTATGCCGACGAACTGCTCGAGGCGCTGGGCTCTCTGGACCGCTGGCCGGAAAAGGTCCGGGTCATGCAGGAGAACTGGATCGGCCGGTCGGAGGGCGCCCGGGTCCGTTTCCCGGTCGCGGGCCGGGACGGCGAGGCGCTGGAGGTTTTCACGACCCGGCCGGACACGCTCTTCGGCGCCTCCTTCTGCGCCCTGGCGCCGAACCATCCGCTGAGCGAGGAACTGGCCCGGAACGATCCGGGGTTGCAGGCGTTCATCGCGGAATGCCAGCGCATCGGCACCAGCGAAGCCGCCATAGAGGCGGCTGAAAAGACCGGCTACCGCACCGCGGTCGAGGTCGAACATCCCTTCGTCGAAGGCCTGACGTTGCCGGTCTACGTCGCGAACTTCGTGCTGATGGAATACGGCTCGGGCGCGATCTTCGGCTGTCCGGCCCACGACCAGCGCGATCTGGAATTCGCCCGGAAATACGGCCTGCCGGCGCTGCCCGTCGTCGCGCCGCTGGAAAACGGCGAGGCGCAGCCGATCGAGATCGACAACGAAGCCTATCTAGCGAAAGACACCGGCACGGTCGTCGTCAATTCCGGTTTCCTGGACGGACTCGACGTGCCGGCCGCCATCCGCGCCGCCATCGATCGGCTGGAGGCCGACGGCAGCGGTACGGGGACGATTCAGTACCGCCTGCGCGACTGGCTGATCTCCCGCCAGCGCTATTGGGGCTGCCCGATCCCGACGGTCCATTGCGACGCGTGCGGCATCGTGCCGGTCCCGCGCGACCAGCTCCCCGTCACGCTGCCCGACGACGTGACCTTCGACCGGCCCGGCAACCCGCTCGACCGGCACCCGACCTGGAAACATGTCGATTGCCCGCAATGCGGCCAGCCGGCGCTGCGCGATACCGACACCATGGACACGTTCGTCGATTCATCCTGGTATTTCGCGCGCTATTGCTCGCCGCGCCACGAAGGAGCGCCGGTCGACAAGGCGACGACGGACTACTGGCTGCCGGTCGATCAGTATATCGGCGGCGTCGAGCACGCGATCCTGCATCTGCTCTATTCGCGCTTCTATGTCCGCGCCATGTCGGACACGGGGTCGCTGAACGGCCTCGAAGAGCCGTTCGCAGGCCTCTACACCCAAGGCATGGTCTGCCACGAAACCTACCGCGACGACGCGGGCAACTGGCTGTACCCGGAACAGGTCGTCAAGGACGGCGATACGGCGCGCCTCGGCGATACCGGCGAGGCGGTCGCGATCGGGCGGTCGGAATCGATGAGCAAGTCGAAGCGGAATACCGTCGACCCGGAAGCCATCATCGAAACCTACGGCGCCGATACGGCCCGGCTGTTCATGCTGTCGGACACGCCGCCGGACCGGGACATGGACTGGACCGAGGCCGGCATCGACGGCGCCTGGCGCTACATGAACCGGCTGTACCGGATGGTCGCCGAAGCGGCTGTCGCGTTACCGCCGCCGGGGTCTCCGCCGCCGGCCGGCTGGAGCGATGCCGCGCTGGCGCTGCGCCGGGCGACCCACAAGACCATCGCCGGCGTGACGGAGGATTTCGAGCGCTTCCATTTCAACCGGGCCGTCGCCCGGGTCCGCGAGCTGACCAATACGCTGGCCGAAGCCGGGCCGGACGGCGGCACGGACGGCGGGGCGGACGGTGGGGCGGGCATTGCCTGGGCGATGCGCGAGGGGCTCGAAACGGCGGTTCGCTTGATCGCGCCGATGACCCCGCATGTCGGCGAGGAGCTGTGGCGGAGTCTGGGGCACGACACTCTGTTGGCGAGCCGCCCCTGGCCGGAATGCGAGCCGGCGCTCACGGTCGACGATACGGTGACCATCGCCGTGCAGGTCAGGGGCAAGCTGCGCGGCACGATCGACCAGCCGGCCGGCGCCGACCCCGCGGCGGTCGAGGAAGCCGCGCTGGCGCTGCCGGCGGTGGCCCGGCAGGTCGCCGGGCGCGACATTCGCAAGATCGTCGTTGTGCCGGACAGGATTGTGAATATCGTGGTCTGATGCCGCCGCAGCGGCAGCGGCCCGCCTTGCCGGCGGACCGAAGACGAGGAGCCGAAGACGGGGGACGGAGCGAAATTGAAGACAGCGCGCTGCCTTGCCGCCGGCGTCGTCGCGGTCCTGGCGATCGGACTGGCGGGATGCGGCTTCCGGCCGCTCTACGGCGAGAGGGACGGCGGGAGCGTCGCCGGCGATATCGCGACGGTCCGCATCGCCCCGATCGCGGACCGGATCGGCCAGATGCTGCGCAACGAGCTGCTGGACCGCCTCAATCCGGCCGGCGAACCGGCCGATCCGCGCTATGCGCTCGAGGTGCGCCTCGCCGTCTCCCGGCAGGAACTGGGCCTCCGCAAGGACGAGACGGCGACCCGCGCCAACCTGCGGTTCCGGTCGCGCTTCCGGCTGCGCGAGACGGCTTCCGGCGCCATCGTCTATTCCGGCCGGACGGCGTCGGTCACGTCGTTCAATATCGTCGAAAGCGAATATGCCACCATTTCCGCGGAGCGCGCCGCGCGCCGGCGCGGCACGCTTCTGGTGGCGGACAGCATCGCCCTGCGTCTCGCGGCCTATTTCAACCGGTTGCGGAAGCTGCGCCGGGATCTGTAATCCGCCACGGGGCGCAGGACATGGAAATCAAGCCCGCCGGGGCGAAGCGCTTCATCGGGAAACCGCCGCCGGAAATCCGCGTTTTCCTGCTGTTCGGGCCGGACGAGGGACTGATCCGCGAGCGCGGCGATCTCCTGGTCGGGCAGGTCGTCCCGGATGCCGGCGACCCGTTCCGCCTTGCCGATCTGGAGGGCGACGCGGTGAACGCCGACGCCGCACTGCTGTATGACGAGGCGACGGCGCTTGCTTTCGGCGGCGGCCAGCGGGCGGTCCGGGTCCGGCGGCTGACCGGCCGGATCGCCGATGCGGTGGTCGACATGGTCCGCGAGCCGGCCGGCGAGGCGCGGATCGTCCTGGAAGCGCCGGGTGCCAACAGGAAGAGCGCCATTGTCACCGCCGCGATCGGCGCGGCGGCGGCGGCGGCGGTCCCGTGCTACCGCGACGAAAGCCGGACGCTGCACGACCTGGTGCGCGAGGCCATGACCGAAGCCGGGCTGCGGCCGGGGCCGGGCGTCGTCGACTTCGTCGCCGGCCTGGCCGGCGGCGACCGGGCGCTGACCCGGCGCGAGATCGAGAAACTGGCGCTGTTCGTCGGCGCCGCGCCGGAAGAGGGACCGGGAGAGAGGCCGGACGAGAGGCCGAATGCCGGGCGCGGCGCGGGGCCGAAGCCGGTCGATCTCGCCCAGGCGCAGGCGGTGGTCGGCGATACCGCGCTGCTGACCCTCGATTCCCTCGTCGACGCGACCTTCGAGGGCCGGATCGCCGATATCGAGCGGATGCTGCAGCGGGTCCGGCAGGAAGGCGTCGCCTCCGGGACCATCCTGCGCGCCATGGCGGGCCAGGCAGCCCGGCTGATGCGGATGCGCGGCCTGATGCAGACCGGCCTCGATCCGGCCGAGGCGGCGCGCCGGCTCCGGCCGCCGGTGCATTTTTCCCGCCGCAGGAGCCTGGAGCGCCAGGCCCGGATGGCGCCGCATATCCTGGACGCCGCCATGGACCGGCTGGCCGAGGCGGAACGCCTGACCCGGCGGACCGGGGTTCCGGACGAACCGGTCTGCGACCGGGCGCTGAGCGGCATTGCGGCGGCGGTGCGGAGACGCTGAGCCGGGCACCGAACCCCCGCCGATCCGGGCGCCGGCGCGGCCGGTCAGGGTTTGCCCAGCAGGCGGGAGAGCAGGTCGTCGAGCTGTTCGAGCGAGGCGTAACGGATGCCGACCTGCCCGCCCGGCCCCTTGTGGTCGATCGCGACCTTCAGGCCCAGCCGGTCCTCCAGTTCGCGCTCCAGCGCCAGGGTGTCGGCGTCCTTTCCGGCGGATGCCGAGGCACGGCCGGCGGACTGTTTCGGCGGTTTCGGGCGGCCGGTCGGGGTCCGGTCGTTCCGGGCCAGCGCCTCGGCCTGGCGCACCGACAGGCCGTCCGCGGCGATTTTTTGCGCCAGCGCGTCCGGATCCGCAGCCGACAGCAGGGCGCGGGCATGGCCGGCGCTCAGCGCGCCGCTGTCGAGCAGCGCCTTCGCGCCGTCGCTCAGGGCGAGCAGCCGCAGGCTGTTGGCGACGTGACTGCGGCTTTTGCCGACGATTTTCGCCAGCGCCTCCTGGGTATAACCGAATTCGGCGATCAGCCGGCGGTAGCCCCCGGCCTCCTCCAGCGGCGTGAGGTCCTGGCGCTGGATATTCTCGACGATCGCGGCCTCAAGGGCCTCCTTGTCGGACAAATCGTGAACGATTGCCGGGATTTCGCGCAGCCCGGCGCGCTGGGCGGCCAGCCAGCGCCGTTCGCCGGCGACCAGCTCCCAGCAGCCGGCCTCTTCGGGGTGGCGCCGCACCAGGACGGGCTGGAGCACGCCCTTTTCGCCGATCGAGGCCGCCAGCGCCCCGAGCTCTTCCTCGTCGAACCGGCGGCGCGGCTGGAATCTGCCGGCCCGGAGATCGCCGATCGGCAGGCGCTGGATGCCCGGGCCCGGCCGGTCGGGTGCGCCCGGCGCGGCCGGCTTCCCGTCGGGCTTCCGGTCTGGGGCCGCGGCGTAATCGTCGCCGCCCAGCAACGCCTCGAGGCCCCGCCCCAGGCCACGGCGTTTCGTTTCGCCCTGAATCATTGCTGCATCATTGTCGAATCATCGCTAAATCGTCGGGCATCATTGGTGGAAGCTCACATTTCCGAGCTCGCTTTCGCGCAGGACGACCTCCCGGGCGAGATGGGCATAGGCCAGCGCCCCGGCGCAGCGCAGGTCGTAGAGCAGGACCGGCTTGCCGTGGGACGGCGCCTCGGACACCCGGACGTTTCTTGGTATGATCGTTCGATAAACTTTGGAACCGAAGCATTTCCGCGCATCTTCGGCCACCATACCGCATAGTTTGTTGCGTTTGTCGTGCATGGTCAGCACGACGCCCTGGATGTCGAGAGAATTATTGAATGAGGCCTTGATCCTATTGATCGTCCGGACCAGATGGCTGACGCCCTCCAGGGCGTAGTACTCGCACTGCAGCGGCACCAGGACGCCGTCGGCCGCCACCAGCGCGTTCAGGGTGAGCAGGCCGAGCGCGGGCGGGCAGTCGATCAGCACATAGTCGTAGCCGGTCGCGCGCCCGCGGAGGGCATCGGCGAGCCGGTATTCCCGGCGCGACGCCTGGACCAGCTCGATCTCGGCGCCGGACAGATGCATCGAGGTCGGCGCGAGGTCGAGGTCCGGCACCTCCGTTTCGGCGACGACCTCCGGCAGCGCGGCGGCGCCGATGATCAGATCGTAGGTGTCCGGCTCCCGGGCGCCGGGCGTCGCCCCCAGGCCGGTGGTCGCGTTGGCCTGGGGATCGAGATCCAGCAGCAGCACCCGCAGGCCGCAGGCCGCCAGCGCCGTGCCGAGATTGATCGCTGTGGTCGTCTTGCCGACGCCGCCTTTCTGGTTGGCGACCGCCAGGATGCGCGCCGGCCGGTCCGGGGCGCCGCCGAAGCCGCGAGCCCGGCGTTTTTGATTTTCCGTTCCATTTGCCGTCAGGGTGTCAGGTTCCAGCACGGGCGATCCCTTCAAGGCTCAGCACGCACCCGTCCGGATGCGTGGCGCTGTCGATTCGCTCAACGGTCATTTTCCAACATTTAGCGGCTGAAATCAATTCATACTCAACATTTTGTCCCTTCAGGAACAAAAATTGCGGGTTATCCACAGCCCAGCCGGCGGCAAGCTCCAGCAGGTCCGGCAGCGGCGCCACCGCGCGCGCCGTCACGACATCGGCCGGCGGCCGGGCCGGGCCGGCCGCAATCTCCTCGATCCGGGCGGCGGTCACGGCGACCTCGACCGACAGCAGGGCCGCGGTGGCGCGCAGGAACGCGGCCTTGCGCGCATCGGCCTCGATCAGGTGCACCGCAAGGTCCGGCCGCAGCAGCTTGAGCGCCAGCCCCGGAAAACCGGCGCCGCTGCCGAGGTCGACCAGCCGGCGCGCGCCGGGCCGGAGATGCGCCGCCAACTGCGCGCTGTCGGCGAAATGCCGGCGCCACACATCGCCGAGAGTCGACGGGCCGACCAGGTTGATCCGGCGCTGCCAGCGGCGCAGCGCCTCCTCGTAGCGGACGAAGCGGGCGCATGTTTCACGTGAAACACCGAACCCGGCGGCAAATTCCTCCGGTCCGTAGCCGCCGGCGCTCCCGCCTCCGCCGCCGGTTCCGCTTCCGCCTCCGGGCCCGGTCATCGCGCGGCGCGGGCCGGCCGGCCGAAAATCCGCCTCACGCCGCCCGCCGGCGCTCGACGACCTGCAGCAATGCCGTCAGCGCCGCCGGCGTCACGCCGGAAATCCGCGCCGCCGCGGCCAGCGTCGCCGGGCGCGCCGCGCTCAGCTTCTGCCGGACCTCGCTCGACAGGCCGCCGATCGCCGAATAATCCAGGTCGGCCGGCAGTTTCAGCGCCTCGTCGTTGCGGAACGCCCGGATGTCCGCCACCTGGCGGTCGAGATAGCCGGCGTAGCGCCCCTCGATCTCGATCTGCTCGGCCACGTCCCGGTCGAGCGCGCGCAATTCCGGCCAGACCGCCGCCAGTTTCGCCAGATCGACGTCCGGATAGCGCAGCAGGTCGAGGGCCGACCGGCGCACGCCGTCGCGATTGACCGCAAACCCCCGCGCGGCCAGCGCATTCGGCGTCATCGCCAGCCGCTGCGCCAGCGACCGCGCCCGGTCGAGCCGGGCCGTCTTGTCGGCAAAGCGGCGCGCCCGCTCCGCGGACATGAAACCCCGGTCGATGCCCTTCTGCGTCAGCCGCAGATCCGCATTGTCGGCGCGCAGCAGCAGGCGGTATTCGGCGCGCGAGGTGAACATGCGATAGGGCTCGCTCGTCCCCAGCGTCACCAGGTCGTCGATCATCACGCCGATATAGGCGTCGGCGCGGTCGAGCGCGAACGCCGGCGCCCCGGAGGCCGCGAAGGCGGCGTTGAGGCCGGCGATCAGGCCCTGGCCGGCCGCCTCCTCATAGCCCGTCGTGCCGTTGATCTGGCCGGCCAGATACAGGCCGGGCAGCGCGCGGCATTCCAGGGTCGGCGACAGCGCCCGCGGATCGACGAAATCGTATTCGATGGCGTAGCCGGGTTGCAGGATCGCCGCCTTTTCCAGCCCGCGGATGGCGCGGACCATGCGGAATTGCACGTCTTCCGGCAGCGAGGTCGAGATGCCGTTCGGATAGACCGTATCGTCGTCCAGCCCTTCCGGTTCGAGGAAAATCTGGTGGCTGCCGCGCTCCGGAAAGCGCACGACCTTGTCCTCGATCGACGGGCAATAGCGCGGCCCGACGCCCTCGATCTGCCCGGAATAGAGCGGCGCGCGGGCGATATTGGCCCGGATCTCCGCATGGGCCGCTTCGTTGGTGTGGGTGATATGGCAGACCGTCTGCGGCACGGCGATCCGGCCGGTCAGGAAGGAAAAGGGCGTCGGCGGATCGTCGCCTTCCTGCACCTCCAGGGCGGCCCAATCGATCGTCCGGCCGTCCAGGCGCGGCGGCGTCCCGGTCTTGAGCCGGCCGAGGGGCAGGCCGAACCGGTCGAGGGTCGTCGCCAGCCGGGTCGACGGCGGGGCGTCGATCCGGCCGGCGGGCCAGGTCTTCTCGCCGAGATGGATGACGCCGCGCAGGAAGGTGCCGGTCGTGATGACGACGGCGCCGGCGCGGATCGTCCGGCCGTCTTCCAGAACGACGCCGGCGCAGCGCCCGTGGGTGTCGACGATCAGGTCGCCGGCGGCCCCCTCGACGATTTCGAGGCCCGGCTGTTCGGCCAGGATCGCCCGCATCGCGCGGCGATACAGCCTGCGGTCGGCCTGGGCGCGCGGGCCGCGCACCGCCGGCCCCTTGCTGCGGTTCAAAATCCGGAACTGGATGCCGGCCCGGTCGATGGCGCGGCCCATGACGCCGTCGAGCGCGTCGATCTCGCGGACCAGATGCCCCTTGGCGAGGCCGCCGATCGCCGGGTTGCACGACATGACGCCGATGGTGTCGCGGCGATGGGTCAGCAGCACGGTGCGCGCGCCGGCGCGCGCCGCGGCCGACGCGGCCTCGCAGCCGGCATGGCCGCCGCCGATGACGACGACATCCGCGCCCGGGACGCTCGAACCCTTCCCCGAATCCATCATGCCCGCAGACATTGCGCGGCCGGCGGCGGAGTCAAGGACGACGGCAGGTCCCGCGGCCCGCTGCCGGCCGGGCCGGGCCGCGGCCCGCCGCCATGTTTCACGTGAAACACCGCCCGGCGGCGCCCTTCGGACCCATCGAAAATGTCAGGAAATGTCATGGTCTGTCATGGTTCCCGGGCTCCCGCTGAACACGCCACCGTGTCGCCCCGGACCCCGATCCGGGGCCCAGAGGCGACCCGAACGATCTTCGCGGTTGGCCCTGGACCCCGGATTTCCGCTTCGCTCCATCCGGGGTGACAGGAGGGGTTAGGGGTGTCAGGAAATGTCATGTTCTGTCATGGCGCTCCCGACTTCGCCCTCTCCCGCCCGCTTCCGCCACCGGCACCGTAGCACCGGGGGCAGGTCGGTGAGATACAAGAAATCTGGCCGGCGACGGAGACCGGCCAGAGGCACAGCCCTGTGGCGTCGATGGGGCGCTCTCCAGATTTCTCCGCTCCGCCCCGGCCGGGGGCCGGGGCTCCGGTCGAAATGACGGGAGGGAGAGGGGGTGCGATGTGTCATGAAATGTCAGGATCCGATGAAAGCTGCCGCGTCTGGCGCACCCGCCCGACAATATGGGGCCGCTGCAGCAAGGCATGGCCGGTCTGCCGCGCCGAGGCCGGGGCATAGCCGGACTGGCGCGCCGCAGCGGCGGCGTTGCCGGTGGCCACATAATGCCGGCAGAAGGCTTCCTGCCGACTCGACAGGACGGGAAAGCGCTCCGCCTCCGGAAGCGTCTCAAGCGCCGGATCGGGATGCATCATGATAATCCTCCGATATTCTCTGTTTGTTCGTATCCATGGATATAGGAATTACATGGAGATTGCAAGCATAATTTCTTTGCTGTGGGATTCTTCCGCGAAAAGGGCGCGGATCGAAGCCGCTCCCCTTTGAGTCCTCTGTGAAACGCAAATTAAGGTGGAGACAGGCGCCGCCGCGGCCTTCCCTGCCGGACTTGCGGCCATTCCGACCCTTGAGCCCATCCCGTCATTTCGACCGGAGCGGGCGTCAGCCCGCGAAGTGGAGAAATCCGGCGGGCGACGGAGGCCGGCCGAATACCGGAGGTAGCGGCGTCGACGGTTCGCGCGCCAGATTTCTCCGCTGCGCCCCGGCCGGGGGCCGGGGCTCCGGTCGAAATGACGGTGGGGGTACGCTTCGGCCGGAATGACGGCATCGGGGGCGGTGCGCGCCTCTTCCGCAGGGGAATCCCGGGGCGAAGCCGTTCCCTACTTCCCGATGCAGAAATCGCGGAAAATCAGGTCGAGCAGATCCTCGACATCGGTGCGGCCGATCAGCCGGTCCATGGCGCGCAAGGCAAGGCGCAGGTCTTCGGCCGTTAGCTCCGCTTCCGTCGCGGCCAGCGCTCGCGCCAGCGCCGCCGCGGCGTCCTCCAGGCACTGCCGGTGGCGCAGCCGGGTGAGCGCGGGATGCTCCCCGGCGCCCATGGCCGCGGCCGTCCGGGCCTCGATCGCCGCCAGCAGCCCGTCGATGCCGGCCCCCGTGCGGGCGCTGACGCCGAGATCGGCGCCCGGCGGCGGCGGCGCGAGATCGGTCTTGTTGGCCACGGTCAGCACAAGGGCGGGATCGGCGCCGGCGTCCTCCGCCGGGCCGCCGGTTGCCGAGGCATCGACGACATGCAGCACCAGGTCGGCATTGCCGGCCTGGAAGCGGGCGCGCGCCATGCCCTCCCGCTCGATATCGCCGGCCGCCTCGTCGCTCCGCAGCCCGGCCGTATCGGCCAAGACGACCGCATAGCCGGCGAGATCGGCCCGCACCTCGATCACATCCCGCGTCGTGCCCGCGGTTTCGGCAACGATGGCGGCGTCGCGCCGGGCGATCCGGTTGAGCAGCGACGATTTGCCGACATTGGGCGCGCCGACGATGGCGACCCGGTAGCCCTCGCGCACCATGCGGCCACGGTCCGGCGCGGCGAGCCAGTCCGCCAGTCCGGCGGCAACCGCCTCGACCGACGGGCGGACCTGCGCCGCCAGGTCGTCCGGCAGCGCCTCGTCCGGAAAGTCGATGGCCGCCTCGAGCCAGGCCAGGCTGCGGCGCAGCTGCGCCCCCCAGTCGGCGCAGCGTTCGGCGAAGGTGCCCTCCATCTGGCGTTGCGCCTGGACGCGCTGGGCCTCGGTCTCGGCGTCGATCAGGTCGGCGAGGCCTTCGGCTTCCGACAGGTCCATCCTGCCGTTCTCGAACGCCCGCCGGGTGAACTCGCCCGGTTCCGCGGGCCGGACCCCGTCAAGCCCGCACAGGACCGGGAGCAGCTTGCCGACGACCGCCGGGCTGCCATGGACCTGGAATTCCGCGACGTCCTCGCCGGTGACCGAGCCGGGACCGGGCAGCCACAGCACGAGCCCGCTGTCGACCGTCGCGCCGCCCGGCCCGTCGCGCAGCGCCCGCAGCGCCGCCCGGCGCGGCGGCACGTCTCCGCCGGCCAGATGCCGGATGCAGGCGGCGGCCTGCGGACCGCTCGCCCGGATCACCGCAATGCCGGCCTTCCCCGCGCCGGAGGACAGGGCGACGATGGTGTCAGGCGCGGTCATGGTGCCTTCACAACAAATTCGGACTGTCGCCCCGGCCTTGAGCCGGGGCCCAGAGTCGCCCGCACGGCCTGCGCCTGTGGCCCTGGGCCCCGGATCGTCGCTCCGCTCCGTCCGGGGCGACAAGTCTGGACACTTCGAGGATACGACGCTGCCATTCCACCCACCGGAAATCGGAGGCCGCCCCCGACATTGCCGCGGGCGGCTGCGCTACACCATATAGGCCCGGCGCGCTTCGCGCCCGTTTCCGCTGCCCGCCCTCGCCATGACCGACCCCATGACCGATCCGGATTCCCTCGCCGCCAACGCCCTCGGCGCCGAGACCAGCCCCTACCTGCTGCAGCACAAGGACAATCCGGTCCACTGGCAGCCCTGGTCCGACGCGGCCTTTGCGGCGGCGAAACGGGACAACAGGCCGGTGCTGCTCTCCATCGGCTATTCGGCCTGCCACTGGTGCCACGTCATGGCCCATGAGAGCTTCGAGGACGACGGCATCGCTGCGGCAATGAACCGCGATTTCGTCAACATCAAGGTCGACCGGGAGGAGCGGCCGGACGTCGACCAGATCTACCAGCACGCCCTGGCGCTGCTCGGCGAACAGGGCGGCTGGCCGCTCACCATGTTCCTGACCGCGGAGCGCGAGCCCTTCTGGGGCGGCACCTATTTCCCGCCGGAGGACCGCTGGGGCCGGCCCGGCTTTCCCCGCGTGCTCGACCGCATCGCGGCGATCTACCGCGACGAGGGCGACAAGGTCCGCGCCAACGCCGAGACCCTGAAATCCGCGCTCGCCGGCCTCGGCGTCAACCAGCCCGGCGGCCCGGTCGCGCGCCAGACCTTCCTGCAGATCGCCGATTTCCTGCTCAGCCGCATGGACCACGCCCATGGCGGCCTCGCCGGCGCGCCCAAATTCCCGCAATGCGGCCTGTTCGACCTTATCTGGCGCGCCTGGGCCGAAACCGGCAATCCGCAATACCGCAACGCCGTCCTGCTCGTGCTCGACCGCATGTCCCAGGGCGGCATCTACGACCATCTCGGCGGCGGCTATGCGCGCTATTCGACCGACACGTTCTGGCTCGCGCCGCATTTCGAGAAGATGCTCTACGACAATGCGCAGATCCTCGAACTGCTGGCCCACGCCTGGGCCGGGACGGGCGCCGACCTCTACCGCATCCGCGCCGACGAGACCGTGGCCTGGCTGACCCGGGAAATGCTCATCGACGGCCGCGCCTTCGCCAGCGCGCTCGACGCCGACAGCGAGGGCGAGGAGGGCAAATTCTACGTCTGGTCGCAGGACGAGATCGAGGGGCTGCTGGGCGGCGACGCCGCGGCCTTCTGCGAGGCCTACGACGTTTCGGCCGACGGCAATTGGGAAGGCAAGGTCATCCTCAACCGCTCCCAGCGGCCGATGCTCGGCGACGCGGATCACGAGGCCATGCTGGAGCGCTGCCGGGCCGTGCTGCTCGAAGCCCGCGCGGCGCGACCGCGGCCCGGCCTGGACGACAAGGTGCTCGCCGACTGGAACGGCTACACGATCCACGCCCTGGCGCTGGCGGGCGCGATCCTGGACCGGCCGGAATGGATCGGCCTGGCGGCCGGCGCCTTCGATTTCGTGCTCGACGAGATGACCCTCGATAAAGAGTCGGGCGGGAACCGGCTGCTCCACAGCTGGCGCGAAGGCAGGGCGGCCCATCCGGCGACCGCCGAGGACTATGCCAGCCTGATCCGCGCCGCGCTCACCCTGTTCGAGGCGACGGGCGAGGCCCGGTATCTGGCCCAGGCCCGGCGCTGGACCGAAGCGATCGACCGGCACTTCCTCGATGCGGCGGACGGCGGCTATTTCCTGGCGGCGGACGACGTGTCCGGCCTGCTGGTGCGCGCCAAGTCCGTGCACGACAACGCAACGCCGTCGTCCAACGGGCTGATGGTGCACAATCTCGTCCGCCTCGGCCTGCTCGCCGGCGATACGGACATGCTCGGCCGCGCGGATGCGCTGGTGAAGGCCTTTTCCGGCGAACTCAACCGCAACGCGCTGGCGGCGCCGCTGCTGACGAGCGGGGCGCGGCTGCTGGAAACCGCCCTGCAGACCGTCGTCGTCGGCCCGGCCGATGCGGCCGAGACGCAGGCGCTGGTCCGGGCGGCCTGGCAGGCGCCGGCGCCGGCCCGGGTCTTCCGCCGGATCGATCCTGGCGATGCCCTGCCGGACGGCCATCCCGCGCACGGCCCGGTCGAGCGGCGGGGCCTCGCCGACGGCCGGCCGGCGGCCTATGTCTGCCAGGGCATGACGTGCAGCCTGCCGATGACCGACCCGGCGGCGCTGACGGAGCGGCTGACCCAGCCGCTGAGGGGGCGCAGCCCCGCATGACGGTGACGGCCGCTCAACCGGACGGGAGCGAACGAAACGAATTTCGATGGCGGAGACGACCTATCACAGCCCGCTCGGCCCCCTGCGCCTGCGCGAATCCGACGGCCGGCTGACCCGTCTCGACTGGGTGCCGGCCGTGGAGACGGAACTGCTGCCCGAGGCCGGGCCGCGCACCGACGAGACCCCACTGCTCAACCGGGCCGTGCATCAGCTCAACGCCTATTTCTTCTGCGGCCTGCGCCATTTCGACCTGCCGCTCGCGCCGCAGGGCACCGCCTTCCAGCGCGCGGTCTGGCAGCAGATGCAGGCGATACCCTACGGCGATACCCGGACCTACGGCGAGCTTGCCCGCTGGCTGCGCAGCGCGCCGCGCGCGGTCGGCCGGGCCTGCGGCCGCAACCCGATCCCGATCATCGTTCCCTGCCACCGGGTCGTCGCGTCGGACGGCCTGGGCGGCTATTCCGGCGACGGCGGGACCGACACCAAGCAATGGCTGCTGGAACTCGAGGGCTGGTCCGCCGACCGTCAGCGCACCCTGTTCGACGCGCCGGCGCCGGAGGCCCAGCCCAGCACCGAGCCAAGCGCCGGCTTGCAATAGCCGCGCCGGTTTTCTAGGACATCTTCCGCGCGCTTTTTTGCGGTTTCGACAATCCGGCCGCGCATCCCGCCATGCGGGGGCCGCGGCCCGGCATTCCAGGGAGGAAAGCATGCCGGACATCACGATCAACGCCCCGGACGGGCAGTTCATGGCCTACCGCGCCGACCCGGCGGGCGGGTCCGGACCTGCGATCGTCGTCATCCAGGAGATTTTCGGCGTCAACAAGGTGATGCGCGATATCTGCGACTGGTGGGCCGGCCAGGGCTTTATCGCGGTCTGCCCGGACATTTTCTGGCGCCAGGAGCCGGGCATCCAGCTCACCGACCAGACCGAGGAGGAATGGGGCCGGGCCTTCGAGCTCTACCAGGGCTTCGACGAGGCCAAGGGCGTCGAGGACATCCAGGCGACCATCGACGCGATCCGCGGCGACGCGGCGTGCAGCGGCAAGGTCGGCGCCGTCGGCTTCTGCCTCGGCGGCAAGCTCGCCTATCTGTGCGCCACCCGCACCGACGCCGACGCCAGCATCGGCTATTACGGCGTCGGCATCGGCAACAATCTGGACGAGGCGGCCAACATCGAGGCGCCGGCCTTGCTGCATATCGCCGAGGAGGACGGTTTCTGCCCCAAGGACGAGCAGGCGCAGATCCACGGTGCGCTGGACGGCCACGGCAAGGTGACGATCCACGACTATGCCGGCATGGACCACGCCTTCGCCCGGGCCGGCGGCGAGCATTACGACGCCGGCGCGGCGCAGAGCGCCAACGACCGCTCGGCCGCCTTCTTCAACGCCCATCTGCGCTAGCCCTGCGCGCCCGGCCGTGGCGGGGCTGCCGCTCCGCGGCGGCGCACGTCTTGCGACAACATCAAGGACAGCTTCCATGACCCACGCCATCGTCGTGCACGAAACCGGCGGCCCCGAAGTCCTGCAATGGGAGGCCGTCAGCGTCGGCGATCCCGGCGAGGGCGAGGTACGCCTCCGGCACACCGCCGTCGGCCTCAACTATATCGACGTCTATTTCCGCTCCGGCCTCTACCCGGCGGCGGCCATGCCCTTTACGCCGGGCTTCGAAGGCGCCGGCGTCATCGAGGCGGTCGGCCCGGGCGTCGCCGGCTTCGCCGAGGGCGACCGGGTCTGCTACGGCACCAGCCCGCCCGGCGCCTACGCCGAGCGCCGCGTCATCCCGGCCTCGCACCTGGTGAAAATGCCCGACGGCATCGACGACCGGACCGGCGCGGCCATGATGCTCCAGGGCATGACGGTGGAATATCTGATCATGAAGACCTGCCCGGTGGAGGCCGGCCAGACCGTGCTGTTCCACGCCGCGGCCGGCGGCGTCGGCCTGATCGCCTGCCAGTGGCTGAAGCATCTCGGCGTCGAGGTGATCGGCACGGTCGGCAGCGACGAGAAGGCCGAACTGGCGAAGGCCTACGGCGCAGCCCACACGATCAACTACCGCAGCGAGGATTTCGTCGAACGGGTGCAGGAGATCACCGATGGCAAGGGCGTGCCCTGGGTCTACGATTCGGTCGGCAAGGACACCTTCATGGGCTCGCTCGACTGCCTCGCGCCCTTCGGCACGCTCGCGACCTTCGGCAACGCGTCGGGGCCGGTCGAGCCGATCAACCCAGCGATCCTCGGGCCGAAAGGTTCGGTCTACGTCACCCGGCCGACCCTGTTCACCCACGCCTCGCACCGGCCCCGGCTCGAGGAGATGGCCGGCAACCTGTTCGATGTCGTGCTGAGCGGCGCCGTGAAGATCGAGGTCAACCAGACCTACCCGCTGAAAGACGCCGCCCAGGCCCATGCCGACCTGGAGGGCCGGAGGACGACCGGGAGCACGGTGTATACGGTTTAGGGGGGCGTTACCGGCTTCCCTGCCGTGTCGCCCCGGACGGAGCGGAGCGACGATCCGGGGCCCAGGGCTGCAAACACAGGCCCGTCAGGTCGGCTCTGGACCCCGGCTCTCCCTGCGGTCGGCCGGGGTGACAATGTGAAGCTGAGGCCGCGCCGGCAGGCCAGCGTGCCCCTCAAGTATTCATGCTGTCGTAGAATTCGTCGTTGGACTTGGTGTCCTTGAGCTTGCCGATCAGGAACTCCATGGCGTCGGTGACGCCCATCGGCAGCAGGATGCGCCGCAGCACCCACATCTTGGCGAGCGTCGCCTGGTCGGCCAGCAGCTCCTCCTTGCGGGTGCCGGACTTGCCGATGTCGATGGCCGGCCAGACCCGCTTGTCGGACAGCTTGCGGTCCAGGTTGATCTCGCTGTTGCCGGTGCCCTTGAACTCCTCGAAAATCACCTCGTCCATGCGGCTGCCGGTGTCGATCAGCGCGGTCGCGATGATGGAGAGCGAGCCGCCCTCCTCGATGTTGCGCGCCGCGCCGAAGAAGCGTTTGGGCCGCTGGAGCGCGTTGGCGTCGACGCCGCCGGTCAGCACCTTGCCGGAGGACGGCACGACCGTGTTGTAGGCGCGCGCCAGCCGCGTGACCGAATCGAGCAGGATGACGACGTCGTGCTTGTGCTCGACCAGCCGCTTGGCCTTCTCGATCACCATCTCTGCGACCTGGACGTGGCGGCCGGCCGGTTCGTCGAAGGTCGAGCTGATGACCTCGCCGTTCACCGTGCGCTGCATGTCGGTGACCTCTTCCGGCCGCTCGTCGATCAGCAGGACCAGCAGATAGACCTCCGGATGGTTCGATGAGATGGCGTGGGCGATGTTCTGCAGCATCATCGTCTTGCCGGTGCGCGGCGGCGCGACGATGAGCGCGCGCTGGCCCTTGCCGATCGGCGTGACGATGTCGATCACCCGGCTGGTCAGGTCCTTGCCCGTCGGGTCCTTCGGCTCCATGGTCAGCCGCTGGTCCGGGTAAAGCGGGGTCAGATTGTCGAAATTGATCCGGTGGCGGACCTTCTCCGGCCCCTCGAAGTTGACCTGGTCGACCTGGAGCAGGGCGAAATAGCGCTCGCCGTCCTTGGGGCCGCGGATCGGACCTTGCACCGTGTCGCCGGAGCGCAGCGAGAATTTCCGCACCTGGCCGGGCGAAACGTAGATATCGTCCGGGCCGGGCAGATAGTTGGCCTCGACCGAGCGCAGGAAGCCGAACCCGTCGGGCAGCACCTCCAGCGTGCCCTGGCCGATGATCGAGGTTTCCTGGGCGGACAGATCCTTGAGGATGGCGAACATCAGCTCCTGCTTGCGCAGGGCGCTCGCCGCCTCGATTTCCAGCTCCTCGGCATAGGCCAGCAGGGCGCCGGGGGTTTTGGCTTTCAGGTCCTGAAGATCGACGGAAGACATGGGGCGCGTCACCTGGGGATTGCGCTGCGCACCGGCGGCGGGCCGGGACAGGCGCGAAGGGGGCAGAAGCGGCGGCGGCCGCGTTGGCGGCGGGATCGGAATTGGGGGCCGGAGACCGGACGGGGTGCCGCGAGCGGGCGAGCCGATTTTTTCCGGGGCTCCGGGAGACGCCGGTACGGGCGTCGTGCCGCTTCATCGGAAGGAGGGACCCCGAATATAGCAGCAATCGCCGGAAATGTAAGATGGCGCGAATGCCGCGCCGACAGCAGCACGGCGCCGGCCCGGCGGCAACCCGGCTCAGAACGGCCGGACGACCACCAGCACGACCAGCGGGATCAGGAACAGGACCGGGACCTCGTTCCAGATCCGGTAGAAGGTCGCGCTGCGGGCGTTGCGGTCGTGCTCGAAATCCTTGCGCCAGCGGGCGTAGACGTGGTGCAGCAGGGTGAGCGCGATCGCGCACAGCCATTTCGCGTGCATCCAGCCCTCGGTCCAGTATTCCAGTTCGACATACAGGGCGACGCCGGTCGCCCAGACGACGACCATCGACGGATTGGCGATGCCGCGCAGCAGCCGGCGCTCCATGATCTTGAAAGTCTCGGATTTGTCGGAGCCGGGCGCGGCGCCGGCGTGATAGACGAACAGCCGCGGCAGGTAGAGCAGCGCCGCCATCCAGGCGATGACCGACAGGACGTGCAGCGCCTTTACCCAGAGGATCCAGTCCATGGCCGCGTCCCGCCGTCCCTTACGCCGCCGGCTGTGTGGCTTTTTGCGCCAGCTTTTGTGCCATAGGGGCGGCCAGCGGGCAGCCCCGCCAGGCGCCGGGGCACAGCCGGCCGCCGCTTTCGGATTCCAGGCCGCCGCGGTCCAGAACGGTCTGCACCATATCGGCGAGCGCGCCGATGAAGGCCGGATGGGTCCCCACCGTCGGGGCGCGCAGATAGGCCGGCACGCCGGCCGCTTCGGCGACCTTGCGGTATTCGATATCGAGCTCGACCAGGGTTTCGGAATGCTCCGAGACGAAAGCGATCGGCGCCACGAGCACCGGCCTTTTCTCCGCGCCGGCGCGGCGGATTTCATCCTCGGTCGACGGTCCGATCCATTTCAGCGGCCCGACCCGGCTCTGGTAGCAAACGACATGGTCCGATGCGGCCTCCCCGAGCGTTTTGGCGAGCGCAGCGGCCGTCCGCTCGACCTGCCAGCGGTAGGGGTCGCCCGCCGCAATCGTCTTTTCCGGCAATCCGTGGGCGGAAAACAGGAGGCGCGGCGGGTCTCCGTCATGCCCGGCCAGAGTTTCGCGGATCCGGTCGGCCATCGCGGCGACGAAGCCGGCGCTCGCCGGATAGCAGCACACGCCGCCGACGGCCGGTCCGAGGCCGGTTTTCGCCGCCCACCGGCTCCACTCGCGCACCGACGAAGCCGATGTCGTGGTCGAGAATTGCGGATAGAGCGGCAGCAGGACGGTGCGGCGCGCACCCCGCCCGGCCCCCCGCCCGGCCCCCCGCTGGGCCAGCTCGCGCGCCACGGCCTCCGCCCGCCGGCCCCAGTAGCGCATCGCGACATGGACCGAGGGGGCGTTAGCCGGTCCCAGCCGGTCGCGCAAAACGGCTTCCAGCGCCGCCGCCTGGGCGTCGGTCTCCTCGTGGATCGGCGATTTGCCGCCGAGATGGGCGTAGATGTCCCGCGCAAGCGGCGCCCGCCGCCCGGCAATCGATTTTGCCAGCAGCCAGCGCACCGGCTGCGGCGCCCCGATGATCGCCCGGTCGTTGAACAGATTGAACAGGAACGGCCCGACGGTCTCCGGCGCAGTCGGGCCGCCGAGATTGAACAGGATGACGGCGGTATCGCCGCTCATGCCGCTCCGCCCAGCGCAGCGCCGCGCACGGCTGACCCGCGCAGGGCCGCCACCAGCCCGGCGACATGGTCCGGCGGCGTCTGCGGCACGATGCCATGGCCGAGATTGAAGATATGCGGCCCGCCGGCCAGCCCGGCCCGGAGCTGCTCGGCCCGTTCGGCCAGCGGCGGCCCACCAGCGACCAGCAACAGCGGATCGAGATTGCCCTGGACCGGCACGGTCTTCTGAATTTCCGTGGCCTGGGCGAGCGGAACGCCGGTATCGAGACCGACCGCCGCAATGCCGGTCCCGGCGACATAGTCCTCAATCAGGCGTCCGGCGCCGCGCGGAAAGCCGATCACGGGCGTCGCCGGATGCTGCAGCCGCAAGGCCTCGACGATCCGCCGCGTCGGCTCGATGGCGTAGCGGCGGAATTCCGGCTCGGCGAGGACTCCGGCCCAGCTTTCGAAAATCTGCACACAATCCGCGCCGGCGTCGATCTGGCGCGACAGGTGATCGACCGTCGCTTCGGTCAGCATGTCGATCAGCGTCCCGAAACCGTCCGGATCGCTCCACATCCAGTGTTTGACCGTTTCGAACGTCCGGCTGCTACCGCCTTCCGCCGCGTAGGTCGCGACGGTCCAGGGCCCGCCGGCGAATCCGATCAGCGTCTTGTCCGGCGCGAGCGCCGCGCGAACCGCGGCGACCGCCTCGTAGACCGGCGCGCAATGCGACACGACGCGGCCGGGATCGAGCGGCGCCAGGTCGGCGGCGCTGCGGACAGGTTCGAGCACCGGGCCGTGGCCGTCCTCGAAACCGACGCCGATACCCAGCCCGTCCGGCACCACCAGAATGTCGGAAAACAGGATCGCGGCGTCGAAATCGAACCGCCGCACGGGCTGCAGGGTGATCTCGGTCGCCAGCGCGGGCGTGTAGCACAGATCGAGAAACGAGTCGGCGGACCGGCGCAGCGCCCGGTATTCCGGCAGATAGCGCCCGGCCTGCCGCATCAGCCAGACCGGCGGAACCGCCAGGGTCTCGCCTGCCAACACGCGCATGATCGGCCGATCGGTCATCGGATTACCTGCTGGGGTCGCCTGCCGGTTGCCGGAACGGAAGCGCCGCCCGGAAACCCGGCCGGCGGCGGCGAGGCCTCCGCACGGCCGTCGGTCGGCATTCTTCAAAGAGTCTTTATATAGAAAGGTTGAAGTTGTTTTTGTTGGGCAGGGGAGTCGCGGGGATTGCGGGTTGGTCACAGCGCGGCGGCAATCGGGCTCCGGCGGTGCCGGAAACCGGGCCGGACATGTGGAAAGGATGCAGAACGCAGGTAATACCCTGAAAATGCCGGATATGCCGGCCGGCCCGGCGGGAACAACCGCGCCGGCCCGGCGTGGGCAGCCTGCGGATAACCGTCCGGCGGGCGCAAGCGGTCCATAGCGGGATAAACGATCCCCAGCCGGATAACCCGGTTTTCGGACTCCGGCAGTGCCGGGACAACATTTTGCGGTCGCCGCCGGACGCCGCCGCCGCGTATAACGGGGCCGTTTCCGGCGCTTCGGCAGCGCGCTTGTCCACAGGATTGTTCCGCCGGTCTCCGCCATGAGCCGCCATCATCTCTATCTGATCTCCGATTCGACCGGCGAGACGGTCCAGAGCATCGGGCGCGCCTGCACGGTTCAGTTCGAGCGGGTCGAGATCGTCGAGCATCTCTGGCCGATGGTGCGCAGCCCACGGGCCCTGGAGATCGTCATCGAGGAGCTGGAGGAGGAGCCCGGCCTCGTGCTCTACACCCTGCTCGACCGGGCGCTCGCCGAAACCCTGGAGGAATATTGCAAGCGGCGCGGGCTGACCTGCGTCTCGGTAATCGAGCCCTTCATCGAGGTGATGGCAACCTATTTCGGCGCAAAGAGCCGCGACATGCCGGGCCGGCAGCACGAGCTGGACGACGAATATTTCCAGCGCATCGACGCCATGAACTACGTCATGCAGCACGACGACGGCCAGCAGACCGGCAATCTGGAGGAGGCCGATGTCGTGCTGGTCGGGGTGTCGCGCACGTCGAAGACGCCGACCTCGATCTACCTGGCCAACCGCGGCATCAAGGCGGCCAACGTGCCGATCGTGCCGGACCAGCCGCTGCCGGAGATCCTGTTCGCCCTGAACCGGCCGCTGGTCGTCGGCCTGACCGAAGACCCGCGCCGGCTGGTCGATCTGCGCCGCTCGCGCATGCGCCAGTCGCTCGGCGACACCGAAACCGCCTACACCGATATCGCCGCGGTCCGGAAGGAGGTCGCCGACGCGCGCCGGCTGTTCGGGCGCTACGGCTGGCCGGTCATCGACGTGACCCGCCGGTCGATCGAGGAGACCGCGGCGGCGATCCTGCGCCTGGTGCGCGACCGCGAGCGCCGCCACGAGGAAGGCGCCTCCGCCGACCTGCTCCAGCTCGGCCGGCCCGATGGCGCGCCGCTCGCGGGAGTCCCGGGCGACGCCCCGGGCGGTGCCTCGGGCGGCGAACCGTGAGCGGCGCACGCTGGCCGGCCCGCCCCGGCGCCCCGGCGCTCGTCCTGGCGTCTGCCAGCCGGACCCGGGCGGCGCTGCTGCGCGACGCCGGACTGGCTTTCGAGACCGTCCCGGCCGCGATCGACGAAGCGGCGGTCAAACAGAAGCTGCGCCGCGAAGGCGCGTCCGCAGAACGGGTCGCCGGCGCGCTGGCCGAAATGAAGGCGGCGCGGATCGCCGATGAAATCGCGGCCGACCGCCCCGGCGCCCTGGTGCTCGGGGCGGACCAGGTGCTCGATCTCGACGGCGCGCTGCTCGACAAGCCGGCGGACCGCGCCGCCGCCGCGGGGCATCTGCAACGCCTGTCCGGCAAGCGCCACCGGCTGGTCTCGGCGGCGGCGCTGCTGCGCGGCGGGGAGCGGATCTGGGACTGTACCGACAGCGCCAGTCTCGTTATGCGCCCGCTGTCGGCGCGCTTTATCGCCGCCTATCTCGACGCCGTCGGCGACGACGCCCTGGACTCGGTCGGCGCCTACCGGCTCGAAGGCCTCGGCGCCCATCTGTTCGCTTCGGTCGACGGCGACTTTTTCACGATACTCGGCCTGCCGCTGCTGCCGCTGCTGGATTTCCTGCGCGGCGACGGGGTTCTGGACCCATGATGGATCTGCCCTCCGGCAAGGCGGTCGTCGCCGGGGTCGCCGGCTGGCCGGTCGGCCATTCCCGCTCGCCGCGCCTGCACGGCCACTGGCTGCGGCGTTACGGGATCGACGGCCTGTACGCGCCGTTTCCGGTGCCGCCGGAGGCCTTCGCCACCGCCGTTCGCGGCCTAGCGGCGGCCGGTCTCGCCGGGCTGAACGTCACCGTGCCGCACAAGGCGGCGGCCTGCGCCCTGTGCGACCGGCTGGACGGAACGGCGAAACGCCTGGGTGCGGCCAACACGCTGATCTTCGGGCCGGACGGCGATATCGAGGGCCGCAATACCGACGCCTACGGCTTCGCCGAAGCCCTGGAAGCCGGCGCGCCGGGCGCGGCGGGCGGCGGCTCCGCCGTCGTGCTCGGAGCGGGCGGCGCGGCGCGGGCGGTCGTCCTCGCGCTGCGAACTCTGGGCTACGGCCCGGTGCGCATCGCCAACCGGACGGCGGCGCACGCCGAAGCGGCCGCCGCCGCGCTCGGGCCGGGCGTCGAAACCGTGCCCTGGCGGAAGCGCGCCGCCGCGCTTGCCGGGGCCGCCCTGCTGGTCAACGCAACGTCGCTCGGTATGGCGGGGCAGCCCGCGCTCGACCTGCCGCTCGACGACCTGCCGCCGGAGGCGACGGTGAGCGACATCGTCTACGCGCCGCTGGAAACCCCGCTGCTCGCCGCGGCGCGCCGGCACGGCTGCCGCGCGGTCGACGGCCTGGGAATGCTGCTGCACCAGGGCCGGCCGGGCTTCCGCGCCTGGTTCGGCGTCGATCCGGCGGTCGACGACGATTTGCGCCGCGCCGTCGCCGGCGATCTGTTCGCCGCCGAATGATGCGCATCGTCGGCCTCACCGGCTCCATCGGCATGGGCAAGACGGCGGCGGCCGGCTACCTCCGCTTTCTCGGCCTGCCGGTCTACGACGCCGATGCGGCGGTCCACGCGGTCTATGCAAGCGGCGGCGCGGCGGTCGGCCCGGTCGGCGCGGCCTGGCCGGAGGCGGTGCGCGGCGGCGCGATCGACCGCGCGGCGCTGAGTGCGCTGATCGCCGCCGACCCAGCGGTCCTGCCGCGGCTCGAAAGCATCGTGCACCCCATCGTCCGGCGCCGGCAGGAGCGGTTTCTCCAGGCGGCGGCGCTGCGCCGGGCGCCGGCGGTCGCGCTGGACATCCCGCTCCTGTTCGAGACCGGCGGCGAGCGGCGCTGCGATACGGTCCTCGTCGTCTCGGCGCCGGCCTTCGTGCAGCGCGGCCGGGTGCTGGCCCGTCCGGAGATGACAGCAGACAAGCTCGCGCTTATTCTGGCGCGCCAGATGCCGGATGCGGAAAAATGCGCGCGCGCGGATTTCGTCATCCCGTCGCACCGGGGCTGGCGGGCCATGCTTACCGGCCTGCGCCGGGCGCTGCGCCGGACGCTCGAACGGCCGGCCCGGCACTGGCCGCCCAACCCGCGGATGGCCCCGCCCCGCCCCGCCGGAATGCGCCCGATCGGAACACATCATGCGTGAAATCGTGCTCGATACCGAAACCACCGGCCTCGATCCGGCCACCGGCCACCGGATCGTCGAGATCGGCGCCCTGGAATTGCACCACCACCTACCGACCGGGCGCGAATACCACACCTATCTCGACCCGGAGCGCGAGATGCCGGAGGAGGCCTTCGCCGTCCACGGCCTGTCCGACGATTTCCTCGCCGGCAAGGCCAAATTCGCCGATGCGGCCGACGCCCTGCTGGAGTTCATCGGCGACGCGCCGCTGGTCATCCACAATGCGGAGTTCGATCTGCGCTTCCTGAACGCGGAGCTGGAGCGGATCGGCCGCGCGCCGCTCGACGCCGGCCGCGTCGTCGACACCCTGCTCGTCGCGCGGCAGAAATTCCCCGGCGCCCGGGCCAGCCTCGACGCCCTGTGCCAGCGCTTCGAGATCGACCTCTCCATGCGCGACAAGCACGGCGCGCTGATCGATTCGCACCTGCTGGCGGCGGTCTATCTGGAACTGGTCGGCGGGCGGCAGCCGGGCTTCGAGCTCGCCGCCGACACCGGCCGGCCGGCCGACGCCGTAAGCGCCGAACGCGCGCCCCGCGCCCCGCGCCGGCATCTGCCCGGCGCCGCGCCGACCGAAGCCGAACGCGCCGCCCACCGCGAATTCCTGAACAAGATCGACGATCCGATCTGGCTCGCCGGATAGGTGCGGCTACGGGAATTCCCATCCGCCGTTTCAGGCGGGCAAAACCCCATCCTGACCGATAACCGCTTCCGGTGTCGCCCCGGACCCCGATCCGGGGCCAAGAGTCGCCCGGCACGGCCTTGCCTAATGGCACTGGGCCCCGGATCAAGTCCGGGGCGACAAACCCTGGTTTTCTGGCGGGCCGCTCCCGCGCTCAGGCGGTGCCTGCGCCCTGGACCAGTTGGGCCTGCACGATGGCGTTGAAATCGATCGGCTGGAGCATGAGCGGCGGCATGCCGCTTTCCTGGGTGGCCGAGGCGATGATGTTGCGCGCGAAGGGGAACAGGATGCGCGGGCATTCGACCAGCAGGATGGAGCCGATATATTCCTCCGGAATGCTGCTGTTCAGCTCGAACAGGCCGGCATATTCCAGCTCGGCGACAAAGGCGGTCTCGTCCTCGACGGTGGCGCGCGCCTCGATGTTCAGCACGACCAGATAGTCGTCGCCCTCGAGCTCTTCCGGGTGGACGTCGATCCGGACCTCGATTTCCGGCTCGGCCGAAAGCCGGCCGAAGATTTCCGGCGCATTCGGCATTTCGAACGAAAAATCCTTGATGAACTGCGCCTTCACGATCAGCGGCGGCGCGTCCGTCATGTCGATGCCGGAACCGTTGTCGTCTGCCGCCATCGCGGTGTCTCCCGAATAAAAGGGGGTGAGCGTCTGCCGCCGGAGTCGCGCCGGCCGGCCCCGCCGGAACAAGGTCCGGAACAGGGTCCGGAACAAGGCAGGGTGTAAGCCAAGCGCCGCGCCCCGGCAACAGATGTGGCGGCCGCGGCGCTATTCCGGATCCGTCCGGGGGCCTGTCCGGGGTCCGGTTCGGGGGCCGATCCGGGGCGCGCCGCCGCCGTTTCCGTCCGGCGGCTCCGGTTCGGGCTCGACGGTTTCGAACTCGCCGTCGATCACCGTTTCGCCGGTTCCCTGCCGTCCCCGCCCGCCGCCCGGGCCGCGCGCGAACCCGGCGACATGCACCGAGCCGCGCGCCTGCATCGCGGCCCAGAGCCACGCCGCCAGCCCGCGCCGCACCGCCGGCAGCAGCAGGGCGAAACCGACCCCGTCGGTGAGAAATCCGGGGGTCAGCAGCAAGGCGCCGGCCAGCAGCAGCCCGATACCGTCCAGCAGGTCGGTAACCGGCGGCTCGCCGCGCCGCATCTTCTCCTGCGCCCGCGCCAGGACGCGCCGGCCCTGGGCGCGCAGCATCATCGAGCCGGCGACCGCGGTGAGCACGACCAGCCCGATGGTCGGCCAGGTGCCGATCAGCCCGCCGAGCTCGACGAACAGGTAGATTTCGATCAGCGGCACGCCGATCAGGAGGGCGAACAGGATCCAGCCCATGCGGGTGTTCCGGGTGCCGTGCGCTTGTTATCGGGGGGCTGCCTGCCTATGTAGGAAGCTCCGGCGCCGGTCGCCAGTCGGGCCGCGCTCCGCCGCTGGCCCGATCCGGTCCCGATCCGGTCCCGATCCGGTCAATGCGGCGAAAAAGTGCGGAAAACGGGCGACCGCCCGGACGAATCGGGTGTATAACCCGAAACCTAGGGCAAACGGCCGCAAGGCGGCTCCGCGGGCGCCGCCCGGACAGCAAAGCCCGGATAGCAATGCCGGTCCGATGAACAACGATCTGATCCTGACCCTGATCTTCGCGGCGGTCGCGGCCTTCGTGCTGTACAAGCTGCGCTCCGTGCTGGGTCGGCGGGAGGGCCACGAGCAGCGGCCGCCGGACGTCTTCGCCGAGGCCGAGCGCAAGGCGGCCAACGATGGCGTCGCCAAGGACGGGGCGGCCAAGGACAGCGTGGCGGGCGATACCGCCCTGCCGGCGCCGGGCCCGCACGCCGACGCCGGGGCCGAGGCCGCCGGGGTCGATCCGGACTCGCCGGCCGCCGAAGGCGTTGCGGCCATCCGCGCCGCCGACCGCTATTTCGATCCCGGCGCCTTCGTGGACGGCGCCAGGGCGGCGTTCGACATGATCGTGGAGGCCTTCGCGAAAGGCGACCGCGATGCGCTGGAACCCCTGCTCGCGCCCGACGTGTTCGCCAGCTTCGATGCGGCTATCGCGGAGCGCGAACGGGCCGGCGAGACGCTGGAGACCACCATCGTCGCGCTCAATTCGGCCGAGCTGACCGGCGCCGAAATGCAGGGGCGGACGGCCCGGGTCACCGTGACCTTCGTGTCCGAACAATCCAATGTCGTGAAGGATGCGGACGGCAACCCGGTCGACGGCGATCCGGCGACGATCGAGAAGATCACCGACATCTGGACCTTCGCGCGCGATACCCGTTCGCGCGATCCCAACTGGCACCTCGTCGAGACCGACGGCGGCTGAGGCCGCGCCAAGCCGCCTGCACGGCAATTGGCGGCGCGATCTGGGTCAAGGCACCCGCCACACGCCGACCTAAAGAACCACACCCATTTGGCTAGGGTTGTTCTCCCATTGTCTCTTGATGAACTGTGAAAGAAGCGGCACCGCAAAAGAGTATTTTCCATGCCGATTTTTAAAAATTAACCCCTTTTCACCCAACGAAGCCAGCATATTATTTACTTGATTTGGGGCGAACGGGCGATTAAGTGTGCGCTCCGAACATCGGACTATTTCTTGAACCGTAAATTCATCGTCACAGTTTTCCAGAAACGAAATGGCGCACATAAGCTGACGCTGACGATCAGTCACCGGGTCCCAGCGCGCTGAGAAGAAGTCATTATCTAATTTATTGATTATTTCCCTAACAGGAATGGAGGGCACTTGCTTGCGCCCGAATTGCTCAATATAGACATTGAAAGATTCCTTGCAAATAAATTGGATTAAGTACGGATAGCCGCCGGACAGCTCCGCGATAATGTCGATAGCGTTGTCAGAAAATCGAACAGGACAGTTTGGTGCGTGCGTTGGCTCAGTAATTGCTCTACGACTATTGACATCATCAAGCTTTGTCAGAAAGATGGTGTGAAACATACGTTCCGAGTATGTTCGAGCTGCTACTAGCCTAGAATTCAGCGTGGGTAGACCGGTCAAAATTAGCAGATAGGGGTATCCAATTCGCTGAATGTATTGGAATAATTCAAGGATTAGCGAGAGCGGGAATTCATTCTGTTTTTCGTGATCCGCCATAAGCTGCGCTTCGTCATACGCAAACACAATGCCCTTAATGCCGTTAATGTTGCGAAAGCCCCTATCCCAAACAAATTTTAGAATAGCTTTCAGTTTATCTACAGTTAGCCCAGGCGTTTTTTCGTAAATTTTCTGTAATACATCATAGCCCATTCGGGTTTCCTTGGCCTTTATTTCGTTCGAGTATCCAAACGGAAGCTCTGGTTCTCGAGAGGCCAGATGAGTGGCGGTTAAAGTAGATAAATCGGTAATGAGACGAGTGGCCATGCGCTCTTCGGTAAGACTAGCAGACCCCGACATATCAGTTCCCGCCCACAGCCATCCAGCTTGGCGCGCAATTGGCTCAAAAGTTTGCAAAAGGACTGTTTTGCCGACGCCACGCAATCCGGTCAGAATGAGATTATCCGTAACAGTGGTTTGCTCAAGAACCTTACTGAACTCGTCCCTCTCCGCTGTGCGCCCTGCGAGATATGGTGGCATATGCCCGGCACCCGGCTTGAACGGATTTGGGATCGTGGCGCTGTTCATATTCACACCCCTTCATGGTGGAGGATGAATACATACGATAATATGAATTCACTGTCAATGATGATTCCAAGTGAGTTTGGAATTGAGGCGCGACCTGAGCGCCGGCCCATATCGGTGATCGCGCATTTGGCCGATGGATCACAGCCGTGCGCCAAGGCCCGATTCGGCACAATCCTCAAAGGAGGCGCAATTCGAACCAATGCATTGCCTAAACCCCCGCCCTTGGCCGCTACCGCGGTTTGGCGTACATCGGCGGGATCGACGCGAACGGTTCCGCCATGCCCGCCTCCCCGACCGCATCTCCCGCCGAATCCCCGACCGTCGCCCTGTTCGTCACCTGCCTGGTCGATCTGTTCCGCCCCTCGGTCGGCTTCGCCGCGGTCAAATTGCTGGAACAGGCGGGCTGCACAGTCGAGGTTCCGTCCGCCCAGGCCTGCTGCGGCCAGCCGGGCTATAACAGCGGCGACCGGGAGTCGGCGCAGGCCATCGCGAAGGGCGTTATCGCGGCCTTCGAGGGCTACGATTACGTCGTTGCGCCGTCGGGCTCCTGCGGCGGCATGATCGCGAAGCATTATCCGGAACTGTTCGCCGGCGAGCCGGTGTGGCAACCGAGGGCGGAGGCGCTGGCGGCGAAGACCCACGAACTGGTTTCCTTCCTCGTCGACATCCGCGGCATGACGGCGGTCGGGAGCCGGCTCGAGGCGGTCTGCGCCTATCACGATTCCTGCTCCAGCCTGCGCGAGATGAAGGTGCAGGCGCAGCCGCGGCTGCTGCTGCAGTCTGTGGACGGCCTCGCCCTGCGCGAACTGGAGGCGCCGGAGGTCTGCTGCGGCTTCGGCGGCGCCTTCTGCGTGAAATATCCCGACATTTCCAACGCCATGGTCGCCGACAAGACGGCGGATATCGCACAGACCGGCGCCGATACGGTGCTGGCCGGCGACCTGGGCTGCCTGATGAACATCGCCGGCAAGCTGAGCCGCGAGGGTTCGAAAATCCGCGCCTGGCACGTCGCCGAAGTGCTGGCCGGCGTCGAGGCCCCGCCGATCGCGCAGGCGGAAGCGCCCGGCAGTCGGGGCGGCGGCGGCCCCGGAGACGGCCCGTGACCGAACTGTCGCCCGCCCGGTTCAACGAGCAGGCCGCCGCCGCGCTGAAGGACGCGCCGCTCCAGCGCGCGCTCGGCAACATGCGCGTCGGCTTTATCGAGAAGCGGCGCAAGGCGGCCGAAAAGCTGCCGGAATTCGAGGCCCTGCGCGACGCGGGCGTGGCGATCAAGACCCACACCCTGGCCCATCTCGACCTCTATCTGGAGGCCTGGGAGCAGAAGGTCGTCGACGGCGGCGGCCGGGTCCACTGGGCGCGCGACGCCGAGGAAGGCCGCCGGATCGTCCTCGACATCTGCCGCGCGGCCAGCGCGCGCACGGTCACCAAGGGCAAGTCGATGATCGGGGAGGAGATGCACCTCAACCCGTTCCTCGAAGCCCACGGCATCGAGCCGGTCGAGACCGATCTCGGCGAATACATCATCCAGCTGCGCCGGGAGACGCCGAGCCACATCATCGCCCCGGCGATCCACGTCAACAAGGAGCAGGTCGCCGATGCCTTCCGGGAGCATCACACCGGCCTGCCGCCGGACCGCGCCCTCGACGAGGGGCCGGACCTGCTGGCCGAGGCGCGCACCCAGCTGCGCGACCGGTTCATCGCGGCGGATGTCGGCATCACCGGCGCCAACTTCCTGGTCGCCGAGACCGGCTCCTCGATCATCGTCACCAACGAGGGCAACGGCGACCTGACCCAGACCCTGCCCCGGGTCCATATCGTGCTCGCCAGCCTGGAAAAGATCGTCCCGACGCTGGAGGACGCGACGACCCTGATGCGCCTGCTCGCGCGCTCGGCGACCGGCCAGGAAATGTCGGTCTACACCACGGTCTCGACCGGCCCGCGCCGCGAAGGCGACCCGGACGGGCCGGCGGAATACCACGTCATCCTGCTCGATAACGGGCGCAGCGACCTTTACGGCACCGAGTTCCAGGAGGTCTTCCGCTGCATCCGCTGCGGCGCCTGCCTCAACCACTGCCCGGTCTACGGCGCGATCGGCGGCCACGCCTACGGCACCGTCTATCCCGGCCCGATCGGCAAGGTGCTGTCGCCGGCGCTCATGGGCATCGACGCCGCCGGCAAGCTGCCCAACGCGTCGAGCTTCTGCGGCCGCTGCGAAGAGGTCTGCCCGATGCGGATCCCGCTGCCGAAGCTGATGCGCCACTGGCGGGAGGAGGAATTCGGCCGCAAGCTGAGCCCGGCTGCGGTGCGCCGGGGCCTCGGCCTGTGGGCCTGGGCGGTGCGGCGGCCGGCGCTCTACCGCTTCGGCGCGCGCTTCGCGATTGCCGGCATGGCCTTCCTCGGCCGCAGGCGCGGCCATCTGAAAGCGCTGCCGCTGGCCGGCGGCTGGACGGCGCACCGCAACCTGCCCGCGCCCCAGGGCGGCACCTTCCACGATCTCTGGCGCCGGCGGAAATCCAACAGGCGAAGGGACCGGCGGTGAGCGCCCGCGAAGCCATCCTCGGCGCCCTGCGCCAGCGGCTGGACCGCGACGCGGACGATGGCGCCGGCGCGAAAGCCGTCGCCGAGCGCCTGTCCGCCCACGGGCGGAACCCGATCCCGCAGCGCGGCCAATTGGACCGGGCCGGCCGGATCGGCCTGTTCGAGGACTACGCCGCCGAGGCCGACGCCACCGTGGCGCGGGTCGCCGCAGCGGGCGACGTTCCGGCCGCGGTCGCGGATTTCCTCAAGCGGCACAACCTGCCGGCGAACCTGGTCCGCGCGCCCGACGCCGACCTCGACGCGATCCCGTGGGACAGCCAGCCGACCCTGACCCTGGAGGCGCGCAAGGCCGAGGAGCCGGACGCGGTCTCGGTCACGGCGGCGTTCGGCGGGGTGGCGGAGACCGGCACCCTCGTCCTGGTCTCGGGCGGCGACAACCCGACGATGCTCAACTTCCTGCCCGAGAACCACATCGTCGTGCTGTGGGCCGACCGGATTTCCGGCGACTACGAGGCCCAGTGGGCGGCCCTGCGCGAACGCTACGGCGAGGGCGCCCTGCCGCGCACGGTCACCCTGGTCACCGGGCCGTCGCGCAGCGCCGATATCGAGCAGACCATCCAGCTCGGCGCCCACGGCCCGCGCCGGCTCCATATCGTGATCGTCGATGAGCGGGCGTGACCGCAAACCCGCCGCCGACCCGGCCGGAGACGATGACGACGCCCGGCTGTGGGAGAATGTCACCCGGTCGGTAAAACCGCTCGCGCGGAAGGATGTCTTACCTCCGGTCGCGACGCCCGTCCCGGAAAGGCCGCCGCCCGCCGCGAAAGCCGAACCGGCCGAACCGAAGGCCGGCCCGCAACGCGAGCGCGTCGATATTTCCGGCCTGAGCATCGGCGCAGGGGGCCGCCCGGTGCAATCCGCCGGCCCGCGGCCCGGTTCCGGCGGCCTGTCCCACGGCGACGCGCCGGGCGTCGACAAGCGCACCGCGACCCGCTTCCGCCGCGGCCTCATGCCGATCGACGCGACCCTGGACCTGCACGGCCACACCCAGAACAGCGCCCGCACGGCGCTCGCCGGATTTCTCAGGGCGCACCGGGCGGCCGGGCGGCGCTGCGTCCTGGTCGTGACCGGCAAGGGGCTGAAGGACGACTGGTCGGTCGGCGCCCTGCGCCAGGCCCTGCCCGGCTGGCTCAACGCCCCGGACCTGCGCCGCCTCATCCTCGCCTATTGCCACGCCCAGCCCCACCACGGCGGCAGCGGCGCGGTGTACATCCTGCTGAAGCGGGAGCGGGGGAGGGGCGGGAGCAGAGAGGGCGATTGAGGCATTCCTCGCCTCTATTGCGCGCTTCGGCCGAACCGCAAGAATTTCAACTTCGTTGCCGCCCCGGACGGAGCGGAGCGACGATCCGGGGCCCAGGGCCACAGACAACGACCGTTCGGGCCGCCCCTGGGCCCCGGATCAAGTCCGGGGCGGCAACGGAGAGGGCCTGGGCGCGGCAGAGCGCGGCTTCGGCAACAGATTGCGAAAGCCGCCGGGGCCGGCGAAATTCGCAGGGCGGAAGAACAGAAATGGCCGGACGATGCCCTACTGGGTCTACATTCTCGCCAGCAAGCGCAACGGCACGCTTTATGTCGGTCTAACGAACGATCTGGCACGGCGAGTCTGGGAACACAGGACCGGCGTTGGCGCCGCGTTTACCCGCAGGCACGGCGTGACGAGGCTGGTCCATGCCCAGCCGTTCGACGATATCTCCCTTGCCATGGCGCAGGAAAAGAAGCTGAAGAAATGGCGGAGGGTCTGGAAGTTGGCTCTGATCGAACGCGACAATCCGCAATGGCGCGATCTCTACGATGAGCTGAACTGGTGATCCGGCCGTCTGAAAACCGCCGCTTCCGCCAGGTTTCCCGATACGTCAACAATCAAACATCGTTGCCGCCCCGGACTTGATCCGGGCCCCAGGGGCGGCCCGAACGATCGTTGGTTGCGGCCCTGGGCCCCGGATCTCCGCTCCGCTCCGTCCGGGGCGGCAAGGTTTGGTTTTTTGGACCAACCCGGCCGCTCCGCCCCTACAAAATAAACCGGCTCAGGTCCGCGTCCTTGGCCAGGTCGGCGACCTGGTCGCGGACGTAGGCGGCGTCGATGGCGATGGTCTCGCCGCTGCGCTCGGTGGCCGAGAAGCTGATCTCCTCGAGCAGCCGCTCCATCACCGTGTGCAGCCGGCGCGCGCCGATATTCTCGACCGAGCTGTTGACCTCGGCGGAATAGCGCGCGATCTCGGCGATCGCCTCGTCGCTGAATTCCAGGGTCACCTCCTCGGTCTGCATCAGCGCCCGGTATTGCAGCGGCAGACTGTTCTCGGTCTCGCTCAGGATGCGCACGAAATCGTCGACGTCGAGCGCCTTGAGCTCGACCCGGATCGGCAGCCGGCCCTGCAACTCCGGCAGCATGTCCGACGGCTTGGCGAGGTGGAAGGCGCCCGAGGCGATGAACAGGATATGGTCGCTGCGCACCGGGCCGTGCTTGGTCGCCACCGTCGTGCCCTCGATCAGCGGCAACAGGTCGCGCTGCACGCCCTCCCGGCTCACGTCGGCGCCGCCCAGCCGCTCCGACCGGCCGGTGATCTTGTCGATCTCGTCGAGGAAGACGATGCCGTTCTGCTCGACCAGGTCGATGGCCTCGGCGACGACCTGGTCCTCGTCGAGCAGGTTGTCGCTCTCCTCGGCCATCAGCAGTTCGTAGCTCTCGCCGACGGAGAGCCGCTTGGTCTTGGTCGCGCCGCCCAGCGCTTTGCCGAGCATGTCGTTGAGGTTGATCATGCCCATCTGGGCGCCCGGCATGCCGGGGATGTCGAAGGTCGGCAGGCCGCCGCCGCGGCTGTCGCGCACCTCCAGTTCGATCTCCTTGCCGTCCAGCTCGCCGGCGCGCAGCCGCTTGCGGAAGCTCTCGCGGGTCTCCTTGCGCGCGTTTTCGCCGACCAGGGCGTCGAGCACCCGCTCCTCGGCCGCCATCTCGGCCCGGGCGGTAACCGACTTGCGCAGCCGCTCGCGGGTCATGCCGATGGCGATCTCGACCAGGTCGCGCACGATCTGCTCGACGTCGCGGCCGACATAGCCGACCTCGGTGAACTTGGTCGCCTCGACCTTGAGGAAGGGCGCGTTGGCGAGGCGGGCGAGCCGGCGGGCGATCTCGGTCTTGCCGCAGCCGGTCGGGCCGATCATCAGGATATTCTTCGGCAGCACCTCTTCCTTCATCGCGTCGTCGAGCTGCTGGCGCCGCCAGCGGTTGCGCAGCGCCACGGCCACCGCCTTCTTGGCGTCCTTCTGGCCGACGATGAAGCGGTCGAGTTCGGAGACGATCTCGCGCGGGCTGAAGGCGGTCGGGGTGTAGCCGGTCATACCCGCTCGATCGTGACTTGGTCGTTGGTATAGATGCAGATGTCGGCGGCGATCGCCATGGCCCGGCGCGCGACCTCCTCGGCCGGCAGTTCGGTCTCCGCCATCAGCGCCTTCGCCGCCGCCAGGGCGAAGGGCCCGCCGCTGCCGATGCCGATCAGCCCGTCCTCGGGCTCCAGCACGTCGCCGTTGCCGGTCAGCACCAGCGAAACGTCCCTGTCCGCCACCGCCATCATGGCCTCCAGCCGGCGCAGATAGCGGTCGGTGCGCCAGTCCTTGGCCATTTCCACGCAGGCCCGGGTGAGCTGGCCCGGATGCTGTTCCAGCTTGCCCTCCAGCCGCTCGAACAGGGCGAAGGCGTCGGCGGTCGCGCCGGCGAAGCCGACCACCACCTTGCCGTCGGCGAGCCGGCGCACCTTGCGCGCGCCGCCCTTGAGCACCGTGTTGCCGAAGGTGACCTGGCCGTCGCCGGCCACGACGACCTCGCCGCCGCGCCGGACGGAAAGGATGGTCGTGCCGTGGAACAGGAGGGTGTCGGGATCGCTCATGCCGCCCTGTATGTGGCGCTGCGGCGGCGCGGGTCAACATGGGGGCGCGAGGCAGGGGCCTCGGCCCGCACCGCCCGGCGACCTACATTCGGATGCAACGGCAGGAATTCCGGGTTAAGAACGGGCAGCAGACGCCGGAGGCTTCCGATGAACCAGGCCATTACCCCCGACACCGCCCCCGACGCCATCGGGCCGCGCACCGCGAGCGTGGCGCGCCGGACCAAGGAAACGCAGATCGACGTGTCGCTTAACCTCGACGGCAGCGGCGACTACACGGTCGATACCGGCATCGGCTTCCTCGACCACATGATGGAGCAATTGTCGCGCCACTCCCTGATCGACCTCGACCTGAAGGCGGTCGGCGACCTGCATATCGATTTCCACCACACGACCGAGGATACCGGCATCGCCATCGGCGAGGCGGTCAGCCGGGCGCTCGGCGACCGGAGGGGCATCCGGCGCTACGGCGACGCGCTGATCCCGATGGACGAGACGCTGACCCGGGTCGCGCTGGACTGCTCGAACCGGCCCTACCTGATCTGGAAGGTCGGCTTCTCCAAGCCGAAGCTCGGCGAGATGGATACCGAACTGTTCAAGGAATGGTTCCAGGCCTTCGCCCAGGCCGCCGGCATCACGCTCCATGTCGAGAACCTCTACGGCGAGAACAACCACCATATCGTCGAGAGCTGCTTCAAGGGGCTGGCCCGCGCGCTGCGCAGCGCCATCGAGCCCGATCCGCGCAAGGCGGACGCCGTACCCTCGACCAAGGGGGTGCTGGGTGGTTCCCTGTAGCCGCGCCGCCGGTCCGTACCGGCTACAGGGCCGGCTACGGGGCCGGCTTCCGCGCCGGGGGCCGTAATGGCGGACGGCGTCGCCATCGTCGATTACGGCGCCGGCAATCTGCGCTCGGCGGAAAAGGCGTTTATCCGCATGGCCGGCGAAGCGGGCGGCGGCCTCTCCGTCCTCGCCACCGGCGACGCCGACCGGGTCGCCCGCGCCAGCCATATCGTGCTGCCCGGCCAGGGCGCTTTCGCCGACTGCCGCGCCGGCCTGCATGCGCTGGACGGCATGGTCGAGGCGCTGGTCGAAGCGGTAACGGCGCGCGGCGCGCCCTTCCTCGGCATCTGCGTCGGCATGCAGCTGCTCGCCGACCGCGGCCTGGAGCATGGCGAGACGCCGGGCTTCGGCTGGGTGCCGGGCGAGGTCGCCGCCCTCAAGCCGGACGATCCCGATCTCAAGATCCCCCATATGGGCTGGAACGACCTGAGCTTGAGCAACGCCGGCGGCCATCCGGTGCTGGCCGGCCTCGAAGACGGTGATCACGCCTATTTCGTCCATTCCTACGGTTTTCGCTGCGCCGACGAGGCCGACCTGCTGGCGACCTGCGACTATGGCGGTCCGGTCGCGGCCGTCGTCGGGCGGGACAACCTCATCGGCGCCCAGTTCCATCCGGAAAAGAGCCAGCGGGCCGGCCTGCGCCTGATCGCCAACTTCCTGGCGTGGCGGCCGTGACCGGCCCATCCCGCAAGATGTCGTCCCGCAAGGCCCAACCGCGCAAGGCCGCCGGCAAACGTCGGGCCGCCGGCCCGCCCCCCGCCGGTGTCCTGCCCGCCGGCCCGTCGATCGGCGGGCGCGCCGCCCCCGAGCCGATCCTCGGCGTCGAGGTCGTCACCCGCTTCGAGCCGGGGGACCTGCACGATATCTGCGACGCGGCGGAAAGCGCGATCGACGCCGGCGGCGGCTTCGGCTGGCTGCGCGCGCCGGAGCGCAACGCGCTGGAAAGCTACTGGAAGGGCGTTCTGGTCGTGCCCGAGCGCATCCTGATCGTCGCCCGGATCGACGGCACGATCTGCGGCGCGGCGCAGCTGGTCCGGCCGCCGCCGAACAACGAGGCGCGGGCCTTCGCCGTCCAGCTCGAACACGCCTTCATCGCGCCCTGGGCGCGGGGCCACGGCCTGGCGCGCCTGCTGATGGAAAAGGCCGAGGTGCTGGCCCGCAACGAAGGCTTCGACGTCATCGCCCTCGATGTCCGCGCGACGCAGAAGCGCGCGATCCGGCTGTACGAGACCCACGGCTACGTCCGCTGGGGCCGCAATCCCTTCTATGCCCGGGTCGAGGGCAAGCCCGTCGCCGGCCTGTATTACTGGAAGGACCTGAACGCGGCGCCCGGCGCGGCACTCGACGTGACGCCGGGCGAAGGAACGGACGGGCCGGGATGAACCTGTATCCCGCGATCGACCTCAAGGACGGCCGCTGCGTGCGGCTGCTCAAGGGCGATTTTGCGCGCGAGACCGTGTTCAACGACGATCCGGCCGACCAGGCGGCGCAATTCCAGGCCCAGGGCTTCCGCCGGCTCCACGTCGTCGACCTGAACGGCGCCGCCGCGGGCCGCTCGGTCAACCGCGCGGGCGTCGAGGCGATCCTCGGCGCCGTGACGCTCCCGGTCCAGCTGGGCGGCGGCATCCGCGACATGGCGGGGATCGAGATGTGGCTGGCGCGCGGCTTGGCGCGCGTGATTCTCGGCACCGCCGCGCTGACCGATCCCGGCCTGGTGCGCCGGGCCGCGCGAACCTTTCCCGGCCGGGTCGCCGTCGGCATCGACGCGCGCGGCGGCCGGGTCGCCACCCAGGGCTGGTTCGAGACCTCGGACGTGACGGCGGTCGATCTCGCCCGGTCGTTCGAGGATGCCGGCGTCGCCGCCATCGTCTATACCGATATCGAGCGCGACGGCGCGCTCCGGGGCGTCAACGTCGCGGCGACGGCGGCGCTCGCCCGGGCGGTCGGGACGCCGGTCATCGCATCCGGCGGCGTGGCCGGGCTGGACGATCTCCGGGCGCTGAAGCGGGAAGCGGCAAGCGGCATCGAAGGCGTCATCTGCGGGCGGGCGCTCTACGACGGAAAAATCGATCCGGCACAGGCGCTTGCGCTGCTCGACGATAAAAAATGAACACCCGTATAAAAACGAAGCGACCCGGAGCCACTGCCCCGGCCGCGGCGGCGGCGCGCCGGATTTCCGTTCCGCCGCCGGCCGGAGTGCGGTATGGTCGGGAGACCGCCGGGCGCTTGCGTCGCCTCCGCGGCCGGGCGCCCGATATCTTCGACCCGATATCTTCGACCCGGTATCTTCGAGGGGCGGAGTCTGCCGTCGGGCCGGCAGCTGAGGGCTTGAGGAGATATAATTCGTGATACGGGTAAGTTGCCTGTCTGCGCTTGCCGCCGTTCTCTGCTTCGCTTTCGGCGGGAGCGTCCCCACGGATCTCAGGGCAGATTCCAGGGCGGATCCCAGAGGGGTCTGGCTCACCCCCGGCGGCCAGTCGCGTGTCGAGATCGCGACGTGCGGCAGCAGGCTGTGCGGCAAGATCGTCTGGCTCAAGGAGCCGAACAACGCGCAGGGCCTGCCGCTGCGGGACGCCAGGAACAAAGACGAGTCGCTGCGCTCCCGGCCGATCCTGGGCCTGCCGCTGCTGACCGGGCTTCCGATCGAAGCGGCGGACGGCAAGTGGAAGGACGGCGATGTCTACAGTCCCAGGAAGGGCAAGACCTACCGTGCGGAACTGGAACTCGACGGCCCGGACACCCTGAAGGTCCGCGCCTGCACATGGCTCGGTTGCCGGACCCAGATCTGGAAACGGGTCAAGTGACGGCCCGCCCGATCTGGACCGGCGGGCGCAAATCCGCCTTCGGCTGGGCGCTCTACGACTGGGCCAACTCGCCGTTTACCACCGTCGTCACGACCTTCATCTTCGCGGCCTATTTCGCCGCCGCCATCGCGCCGGACAAGACGGCCGGCGCCTCCCAGTGGGCGTTCACCCAGGGCGCGGCCGCCTTCGTCATCGCGATCCTCAGCCCGGTCCTCGGCGCCATCGCCGACCACGGCCGGGGCCGCAAGGCCTGGATCGTCTTCTGGACCCTGGTCATGATCGCCGCGTCGGCCGCCCTGTGGTGGGGCGCGCCCGGCGTCGAGTCGACGGTCCTCGTGCTCGCCGCGGCCTTCATCGGCGTGATCGGCTTCGAGATGGGCCTCGTCTTCTACAACGCCATGCTGCCCGGCCTCGCCCCGGCGAGCCATGTCGGCCGGCTCTCCGGCTGGTCCTGGGGGCTGGGCTATATCGGCGGCCTGGCCTGCCTGATCCTGCTGCTGTTCCTGTTCGTCCAGCCGGCGGTCGCGCCGTTCGGCCTCGACAAGATGGCGGCCGAGCATATCCGGATCGCCGGCCCCGTCGTCGCCCTGTGGGCGCTGGTCTTCAGCCTGCCGCTGTTCTTCTTCACCGCGGATACGCCGGGGACCGGGCTGCCCATGGGCCGGGCGGTCGGCGCCGGCCTGCGAGCGCTGGGCAACACCCTCGCCAACATCCGGCAGCACCGGAACATCGCGCGCTTCCTGATCGCCCGGATCTTCTATGTCGACGGGCTGAACACGATTTTCGCCGTCGGGGCGATCTACGCCGCCGCGGTCTTCGGCATGGATACCGCGGAGGTCCTCGTCTTCGGCATCGTCGTGAATGTCACGGCCGGCCTCGGCGCCTTCGCCTTCGCCTGGCTGGACGACCGGCTGGGCGCCAAACCGACCGTGCTCCTGGGCGTCGCCGGCGTCACGGCTTGCGGCATTCCGATGCTGCTGACCGGCGACAAGACGTCGTTCTACGTCCTCGGCGGGATCATGGGCCTGTTTTTCGGCCCGGCCCAGGCGGCCAGCCGCTCGCTGATGAGCCATCTCGCGCCCCGGGGGCAGGAGGCGGAAATGTTCGGCCTCTACGCCTTTGCCGGAAAGTGTACGGCCTTTCTCGGGCCGTGGATTTTCGGCGCCGTCACCCTGGCCGCCGGCCCGCGCTGGGGCATGGCGACGGTCGTGCCGTTCCTGATCGTCGGCGCCCTGATCCTGCTCACCGTCGAAAGCCCGAAAGCGGCCCGGGCGAGATAGCGGACGAAACGGCGGCCGGTCCATAGCCGGCCCGTAAGCGGCCCGCGATCGGGGCGTACCCCGCGCCGTCAGTGCCGGAAGTGGCGCAGGCCGGCGAACACCATGGCGAGACCGCGTTCGTCGGCCGCCGCGATCACCTCGTCGTCGCGCACCGAGCCGCCGGGCTGGATGACCGCCGTCGCGCCGGCTTCGGCCGCCGCGATCAGCCCGTCGGCGAAGGGGAAGAAGGCGTCCGACGCCACGACCGAGCCCCGGACCGGCGACTCCGCCAGCCCGGCGGCGCGCGCGGCGTCCCCGGCCTTTTGCGCCGCGAACCGGGCCGAATCGACCCGGCTCATCTGCCCGGCGCCGATGCCGACCGTGCGCCGGTCCTTCGCGTAGACGATGGCGTTGGACCGGACATGCTTGCACACCGTAAAGGCGAACAGCAGGTCCGCGACTTCGTTCTTGGTCGGCACCCGCTTCGTCTTCACGGCGAGATCGCCCGCGGTCACGGCGGCGTCGCGCGACTGGACCAGGAAGCCGCCGGCCACGCTGCGCACGGCCATGCGGCCGGCGGCCCGGTCGGGCATGTGCTCGGTCAGCAGCAGGCGCAGGTTCCGCTTGGCGGCGAGGATGCGCCGCGCGCCGCTGTCGGCGTCGGGCGCGACGATGACCTCGGAAAAGATTTCCGCGATCCGTTCGGCCGCCGCGCCGTCGAGCGGCCGGTTGCAGGCGACGATCCCGCCGAAGGCGCTGACCGGGTCGCAGGCCAGCGCCAGCGGCCAGGCGTCGGCGGCCGAATCGGCGCTGGCGACGCCGCACGGGTTGGCGTGCTTGATAATGGCGACCGTCGGCCGGTCGAATTCCGCCGCCAGCTCCCAGGCGGCGTCGGCGTCGGCGATATTGTTGTAGCTCAGCGCCTTGCCCTGGACCTGCACCGCGTCCGCAATGCCGTAGGGCGCGCTGCCGTCGGCGTAGAAGGCGGCCTCCTGGTGCGGGTTCTCGCCGTAGCGCAGGAGTTGCCGCCGCCGGCCGGCGATGGTCAGCCGCTCCGGGAACGGCTCGCCGTCCTGCGCCGCGAACCAGCGCGAAATCGCCGAATCGTAGGCCGCCGTCCGGGCATAGGCCCGCGCCGCCAGGCTGCGCCGCAGTTCGGCCGACGCCGCTCCGTTATTTGTTTTGTAATCGTTCAAAAACGTCGGGTAATCGGCCGGATCGCTCAAAATCGTGACGAATTCGTGGTTTTTTGCCGCCGCCCGGATCAGCGCCGGCCCGCCGATATCGATATTCTCGACGCAATCCGCGAAATCGCCGCCGGCGACGACGGTGTCCTCGAACGGATAGAGGTTGACGGCGACCAGATCGATCGCGCCGATGCCGTGGGCGGCCAGCGCCGCCCGGTGCCCGTCGTCGTCGCGCCGGGCGAGGATGCCGCCGTGGATCGCCGGATGGAGCGTCTTGACCCGCCCGTCGAGGATTTCCGGATGGCCGGTGCAGTCCGACACGTCGGTCACGGCAATGCCGGCGCCGCGCAGGGCCTGCGCCGTGCCGCCGGTCGACAGGATCTCGACGCCCCGCGCGGCCAGCGCCTCGGCGAGGCCGGCGAGGCCGGTCTTGTCGGACACCGAGATCAGCGCGCGGGCGATGGGAAGGCGGTCGGTCATCGGGCCTCGGCAAGGCGCAGGAAGGCAGTCCGGTGCGGGACGCGAACCCTAACCCGGATTTCCCATCGCGGCCACGGCCTGAGTCGCCCGAATCTCCTGCGGCCCGTTGCGGGAACCCCGCGCCAAGGGGTTTCTCTGCAAAAAAGCACAGGCGGAATCCCCCTCCCCTTGGGGGAGGGGCTAGGGGAGGGGTCGTCCGTCAGCGCGCCGAGGCCGCCTCCGGCAAGGCGCCGGTCGCCGCATTCCCCTCCCCCTGACCCCCTCCCCCAAGGGGAGGGGGGACCGCTGCCCTGTCTGTTGGAGCCGACTTGCGGCTTTTCGCAGAGCAATCCCGAAGCGGCGGAGCCGACTTGAACGGCGCGATGAAAATGCCGCACATGCCGGGCGGCGCGGGCGGCGCATAACGGCGCCTGCGCCCCGCCGCCGTGGCCCGGCCGCCCGCCCCGCAAGCAGGAGACGTTTCGCCGGCATGGAGCTTCCCGACCGGATCGCCGTTATCGGGCTGGGTTATGTCGGCCTGCCGCTCGCTGTCGCGCTGGCCCGGCATTTCGACGTCACCGGGATCGACCGGGACGCGGGCCGGATCGCCGCCCTGCGCGCCGGGCGGGACGCCACCGGCGAGGTGCCGGACGAGGCGCTCGGGTCGACGTCGGCGCGCTTTTCCGCCGATCCCGCGGCGATGGCCGGCGCCGATCTGTTCATCGTGGCGGTGCCGACGCCGGTCGATGCCGGCAACGCGCCGGACCTGGCCGCCGTCCGCTCCGCCATGGCGAGTGTCGGCGCCCATCTGCGCCCCGGCGCGACGGTCGTCCTGGAAAGCACGGTCTATCCCGGCGCGACCGAAGAGGTCTGCCGGCCGATCCTGGAGCGGGCGTCCGGCCTCGCCGCCGGCGCGGATTTCTTCCTCGGCTATTCGCCGGAGCGCGCCAATCCGGGCGACCGGGCGCACGGCCTCGCCGAACTCACCAAGGTCGTGGCCGGCGAAACGGCGGCGGTCGCCGCCATGCTGGCCGCGGTCTACGGGAAGGTTACGGGCGGCAACGTCTTCATCGCCCGCGACATCCGGACCGCCGAGGCCGCCAAGGCGATCGAGAACGCCCAGCGCGACATCAACATCGCCTTCGTCAACGAGGTGGCGATGATCTGCAACCGGCTGGACCTGTCGGTCTACGACGTGCTCGACGCCGCGCGGACCAAGTGGAACTTCCTGCCCTTCGCGCCGGGGCTGGTCGGCGGCCACTGCATCGGCGTCGATCCCTACTGGCTGGCCCACCGGGCGCGCGAGGCCGGGCACGATCCGGAGATCGTCCTCGCCGGGCGGCGCATCAACGACGGGATGGGCGGTTTCGTGGCCCGGGCGATCGACGCGGCGCTGGACGGGCCGTCGGATATTCTGGTGCTCGGCCTCGCCTTCAAGGAAAACGTCCCGGACCTGCGCAACACCGGGGCCGCGGCCATCGTGCGCGCGCTCGAAGCCGCCGGCCACCGTGTGCAGGTCCACGATTCCTTCGCCGATCCCGGGGAAGCGCGGCGCGAATACGGCATCGCGCTGACGCCGGACCTTGGCGGCGGGCCCTACGACGCCGTGGTCGGCGCCGTGATGCACCGCCCCTATTGCGAACTGGGCGCCGGCGATATCGCCCGGCTGCTGCGCGCGGACGGCCTGCTCGCCGACATCAAGGGCATGTGGCGCGGCCTCGCCCTGCCCGACACCGTCCGCCGCTGGTCGCTCTGAGCCGGCCGGCCCGCCGGAGTGCCGGCGGAGCTCCGGGAGGTGGGTGGAAACGGCTTATATATTTCTTTTTTGTTCCTTTAAACAGGGATTAAAACGTATATATAGCGCAAAATTCCAATCATCGGCACCCAAGCCGCCCGGAAGGATGGCCGGATCGAAAGGAGGTGTTGCGTGACGGAACCTGACATTTCATGACATCCCCAAACCCTCCCCTGCCGCCCCGGATGCCTGTCCCGGACCCCGATCCGGGGAGCGAAGCGGAAATCCGAGGTGACAGGGCAGGTGCAACGTTGCATTCGGTGCGAGCCCGAAACGCCATGACAGAACATGACATTTCCTGACACATCGCACCGCCCCGACCCGTCCCTTCGGCTTCGCTCAGGGCAGGCTATTTCGACCGGAGCCCCGGCCCCCGGCCGGGGCGGAGTGGAGAAACCCGATCGGCGCTCTATCGACACCCACGGTTCCGGCGTTCGGTCGGCCTCCGTCGCCGGCCGGATTTCTCCGCTACGCGGCTGACGCCGCTCCGGTCGAAATGACGGAGAGGGAGTGCGCTTCGGCCGGAATGAAAGGAAAGGGCGAAGACGGGGCGCCATGACAGATCATGACGAATCCTGACATTTCATGACACGCCATGACATATCCCGGCACGGCGCCGGCGCACGGCATGGACCGGCGGACGGTCCCGGCCTATCGTCCCGCGCGGCCCGGTCGAAACGGGCGGGGCGGAAGGCGGCGGCATGACCCGGAAGAAAACCCTCTATCTCGCCAATCCCTACGGCTTTTCCGGCCAGCAGCGCGCCGGCCCGCTGGCGGAGCTCGCCGCCGCGCTCGACGCCCTGGGCGCCGAGGTCTGGGAGCCGTTCGCGCGCAACAACCAGATCGACAAGCTGGAGCCGGGCTGGGCGTGGCGCGTCGGCCAGGCCGACCTGCGCGACGTGCGCGACAGCGACGGGATTTTCGCCGTGGTCAACGGCTGCCCGCCGGATGAGGGGGTTATGGTCGAACTCGGCATGGCGATCGCCTGGGAAAAGCCGGTCTTCCTGTTCCGCGACGATTTCCGCCGCTGCACCGACAGCGAGGCCTATCCGCTCAACCTGATGGTGTTCGCCGGCCTGCCGGAGCCGGGCTGGGAGGATTACTGGTACGACTCGGTCGACGGTCTGGCCGACCCGGACAAGGCGCTCGCCCGCTGGCTGGCCGCCTGATATTCTCTCGGTGTGCGCTTGAATTTCGGGGCGTCCGGCCGATATCGCCGGCGGTCCGGAACCGCCCCGCGATTTTGCGGGGAGCGGGGCGGGAAACGTGGCGCCGCAATAGCTCAGCCGGTAGAGCATCTGATTTGTAATCAGGAGGTCGGGGGTTCGAGTCCCTCTTGCGGCACCAGAATTCGAAGGGTTGACGGCACGCCTGGCACACAGATCCGCCCGTCTGCTGCAGCGCAGGCGCAAAGGAGAGGTTGACGGATTAACCGCTCAGGAATTATTTGTACTGCAAGTGTTTCGGTGCGGACATTGAACGGGCAGAGGGATAGCGCGCTCCATGGAATATCCGACGATCCTGACCGTGATCGGTACCGCTCTGGCCATTCTCGGCTTCATGTGGCGCGTCGATTCCCGCTGGCAGGACCGCTTCAACGACATGCAGAAAGAGTTGGGCGCGATCAAGGAGCGTGTCGCCCATGTCGAGGGTATGCTTTCCGGCGCGCCGGGCCGGGAGCAGCGGCCGTAGTTCCGGCCCGGAAAGAGGTCGGCGCAGCGGGCGGTGGCGGAACCCGGGCCGCCCGGCAATCTGGAGTGAGTCTTGAATGGACTATCCGACGATCCTGACCGTGATCGGTACTGCGCTGGCCATTCTCGGATTCATGTGGCGGGTGGATTCCCGCTGGCAGGATCGCTTCAACGACTTGCAGAACGACCTCCAGAAGGAACTGGGCGCCATCAAGGAGCGTGTCACCCATGTCGAGGGCATGCTTTCCGGCGCGCCGGGGCGGGAAAAGCGGCCGTAGTGCGGGTCCGCAATGCCGCGCGTCGGACGCCCGACCGGCGGTTGTGTATCGACATTGTCTTGCAGGGGCCTTGCAAGGGCGATTGAAGATGCAGCGACCGGTCGCTACGCTGCAGCATGAGGTCGGTCGGCATCAAGGCGCTGAACAGCCGTTTGAGCGAGTATGTCCGGCTTGCGGCGTCCGGCGAAACGATCTTGGTGACGGACCGCGGGCGGCCGGTGGCGGAACTCGGTCCGCTCCGGGAGACCCGCAGCCCGGTCCTCGCGGACGCCTTCCTGGCCGATGCGGTGCGGTCCGGCATGCTGACGCCGCCGGCGCTGGCCGCCTCGGGACCGCCGCCCAAGCCCGCGCCCGTCGCGACGCTGGACGAAATCTTGGCCGATCTGGACGAGAGCCGGCGCGACCGGTGATCTGTATCGACGCGCCCGTCGCGCTCGCGCATCTTCTTGCCGAGGACCGCCAGCCGCCGGTGCTATGGAAATACCGCTCTTCCCGCTGGACGGGCCGTAAGCGGCGGGCCGCGTCCGGCGGGCGCCTCAAGACTCCGAAGCGGCGCGTTTGAGCGCCCGGCCGATCCAGGCCATCAGCGCGATCGACAGGGCCGCGGCGGCGGCGAAGACGTAGATGCCGCTGTGCACGCCGACATCGGCGACCAGCGAGACCTTCACCGCCACGACGATCAGCGCGACCACGAAGACGTCGATCATCGACCAGCGGCCCAGCGCCTCCATCAGGCGGACGGCCCGGTGGCCGCCGCCGCTGGCCGCGTCGACCCGGGCCCAGACCCAGCCTGCGGTGAGCAGCTTGGCGGCCGGAAAGACCATCGAGAAGCCGGCGACGATCGCGAACAGCAGGATCTCTCCCTGGTGCAGCAGGCCGGCGGCGGTTTCCCACAGCGAGACCCGGTCGCTCCAGAACCAGAAGCGGGTCAGCGTCATGATCGGCAGGAACCAGGCGGCGACCAGCAGCGCCAGGTTCGCCGCCGCCAGCGGCCCGATCCAGAAGGTGCCCGGCCGCCCGGCCAGCGCCTTCGGATGGCGCCAGCGCCGGGCCGGTATTGCGGTTTCGGGTTTCGGCATGGCGCTGATTAGGGCTGCGGGCCGGCGGATTGCAAGGGTACGCGGTTCCTTTCGCCCAACCCCTTTCACCCGGCCCCTTTCACCCGGCCCCTTTCACGCAACGGGCCGCCGTGTCACTGGCGCGTCGCACCGCCCAACCTATATAGCCGCGATTCTTTCCATCCAGCCCCGGAGCCGCTCATGTCCGCATCCGACCGCCACGCCGCGAACTCGCCGGCGGCGCGCGATATCGCCGCCGTCGTCCATCCCTACACCAATCTGGAGCTGCACCGGGAAGAGGGTCCGCTGATGATCCGGCGCGGCGAGGGCATCCATGTCTGGGACGACGACGGCAAGCGGTATATCGAGGGCATGGCCGGCCTGTGGTGCGCCGCGCTCGGCTTCGACAACGGCCGCCTCGTCGACGCGGCGGCGCAGGCCCTGCGGACCCTGCCCTTCTACCACCAGTTCACCCACAAGTCGCACATGCCGGGCGTCGAGTTGGCGGAGATCCTGCTCAATATGGCGCCGGTCCCGATGTCGAAGGCCCTGTTCTCCAATTCGGGGTCGGAAGCCAACGACACGGCGATGAAGCTCATCTGGTACTACTGGAACGCGATGGGCCGGCCGGAGAAGAAGAAGATCATCTCCCGCCGCCGCGCCTATCATGGCGTCACCATCGCTTCGGCCAGCCTGACCGGCCTGCCGCCCAACCATATGGACTTCGACCTGCCGATCGCCCGCATCCTGCATACGACCTGCCCGCACCATTATTTCGAGGCGCGGGACGGCGAGGACGAGGACGCCTTCGCGACCAGATGCGCGGAAGACCTGGAAAAGTTGATTTTGAATGAGGGCCCGGAAACCATCGGCGGCATGTTCGCCGAGCCGATCATGGGCGCCGGCGGCGTGGTCGTGCCGCCGCGCGGCTACTTCCCGAAAATCCAGGCGGTGCTGAAGAAATACGACATCCTGTTCGTCGCCGACGAGGTGATCTGCGGCTTCCACCGCACCGGCAACCCCTGGGGCTGCCAGACCTTCGATATCGAGCCGGACATGATCTCCATGGCCAAGGCGCTGTCGGCCTCCTACCTGCCGATTTCGGCCCTGCTGGTGAACGAGAGGATCTGGGCCGCCATGGTCGAGGCGAGCGCGCGCATCGGCACCTTCGGCCACGGCTATACCTATTCCGGCCATCCGGTGGCTGCGTCGGTCGCCATCGAGGCCCAGAAAATCTACCGGGAGACCGATATCGGCGCCCATGTCCGCCGCGTGCAGGACCGCTTCCAGGCGCGGCTGCGCCAGTCCCAGGACAGCGACCTGGTCGGCGAGGTGCGCGGCGTCGGCCTGATCGCCGGCATTGAGCTGGTCAGGGACAAGGCGGCGCACAAGGGTTTCGGCAAACCGGGCGTCGTCGGCACCGTGTTCCGCAAGAATGCCGAGAAACACGGGCTGATCCTGCGCAACATCGTCGATGCGATCGCCCTGTGCCCGCCGCTGGTGATCGACGAGGCGGGCATCGACGACCTCGCCGACCGCTTCGATGCGGCGCTCGAAGATACCGAAGCCTGGGTGCGGGAGAACGGCCCGGCCTGACCGGCGTCGGCATGATCGTTGGCGGCATGACCGGCGGGCCGCCTGCCCTGCTGCGCCGGCTGCTCGACGAAGCCGTTGCGGTGGCGCGGCCGGAGCGCTGCCTGCCGGCGGCGCTGGCGGAGCTCGAAGCGCGGCCGGCCGCCGCGCCGGGGGGCCGCCCGGACGGCCGAACCATCGTTCTCGGCGCTGGCAAGGCCGCGGCGGCGATGGCCCGGACGGTCGAGGAAAGCTGGCCGGACCGCAAACTCGAAGGGCTGGTCGTCACCCGCTACGGCCACGCCGTTCCGTGCCGCCGGATTCGCGTTCTCGAAGCCGCCCACCCGGTGCCCGACCGGGCCGGCACTGCCGCCGCGTCGGAAATCCTGGAAACGGCGCACGCGGCCGGGCCGGGCGACCTGGTGCTGTTCCTGCTGTCGGGCGGCGCCTCGGCCCTGCTGAGCCTGCCGGCGCCCGGCGTGTCGCTCGCCGACAAGCAGGCGGTAACCCGGGCCCTGCTGGCGGCGGGCGCCGACATCCGCGAGATCAACGCGGTGCGCAAGCATCTCTCGGCGATCAAGGGCGGGCGGCTCGCCGCCGCGGCCGCGCCGGCCCGGCTGGCGACCCTGGCGATATCGGACGTGACAGGGGACGATCCGGCGACCATCGGCTCCGGGCCGACCGTCGCCGACCCGACGGTGCTGGCCGACGCCCGCCGCGTCCTCCGCCGGTTCGGGATCGCGCCGTCCCGCGCCGTCGCGGCGGCGCTCGAAGACCCGGCGAACGAAACCGTTAAACCAGGCGATCCACGGCTTGCCGGCGCCCCGTACCGGCTGATCGCGACGCCGGCGCAGTCGCTGAGCGCCGCCGCCCGGCTGGCGGAGGCGGAGGGCGTGGACGTCGACATTCTCGGAGACGATCTGACGGGCGAGGCCCGCGATCTGGGCCGCGCCCACGCCGCCCTGGTGCGCGAACGGGCGGCCCTGAGAGTGAAGGGCCGGCCGGCCGGTCGGCCGTTGCTCCTGCTCTCGGGCGGCGAAACGACCGTGACGCTGACCGGCCGGGGCCCCGAAACGCGCAGGGGCGGGCCGAACGGCGAATATCTGCTCGCCCTTGCCGCGGCGCTGGACGGCATGCCCGGCGTGTGGGCGCTGGCGGCCGATACCGACGGCGCCGACGGCAGCGGGGACAATGCCGGCGCGCGCATCGGCCCGGACACCCTGGAGCGGGCGCGGCGACGGGGCTTGCGTCCGGCCGCCTTTCTGGCCGACAACGATGCCTGGGCTTTCTTCGACGCCCTGGGAGACCTCGTCGTCACGGGGCCGACGCAGACCAATGTCAACGATTTCCGGGCGATTCTGATCGCCTGACCGGCCGCCGGCGCAGGGATTGGCGCAATAAGGGCCGGCCCAACGGCCGGCCCAACGGCCGGAACGACAGGCCGGGAGCGCGGGACGCCATGCCGAACTTACGCGCCAACGCCAAGATCGTCGCTACGCTGGGCCCGGCGAGCAGCGATCTGCAGACCGTGCGCGCCCTGTACGAGGCCGGCGCCGCGGTGTTCCGGATCAATTTCAGCCATGGCGCGCGCGAGGACCACCGGGCGCGCATCCGCGCGGTCCGCGCGGTCGAACGGGAGGCGCGGCGGCCGATCGGCATCATGGCCGACCTGCAGGGGCCGAAAATCCGCATCGGCGAATTCGCCGCCGGCCCGGTCGATCTGGCCGAGGGCGCGGCCTTCCGGTTCGACTGCGACCCGGCGCCGGGTGACGCCGGCCGGGTCTGCCTGCCCCATCCGGAGGTCTACCGCGCGGTGGCGCCCGGCCAGCAGATGCTCATCGACGACGGCCGGCTGCGCCTCGAGATCGCCGACTGTTCGGACAGCCACATCGCGGCGACCGTCGTGGCCGGCGGCCCGGCCGGCGACCGCAAGGGCGTCAACCTGCCGGGCGCGGTCCTGCCGCTCTCGGCTCTGACGGAAAAGGACCGCATGGACCTGTCCTTCGCGCTGGACCAGGGGGTGGACTGGATCGCGCTTTCCTTCGTGCAGCGGCCGGACGATGTTGCCGAGTTGCGCACGCTTGCCGGCAGCCGGGCGAGCGTGCTGGCCAAGATCGAGAAACCGGCCGCGCTCGACAATCTGGCCCAGATCGTCGACCTCGCCGACGCCGTCATGGTGGCGCGCGGCGACCTGGGCGTGGAGCTGCCGCCGGAAGAGGTACCGAGCGTTCAAAAACGCATCGTGCGGGCCTGCCGGGCCGCCGGCAAGCCGGTGATCGTGGCCACGCAGATGCTCGAATCGATGGTCGCCGCGCCGACGCCGACCCGCGCCGAGGCCTCCGACGTCGCGAACGCCGTCTACGAGGGGGCCGATGCGGTGATGCTCTCGGCGGAAACGGCGGTCGGCCGCCATGCCGTCCGCTCGGTCGACGTGATGAGCCGGATCGTCCGGCGGACCGAGACGGACCCGGCTTGGCGCCGCTTTATCGACGCGGGCGAGACGACGCCGGACCCGACGGCGTCGGACGCGATCACGGCGGCCGCCCGGCAGGTCGCCGATACCGTGGGCGCCGCTGCGATCGTCACCTACACCATGTCGGGCTCGACGGCGCTGCGCGCCTCGCGGGCCCGGCCGGCGGCGCCGATCCTGTGCCTGACCGGCAGCGACCGGACGGCGCGCAAGCTGGTGCTTGCCTGGGGCGTCTCCTGCTTCTTCTCCCACGATGCCAACAGCGTCGAAGAAATGGTCGATTACGCCGTTGAGATGGCGAAGGCCCACGGGTTCGCCGCGGCCGGCGAGGCCATCGTCATCACCGCCGGCATGCCCTTCGGCACCCCCGGCGCCACCAACATGCTGCGCATCGCCTGGGTCGGCGGCTGACCGGCGCGATTTTGGCGCTTTTCCGGGGATTTCCAACGCAAATGAACGATCATTCAACAACGATAGAAACGAGACTGTGCCCATGACCGCCCCGACTGTCGCGAAACGAAATCCGCCGTTCCGCGCCGAGCATATCGGCAGTTTGTTGCGTCCGCGCGCGCTCAAGGACGCCTTCAAGGCCCACAGCGCCGGCGAAATCGGCGACGACGCCTTCGAGGCCGCCAAGCAGGCGGCGATCCGCGATGTCGTGGCGATGCAGGAGGGTCTCGGCCTCAAAATGGCGACCGACGGCGAATTCCGCCGGAAATCCTACTGGGGCCACTGGGTCGACGCCATCGACGGTTTCGATGTGGCGCCGTCGCTGTTTACCTTCCACGACGAAACGGGAGAGGAGCAGGCGTTCATCGCCGCCGACTGTACGGGCCCGCTGAACAAGGCGGCGCCGATCTCGACGGAGGAATTCGCTTTCCTCAAGACAGCGGTCGACTCCGCCGAACCCAAGATCACCATGCCGTCGCCGTCGACGCTGCATTTCTGGCGCCTGTCGGACACGATCGCGGGCTCCGGCTACGCCACGGACGAGGCCTTTTTCGACGATCTGTGCGCGATTTTTCGGCAGGAAACCGCCGATCTGGCCGCCCTGGGCTGCCGCTATGTCCAGCTCGACGAGGTGCCGCTCATCATGCTCGGCAGCCCGGCGGTGTGCGAACGGGTGCGCGCCCTGGGCGGCGATCCGGACCGGCTGCTCGACCTGTATATCGAGGCGATGAACGCCGCCGTGCGCGGGCGCGGCGAGGTGGTCGCCGGCATGCATATGTGCCGCGGCAATTTCCGCGGAAAGTGGCTGTCGGAAGGCGGCTACGACCGGATTTCCGAACAGGTGTTCCGGCGCGTCGAGGTCGACGCCTTCATGCTGGAATACGATACCGTGCGGGCCGGCGGATTCGAGCCGCTGCGCCACGTTCCGGACGACAAGAGCGTGGTGCTGGGCATCGTCAGTTCGAAAATCCCGGATCTCGAGGCGGCGGAGGACCTGAAACGCCGGGTCGACGAGGCCGCGCAGTATATCGACCGCGAACGCCTGTCGCTCAGCCCGCAATGCGGCTTTGCCTCCACGGTTGCCGGCAATCCGGTCGGCGAGGCGGACGAACGGGCGAAGCTCGAAACCATCGTCAGGGTGGCCGACGAAATCTGGCCCTGAAGCGGTTGCAGGGCGACGACGGCTGCGGGCCGCCCGGCCGGGCTTTATACGCCGGGATATCCGCATTCAGTATTGTATACAGCATACATAGGTATGTGATGGCCTTTTTAGAATACAGTATGGTGTATACAATAGGATTGCACGCCTTGGGAGGCCGAATTCAGGGGCGCCGGAGAAGGTTCAGGCGCCCGCAACCCGATCCGCCAGAAACGGGCGCAGCGCGGCGATCAGGCCGGCCGGGTTGTCGCCGGGGATGTTGTGGCCGCCCTCGACCTCGACCAGCGTGACGTTGGCATTGGTCGCTCTGACCTTCTCCGCCGTCTCCGGCGCGAACATGTCGGATTGCCTGCCGCGCAGCACGAGAATCGGACAGGCCACCCGGCCCAGACAGTCCCACAGATCGGCGCCGTGGTCGGGTTTGACGCCCTCGTCCCGGGTCTTTCGGAATACTTCCCTAAAATACGGATCGCGCGACACGGTATAGTTGCCGTCGAAGGTGCCGAGATAGGCCTCGAAACGCGCGCGTTTCCCGGCGTCCGCCGTCGCCGGATCCAGGCCGAAATAGCGCAGCGCTTCGTCCAGGCCGGAGAAGGATTCGGGCATATCGACCGACTGGTTCATCACCCGCATCGACCCCGCCTTCGCGTTGGTTGGTGAATAATCAATCAAAATCAATTTTTCAACCCGGCCGGGGTGTGCCGAGGCGGTATAGGTAGCATTGCGCCCGCCCATCGAGTGGCCGGCGAGGACGAAGCGGTCCCAGCCCAGCCGGTCGGCGACCGCCAGAACGTCGGCGGCGAAATCCTGCACCTTGTAGGCCTGGCTCGGGCTCCAGGCGGAGCTGCCGAAGCCGCGCATGTCCATGGCGACGATCTCGCAGCCGGCCGCCGGATCGCGGGCCAGCTCGTCGGCGATCCCGATCCAGTCGTAGGAAAAATATGACTGGCCGTGCAGGACGATCATCGGCGTGCCGCCCCCGGTATCGGAATGGGGGGCGTCGGAACGGGGGGCGTCGGAACGGGGCGCGCCGAAATGCCGGTAGAAAATCGTGACATCGCCGGACTCGACGGTGCCGGTCCGGTGGTCGGGCAGGGTGGCGGGTGCGTTCACGGGTTCGTCTCCTGATGCGTTGCAGGGCGGGGCGCTCCGGCGCCGCCGAAATCGACGAGTTTGCTCTTGTATTCGCTGCGCGGCAGCGATCCGTGCGGTACCAGCGCGATTTCGGTGGCAACGATCAGCTCGTTTCGAATCGCCGCCCGGATGCGCTCGGCCAGGTCCGCCGGCGCCGCCGCGCCGGCGGCCAGTTCGACGGCCACCGGCAAGGGCGGCTCCTGCATCACGCCGGGCTTCTTCGGGCGGATCATGAGAACCTCGCCGACATGGGGCGCGAAGCGGTTGACGACCGCCCGCAGCGCCGAGGGAAACAGGTTGACGCCGCGCACGATCAGCATGTCGTCGGTCCGCCCGATGCAGCGCACGCGCACGCCGGTCCGGCCGCAGGCGCAGGGCCGCGCGTTGACCGTGACATGGTCGCGGCTGCGGAAGCGCAGCAGCGGCATCGCCTCGCGCCGCAGCGCGGTGTAGACCAGCTCGCCCTCGGCGCCGTCCTCGAACGACAGCGCCGCGCCGCTGCCCGGCTCGATCAGCTCGACATGGACGAAACCCCGGCCGCTGAAATGCATGCCGCCCTGGTCCTCGCATTCGCCCCACAGGGTGATCGAGACGTCGCCGATGCCCATCGCCTCGTTGGCCGTGCAGCCGAACGCCGTTTCGATCCGCTTGCGGATGACGGGGTCGCCGCCGCCGGGCTCGCCGGCGACCGCCATGCGCTCGATGCCCAGCGACCGGGGCGCGATGCTGCGTTCCTCCAGCCAGTCGATCAGATACAGGGCGAAAGAGGGCGTCGCCATGATCGCCGTCGCGCCCATGTTGCGGATGCCGGCGACGTAGCGTTCGGTATTGCCCGTACCGACCGGGATGTGCGCGATGCGGTTGCGGGTCAGCATGTCCGTGACCGCCGCGGCGACGAAGGGGCCGGCGCCGTAATTGTGCACCACGCGGCGCCCGCGATGGATGCCGCAGGCGGCGTAGCTGCGCGCCGAGATTTCGGTCCAGACATCGAGGTCGGCCGGCGTGACCGCAATGTAGCAGGGGTCGCCGCTGGTGCCGCTGGTGGAATAGACCCGAACGATCTCGTCCCAGGACGCGGCGACATGGCTGCCGAGCGGCGGGTGGTCCGCCTGACTCTCGCGCAACTCGTCCTTTTCCGTGAACGGCAGGTTGGCGATATCTTCCAGGCCGCCGGCGCCCGCGGCGCTCGAAATGCCCGCCTCGGCCAGCTTGGCCCGGTAAAAGTCCGATTTATCGAGCAGATAGCCGATCTGCTCGGGATAGCGGGCGGCGTCGCGGGCCGCCTGTTCCGCCGGATCGCGGGTCTCGACCTCAGGATTGTGCAGATAGCCCGTCACGGTCGGTTATTCCCGGCCCGGCGGCGGCGCGCCGTCGTATTCGACCGCCGCTTCGGCATGGTGGGCGAGCAGGAATCCGATCGGCCGCTGGCTCTCTTCGTACAGGTGGCCGAGCAGGCCGGCGGTTCGCGCCAGGATGGGCACGCCGCGCAGGGCCTCCATCGGGAAATCCAGATCCAGCATGATGGCCGCGATGGCACCGTTGATGTTGACCGGCAGGTTGCGCTGCCAGACCTCGTTGACGACGGGCGCCAGAGCCTCGAGAAAGCGGGTGTGGCCGCCGGCCGCCCCGCGCTCGTGCGCGAGCGCGAGCAGGCGGGTCGCGCGCGGGTCGTCGGGCCTGTGCAGCGGATGGCCGAAGCCGGGGACCGGCTTGCGCGCCGCGCGGATTTCCCCGGCGATGCGCCGGGCGGCAGCAGCATCGGTCTCGCAGCGCTCCGCCGCCTCCCCAACGCCGCGCGCCAGCAGCCGGCCCGCCTCTTCCGCCGCGCCGAGCACCACCGAGCCAGCGCCGGCGATCCCCGACGCCACCGCGCCCTGCAGCGATTCCGGGGCGGCGGCCAGCGTCATGCGTGCCGCCTGGACGCTGGGCGTCACGCCGTGTTCGGCGAGGCCCACCAGCATGGCGTCGAGGAAGAAGGTCTGGTCCGCGGTCGGTTCCCGGCCGGTCAGATGGAGCAGGAAAAAGCCGCTGAAGGACATGCCGCCCATCAGGTCGCCGCACAGGTCGCGCCCGCGCACCGCGATGCTGGTCTCGTCCGCCGTGCAGATCGCGCTTTTGAGGGCGCCGGCCTTGCCGATCAACATGGTTAGCCCCTTTCGCCGGCCCCTTCCGCCGGTCGGTTGCCCCGCGAACGCCCCCTTCCGCCGGTCCGTGCGGTTCCGGAGGACGTACCATAAACCGGCACGGAAATTTGACTGAATCCGTCCGCAATCATACGCTTTCTCCGATCTACCGTAAGCGCAAGCCGGACAGCCGGCCCCAGGACAGGGTAAAGAAAATGGACGGGAACCCGCAATCGACGGCAGACGCTGGGAATTCCGGCGAACCGGCCGGCATGCCGCTGCGCGGCATCGACCATCTGGCGATCGTCACCGACGACCTCGAAGCCACGCTGGATTTCTATACACGGGTGTTGCGCATGCAACTGGTGCATGTCCGCCGCGTGCCCTATGCGGCGGACCGCGGCCAGCCGCCCTACGACCAGTTGCGCCACTATTTTTTCGACATGGGCAACGATTCGCTGTTCGCCGTGTTCGAATATCCGAAAGGGGTGCCGAAGGCGAACCGGGACCATATCGGCGGCATGCAGCACGTCGCGTTTCATGCGCCGCACCGGCGCTTCGACGAAATCCGCGCCCATGTCCGGGCGAGCGGCGTGGAGATCACCGAGCCGATCGACCTGGGCGACGGGTTCCTGTCGGTCTACTTCTACGACAACAACGGCATCCGGCTGGAAATCAGCACGAGGGTGGAAGGCTTCGACCCGTCTGTAGTACAGTCCGCAAGACAGACCCGGTCCACGGCGAAGGCGGAACTGGAAACCCTGTTCGACGATCCGGCAGACGTGGAAAAATGGCTGGATCGCATGCCTTTGCTGGACGGTTGAAGCCGCCGGCGCTTCGGATTCCGGATCGCCGCCGGCCTCCGACTGAAGTCTGAAATGCGCCTGAGCGGGCACGGGTATGGACTCGGGGGCCCCGGCGCAACGGGAGGAAACTCATGCACCATCTGAAAACCGCTGCCGCCGCTGCCGCCATCGCCGCCGCGGCGCTCTGGTCCGCCTCGGCCAGCGCCAAGATCGAGATGAAGCTGGCGCATTTCGTGACGCCGAAACACTCGTTTTCCCAGTGGCTTGCCGGCTGGGCCAAGGAGGTCGAGCAGAAATCCGGCGGTGAAATTGCCTTCAAGCTCTTCCCCGGCGCCCAGATGGGCCCGCCGCCGAAATACTATGACATCGCGCGCACCGGCCGGGCCGACGTGACCTGGTCGGTCCACGGCTTCACGCCCGGCCGCTTCCCGCTGACCGAAATGTCGAACATGCCGTTCCTGATCGGCAGCGCGGAGATCGGCACCAAGGTGCTGAACGATGCAACGCTGCGGAGCAAGTATCTCGACAAGGAGCATAAAGGCGTGAAGGTGCTGGTGCTGCTGACGCATCAGCCGGGCAACATCCACACGGCCAGGAGGCCGATCCGCACGACCGCGGACATGAAGGGGATGCGCCTGCGCTTCGCTTCCCAGACCATCCGGGACTTCATCCGCGCCCTGGGCGCCACGCCGCGCGGCCTGCCGCCGACCCAGATCGTCGAGCAGATGCAGAAAGGCACGCTGGACGGCGCGTTCATCGATTACGGCGGCGCCGGCATCGCCTTCCGCATGGGGCCGGTGACCAAATACACCACCGAGATGTACAGCTATGTCGCGAGTTTCTCGGTCAACATGAACGCCAAGCGCTACGATTCCCTGTCGCCGAAGCTGAAGAAGATCATCGACGATACGGTGACCGGCCGGGAGAAGGAAATCGGCCACGAATGGGACAAGCTGGACGCCATCGGCAAGAAAATCATGATGAAGGCCGGCATGACGCCGATTCAGCTGTCCGCGGCGGAGGCGAAGAAGTTCCGCGAGGTCGGCGCGAAGGTGACCGAAGCCCGCATCGCTGCCCTGGAGAAGAAGGGCCTGCCGGCGCGTGCGGTCTACACCATGATGAAATCGCTGGCCGCGAAGCACGAAAAGACGTCGCGCAACTTCCTGAAGAACTAGCGCCGGCCGCGGCCTGAGCCCGAAACGGGCGGAAGCCGCCTCTTGTCCGGGATCCCCGGGAGGGCGCCGACCGGATTGGACCGGGGGCTGGACCGGGCGGCGGGGGTCTTTTCCCTCGCCGCCGCCCTGTTCCTGCTGTTCATGATGCTGTTCACCGCGGCGTCGGTGACGCTGCGCTACGTCGCGAACTGGACCGGGGAGAACGACGTCGACATCATGGTGTGGGCGTTTGCGACCTGTATCTTCATCGCCCTGCCCGCGGTCACCCTGCGCGACGAGCATGTCGCGGTCGACCTGATCGACCAGATCGCGCCGGCCCGGCCGATCCGGGCGATGCGCTGGTTCGGCCTGCTCCTCATCATCGTCTTTCTCGCGGTTTCCTTCTTCCAGTCGCTGCCGGTCGCGCTGGAAAAGCTGGAGTTCGGCGAAAACACCATGTCGCTGGACATCAACCGCTTCTGGTTCTGGCTGCCCATGCTGATCGGCCTCGGTTGCGCCACGCTGGCCGGCCTGGCGGTCCTGGCGAAGTGGTTGCGCAGCGGGCCGCCCGACCAAGGCGGCGGCATGCCGCTCTGACCGCGCGTTGGCGATGAATCGTTCAAAAACCGGAAACCGGCGGATTCGGGCGATTCCCGATGCCGGATGAGGTCTATGGCGTCCTCGGCCTGCTGGCGGTCTTCGGGCTGATCCTGGTCCGGGTGCCGGTCGGCGCCGCCCTCGGCATTACCGGGCTGCTCGGCTACACGGTAATGGACGGCTGGCGCAATGCCGGGCTGGCGGCGGGCGAAACCTCCTCCTACCTGGTCGGCGAGGATGCCTACGGCCTCACCGTCGTGCCCCTCTTCATCCTGATGGGTGTCGTCGCGACCCGCTCCGGAATGTCGGGCGACCTGTACCGCGCCGCCAACGCCCTGTTCAGCGGCCTGCGCGGCGCGCTCGCCATGGGCACGATCGGCGCCTGCGCCGGCTTCGGCGCGATCTGCGGCTCGTCGCTCGCCACCGCGGCGACCATGTCGCGCGTCTCGATCCCGGAAATGCGCAAGTTCGGCTACGACGAGAAGCTGGCGACCGGCACCGTGGCGTCCGGCGGCACGCTGGGCATCCTGATCCCGCCCTCGGTCATCCTGATCTTCTACGCCATCATCGCCGAGGCCGGCGTGCCGGAGTTGTTCGCCGCCGCCCTGCTGCCCGGCCTGGCGCTCGCCGCCCTGCACGTCCTGGTGATCGCGATCATCGGCTGGCTGGCGCCCGGCCGGGTGCCGAAAATGCCCGGCCTGGCGCTCGCCGAGCGGCTGCTGCCCCTGCTCGGCCTGTGGAAGATCGTGCTGCTGTTCGGCATCGCCGTCGGCGGCATCTATCTCGGCGTGTTCAGCCCGACCGAGGCGGCCGCGGTCAGCGCGCTGGTCGCCATCCTGATCGCCGTTGCGACCCGGACCCTCGACTGGGCCGGCTTCCGGGCCAGCCTGGCCGAGACGGTGTCGACCACGGCGATGCTGTTCTTCATCGTGCTCGGCGCCTTCCTGTTCAAGGAGTTCATCGTCCTGACCCAGCTGCCCAAGGCGGTGACCGACCTGTTCGGCGCCGGCTCGCTGCATCCCTGGCTGGTCATCCTGCTCATGCTGGCGGTCTATCTGGTGCTCGGCTGCTTCCTCGATTCGCTCAGCATGATCCTGATCACCGTGCCGGTTTTCCTGCCGCTCGCCGAGGGTATCGGCTACGACAAGGTCTGGTTCGGCATCTTCGTGGTCGTGGTGGCCGAGGCCGGCCTGATCACGCCGCCGGTCGGCATGAACATCTTCGTCATCCGCGCCCAGCTGCCGGATATCGACCTCGGCGCCGTCTATCGCGGCATCGTGCCCTTCCTGTTCGCCGACACGGCGCTGGTCGTCCTGCTGGTCCTGCTGCCCGGCCTCGCCCTGTGGCTGCCGGGCCTGCTCTATTGACGGCGCGGGCGCCCGATTTCCGGCGTCGGGGTCGACTGTGTCGAATCGTTTATGAACGTTTGCTCTAAAATAGACGCTGCAGTGAGCCTAACCCTCCGTGACTCGAACCGAATTCCGGATCGATCGACAGTTCGATCTGGACGGCTTATTATTGTACAAATAATTAAAAACACTGCCGCCCCGGACTTGATCCGGGGCCCAGGGCCACCCGCACGGGCCTTGCCGGCGTTAACGGCTATACACTCTCCGCGGAACCTTCGGGCGGCGACCGTCTCGATACGATCTTTCGCCACAGCATAGCGGTCATGTAACAATCGTTCCAATTGCCCCGCTCGTAATCGTCGATGAGAAAATCGGGCGGATCGGGGAGAGGCTCACCAAAATAATGCTCGTAATGCTTCCGTAATGCCTGGAAAACGATCCTTCTGTTACCGGGTACCGGAGGCCAGCGGTCGCGGGATGCTTCGATCAACATGTCATAATGGTCGCTGCGCAGAGACAGAGCGTCCGGCTCGGCGATCCCGGCGATCCGCGCCAGTTCCGGCAAATCGTAAATTGTGCCGTTGAAACTGATAATTGTGCCCTCGCAATCGAGTATTCGCCTGGCTCCGTCGACCATGCGTCGGCCCTTGTAGCGACTATAGGAGTCGGCGCGGAGATCGATCATACCGACCATGCTTTCGCCGACATCGAACGCCAGAATTTCCTTCATCCATCTTCCTCCGGTTCGAGCCTTCTGAATCTTGGATCGAGAATATACGGGCACTGCGCTTCGGGACAACGAATTGTTCCTGTATTGTTCAGTTTTGCAAAATACTCCGCACGGGCCTTACCGGCGCCTCTGGACCCCGGATTTCCGCTGCGCTCCATCCGGGGAATTGGGGGAAGGCGAAGGACACGACGACCGCCACTCCGCTTCGCTCCAAAACGCCGACCCCCCGACACGCCCCTTCTCACCCGCCGCGGCTTTGTCTATAGCCTGTGGCCCGAAGCCGACCGCAAGCGAGCGCCCGCCCGATGGAACAGGTCCCGATGGAACAGGTTTACGCCACCGACTATGTCACCGTGTCCCGGCAGGAGCGGATCGCCGTTCTGACCCTGGACCGGGAGGAGAAGCGCAACGCGGTCTGCGACGGGCTGATCCGCGATATCCGCGCCTTCGTCGACGCCGTGGACCCGGAGGAAACCAGCGCCATCGTGCTGCGCGGCGCCGGCAACCATTTCTGCGCCGGCCTCGACCTCGCCGAGCACAAGGAGCGGTCGCCCTTCGACGGCGTGCTCCATTCGCGTTTCTGGCACGAGACGCTGGATCTGCTGGAATTCGGCCCGGTGCCGGTCGTCGCGGCGATGCAGGGCGGCGTGATCGGCGGCGGGCTGGAGATCGCCACGGCCTGCCATGTCCGGGTCTCGGAGCCGTCGGCCTTCTACCAGCTGCCGGAGGGAAGGCGCGGCATCTATGTCGGCGGCGGCGCCAGCGTCCGGGTCCAGCGCATTATCGGCTTCGACCGGATGCGCGAAATGATGCTGACCGGCCGGCGCTACGACGCCGAAGCGGGGCTCCGTCTCGGACTCGGCCACTATATCGAGCCGGCCGGTACGGCCTTCGACAAGGCGATGACGCTCGCCGACGACATCGCCGGGAACGCCAGGATCAGCAACTACATGATGATCAACGCCCTGCCGCGCATCGCCGACATGGACCGCATGGCCGGCAGCTTCGCCGAAGCCGTTGCGGCCGCCCTGTCCCAGACCAGCGAAGAGGCCCGGCGCGGCATCGAGGCCTTCCTGAAAAAGCAGGACATCCGCTTCGACCGGAAATAGCCGCTTGCCAAGGCGTATCCGTCTTGGCCGGGATCGTGGCGGCTATTGCGGGGCGGGCGTCCCTCGATACGGCGCTGGCGCGCCTACTCGGGATGAGGGGTTGGGGGCTTGTACTGCATCCCCATCCCTTCTTCTTCATCCTGAGTAGCCGCGAAGCGGCGTATCGAAGGACCTGCCCGGAGCCCGCTTCAGGGTCGTAGTTCCGCGACTCAGATGATCTCGGTGTTCGGCTCCAGGCCGAGCATGACCCGGCCGTAGAGTTCCGCGCTGGTGTCGTAGGCCAGCAGGCCGTGCATGTTGATCGCGTGCAGGTTGCGCCAGGCCCGCTGCATCGAGCCCTTGAGCGACAGGCCCGAGGCGCCGGCGGTGTGGAACAGCTTGTCCACCGCCCCCATGCAGAAGCGCACGCCCTGGGCGCAGTCCATGCGGATCCGGCCGCGCATTTCCATCGGCATGCGGTCTCCGGCCTTCGCGTAGCGGTCGATATCGTCGGCGATGCGGTAGAGCAGGAAATGGGCGCAGTCGATCAGGGTTGCCGCCTCGGCGAGGTTGATCTGGGTGCCGACGAATTCCTCCGCCGTATAGTGGGTGTAGGCGAGCGCCTTGCCGGGCACGATGCGCAGATATTCCGGCAGGGCGGCGCGGGCGATGCCCAGCGAGCTGCCGGTGATGCACAGGGCGAGCACCGGCACGGCCTCCGCCCGGTAGAGCCAGCCGTCGTAACCTTCCAGGCCCGGCGTATCGAGGTCGAACAGCTTCGGCATAGAGAGGAAGCGGTGCGCCGGGATTTTCAAGCCCTTGCAGGTCAGCGAATTGCTGCCGGTGCCCTGCAGGCCGGCGACATACCAGTCGTCGCGGATCTCGACATCGCCGGCCGGCACGGCGAAATCGCCGGGCTCGATGAGTTCGCCGGCCTCGTCGAACACCTCGGCGCCGAGGATCAGCCAGTCGGCGTGGTGGCAGCCGGAGCCGAACGGCCAGAAACCCTCCAGCGTGTGGCTGCCGTCGGCGTGGCGCACCGCCCGGCCGCGCGGGCCGATCACGGCGGCGACCAGGGTCGTCGGGTCCGCGCCGTAGACGTCCTGAAGCGCCTGCTCCGGGAAGTGGCCGAGCATCCAGCTGTGGGCGTGGGCGACGCCGGCGACCCAGGCGGCCGAAGCGCAGCCTTCCGCCAGCGCGCCGATCACGTCGAGATGCGCGCGCAACGACATTTCCCAGCCGCCGGCCCGGCGCGGCTGGATGACCCGCAGCAGGCCCTGCTCCTTCATCAGCCGGATCGAGTCGTCCGGCACCCGGCGCAGGTCGTCGGCCTCGGCCGCATTGTCCCGGAGCGCGATCGCCACCCGCTCGGCGCGCGCCACGATTTCGTCGTGGGACGGAATCTCGGTGGTGGGTTGTTTCTCGAGCGTTTTGACCGCCATCATGACCTCCCCGGTTCGAGGCGCCGCACTACCGCAAGACAGCCTCGGTCGGATAATGCAATTCAAAATATGAATTGCAGTCAAGTATTAATCATGTTCATATATGAATATACTTCGTAAACAGTTGAAAGGGTTTCGCTTTCGGGCCGGGAAAAATCGTGTCTTCGCACGGATTCACTTCCGAAAGCGGGCCGATGATCGGCGCCGGGGGAAAAACCGCCATGAATTCAGCTTCCGGCCCGCCGGAAACCCGTAGCGAGCGCCGGCGGCGGCGCAATCGCGAGGCCCTGATCCAGGCGGCCTACGAGATCGTTTCGCGCAAGGGGATCGACGCGACGACGGTGCATGACATCACCGAACGGGCCGATGTCGGGCTCGGCACCGCCTACAACTATTTCTCCTCGAAAGACGACCTGATTCTTGCGGCCATCGAGCAGAGCATGGACCATCTTGCCAGACGGATCGAAACGGTGACGGACACCTTCGACGATCCCGCACAGGTCTTCGCTTACGGGACGCGAACCCTGATGGATACGGCAACCACCGACCGGCGCTGGCAGTGGCTGATGCAACGCTCGGAGGTGATTGCCGACGCCATCTACCGTTGTTTCGGCCCCTACGCGATGCGCGACCTGCTGAAGGCGCGCGAGGCCGGGCGGTACCGGTTCGACTCGGCCGAACTGACCTGGCGGCAGGCAGCCTGGTCCATGGTCGGCACCAGCCTTGCGGTGTGCGAAAACAAGCTGTCAACCGACGACCTGACGGAAGCCGTTGTCAATTTGCTTTGCCTGGCCGGTATGGATCGTGCCGGCGCATGGCAAGTCGCGAGACGGCCACGGCCTCCGCTGCCCGCTGCGCCGGCTTCGGCCTCGAGCCCGACAGGTCGGCCCGAACCCGCGCGTTGACCGCCCGTTGCTGTCGCCGCTAACGTGCGCCGGCCTGCGCCCGCATCCGGAAAGCGCCGGGCGGAATATCAAATAGAACGAGCCCGCCGCATCCCGTGTTCGAACGGCCAGCCCCCGACCGCCCGCGATTTGCCGAGACGCTGCTGGCCGTCCGCCCGCACCATCTGGCCAACGCCGTCGTCGCCTTCCTGTTCGCCTCGACCGGGCCGGTCGCGCTCATCCTGACCATCGGGATCGCCGGCGGGCTCTCGACCGAGACCCTGTCGTCGTGGATCTTCATCGGCTTTGCCGGCGGCGGCGCGATCACCTTCGCGATGAGCTGGTTCTACAAGCAGCCGCTCGCCTTCGCCTGGACGATCTCCGGTACGGCCATCGCCGGCCAGGCGCTGCTGAAATATCCGTTCGCCGAAATCGTCGGCGCCTACATGGTGACCGGCGCGGTCATGATCCTGCTCGGCATCACCAGCGGCTTCAAGGCGATCATGCGCTTCGTACCGCAGCCGATCGTGATGGCCATGGTCGCCGGCGTGTTCCTGAAATTCGGCATCCTGGCGGTCGACGCCTTCGACAAGGAGCTCAGGATCGCCCTGGCGGCGTTGATCGCCTGGGTCGTGTTTTCCTTCTGGAAGCCGGTTGCCCGCTTCCTGCCGCCGGTCCTGATGGCATTGCTCGCCGCCGGCTACATGGCGGTCGAGGGCGGCCAGTTCGCGCTCCGGCAGGAGCTGACGCTGCAGATCGCCCGACCCGATATCGTCCAGCCGGTGTTCTCGAAGGCCGCGTTGCTCGACCTGGTCCTGCCGCTGCTCGTCTCCGTGCTCGCGTTGCAGAACGCCCAGGGCATCGCCATCCTGCGCGTCTCCGGCCACGATCCGCCGACCAACACCAGCACCTTCGTGTGCGGCGCCGGTTCCCTGCTGTTCGCCGCCTACAGCAGCGTCAACACCTGCATGACCGGGCCGACCAACGCGATCCTGGCCTCGTCCGGCGCGGTGCGCTTCCACTTCGTCGGCGCTTATCTGTGGGCCGCGCTGGCCATCGCCTTCGGCCTTCTGTCGCCGGTCGTGACCCGGCTGGCGCTCTCGGTGCCGGAAGCCTTCATCTACATCATCGGCGGGCTGGCCATGCTGCCGGTGCTCCAGCAGGCCTTCACCGCCGGCTTCGGCGGCCGCTTCGCCATCGGCGCGACGGTCAGCCTGGTCGTGACGGTGACCGACCTGATCCCGGGCGTGGACGTTAACCTGCTCGGCATCGGCGCGCCCTTCTGGGGGCTGGTCTTCGGCGCGGCGACCTCGCTGCTGCTCGAACGTGGGGACTATGCCGAGTTGATCGCAGACGGCAACGGGGCGCCGGCCCCGCGCGGGCAGGAACAGGAAGAAGCCGCCGAACCGGAGGCTGCGCCGCCCAAGGCGCTGAGCGGGCCGGGGCCGGGCCGCACGCCAGCCGACATCGGGCGGCTGCCGGACGGCCCGGTCGTCGTGATCTCGCCCGCTCCGGGGCCGGACACCAGCCGGGTGCTGATCGCGCTGCGCGAGAAGGGGCTGGCCTGCCGGCTGGTTGAGGACATGACTTGGCGGCCCGGCGAGGGCGTCTCGGAGAACCCGCTGAACCGGAACCCGCTGGTCCGCTTCGGCGCCCCGAATGGAGAGGGGACCGGGGAGGGGGCCGGGGAAGGTGTCGCCTTCTACGATCCGCGGACGATTCTCGATTATCTGGAAACCGTCCGGCCCGTGCCCGCCCTGATGCCGCCGGATCCGGCGGAGGTGTTCCAAGTCAAGACCTGGGAGGCGCTCACCGAAGGGGTGAACGCCGCCGCGGTCGATCTCTACATCGCCGGTGCGCGCAACGAGCCGGCCGGGGACCCCGGGGCGGACCCGGACTGGCTCGCGCGCCGGCGCACCCGGATCCGGGACGGCCTCGCGACCGCCGCGAGCCTGCTCGGCGACCGGCCCTTCGCCGTAGGCGCGCAGTTTACGCGCGGCGATATCGCGCTTGCCGCCATGCTGGCCCATCTGGACCGGCTGCTGCCCGGCGAGAACTGGCGCGCGGCCCACCCGGCGCTCGCCGCCTGGTTCGACGAAATCCGCAAGCGCGGCGCCGTCTCCGGGGTTCTGGAAAATTGAACCGGCCCGTTCGCGCAGCCCCGGCTGTGCGGGCCGGTCCGGGGCGACCGGCAGAAACCGTTGCTTGACCGAGGACCGCCCTCTCTGTATATACAATCGCCTTGGCGGGTCCGGCGTCCATGACGAGCGGATCGCTGCCTGTCCGGCAGACCGACCGTACCGAAACCGTGGGATGCCGGCGATTGCCGGAGGAGAGCCGATCCGCCACGCCGCAACGGGGCGTGTAGTATGGGGCCGGACGATGAGGCCGGCTTCGAATGGGACGAAGCAAAGCGGATAGCCAACATCGGCAAGCACGGAATCGACTTCAGGGATGCAATCGCGATTTTCGACGAACCGGTCGTGGAGACGCCGTCCGTCAGGCCGGATGAAGACAGATGGAAGGCTGTCGGGCGATGCGACGACATTTTCATAACCCTTATCTACACCCGCAGAAACGGCAGACGCCGAATCATCTCAGCCAGGCCGGCGAAACGAAATGAACGACAGCAATATCGAGCGTATGTCCCTGAACGAAGCCCTCCTTCGGCGGGGTAAGAATCGGACCGACTGGGACCGTCTCCGGAAACAGCAGGTTGCGGAATTCGAGCCGGCGGCGGACCCGGATGAAGGCGAGTTCGACGATTCCAAGGCCAGGGTTGTCGTACCCGGCCGAAAACAGGCGATCTCGGTGCGGCTCGATACGGATATTCTCGAGTTTTTCAAGGCCGGCGGCCCGGGTTATCAGACCCGTATCAATGCGGCTTTGCGGATGTATATGAACAGCCGTCCGGCATCTCCCGCCGGCGTACCGGCGCCATCGCGCGGTTTTGGACCGGCCGGAACACGCAGCCGGGCGCCCGGTTGGGACTCCAAGGCGATTGCCGAGACTGCGAAACAGAAGTACGGAAACTTCACCAAACTGTTCGAAGCGCACAACTGGCCGGAACGCGGACGGGATATGATGCCCAGGGTGCAATCGCGCGTGAAGCAGACCTACGGCAGCGTTGCGGAATTTGTGCGCTATCACGGCGGATAGCGGTTGCCCCGATGAGCGGCGGAAGCTGCGATAGTCCGTCCGGCGCGGTTGCCGGACAACGCCGCGCGAACGCCTGCCAAACAGAGATTCGACGATGAAGACAGACCGAAAGGCGGCCAACGCCGCGTTGGCAGAAAAGATCCGCCGGCGGGAATGGATATCCCTGCCCGGCGTATTCGAGATGATTTCGGCGCGCGTCGCCGACGCGATGGGCTTCGACGCGCTCTACATGACCGGCTACGGCACCGTCGCCAGCCATCTGGGCATCCCCGACGCCGGGCTGGCGACCTACACCGACATGGTCGGCCGGGTCGGCCAGTTCGTCGGCGTGACCGCGACGCCGCTGGTCGCCGACGGCGACACCGGTTATGGCGGCCTGCTCAACGTCGAGCGCACGGTGCGCGGCTACGAGGCGGCCGGCGCCGCGGCGATCCAGCTCGAGGACCAGGAGTTTCCCAAGAAATGCGGCCACACACCGGGCCGCCGGGTGATCCCGCTCGAGGATGCGGTCGCCAAGCTGAAGGTCGCCGCGGCCTCGCGGGACTCCAGGGACTTCCTGATCGTCGCACGCACCGACGCGCGCGGCCTCTACGGGCTGGACGAGGCCCTGCGCCGCGGCGAAGCCTTCGCCGAGGCGGGCGCCGACATTCTGTTCATCGAATCGCCGGAAAACGAAGAAGAGATGCGCCGGATCGGCGAGGCGTTCCGGGGCAAGCCCCTGCTCGTCAACGTCGTCGAGGGCGGCAGCACGCCGGTGCTCCCGGCCGCCGATTACCGGGCGATCGGCTATTCGCTGGCGATCTATCCGGCCGCCGGTTTCCTCGCCGTCGGCGAGGCGCTGCGCCGGGTCTACGGCCAGATCCGCGAGACCGGTTCGAGCCTCGGCGCCAGCGCGCCGCTCTACGACTTCCAGGAATTCAGCCGGCTGATGGGGTTCGAGGATGTCTGGGAATTCGAGAAGAAATGGGCCGAGGCCGGCTGAGACCCGGCGCGCCCGGCCGGGCGGGGCAACCGGTGCGATGCTGACTGCGGCACGCCGCCGGTTGGCCGGATACGCCGGCCTCGCGCCGCGGATCGGCGGTGCGGTGCTCGCGCTCGCGCTCGCCGCCGGCCTTTCGGGCGCGGCGCAGGCGCAGGAGGCGCTGACCCCGGCGCAGAAGGCCGAGCGGCTGTTCCACGGTTACGACAGGTATGGCGGGAAATACAGCTACGGTCCGGTGGCCGAGGAGAACGGCGTTCTGACGGTCCGGAACCTGAAATACGAGGCTTCGGCGCCGTGGCAGGACCCGAGGCGGCCGGACAGCCCGAAACAGACCCTGACCCTGAAGCTCACGGTCGAGACGGTCGCCGCCCGGCGCTACGACTATCGCAACCCGGAGCTGCCGCGGTTCGCCGATGTGACGTACAGGGGCATACGCGTCGGCGGCAGCCTGTTCGACCGCATGGGCGGGAACCGGTTTGCGGCTGCCTTCGGCGGGGATGAAATGGTGCTGGACGTCGTCCAGACCTACGAAGCGGATCCAGCGGCCGGATCGATAGAACTGAAAGCCGGTACGGTGACGATCCGCAAGGTGTTGCGCTTCGATCTGACCGGCCGGTTCGACGGCCTGGACTTCGCCCGGCTGACCGACCCGAAGCTGTTGGAAAAACTGGGGCCGGGCAGCGCTCCATCGATGCCGCCCGACGCCGCCGTCGCCACGATTCTCGATCTCCTGGGCGACATACGCATCCACCGCCTGTCCTACGCGCTGACCGATCTCGGCGGCGTCGGCAGGATGCTGGCCGTCATGGCCGCGGCGCAATCGGCGAAGAACCCGGACGGCCCGAAGGTCACGGCGGAAATGATGCGGCAGGGGCTGGCCGCCGGGCTCGCCGGCGCCATCGACCGCTTCTCCGGTTCCTTCGCGCCGAAAATGCTGGGCTCGACCGCCCGCTGGCTGCTCGAACCGGGCATGCTCACCATTGCCCTCAGGCCCGACCGGCCCCTGCCGGTCAACGGGATCGTCGGCTTCGTCGGGGCCTTTGTCGCCAAGATGAGGCAGGCGAAGGGCCAGAAGATCGGTCTGGACCCGGTGCAGAAATTTCTCGGCCTGAGCGTTTCCTACACACCGGCGGCCCGGTAGCCGCCCGGCCCGCGTCCGGCGCGCGCTATTCCGCCGCTTCGGCGCGCACGCCCATGAGCTGCGCCAGCGCCGACAGGGTTTCCTCGCAGGTCAGCAGGTCGGCGTATTTCTGGCCCATGTCGAACAGGTTGGCCTCGTGCGGGCCGATGGCCCGGTCGCCGACGCAGTCGGTCACGACGATGTTGCGGTAGTTGTAACTGAGCGCGTCGATCACCGAGGCGCGCACGCAGCCGGAGGTCGTGCAGCCGGTCTGGATGATCGTGTCGACGCCGCGCATGGTGAGCCACGAATGCAGGTTGGTGCCGAAGAAGGCCGAGGGCTGCTGCTTGCGGGCGACCAGCTCGCCGTCGCGGGGCTTGAGCGCATCGACGACATGGCTTTCCGGATTGTCCTCGGTCAGCGTCACGAGGCTCGGCGCCTTGAGGCAGAACACGCCGGCATCCGCGCCGTCGTCGGCATAGATCACCCGGGTGAACACGATGGGCAGGCCGTAGCTGCGGCAGGCGTCGAGCAGGACCGCCGTGTTGGCGATGGCCTCCTGGATGTTGCCGCCGCCGAAGCGCGCCGGATCGGTGAAGCCGTTGACGAAATCGACGATCAGCAGGGCCGGCGACCGGCCCCATCCGCTGCTGTTGCCGAAATTCTGCGTCTTGTAGATATCGACGTCGCTCATCGCACCGCTTCCTTCCCTTCGTTGCCGCGCGGCACCGCTGCCCGGCTCCGTCCCTTCATACAGCGGGAACGGCCCTTCGTCAGCCTTGCCGTGTTCGGGCCGTCCGTCCCCGGTCTCAGCTGACCGGGCGCAGCCGCGCCAGGGCGGCGGCGCGGATTTCGCTGATCGAACGGGTCGTCGAGCCGGCGTCGGGGCTGACCTCGAGGTCGATCAACGAGGACCGGCCGGCCGCGAGACAGCGCTCGAAGGCCGGCGCGAAGTCGTCCGTGGTGCGCACGGCCTCGCCGTGCAGGCCGTAGGATTCGGCGAGCGCGACGAAATCCGGATTGCGCAGGGCGGTCGCCGAGACGCGGGTCGGATAATCCCGCTCTTGGTGGATCCGGATGCTGCCGAGCATGCCGTTGTTGACCACGATGTTGACGACCTTCGCACCGTACTGCATCGCCGTCGCCAGCTCCTGGCCGTGCATCAGAAAACAGCCGTCGCCGGTCCAGTTGACGACGATCCGCTCCGGTTCGGCCATGGCGATTGCGATGGCGGCCGGCGTGCCGTAGCCCATCGAGCCCGAGGTCGCGCCGATCTGCGTCCGGTAGCCCTTGAACACGAAACTCCTGTGCAGCCAGGTGTTGTAGTTGCCGGCGCCGTTGCAGACGATGGCGTCCGCCGGCAGCCGGTCGCTCAGCCAGGCGACGATCTCGCCGATCTGGATGTCACCGGGCACCGGATGGGGCCTGAGGAAAGCGAGATAATCGTCGCGCGCGGCCTTGCGCCAGGCGCTCCAGGGCGCCGATTCCGGCGCGTCCAGCGCGGCGGCCGCCGTTGCGAAATGCTTCATTCCGGCATTGATGCCGAGTTCCGGCCGATAGACCCGGCCGAGTTCCTCGGCGCCGGGATGGATGTGAATAAGCGTCTGCTCCGGTACCGGCGGGCGCACGATTGTGTAGCCGCCGGTCGTCACCTCGCCGAGGCGGGCGCCGGCGACGAGCAGCAGGTCCGCCGCCGCGATCCGGTCGTTGAGCGCCGGGTCGGCGCCGACGCCGGCATGGCCGGCATATTCGTCCAGCCGGTTGTCGAAATAGGCCTGGCAGCGGAACGAAACGGCGGTCGGCAGGTCGAACGCCCTGGCAAAAGCCTCGAAGCCGGCCACGGCCTGCCGGTCCCAGCTGCCGCCGCCGAGCAGCGCCATCGGCCGCTGCGCCTTTATCAGCAGGTCGCGCAGCCGCGCCATGTCGGCTGGAGGCGGCGCCGGCTGCATCTCCCGGAACCGGCGCGCGTCGCCGACCCCGGCGCGCTGCACCAGCATGTCTTCCGGAAGGGCGAGGACGACCGGGCCGGGCCGGCCGTTGACCGCCGTGTGGAAGGCGCGGGAGACCATCTCCGGGATCCGTTCGGGATCCTCGATCTGGCCGACCCATTTCGCCAGCTGGCCGTACATGCGCCGGTAGTCGATTTCCTGGAACGCCTCCCGGTCGGCCGTGGCGCGGGCGACCTGGCCGACGAACAGGATCATCGGCGTCGAATCCTGGAAGCCGATATGCATGCCGGCGCTGGCGTTGGTCGCGCCCGGCCCGCGGGTCACGAAGCAGACGCCGGGCGCGCCGGTCAGCTTGCCGTGGGCCTCCGCCATGATCGCCGCGCCGCCCTCCTGGCGGGCCGTCACGATCTGGATTTCCGGCACGTCGACGAAGGCGTCGAGCACCGCGAGATAGCTTTCGCCGGGCACGCAGAATACGCGCTCCACGCCGTGGATGCGCAACTGGTCGACCAGGATCTGGCCGCCGGTCCTGAGATTGTCGGTATGGTTGCCGGCGGGGGCGGTCGCTGTACCGGTCATGATCTCTCCGCGGTCGGTTGACGCCCTCCGTTACCACCCTTCGCGGGCGCGGCGGAAGCGTCAGGGCGTCCCGCCGCCGGTCTTGCGGATCGCCGCGCAGCCGGTTAGGTGACGGCGGCCAACGACCCCTCAACGCGGGAGAGACCGTATGAACCTTCTCGGCATCGCCGGCAGCCTGCGCGCCGGTTCCTTCAACGCCAGCCTGATCCGGGCGGCCGGCGCCGCGGCGCCCGACGGCGCCGGCGTCACCCCGTTCGACCGCCTCGGCGAAATCCCGCCCTACAACGACGACGAGAAGCAGAAGGCGATCCCCGACGCCGTGGCGGCCCTGGCCGAAGACATCCGGGCGGCCGACGGCCTGCTGATCTCGACCCCGGAATACAATTACGGCGTCTCGGGGGTGCTGAAGAATGCCATCGACTGGATTTCCCGCGTGCCGGACCAGCCGTTCAAAAACAAGCCGATCGGCGTCATGGGCGCAGCGATGGGGGGCTTGGGCACCGCCCGGGCGCAATACGATCTGCGCCGCTCCTTCATCTTTCTCGAAGGCCTGGTGATGAACCGGCCGGAAATCTTCGTCGGCGCCGCGCACACCAAGTTCGATGAGAACGGTGCCCTGACCGACGCGGCGACCCGGGACATCCTGACGGACTACATGAAAGCCCTGACGGCCTGGATCGAGCGGGTGGGATAACCCCGGCAAGGACGGCCGCCCCCGGCGTTTGCCTTGGCTATTGCCTGAGCATTTATCCGTGCATTTGCCCGCATGCGCCTTCGCGGGCTATACCGGCCGCAGTTCGTTTCTTGCCGGCGCGGGGCCAGAGCAGAGGATTCCCGATGACGATAGATATCGAATGGCGGGACTATGACGTGATCGTGGTCGGCTCCGGCGGCTCCGGCGGCCAGGCGGCCCGGGCGGCGGCGGATGCCGGGGCGCGCGTGCTGTCGGTCTCCAAGGACCCGGTCGGCGCGTCCGACACCAAGATTTCGGAAGGCATCGCGACGGTGCGCGGATCGGGCGCCGAGGACGATTCGGAAGAGGTGCTCTCGGAAAATCTCAAGATGGCCGGAGGCGACCTTCCCGTGCGGGCGATCACCGACGCCTTCGCCAAGGACAGCACATCCGCCTACGACCGCTACCGCACCCAGGGCCTGCGCCCTCCGATCAAGGAAGACCTGTCCGGCCCGCAGCCCCTGCCCCTGCCCTTCGGCGGGCACACGCGCCGGCGCTCGGTCGGCCACAAGAACAGCGGCATCGCATTCGGCCACGCCAACTGGAACGCCATCGTCCAGGGCAACCGCGTCGACTATATCGAGGATGCGTGGTTCCTCGATCTGGTGACCGAGGACGTGTCCGACGGGCCGGGACCGAAGAAGAGGATCGCCGGCGGCCTGATCTACGACGCGGCGCGCGGCGTGCTGATCGCGGTGCGCGCGCCTTCGGTGGTGATCGCCGCCGGCGGCCTCTCCAGCCTCTATTTCCCGAACACCGACACCATGCGCGGCAATACCGGCGACGGGTACGCCATCGCCCTGCGCGCCGGCGCCGACCTGGTGGATATGGAGCAGGTCCAGTTCCTGCCCTTTTGCCTCGCCTCGCCGCCGGCCTATGAGGGCCTGTGCGCCGGCGAGCCGGTTATGGCCAGTTATCTCGGCGTTCTGCGCGACAGTAACGGCAAGATCATCCTGGACGGCGTCTTCATGCGGACCCGCGCCGAATGCGCGGCGGCGATCCTGCGCGCGGTCGAAGACGGCCGCGGCAGCCCCAACGGCGGCGCCTATCTGGACATGACCGCCAACAAGGAACTGCCGCTCTCCGGGCCCTATTTCCAGCGCTTCGGCGAAACCTGCCTGCCGAGCTCCTACAACAACGCCCGCCAGGCGCTGGGCAAGAAAGCGGCGAAGTTCGAGGAGCCGTGGGAAGTGCGCCCGGGCGCCCACTATCACATGGGCGGCATCCGGGCCGACGCCGACGGCGCCTCGGCCGGCGGCGCGGGCGACGGCGACGCGGCGCACGGCATTGCCGGCCTCTTTACCGCCGGCGGGGCCATGGGCGGCGTCTTCGGCGCCAACCGTCTCGGTTCGACATCGCTGACGGAAGGCGCGGTCTTCGGCGGCCGCTCCGGCCGGGCGGCCGCCGCCCATGCGCGCGAAACCGGCGACCGGATTCGGGATGCCGCGTTCCAGGCCCCGATCGACCGGGCCAGCCGGCGCTTCGGCCAGAAGGGCACGCTGGCGGCGGCCACCCTCAAGCTCGATCTGCAGCGGCAGGCCTGGAAGAATATCGGGCCGGCGCGGACGGCGGAAAAGCTCGACCGGATGGACGAAACGATCGCCGGGTGCACGGCCAGGCTCGACGAGGTGGCGATCCCGGCCTACGGCGTGTGGAACCAGGCGTTCATCGAGTTCCAGGAACTGCGCAACCTGCTCGATTGCGCCAAAGCCGTCGCCGCCGCGGCGCGGGAGCGCGACGGCAGCCTGGGCGGCCATGTGCGCTTCGACAGGAAGACCATTTCCGCCTTCTCGAAGCCCTACTCCACGGTGGTCCGTCTCAACGACGACGGCTGGCAGGTCGCCCGCCTCGAGCGGGAACGCACGCCGGTGAAACGCCTGATCTCCTACAAGGTCGAGGAGACGAAGCGGAAGATCCAGCTGAGATGGCTGCGCATGCTGCCCAGGGGCGTGAAGGACAGGAAGCTGCTGGCGCGCTACCAGGCGATCATGGGCAAGGGTGCGGTGGAAGAGGTCAGCGCGCCGGCCATGGCGACCGGCAGCGCGGAAGCCGCCATCGGCGAAAGCACGCGGGCGTAGGGCGGGGCATGAAAGTAGAAATCGTCACCGTCCGGGACGGCGAGGAGGCCGTCGTCGAGTTCGACTATGCCCGCCGCTCGGAGGACGAGAGGCCGATGGTGCTCGACGTCCTGCTCCAGGCCCAGGCGACGACCATGCCGGACCTCGCCTTCCGCTACGGCTGCCGGGCGCGCAACTGCGGCGTCTGCACCATCGACGTCAACGGCCGGCCGATCATCGCCTGCCGCGCCCGGGCGCGGGAGGGCGACCGGCTGAGCCCCATGGCGACCCTGCCGGCGGTCGCCGACCTCGTGGTGCGCCGCGACGGCATCGCCCGGCAGATGCGCGGGCGCCTGCAAACCGCGCAGGGCAACGACCTGAACGTCGAGGCGCCAGAGGCGTATCACGAGCTCACCTCATGCATCGAATGCTACGCCTGCCTCAACAAGTGCCCGATGCACATGCGCAACTTCGACGGCGGCCTGCCCGGCGATATGGACCCGACCGACCGGCCGGACCCGGCGGAAGGCTATCGCTGGGGCAATCCCTTCTCGCTGCTGAAGCTGCAAATGATCCGCATCGACCCGCTGACCGCCGCCTCCGGCCGCGAGGCGGCGCTGGACAACGCCATCGATCTCGGCCTCGACGCATGCGTCGGCTGCCCCGGCTGCAAATGCGGCGTCGGCATCGACCTGAAGGGCCTGGTGGTCCGGGAACTGGTCGAGGCCGCCGGCGACCGGCTGCCCTCCGCTGCCGAAAAGGCGCGGCAGCGCGCGTCCTAGGCCGTTCCGCTGAACGCCCGTCGCGCCGCCTTCGACCGCAAGACCCGCGCGGCGCCGCCCGCCTTGGCGCCAGCTGCCCTGCCGCCAATCGCCCTGCCGCCAATCGCCCTGCCGCCGGCCGCGGCGGCCCCGGCCTGCGCTGCCGGCGTCGGCGCGCCTGCCGCGGGCAAGGGATAACGCCGCAGCCATGGCCGTCCAGAACAGCCCGGCGGACAACCCGGTCCGGGGCATCGCGATCATGTGCGTGTCGATGTTCTTCTTCGTCGCGGTCGACACGCTGGCCCGGGAACTGACCCAGCGCCTGCCGGTCAGCCAGATCCTGTGGGTGCGTTTCCTGATCTTCGCCGCGATCGTGGTCGCGATAGTCGGCCCGCGCACCGTCCGCCCCAAGCTGAAGAGCCGGAATCCCTGGCTCCAGCTCGGCCGCAGCCTGGTGCTGGTGGCGGAGATCGCCGTCTTCGTGCTGAGCTTCCGCTATCTGCCCGTCGCCGACGTTCACGCGGTCGCCGCCGCCGTCCCGCTGATCGTCACGGCGTTGGCGGTCCCGATGCTCGGCGAGCGGGTCGGCTGGCGGCGCTGGATCGCGGTCGGAATCGGCTTCTTCGCGGTTCTGGCGATCGTCCGCCCCGGCTTCCTCGACCTCGACTGGTATCACCTGCTGCCGGTCGCCGGCGCGTTGATCTGGGCGTTCTACCAGGTGCTGATCCGCCTGACCGCGCATTATGACGGGCAGGATACGACGCTGTTGTGGACCGTGCTTGCCGGTGCGGCGTTCACCAGCACCTTCGGCTGGGTCGACTGGGTCTGGCCGAGCCCGCAGACCTGGCTGCTGCTGGTTGCGGCGGGTTTCCTCGGTACCGCCGCGCACTACACGCTGATCCTGGCGCTCAATGCGGCGCCGGCGTCGTTGTTGCAGCCCTTCGTCTACACGACCTTTCCCTGGGCCGTCCTGCTGGGCCTGGTCTTCTTCGGCGAATTTCCCGATACGGTCACGATTCTGGGCGCCGCCGTGCTGATCGCCGTCGGCATCTACGTCATGCGGCGGGAGGCGAAGGGCAAACCCGCCTGACCGGAAACTCTACGGGAAACGGGAGCGTCCGCCCTTTCGCGACTCTTCCGCGAAGGGGCGAAACCGCCGCTCAAATGCCCTCCTCTTTTTTGATCGTTCGTTCCAGTTTTTTCATCGGTGCCACCGCCGTTTTTCCGCAGTTTTCCGCCGTTTCTCCGCGCCGGGTGCCAGTTTGGACAGACTGGTCTACCCACAGGCTTTTTTTGCACTTTGCGCCTCTCGAAGCGCCCCAACCCCGCAGAAATGCTGGGAAACCGCGATTCGGGAGTGCGCAAAAACAATCTCGATAGGAAATTTTCCAACCTCCCGGCCGAGCCGGAGCGCCGCTCGACACCGGGGGCGGCATCGCCGGGCAGCATGGCGGGCAGCGGGCCCGGCGGAAGCGGATGGTCGAACCGGACGGGGTCCGGCCGTCAAGCCCCGGCGGCGCTAAGGGCGGCGCATTGGATGGGGATCGGATAGCCGATCGGCGGCGGCGGGCCGGAAAGCGGGAAGGATCCCGCCTGTTTCTTCGTTCGCTTCTTTGGGGGCGTCGGCTGGCCGCGGCAGGCGCACTTCGGGCGTTGACTGGGTCGATATAGGGCGCGGGCATTGCCGTGTCAAGGAAAATTATCGAAAGAAGGGAATTTTTTAGAGCAAGCCCGATGGGCCCGGCCGCATGGAGGGTGCGGGCGGCGCCTTCGCTCTTTTGCAGGGGAACCCATAAGGATTCCTCTGCGAGAGGGGCGTGGCTGTGCCGGAGGCCCCCTCCCCCGGAGGGGAGCGGGGATGTTCTTGTGGGAACTGTCGTGCGAAAGCAGGAAAAACCGGCGCAATTCCAATGCGTTACCCCCCTCCCCTTGGGGGAGGGGGCAGGGGGAGGGGTATCGCGGGGAAGGCTGCGCCGGCGCCCGTTTTCGCTCTGTCCGAATTTCGCAGAGGAATCCTCTTCAGAGGGGGAGGCCCGATATAGAAAGTGGGTGGGGGTGAGCCGGGGGGCCGGTTCGACGTCACCCAACTCGGCGCGCTGCGGTCCCTACGCCGCGTCCGCAGAAATGCGCCGGTAGGCCGGCAGGGTCAGGAATTCCTGGAACTCGTCGGAGGCCGTCATGTCCCAGAACAGCGCGCGCGCCTCGTCGAGGGCGCCGGTATCCTCGCCGCGCGCCGCGCCGATCCTCTCGGCTTCCTCCGCGAACAGGCCGGAGAGCAGGTCGTCGTCGATCTGCGGCCCGCCGGTGATCGATGCGCCGTGCTTGCGCCATTGCCAGAGCTGGGAGCGGCAGATTTCCGCCGTCGCGGCGTCTTCCATCAGGTTGTTGATCGGCACGCAGCCGTTGCCGCGCAGCCAGGCCTCCGTGTACTGGATGCCGACCGAAATGTTGTTGCGCACGCCCTGCTCGGTAATCGTGCCGTCCGGCACGGCGAGCAGGTCGGCGGCCGCGGTATGCACGTCCTGCCGCTGGCGGGCGAGCTGGTTGCGGCCGGGCATCAGCCGGTCGAACACCTCCAGCGCGACCGGCACCAGGCCGGGATGGGCGACCCAGGTGCCGTCATGGCCGTCGCCGGCCTCGCGCTCCTTGTCGGCCCGCACCATGCCGATGGCGGCCTCGCTGGCCTCGGGATCGTTCCGGATCGGGATCTGCGCCGCCATGCCGCCCATGGCGAAGGCGCCGCGCCTGTGGCAGGTGCGGATCAGTTCGAGCGAGTAGCTGCGCAGGAAGCCGACGGTCATGGTGACCTGGGCCCGGTCCGGCAGGGTGAAATCGGGCCGGTTCCGGAACCGCTTGATGTAGCTGAAGATATAGTCCCAGCGGCCGCAGTTCAGGCCGGCGATGTGGTCCTTCAGCTCGTAGAGGATCTCGTCCATCTCGAAGACGGCCATGATCGTCTCGATCAGCACGGTCGCCTTGATCGTGCCGACCGGCAGGCCGAGCTTTTCCTGCGCGTGGACGAACACGTCGTTCCACAGCCGCGCCTCCAGATGGTTCTCCAGCTTGGGCAGGTAGAAATACGGGCCGACGCCGGCGCCGATCTGCGCCTTCGCATTGTGGAAGAACATCAGGCCGAAATCGGCGAAGCTGCCCGAGATCGGCTCGCCGTCCACCCGGATATAGTTGTCCGGCAGGTGCCAGCCGCGCGGCCGGACGATGAGCACGGCGGTCTTCTCGCCGAGTTCGTAATGCTTGCCGCTCACCGGGTCGTCGAAGGCGATCGTCCCGCGCACGGCGTCGCGCATGTTGATGTGGCCCTGGATGTTGTTGTCCCAGGTCGGCGCGTTGGAATCCTCGAAATCCGCCATGAAGACCCGGGCGCCGGAATTCAGCGCGTTGATCGTCATCTTGCGGTCGACCGGGCCGGTGATCTCCACCCGCCGGTCGAGCAGCGGTTCGGGGATCGGCGCGACCGTCCAGTCGCCGTCGCGGACATGTTTCGTCTCCGGCAGGAAATCCGGCAGCCAGCCGTCGTCCAGCCTTGCCTGGACCTCTTCCCGGCGCGCCAGCAGTTCCGCCCGGCGCGGGCCGAACGTCCGCTGGAGGCCGGCAATGAAATCCAGCGCCTCCGGCGTCAGGATTTCGTCGTAGCCCGGCTTCATCTCGCCGTGCAGGGTAACGCCCGCCGCTGTCGTCATAGTCGGAGACTTTCGAATCTGTCGATTTTCCAGACTTTTTCGGTTCAACGGCAAATGCCGGGCCGGGTCAAGGGCGGCTTCGGCGCACCGCGCCGCCTCGCTCTTCCGCAAGGGGGTTGCAACAGGGCCGCAAAGGGGCCGCCGTAACAAATCTGACGCAAAACTGTAGTATTTCGGAAGCGAGCGGCCGTTAGCGTCCGGAGCGCCGGCAGCGCCCTCCCTTCCAACCGGGGTCGCTGCGGTATGCGGTGAGGAGAAAACGCATGGGGCCGTGCAACCGGATTCCGGGTGCGAATGCCTGTGCTGCGCTTCCTTCCCGATTTGGCTCTAATCGCGCTGCGTATTCCGGCCGGTTCCGGGGCGCAGCCTTCAAGACTGGAGAAATATCCGTGAAACACACCGTCATGTTCGCAACCGTCGGGGCGCTGGCGCTGGCCGGTGCGGCCGGCCAGGCCGCGGCGCGCGACCAGGTCCGCATCGTCGGATCGTCCACGGTTTACCCGTTCGCGACCGTCGTCGCCGAGCGGTTCGGCAAGAGCAGCAAGTTCAAGACGCCGGTCATCGAATCGACCGGCTCGGGCGGCGGCCTCAAGCTGTTCTGCGCCGGGCTGGGCGTGAAGACGCCGGACATCACCAATGCCTCGCGGCGCATCAAGAAGAGCGAGTACGAGCGCTGCACGAAGAACGGCATCAAGGTCGCCGAATTCAAGATCGGCTATGACGGCATCGTCCTGGCCAACTCGAAAAAGTCCGGGCGGATCGAGCTGAGCCGCCGGGACATCTTCCTGGCGCTCGCCAAGCTGGTCCCGGAAAGCCACAAGGACGGCGGCAAGCTGGTGCCGAACCCGAACAAGACCTGGAAGGACGTCAATCCGGCCCTGCCGAACGTCGCCATCAAAGTGCTCGGCCCGCCGCCGACCTCCGGCACCCGCGACGCCTTCAACGAACTCGCCATGGAGGGCGGCTGCAAGACCTTCAAGAGCCTGAAGGCGATCAAGAAGCAGGATAAGAAGCGCTACAAGGGGGTCTGCCGGGGCATCCGCGAGGACGGCGCCTGGGTCGAAGCCGGCGAGAACGACAACCTGATCGTGCAGAAGCTGGAAGCCGACCCGAACGCGCTGGGCGTCTTCGGCTTCTCCTTCCTCGACCAGAACCGCGACAAGGTCCAGGGCTCGATCGTCGACGGCGTTCCGCCGACCTTCGAGAACATCTCCGCGCAGAAATACCCGGTCAGCCGCTCGCTGTTCTTCTATGTCAAGAAGAACCATGTCGGCCAGATTCCGGGCATCCGGGAATATGTCCGCGCCTTCATGAGCCGCAAGGCGATCGGCAAGCGCGGCTACCTGGTCGGCAAGGGCCTGATCCCGCTGCCGGGGGCCGAAATGAAAAACTTCATCTCCGCGGGCAAATCCCTGCCCGACCTGATGATGTAACCGGGCGCCGGGGCCGGAGCGCCGCCGGGGCGCTCCGGTCCGGTTCCTTCGCGCCGCGCGCGGCTGTTTCGGGCGCACGGCCGCGGAATCTTCCGGCGGCCGGCGCATTTTTCCCGGACGCAATTCGTTAAACGCATTTCAGATTCATCGAGGTTCGGTCCGAAGCCCGAAGACCGGCGGGCGGGGACCCGACCTTCCGGCGGGGGCAAATGAGCTACGGGGCGATACTGGCGGTCCTGCTGGCGTTGACGGTGATCGGCTTCTATCTGGGCCGTGGGCGCGCCCGCGCGCTCGCCGCCGGCAGCCGGACCCGCCTGCATTCTCTGCCCGGCTATTACGGCGCCCATGTCGCCATCTGGATCGCGCTTCCGGCCCTGATCCTGTTCGTGTTCTGGATTTCGTTCCAGAGCGCAATCGTCGAGGGCATCGTCTGGAACGGTCTGCCGGACAAGGTGACCGTGCAGGGCGAAACCGGACAGAAGGAAGCGCTCGCGCCCGAACGGAAGCGGCTCCTGATCGACAACATCGCGAACTACGCAACCGGCGATATCGTCAGCGGCGAGATCACCCCGCTGGTGAAACAGGGCGCCGCACGGTTTCTCCGGCTGCAGGCCCTGTCGTCCTGGATCATGGCGGCGGCCATGGCGATCCTCGCCGCCCTCGGCCTGCTCGCAGCCTACCGGAGCGTCTCGCCCGCCATGCGGGCGCGCAACCGGGTCGAACGGGCGATCCTGATCCTGCTGATGGTCGCTTCGACCGTCGCGATCCTGACGACCGTCGGAATCGTCCTGTCGTTGTTGTTCGAGGCCATGGCCTTCTTCACCAAAATTTCGCCGGTCGATTTCCTGTTCGGGCTGGAATGGAGCCCGCAGACCGCGATTCGCGAGGACCAGGTCGGAGCGTCCGGCGCATTCGGCGCGATCCCGGTGTTCGCCGGTACGATGCTGATCACGGTCATCGCGATGATCGTTGCGGTGCCGGTCGGCCTGTTCGCGGCCATCTATCTCTCGGAATACGCCTCGCGCCGCCTCCGGGCGACCGTCAAGCCCGTGCTGGAGGTGCTCGCCGGTATCCCGACGGTGGTCTACGGCTTCTTCGCCGCGCTCACCGTGGCGCCGATGATCCGCGACGCCGGGGCGGTCGTCGGCCTGACGGTCGCTTCCGAAAGCGCGCTCGCCGCCGGCCTGATCATGGGCATCATGATCATTCCGTTCGTCAGTTCGCTCTCCGACGATATCATCAACGCGGTGCCGCAATCCCTGCGCGACGGCTCCTACGGGCTGGGCGCGACGCGTTCGGAAACCATCCGCCAGGTCGTGCTGCCCGCCGCGCTGCCGGGAATCGTCGGCGCCGTGCTGCTCGCCGTCTCGCGCGCCATCGGCGAGACGATGATCGTGGTGATGGCGGCGGGCCTTTCGGCGAAGCTGACGGTCAACCCCTTCGATGCGGTGACCACCGTGACGGTGCAGATCGTCACGAACCTGACCGGCGATCCCGAATTCGACAGCCCCAAGACCCTGTCGGCCTTCGCGCTGGGCCTGGTGCTGTTCCTGGTTACCCTGTGCCTCAACGTGATCGCCCTCAGGGTGGTCCAGAAATACCGCGAGAAGTATGACTGACGCCCCCTCCACCGTGCTGATCTCGGGCCAGAGGGAAAGGGTCCGGCGCGGCCTCGACCGGCGGTTGCGTGCGGAACGGCGCTTCAGGATCTACGGTGTCGTGGCGATCCTGCTCGCCATCCTGATGCTGCTGTTCCTGGCCGGCACGATCGTGTCGAAAGGCTATCCGGCCTTTTACCAGACCTGGATCGAGGTCGATGTCCTGCTGGACGAAGACCTGATCGCGCCCGACGGCAAGACCGATCCCGAGACCCTGCGCGAGGACGGCGATTTCCGCGGCGCGCTGATCGAATCCCTGGTCGCACGCTACAAGCCGGCAGGCCGGGAACAGGAAAACCTGCTCGTCGCGATGTTCAGCACGGATGCCGAGCGGACATTGCAGAATTTCACGATCGCGAACCCGGACCGGATCGGCGGCACGATTTCCATTTGGGTCAAGGCGTCGTCCGATATCGACCAGTTGACCAAGGGCGCAATCGGCCGCAACGCGCCCGAATCCGGGCGGAAGGTGAAAGACCTGCAATTGCGCTGGTACGACCGGATGGAGAAGGACGGCCGGATCGAAACGCGATTCAATTCCGGCTTCTTCGCCACCGGCGATTCGCGCGAGCCGGAGCAGGCCGGCATCTGGGGCGCGATCGTCGGCTCCTTCCTGACCATGCTGGTGACGCTGATCCTGGCCTTTCCGGTCGGTCTCGCCGCGGCGGTCTATCTGGAGGAGTTCGCGCCGAAGAACCGGCTGACCGACCTGATCGAGGTCAACATCAACAACCTGGCGGCAGTGCCGTCGATCGTGTTCGGCCTGCTCGGCCTGGCGGTGTTCCTGAACTTCTTCGAACTACCGCGCTCGGCGCCGCTGGTCGGCGGCATGGTGCTGGCGCTGATGACGCTGCCGACCATCATCATTTCCGGCCGCGCCTCGCTCCTGGCCGTGCCGCCTTCGGTGCGCGAGGCCGCGTTCGGCCTCGGCGCGTCGCGGATGCAGGTGGTCTCCCACCATGTCCTGCCGCTGGCGATGCCGGGAATCCTGACCGGAACGATCATCGGCATGGCGCGGGCGCTCGGCGAGACCGCGCCGCTGCTGATGATCGGCATGGTGGCCTTCATCGTCGACATCCCCGGCGGGCCGGCCGACGCGTCGACGGTGATGCCGGTGCAGATCTATCTGTGGGCCGACAGCCCGGAGCGCGGCTTCGTCGAGAAAACCTCCGGCGCGGTCATCGTGCTGCTGGTCTTCCTGGTCGTCATGAATGCGTCGGCCGTGTACCTTCGCAAGAAATTCGAACGCCGCTGGTAGGGGATCGTCATGGACGAGATCGCGATGGAAAATATCGAGGCGCCCCCGGCGGCGGCGATTGCGGAGCCGGCGGACGCTCCGGAATTCAGGGTCAAGATGAAGACCCGGAACGTCAACGTCCACTATGCCGAGAAACACGCCCTGCGCGATGTCTCGCTCGATATCGGCGAGCGCGAGGTGACGGCGCTGATCGGGCCGTCTGGCTGCGGCAAGTCCACCTTCCTGCGCTGCCTGAACCGGATGAACGACACGATCGACATCTGCCGCGTGACCGGCCAACTGGAACTCGACGGGCAGGATATCTACGACGCCGGGGTGGATGTGGTGCAGCTGCGCGCCAGCATCGGCATGGTGTTCCAGAAGCCGAACCCGTTCCCGAAATCGATCTTCGACAACGTCGCCTACGGCCCGCGGGTCCACGGCCTGTTCTCGGACAAGAGCGACCTCGAAGAGGTCGTCGTACAGAGCCTGCGCAAGGCCGGCCTGTATGACGAGGTGAAGGACCGGCTCGGCGACCCCGGCACCAGCCTGTCCGGCGGCCAGCAGCAGCGCCTGTGCATCGCCCGGGCGATCGCCGTGGGCCCCGAAGTAATCCTGATGGACGAGCCCTGCTCCTCCCTCGACCCGATCGCAACCGCGCGCATCGAGGAGTTGATCGACGAATTGCGCCAGAATTTCACCATCGTCATCGTCACCCACTCGATGCAGCAGGCGGCGCGGGTCTCGCAGAAAACGGCGTTTTTCCATCTGGGCGACCTGATCGAGCAGGGGGAAACGCCGCAGATCTTCACCAACCCGCGGCACGAGAAGACCCAGGGATACATCACCGGCCGGTTCGGCTAGGCCGGTTCGGCTGGGACGGCGCAGCGGCGCCGGACCGGGTTGCGGGAGACAGGCGGCCTGAGGGGCAATCGCGATGGCATCGGAACATATCGTCAGCGCGTTCGACCAGGAGTTGAACGAACTGAAAAACAAGGTCTCCGAGATGGGCGGCCTCGCGGAATCCCAGCTCGTCAATGCGCTGGAGGCGATGCAGCGGCGCGATACCGATCTGGCGAGCCGGACGATCGAGGGCGACGCGCGCGTCGACGAGATGGAGCACGAGATCGACCGGTTCGTCGTGCAGTTGCTGGCGCTGCGCCAGCCGATGGCGAGCGACCTGCGCGAAATCATCGTCGCGCTGAAGATCTCCAGCGACCTCGAGCGGATCGCCGACTATGCGACCAACGTGGCGAAGCGGACGATGACCCTGGCGCAGAGCCCGCAGGTCCGGCCCGCCCACGCCATTCCCCGGATGGGGCGCCTTGCCCTCTCGATGATTTTCGAGGTTCTCGATTCCTATTCGGACCGGGACACCCAGAAGGCGATCGCCGTGTGGCGGCGGGACGAAGAACTGGACGAGATGTATATCAGCCTGTTCCGCGAGCTGCTGACCTACATGATGGAGGATGCGCGCAGCATTTCCTCCTGCACCCACCTGCTGTTCATCGCCAAGAATATCGAGCGGGTCGGCGACCACGCGACGAACATCGCCGAATCCATCTATTATCTGGTCGAGGGCCGGCCCCTGCTCCAGTCCCGCCCCAAGGGCGGCGACGAAGAGTATGACCGGGTCGACGCCCCTCCGGACCCGTAGCGCCGTGCGGCCGGAGACGAACCGGATGAAGCCCTGCATCCTCGTCGTCGAGGACGAAGCGCCGCTCGTCACGCTGCTGCGCTACAACCTGGAGGAGGCGGGCTTCGAGGTCGAAGAGGCGCTCGACGGCGAGGAGGCCCTGATCTCGGTCCGCGAACGCCGGCCCGACCTGATCGTCCTGGACTGGATGCTGCCGGCGGTTTCCGGCATCGAGGTGTGCCGCCAGCTGCGCCGGCGCCCGGAGACCCGCGATGTTCCGGTGATCGTGCTGACCGCCAGATCGGAGGAGGCCGACCGCATCCGCGGGCTGGACAGCGGCGCCGACGACTACGTCACCAAGCCCTTTTCGCCGAAGGAACTGATCGCGCGGATCCGCGCCGTCCTGCGCCGGACCCGGCCGGCCGTCTCGGCCGAGCAGCTGACCTTCGCCGATATCGAGATGGACCTGGCGACCCACAAGGTGATGCGCGGCGGCAAGGCGACCCATCTGGGCCCGACCGAATTCCGCCTGCTGCGCCATTTCATGGAGCATCCGGGCCGGGTCTTTTCGCGCGAGCAGCTGCTCGACTCGGTCTGGGGACGCGACGTCTATGTCGAACCGCGCACGGTCGACGTGCATATCAGGCGCCTGCGCAAGGCGCTGGGCGTCGGCCGGTCGCCCGACGTGATCCGCACCGTCCGCTCGGCCGGCTACGCGATGGAATTGCAATAGGCGCCGGCATGCCCGGCGCCGGCTCCGGGCCGTCGCTGGGCCCCGGCGGCGGTTTCCGCGCCGCGGCGGCCGGCTGCGCCTCCTCCTGTCGGAAATGCCGGTCGCGCCGGGCAAAACCGGGTTCCGGACAGGCTGTGCCGGCGTTGGTTTTCGACCGCCCGGGGCGGAGGGTCGATTGTCCTTTGGGTTCAAGGGGCTTCTGTTATAATCGGCGTCCGGTGCGGACGGCTGCCCGCCTCGTCCGGAATGCCGATCGGGGCCGCTGGCCGCCGGGGCGCCTCCGGGCCGCAGGGCCCAGCCGCAATCCGTCGGCGCCGGCCGGCCCGTCAGGCCCGCTCCGGGCCCGACAGAGGGAAGCGCATCCGCCCGGAACCCGGCCGGTTTCCGGCGACGCACATGAACAGGACACCGCTGACACCTCCCATGAAAATTCTCATCGAACGCGCCGCCCTGCTCCGATCGCTGGCCCACGTCCAGAGCGTGGTCGAGCGGCGCAACGCCATTCCGATCCTGTCCAACGTGCTCATCGAAGCGAGCGGCGCGGCATTGCGGCTCAACACCACCGACATGGATATTTCGATCGTCGAAGCGACCGAAGCCAATGTGGCGACGCCGGGTGCGACGACGACGCCGGTCCACACGCTGCACGACATCGTGCGCAAATTGCCGGAAGGCGCCCAGGTCGAGCTGGCGCTCGAGGAGGACGGCAGCCGCCTGGCGCTGCGCGCCGGCCGGTCGAGCTTCCGGTTGAGTTGCCTGCCGCGGGAGGATTTCCCGGCGATCGAGGGCGGCGGCCTGCCCCACGAGTTCGCCATGAGTGCTGCCGACCTGCGCACGGTGATCGACCGCACCCGCTTTGCGATCTCGACCGAGGAAACCCGCTACTACCTCAACGGCATCTACTGGCACGCCAAGGAGGGGAACGGCGTTCAGCTGCTGCGCGCCGTGGCAACCGACGGCCATCGGCTGGCGAGGCTGGAAATGCCGTTGCCGGAAGGCGCCGCCGGCATGCCGGGCGCGATCGTGCCGCGCAAGACGGTCAACGAACTGCACCGCCTGATCGCCGAGGCCGACGCCTCCGTGCAGGTCGGCCTGTCGGAGAACAAGATCCGTTTCTCTTTCGGCAGTATCGAACTGACCTCGAAACTGATCGACGGCACCTTCCCGGACTACGAGCGGGTGATTCCGAACCAGAACGACAAGGCGATGACCGTGGCGACGAAGCCGTTCCGCGAGGCGGTCGACCGGGTGTCGACGATTTCGACGGAAAAGTCGCGCGCCGTCAAACTGATGCTGGGCCAGGGCAATCTCACCCTGCAGGCGACCAGCCCGGACGCCGGCAGCGCCACCGAGGAATTGGAAATCGCCTACGGCGACGAGGACATGGAGATCGGCTTCAATGCCCGCTACCTGCTCGACATCGCCAACCAGATAGAGGGCGAGGAGTTGAAGTTCGAACTGGCGGACAGCGGCTCGCCGACGGTGATCCGCGATCTGGCGGACGAAGCGTCGCTCTACGTCCTGATGCCGATGCGGGTCTGACGGGACATTCGACCCCTGCCGGACCGAACGATAGAGGCAGCCCGTTCCCGTCCCCCCTCCCCTTGGGGGAGGGGGTTAGGGGGAGGGGTCGGCCTATGACACGAGCAGACCGGCCTTCTTCGACGCGAAGAAGCGTTTTCAAGACTGCCTTGGCGCAAGATTTCCGCAGGTCGATGACAGACGCGGAAAAGCGTCTTTGGTCGAAGCTGCGCAGAGTGCAGTTGGGCGCGCGTTTCCGGCGTCAGCAACCGATCGGTCCCTACATTGTCGATTTCTACTGCGCGGCGGCCAGGCTGGTCGTGGAAGTCGATGGCGGCCAGCATAGCGAGATGCAGAGAGCATACGATTCGAGACGAGACGGCTGGCTCCGGGACGAAGGTTATTCTGTCTTGCGATTCTGGAATAACGAGGTGCTGGCAAATACCGACGGCGTGCTCACAGAAGTAACGCTGGCGTTGGAGGCGGCCGGCGTTCGTGAAGATGCCGATCGAATCCCCCTCCCCCTGGGGGAGGGACAAGTGGAGGGGGTGTCTTCCAGCACGTCGATGCCGCCTTCAGTGCCGTCGCGACCGCCGCTCACCCCTCCCCCTGACCCCCTCCCCCAAGGGGAGGGGAGGAGCGTGCTGTCGCGCCCGGCCGCGGCCTTTGCCGTGCGCCGGCTGGAGTTGACCGCCTTCCGGTCGTGGCGCCGCGCCCGTCTCGAAACGCCGGCCCGCTGCGTCGTGCTTACCGGCCCGAACGGGGCGGGCAAGACCAATCTTCTGGAGGCGCTGTCGCTGCTCGCGCCGGGCCGCGGCCTGCGCCGCGCCCGCATGGCCGACCTGCAGCGTCGCGGCGATCCGGCAACCGGTTCCGAAGCGAATTGGGCGGTCAGCGCCTGGCTCGATACGCCGGAAGGGCTGCGCCGGGTCGGCACCGGCCGCGATTCCAGCCGCGATTCCGGCCGCGATTCCACCGGCGATTCCACCGGCGATTCGAAGGGCGCTCCCGACGGCGATTCCGGCGCCGCGCCGGCACGGCGAATCCTGCGCATAGACGGCGTTCCGGCCAGGGGGCAGGGCGAGCTCTCGGACCTGGGCGCGGTCGTCTGGCTGACGCCGGAGATGGACGGGCTGTTCACCGGCCCGGCCGGAGAGCGCCGCCGCTTCCTCGACCGGCTGGTCGCCGGCTTTCTGCCGCGCCATGCAACGCGCCTCGCCGCCTATGAGAAAGCGATGCGCGAGCGCAACCGCCTGCTTCGATCGCCCCGACCCGACCCGGCCTGGCTGGACGCGCTCGAGGCGGCGATGGCGGAACGGGGCGTCGCCGTTGCGGCGGCACGCGCCGATTTCACCGCGCGGCTGGCCGCAGCCTGTGCCGGGCGGGTCTCGGCATTCCCCGCTCCGGCGCTGGCGCTGGAGGGCGGGGAAGGCCCGATGGCCGCCGAGGGGCCGGCCCTGGAGGCCGAGGAGGCGCTCAAGGAACGGCTCAAGGCCTCGCGCGCCGCAGACGCCGAGGCCGGCCGGGCGCTTGCCGGGCCGCACCGGGTCGATCTGGCCGTGCATTTCACCGCCTCGGGCCGTGCCGGGGAGATGCCCGCGGCCGCCTGCTCGACCGGCGAGCAAAAGGCGCTGCTGATCGCCCTGGTTCTCGCCGCCGCCCGCCTGCTGGCGGTCGAACGCGGCGCGGCGCCGATGCTGCTGCTCGACGAAGTCGCCGCCCATCTGGACCGGCACCGCCGCGCCGCCCTGTTCCACGAGATCGAAGAGCTGGGCGCCCAGGCGTGGATGACCGGGACGGACGCCGGCCTGTTCGATGCGCTGCTCGGCCGGGCCTGTTTTGTCGCCGTCGCCGACGGGGCGTTGCAGGTCGCCCGGATGCCGGACGGCGCGCCGTGAGCGACCGCAACGCCCCTGCGCCCGCGGGCAGCGGCCCGGTTCCCGCCCCGCCGGAGGGCGGGGAGAATGGCGACGGTTACGATGCCGATTCCATCAAGGTGCTGCGCGGGCTGGATGCGGTCCGCAAGCGGCCGGGCATGTATATCGGCGACACCGACGACGGCTCCGGCCTGCACCACATGGTCTACGAGGTCGTCGACAACGCGATCGACGAGGCGCTGGCCGGCCATTGCGACACCATCCTGGTGACGTTGAACGGCGACGGCTCGGTCACCGTGAGCGACAACGGGCGCGGCATCCCGACCGAGCTCCATCCCGAGGAGGGGGTCAGCGCCGCCCAGGTCATCATGACCCAGCTCCATGCCGGCGGGAAATTCGACCAGAATTCCTACAAGGTCTCCGGCGGGCTGCACGGCGTAGGCGTCTCGGTCGTCAATGCGCTCTCCGAACGTCTCGACCTGCGCATCTGGCGCAGCGGCGGCGAGCACGCCATGACCTTCCGCCACGGCGAGCCGGAGGAGGAGCTGGCGGCGGTCGGCGACAGCGGCGGTCGGACCGGCACGGAGGTCTCCTTCCTGCCCTCCGGCGAAACCTTCAGCATGAGGGATTTCGATTTCGGCACGCTGGAGCACCGGCTGCGCGAACTGGCCTTCCTGAATTCGGGCGTGCGGCTGACGCTGACCGACAACCGCCATGTCGAGCAGAAATCGGTCGACCTGCACTATGAGGGCGGGATCGACGCCTTTGTGCAGTATCTCGACCGCAACAAGACGGCGCTGCATCCGGCGCCGGTCTCGATCGCCGGGGAGCGCGACGGCATCGGCATCGAGGTTTCGCTACAGTGGAACGATTCCTACCACGAGACCACCCTCTGCTTTACCAACAATATCCCGCAGGCCGACGGCGGTGCCCATCTCGCCGGCTTCCGGGCGGCGCTGACCCGCCAGATCAACGGCTATGCCAACGAAAGCGGCATTGCGAAGAAGGAGAAGGTGGCGCTGACCGGCGACGACGCCCGGGAGGGGCTCACCTGCGTCCTGTCGGTCAAGGTGCCGGATCCGAAATTCTCCTCCCAGACCAAGGACAAGCTGGTGTCGTCGGAGGTCCGCCCGGCGGTCGAGAGCTTCGTCAACGAGCGCCTCGCCCAGTGGCTCGAGGAAAACCCGGCCGAGGCGAAGCGGATCGTCCAGAAGATCGTCGAGGCCGCGGTGGCGCGCGAGGCGGCGCGCAAGGCCCGCGAGCTGACCCGGCGCAAGGGCGCGTTCGACATGGGCTCCCTGCCCGGCAAGCTGGCCGACTGCCAGGAGCGCGATCCCGAACGCTCGGAAATGTTCATCGTCGAGGGCGATTCGGCCGGCGGCTCGGCCAAGCAGGGCCGCGACAGGCGCTTCCAGGCCATCCTGCCCCTGCGCGGCAAGATCCTGAACGTCGAGCGGGCGCGCATCGACAAGATGCTGTCGTCCCAGGAGATCGGCACCCTGATCGCCGCCCTCGGCACCGGCATCGGCCGCGACGAGTTCGACATCGAAAGGCTGCGCTACCACAAGATCATCGTGATGACGGACGCCGATGTCGACGGCTCCCACATCCGCACCCTGCTGCTGACCTTCTTCTACCGGCAGATGCCGGAGATCATCGAGCGCGGCCATCTGTTCATCGCCCAGTCGCCGCTCTACAAGGCCAAGCGCGGCCGGTCGGAGGTCTATCTGAAGGACGACCGGGCGCTCGACGGATTCCTGATCGATACCGCCCTGGACGACGCCGCCCTCGAACTGCACGACGGCAGCGCCATCGCCGGGCCGGACCTGCGCCAGCGGGTCGAGCAGGCCCGGCGCATCAAGTCCTTGATCCAGCCCCTGCTGCGCCATGTGACGGAGGCGGATATCCTGGAGCAGGTGGCGATCGCCGGCGTGCTGAAACCGGACATCCTGGACGATCCGCAACAGGCCGGCGAAGCGGCCGCCTATGTCGCGCACCGGCTCGACGCGCTGGCGCCGGAGCATGAGCGGGGCTGGGACGGCACGGTCGAGGAGGAAGGCGGCCTGCTGTTCCGGCGCACGGTGCGCGACGTCGCCGAGACCCACCGCATTACGCCGTCCCTGCTGCGCAGCGCGGAGGCGCGGCGGATCGACGACGAGGCCGGCCGGCTGCAGGCGCTCTACACCCGTCACGCCAGCTTCCGGGTCAAGGACAACGAACACCGGATCACCGGGCCGATCGCCCTGTTCGACGCCGTCGTGGCGACCGCGCGCAAGGGCATGTCGATCCAGCGCTACAAGGGCCTCGGCGAGATGAACCCGGACCAGCTCTGGGAAACCACGCTCGATCCGGACGCCCGCACCCTGCTCCAGGTCCGCGTCGAGCATGTCGACGAGGCCGGCAAGCTGTTCGAGACCCTGATGGGCGATGTCGTCGAGCCGCGCCGCGCCTTCATCCAGAGCCATGCGCTGGAGGTCGCCAATCTCGACGTCTGATTATTCGCGCGTGCGTTACAGGAGCGCTGCGTGACTAGGGCCATTCCCGCCGAAGAACGCCTGATCCTGGCGCTCGACGTGCCGACCGCCGGCGAGGCCCGGGCCATCGTTACCGGCCTCGGCGATACGGTGCGCTTCTACAAGATCGGCCTGGAGTTGATGATGGGCGGCGAGTATTTCGCCCTGCTCGACTGGCTGACCGCGCGGGGCAACAAGGTCTTCGTCGATCTCAAATTCTTCGACATCCCGGCGACCGTTGCGGCGGCCGTGCGCAACCTGTCGGGCCGGGGCGCCACCTTCTGCACCGTGCACGGCAACGATGCGATGATGGCGGCGGCGGTTGAGGCAGCGGATGCGGCCGGCGACGGGCCCGGCATCCTGGCGGTCACGGTGCTGACCAGCCTCGACCGGGGCGATATGGACGATCTCGGCTTCGAGGCGGATATCGGCCGGGTCGTGCTGTCCCGGGCGAAGCGGGCGCTGGCGCTCGGCTGCGCCGGAGTCGTGTCGTCGGGCCTGGAGGTCGAGGCGCTGCGCCGGGAAGTCGGCGATGAGCTGATCGCGGTCTGCCCCGGCATCCGGCCCGGCCTCAACAGGCCGGCGGACGACCAGAAGCGGTCGGTCGATATCGAGCAGGCTTTCGACCTCGGCGCCGATTATCTCGTCATCGGCCGCCCCATCCGCACCGCGCCCGACCCGGCCGCCGCCGCCGCGGCGATCCAGCAACGCATCGCGGCGAAGTTTGCTTAACCGACGGGAAGGGCCGCGCGCCGGCGCCCAAACATATCGCGTGTTCGAGTTAACGCTATGGCAAGCGCAGCCAAGCGCTTGCGACGTCGGCAAGTCCGGTGCAGGCGCTCAACTCTGCGGGCATGACGTCTCTGTCGGCACGTTGAATCAAGGTTCGACTTGTCGCTTCCATAAAGGCGTCGTGGAACAACTGCGAACAAATTACAGCGTCACGCTCGATACGAAATTCATGAGAAAAAGCTCGAGCGAACTCTGTTCCGTGTGAACGCAGCCACGAACGTAACGCGGATCGGAACGCGTAAGATTTAGGTAGACGCATCAGAGCCTTAATGGCTACTTGGTAACCTTGCGCTTGTGAACCCTTAGGGTCTCGCCTGACGCGAATTAGACCTTGCCCGACAACATCCTCAACCGGGTGGTATCGGACACCGCCTAGGATAGCTTCACACATGTAGCGATCGCCGATATAGACGGCTGCATGGTGCCATCTGGCATCGTCGAGCGCATAGCCCAGTCGTTTCTGGGTATCTACGATTGCTCGCTGTGCCCGATTAAATCGTTTAGCGGAAAATAGTAAGAGGTCGCCGGGTTGCCACAAACTGAAGTCCGGCAAATAACCGAACTTGCGCACATGTTCGGGCAGCGTTGTCGATACCAACGCTGCCGGTTTTGCCGATTTCGTTAGCGCAGGATCAAGAAACTGCTGTGGCATGGACAAGCCGCGCAGACTCGACCCTGCCCCTGGCGTCTTCGACGAATTCAACCTCCGCGCCTGCCCGGATACCGAACTCGCGGAGCGGCTGTCCGCTGTATCCGACCAGTTTGTCGAGCGTAAAGCCTGCCCGGCGGCCGGGATTGCCCGGCACCGTTACTTCGCACAACCCGAAATCGTTAATCCTCGAAATCGTTGCTTTGATTTCGGTTCTTCGTGCCATCCGTGGCCTCGTCACAGCATCGGAAAATTGCCGACAGGCAAGCTCGTGCCGCCGGGCTATTCGCGGTTGCCGAACAGCATCAGCAGCATGAGGAACAGGTTGACGAAGTCGAGATAGAGCTGCAGCGCGCCCATGATCGCCTTGCGGGTCATCACGGCGGTGCCGTCGGCCGCGGCGTACATCGACTTGATGCGCTGGGTGTCGTAGGCGGTCAGGCCGACGAAGACCAGCACGCCGATCACCGAAATGGCGAAATGCAGCGCCGGGCTCGCCAGGAAGATGTTGACCACCATGGCGATGATGATGCCGATCAGGCCCATCATCAGGAACGAGCCCCATCGCGTCAGGTCGCGCTTGGTCGTGTAGCCGTAGAGGCTCATGGCGCCGAAGGTGGCGGCGGTCATGAAGAAGACCTTGGCGATGCTCATCGAGGTATAGACGGCGACGATGGGCGCGAGCGCCAGCCCCATCAGGCCGGCATAGACCCAGAATAGCGTCTGCGCCGTGTTCGGGTCCATGCTGTGCAATCGCGAGGCGAACACCCAGACGAACAGCAGCGGCGCGAACAGCGCGATCCAGCCGAGGATCGTCAGTTGCGTCGCGAGGCCGTAGCTCGTCTGGACCGTGGCGAAGAAAAGGCTGGAAATCGCCGGAATGTTGATGACGGCGAAGGCCACGGCGCCGGTGAGCACGAGGCCGACGACCATATAGTTGTAGACCTTGAGCATGTATGCCCGAAGGCCTTCGTCGAACGCAGCGGCGGTCGCGGCGCCGCTGGCGAAACCACCCTGGTAACGCGGATCCATGGTTTTCGGAGTCCCTTGTCTGAATTCGGTTGAAGCCCGGATGCTATTTTGGCGTCCGGGCGCGAAAAATCAATGGGCTTCGCCCGCACAGGCCCGCCGTTTCGCCCCGATCCGGCTTCCGGCCCGCCCGTTCATCCCCCCGCCCGTTCATTCCGCCCGTCATTCGTTGCGCCCGTCATTCATTGCGCAGCAGGGCCGCCGGCTTCTGGCGCATCGCCTGCCAGGTGCCGACGAAGCCGAACAGCAGCATGACCGCGAGGCAGAGCAGCGCCGTGCCGATGGCCGTGCCGGGCAGGAAGGTCCAGGGCGAACGCATGGCGAGCGTCAGCACGGCCCAGGCGACGATGGCGCCGAGCGCGGCGGCGATCGCGGCGGTGACGAGCCCGAGCAGGCCGTATTCCAGCAGGAAGGCGCGCAGGACCCGCCAGCGCGTTGCGCCGAGGACCTTCAGCACCACGGCATCGTAGACCCGCCGCCGGTGCCCCGCGGCGATGGCGCCGGCGAGCACCAGCAGGCCGGCCAGCAGGGTGACGGTCGCCGTCGAGCGCAGGGCGACGCCGATGGTTTCCAGAATGCCGGCCGCCGATTCCAGGGCGTCGCGCACCCGCACGCCGGAAACGTTGGGCAGTTCGGCGTTGACCGCGGCCAGCAGGCCCATTTCCGCGTCCGGCGGGGCATAGACCGCCGCGATATGGCTGTGCGGCGCGGATTCCAGCGTGCCGGGCGCGAAGATGACGGTGAAGTTCATGCCGACCGTGCGCCACTGCACCCGGCGCAGGTTGGCGATCCTTGCCGCGATCTCCCGGCCGAGCACGTTGAAGGTGATCGTGTCGCCGACCGCAAGGCCCATGCCGCGGGCCAGTTCGGCATCGAAGGAGACCTGCGGCGGGCCGCGATAGTCCGCCGGCCACCACTCACCGGCGACCAGCCGGGAGCCTTCCGGCATCGCCGCGGCGTAGGTCAGCCCGCGCTCGCTGCGCGTCGCCCAGCGCGCGTCGGGATGGACCGCCGCTTCGGCGGCCGGCACGCCGTTCAGCTTCACGATGCGCGCGCGCACCATCGGCATGCGGGTCGTCCGGGTGGCGCCGCCGGCGTCGCTTACCGCCGCGTCGAACCGCTCGACCTGATCGGGCAGGATGTCGATGAAGAAGAAGGCGGGCGCGCGGTCCGGCATCTGGCGGCGCAGCTGGTCCATCAGGTTGCCCTGGATCAGCGCGATGGCGACGAGCACCGTCGCGCCGAGGCCGAGGGAGAGGATGACGCTCGCCGTCGGCGCGCCGGGCCGGTGGATATTGGCCAGCGCCAACCGCAGGTTCGGCCCGCGCAGGTTCCGTCCCCGCCAATTCGATCCGGGGCCGCCGCGCGCCGGGTCGGAGAGCCGCGCCGCGCCGCGCGCGACCAGCCAGGCCAGGCCGCGGAACAGAAGGAAGGCGCCGGCGCAGCCGCAGATGAAGATCGTGGCGATGACCGGGTCCGCCGCGGTCAGCAGCGCCAGCGCCGCCAGCATCGCGACCAGCAGCGCCGTGATCGCCGCATAGAGCGGCTTCGGCCGGCCCTCGGCGGTCGAGACCGTCTGCCGGAACAGCATGGCGGGCGGCACCTCGCGCGCCCGGGCGACCGACCAGAGCGAGAAGGCGAGCGCGGTCAGCAGGCCGAACAGGGCGGCGGCCGCCAGCGGCCCGGGATAGAGGCCGAGGCGCAGGGTGACCGGAAAGACGCTCTCGACCAGCCCGGCCAGGGCGGCGGGCAGGACGGCGCCGATGCCGATGCCGAGCGCGATGCCGGCGAGCGCCAGCACGAGGACCTGGATCAGGTAAGCCAGGAAAACGATGCGGGCCGAGGCGCCGAGGCATTTGAAGGTGGCGATGGTCGCGACACGGCCGTCCAGCCAGGCGCGCACGCCGTTGGCGACCCCCAGGCCGCCGACCAGCAGCGCCGTCAGCCCGACCAGCGTCAGGTAGAGCGCGATCCGGGCCAGGAACCGCTGGGCCGCCGGCGTCGCCTGGTTGAGCGAGCGCACGCGCCAGCCGGCCTTGGGCAGCGCCGCGTTCAGCCGCTCGACGAATGCGGCCGGGTCCGCGCCCGGCGGCAGCTTCAGCCGGTAGTGGAAATAGATCAGGCTGCCATGGCGCACGAGTCCGGTCGCCTGGAGCCCGGCCCGGCTCACCAGGATGCGCGGGCCGAGGGTGAACAGGCGGGTGCCGCGGTCCGGCTCGCCGGTCAGCAGGCCGCGGATCTCGAATATCTGCCCGCCGATGCGCAGCCGGTTGCCGATATCGACGCCGAGCCGCAGGGGGAGCGCCGGATCGACCAGCGCGCCGTGGACGCCGTCGCGCGCCGCCAGCAGCCGGGCGAGCCGCTCGCGCCCCACCGGCTTGCCGTCGACCGCCGGGCGGCCGTAGAGCGGCCACAGCCCGTCCACGCCCTTCAGCTCCACCAGGGCGCGGCGGCGCTGCGCCGGATCGCGGTCGATCGTACCCCGGACGGTATAGGCCATGGCGCGCAGGTCGGCGGCTTGCGAGACCGTGGCGTTGCGCCGGAGCCAGGCCTGTTCCGCCGCGTCCGCCTCGCGATGGATCAGCCGGACCGCGACGTCGCCGCCGAGGATTTTCCGCGCATCGGCGCGCAGGCCTTCGCGCACCGCCGAGCCGAGCGAGCCGATGCCGGCGATCGCGGCGACGCCGAGCGCAAGGCAGGCCAGGAAGATGCGGAAGCCGCGCACGCCGCCGCGCAACTCCCGGCGCGCCAGCCGGGCGGCGATCCGCAGGTCGCCGGCGAAACCGCTCATTCGGCCGCGGCGGCCGATGCAGCCGCGACCGTTGCCGCCGGCGCCGCTTCGAAATCGGCCCCGCGGTCGGCGATCTTGCCGTCGGCCATGCGCACGATCCGGCCGCAGCGCCCGGCCAGCCCGGTCTCATGGGTGATCAGCAACAGCGTCAGGTCCAGCTCGTCGCGCAGGCGGAACAGCAGGTCCATGACCGCCCCTCCGGTATCGCCGTCCAGATTGCCGGTCGGCTCGTCGGCCAGGATCAGCCGCGGCCGCGCCGCACAGGCCCGGGCGAGCGCGACGCGCTGCTGCTCGCCGCCGGACAACTGGGCCGGATAGTGCGACAGCCGGTGGGACAGGCCGACCTGCGCCAGCCCGTCGCCCGCCAGGTCGAAGGCGTCGGCCCGGCCGGCGAATTCGAGCGGCATGGCGACGTTCTCCAGCGCCGTCATGGTCGGCACCAGATGGAAATTCTGGAAGACGATGCCGATATGGTCGCGCCGGAACAGGGCGAGCGCGTCCTCGCCCATCGCCGTCAGCTCCTGCCCGGCGACGGCGACCGTCCCCTCGCTCGGCCGCTCCAGCCCGGCGAGCACCATCATCAGGGTCGACTTGCCCGAGCCCGACGGGCCGACCAGCGCCGCCGCCTCGCCGGCCGCCAGCGACAGGTCGATGCCGCGCAGGATATGCACCTCCCCGGCCAGGCTGGGCAGGCGCAGATGGATATTGGACAGTTCGATCATCGGCGGTCCGGACGCTCTGCCGTTTGAACGCGCCGCTCATGGAATCCCGGCGGCGCGATCCCTAGATGGGGGGTATCCCACGAACCGGGCCGGCACGATACCGTCGGCAAATCACGGGGTTTCCGCCATGGCATATGTGGCCGCCCGCCGCCGGATCAAGCGTTGGTTTCCCTTTCGATCTCCTCTGCGGAAAAGCGCAAAAAGCGCCGCCCGAATCCCCCTCCCCTTGGGGGAGGGGGTTAGGGGGAAGGGTCCGCGAACCCTGTCGCGGTGCAGGGATCGAACATCGGTGCGGCGGCGGCCGACCCCTCCCCTTGCCCCTCCCCCAAGGGGAGGGGGATCTTATCAGTGCCCTTTTCGCAGAACGATCCTCCCCCAAGGGGAGGGGGGAATTTGCCGGGGAGCGCCCTGGCTGTGCGCCCTCGCCCTGGTGGGCGGCCTCGCCTTCGCGTCGCCGGCGGAGGCGGGCGGCCGCACGCTGCTGGTGCTGGGCGACAGTCTGGGCGCCGGTTTCGGCCTGCCGGCGGAACGCGGCTTCGTCCCGCGGCTGGAGGCGGCGCTGCGCCGGCGCGGCCACGACATCCGCGTCCTGAACGGCAGCATCTCCGGCGACACGACGGCCGGCGGGCGGGCCCGGCTCGCCTGGGCCCTGGCCTCGAAGCCGGATTTCGTCCTCGTCGCGCTCGGCGGCAACGACGGCCTGCGCGGCCTCGATCCCGCCGAAACCCGGGCCAATCTCGCGGCCATCCTGGCGCGGCTGAAGACGCGCAACATCCCCGTCCTGCTCGCCGGGATGAAGGCGCCGCGCAATCTCGGCCCGGAATACGAACGCGCCTTCAACCGCGCCTGGCCGGAACTGGCGCAGCGCTACGGCGCGGTGCTCTATCCCTTCTTCCTCGACGGCGTGGCGCTGGATCCGGCGCTGAACCAGCCCGACCTCATCCACCCGAACGCCGCCGGCGTCGCCGCGATCGTCGAACGCATCCTGCCCTTCGTCGAAAAACTGCTCGCCCGCCCCGCCGGATAGGGCAGAGCAAGGCCCGGACGGCGCCGTCCGGGCCGGGAAAATCTTCGCGGGGCGGCGGAAGCGTCCGGCCCCCCTTCGACAAGCTCAGGGCAGGCTCTCGATACGGCCCTTCGACAAGCTCGGGACAGGCTGCTGGCGCGCCTACTCGGCCCCTCGATACGGCGCGCAAGCGCGCCTACTCGGGATGAGGGAGGAGGTTGGTGGGAGTTCAAATGCCTCAACACACCCCTCCTCCTCATCCTGAGTAGCCCCGGCCCCCCGGGGCCGGGGCGTATCGAAGGGCCGGGGCGTATCGAAGGGGCGAAGGGGCGCCTGCCCGCGCGCTATTCGGCGGCCTGGCGGGCGCGGCCGGCGATTTTGCCGCGCAGTCGCTCTCCCGAGGCGGCGATTTCGCTGCACAGGCGCTCTTCCATGCGTCGGGCGTCGTCGCGCAGGCGTTCTTCCATGCGGCGCATGTCGGCGCGCAGCCAGGCGAACAGGCCGACCTGCAGCATCGCCAGGGCGGCGAACAGCGTTGCGACGGTGGCGATATCGGCCTCCATGCCGCGAAACTAGCACTGCCGCCGAACGCCTGTCCACCGGCGCCCGGTTCGATCCGCACGCCCCGCCGGCCGCGCGCAGAAAAAAGGCCCGGATGTCGCCATCCGGGCCTTGAGGGTTCTTTATGGGAGCGGTTCCGGTCAGCGCCGGACTTTGCTGGGCTTCGACGGGTCGGAAGACCCGCCCGCTTCGCCCTCGCGGTAGAGGACGAAGCCGCCCTCCTTGCCGCTGAGCAGGCCCGGCCGCTTCCTGTACCGGTCTTCCCGGGACTCGTAAGCCGGCCCGCGGCTGTATTGCGACAGCCGCCACCAGGGCTTCTTCTTCCCGGTTTCCTCTCCGCCTGCCCCGGATGTCGCTCCGGGGTCTGCCTTGGCGGTGGCGACGGCCGCCCCCTCCGCCGGGGATTTCCCGCCGGAGGCGGTGGCGCAGGCGCCGGCCGTCAGGGCCAGGGCGGCGACGGCCGCGAGCGAGAGAAGACGGATCACCGGATCGCGCTCCCGTTACGCCGCTGTCCGCCTAGAACTTGATGCGGACGCCGGCGAGGATCACCAGCACGCCGTCGCGTTCTTGGGAGCACTTGTCGCCGTTCTGAACGCCGGAAACACCTCCGGCGCCGGTGTTAAGGGTGGCATCCCAGGACGCGGCACCGCAGGTCGTGTCGAAATTGGCGTTCGCGTCAAGTGGAGTGGGAGTGAAAACGCCGGTGGTGCCATCGACTGAGCCAGCAGGAACAGGAGCGTCGGCAGCACCGCTCGCTTTGTGCGCCACCGTATACACCCCGTCGCCGGTGTCGTAGGACACGCCGAAATAGAGGTCGGCCGCGGCGCTGTCGATCTGCTGGTTGGCCGCGATCCAGTAGTTCTTGGTATTGGCGTAGTCCCCCTTCTTGTAGGAACCGTAGCCGATCGTGACACTGGTGCTGCCGGCCTCGATCAGCTTGCCGGTCCACGAAACGTCGGCCGCCCAGCCGGTGCGCTTGGAACTGGGCACGGGCGTCGCAGCCTTGGCGAGGATGCGGCCACGCGTATATACGTCGTCAGCGGGGTCAGTTGCATCACTACCCAAACCAGTTTGAAAAGAGCCGTGCATCAAAGGCGTCGGCGCGGTCATCCCGGCCTTCGTCAGCGACTGGACATAGACGCCGTTGACGCTCAGGCCCGACGGGTTGTGCTGGACGCCGCCCGACACGCCGAAAGTGTTGGTGTCGCCGCCAGGGCCGCTGTCCGGCTGCGCGCGATAGCCGGCGCCGACTTTGAGGCTGACATCCTTCGACAGGGAAGCCGGGCTCGTGAAGCTCATGCCCACGGAGTAGCCCTTGGCCTGGTTGAGCGACGCCGCCAGCGAGATGCCCATCAGGTTCGGCGTGCGATACAGGAGGCGGTTTTCGCGGTTCGGATTGACATTCCCCGGAATGCCGATGCGGCCGTCTGCGACCATCTTGTCCGAGGACGGCACAAGGCCGGTGCCCGTCGTTCCGACTTCGAACGCCATGCCGGCGCCCTGGAAACCGGTGAAGATCGCCGAGACATGGGCCATCACGCTGTGGCCGACCGAAATCGTGCCGAGGTCCTTGTTGGACAGGTCGACGACGGAATGGCGCAGGGTGACGTTCCCGCCGCTACCCTGGCTGCCGTCCACGTTGAAGCCGGTCCCGTAGCGGCCGCCATCGGTCGCCATGTCGACTTCGATCAGCGCGGCCGCCGACGTGCTCTTGTTCAAGGCTCCGACGGCCCGGGCGCCGAGGCGCGATGGGCTTTCGTCGTTGTCGATGCTGTGGAAATCCGACTTGCTGCCCGAAGACGCAAACCGGACCGCCCGGTTGACAAAACCGTACAGCGTGACCTTCACCCGGCTGTTGCCGGAAACGACGGTCTTGTCCGCCGGCTTGGCCATCATGGCCTGCTTCATCTGATTTTTGAGGAGCGTGACCTCATTCTGTAGAATCCGGCAGCTTCGGAATCGTGTAACGCATTGAATTATTGCAATTCCCGCAAATTCAATGCATCCGCACCGGGCGATCTTTCATCCGGAAACGGGCGATTCTGTTTGCCGGTTGTTTGCCAGGCCGGAGGGGTCCGGCGCTGGCGGAAAGGCCCGGATGGCATGGCGAAACGGATTTCCAGACTGACCGACCGCACGGCCGGCGCGATCCCGGCAAACAACGGCGACACCGTCTATTGGGACGCGGAGCTGACCGGTTTCGGCCTCCGGGTCCGGGCGTCGGGCCGGAAGACCTGGGTGTTCCAGACCCGCGTGCGCGGCCGGCTGCGCTGGTTCACCCTCGGGCCCTGCGGCGCGCCCCACAACGGGAAGATCGGCAGCGGGAGTATGGGCGCCGACGAGGCGCGGCGGCAGGCGCAGCGGCTCGCGGCGCTGGCGAAGCAGGGCATCGATCCGCGCGGAGGTCCGGATGGGCAGGAAGAGGGGCAGGAGCCGTCGGTGGCGGACCTCGGGCGCCGGTTCCTGGAGGATTATGTCCCGGTGCACTGCAAGCCGCGCACCCAGGCGCACTACCGCCGGATGGTGGAGAAGCTGATCGTCCCGGCGCTGGGCGGCCTGCCGGCCGGCGAGGCCCGGCGCAAGGACGTGGCGGAACTGCACCATGCCCTGCGCGCCACGCCCTACCAGGCCAACCGGATGCTCGGCGTCCTCTCCAAGATGTTCACCCTCGCCGAGGTCTGGGGCTGGCGGCCGGACGGCACCAACCCGTGCCGGCACGTCAAGCAGTACAAGGAGCACAAGCGGGAGCGGTTCCTGTCGCCGGAAGAGATGGCGCGCCTGGGCGCGGTGCTGCGCGCGGCCGAAAGCGAAATGCCGTCGGCGGTCGCCGCGATCCGCCTGCTGCTGCTGACCGGCTGCCGGATGGGGGAGATCTGCAGCCTGCGCTGGGAGCATGTCGCGGCGGACGAGATCGAGCTGCCCGACGCCAAGACCGGCAGCCGGTCCGTGCCGCTGTCGCCGGAGGCGCGGGCGGTGCTGGCGTCGCTGCCCCGCGCGGCGGGCAGCCCCTTTGTCTTCCCGGGCCGGTTTCCCGGCGCCCATCGCGCGAACCTGCAGCGGCCCTGGAGCATCCTCCGCCATCGCGCCGGGCTGGACGATGTGCGCATCCACGACCTGCGCCACAGCTTCGCCTCGCGCGCCCTGGCGCTCGGCGAGAGCCTGACCATGATCGGCAAGCTGCTCGGCCACACCCAGGTCCAGACCACCGCCCGCTACGCCCACCTCGCCCGGAACTCGATCCAGAGCGCCGCCGCCCGGATCGCCGACAGCATCGGCGACAGCCTCAACGAACGCGCCGGGACTGCCGGCGAGGCGCCGGGGGAGGCGCCGGGGGAAGAGACCGGCGAAGCGCAGCGCGCCCCCCGCTTCGAGCCGTAACCGGCGCGCGCCCCTCCCCCGTCCCTTCGGCTCCGCTCAGGGCAGGCTATTTCGACCGGAGCCCGGGCCCCCGGGCCGGGGCGGAGTGGAGAAACCTGGCGAGCGCTCCGTCGACGCCACAAGGCTGTACCTCTGCCCGGCCCCCGTCCCTGGCCGGATTTCTCCACTCGCTACGCTTCGGTCGAAATGACGGGAGGGGTCGGGCGGTTTCCGGGACACGGGTCGATGCGGTCTGTAATTACCCTTTTTGTTTCTTGAAAAAGGTAATAAAGCGGATATATAGTTCATAATTCCAACCGCCGACACACTCTCCCGGCCGGAACGACGGTCGGAGCGCAGAGAGCCGCCGCATGACGAATCATGACATTTCATGACACACCGAATCCCCTCCCGTCATTTCGACCGGAGCCCCGGCCCCCGGCCGGGGCGGAGTCGAGAAACCCGGTCGGCGCTCCGTCGACGCCACAGGCTCCGGCATTTAGAGCGTGATGATTTTATTCGGAAGCGTATCCTGCATTTCTGAAGTAGTTTGCGCATTCGGCCGGTGAGAAGCGGTCGAGCAGGGCGCCGATGCGCTGCCAGGTCGCTTCGGCGGTCCGTTCTGCGGCGTCGCGCAACAG
>JAJEGH010000040.1 GCA_022819985.1 Alphaproteobacteria bacterium | reverse complement strand
GCCGGCCGGAAGCCGAACAGGCCGAAAACGCCGTCACCCCTGTAGCCGTCCGCCCCTGCGGATCGCCGTCCGGGCAAGACGCCGTTGGACGCCGGCATTCCATCCTCCTATACCCTGATCCCGAAACGGGACCATCGAGGGAATGACCATGCTGTCGGATGCCGATCGCAACAAGGCGGCCGATCTGTTGATCGAGGCGGAGGAGACGCGCACGCCGGTGCTCCAGCTGTCGAAGACCTGGCCGGACATAACCTTCGAGGACGCCTACGCGATCCAGGCCGAGGTGACGGCGCGCAAGGTCGCCGCCGGCGCCCGGGTGATCGGCCACAAGGTCGGCCTGACATCGAAGGCGATGCAGCGCTCCTCGCAGATCGACGAGCCGGACTACGGCCATCTGCTGGAGGACATGACGATCGCGGACGGTGCGACCGTGCGCCATGCCGACTACTGCATCCCGCGCGTTGAGCTCGAACTCGCCTTCGTCCTGGGCGCGGCGCTGGAAGGGCCGGGCGTCGGCCTGATCGACGTGCTGCGCGCGACCGAATATGTCGTGCCGTCGATCGAGATCATCGACGCCAGGGTGCAGAATCCGCGCAAGATTTTCGACACCATCGCCGATAACGGCGCCGCCGCCGGCCTGGTGCTGGGCGGCCATCCGGTCGGGCCGCACGATATCGACCTGCGCTGGGTCGGCGGCGCGATGTACCGCAACACGGATATCGAGGAGACCGGCGTCGCCATCGGCGTGCTCGGCCATCCGGCCATGGGCATCGCCTGGCTGGCGAACAAGCTGGGCGCCCACGGCGTCGGGCTGGAGCCGGGCCATATCGTGCTGTCCGGCTCTTTCGTCCGGCCGGTCTGGGCCGAGCCGGGCGATACGCTGCGCGCCGATTTCGGCGAACTCGGCGTGGTGAGCGTCGGCTTCGAATAGGGCGTTCGCCCCCGACCGATTCGGCGCGCGGATGGCGTGCGGGGGAAACCGGGCTTGAAAATCGTCGTCATCAGCCTGGCGCGGGCCGTCGAGCGGCGGCAGCGGATTTCCGCCGGCCTCGAGCGGCTCGGGCTGGATTTCGAACTGCGCGACGCGATCGACGGCCGGAACATTCCGCCCGAATACGAAGCGCTGATCGACCGCGCCGGTTCCCGCCGGGACGGCCGCCTCATGCGCATGGGGTCCATCGCCAACTGGCTCACGCAGCGGCAGGTCCTCCGGGACCTGGTGGAGAACGGGCCGGAAATGATGACCGTGCTGGAGGACGACGCCGATTTCGCGCCCGAATTCCCGGCCGTGCTCGATGCGCTGGAGCGGACCGACACGCCGTTCGGCATCGTCTTCCTCCATCGAGGCCCGGACCACCGGCCGTTCGTCCCGCATGTCGGTCTCGAAACCGGGCACCGGCTGGGCTGGGTCCGCTTTTCCCATTTCGGCTCCCAGGGCTACACGATCACCCGGCAGGCGGCCCGCCGGTTCCTCGAAGCCAACCCCCTGGTCCGTACCGGCATCGACCGGGCCCTCGCGCGCTACTGGCACCACGGGCAGACGACCTATTGCCTGCGCCCGGCCGTGGTGCTGCACCGGCGCGAGACCGAGGGGACGCCGTCGCTGATCCACGAGGCGCCGGTCGTCGAGTGGTCCGATCCGCTGTGGCGGCTGCGCCGGGGCTGGTTCTACGGCAGGGAAGGCCTGCGCAAGCGGATTGCCTTCGCCGGGCTCGCGATACGGGCGTTCGGGCCGGTGAGGGGCGCGATCCAGGTCCTCCGGCCGCCGGGCAGCTTCCGATAGCGCCGCACCGGCCGGTCTGAAGCTGTGCTTCTGGAACTGCGGCGCTGGAACTGCGGCGCTGGAAATGCGCCGGTGTGCGGGCTACAGTTTTGCCGGGCCGGGCCGGAACGACACCGGCGGGCCGGGTCCGTCGAACAACGGCGCGGCGGCGGCCTTCACGACATGGGGCGGCCGGACGCGCCACGAGAGGGAGGAATTCATGACCAGGCGGCAGACCGGAGCAGATCCGAAACGGTTGGGACGGCGCGATTTTCTGGCGACCGGCGGCGGTGCGGCCGCGGCGGTGGCGGCCTCGACCCTGGGCGCACCGGCGGTGCACGCCGCCAGGACGGTCAAAATCGGCTTCGTCAGCCCGCAGACCGGCCCGCTGGCGCCCTTCGGCGAGGCCGACCGCTTCGTGCTGGCCGACGCGCGCGAATCGCTCAAGAACGGCATCAAAATCGGCTCGAAAACCTGGCCGGTCGAGATCGTCGCCAAGGATTCGCAGTCCAACCCGAACCGCGCCGCGGAAGTCGCCGCAGAACTGATCCTGAAGGAAAGCGTCAACCTGATGATGGGGTCTTCGTCCGGCGATACCGTCAATCCGGTCTCCGACCAGTGCGAAGCCAACGAGGTGCCCTGCGTGACCTCGGATACCCCGTGGCAGGTGGTCTATTTCGGCCGGGGCGGCACGCCGCAGAAGGGCTTCAAGTGGACCTACCACTTCTTCTGGGGCATCGACGACATGATCGGCGTGTTCATGAACATGTGGAACGATCTGGACACGAACAAGAAGATCGGCGCGCTGATCGCCAACGATTCGGACGGCGTCGTCGCCGGCGATCCCAAGCGCGGTTTCAAGCCGCCGATGGAAGCTGGCGGCTTCAAATATTTCCAGCGCGGCCTGTTCAATCCCGGCACCTTCAATTTCAGCGGGCAGATCGGCGACATGAGGAAGGAGGGCGTGGAGATCCTGACCGGCCTCGCCACGCCGCCGGACTTCTCGACCTTCTGGGGCCAGGCCGCCCAGCAGGAGCTGGCCGGCCAGCTCAAGGCGGCGACGATCGCCAAGGCGCTGCTCTTCCCGGCCGCCGTCGAGGCGCTCGGCGACCGCGGCGTTGGGCTCACCACCGAGGTCTGGTGGTCGCCGTCCCACCCGTTCCGCTCCGGCCTGAACGGCAAATCGTCGGCCGAGTTCGCCGCCGCCTACATCGCGGCGACGGGCAAGCAGTGGACCCAGCCGATGGGCTTCAAGCACGCCAATATCGAGGTCGCGATCGACGTGCTCAAGCGGTGCGGCGATCCCGGCGACCCCAACGCGATCCTCAAGGCGATCGAGGAGACGAACTACAATTCGATCGTCGGCCCGGTCTCGTGGAAGTTCGGCGACCGGCGCAACCCGGTGAAGAATATCTGCCGGACGCCGCTGGTCGGCGGCCAGTGGGTCAAGGGCAGGAAGTTCAAATACGACCTGGTGATCGTCAACAACAAGTCCGCCCCCCAGATCGCCACCGGCGCGGAGATCGAGCCGCTGGCGTATTGACCGCTTGAGGGTCCGGCGGATCCGGCGCCATCGGCCCGCGCTCCGGGCGCAGGGCCAGCCATGCATCGGGAATATGGATACTGCCCTTTCCGGCCAGGCTGACATCCTGAACCGTATCGGTTACGGTTCGGCCGGAGTTTTCCGCGGCAGCTGCAGCTATCGATTGGGTGCAGTTCCGCTTTTGCATAGGGAGGAATGACGTTGACCGACACGAAACATCGCAAGGCCGGATTGCAGCGGCGATCCGGGTCGCATCAGACCCGCCGCGATTTCATGGGCAAAGCGGCGGCTACCGGCGCGGTGGCGTTCGCCGCCCCCTGGGTCACCACCGCGGCGCGCGCCGCCGGCGAGATCAACGTGGTCCTCAACCAGGGCCTGCTCGCGAAACTGTGGATCGATCATCTGCATCCGCAGTTCGAGAAGATGACCGGCGCGAAGATCAATCTCCAGCAGTCGGTCACGAGCCGGATGCTGGTGATGCTGCGGACCCAGAAAGCCAGCCCGCCGGACCTGATGCAGTTCTCCGAAGCGGGCGTGTTCCTGGCCAAGGAACGCGGCCTGATCCGCCAGCACAATGTGAAGAACATCCCGAACTTCGCGTTCGTGCGCCCGGCGTTCAACCTCGCCGACTACTTTTCCGCCGGCGTTGTCGATGCGACGCACACGATTTTCTACAACACCGGCCGCATCAAGAAGACGCCCGGCGCCTGGGCCGACCTCTGGAAACCGGAGTTGAAGGATCAGGTCATGATCCCGCCGGTCACCTGGAACAGCGGCGTGCGCATGGTCACCTCGTCGGCCCAGGTCGCGACCGGCAAGCCGCTGAAAGAGGCCCAGTACGAATGGCAGGCCGGCATCGAGCATATGAAGAAGCTGAAAGCCAACGGGGCCATCGCCTATACCGGCGCGCCGCAGGCGATCCAGTCGCTGCAGAGCGGCCAGGTTCCGGTGGTGCCGTTCTACGGCATCTTCATCAACCCGCTGATCGACAAGGGCGCGCCGATTGCGCCGTCGACCAATCTCGCCGAACAGAAGCATGGCGAGATCGTCGGCATGAACATGCCGGTCAACGCCAAGAACCGCGAACTGGCCGAGGTGTATGTCAACCTGAGCCTGTCGAAGGAGTTCCAGAGCAAGATCGACAGCATCCTGCGCTCGCCGGCGGCTCACAAGGACGTTTCGGCGTCGAAACGGACGCTCGAACTGAACGGTCCGGCCGACAATATCGGCTATGCCGACTGGGCGTTCCTGTCGAAGAACCGGCCGAAGATCACCGAGAAGTGGAACGAGGTCTTCGGCTAGGACCGACCGGATGACCGACGCAGGCGCCGCATCGGGGGTGGCGATCCCCGTGCGGCGCCGCTCCGGCGGAGGGTCCCGCCGGTGGCTGCTCATCGCCTGCATGCTCGGCCCGCTGCTGGGCTTCATGGCCGTCTTCTACGCAACGCCCTTCGTCTATCTCGCGCAGGAGAGTTTCCAATCCTGGGACGGCGAGGACGAGCCGAAGGCGGAGCCGACGTTCGACTATTACAAGAAGACCTTCCAGTCTTCGCGCACAAGCCGCGCGCTGACGCGCACATTCCGGATATCCCTGGTATCGACGCTCATCGCGCTGGTTATCTGCTATCCGGTCGCCCTGCTGCTGATCCGGGCGGGTCCGCGCCTGCGCAGCGGCATGCTGCTGGTCATTTTCATCTCGCTCGCCGCCAGCCTGATTGTCCGGAACTACGGCTGGCTCGTCGTGCTGGCCGATCAGGGGCCGCTGAACGCATTGCTGGTCGGGCTCGGGTTCACGGGCCGCGGCCTGCGCATGGTGTATTCCGAAGGCGCGACCATCGTTGCGCTCGTGCATTATGTCATGCCGTTCATGATCCTGCCGATCTACGGTTCGCTGCTGCGTATTCCGGACAGCTACAGCGAGGCGTCCGTTTCGCTCGGCGCCGGACCGTGGACCACCTTGCGCAAAGTCGTCTTTCCCCTCTCGATGCCCGGCGTGTTCGGCGGCACGATCCTGAGTTTCGCGATCTGCATGAGCGCGTTCGTCACGCCGCTGATGCTCGGCTCCCCGGCGACCGCGATGATGTCCCAGGTCGCCGCCGAGCAATTGCTCGTGCAGCAGAATTTTCCGTGGGGATCGGCGATCGTGACCATCCTGACCGTCGCCACCTTCGCCGTCGTGTTCGCCTACGGGTGGATCGTCCGGCGGGTGATGAAGGCCGATGTTTGACGATCGCGGCTTTCAGCGCGTTGTCGCCGTTCTCGGCTGGACGGCGATGGCCGTTCTCGTATTTCCCGTCGTCCTGACGATCCTGGTTTCGTTCAACGGCTCCCAGTTCATCGAATTTCCGCCGAAGTCCTTTTCGATGGACTGGTACGTCAACATCGCCAAGATCAACAAGATCGGCGAGGCGACGCTGCTGAGCCTGCTGGTCGCGTCCCTCACCGGCATCCTGACCGTATTAATGGCGATTCCCGCGGCGCTTGCCATCGCGCGTCACGGGTTCCCGGCCAAGGCGATGATCGTGGCGTTCCTCCTGTCGCCGGTCGCGGTGCCGATGATCGCCATCGGTATCGCGATCCTGCAGTTCTTCGTCTGGACCGGGCTGCCGTTCAACTGGATCACCCTGCTGGTCGGGCATGTCGTGCTGACCAGCGCCTACCCGGTACGAACGATCGTCGCTTCGCTCACTCTGTCCAACCCGTCGCTGGAGGAGGCGGCCGCGTCGCTCGGCGCCAATCGCTGGACGGTGTTCCGCACCGTGACGCTGCCACAGATAACGCCGGGCTTGATCAGCGGGTTCCTGTTCGCGTTCCTGATCAGCTTCGACAACTACCCGATCAGCATCTTCCTGGTGCGCGCCGGCGTGACCACGATGCCGATCGAGGTGTTCAACTATATCAGCCAGCAGCTCGACCCGACGCCGGCGGCGTTTTCCACGATCTATATCGTCATCGTCAGCGCCATCATCGTTCTGGTCGAGCGGCGGTTCGGCGTGATTTCCCTGTCGGTCAGGGGGTGAGCCATGGCGCAGGTCGATCTGGAAGATGTCAGCTTTGCGCTCGGCTCGACGGAAATCCTCCGTAACGTCAGCCTGACGATCGCGGAAGGCGAATGCCTCGCCCTGCTGGGGCCGTCCGGCTGCGGGAAGACGACGACGCTGCGCTGCATCGCCGGCTTCGTCGTGCCGACGCAGGGCAACGTGCGCATCGGCGGCGAATCGGTCGTCAATCTGCGGCCGAACCAGCGCAATGTCGGCCTGGTTTTTCAGGACTACGCCCTGTTTCCGCACATGTCGGTCCGCCAGAATATCGCCTACGGCCTGGAACGCCGGAAGGTCGGCAAGGCCGAGCTGGCGAGGCGCGTCGAGGAGATGGTGGCGATCACCCATCTCGACGGACTGGAAGATCGGCGGCCGGACCAGCTTTCCGGCGGTCAGCGGCAGCGCGTCGCGCTCGCCCGGGCCCTGGTGATCAAGCCGGATGTCCTGCTGCTCGACGAACCCCTCGGCGCCCTGGACAGGCTGCTTCGCGAGCAGATGCAGGTCGAACTCAAGCGCATTCAACGGGATCTCGGGATCACCACGGTCTTCGTGACCCACGACCAGGAAGAGGCCCTGTCCCTGTCCGACCGGATCGCCGTGATGTTCGACGGCCGCATTATCGAGACGGGCACCCCCGAACAGCTCTATCACACGCCGCAAGTGCGGGGCGTGATGTCGTTCCTCGGCACGTCGAATATCTGGAAGGCGACGGTCGATGCCGCCGACGGGCCTCACCTTCACCTGTCGTGCGGCGATTTTCGCGTCAGGGTCGTTGCGGAGTCGCGACACCCGGTGGGGACCGCGGCGCAGCTCGGCATCCGGCCGGAGCATATCCGGATAACCGCCGAGCCGCCCGAGGATGCCGTCAACTGCATCTCCGGCCGGATCGAGACGACGGTCTACAAGGGCGCTCATGTCGAGATCTATGTCGGGACGGCGGCGGGGATCGAGTTTCTGGCCCGGCAGCCGGCGGTTTCCGCGGCAAGCGGCGCAACCGCCAGGGCGGGCGAACGGGTTTACCTTTCTTTCGATCCGGAAAATGTGCTGCTTTTCCCGTCGGAGGATTAGCGGGTGCGTCGCGAGGAACAACACTGATGACAAATGGCGCCGAACCGGCGGGAAACAGGGGAATCCACGATATCGGTGGGCTGGATTTTGGCGCCATCGACCGCGGCGAACATCCGCCGACCACCTTCGAGCGCCGGGTCGATGCCCTGATGTTGCTGATGATCAGCCCGTCCGGCGCGTTCCGGGTCGATGCCCTGCGGCGCGCCATCGAAGCCTATAACGAAACCGACTACGCCCATCTGGCCTACTACGAAAAATGGGTCCGGGCGCTGCGCATTCTTCTCGTGGAGCAGGGTGTGCTGACCGATGAGCAGATCGACGCCCGGATCGCCGCGCTCCGGGAAAGGGCCGGAGGGGTGCAGCCGTGATCGCGCCCCGCTTCGCGCCGGGCGACCGGGTTCACGTCGATACGCGCCCGGCGGAAGGCCACTGCCGCACCCCGTTCTATCTGCGCGGCAAGACGGGGATGGTCGAAGCGGTCCGCGGCCGGTTCCGCGATCCGGAGCAGCTCGCCCGCCACCGCCCCGGCCTGCCGGCGCGGTTCCTCTACCGGGTGCGCTTCGATCGGGCGTCGGTGTGGGGAGAGCCGGCCGAAAATGCCGCCGACGCGGTAGTCGCCGACCTGTTCGAACACTGGCTGACAGAGTCGTCCTGAAGGGTATCCGCCAATGCACGCTGACGATCATGGCCACGATCATACCGACCCGGATGCCCACGCGCCGTCGCCCGACGATCCGCCTCCGGCTTCCGATTGGGAATTCCTCGAGCAGGCGCTCTCGGAACTGCTGATCGAATCCGGCGTGATCGAAGAGGCCGACATTCAGCGCATGATGAATTTCACGGAGTCGCGCAATCCGGCTCTGGGAGCGAAAGTCGTCGCCCGAACCTGGACCGATTCCGATTTCCGCAGCCGACTTCTCCGGGATGCGCGCAGGACGCTGCGTGAGGAGATGGATATCGATATCGGCACGATTGCGGAGCTTGAGGCGGTCGAGAATACGGACGCGGTCCACCACGTCGTCGTTTGCACCCTGTGCTCCTGCTATCCGCGCAATCTCCTGGGCATTCCCCCGGCCTGGTACAAGAGCCGCGAATACCGCGCCCGCGTCGTCAGGGAGCCGCGCGCGGTGCTGAAGGAATTCGGCACGACCCTGCCGCCGGGCACGTCGATCCGCGTCCTCGACAGCACCGCCGACCTTCGCTATCTGGTCGTCCCCCGGCGGCCCGCGGGGACCGAAGACTGGCCCGCGGAGCGGCTGGAGTCGCTGGTCACGCGGGATAGTATGATCGGTACGGCGCCGGCGACGGAACCGAAGGCGTAACCGGTCGGTCTCTATTGATCCCGGTAGCGGGCCCGCCGTGCGGAACGGCCGGGCGGCGGGTCAGCCTGCTCAGCGCGGCGGCTTCCGCAGGAAGGCCGGAACGTGGTCGCCCAGGCCGACGACCGGTTCGTCCGGCAGGTCCGCAGCCGGGCGCGGCTTCGGCGCAGGCCGGCCGTTGCGCGGCGCCTTGTCCGGCCGGGGCTTCTCCGCCGCTTTGCGCGCCTCCGGCGCGGAGTCGCCGCGGTTGCGGCCGTTGCTTCGGCTCTGGCTCCGGCCCCGGCCCCGGCCGCGCGGCCGGTCTGCGTCCTCCAGGGCGCTGTCGTCCAGCAATCCCTCCAGGTCCAAGCGTTCGATCCTGCGGCCGATCAGCCTCTGGATCGCGTCGAGCGACTTGCCGTCGTCGGGGGTCGCGATGGTGATGGCGCGGCCCGCCTTGCCGGCCCGGCCCGTCCGGCCGATCCGGTGGACATAGTCCTCGGGATTGTACGGCACGTCGAAATTGAAAACGTGGGATACGTCGGGAATGTCGAGGCCGCGCGCGGCGACATCGCTCGCCACCAGGATGGTCAGCGCACCCTCCCGGAACGAATCGAGCGTCGCGGTACGGGTCTCCTGGGCGAGGTCGCCGTGCAGGGCGGCGGCGTCGAAACCGTGGCGGACCAGCGACTGCTTCAGAATATCGACATCGCGCTTGCGGTTGCAGAAGACCAGGGCGCTGGCGACCTTTTCGGCCCGGACGATCCGGCGCAGGGCGGCGCGCTTGTCGCGCTCCGGCACGATGGCGACCGCATCCGCGACCGTCACCGCCGTCGTCGCGGACCGGTCGACGGCGACCTCCTTGGGATTGATCATGTAGGCGTCGGCCAGCCGGCGGATTTCCGGCGGCATGGTGGCGCTGAACAGCAGGGTCTGGCGCAGCGGCGTCAGCAGTTTGACGATGCGCTCGATGTCCGGGATGAAGCCCATGTCGAGCATCCGGTCGGCCTCGTCGATGACGAAGACCTTGACGTCGCGCAGCAGCACCTTGCCGCGCTCGACCTGGTCGAGCAGCCGGCCCGGCGTGGCGATCAGCACGTCGACGCCCCGGTCGAGCAGCTTGTCCTGATTGTCGAAACTCTGGCCGCCGATCAGCAGGGCATGGGTCAGCCGGTTGTATTTGCCGTATTTCTCGAAGCTCTCCGCGACCTGGGCGGCCAGCTCGCGGGTCGGCTCCAGGATCAGCGACCGGGGCATCCGCGCCTTGGCCCGGCCGGCGGCGAGAATGTCGATCATCGGCAGGGTGAAGCCGGCGGTCTTGCCGGTGCCGGTCTGGGCCAGCCCGACCATATCGCGTCCCATCAGGACGGTGGGGATCGCTTTTTCCTGGATCGGGGTCGGCTGGGTGTAGCCGGTCTCGGCGACCGCGCGCAGAACGGGGTCGCTCAGTCCGAGGGCGTCGAATGTCATGAAGTCGAGGGGCCTGGCAGAAAAGGTTATTCTTGGGTGCACGCCACGCAGGGTCTACATCGTCCTTTTCCGGCGCAAATCAACGCCACATCGGGACGCAGGCGCCGCGCGCGGCAACAGGGATGGAACGTGACGCCATGATGAACGCCGAGACGAGCCAGCTGCTGCTGATCGACATCCAGGAACGGCTGGCGCCGGCCGTGTCGGACGGCGGCCGGACGGTCGAACGCGCCGGACTCCTGCTCGACGCAGCTGCCCTGCTGGGCGTGCCGCACACGATCTCGGAGCAGTATCCGCGCGGCCTCGGCCCTACCGTCGCCGCCGTGCTGGAGAAGGCCGACCCGGCGCGGGTCTTCGACAAGGTGCATTTCTCATGCCAGGCCGACGACCGGCTCGCCGCCGCGCTGGCCGGAGCCGGACGGCCGGAGGCGGTCCTGTGCGGCATGGAGGCCCATGTCTGCGTGCTGCAGACCGCGCTGGAGATGGCCGAAGCCGGCTACCGGGTCCGTGTCGTGGCCGATGCGGTCGCCTCGCGCAAGGCGCCGGACAGAGAGCTGGCGATCGAAAGGATGCGCGGCGCCGGAATTGCGGTCGTGAGCAGCGAAATGGTCGTGTTCGAATGGCTCCGGACGGCCGGCCATCCGGAGTTCCGCGCCGTCTCCGCCCTTGTCCGATAGCGCCGGGCGGGCCGGCCGGATCGGTCTTACCGTATCCGATCCTATTCCTGGAATACCTTGTCTTTGACGTAACGCCCGGTCGACGAGATGTCCTCGCCGACGCCTTCGATCGTGTTGCAGGCCGCCAGCCCGCCGCCAGCGGAGCCAAGGAACAACAGGGCCAAGACAACATGAAGCATTCTTTTAAGAGACATGACCGGATGCTCCAGATACGGATGAGTACTTACGGGTTTCGGTGAAAATGTAGTCAAAAGTCCTTAAAGTAAAGAGGAAATTTTGTCGGATTCCCCGTGAATTCGCAAAGGCGGCCGGAAACCTGGCCCTGCATTGTCTCATGCGCAGCAAGAAAAGGGGCCGGAATCGCCCCCGATCATCCTGTCTCCGAAGCCGGCGTCCGGGTCGCCGGAACGGCCCCGCCGGCGGACCGTGCCGACGACGGCCGTGGCGGCAATTTCGAACTACAGGTCGATTTCCCCGACGAATTGTGCCCGGTCCTGGATGAACGCGAAGCGCGGCTCCGGCTTGCGGCCCATCAGGTTTTCGACCAGTTCGCGGGTTTCGCCGGCCGCGGCGGCCTCGTGGGGGTCGCCGTCGGCCGGCACCGTCACGCGCAGCAGGGTGCGGGTCGCCGGGTCCATAGTGGTCTGCTTGAGTTGGGCGGGCGGCATTTCGCCCAGCCCCTTGAAGCGGCTGATCTCGACCTTGCCGCGGCCGTCGCCACGGCTGCCGAACGTATCCTTCAGCAGCGCGTCCTTGTGCGCGTCGTCGCGCGCGAAGGCGACCGTGCCGCCCTGGGCGATCCGGTAGAGCGGCGGCATGGCGAGATAGAGATGGCCGCCGCGAACCAGGTCCGGCATCTCGCGATAGAAGAAGGTCAGCAGCAGCGACGCGATATGGGCGCCGTCGACATCGGCGTCGGTCATGACGATGACCCGCTCGTAGCGCAGCTTGTCGCCGTCGTAGTTCCCGCGGGTGCCGCAGCCGAGGGCGAGGATCAGGTCGTTCAGCTCCTGGTTGGCGCGCATCTTGTCGGCCGAGGCGCTGGCGACGTTGAGGATCTTGCCGCGCAGGGGCAGGACCGCCTGGGTCGCCCGGTTGCGCGCCTGCTTGGCCGAACCGCCGGCCGAATCGCCCTCGACCAGGAAGATTTCGGTGTTCTCGGCTGAGCGCGTCGAACAGTCGGCCAGCTTGCCGGGCAGGCGCAGGCGGGCCGCGGCGTTGGCGCGCTTGCGGTCGCGCTCGGCCTTGCGGCGCGCCCGGTCCTCGGCCTTCTCGACCATGTGGTCGATCAGCCGGCGCGCGCCCGACGGGTCGCCGGACAGGAAATGGTCGAAATGGTCGCGCACCGCCTGTTCGACCAGGCGGGCGGCCTCCGGCATGCCGAGCCGTTCCTTGGTCTGGCCCTGGAACTGGGGATCGGCGATGAAGACGGAAAGCATGACACAAGCGCCGTCCATCGCATCCTCGCCGGCGATCTGCCCGGCCTTGCGGATGCCGGCGAGCTCGGCATGGCTGCGCAGGCCCTTGACCAGGGCGGCGCGGAAGCCCTGCTCGTGGCTGCCGCCCTGGGAGGTCGGCACGGTATTGACGTAGGAGTGGACGAAGCCCTTCTCGTCCGCCGGCCAGGCGGCGGCCCATTCGACCCGGCCCTCGCCGTTGAGCGGCGCCGCGCCGGCGAAGGCCGCGCCGGTATAGCCGTCCCGGCCGCCCAGCGCCTCCTCGAGATAGTCGCGGATGCCGCCGGGGAAGCGGATCGTCTCCTTTTCCGGGAGGCCGCCTTCGGCCGGCAGCGCTTCCGGCGCGCAGCTCCAGCGAATTTCGACGCCGCCGATCAGGTAGGCCTTGGACCGCGCCATCCGGTAGAGCGTCGCCGCCCGGAACGCCGCGCCCTCGCCGAAGATTTTCGGGTCGGGCCGGAAGCGCACCGTCGTGCCGCGCCGGTTGTGGCACGGTCCGGCCTCCTCGAGCCGGCCGCGCGGCGCGCCCCGGCTGTAGCGCTGGGTCCACAGCATGCCGTCGCGCGCCACCTCGACTTCCAGGTCGTCGGCCAGCGCGTTCACCACCGACAGGCCGACGCCGTGCAGCCCGCCGGACGTGGTATAGGCCTCGCCGCCGAACTTGCCGCCGGAATGCAGGGTCGTGAGGATGACCTCCAGCGCGGACCTGTCGCGGAATTTCGGATGCGGATCGGTCGGGATGCCGCGGCCGTTGTCGCGGATCGTGACGTAGTTGTCGGCGCCGAGCGCGACCTCGACCCGGGTGGCGTGGCCGGCGACCGCCTCGTCCATCGCGTTGTCGATGACCTCGGCGGCCAGATGGTGCAGGGCGCGCTCGTCCGTGCCGCCGACATACATGCCCGGCCGCTTGCGGACCGGCTCCAGCCCTTCCAGAACCTCGATGTCGCACGCGGTGTAGGCCCGCTTGCGCGCCGGCTTGTTCGCAGGGTTCCGGGCCGGCCCCTCACCGGATATCCCGTCGGATATCCCGCCGGGTCGCGCTTTGGTTCGCCCATTGCGCGCGGGCGTTTTCGGCGGGTCGGCGAACAGGTCAGGCATTGCGGACATGGATCGGCTTTCGCCCGGTTACTCCCCGGCAAAACATAGCGCCATCGCGACCGTTTCTCAAGATGTAGCCGGTTTCCGGTTTCGTTCCGACAGCATATGGGCGGATGCGCCGGCCACCGCCGCGTTCAGGCCTCGGCGGCCTCCCGCTCGGCGATCAGCGCCGCGTCGATCGCCCGGGCGCGCTTGTGGGTCTCGCGCGCCGCGATCCGGCCGACATAGGCCTCGAAGGCCGGCCGCTTCGGCAGGGTGCTGAAACCCAGGCCCCATTCGATATGGCTGCCGACATAGACATCCGCCATCGTGAAACGGTCGCCGCAGACATAGTCGCTCGCGCCGAGCAGGGCTGCGACGGCGTCGACCGTATTGTCGTAAGTGCCGAAGCCGAGCATGGCGCTTCTGTCCTCTTCCGTCGTCCAGCCCATCGCCTGCGCCGTTACCGCCTGCTCCAGCGGTCCGGCGGCGAAGAACAGCCAGCGGTAATAGGCGGCGCACTCGTCCGCCGTCGGCGCCAGCCCGGCCTCGGGGAAGGCATCGGCGAGATAGGCGCAGATAGCGGCGCACTCGGTGACGGTCCGTTCGCCGTGCCGGAGCGCCGGCACCTTGCCCATCGGGTTGATCGCCAGATAGTCCGGCGACTTCATTTCAGCGCCGTATTCGACGATGACGGTCTCGTAAGCGGCTCCGGACTCTTCCAGCGCCCAGCGCACAATCTGCCCGCGCGACATCGGGTTGGTGTAGAAAATCACGGGCTCCGGCATGGCGTGTCCTCGCGGCTGGCGGGAAGGGGGGCGGCAGGCCCGATCTTGCACGGGTTTCACGAGCGCGGCGAGTCGCGTGTCGGCGCAGCCGGCAGGCCCAGCAGAGCGGCGAGCGGCCCGATGTCGCGGGTCGACGGATCGGCGGTCCCGTCGCCCCTCCGGAAGGCCTCCAGCACGAATTCCCCGTCCCGCTGGGCGATTTCCATGATGAGGATCCGGCGCAGCGCGTCCTCCGGCAGGGCCCGGATCTGCGTTTCGTCGAGATCGCTGCCGTCCGTGTTGTGCGGCGTCTCCAACAGGATCCTGACCATCCGCTCGGCCGCGGCCTGCGGCCCGATTCCCAACCCCTCGCCGAGCGATCCGCAGGCGAAAGCGAACAGGGCGTCGTCGTCCATCGGCTCCGGCAGCAGGGCCGCGCACAGCCGGCTGGCATGGTTGGCGAAATGCACCGCATAGACGGGATAGTCGCCGGCATGGGCCAGCGCCGGGCTCCGGTCCGGTTCCGGGACGGGTTCCGGGACGGGGCCGAAAGCGGCGACCGCGCGGCGATGCCGTTTCAGATAGCCGGCGATCAGCGCCTGGGCGCGCTGCGCCGTTTGCGGATTCCCTGCGGGAGAGCGGCCGGTCATCGGGCGGCTCCGGTGGTTCGAGGACGGTTGGGCGTCTGCCCAAGGCCCCGCCTGCCGCCTGCCCGTGGGAACAGTCGCGAAGCAATGCCGTTCGTACACGATACGTTCATGCCGTTGTCAAGCCGGCCTCGCAAATTTTTTACAGGCCGGCGTGCCGGCTTCACTCCGGCGGGCGGCTGTGCTCTAACGGGTTGCGTCCCTGCCTGGGCCGTATTGCCGCGGGCGGCGGCCCGTATTCCCGGAGCATTTCCCCGAGCGTTCCCGGAGCCATCGGCGATGAGATTCCTCGTCCTCCAGCACATCCCGATCGAGCATCCCGGCGTCTTCCGCGATTTCATGCGCGAGGACGGCATCGCATGGGACGCCGTCGAACTCGACGAGGGCGAGGCGATCCCGCCGCTCGGCGGCTACGACGCCGTGATCTCCATGGGCGGGCCGATGGACGTGTTCGAGGAGGACGAATATCCGTGGCTGGCCGACGAGAAGGCGGCGATCCGCGAGGCGGTGCGGAAGCGCGAAATGCCGTTCCTCGGCGTCTGCCTCGGCCACCAGATGCTCGCCGACGCGCTGGGCGGCCGGGTCGAGCGCATGGCCGGGGCCGAGGTCGGCGTGCTCACGGTCGAACTCACGGAAGCGGGCCGCGCCGATCCGCTGCTCGCCGGCCTCGACAGCCCGGTGACCTGCCTGCAATGGCACGGCTGCGCGGTGACCGCATTGCCCGAGGGCGGCGTCGCCCTGGCGTCGTCGCCGGTCTGCGCCATCCAGTCCTTCCGGGTCGGGCGGCGCGCCTGGGGCATCCAGTATCATGTCGAGCAGACGCCGACGACGGTCGACGAATGGGGCGCCGTGCCGGCCTACGCCGCCTCGCTGGAAAACACCCTCGGCCCCGGCAGCCTCGCCCCCTTCGCCGCCGAAACCGCCCGCAACATGCCCGGCTTCAACCGCGACGCGCGGGTGCTGTACGAGAATTTCGTCGGAGTGGTGCGCGGGCGAGGCTAGGAGGGTGCTGCGCGCCGCAAAATGACCAGTCGTCATATCGACCGAAGCGGCCTCCAGGGCCGCGGAGCGGAGATATCTTTCCCGCGGGGAGTATGGTCCGAAGCGCTGTAGCGGAAAGATTTCTCCACTCACTTCGTTCGGTCGAAATGACGAATTCGGATTCTACCGCTGGTCCCGTAGCCGGGATCGTTATCCGCCCCCCGGTGTCGCCCCGGATGGAGCGAAGCGGAAATCCGGGGACCAGAATCACCCGGCACGCCTGCCCTGAGCGAAGTCGAAGAGGCCGTGCCCGTCGGCACTGGGCCCCGGATCGGGGTCCGGGGTGACACCCCTGGTTTTCCCGGCGCGGCGGCGGGTGCCCCGAAGCCCCGCCCTACTCCGCCGCCATCTCCCGCCCGGCCTGGATCAGGCGCAGGACTTCGCCGGCGGCCCTGGGGATGTTGGTGCCGGGGCCGTAGACCGCGGCGACGCCCTTCGCCTTGAGGAAATCGTAGTCCTGCTGCGGGACGACGCCGCCGCAGATCACCAGGATGTCGTCTGCGCCCTGGGCGCGCAACGCGTCGATGAGTTGCGGCACCAGCGTCTTGTGCCCGGCGGCCTGGCTGCTGACGCCGACGACATGGACGTCGTTCTCGACCGCCTGGCGCGCCGCCTCTTCCGGCGTGGCGAACAGCGGCCCGATATCGACCTCGAAGCCGATATCGGCGAAGGCCGTCGCGATCACCTTGGAGCCGCGGTCGTGGCCGTCCTGGCCCAGCTTGGCGACCAGCAGGCGCGGCCGGCGGCCCTCGTAATCGGCGAAGTCGGCGACCGCCTCGCGAATCCGCAGGAAATCCGCATCGTCCTCATAGGCCGCGCCGTAGACCCCGCCGATGACATGCGCGTCGGCGCGGTGGCGGCCCCAGGCCCGCTCCATGGCGTCGGACATCTCGCCGACCGTGGCCCGCGCCCGCGCCGCGGCCACGCAGGCGTCGAGCAGGTTGCCGTCGCCGGTCTCCGCGACATTCGTGAGATCGGCCAGCGCCGCCTCGCAGGCCGCGCCGTCCCGGCTCCCGCGGATCGCGTTCAGGCGCGCGACCTGCTGCTCGCGGACCTTCGTGTTGTCGACCTCCAGCACGTCGACCCTCGTTTCCTCGGCCGGCTGGAACTTGTTGACGCCGACGATCACCTCCTCGCCCCGGTCGATCCGGGCCTGGCGGCGCGCCGCGCTCTCCTCGATCCGGCGTTTGGGCAGGCCCTCGGCGACCGCCCGCGTCATGCCGCCGGCCGCCTCGACCTCGGCGATCAGGCCGCGCGCGACGTCGGCCAGCGAGGCGGTCAGCCGCTCGACATAGTAGGAGCCGGCCAGCGGATCGACGACCTTGGTCACGCCGGTCTCGTTCTGCAGGATGAGCTGGGTGTTGCGCGCAATGCGGGCGGAAAACTCGGTCGGCAGGCCGATCGCCTCGTCGAAGCTGTTGGTGTGCAGGCTCTGGGTGCCGCCGAGCGCGCCGGCCAGCGCCTCATAGGCGGTGCGCACGATGTTGTTGTACGGGTCCTGCTCGGTCAGCGACCAGCCGCTGGTCTGGCAATGGGTGCGCAGCATCATGGAGCGCGGGTCCTGCGGCGCGAACTCCCCGGCCAGCAGCTCGGCCCACAGCAGCCGGGCGGCGCGCAGCTTGGCGACCTCCATGAAGAAGTTCATGCCCAGGCAGAAGAAGAAGCTGAGCCGCGGCGCGAACCGGTCGACGTCGAGCCCGCTCGCCTTCGCGGCGCGAACATATTCCAGCCCGTCGGCGATCGTGTAGGCGAGCTCCTGGGCGCACGTCGCGCCCGCCTCCTGCATATGGTAGCCGCTGATCGAGATCGAGTTGAAGCGCGGCATGTTCCCGGCGGTGTAGCCGATGATGTCCGATACGATCCGCATCGAGGGCTCGGGCGGATAGATGTAGGTGTTGCGGACCATGAACTCCTTGAGGATGTCGTTCTGGATGGTCCCGGACAGGTCCTTCGCGGCGACGCCCTGCTCCTCGCCCGCGACGATGAAGCCGGCGAGCACCGGCAGGACGGCGCCGTTCATGGTCATGGACACGGACATGCGGTCGAGCGGGATGCCGTCGAACAGGATCTTCATGTCCTCGACGCTGTCGATCGCCACGCCGGCCTTGCCGACATCGCCGACGACCCGCGGATGGTCGCTGTCGTAGCCGCGGTGGGTCGCGAGGTCGAAGGCGACCGACAGGCCCATCTGCCCGGCCTCGAGATTGCGGCGGTAGAAGGCGTTGGAGTCCTCGGCGGTCGAGAAACCGGCATATTGCCGGATGGTCCAGGGCCGGCCGGCATACATGGTCGCCTTGGGCCCGCGCAGGAAGGGGAACAGGCCGGGCAGGCTGTCCACGGCCTCCAGCCCTTCCAGGTCTTCCGCCGTATAGAGCGGCTTGACGGCGATGCCCTCCGGCGTCTGCCACACCAGGTCGTCGGGCGAACCTCCGCGCATTTCCTTCGCCGCCAGGGCGCGCCAGTCTTCGAGAGTGGGTTTGCTGCTGTCGCTCATGGATCCTGCCATGTGCCGGAGGCCGCGTTCGCCGAGAGTATAGCGTCGGCGCGCCGGGACGAGAATATCACTGGCGCACGGAAATCGGGCACCGGGCGTATCTGCCCGGATTGCGGCCATGCAGGCAATGCCGCTTGCGGGCAGAGCGCGGCCCGATTAAGCGCTGACCCCATGACCCTCGAACTCCTCTTCGTCCTCCTCGGCGCGCTGGCGGCGGGGCTGGTCAGCGGGCTGACCGGCTTCGGCACCGCGCTCGCGTCGTCGGCATTCTGGCTCTATGTGCTCGCGCCCACGGTCGCCGTGCCGCTGATCCTGGCCGCCTCGGTGATCGCCCAGGTCGCCGGCCTGCCGGCCTTCAAGGACCATCTCGACTGGAAGCGCACCCTGCCGATGGTAGCGGCCGGCACGCTCGGCATCCCCTTCGGCGTCTGGCTGCTCGATCATCTTCCGGCCGATATCGTCAAGATAGCGGTCGGCATCGTGATCGTCGTCTACGCCGGTTTCGGCCTTCTGGTGCGCATGAAGCCGTTGTTCCCCGGCAGGCGGCCGGCCGCCGACGGCGCGGTCGGCTTTATCGGCGGCGTGCTCGGCGGCATGATCGGCCTGTCCGGCGCCCTGCCGGTCATCTGGTCCCAGTTCCGCGGCTGGTCGCCGGCGGTGGCGCGCAGCATCTACCAGCCTTTTAACACGCTCATCCTGTCGATCGCCTGCGGCGTCCAGATCGCCGCCGGGTTTTTCACCGAAGAGGTCGTCTGGCTGGTCGTCTACTGCGCGCCGGTCACGCTCGCCGGCACCTTCCTGGGCGTGAAGCTGTTCCGCCGGATCAGCGCCGAAACCTTCCGGCTGATCGTCCTGTGGTTCCTGCTGTTCGCCGGCATCGGCCTGCTGATCCAGGGGTGAGGCCGTCCCCTTCGGCTTCGCTCAGGGCAGGCTCTCGATACGGCCGCTCGATACGGCCCCTCGATACGGCGCTGGCGCGCCTACTCGGGATGAGGAATTTGTTGGGGGTTCAAATGCCTCGACACACCCATCCTCCTCATCCTGAGTAGCCCCGGCCGCCAGGCCGGGGCGTATCGAAGGAGCGCCCTGAGCCTGCCGAAGGGGGCGGGCGACCTACGACAGCCGCAGCAGGGCCACCGCCGCGACGAGCAGGACGATGGCGGCGATGCGCACCGGGCCGGGCCTTTCCTTGAGCACGAACACGCCGATGAGCGCGGCGAACAGGATGCTGCTCTCCCGGAGCGCCGCGACCACGGCGACCGGCGCCGACACCATCGCCCAGACGACAATGCCGTAGGCCAGCATGGAGAGCAGGCCGCCCGCCGTCGCGCGCACGACGTCGCCGCGCGGCGTCTCCCTGAACCGGCCGCGGCGCAGCCAGATGACGATCAGGACCGTCGGCCAGGCGTCGATGAAAAAGAGCCACAGGATATAGGAGACGGCGTCGCCCGCGGCCCGGGCGCCGAGCCCGTCGGCAATCGTGTAGCCGGCGATCGCGACCGCCGTCAGCCCGGCGAAGACGAGGGAGCGGTCGCCCACCCCGCCGTCATGGACCGCCTGGCGTTCGCTGGCCCGTCGCCAGGCCACGCCGGAGATCGCCAGCAGAAGCAGGCAGATCGCGATGAGCGCCCGGCCGCTGAGATGCTCCTCAAGGAAGGCCAGCGAGACCAGCGTGACGACCAGCGGCGCGCCGCCGCGGGCGATCGGATAGACCCGGCTGAAATCGCCGTGGCTGTAGGCTTTCGCCAGCAGCAGGTTGTAGACCGTGTGGATCGCCGTCGAGACGAGGAGGAACGGCCAGGCCGCCGCAACGGGAACGGCGACGAAGGGCAGGGCCAGTCCCGCGGCGACGCCGGAGCCGACCGACAGCCAGGCGATGCCGATCACCGGGTCGGCGCGCGACTTGACCACGGCGTTCCAGGCGGCGTGCAGCAGGGCGGAGCCGAGCACCGCCAGCAGGACGGCGGTCGAGATCATACCGCGCCGGCCCGCGGGCTATGTCGCACGCAGAAGCCTCGGCGCGAGTACCGCCGTCGCGACGAAGCCGCCCAGCAGGCCGCCGACATGGGCGAGCCAGGCGATTCCCGGCGACCAGCCGGTGGCGATGAAGGCCGCATGGGCGGCGACGAAGACGATCATGCCCAGCCAGTAGGGCATCGGAATGAAGACCAGGAATATCCTGCCCCGGGGATCCAGCAGGAAGGCGGTCGCGAAGACGCCGGAGAGCGCGCCGCTGGCGCCGACGACGGGGATCGTGGAGTTCGGCTCGATGGCGGCGTGGAGCAGGCCGCCGGCGACCCCGGCGACCAGCCAGATTGCCGCCAGCCGCCACGCGCCGAGCGCCCGTTCGACAATGGCGCCGAACGAAATCAGCACGATCATGTTGAGCACCAGATGCCCCGTGTCGCCGTGGACGAACATGGACGTGACCAGCGTGACCGGCGCCGGCAGGGGGCTGTAGCCGGCGGTCGATATGGGGTCGCCGAGCAACAGGCGCGGGATCAGCGCGTACCGGACGAGAAATTGCGTGTAGTCGGGCCCCGACAGGGTCGTTGCATAGAAAAACACGGCGACGCAGGCGCCAAGCAGCGCGAGCGTCAGGGGCAGGGTCCGGCTCACGGCAGGCGTTTCATGCCGGGCGGATCACCGACGCCGCCGGCCTATCCCAGCGCGGCGGCCAGGCCGGCGAACAGGCCGAGCCCGTCGGTGCTGCCCTGGTCGGGCCGGACGGCATTTTCCGGATGGGGCATCATGCCGAGGACGTTGCCGCCCTCATTGTAGATGCCCGCGATGTCCCGCACCGAGCCGTTCGGGTTGAAGCGGTCCGGCCCTTCGCCGGCGAGCGGCGCGTAGCGGAAGGCGATCCGGTCCTCGCCCTCCAGCCGGTCCAGCGTCTCCGCGTCGGCGAAATAGTTGCCGTCGTGATGGGCGACCGGCATGCGCAGGACCCGGCCTGCGTCGCAGCCGCCGGCGAACGCCGTCCGGCCGTTGGCGACGCGCACGCCGATATCGCGGCAGACGAATTTGAGCGAGGCGTTGCGCAGCAGGGCGCCGGGCAGCAGGCCGGCCTCGACCAGGATCTGGAAGCCGTTGCACACGCCGAGCACCGCCACGCCCCGGCGCGCCGCCGCCGCGACGCTGCGCAGCACCGGGGAATGGGCCGCCATCGCGCCGGCGCGCAGATAGTCGCCATAGGAAAAGCCGCCGGGAACCACGATCAGGTCGGCCTCCGGCAGGCCGGTATCGCGGTGCCAGACCATCGCCGGCGGCCGGCCCGACGCCAGCTCCAGCGCCTCGGCCATGTCCCGCTCCCGGTTGGTGCCGGGAAAGACGACGATGGCGGATTTCATGGCGGCCGGCGCCCTAGGCCCGGCGGCCGGCGGCGGCGGGCCGGCATGCGCCTGTGCCGCCGGGCGCGTTCAGGAGTCGATCTCCACGCGGTAATTCTCGATCACCGTGTTGGCGAGCAGTTTTTCGCACATCTCGCTCACCCTGGCCTCGGCCGCTCCGGCGCCGCCGTCGCCGGAACCGTCCTTCAGGTCGATCTCGATATACTTGCCCTGGCGGACGTCGGCCACGCCGTCGAAGCCCAGCGCTTCGAGCGCATGGGCGATCGCCTTGCCCTGGGGATCGAGCACACCGGGCTTGAGCGTGACATGGACTTTCGCCTTCATCGGCGCCCTTTCGTCGGGCTCATCGGGCCGCCCCGGTTGCGCCTGCCCGCGTCAATTGATGCTCTTGGTGCCTTTCAGATCCTGCGGGCCGGCGTCGGGCAGGATGCCGAGGCGGCGCGCCACCTCCTGATAGGCTTCCTCGACATTGCCCATGTCCCGGCGGAAGCGGTCCTTGTCCAGCTTCTCGTTGGTCTTGATGTCCCACAGGCGGCAGCTGTCCGGCGTGACCTCGTCGGCCAGGATGATGCGCATATAGTCGTTCTCGTCGTACCAGCGGCCGAATTCCAGCTTGAAATCGACCAGCCGGATATCGACGCCGAGGAACAGGCCGACCATAAAATCGTTGATGCGCAGGGCGAGCGCCATCATGTCGTCCAGGTCCTGCGGGGCCGCCCAGCCGAAGGCGGTGATATGCTCCTCGCTGACCAGCGGATCGCTGAGGTCGTCGTTCTTGTAGTAGAACTCGACGATGGAGCGCGGCAGGGGCGTGCCTTCCTCGATGCCGAGGCGCTGGGACATCGTTCCGGCCGCCACGTTGCGCACCACCACCTCGAGGGGAATGATCTCGACCTCGTGGACGAGTTGTTCGCGCATGTTCAGGCGGCGCACGAAGTGGGTCGGCACGCCGATCTCGTTCAGCCGCAGCATGATATATTCGGAGATGCGGTTGTTGAGGACGCCCTTGCCGCTGATCACGCCCTTCTTCTGGGCGTTGAAGGCGCTGGCGTCGTCCTTGAAATACTGGACGATCGTGCCCGGTTCCGGCCCTTCGTACAGGACCTTGGCCTTGCCTTCGTAAATCCGTCTGCGTCTGGCCATGGTGCTCCTCAACCCCGACGATACTGGAAATCGGCGATACTGGAAATCGGACTGCCGGATTACGCAGCCTGTCCGGCGGCCGGCATCCACGGTCCACGGGAATGTTGGCCGGTAACCGCGTATAGCAAGCCGCCCGGCTCGAAACAAATTCACGCACCGCGGCGGATTGCGGTTCAGCCGGCGGCGCGGGCAGGCGTGGGCGGCTCGTCAAGCGCGGCAACCGGCTCGTAGGGCCATGTGGCCGGCGGTCCGGCTGAGAACATCCAGACCGGCGGGTCCGGCCGGCCGGCCGCGGGCAGCGCGATCAGCGAGCCGGAGGTCGTCGCGAAACCGAAATCGGTATCGATGCACATGGCGGAATCCGGTTCGCCTGCGGCGCTGCGCTCCGTATCGGCCATCAGCGCGCGCCATTCCGCCCAGTCGCCGCCGCCCTGATCGCCGCCGCCCGGTTCGCTGCCGCCCCGTTCGCGGCCGAGAGCGTCCGGATCCGGCGGCCGTGCGGCGGCGAACCGGTCGAGATAGCGGTCGATCCGGCTGGAGGCGCGGTCGTTGCGTTCGCGCGCGGTCAGCATGGACAGGCCCTCGGGCAGCGCAAAACTCTCGACCCGTCCGCCCGCGGCGGCGCCCCGGCTGCGCAGCCAGAAGGCGTCGCGGTTGTCGGCGACGACGAGGTTGAAGGGGCGCCAGGCGTCGCCGTCGAGATGGCGCAGCCGCTCCGCCGCGTCGGCCGCATCCGCCGAATCCAGCGCATCCAGCACCAGCTCCCCGCGCGAGCGCTTGTCCGGCGCCGGGCCCAGGCTCGCGGTGCGGTTCATCACCGCCGCCACCACGCCGTCGTCGTTCATGCCGAGCCAGGTGCCGCCGGCCTCGAGATCGATCCCGGCGACGGCCCAGGGCCGGTCCGGCCAGTGCCGGTCCGGCGGCCGCCAGGGCCGGTCCTTCATTTCGTCGCGGTTGGCGGCGAGCAGCAGCGGCCAGCGGTGGCCGGACCGTCGCAGGATGACAACTGTGCACATAAAATCCGCTACCTGCCGGGGACGCGCCCTTATATAACGGCCCGGCACTTTGGAAAAACACGGGGCCGCGGCATCGCGGCCCGGCACGAAAGGGACGATGACCGGACGATGGCGACCTTCGACGACCGCGAGAAAGCCTTCGAGAAGAAATTCGAGCATGACGAGCAGTTCCGGTTCCGCGCCGAAATGCGGCGCAACAAGCTGCTCGGCCTGTGGGCGGCCGACCTGATGGGGCTGGCCGGCGACGAGGCCGAAGCCTATGCCAGGCAGGTCGTCGAGGCCGATCTCGAAGAGCCGGGCCCGGAAGACGTGATCCGCAAGGTCAAGGCGGATTTCGAAGCCAACGGCATCGAAAAGAGCGACCGCCAGATCCGCCGCCAGCTCGACGAATGCCTGGCCGAAGCGCGCGAACAGGTGATGAGCGAGGCGGAGTGAGGGTATAATCGCGCGTCCCGATTTCTCCCCTGATATCCTCTCCATGTCGCCCCGGACGGAGCGAAGCGGAGATCCGGGGCCCAGAGCCGCCCGGCACGATCTCTGCGTACGGCCCTGGACCCCGGCTCTCCCTACGGTCGGCCGGGGTGACAATCCTGGTTTTCCGCCGGAGGCCCCGAGCATTCCATGACCCTTGTCGAAGGCCGGACCGGAGATTGGGAGACCGTCATCGGGCTGGAGGTCCACGCCCAGGCGATGTCGGAGGCCAAGCTGTTCTCCGGCGCGGCGACCGCTTTCGGCGCCGGGCCGAACACGCAGGTCTCGCTGGTCGACGCCGCCTTTCCCGGCATGCTGCCGGTGATCAACCGGCGCTGCGTCGAGCAGGCGGTGCGCACCGGCCTCGGCCTGAACGCGCAGATCAATTTGCGCAGCGTGTTCGACCGCAAGAACTATTTCTATCCGGACCTGCCGGCCGGCTACCAGATCAGCCAGTACAAGGACCCGATCGTCGGCGAGGGCGAGGTGACCGTGGACCTGGAGGACGGGTCGAGCCGCACGGTGCGCATCGAGCGGCTGCACCTGGAGCAGGATGCCGGCAAATCCATCCACGATATGGATCCGAAGCGCACCTTCGTCGATCTCAACCGGGCCGGCGTCGCGCTCATGGAGATCGTCTCGAAGCCCGACATGCGTTCCGCCGACGAGGCCGGCGCCTATCTCGCCAAGCTGCGCTCGATCCTGCGCTATCTCGGCACCTGCGACGGCAACATGGAGCAGGGCTCGCTGCGCGCCGACGTCAACGTCTCGGTGCGCCGGCCGGGCGGGCCGCTCGGCACGCGCTGCGAGATCAAGAATCTGAACTCGATCCGCTTTATCAAGCAGGCCATCGAGCACGAGGCGCGCCGGCAGATCGAGATTCTCGAGGACGGCGGCACGATCGAACAGGAAACCCGCCTGTTCGACCCCGGCCGCGGCGAGACAAGGGCGATGCGCTCCAAGGAGGAGGCCCACGACTACCGCTATTTCCCGGACCCGGACCTGCTGCCGCTGGAGCTGGATCCGGACTGGGTCGAGGAGATCAGGGCCAGCCTGCCGGAGCTGCCGGACGCGAAGAAGGCGCGCTTCGTGAAGGATTACGGCCTGAGCGCCGGCGACGCCGCCGTTCTTGTCGCCGACCGGGAGGACGCGGATTTCTTCGAAGCCGTCGCCGGAGGCCGCAAGGATGCCCGACTGGCCGGAAACTGGGTGATCAACGAGTTCTACGGCCGGCTCAACAAGGCCGGGCAGCGCCGGGCGGACTCGCCGGTGACGGCGGAGAAACTGTCCGGCCTGCTGGGGCTGATCGAGAGCGGCGAGATATCCGGCCGCATCGCCAAGGACGTGTTCGACGCCATGTTCGAGACCGGCGAGGACGCCGCCGCCATCGTCGAGTCGAAGGGCCTGAAGCAGATCAGCGACACCGGCGCCATCGAGGAGATCGTCGACCGGCTGATCGCCGAAAACCCGAAACAGGTCGCCCAGGCGAAGGAGCAGCCGAAGGTCGCCGGCTGGTTCGTCGGCCAGGTCATGAAGGCGACGCGCGGCCAGGCCAACCCGGCGGTCGTCAACGAGATTTTGAGGAAGAAGCTGTAGATGCCCGAATCCGTCGAAACCGTGCGCGACGCCGCGACCGGAGCGCCGCTGCTGTTCCGGCCGCTCGCCCTGCGCGGCCTGACCCTGCGCAACCGCATCGTCATCGCGCCGATGTGCCAGTATTCGGCGGTCGAGGGGCTGGCGCAGGACTGGCATTTCGCCCATCTCTCCAGCTTCGCCATGGGCGGCGCCGGGCTGGTGTTCACCGAAGCCGCGTCGGTCGAGGAGCGCGGGCGGATCACCCACGGCGACCTCGGTATCTGGAGCGACGCCCACGCCGAAGCGCTCAGGCCGGCCATCCGCTTCCTGCACGGCCAGGGCGCGGCCGTCGGCATCCAGATCGCCCATGCCGGGCGCAAGGCGAGCATGCAGCGGCCGTGGCACGGCAACGGCCCGATGGACGAGCGCGACGCGGCGCGCGGCGAAGCGCCGTGGAACCCGGTCGCGCCCAGCCCATTGCCGATGCAGGAGGGCTGGCTGATGCCGGCGGAGCTGGACGAGGCCGGCCTGGCGCAGATCCGCGACGCCTTCGTGGCCGCAGCCCGGCGCGCCGACGCCGCCGGCGCCGACGTGCTCGAAATTCACGGCGCGCACGGCTATCTGCTGCACAGCTTCCTGTCGCCCATTTCGAACCATCGCAACGACGCCTGGGGCGGCGGGCGGGCCGGCCGGATGCGTTTCCCGCTTTCGGTCGCGCAGGCGGTGCGCGCCGCCTGGCCGGAGAAGAAGCCGCTGTTCTACCGCATCTCCAGCATCGATTCGGTCGAAGGCGGCTGGGAGATCGAAGACTCGGTCGTCTTCGCCGGCGCGCTGAAGGAGACCGGCATCGATATCGTCGATTGCTCCTCCGGCGGCATCGGCGGCCCGGCGACCGCGACCCGCCTGCCGCGGCAGTACGGCTTCCAGGTGCCGTTCTCGGCGCAGATCAGGCGGGAGGCCGCGGTTTCGACCATGGCGGTCGGCCTGATCGTCGAGCCCGACCATGCCGAGGAGATATTGCAGGCCGGCGACGCCGACCTGATCGCGATCGCGCGCGAGGCGCTCTACAACCCGTTCTGGCCGCACCACGCCGCGAAGGCGCTCGGCGCCGACGGCCGCTGGGAAACCTGGCCCGAGCAATACGGCTGGTGGCTCTCCCGCCGCGAACGCTTCATGGGGCAGTAGGGGCCGGACGCCGATCCGTCGGCGCTATCGGCCGGCGAGGCGCGCGCGGGCGGCTTCGGCCAGGAAGCCGGAGCGGTTCGGGGCGATGGCGTCGATCCTCTCGATCAGGTCCTCGTCGAGGGTGACCGAGACGACCCTGGACCGGCCGGGCAGGTTGACCGGGACCAGCGCGATCAGTTCCGCTCCTTCCCGGTCCGCCGCCGGGATGTCGGAGACGGCGGTGGGCCGGGGAACCGGCGTGCCGGACTCCAGGAGGGAAGCGATAACCTCGCCGATGACGGTTTCCGCGTCGGCGACCGCCGCCTCGACCGAGCCGCCGCCGCCATGGACGGGAAAATCGACGAAGGAAACGCCGAACGTCCCGCCGTCGTCGCTATGCACGACCGCCGGATAGAATTTGCGTGGCATTGCGCGCCCTTTCTCCCTTCAGGGCAGGAGTTTCACCCCGGTCTGCCGCTCGATGGCGCGCACCGTTCCGGTCGGGATCTCCACATGCCGCCCAACCGCAGTCCAGCGACCGTCGGGGTGGGTCATCCGGGTATGGTTCGCGCCCTCGGTCCGCACAAATCCGGCCCTGGCCAGCTTTTTCAGGATGCTGCGGCGTTTCATATAGATAATATATGGATAATGCCAAGGAAACCGGCAAACGCGGCCGAAACCTTTTCCGCGGTTTCTCCGCGCCGGCCGTCCTTCGTGACGGGCGTTTCGAAAGCCGGGGCGTAGCGCAAGAGCCTGCCCCGAGCCTGTCGAAGGCGGCGCGTCAGGGCGCGATTTCGGCGCGGCCGTTGTTCAGCACTACCGCATCCCGTTCCGCAACCCGGGCGCGGAAGGAGACGATGGCGCCGTCGCGCCACATCTCGGTGCGGATCGTCTCGCCCGGATAGACCGGCGCCGAGAAGCGCAGCGCCATCGCGCGCAGCCGCGCCGGGTCGTAGTCGCAGCAGGTCTTCAGGATGGCGTGGCCGGCGACGCCCCAGCTGCACAGGCCGTGCAGGATCGGCCGGTCGAAGCCGGCGGCGCGCGCGACCGAAGGGCTGGCGTGCAGCGGGTTGGGATCGCCGGACAGGCGGTAGATCAGGGCGCTGTTGGACGCAGTCGGCAGGTCGCAGACCAGGTCCGGCGCGCGGTCCGGGACCGGATGGGGTGGCGGCGCGGTTTCCGTCGTGCCGCCGCAGCCGCCGTCGCCGCGGGCAAAGGTCGTGGAGCGCAGCGTCGCCAGGGCCTCGCCCGTTTCCACCTCCGTCACCGTCCGCCGCAGGAACAGCAGCGCGCCCCGTCCCGCGCCCTTGTCGACGATATCCGTCACCTGCGTCGTCGCCACGACCCGTGCCGCCGCCGGCAGGAGCTTGTGGATTTCCATCGCCTGCTCGCCGTGCAGGATGCGCACCCAGTCGATCCCGGAGTCCGGATGGCGCGCCCAGAAGCCCGGCGGCGACAGCACAGCCGCCATCGAGGGCAGGGCCAGCAGCTCCGGCTCCTCGAACACGAAGCGCAACTGCGCCTCGTCCAGCGGATCGATGCCCAGCCCGCAGCCGAGCGCGTAGAGGATGGTGTCGCGCTCGGTATAGGCCTGCTCGACCGGCCGGAACGGCCAGTTCAGAATTTTCTGAGGATCCAGAACCATCGCCGCATTCCCTACACCGGATCCCAGCTGAAGACGTCGGCCGAGCGGTCCAGGGCATAGAAATGCGCCTGCATTGCCGGGAAGGCGTGCTCCAGCACCGTTTCGGCGGTCCAGCCGTCGCTGCGCTGGACCGAGCGCAGGGGCCGCGACTGGCTCATCAGGAAGACCTCGTTGTTGCGCACCGCGAATATCTGGCCGGTGATGTGCTTCGCCCGGTCGGACGCCAGCGCCACGGCGACCGGCGCGATCCGGGCCGGGACCATCTGCTTGATCTTCTCCACCCGCGCCTGCTGTTCGGGCGTATCGGTCGGGATGGTGCCGATCATGCGGCTCCAGGCGAAGGGCGAGATGCAGTTGGAGCGCACGTTGAAGCGGCCCATGTCGAGCGCGACCGACTTGGACAGGCCGACGATGCCGAGCTTGGCCGCCGCATAGTTGGCCTGGCCGAAATTGCCGACCAGCCCGGAGGTCGAGGTCATGTGGATCATCGCGCCGCTTTCCTGGCCGCGGAACACGGTCGCGGCGGCGCGCGCGATGTTGAAGCTGCCCTTCAGATGCACGGCGATGACGCTGTCCCAGTCGTCCTCCGTCATCTTGTGGAAGATCGCATCGCGCAGGATGCCGGCATTGTTGACGACGATGTCGAGCCCGCCGAGTTCCTCATACGCCTGGTCGACCATCTCCTGCGCCGTAGCGAAATCGGCGACGCTGTTCGTGTTGGCGACGGCCTTGCCGCCGGCCGCCTCGATTTCCCTGACGACCTCCATCGCCGGCGAATCCGAGGCGCCCTCGCCGGTTTCCGACCCGCCCAGGTCGTTGACCAGCACCGCGGCGCCCTGGGCTGACATTTGCAACGCAATGTCGCGCCCGACGCCGCGCCCGCCGCCCGTGACCAGCGCAACCTTTCCTTCGAGCAATCCGTTCCCGGCCATCGTTCCCTCTTCCTCCGTCCCGTATCCGCGATACGCCGCCGGGTAAACCGCCTGATTATCGTTTGCAAGGGCGTTGCCGGCGAGGCAGGCTGCCGGCCCGCCAACCCGAACGGAGCGACCGCCCATGCCGCCTTCCTTCGACCAGCAGGTTATCCGCCGCACCATGCGGACCGGCGTCACCGGCCACAACCGGGAGAAAGCCGAACAGGGCTATGTGCTCTACACGCCGCTCGGCGGGCCGGGCCGCACCCTGCTGATCGACATGGCGGGCGAGACCGTCCACGAATGGACCCACGACCGGCGGCCCGGCCTCTACGGCGACCTGCTGCCGAACGGCAACCTGCTCTACGGCGCCAAGATCCGCGACGAGACCTGGGACATCTTCGCCATGTGGAAGGCGTTCAAGGGCGGCGAAATCCGCGAGGTTGCGCCGGACGGCACCGTCGTCTGGCGCCATGCCGACCCGATGCACCACCACGACCAACGCCGCACCGACGCCGGCACGACGCTTTACCTGTCGCTGGAGAAGGTGCCGGACGAGCTGGAGAAGCGCATCCACGGCGGCCACCCGCCGCCCGACGGCAAGGGCATGTATGCCGACATGATCGTGGAGGTCGACGCCGCCGGTGCGGAAATCTGGCGCTGGCGCGCGATCGAGCATCTGGACCCGGAACTGGAGCGCCTGTCGGACAGCGAGCCGCGCTGGGAATGGACCCACGGCAACACGGTGGCGCCGCTGGGCGACGACCGGGTGGTGTTCTCGATGCGCGCGACCTCGACCATCGGCATTATCGACAAGGCGAGCGACAAGGTCGTCTGGCGCTACCGGGTGCCCCAGATGGGCGGCCAGCACGACCCCCGGCCCCTGCCTAACGGCAACCTGCTGGTCTACGACAACGGCACCCAGCGGCGCTGGATGGGCGTGCTGCCGCACAGCCGGGTGTTCGAGATCGACCCGCGGACCGACGGGATCGTCTGGGAATACACCGATACGCCGCCGTTCAACTTCTACAGCCAACAGATTTCCGGCGCGGTGCGCCTGCCCGGCGGCAACACGCTGATCTGCGAGGGCGCGCGCGGCCGGCTCTTCCAGGTGACGCCCGAGGGCGAGACCGTATGGGAATTCATCAACCCGGTCTTCGGCGAAACCGTGATGGGCTTCGACGTCAACATGGTCTTCCGCGCGTTCTTCTACACGCGCGAGGAACTGCCGTTCCTGTAGGCGATCGACGTGCCGAACGGCCGGCGGGGCTCGGCGTTTGCGACGGGAGGATTCAGGCCCTTTCGCGCTGATTCAGGGCGCCGATGCAGGCAATGCCCCGGCGAATCGAATCACCGAATAGAATTGACTAAAGTAGGCCAATGGCCCACATCGCCGCCATGGAGTTCGAATTGGGACGATAGCAAGAGCAACGATTGCTTTGTCCATCGCGGTTTCGATTTCAGCTATGCCATTCGCGCCTTCCTGGACCGCGACCGGATTGTCGGCAGGGACAACCGCTGGGACTATGGCGAAGACCGCTACCGGCTGCTCGGCGCGATCGAAGGGCGGGTGTTCGTTGTGATCTACACGATGCGGGGCTCCGCGATTCGCATTATTTCCGCCCGCAAGGCAAACGGAAGGGAGGTTCGGGAATATGAGCAAGACGCGCGTCAGGATTGATCCCGAACGGCCGCAGAACCTGCCGGACGGACGGGTCGACTACGACATTCTCGACCGGACGACGGAACGGGATATCGCGTTGCAGCAGCGTCGCGACGACGAGGCGGCGGCGCAGGATATGGCGCGATACGCCCGCCGCGTGCGCAAGCGTCTGGGGCTGACGCAGCTTGAATTCGCGCGGCGTATCGACGTGCCGCAGGAAACGATCCGCAACTGGGAGCAGGGAAAGCGCTGTCCCACCGGCGCCGCCAGGGCCCTGCTCAGAATTCTGGACAAGGCCCCCGAGACGGCCTTGCGGGCATTGACCTGAGGCTTGCCGGGACCGCCCTTGCCGCCCGGAACCGCCGCTAGCCGCAGACGGGCCGCGCAGCGCAACCGCTACCGGCGCCGCAATCCTGTTTCCCCGTCATCCCGACCGGGCGAAGCGAGCGGAGGGCTTCCGGCTCGGCGCGAAACGCAGGCCCCGACCGACGGCGGCGGGAGCCGCGTCATTCCATCATGACGCCTCCCGGCAAACCTCGCGCGGACGAGAGCACCGACGCGAGGGCCTGTCCCTTTCTCATTCCCGAACCCGGAGATCGACCGATCCGGCCGGGGGAGAAGCGGATAAGAACTTCTTATCGTCCCCATCGGAAAATCTGTCTGGTTGCAGCGACAAACCGCCCCACCTGATTCTTAAGCGCATCCTTTCGGGGAGCGCCCTTCGCATTGCAGAGGAGCACCGCAATGGCCGGAGGGAACGCCAGCCGCACCGGGGCCACAGCGATCGCGGCCGTCGCCGCAGCGCTCACCCTGTCGCTCCCGTCGATTGCCGCGGCCGGTCAATGCAGCCCCTCGAAGAGGGTGGACCGCCGGAACGCCGAATGCCTGGACGCCTCGTGGAAGAACCGGGGGACATTCAAGGCGAGTACGTTACGGGTCCGGAACAGGTGTGCGGCCTACGGCACGGTGGTCGCCAAGGTCGACCTCGCGGCGGCGAGGGACCTGACGCTGCGCCTCGACGGCCCAAGAGCGATACGCGGTCGCGTGTGGCGCCGGATCAGATCGATCTCCTGCTGCTCCGACTTGGGCATCTGCAACAGGTCCGACGCGGTCACCGACGAGGGGTGCCTTGCACGGTTCAGGCGGGTGAGCCCGGCGGCCCCGCGCTGCAGGAACGCCACCGCTTCCGCCGCCATATCCGGCGAGAACTACAGTTGCATCGTCACCGCACGGTGCCGGAGCGATTTTTCCCATTTGTTCCGCTACATTCCTTCCACGATTACCGTTCCGTTCGCCGCTCTGGGCGATGTGCACAATTGCGGCGGCCTGCTGCGGCGCTGGCCCTGCGGCGAGGATCCGCCCGATACGGCCACAGTGTCGGTGCGCGACGCGCATGCCGCCGAGGCCCCCGGCGCGACCCTGGGCTTCAGGGTGTTCCTGAGCCGGGCGTTGCCGGGGCCCGTGAGAATCGACTACGCCACACGGGGCTTCTCGGCCAGGTCCGGGGCGGACTTCAGGGCGACCTCGGGCACGCTGACCTTTGCGGCGGGAGAGACGGCAAAGACGGTCTCCGTGCCGGTGTTCGACGACGGCCATGACGAGAATTCGGAAATACTGACGCTGACGCTGTCCAACCCGCGCCCGTCATCGCGGGTGCGCCTGAGGCGCGAGACCGCGTATGGGTTTATCTATAACACCGACCCCATGCCAAGAGCGTGGATCGGGCGCTTCGGGCGCTCGGTGGCGGATCAGGTGCTGGATGCGGTGGACGCCCGGATGCGGGCGAAACCGGTTCCGGGCGTCGAGGCGCGGCTCGCCGGGCAAAGGATCGGCGCCGAACCGGCGTTCCCGAACCCGGCAGCGCGCGCCCGGGCACCGGCGCGTGGACAGGCGGCGCCGGGGCAGGCTCCGCTGGCCGGCGCGTCCTTCTCGCTGACCGGGGAGACCGGCGACGGCTTCGTCTCGATCTGGGGCCGGAGCGCGGCGACCCGCTTCGCGGGCCGGGACGCCGCCGGCGCGGCGGCGGGGGGCGATGTGGCGGTCGACGGCGAGGTGACGAGCGGTCTGCTGGGTGCGGACTGGACGCGTGGGCGCTGGACGACCGGGCTGATGATCACGCACAGCGGAAGCGGCGGCGGCTACCGGGGCGCGGGGGACGGCACGGTAAGCGCGACGCTCACCGGGGTGTGGCCCTGGATGCGCTATGCGCTGGGCGAGCGGCTATCCGTGTGGGGTGTGAGAAAGACGCGCCGAAGGGCGTAGGGAATCGCACCTTCCCCGCGCATCCGCGAAGCGCTGAAAGCCCGCCAGTCACAACGGCTTGCAGCCCGCGCGGCGCTTGAGCGCGGCACGTCCTGCCCTTCCGAACTCCGATCCCGACCCCGTTACCCGGCGTGTCCTGGGCGCTCCCCGCGAGGGGACGCCCGCGCCGCGCCGATCACGACCGAATGGAACGGAAAGGATCGGAACATGGCGAACAGAACGAAGATCACGACGGCGCGGGCGCGCGCCTTCGCGCCGGCGGACGGACGCGAGGCCGTGCTGTGGGACAGCGCCGCGCCGGGGCTCGGCCTGCGGGTGCGACCGAACGGACGCAAGACATGGATCGTGCATCGGCGCTCGGGCGGCACCGTCGTCCGGCGGACGCTCGGCGCGGTCGACGCGCTGACGGTCGAGGATGCGCGGCACGCGACGCGCGCGCTGCTCGACGAGACGCAGACGGGCGGCGCGGCGGTCGTGGTGCCGACGGTGCGGACGTTCGCGCCGGCGTTCCTCGCCGACTGCGCCGAACGATGGAAGCCCGCGACGCGCGAGTCTCACGCACACGGGGTGCGCCGGCACATCCTGCCCGCGCTCGGCGACCGGCGCGTCGATGCGGTGACCGCGAAGGACGTGCGCAACTGGTTCGACGATCTCTCGGTCACGCGGGCGGGAACGGCGAACCGGGCGCTGGCGGTGCTGTCGTCGATGATGCAGCACGCCGAGGCGCTCGGGCTGCGGCGCGAGGACTCCAACCCGTGCAAGGGCCTGCGGCGGCGCAAGACCGGCTTCGAGGCGCACTACCTGACGGACGACGAGTTCGCCGCGCTCGG
>JAJEGH010000034.1 GCA_022819985.1 Alphaproteobacteria bacterium | reverse complement strand
CGCCATCGCGCGTTCGCGCAAATCCATCGAAATCGGACGGGTCATCCCTCAAGCCTCCCCTGTCGTCGCAAAGACAGGGAATCAACTCAAGCCAACAAAGGGAATCCCCTTTCGATTCACAATCGAGTCATCGCGCTCTAGCCGGCCTCCGTCCCTGGCCGGATTTCCCCACTCGCTACGCTTCGGTCGAAATGACGGGAGGGGAGTGCGCTTCGATCGGAATGGCCTGCCCCTTCGGCTTCGCTCAGGGCAGGCTCCGAGCGGAGCCGGGGGGATGGGTAGGCGGTGCGGCCCGCCGCCGGCCGGACATGACAAATCATGACATTTCATGACACACCCGATACCCCCTCCCTTGCCACCCCCTCCCCTTGTCACCTCGGGCGGCGTGCCGTAGGCAGGGCGGGGACCGGAATGCCGACAAGCGGGGACAGCGACATGGGCGATTGCCGGATAGCCGTGCTCGGCTGCCGGGGCCGGATGGGCCGGATGCTGGTGCGGGAAATCGGCGCGGCGGCGGGCTGTGCGGTCGCGGCGGCGACGGAGACGCCCGGCGACGCGGCGGTCGGCCGGGACGCGGGCGCGGTCGCCGGGCTCGATCCGCTGGGCGTGACGGTGGTCGACGATGCGGGCGCGGCGGCGGCGGCGAGCGACGTGCTGGTCGATTTCACCGTGCCGGCCGCGGCGGCGGGCCACGCGGCGGCGGCGGCGGCGGCCGGCGCGGCGCTGGTGATCGGCACGACCGGGCTGGAGCCGGCGCAGACGGCGGCCCTGGAAGCCGCCGCCGAAAGGGTGCCGGTGGTCTATGCGCCCAACATGAGCCTCGGCGTCAACCTGCTGTTCGCGGTGACGGAGCAGGTCGCGCAGGCGCTGGGCGACGACTGGGACATCGAGATCGTCGAGATGCACCACAAGCACAAGGCGGATGCGCCGTCGGGCACCGCGCTCGGCTTCGGCCGCGCCGCCGCCAAGGGCCGCGGGGTCGCGCTGGAGGATGCGGCCGACCGCGGCCGGGACGGTGTCACCGGCGCGCGCCGGCGCGGCGATATCGGCTTCGCCGTCTTGCGCGGCGGCGACGTCGCCGGCGAGCATACGGTGGTTTTCGCCACGGACAGCGAGCGGGTGGAGCTGACCCACAAGGCGGGCAGCCGCGCCATCTTCGCCCGCGGCGCGGTGCGGGCGGCGCGCTGGGCCGCCGGGCGGGCGCAACGCGGACAGCCGGGGCTTTACGACATGGCGGACGTGCTCGGCCTGCGCTGAAGGCGCGCGGCGCGGTGCCGACAGGGGTCAGGCCGGGGGGGTCAGGCCGGGGGGCGTCAGGCCGGGGCGCGGCGCATCCGGTGCAGGGCGTCTTCCAGCGCGTCGGCGACCTCGCCGCGCTCCCGCGGGCTGAGGAAGGCGCCGACGACCAGCCGCCGGCCGTGGGAGGACAGCGAGAGCTGGCTTTCGTGCCTGACCGGCCGGGGCAGCGACACCCGCACCCACCAGGGCTGGAACGACCATTTCTGCTCGCGGCCCGACGGGTGGATGCGCTTCACCTCCAGCGCGTCGCGGGTCAGCCTGAGATATTCGGACAGGGCGCCGCTGCGGTAGCTGGCCCGGAAGGCGAGCCAGATCAGCAGCACGTCGAGCCCGAAAAAGCCGAAGACCGGCCAGGCGCCGATCGAGACGAACACGACGCCGGCGACGAAGGAGAGCGCCAGCAGGCCGCCCATCAGCCAGCGGAAGCCGCGCGGGCCGAGGCTGCGGTTGGGCCGGAGTTCGGCGTCGAGGTAAACCGGCGACGGGGTCATGCGCCGACCATAACCCATCCGCCGTTTCGTGGTAAGGTCCGCGCCATGAAGAAAGCCGATATCGTCGAGATGTATTCCCGCCTCGAGGCGCAGCGGCCGGCGCCGAAGGGCGAGCTGAACCATGTCAACGAGTATACGTTGCTGGTCGCGGTCGTCCTGTCGGCTCAGGCGACCGACGTCGGCGTCAACAAGGCGACGCAGGCCCTGTTCGAGCGGGTGACGACGCCGGAGCAGATGGTGGCGCTCGGCGAGGCCGGCCTGAAGCAGCATATCCGCACCATCGGCCTCTACAACGCCAAGGCGAAGAACGTCATCGCGCTCAGCCATATCCTGATCGAGAAACACGGCAGCCGGGTGCCGCAGGACCGCGCCGCGCTGGAAGCCCTGCCCGGCGTCGGCCGCAAGACGGCGAATGTCGTCCTGAACATCGCCTTCGGCCAGCCGACGATCGCGGTCGATACCCATATCTTCCGGGTCGGCAACCGGACCGGCCTCGCGCCCGGCAAGACGCCGCTCGCCGTCGAGCAGAAGCTGGAGAAGGCGACGCCGGCGCAATTCAAGCGGCACGCCCATCACTGGCTGATCCTGCACGGCCGCTATGTCTGCAAGGCGCGCAAACCGGACTGCCCGGCCTGCATCGTCAACGACCTGTGCCGGTTCAGGGGCAAGACGGTTTAGGGGCAGGGCGGTTTAGCCGGGCTGGATCCGGCCCTCTTCGAGCGCGATGGCGCGCAGGCCTTCGCGGAAGGTCGGATAGAGCAGCCGGACGCCGAGGTCCCGTTTGATCCGGTCGTTGCGGATCCGCCGGCAGGCCTCGTAGAAGCGCCGCAGCCCGGGCGGCAGGGCGCCCGGATCGTAGGGTGTGAGCGGCGGCGGCTCGGCGCCGGCCAGGCCGGCGGCATACTCGACCGCGGCGCGCTGCGGGGCCGGCAGGTCGTCGGCGACATTATAGACCGGGGCCGCACCAACGCCCGCCATGGAGCGGCGCAGCACCGCGCAGATGTCGTCGACATGGCAGCGGCAGAAGACGTGGCCCGGCTTGTCGATGCGCCGCGCGGTGCCGGCCGCCAGCGCATCGAAGGCGCTGCGCCCCGGCCCGTATATGCCGGAGAGGCGGAAGACGGTCACGGGCAGGCCGCGCCGCTTGCCGGCCGGCGCGCGCGCGGCCAGCCACTCCGCCTCGGCCTGCGCCCGGCGTTCCGCGGTCCGGCCGACCGGGTTGAGCGGCGCCGTCTCGTCGATCCAGGCGCCGTCATGGTCGCCGTAGACGCCGGTCGACGAGAGATAGCCGATCCAGCGCAAGCCGGGCATCCCGGCCAGCCGGTCCGCGCCCAGCCAGCGCAGGGTCGGGTCGCCGTCGGCGTCGGGCGGCGCCGACACCAGCATGTGCGTCGCCCGCTCGAGCAGCGGAGCAATCGCGGCGCTGTCGCCGAAGCGGAGATCGCCCGGCTGCCGCGGCGCGCCGTCCGGCCGATGGGTCGCGCCCAGGACGGTCATGCCGGTCCGGCCGGCAAGCCGCCGGGCGACATAGCCGCGCCCGATCGCCAGCAGCCGCACCGCGCCCTCGCCCGCGGATAATCCTTCTTCCCACGTCATCGTGAACTCCCGGATTATCGAAAATCCAGCCTGTTCCAGCTGCCTTGACACGCATTTTTCCGGTAGACAAACGACAGGAAATCAACGGCTTCGTCAACGATCCGCATGGCGCCCGGCAAGGCCGTTCCGGGGCGCTCCGGCGGGCCGGAATTGCCGTCCGAATCGGCATCTTTGCCGTTGCACCGCGCTCGCCGTTGTATTACAGTTACTTGAAATTTCAGCTGCTCCCAAGTATTGGACATCTGAAATTAAATAAAAAAGGGGGGATGGGGTGTAATGAGCGATTTTTATTTGACATGCCGCGCCGGCCGCCCGGAACCGCCCCCAAGGACCTGAATTGGCGGTAACTAGTCCGTCGCCAAGACTGTCGTTTCCGACACTCCGAACCTCTTCTCCGTTGCACCATGTCACGAATAACCGGTTATGCCGGCGACGTTTCGCCGGAAGCAGCATGGACTGCCCTGGCGTCGGACGCCGACGCCCGGCTGATCGACGTGCGGACGGCCGCGGAGTGGGCCTATGTCGGCCTTCCCGATCTCGGCGCCCTCGGCAAGGCGCCGGTGACGGTCGAGTGGAAACGGTTTCCGGCGATGGCGGTGAATCCCGGCTTTGCCGAGGCGGTGGCGGAGTCGGGCGTTGAGCGCGGCGCGGCGCTGTATTTCCTGTGCCGGTCGGGCGTGCGGTCGCGCGATGCGGCGGTCGCCATGACGGCGCTCGGTTACGGCCCCTGCTACAACGTCGCCACCGGCTTCGAGGGGGACTGCGACGCGGCGGGCCACCGGGGCACGGTCGGCGGATGGAAGGCCGACGGTCTGCCGTGGCGGCAGACCTGACGGCGGATCGGATCGGGGGACGGCCCTCCGGCGGCGGGCATGAGCGGCCGCGAACGGAAACATGCGGCGACCGGCTGTCGCCCGCCGCAGGCAAACACTGCTGAAACCGGAACCGGCGGCAGCCGGCAACCCGGACGGAACGAGGACGTAACGGATGGAGAAGGAAACGGGCGGGAATCGTCCCGATGGCGCACCCGCCGGAATCGCCAGAGGAATCGCCACAGGAACTTCAGGAGGCACGCAGGACAGGACGGCGCCGGCCGACTCCGCGGTGTCGCCCCCGGTCTCGCCTACGGTCTCGAAAGCCTGGGCGCGCGCCCGCGCGGGACTGCGCAGCGAGTTCGGCGCCGAAGCCTTCCGCAGCTGGATCGGCCCGCTGACGCTTGAGGCCGTTCGCGGCGGCACGGCCGTCCTGTCGATCAAATCCCGCTTCCTGCGCGACTGGGTATCGTCGAATTACCGCGAGCAGATCCTGCGGCATTTCAAGGCCGAACTCCCGGCGATCGAGGCGGTCGATCTGGTTGCCCGTGCGGGCGCGCCCGGGACCGGTGCGCCGCCGGCGGCCGAAGCCGGCGGCGGAGCCGACGGCCGGGCGCAGGATCCCGACCGGGCCCAGGCCCGGGTCGACGGCGCTGCCGACGACGATGCCGACAGTACGCCCAGTCTTCCGCTCGAGCCGCGCTACACGTTCGACAGTTTCGTCGTCGGCAAGCCGAACGAACTGGCCTGCGCCGCCGCCCAGCGGGTCGCCGAGGCGGACGACATTCCCTTCAACCCGCTGTTCATCCACGGCGGCGTCGGCCTGGGCAAGACCCACCTGATGCACGCCATGGCCTGGCGCATCCGCGAGCGCGCGCCCTGGCGCCGCGTCGCCTACATCTCGGCCGAGAAGTTCATGTACCGGTTCATCCGGGCGCTGCGCTTCAAGGACACGCTGGCCTTCAAGGAGCAGTTCCGTTCGGTCGACGTGCTGATGATCGACGACGTCCAGTTCATGTCCGACAAGGGCGCGACCCAGGAGGAGTTCTTCCACACCTTCAACGCGCTGATGGACGAGCGCCGCCAGGTCGTCGTGTCGGCCGACAAGTCGCCCAGCGATCTGTCCGGAATCGAGGAAAGGCTGGTCTCCCGCTTCAACTGGGGCCTGGTTGCGGACGTCCATCCGACGACCTACGAATTGCGGCTCAGCATCCTGCAGGCCAAGGCCGCCCGGATGCCCTGCCGCTTCCCGGACAAGGTGCTCGAATTCGTCGCGCACAAGATCCAGTCCAACGTGCGCGAACTGGAGGGTGCACTGAACCGGATGGCGGCCCATGCCAGCCTGATCGGCCGCGACCTGACCATCGAAATGGCCGCGGACGTGCTGAAGGACATGCTGCGCGCCAACGAGCGCCACATCACGATCGAGGAAATCCAGCGCAGCGTCTGCGCCCATTTCAACATCAAGATGACCGACATGTCCTCGGCGCGCCGGGCGCGGGCGGTGGCGCGGCCGCGCCAGATCGCCATGTATCTCGCCAAGATGCTGACCAGCCGCTCGCTGCCGGAGATCGGCCGGAAGTTCGGCAACCGCGATCACACCACGGTCATGCACGCGGTCAGAAAGATCGAGGAACTCCGCGCCATCGATCCGTCGATCAACGAGGATGTCGAAATCCTGATCCGTACCCTTCGGGGGTAGGCGCGGAGCCCGGCGCGAGACCAGGCGCGGATCAGCGGTTGAGCCGCGCCTCGATCGCGTCCCAGATGCCGGCTTCGATCTTCGTGCCGGACAGGCGGTTGGTCTCCTGGATGCCGGTCGGCGAGGTGACGTTGATCTCGGTCAGCCAGTCGCCGATCACGTCGATGCCGACGAAGACCAGCCCGCGCGCCTTGAGGTCCGGGCCGATGCGGGCGCAGATCTCCCGCTCGCGGTCGGTCAGCTCCGCCGCCTTCGGCTGGCCGCCGGCATGGAAGTTGGCGCGCGCCTCGCCCTCGTTCGGCATGCGCGAGACGGCGCCGGCGAATTCGCCGTCGACCAGGATGATGCGCTTGTCGCCCCGGCGGATCTCCGGCAGGTAGCGCTGGGCGATGATCGGCTCGCGGAACTGCTCGGCATACATTTCGAGCAGCGAGCCCAGGTTGTCGTCGCCGGGCCTGAGATGGAACACGCCCGCGCCGCCGTTGCCGTAGAGCGGCTTGACGACGATTTCGCCATGCTCGTCGCGGAACGCCCGGATCGCTTCGGGATCGCTCGAGATCAGGGTCGGCGGCATCAGGTCCGGATAGCGGTTGACGTAGATTTTCTCCGGCGCGTTGCGCACTTCGGCCGGGTCGTTCACGACCAGCGTCGCCGGGTGGAGTTGCTCGAGGAAATGGGTCGTCGTGATGTAGGCCAGGTCGAAGGGCGGGTCCTGGCGCAGCAGGATCACGTCCATCTCCGACAGGTCGGCAAGCCGCGGCGCGCCGAGCTCGGCATGGTTGCCCCGTTCGGCGCGCACCGTCAGGCTTTGCACCGGCGCGCTCAGCACGCCGTCGCGGAAGCGCAGCCGGTCCGGCGTGTAATACCAAAGCGCATGGCCGCGCGCCTGCGCCTCCAGAGCGAGCACGAAGGTGCTGTCCGCCGCGATGTCGATGGTGTGGATGGGATCCATCTGGATCGCCACGCTGAGCGCCATGTCACGCCCCTTCCCGGTATTCGGTCCCGGCAATCAGTTCCGGTATTCGTTTCCTGTATTCGGCCGGCGCGGCCGGCGGCTTCCGCCCGCGCCTTCATCCGGAAGGCCTCACCTAGAACAAGTCCCGCGGCAAGGAAAGCCGGGCCACCCCGCCCGTTGCCGAAAATGCAACGAGGCAGGCAAAAGATTACGCTTCTGCCTTACGCTCCGGCGAATTACCGTCTAGTCTGTCGGCAGACCGAGGCAACGGCCCGTTTCAGTGCGCCGACCGCCGGACCGGTGGCGGTGCGCGGACGTCCGGCCGTTGCATTGAGGTGCGCCGATCGTCTCCGGCAGGCCCGGCGCCGACGGATCTGCCGACCCAACGACACAACGCTATCGCCCGGGAGAAACATCATGGCAGAGCATCACTCAACCCCGTCTCCGGTCAGCCGCCGGAAAGTCCTCGAATACGGTGCGGCGCTCGGCGGCGCTGCCGCCATGTCGTCGCTGATCAGCGTCGAGGCGCTGGGCGCCGGCACGGCCAAGGTCAACATGCAGCTCGGCTGGCTGGCCAGCAACGGCATCCTGGGCGAAGTCGTGGCGAAGCGCATGGGCTACTACAAGGAACTGGGCATCGATCTGAACGTCACGCCGGGCGGCCCCGGCGTCGACGGCGTCGCCTCGGTCGCCGCGGGCCGGGCGCAGGTCGGCCATCTGTCCTCCAGTCCGTCCCTCATGCTGGCGCGCTCGGCGGGCATTCCGGTCAAGGCGTTTGCGGCCGGATACCAGAAGCACCCGTTCACCTATTTCTCGCTGAAGAAGAACCCGATCCGCACGCCGAAGGACATGGTCGGCAAGACCATCGCCACCCAGCCGACGGCAGTGATCCTGCTGCGCGCGCTGCTGGCCAAGAACGGCATCGCCGAAGACCAGGTCAAGATCGTCAAGATGGGCAGTGACATGGCCCAGCTCACGACCGGGCGCGTCGCGGCGGTGACCGGCTGGATGACCAACACCAACGCGCTCAAGATCCTCGGCAAGGACCGCGTCGACATGATGCTGTGGGACGCCGGCATCCAGCTTTATGCCAACGTCTATTACGCCTCCGACGACATGATCGCCTAACACAGCGACGTGATGACCCGCTTCCTGACCGGTTCGGCGCGCGGCTGGGGCTATGCGCGCAAGAACCCGAAGGCGGCGGTCGATCACCTGGTCGCCGAATACAAGAATCTGAACAAGGCAAGCGAGCTCGAGGCGGTCGGCGGCGTGCTCGGCTTCTCCTTCGACAAGGTGACGGCGAAGGACGGCTGGGCGGCCATGAACAAGGCGAACTGGCAGGCCCAGATCGACGTCTATGCCAGCCTCAAGCAGTTCAAGGGCAAGACGCCGACCGTGGACGACGTCATGACCGACAGCATCCTGGCGGCCACCGAGAAGCTGAGAAAGCAGATCGGCTGATATGAACGTCGGCGCGGCGGCGGAGGTTGCGCCCCGGGTCGGCGTGGTGGCGGCGATATCCGTCGACCGCCTCGCCGTCCGGTTCGAGGGGAACGACGGCAGCATCACCGCCTTGAGCGATGTCGATTTCGAGGTGTCCGAGGGCGGTTTCGTCACCATGCTCGGGCCCTCGGGATGCGGCAAGTCCACCCTTCTGCGGGCGATCGCCGACCTGGTGCCGGTCAGCGAGGGCGGAATCCGGGTGTTCGGCCGGACGCCGGAACAGTCGCGGCTGGCCCGGGACTTCGCCTTCGTCTTCCAGGATCCGACGCTGCTGCCGTGGCGCAGCGCGATCGACAACGTCCGGCTGCCGCTGGAGGTCGGCCGGCGCGGCGGGGTCGAACTCGAACGGCACGCGGAACCCGAAGATCTGCTCGCGCTGGTCGGGCTCCAGGGACGGGAGGACGCCCTGCCGCACGAACTGTCCGGCGGCATGAAGCAACGGGTCTCGATCGCCCGGGCGCTGGTCCAGAAGCCCCGGGTTCTCCTGATGGACGAGCCGTTCGGCGCGCTCGACGAGATCACGCGGGACAAGCTCAACGAGGAACTGCTGCGTATCTGGCGGGAAACCGGAACGACAATCATGTTCGTCACCCATTCGGTGCCCGAAGCGGCGTTTCTGGGGCGCAAATGCCTGGTCCTGTCCGCACAGCCCGGCCGGGTCCGCGGCTACGTCGATATCGACCTGGCGGAGCCGCGGCAACTCAGCATCCGCGATACCCTGGAATTTGTGCAGATTACCTCGCATCTGCGCAGCCTGCTCGAGGTCGGGAAATGAAGGCGGCGGGCACCGGCAACGGGCGGGCACTCGCCGCAGCCGCGGGCGATTCCTCCATGCGGCTTGAGAAATGGCGCCGCCGCGCACCGGCCATCGTCGCGGCCGTCGGTCTGCTGCTGCTGTGGCAGCTGATCGTCGATGGCTTTCGCGTGCCGACCTATATCGCGCCGAGCCCGGTCGAGGTGCTGGAGGTGTTCGCCAAAGAGGGCGAAATCCTCTGGATCAATTTCTGGCCGACGGCGATGGAAGCGGCGGCCGGATTTGCGCTCGGCAACGGCATCGCCGTGTTGCTGGCCGTCTGGTTCGTGCACAGCCAGCTCGCCGAACGGGCCTTTTATCCGATCGCGGTGTTCGTCAACACGATTCCGATCATCGCCATCGCACCCATCCTGGTGCTGATGCTCGGCAACGGCTATGAGCCGAAAATCGTCATCGCCGCGCTGATCTGCTTCTTCCCGACCCTGGTGAACATGGTCCGGGGCCTGAAATCGGTCAGCCCGCAGATGCTGGACCTGATGCGCGTCCTGTCGGCCAACCAGGCGGAAGTGCTGTGGAAGATCCGGCTCCAGAGTTCGCTGCCCTTCCTGTTCGCCGCCCTCAAGATCGCGTCCACGACCTCGGTGATCGGCGCCATCGTCGGCGAATGGATCGGCTCGAACTACGGGCTCGGCTCGCTGATCATCGAGGCGACCTACAATTTCCGCGCGCCCCTGCTCTACGCCACGGTGATCCTGGGCGCAGGCATGGCGGTCGTCGCCTTCACGGCAACCACGATCGTCGAGCGGCGTGTCCTCAAATGGAAACCGGGCAATGTCATCTGACCCGAAAACGGAGAAACCGGCGTGACTCTTTCCGACAGCGTTAGGCGGCCCGAGGCCGCGGTGCCCGTCGTTTCGACCTCCGACGTGGTTGTCGTCGGCGGCGGGCCGGCCGGCGTTTCGGCGGCGGTTTCGGCCGCGCGCAACGGCGTTTCCGTCACCCTGGTGGAGCGCTACCCCTATCTCGGCGGGCTGGCGTCCGGCGGCATGGTGCTGGTGCTCGACGACATGCACAACGACACCGAAATCTCCGTGCGCGGCCAGGCCATGGAGATCGTCGAGCGGATGCACGCCAAGGGGCTGTGCGTCTATCCGCCGGATGCGGACCGCGACCCTGCCGTCCGCGCGACCGAGGAAATGTGGCGCAAGTGGTCGCGCTGGGGCGTGTTCGACTTCCACACCCATACCAAGCCGCACCCGGTCATCTTCGCCGCCGCCTTCGATCCGGAAGGCTTCAAGCAGGCCTCGCTCGACATGGTGCGCGAAGCCGGCGTGAACCTGCGCCTGCACAGCTGGTTCCAGTCGACGATCGTCGAGGACGGCCGGGCGGCCGGCGTCATCGTCGAGACCAAGGAGGGGCCGCAGGCAATCCGGGGCTCGGTGGTGATCGACGCGACGGGCGATCTCGACGTTGCCGCCAGCGCCAGCGCCCCGTTCGCCGAGGGCGCCTATATCGTGACCACCGTATCGCGCATAGGTGGCGTCGATACCGACGAGGCGGAGCGGTTCCAGTACGGGGAGCCGGAGCGCTTTGCCGAACTCGACCGGCAGGCCAAGCGCATCATCGGCGGCTGCTGGCAATACTGGTGGCTCAAGACGCCGCTGCCCGGCATCGTCTGGTGCAACTGTCCGCACATGGTCGGCTTCGACGGCATGAAGGTCGGGGACCTGACCGGCGCTGAAATCGAGGGCCGGCGCCGGATGAAGGCGCTGCTGGAATTCGCGCGCGAGAACATCCCCGGTTTTGCAAATGCCTATTTCGTCGACTTTGCGCCCCAGACCGGCGTGCGCCAGACCCGCCTTCTGGACGGCGAATATGTCGTCACCAAGCGCGACGTGATGGACCGTGTGCATTTCCACGACAGCGTCTGCCGGGGCCGCGACTACTACACGCCGTATCGCGCGATGCTGCCCAGGGGGGTGGAGCAGCTGCTGGTCGCCGGCCGCCATTATTCGGCGACGCCCCAGGCCCAGAAGCTGAGCCGGGAGATTCCGCCTTGCATGGCGATGGGCGAGGCCGCAGGCATCGCCGCGGCCCAGGCGCTCGGCGGCGGCATCACCGTTCGCGAGGTGGACGTGCGGGCCGTCCAGAGACAGATGCGCGCCCAGGGCGCCGATCCCGGAGACCGGCCGGCGGCCAACGCCCTGGTCGCGGAGGCCGCGTGATGCCGGCCGGGCAGGACGGCGTCGGCCGCCGGCCCCTTCCGCTCGAAGGAGTCCGGGTGCTCGATTTCAGCCAGGTGATGATGGGCCCGTGCTGCACTCAGATGCTCGGCGACTACGGCGCGGACGTGATCAAGATCGAGCGCGCCGAAGGCGGCGACCTGTCCCGCTGGAGCGTCGGCGAGGACCCGGACGGCGGCAACAATCCGGTATTCTCGAGTCTGAACCGGAACAAGCGCAGCATTGCCGTGAACTTGAAGGCCGAAGAGGACCGCGAGGCGGTCCTCCGCCTCGTCGAAACCGCGGATGTCGTCGTGAACAATTTCCGTCCCGGCGTCATGGAGCGCATGGGGTTCGGCTATGCCCGCCTCCAGGCGATCAATCCGCGCATCGTCTATGCGGTCGGGACGGGTTACGGCCTCGAAGGGCCTTATGTGGATCGCGGCGGCCAGGATGTGCTCGCCCAGGCGATGAGCGGCGTCATGCACCGGCGCGCCGATCCGTCCCTGCCGCTCTCCGTCTACCCGACCGCGCTCGCCGACTACGCCGCCGGGATGCATCTGGTGCAGGGCATTCTGCTGGCGTTGCTGCAGCGGGAGAAGACCGGCCGGGGGCAGCAGGTTGCGGTGTCGCTGTTCAATTCGATGCTCGCCATGCAGATGCAGGAAGCGGCGGCCTGGATGATGCGCGGCCAGGATCTGAACTGGGCCGCCATGCCGCTGTGCGGTGTGTTCGAGACGACCGACGGCGCCATCGTCATGGTCGGCGCGTTCAAGAAGAATCCGTTACAGGACATCTGCCGGGCTCTCGGCCTGGAGGATCTGTCCGCGGATCCGCGCTACGCCGATCTGGAGCAGCAGAAGCGCCACCGGCCGGAGTTGCAGGAAATCTTCCGCAACAGCTTCCGCGGCAACAGCACCGAACACTGGCTGGCGCGGCTCGGCGAGGTCGATATCCTCAGCGCGCCGGTGAAGTCGTTGCCGGACGCCCTGGACGATCCTCAAACCGCGTGCAACGAAATGATCGTCGAACTGCCCCCGTCCGCGGGCGGCCCGGTGCGCCTCGTCGCATCGCCGATCGATATGTCGGACGCGCCGTTCCGGGTCCGCCACGCGCCGCCGAAACTGGGCGAGCACACGGAAGAAATTCTGGCCGAAAACCGCCGGGAAGCTGCGGCGTGAGCATCGATTTCGAAATCTCCGAAGGCGTCGCCCGGGTCGTCCTGAACCGGCCGGAGCGCAGGAATGCCATCGACCGGGCTGCCGAGGCGGCGCTGGGCGGGATCTGGGACCGCATCGAGGCCGACCCGGACATCCGCTGCGCCGTGCTGACCGGCGCGGGCCGGACATTCTGCGCCGGGGCGGACATGAAGGAGCAGGGCGTCGAGGGCCTCGAATACTGGGCCGGCGCCGATCCCTGGGGCTTCGGCGGCATCGCGCTCGGCGGCCGCCTGTCGGTTCCGCTGATCGCCCGGGTCAACGGCCCGGCGCTCGGCGGCGGGTTCGAGATGGTGCTGGGCTGCGATCTGGTCGTGGCGGCGGAGTCCGCTGCATTCGGCCTGCCGGAGCCGCGCGTCGGCCGGGTGCCGCTCGACGCAAGGGTCGTGCTGCCGCGCCTGGTCCCGCGGGCGCAGGCCCTCGGCGTGCTGCTGACCGGCCGGCGGATGAGCGCGGCGGAAGCGCTGGGCTGCGGTCTCATCAATCAGGTCGTGCCGGACGACGGTCTCGACGCCGCCGTCGATGCCTGGGTCGCCGATATCCTGGCCTGCGCGCCGCTCAGCCTGAAGGCGATCAAGCGCTCGGTCTACGACACGGCCCATCTCGGCCTCGCCGAAGCCCGCAACGCCCGGCTGCCGGCCCTCGTCGCCGCGCTCCAAAGCCGGGACGCCGACGAAGGCGTCCAGGCTTTCCGGGACAAGCGCCCGCCGGTCTGGACCGGCAGCTGATCCGGCGTCCGGAGCACCGCCATGGCCTTCGTGATCGCCGAAACCTGCATCGACGTGAAGGACGGCGTCTGCACCCAGGTCTGCCCGGTCGACTGCATCTACGAGGGCGGCCGGATGTACTACATCCAGCCCGACGAATGCGTCGATTGCGCGCTCTGCGTCTCGGTCTGCCCGGTCGAGGCGATCTGGGCGGAGGACGATCTGCCCGCAGGTTCGGAAGGCTTCGCCGCGGTCAACGCAGAATTCTTCGGCGACGCCGTGACCGGCTGGGGCAAGCCCGGCGGCCTGGAGCCGGAATTCCGCACCGACAAGGACCATCCGGCGGTCGCGGCCTGGGATTCCGGCGGAGCGTGAGCGCGCCGTCATGCACGCCGCGGTGCTGCGCTATTTCGAGGCCGTCGCCGAAGAGGGGTCGATCCGCCGGGCTTCGGAACGGCTGAACATCTCGGCCTCCGCGGTCAACCGGCAGATCCTCAAGATCGAGGACTATTTCGGCACGCCGCTGTTCGAGCGCCGCCCCGACGGCATGCGGCTGACCGAGGCGGGCCATCTCATGCTGCGCCATTCGCGCGACACCCTGCACGATTTCCGGCGCCTGCACGGCGAGATCGACAGCCTGAGCAGCGTGGTCAGCGGCGAGGTCGCGATCGCCACCCTGGACAGCCTGACCCAGCATTTCCTGCCCGATACGCTCACCCGCTTTATCGAGGCCCATCCGGCGGTGCAGATCCGCGTGACCGCCGGCGACCCCAACGAAATCCTGCACTCGGTGGCGCGGGGCAACGCCGATCTCGGCCTGACCTTCGATCCGGTCTGGCGCGGCGGCATCGAGGAATTGCAGAACATCCCCTGCCCGCTGCACGCCATCATGCGGCCGGATCACGACCTGGCCGGGCGCCGTTCGGTCACGCTCGACGAATGCGCCGCCTATCCGCTGGTCTACCAGGACAATACCGGCTCGATCCGCGGCTTTCTCGGCGACAGCCTGGACACCTTCAAGCGGGCCCACAAGCCGGTGCTGTCCTCCAACACCCTGGCGCTGCTCAAGCGCCTGCTGCTGCGCGGCGCCGGCATCGCCTTTTACACCCGGCTCGGCTTCGTCGAGGAGCTGGCCGAGGCGCGGCTGGTCGCCGTGCCGCTCGAGAACGAGCGCCTGTCGCAGCTCCGCCTGTGCCTGCTCGCCCCGTCCGAGCGCAGCCCGACCGTGGCGGCCCGCGTCATGGCGGAGCATCTGGGGCGCGACCTCGCCGGCCTGGCCGGCGTTTCCGGGCCGGATGCCCCATGACCGAACGACCCATGACCGAACGACCCATGACCGGGCGCCTTTCGGCAGGCCGCCTGCTGGCCGAGCCGGGCCGGGCGCCGGCGCTGCGCAACGCCGAGGTGACGATGGCCGGCGGCCGGATCGCGGGCATCGCCGGTTCGGGCGCCGCGCCGCGCGACGGCCGGATCGCCCTGCCGGCGGCGGTCAACGCCCACGATCACGGCTACGGCGTCCTCCCGCTTGCCCTGGGCGGCTGCGACGACGCCCTGGAATGCTGGATCGCCTCCTTCCTGCGCCTGCCGCTCGATCCGCGCCTCGAAGCCGCCCTCGCCTTCGGCCGCATGGCGCTTTCCGGCATCGGCGCGACCGTGCATTGCCACAATTCGCTCGCCGTCGACCGCCTGGAAAGCGAGGCCGACGGCGTCGCCCGCGCCGCCGCCGAGGTCGGCATCCGGGTCGCCTTCTCCTGCCCGGTGCGCGACCGCAACCCGTGGATCTACGGCGACCAGCGCGACCTGCTGCCGTATCTGGACGCCGCCGACCGGGCGGCGATGGAGGCCGCGCTCGCCGCCGCCGCGCCGGCGCATCGCCAGGTCGAGCAGGTCGAGGAGATCGCCGCGGCCCACGAAAGCGAGCTCTTCCAGGTCCAGTACGGTCCGGTCGGCCCGCAATGGTGCCGGGACGACACGCTGGCGCGCATCGCCGAAGCCTCCGCCCTGCACGGCCGGCGCGTCCACATGCATCTGCTCGAATCGCCGCGCCAGCGCCGGTGGCTCGACGCAACCTACCCGCAGGGCATCGTGCGCTTCCTCGACGATATAGGCCTGCTCTCGCCCCGGCTTACGGTCGCCCACGGCGTCCATCTGACGGAAGACGAATGCGCCCTGCTCGCCGAACGCGGCATCACCGTTGCGGTCAACACCTCGTCCAACCTGCGCATGCGCTCGGGACTGGCGCCGGTTGCCCGCTTCATGCAGCACGGCCTGCGCTTCGGCTTCGGGCTCGACGGCGCGGCCCATGACGACGACCAGGACTGGTTCCGCGACCTGCGCCTCGCCCGGCGGGTCCACAACGGTACCGGGCTGGAGCCCGCGCTGCCGCCGGCCCGGCTGTTCGACGCGGCCCTGCGCGACGGTTTCCGCGCCATCGACGGCAGCGGCGACTACGGCATCCTCGAACCGGGCGCGCGCGCCGATATCGTCGTCCTGGACTACGGCGCGATGACCGGCGGCCGGCTGCTCGGCGATCCGGACGAGGCCGCGGACGAGGCCCCGGACGAAACTGAGGTGCTGCTGACCTGGGCGCATGGCGGCCATGTCCGCGATCTTGTCGTGGCGGGCCGGCCGGTCGTTACGGCGGGGCGGCTCGCGGCGTTCGACCTGCCCGGCCTGGAGCGCGAACTGGCGAGGCAGGCCCGGCGCGCGGCGGCGGCGGACCCCGGCCGATTCGCCCGCGGCCGGCGGCGGCGCGAGGCCGTGCGCGCCTACTATGCGGACTCCGGGGCCAATTCCGGGGCGGACTCCGGGCCGGACTCCGGGGCGGGGGCCGGGCCTTCCGGCTGACCCGCCGATACCGGCGCCCGGCCGGCGCGGGGAAGGGGTGTCGGGGGATGCGATGTGTCATGAAATGTCAGGATTTGGCATGTCCGGCGGGCGGCGGGCCGCACCGCCCACCCATCCCCCCGGCTCCGCTCGGAGCTTGCCCTGAGCGAAGCCGAAGGGGAGAAACCCGGCGAGCGCTCCGTCGACGCCACAGGGCTGTGCCTCTGCCCGGCCTCCGTCCCTGGCCGGATTTCTCCACTTCGCGGCTGACGCCGCTCCGGTCGAAATGACGGGAGGGG
>JAJEGH010000051.1 GCA_022819985.1 Alphaproteobacteria bacterium | reverse complement strand
GAGCTCGAAGTCCCGGAGATGCTCTCCGGCGATCCGGATCTCCAGCAGCGGCCGGGTCCGGGCGTGGGTCTTCAGGAAGTCCTGTTCCTTTCCCGGCCCCACGGAACTGTTCGGGGTTGGCGCCGGGCCTCGTTGACCAGCTCTTTCACTTTGGCCCGGTAGGCCTGCATTTCCCTGTCGGTGTAGGGCCGGCCTTCGGCCCTGATGCGCGCCATCTCGGCGCGGTAGTCGTCGCGCCAGGCGCGCTCGTCGAACGCGGGCTCCCCGTCGCCGTCCGCCGGCATCAGGCCGGCCCGATGTAAGGAAATGTCGGGTTCCGTCGGGTCCGCTGCGTCCGGTCCGGCGCCTTCGGCGGACTCTTGCAGAGACCCGTGTAAGGAAATGTCAGGATTCGTCATGGCGGGGGCGTCCGGCCGGAGGCCGCCCGGCCGGGTCCGCCGCCCCGGCAGCCGGCGCTCCTCGACGGTGGCGTGCAGGCGGCGGGCGGTGGCCAGCCAGTCCGCCTCGTCGAAATCCTTGCGCCGCTCCCGGGCCTTGCGGCTCGCCCGATGGAGGGCGAGCGCCCGCTCGGTCCGGTGGCGGCCCCGGCGGACCGCCTCGGCCAATGGACCTTCGGGCGGGCCGGGTTCCGCGGCCTGCTCCCCGGCCGCCTCACCGGGCACGTCTCCGGACATCTCCCCCGGCAGGGGCCACAGGCCGGCGCGGCGGTGGGCGCCGCGCCGGTCGAGGCCGGACAGTTCGGCCTGCAACTTCACGACCCGGATCATCAGCGACGCCGAGCCCTGCTCGACCGCCGCGTCCCAGGCCTGCTCCAGCCGGCCGAGCATGATCTGCGCCTCCGACCGCTCGACCGCCCGCCAGGCCGCCCGGATAGCGCGCACCCGTCCGGCAATATCGGGCCGCGCCAGCAGGTCGTGCCCGGTCTGGCGCGCCGAGCCCTCGGCATAGCCGGCGTCCCGCGCCGCCCCGGCGGCGTTGCCGGTGGCGGCATAGTGGCGGCAGAACTCCTCCTGCCGCAGGGTGAGCGGGGCGGCCGGGGCGGCAGCGGGAGACGGGGAGTCCGGCGCGGTTCCGGGGGCGGAATCGGCCGGGGTTTCCGTCGGAATGGCGGATGCGGAGAGGGACATGGTATCCATCCTTTCGTTCGATATGTGTTCCTTTTGGGGATATAGAAAGGAATCATGAGAATTTCAAGCATAATATTCCTTGATTCCGACCCGCCCTCGCCGTCATTCCGACCGGAGCCGCCCAACGGGCGGCGGAGCGGAGGAATCTCGGCGCCGGACTCGGGTTCGTGTGGGTGGCATCGAGCCGAGATCCCTCCGCTCGCTTCGCTTCGGTCGGGATGACGGCGATGGGTTTGCGCCCGGTCGGAATGACGGGAAAGGGAAAGGCGCGGCTCTCATCGGCCGCCAAGTCCGGGGGAAGGGAAGCGCGCCTCCGCGCCGGACGGGTTTCGACCTTCCGCCCGGTTGCCGACGCCCCAAAAAAACTACCCCGGCCGCGTGCCGGAGGCAGAGACGGTACCGGGGTGTCCGTGTCCCACATAGACCGGCCCGTCCGACAAGACAAGTGCACGCCCGGTTTCGCTCGCTTCCTTCCGCCCCCTCCCCGCTGGACAGCCCCGCCCCCTTTCGCCGACAATGCCCCCCGCCATCGTCAACGGAAGGAGCGCGTCATGGCCAAGCTGCGCCACATTGCGCTTCAGGTGCCGGACCTGGAGAAGGCGGCCGGCTTCTACGAAGCGGTGTTCGGCCTCGAACGGGTGCGCGAGGCGGAGAGCCCGATCGGCAACGCCGTCATGCTGAGCGACGGAGTGATGAACCTCACCCTGCTCCACTTCCCGGACGGCCGCGGCGGCCAGGTCAACGGGCCGGACTGGGCCGGGCTGCACCATATGGGCTTCGTCGTCGACGACCTCGACGAGACCGGCCGGCGCATCGAGGACGCCGGCGGCGCCTTCTTCATGCAGCTGCCGGACCATTATCCCGGCGTCGATGCCGAGACCAAGTACAAGGACAATCACGGCATCGTCTTCGACATTTCCGACCACGACTGGACCCAGGCCGGGCAATAGGTCGGGGCGGCCGCCGCCGGCCATGAAGATCGCCGCGATCCGCGAAAAGACGGTCTCGCTCGCCTCCGGCCTGCGCAACGCCGGCATCGCCTACGACGCCATGACCGCCAGCGCCGTCGTCGTCGAGACCGACGGCGGCCTGCACGGCCTCGGCTTCGATTCGGTCGGGCGCTACGGCCACGGCGCGCTGCTGCGCGAACGCTTCATCCCGCGCCTGCTCGACGCGCCGCCCGGCGGCCTGCTGGATGGCGACGGGCTGATCGACCCCGCCGCGGCCTGGCGCATCATGATGGCGAACGAGAAGCCCGGCGGCCACGGCGAGCGCGCCGGGGCGGTCGGCGTGCTCGACATGGCGCTGTGGGACCTGCGCGCGCGCCAGCGCGGCGAGCCGGCCTGGCGCACGATCGCCGACTATTTCGGCGCGGCCGGCGCGCCCGCGGCCGCCGTCTACGGCACCGGCGGCCATTACGGCGCGGACGCGGCCGACACCGGGCCGCTGCGCGCTTCGCTGGCCGGGGCCCGCGCGCGCGGCTTCCGGACCTTCAAGATCAAGATCGGCGGCGCGCCGCTCAAGACCGACATCGCCCGGGTCGAAGCGGCGCTGGAGATTGCCGGGCCGGGCGCCCTGGCGCTCGATACCAACGGCGTCTGGGAGCCGGAAACCGCGGCCGGCTGGCTGGCCGCGCTGGCGGATTACGACCTCGCCTGGATCGAGGAGCCGGTCTCGCCGCTCGACTATGCCGGGCTGGCCGCTATCGCCGGCCGCTTCGCCATACCCATCGGCACGGGCGAAAACCTGTTTTCCTTCGACGACGCCCGCAACCTCGAACGCCACGGCGGCCTGCGGCCGGACCGCGACCTTCTGCAATTCGATATCTCGCTCAGCTACGGCCTGCCGGAATATGTCCGGATTGTCCGCCTGTTCGAGGGTAACGGCTGGTCGCCGCAGCGTTTCGCGCCCCATGCCGGCCATGTCCTGGCGCTCCACACGGTCGCGGCGCTCGGCCTCGGCATGGCCGAGGTTGCGCTCGATGCCGCCCTGCCGGTCGGCGGGCTGCCGGGCGGCGCGCCGGTCGAGGACGGGCGGGCGACGCTGCCCGACGTTCCGGGCTTCGGCATCGAGACGATGCCGGCGCTCCACGCCTGCTTCGCCGGCCTGCTGGATTGACCGCGCGGCCGGCCGCTCAGATCGGCACCGGCATCACACCCTGGACGCCGTCGCAATCGATCAGGTCGATGCGCTTGAGCGCGATCCTGAAATCGCCCCCGCCGGGCCCGAATCCGGGCCTGAGCAGCATGGTCTGGCGGCCGTCGTAGCGCGTCCGGCCGCCGGCCCGGTAGAGCGCGACCTGGAGCGCGGCGACCGCCTCGACCGCGCCGTTTTCCGCCGGAGAGACCGTGACGCCGCCGAGCATATGGGCGGTGCGCGGCAGAGGCATGAGCGACCAGGCCCGGGGATGGCCGAGCCGGCGGACCCGCATGCGCAGGACCGTGCGGTCCTCGTGGACGATCGACGCCGCGCCGAAACGGTCGGTCTGGCCGGGCAGGCCGGGGATCCAGTAGAGCCCGTCCTCGTCGAACAGGGCGAGCCAGTCCTCGAAGCGCCCGTCGTCGAGCAGCCTCGCCTCCCGGAACAGGAACTCCTCGACTGCGGCGCGGTCGATCGGCCGGGTCGCAACGGCCCCGTTCACAACGGCCCCGGTCGCAATTCCCGGGCCGCCATATGGTCGAGCCAGGCGCGGAACTGGCCGCGGATCGGCAGCTCGCTGGCGCCGGCCGAGGCGACGCGGCCGTTGCCGACGGCCTCGTCGATGCCGCGCGACTGGTCGAGCCATTCCCGGCTGCCGTCGGCGAGGCCGGCCTGGACCTTTTCGAAGATTTCGGCATCGTCGGCGAAGATCATCGAGGCCGGCGAGCTGAGATTGGTCAGGAAGCGCACCGCGCGATGGAACATGCCCTCCGGCGCGCCGCCGAGCCGGAAGCACATGGCCTGGACGACCGTGCGGTCGGGCGCGACCGGCTGGACGATGCGGATCTGCTGATACTGGGCGTTGATGTTCAGGTTGGGCCAGACCAGGTTGTTGAAGCGGTCCATCGCCAGAATACCGGCAGCGGCCTCCCGCCCGCGTGCGGCCTCCAGCGCGTCCCGATAGCTGCGGGATATCGGATCGTCCCGGTCGGGCGACAGGATACCCCGGGTGTAGAAGCCGTCCATATAGCTGTGGCCGTTGGCCAGCCCCTGCAGGCCCAGGGACTGCCATTCCCGCACCGAGAACCCGTTCGACAGCATTTGGACATGGGCCTGGTGCTCGTCGAAGACCGGCTCGGCATAGTCGCGACTGTCCTCCCGCGCGGCGTTGACCGAGGATTCGTGGACGAAGCCGGGATGCATCGTGTCGTTGGCGTTCTCGTGGTGCAGTTTCCAGTTGCCGCGGTATTCCAGCCGGAACAGGCCGCCTTCCTGGAAAACCTCGCCGTCCGGCGCGCGGTCGATGAAATTGTCGAGCGCATCGGTCATGTCGCCGAGGAAATCCTCGAGCGACGGCCCGTCCTCCGCCAGGCTGGCGAAGATGAAGCCGCGGTAGTCCGCGACCCGCGGCGCGCGGAACAGGGCAAGGCGCGGATCGGCGATGTCGAAGCTGGCCGGCATGCTCTTGCGGTGGGGCACCGAGCGGAGCACGCCGTCCAGGGCGAAGGTCCAGGCGTGATAGGGGCAGACCAGGCTCGCGGCATTGGCCCGCTCGACCGAGCAGAGGGTCGTGCCGCGATGGGTGCAGCGGTTCTCGACGACATGGACGCGGCCGTCGGCGTCGCGGGTCGCGAGCACGTCGCGCAAGCCGAGGCGGGTGCGGATCAGGTCGTTCGGTCCGGGGATCTGGCTGGCATGGGCGACGAAAATCCAGGCCCGGCCGAAAATGCGCTCCATCTCCAGATCGAAGATCGCGCGGTCGGTATAGGCGCGGCGGTGCACCCGGCCGGGTTCGACCAGCGCCGCGATCTCGGCGGCGCCCGGAGGCGGTGGCAGGCTGTTGTCGCCCGAACGGGACACGGGACGGGACATGGCGCCCTGAATACGCCAAACTCCGGCGCCGATCCAGTTATACGGGGCGGACGGAACCGCGTCGGCGTGCCGTCCCTCGATACGGCGCTGATGCGCCTACTCGGGATGAGGGGTTGGGGGGCCTCAACCTCGACAACTTTCACCCTCACCCTGAGTAGCCCCGGCCGCCAGGCCGGGGCGTATCGAAGGGCGCCTCGCCGCCCTACTCCACCTCCCGGACGTCCAGCCCCTCGTCGACCATCCGGCGCATCAGGGCGTTGCCCTCGTCGGAGACGGCGAGGTCGAGGAAGAGGCGGCTTTCCAGTTGCAGCGTCTCCGGATCGACGGGCGGCAGGGCGGCGCGCACCAGGCGCTTGATGTGGGCGAGCGCCTTTGCCGGGCGGGCGGCCAGTTCGCCGGCGATCTGCCGGGCGCGCGCGGCGGCGTCGGGCGCGACCTCGTGGACCATGCCCAGCGCGAGCGCCTCCTCCGGCCCGACGGTGCGGCCGCGCAGGGTCATTTCCAGGGCGCGGGCCGTGCCGACCAGCCGGGCGAGGCGCTGGGTGCCGCCGGCGCCGGGCAGGATGCCGAGCCGCGCCTCCGGCAGGCCGTAGGAATGGCCGCCGGCCTCCGCGATGCGCAGGTCGCAGGCCATCGCCAACTCCCAGCCGCCGCCCATCGCCGTGCCGTTGAGCGCCGCGATCGCCGGTTTCGGCAGCGCCTCCAGCCCCTCGGCGATCCGGTTCACCGTGTGGTGGTCGACCGGAGTCGTCTCGCCGAATGTCCGGCCCTTGGCGCGCAGGGCGTCCGACAGCGCCGCCAGTTCGGCGACGGAATAGTGCCGGATGAACACGCCCGGCACGCCGCCCTGGAGAATGACGACCCGCACCGCCTCCGCCGCCATCGCCGGCAGCAGGGCGAGCAGCTCCTCCGCCATCGCGCCGGTGAAGAACCCCTCCGGCGGGTTGGCGAAAGTGACGGTGAAGATGCCGTCTTCGAGGGTGTGGCTTACGGCGGTCATGGCATCCGGGTTCCTGTCGGGGATTGAACTTTATTGTGCGAATTTTCGCTTTCGTCCATTACCACCAACATCTTGCGAGGACACACCGACATGACCCGACTGGACCCGGTACATCCCGGCGAAGTTCTCAAGCACGATTTCATGGATCCTTTCGGTTTGTCCGCCACCGGGCTGGCGAAGGCGATCGGGGTGACGCCGGCTCGTATCGCCGAGATCGTCCGGGGCCGCCGCGGCATCACCGCCGAGACCGCGCTGCGCTTGGCGCGCTACTTCGGCACCGACGCCCGGAGTTGGATGAATCTCCAGGACCGGTATGAACTCATGCTTGCGGAACGGAACGAGGCTTCCGCCCTGCGCGCCATCCGTCCACGGGAACTGGCGTGAACGAGAACGATCGGGCCCATTCCGGCTTTTCCTCGGCAATTTCGGACTGACTGCATCGGTCACAATACCTGCACCAAGGCAGGACACCGGGTGGCCCGGCACACCGATCCAAAGCTTTTGACCTGCAGAGGGCCGCCCGCTAGGGTCGCGCCTGCCATTCCCGCAACGACCGGGCCGGGCTCTCCGGCCGCCACAGAGGACCGCCGAACCGGCATGACCAGCCCGCGCATGACCCATCCGCTGGCCGGGATCGACTATCCCCGCCAGTGCCGCGACTGGGAGGAGACGCCCTATACGAAGGCGCTGGGCGATGCGCTGGAGGCGCTGTTCGACCGCAGCATCCACGATCTCGACGGCATCGTCGCCGGCCTGAACGAGGCCGGCGTCGCGCCGCCGGAGGGCGGGCGCTGGACCGCCGAAAGTTTCCGGGCGGAAATGGCGCGCCTCGGCGCCTGACCCGCACACCGGACCGCTTCGGGCGCCCATGCTCCGTCTCAGCTTCAAGGACGTCTCGCGCTTCTTTCCGCCGGTGCGCGGCCGGACCGGCAGCGAGGGCGTGCTCGCGGTCGAGGATGTCAGCATCGACATCGAGGACGGCGAGGTCGTCGCCCTGATCGGGCCGAGCGGCTGCGGCAAGAGCACCCTGCTCAACCTCGCCTCCGGCCTCGACCGGCCGTCCCGGGGCGAGATTTTCGTCGACGGCGAGCCGGTCAGCGGCCCGAACGAGCATGTCGCCTTCATGCTCCAGAAGGACCTGCTGCTGCCCTGGCGCACGATCCGCAAGAATGTCGAGTTCGGCCAGGAAATCCGCCGTATGGACGCGGCGCAGCGCGAGGAGCGGGCGCAGAAGTTCCTGCACCGCTACCATCTCGACGGTTTCGCCAACCACTATCCGCACGAACTGTCCGGCGGCATGCGCCAGCGCGCGGCGCTCGCGCGAACCATGATGATGGATCCGGACGTGCTGTTGCTCGACGAGCCCTTCTCGGCGCTCGACGCCCAGACCAAGATGGTGCTGCAGCAGGACCTGGCCCAGACGGTCGCCGAGGAGAAGAAGACCGCCTTCCTGATTACCCACGACCTGGTCGAGGCGCTGGCGCTGAGCGACCGGGTGCTGGTGATGTCGCGCCGGCCCGGCCGGATCATCGAGGAGATCCCGGTCGACATTCCCGGCCGCGACGAACCGATGAAGCGGCGCCAGCACGAGAAGATCGGCCCCATGACCGCCCGGCTGATGTCGCTGCTCGACATCGGCAAGGTCGAGCAGACCGTCTGATGGCGGACGGCGCCCCGCTCGCCGCGACCCCGGACCGGGCGCCGGAAAGGGCACCGGCGGAATCCGTCCGGCAAAGCCTGGCCACCGCCGTCCAGCGCCGGGAGATCTGGCTGAGCGCGCTGGCGCTGGTCGCCTTCCTGGCCGGCTGGGAATGGGGCCCGCCGCTGCTCGGCATCGCGCCCTACAACATTCCGCGCCTGTCCGCCGTGTTCGAGGAAGGCATCCATATGTGGGTGAACGGCGAGCTGCTGCGCCACACGCTCATCACCTGCTTCGAGGTTATCGTCGGCTTCGGCCTGGGCTGCCTGATGGGCGCCGTGATGGGCTATGCGCTCGGCATGTCGCGCTTGATGGAGGTCGTCGCCTCGCCCTATATCCTGGCGCTTCAGATCGCGCCCAAGGTCGCCTTCGCGCCGCTCTTCGTCATGTGGTTCGGCTACAACATCACGCCGCGCATCCTCACCGCCATCCTGATCGTGTTCTTTCCGGTGCTGATCAATGTGCTGACCTCGGTGCGCAGCGTCGATCCGTCGATGATCGACCTCGCCCGCCTGTTCAAGGCGACCCGGGCGCAGATTTTCTGGAAGATCGAGTTTCCCTGGTCCCTGCCGGCCCTGTTCAGCGGCCTGCGCATCGGCGCGACCCTGGCGGTGATCGGCGTCACCGTCGCCGAACTGGTCGGCGGCAATGTCGGCCTCGGCGCCGAACTGGCCAAGGCGGAAGGCGGCGCCAACACGGCCGGGGTGTTCGTCACCATCATTCTGCTTACGGTGATCGGCATCCTGGCGTATGTTCTGGTGATTCTGGCCGAGCGTGCGGTGCTCCGTTACGCACCCCAGCGGCCGGCCGGCGAGATCGCCGGCTGACGGGAAGCAAAGAGCGAGGGAGACAGGCATGGCCCCCGATTCCGGTCCTGCGCCCGTCGAGACGACGGCGGAGCCCCTGGCGGCGCGGATCGAGACCCGCATCGCCCGCTACGCGACGCGCACCTACGACTGGGACGCGCTGAAATTCCAGGCCGATTTCGATCCGAAATACCGGCGCGCCCAGATGCGCTACATGGGCACCGGCGGCACCGGCGTGGACACCGACGCCAATACCGTCCCCTCCGAGCATTTCACCTTCTCGACCATGGTGCTGCCGCCGGGCTGCGAGGGCCCGCTCCACGTCCACGACGATGTCGAGGAGGTCTTCTTCATGCTGCGCGGCCGGGTCCGCCTGTTCTTCGAGGACGGCGGCGAGACCTGGGAGACCGAACTGGGCGAGCGCGACCTGATCTCCGTGCCGCCGGGCGTCTATCGCGGCCTGGTCAACGAGTGGGACGAGGAAGCCCTGATGTGCGTCATGCTCGGCGCGTCGAAGCCGCGGATCCCGACCTACCCGCCGGACCATCCGCTGGCGTCGGTCAAGCGCGGCTGAGCGGCGGCGCAAACGGGCAGGACCATCCGGGCGGAGGAAAGACGCATGGCCACCGGCGCGGAAATCGACGCCCTCCTCGAAACCGGGCTGCCGGAACAGTGGTACGCCCTGCTGCCGGCGAGCTGGGTGAAGGACGAACCGGTCGGCATCACCCGGCTGGGCCGGCGCCTCGTGCTGTGGCGCGACGGCGGTGGTGCGGTCCGCGTCCATGCCGACCGCTGCCCGCACCGCGGCGCCCGCTTCAGCCAGGGCCACGTCATCGACGGGCTGCTGACCTGCACCTATCACGGCATGCAGTTCGACGGCGACGGCACGGTCGTCCGCGTGCCCGCCTATCCGGGCTGCAAGCTCGAAGGCATGCCCGGCGCCCGCCCCTATCCGGCGGTCGAAAAGGCCAACTGCGTCTTCGCCTGGATGGGCGACGGCGAACCGGCGCCGCTCGCCTTCCCGGAAGAGTTCGACGATCCGGAATGGTCGCATTTCCTGTGCACCGGGACGTGGCGGGGCAGCTACCTCTACGCCCTGGAGAATGTCGTCGACCCGATGCACGGCACCTATCTGCACGCCAAGAGCTACACGCTGGCCTACGGCTCCGGCGCGGACGAAATGGAAATCGAGCGCACCGGGGACGGCTTCACCGTCCGGCGCACCCAGCAGGTCGGCATGAACTTCGACTGGACGGAATTCCATTCCACCGGCGCGGACTGGGTCCGCCTCGACCTGCCCTATCCGCCGGGTGCCGGGCCGGGCGGCATGTTCCGGATTCTCGGTTACATCACGCCGGTCGATGCGGAAGCCTGCCAGGTCTTCTTCTGGCGCCTGCGCAAGGTCGAGGGCTGGCAGCGCGACCTGTGGCGCTTCATGTACAAGAGCCGGCTCGAGGAACGGCACTGGCATGTGCTCGAGCAGGACCGGGTGGTGATCGAACAGATGGAGCCGCCGGAAGCCGAAATGCTCTATCAGCACGATATCGGCGTCACCCATCTGCGCCGCCTGCTGCAACGCCGGGCGCGGGACCATCTGAAAAGCCGCGCCGCGCCGCAACTCGCCGCCGAATAGCGCGAAGCCGGCCTTGCTTCCCAAAGCCAATCCTGTCACCGCGGCAGACCGGACGGAGTGCCTCCTATGCAGGCACCGTGCGTGGACGACGGTCCGTCGGGGAGGGTTTGAAACCCTCCCCTACAATCCCGGCCGGATTCCGCCGCTCGAATCCCTCTCCCCTTGGGTATTCCTTTGCGAAAGAGGCACTGACCGAATCCCCCTCCCCTTGGGGGAGGGGCTAGGGGAGGGGTCGTCTGCCCGCGCGCCGATGTTGCCTTCTGCAAGGCTCCGGCCGCCGTTTACCCCTCCCCCCGACCCCCTCCCCCAAGGGGAGGGGGGGCAGGACCGCGCCGCGTCTTTTTCCGCCCCCGCTCGCAGTCCGTTTGCAGAGAGACCCTGATGGGCCTGCTCGACGGCAAAATCGTGGCGATTACCGGGGCCGGGAGCGGGCTCGGCCGGGCCTTCGCCGAAGCCGCGGCGGCGGAGGGCGCAGCCACGGTAATCGTCGCCGAGCTGGTCGAGGATTGGGGGCGGGAGACCGCCGAAGCGCTGACGAAAAACGGCGTCGATGCGCCGTTCATGCCGGTCGATCTCGGCGAGCCGGCGAGCGTCGCCGCCCTGGGCCGGGACATCGCCGGGCGCTACGGCCGGCTCGACGGGCTGGTCAACAACGGCGCCATCGCCACCGCGGTCGGCGGCCGGACCTTCGAGGAAATCGACGTCGAAGTCTGGGACCGGGTGATGGCAGTCAATGCCCGCGGCCCCTGGCTGGCTGTCAAGGAACTGGCTCCGCTGCTGCGCAAGGCCGAGGGCGGCGCGCGCATCGTCAACCTCGCGTCCGACACGGCGCTGTGGGGCGCGCCGAAGCTGCTGCATTATGTGGCGAGCAAGGGCGCGGTGATCGCCATGACGCGCTCGCTGGCGCGCGAACTCGGGCCTGACGGCATCGCGGTCAACGCGGTTGCGCCGGGCCTGGTCAAGGTCGAGGCGACCGAAGACGTGCCGCAGGAGCGCAAGGACCTCTATGTTTCCGGCCGCGCCATGCCGCGGACGCAGCATCCCGACGACGTCGTCGGCGCGGTGATGTATCTGTTGTCCGACGGCGCGGCCTTCGTTACCGGACAGGTATTGCCCGTCAACGGCGGATTTGTGTTCAACTAATGCGGTGTTCCGGGAATATGCGTCATAAGTCCGACCGCCCAACACCATGCCGCCCCGGATGGAGCGAAGCGGAAATCCGGGGCCCAAGGCCACGAGCGCATTCCTTTCGGGTCGACTCTGGTCCCCGGTTCTCCCTCCGGTCGGCCGGGGTGGCAATGGAATGGGAAGGCTCGCAAGGGTGATGCCTGTTTTCGGGACGGAAAATTAGCGATGCCTCTCCCCGACATCGAAATCGTCCAACTGGCGGGCCGACAGGTCGAAATCCGGCAGGCCGGCAGCGGACCGGTGCTGTTCCTGCTGCACGGCATCGGCTCGGCCTCGCGCGGCTGGATCCACCAGTTTCCGGCCTTCGCCGGCCGCTGCCGGGTCATCGCCTGGGGCGCGCCGGGCTACGGGCAATCGACCGATGTGGACAGCGAGACGCCGGCGCCGCGCGATTATGCGCTCGTGCTGCGCGACCTGTTCGACGCGCTGGAAATCGACCGCGCCATCCTGTGCGGCAATTCCCTCGGCGCGCTGTTCTCCGCCGCCTTCGCCAACATCGCGCCGGAGCGGGTCGCCGGCCTGTTCCTGTCCGACGCCGCCCAGGGTCACGGCCGGCTCTCCGAAGCGGAGCGGGAAGCGAAATTGCGCGCCCGGCTCGACCCGCTGGACCGGCTCGGCGTCGAGGGCATGGCGCAGGCGCGCGCCGGCAACCTGCTGGCGCCCGGCGTGCCGGAGGAACTGCGCGACACCGTCGCCGGCATCACCGCGGAGATCCGCCCGGTCGGCTACCGGCGGGCGGCCTGGGCGCTTTCGATCGGCGACCTGATGGCCGAGATCGCGGACTATGGCGGGCCGATGGCGGTCGTTTGCGGGTCCGAAGACCGGGTGACGCCGCCCGACACCAACCGCGAGATCGCCGCGAGCCGGCCCCAGGCCAGCTTCACGCTCATCCCCGGCGCCGGGCACCTGCCCTATATCGAGCAGCCGGACCCGTTCAACGCGCTGCTCGCCGGATTTGTCGATCCGCTGACGGAGGCCGCCCGATGAATCTCGGCCTCGGCGGCAAGCGGGCGCTGGTGACCGGCGGCTCGTCGGGCATCGGGCTGGCGACGGTAAGGCTGCTGCTCGAAGACGGCGCGCAGGTCGCCCTGTGCGGCCGCGATGCGGACCGGCTGGACGCCGCCGCCGCACCCCTGCGGGAGCGTTTCGGCGACGCCGTGCTGCCGGTCGTCTGCGATGTGCGCGACGAGGCCGCGGTTTCCGCGATGCAGGGCCGGGTGTTCGACGCTTTCGGCGGGCTGGATATCCTGGTCGCCAACGCCGGGCAGGGTCGGATCGGCACCTTTGCCGACACCGACGACGCGGCCTGGCGCGACGAGTTCGACCTGAAATTCTTCTCGGTCATCCGGCCGGTCCGCGCCTTCCTGCCGGCGCTGAAGGAAAGCGGAGCCGGCAGCATCGTCGCGGTCAATTCGCTGCTCGCCCGCCAGCCGGAGCCGCACATGGTCTGCACCGCCGCCCTGCGCGCCGGAGTCCAGAACCTCGTCAAGTCGATGAGCATCGAGTTCGCGCCCGACCGGGTGCGGGTCAACGCCATCCTGCTCGGGCTGATCTATTCCGGCCAGTGGCAGCGCCGCTACGAAGCCCGGTCCGACCCGGCCCAGAGCCTGGAGGACTGGATGGCGGCGCTGGCCGAGGAAAAGCAGCTTCCGCTCGGCCGGCTGGGTACGCCGGAGGAAGCGGCCTCGGCGGTCGTCTATCTCGCCTCGCCGGCCGCCGCCTACATCTCCGGCGCGGCGCTCGAAGTCTCCGGCGGGATTTCCCGCTTTGCCTGATCCGTCGTCTTCGACCGTCGGCGACCTAGTCGCCGCCTTCCTCGACGCCTGCGGCGTGCGGACCGCCTTCGGCGTCATCTCGATCCACAATATGCCGATCCTCGACGCCTTCGCGCGCGGCAACCGGATGCGCTTCGTGCCGGCGCGCGGCGAGGCCGGCGCGCTCAACATGGCCGACGCCTTCGCCCGGGTCTCCGGCGGCCTCGGCGTCGGCGTCACCTCCACGGGGGTTGCGGCGGGCAACGCGGCCGGCAGCCTGGTCGAGGCCTGGACCGCCGGTTCGCCGGTGCTCCATCTGACCGGCCAGATCGAGCGCGGCTGGCTCGACCGGGGCTGGGGCTATATCCACGAGGCACCCGACCAGCCGACCATGCTCAAGGGCGTGTCCAAGGCGTTTTTCCGGATCGGCGCGCCAGAAGAGGCGCTGGACGTGCTCCATGAGGCGGTGCGGACCGCTCGGACGCCGCCGGCCGGGCCGGTCAGCGTGGAAATCCCCATCGACATCCAGGGCGCGGCGGTCGAGGTGCCGGCCTCGCTGGCCGCGCCCAAGACGACCCGCACGCGGCCGGCGCCGGCCGATCTCGATGCCCTGGCCGAGGCGGTCGCCGGGGCGCGTCGGCCCATCCTGTGGCTCGGCGGCGGCGCGCGCGGCGCGGAGTCGGCGGCCCTGCGCCTCGCCGATATGGGCGTCGGCATCGTCACCAGCACGAACGGCCGCGGCGTGGTGCCGGAGACCCATCCGATGACGCTGGGCGCCTTCAACGCCGCCCCGCCGGTCGAGGCCTTCTACGGCACCTGCGATCTCATGGCCGTCGCCGGATCGCGACTGCGCGGCAACGAGACCCTGAAATGGAATCTGGGCCTGCCGGAGGCTCGCTGGCGCGTGGATTGCGATCCGTCGATGGACGGCCGCGGCTATGCCTCGGCGCGTTTCGTCCGGGGCGATGCCGTCGCGGCGCTGGGCGGCCTGGCCGACCGGCTGACCGGCCGCCTGCGCCCCGACCCGGCCTTTGCCGGCGATCTGGCGGCAGCGCGGCGGGCGGCGGAGGAAGGCCTGCGCGCCAGTCTCGGCGAAAACTGGAGCGCGGTGCTGGACGCGGTGAAGGCGCATTTCCCGGCCGACGCGCCCTGGGTGCGCGACATCACGCTTTCCAACAGCATCTGGGGCAACCGGGCGGTGCCGCTCACCGGCTCGCGCCAGGGCGTCCATTCCCTCGGCGGCGCGATCGGGCAGGGCCTGCCGATGGCGGTCGGCGCGGCACTCGCCGAGCCGGGCCGGCGGACGGTCGCGCTCATCGGCGACGGCGGCTTCGCCCTCAGTCTCGGCGAGCTGGCGACGGCGGCGCAGGAGAAGGCGCCCGTTACCGTTCTGCTGATGAACGACGGCGGATACGGCGTGATCCGCAACATCCAGGATGCGTATTACGGCGGCCGGCGGCACTATGCCGACCTGCTGACGCCGGATTTCGCCGCCTTGTGCGCCAGCATGGGGGTGCGACACCGGAAGGTCGCGAGCGTCGAAGCGTTCCGGCAGGCGCTGCCAGGGGGGCTCAAGGGCGGCGGCCCGGCGGTGCTGGAAGTCGACATGGAAGGCATCGGCCCGTTCGCCCGGCCGTTCGCCGGCCCGCCCGTACGGGAAAAAGGGATGCGGGAAAAAAGGGTGCGGGAGAAGAAGGGGAGCGCCGCGCCATGACCTCTCCGGCACAGGCCGGCATCGTAATCGTCGGCTACGGCGCGATCGGGCGCTACACGCTCGGGGCGCTGGCCGGCGACGAGACCTGCCGGATCGCCGCCGTAGTCGTCCGTCCTACGCGAGTCGCGGAAACGCAGGCTGCGCTCGGCACGGCCATCCAGGTGACCGACAGCATTGCGTCGCTGACCGAGCCGCCGGACCTGATCGTCGAGGCGGCCGGCCACGGCGCGCTCGGCGAACATGGCGTACCGGCCCTGCGCGCCGGCCACCGGCTGCTCGTCGTCTCGGTCGGCGCGCTGGCGGACCGGGCCCTGCTGGCGGCGCTGGAACAGGCGGCGCTGGAGGGCGGTGGCACGGCCGAGATCGCGCCCGGCGCGGTCGGCGGCATCGACGCCCTCGCCGCGGCGCGCCAGGGCGGGCTGGAGCGCGTCACCTACACTTCGCGCAAGCCGCCGCCCGCCTGGAAGGGCACGCCCGGCGAGGCCCTGTGCGACCTCGACCGGCTCGACGCGCCCTTCACCCTGTTCGAGGGACCGGCCGACGAAGCGGCGCGGACCTATCCGAAGAACGCCAACGTGGCGGCGACGGTGGCGCTCGCCGGCGCCGGCTTCGACCGGACCTCGGTGCGCATCGTCGCCGACCCGGCCGCGCCCGGCAACGTCCACGAGATCGAGGCCGCCGGCGTGTTCGGCCGGATGACGCTGCGCATGGAGGGCAAACCGCTGCCCGCCAATCCGAAGACGTCGAGCCTCACCGCCTTCTCCGTCCTGCGCGCCATCCGCAACGAGGCGGCGGCGATCCGCATCTGACGCCTGCAATTTCGTCATGGGTATCCGGACGGCCCCGCCGGGTGACGCGCCATCCGTCCACCGCTAAAGAGCGCTCTGCGACACGCCGTGAATCGGCCCCGACGGACATCGCAACGCGTCCCCCCTCCCCTTGGGGGAGGGGGTCAGGGGGAGGGGTCAGCGGGGTCCAAACCGGTTACATGGGTAACAGTCCAGACCGGCGACATGGGCAACAGGCCCGATAAACGGCAAGAAGGTATCTGCCGATGCGCGACGCTGATGCGAGCGAATTCCGGCTGACCCGCGAGGTCATCCTCAGCGGCGCGCTGCGCGACTATATCCGGGCGAACAATCCGGGCATGCCGGTCTGGTCGGACGAGCAGCTCGAAGCGTCGTGGCGGGAAGCCCTTGCCGCCCGGCCCGATCCGGGCGGCGATGTCTGGGTTTTCGGCTACGGCTCGCTGATCTGGAACCCGGCGATCCACTATGTCGAACGGCGGGTCGCGCGGCTTTACGGCTATCACCGGCGCTTCTGCCTGTGGACCCATCTGGGGCGCGGCACGCCGGATCGGCCCGGCCTGATGCTCGGGCTGGAGCCCGGCGGCTCCTGCGTCGGCATGGCGTTCCGCATCGCCGCCGCCGCGGTCGCCGAAGAGATCGAAATCGTCTGGCGGCGCGAGATGTTCGGCGGCGCCTACCGGGCGCGCTGGGTCCGCCTTTCGACCGCCAACGGGCCGGTCGACGCCATCACTTTCCTGATCAATCCGGCCCATCCGCGCTACGCCGACCGGCCGCCGGAAGCCGAGACGGTGGCGGCGCTCGCCCACGCCGAAGGGCCGCTCGGCACGACCCGCGCCTATCTCGACAACACGCTCGCCCATCTGGCCGAATACGGCATCCGCGACCGCCCCCTCGCCCGCCTGCAACGGCTCGCGGCGCGGGAGGCCGGCGAGGCAGCTTCGCCGGAGTTCAAATCACGTCGAGGTTAGCGTCCCGCGCGCCGATAACCGCATCCGGCACGATTCCGGCGTCAAAGGTGACGAACCGCCCCTGTCGGGCAGTGGCTAGGGCCAGCAGATAGACATCGGTGATTTGCTTCGGGCCGATAATCCGCCGCCAATCGACAACATCGGAATCCAGAATGCTCGTATCGTCCGGCCAGAAATGGTGGTGTCCGGTGCCGGTCGCTTCGGCAAGCCGCTGCGCAACGGCCTGTGTCGGTAGACTGTTGGGATATCCGGGCTGCGCCATGATCCGCAGACATCCATTCTGCGTAATCGGGCATGTCGCCCAACCGTGTTCGATGTTGTTCCGCAGCCAGCGCCGGGCGCGTTCGTGGTGCACATGCAGCGCGTCGAGCAACGCGATCAGGACATTGACGTCCAGCAGGGCGCGCATCAGTCGCCGGCTTCTTCGCGCAGCCGGTCGATCAGTTCATTTGTGACGAGACGGCCCCCGCGTTTCCGAAACGGGCGGAAGCCGAACTCTGCCGCAGGCTCCTCCGCGCGATCGTCAGATTCAGTTCGGTCGCTGCCGGTAAGGGACTGACGCAGCAGGCCGGAGACGACGGCGCCGGCCGTCTTCGACTGGCGATTCGCTAATTCACGGATCGCTAGCAACACATCATCGTCGATGTTCAACGTGGTGCGCACTTTCCTGTTCCATTCAGGATTTGCATCGTTATTTGATGCTAGTGCATCAAACATCAAACGTCAATCCTCGATATCTGCGGCGGCAAACCGCCGCCCGCCCGCAGCAATTGAGCTTCGCGGCCCGGCCTGTCACACTGGCCGCTGCCGCAGCAACGAACCGGAATCGCATCATGTCCGATATCCTTCTCGCCGATGCCGACGCCCTCGCCGCGCAAGTGCCGGACGGCGCGAAGCTCGCGGTGTTCAAGGCCGAGGGCGGCTGCGCGGCGATGGCGGCGACCTTCGCCCTGATCCGGCGCGGCGTGCGGGACCTGCATCTGGTCACCGTGCCGACCAGCGGCCTCCAGGCCGACATGCTGATCGGCGCCGGCTGCGTCGCCACGGTCGAGACCAGTGGCGTGACCCTCGGCGAATACGGCCAGGCGCCCTGCTTCGGCCGCGCCGTCCGGTCGGGCGCGATCCGGGTAATCGACAGCACCTGCCCGGCGGTCTACGCCGGTTTGCAGGCGGGCGAGAAGGGCATCCCCTTCCTGCCGCTGCGCGGGCTGATCGGCTCCGACATCGTCCGCCATCGCGACGATTACCGGGTTATCGACAACCCCTTGGCGGCGGACGACCCGATCGTTGCCCTGCCGGCGATCGTGCCGGATATCGCGCTGTTCCACGCGCCGCTGGCGGACCGGTTCGGCAATGTCTGGATCGGCCGGCACGCCGAACTGAAGATCATGGCCCATGCCGCGCGCACGACGCTGGTGACCTGCGAACGGCTCCATGACGGCAATCTGCTGCAGGACGAGACGCTGGCGCCGGCGACGATCCCGGAAATGTATATCGGCGCCGTGGCGGTCGCCGAACGCGGCGCCGCGCCCTACGGCGTGACCGGCCTGTACGAGGACGACGCCGGCCGCCTCGCCGCCTATGCCGGCATGGCGAAGACGGAGGAGGGTTTCGCCGCCTGGCTCGAAGAAACCGTCTACGGCAGGCCCCGGATCGGGGTCCGGGGCATGGCGCCGGCCGTCGCCGCCGAATAGCCGCCGCTGCCGGACAGCCCGATGGCCGGGGACTACGCCCTCGAAGAACTGCTGATCGCGACCGTCGCCGGCCTGCTCGAAGGCTGCGGCCATATCGCGGTCGGCGTGTCCTCGCCGATCCCCGGTTCGGCCGCCCTGCTGCGCCGGCACCGCGACCGGGAAGCCGGCCGGCGCACCCGGGTTTCGATCATCGGCACCACGATTCCGGCCTACCGGACCGACGGCGGCGTCGACCTGTTCGACAGCGCCGGCCAGGGCCGGGTCGACGCCTTCTTCCTGTCCGGCGGCCAGATCGACGGCAGGGCGAATATCAACCTGGTCGGCGTCGGCGAAGGCTATCCGCAGCAGAAGGTGCGCTGGTCCGGCTCCTTCGGCAGCGCCTATCTCTATTTCATGGTGCCGAAGGTCATCCTGTTCCGGCTCGAACATTCCCGGCGCACGATGGTCGAGGCGGTCGATTTCGTCAGTGCGCCCGGCACCAGCCCGCCCAACGTCCATCGGCCCGGCGGGCCGTACGCTTTGGTGACCGACCTGTGCCTGTTCCGCTTCGACCGGCGGCGGGCGCGGTTCTCGCTCGCCAGCGTCCATCCCGGCCATACGGTCGGGGAGGTGCGCGACAACACCGGCTTCGATTTCGATATTCCCGAAACCGTGCCGGAAACCGCGCCGCCGGATGCCGAAACCCTCGCCGTCCTGCGCGAGACAGTGGCGCCGGACATCGCGAACCCCTATCCGAATTTCGCCCGGCGCGTCTGGGGCGCCCGGGGCGTCTCCGGTGGCGTCTCCGGGGCGGCGTAGCGGTTGGCCGCAGATTACTTAACATGTTAATTTTCCGGCTGGCGGGCCGGGCGTCCATCCGTTATAGATTTTCGCTCGTTGGACAATCAACGAAACTGGGAGGAATCATGTCTTCGAAACTGAGGTCCGGGACCCTTGCGCTCACTGCGCTGGCGGCGGCCGTCGCCTTCGCCCTGCCGGCCGGCGCACAGCAGAACCTGACCGCGGAAACCGCCAGCCCCGGCGGCGTGCCGCATGCCACCATCACCACCCTTGCCGAACTGGCGGCGGGGGCGGGAATCGCCAATTTCCAGGTCGCCGAGGGCCAGACCCTGACCAACTCGCTTCAGAACCTGGCCCAGGGCAAGACCGACGTTGCGGCGGTCCCGCTCATCCTGCCCTTCCTGCTGTCGCGCGGCGCCGGGCCCTACGGCAAGCTCGGCAAGAAGAAGGGCGCGGAACTCGTCAAGAATACGGCGGCGCTCTACACCTACACCTATGGCGGCTACGGGCTCTACGCCTTCGACAGTTCGAGCGTCAAAGGCTGGAAGGACATCAAGGGCAAGACGATCGTCAACGGCCCGCCCCGCGGCGCCGCGCTGAACATCGCCCGGGCGATCGTGCGGATCGTGACCGGCTATTCCGACGGCAAGGATTACAAGGGCGTGCAGTCCAACTGGGGTCAGATGGTCAAGACCATCACCGACGGCACCGGCGACGCCATGGTCCTGCCGATCACCTTCCCGGACACCCGGATCCTCCGGTCGCTCGGCTCCGGCAGCATCACCCTGTGGTCGGTGCCCAAGAAGGCGTGGGACTCCAAGGCGATGCAGAGATACCTCAAGGCGCCCGGAACGGCGCCGTGGGTCATCGACCTCAAGACCGTCAAGCCGATCAAGGGGCTGACCATCGTCTCCGAGGACGGCATCTTCCGCGCCCCGGGCACGGCGGGCGCCGAGATGGTCCAGACGTCGATGAGCTTCGACATGGCCAAGGCCCTGACCAAGGCGGCGATCTCCAACGTGAAAAAGTTCACGTCCAAGGCGCCCTACATGGCGAACATCTTCCTCGGCGAAATCGATCCCGCGAAGACCGGCATGTGCGGCCCGGTACCGGTAAAATACCATCCGGGCGCCGTGGCGGCCTGGGAGGAAGCCGGCCACAAGGTTCCCGATTGCGCCAAACCGTAGTCTGAACCGGCTTAAGGGGCCGCGGTATTCGCCGCGGCCCTTCCGCCGCAGCGGGCGAGTGCAGCAGTGTCCGAAGATGTCATTCCGGGCCCCGTCCGCCGCGGCCTCAGTCATCGTATTGTCTATGTGCTGTCGATCGCCCTCGTCGTCGTCGGCCTGATCAATATGATGCCGGGAATACCCGGCCTCGACGATCTGGCGCAGGATATCGCGGGCAATCCCCGCTTCATCATCCGCAAGTTCCCCTACGAATATTATTACCCGCTCTACTTCGCCGCGATGATGCTGACGGTGGCGCTGCATCATTCGATGTGGCGCGCCTGGACCGACAGGAGCCGCCTGCGCCGCGGTTTCGGCCTGTTCATGGACCTGGCGCTCGTGACGATGGCGATCGCCATCTCGCTCACCTACCTCGTCGAGTTCGAGTCGGTCTGCCTCATCGACCGGTTCACCGGCGACCGCGAACGCCTGATCGCCGAGAGCCTGAAGGTCGAAAAGGAGACCGCCAAGATGCTCGGCCTGCCCGAGCCCCTGACGGTGGAAGACCCGCAATGCCTGTACACCACGGGCGGCTGGATCGTGGCGATCGTGGGGCTCGCAATCGTCGTGTTCCTGACCTTCAACATCAAGGTCTGGGGCTTTCCGCTCGTCCTCGTCGCGTTGCTGATCGCCGCCTACACCATCGTCACCATCCTGATCTGGTACTTCTACGGCGCCCAGGACATCGACAAATATCTCGTGACCAAGCTGGGCGGCGAGCCGCGATCGCTGGCGGACGGACGGCCGCGGGTTCACGACATCCTGACCAACAACGCCTCCGGCCTGCTCGGCCGTTTCATCGACATCACGCTCAACGAGATTTTCCCGTACCTGATCCTGGGCTCGCTGTTCGGCGCCTCGGCGGGCGGGCGGTCGCTCATCAAGCTCGCCTTCCGATGGACGCGGCGCCTGCGCGGCGGACCGGCCCACGCGGCCATCGTGTCCTCGGCGATGTTCGGCACCATCTCCGGCGGGCCGATCGTCAACGTGCTCTCGACCGGCGTTCTGACCATCCCGATGATGATCAAGCGCGGCTTTTCCCGCGTGTTCGCCGGCGGCGTGGAGGCGGCGGCTTCGTCCGGCGGCTCGATCATGCCGCCGGTCATGGGCGTCGCCGCCTTCGTTCTGGCTGCGATGACGGGGGTTCCCTACAGCGACGTGATCGTTGCCGCCGCGATTCCCGCGTTCGCCTATTTCTTCTGCCTCTTCCTCTCGGCGGTTTTCCAGTCGCGCAAGCAGAATATCGAGGCCCTGGGCGTGCTGACCGAAGACATGCACCTGTCGCGCCAGGATATCTACAACCTGGTCATGATCTTCGGGCCGATCCTGATCATCCTGTTCCTGCTGCTGACGCCGAAGCAGAATGTCGGCTGCGGCTGGTTCGACGGACTGCTCGGCGCCGAGCGCGTCTTCGCCGAGGGGGTGTGCAAGGTCTCCGAGCTGCCGTGGCTGCTGAAGCTGGTCCAGAACGCCGCCGGCGACGCCGGAAGCGCCGGCTGGTGGGCCGTCTTCGTACTGATATTCCTGCTCTTCCTGGATCCAGAAATGCGCGCCCGGCCGCGCAAGCTGCTCGATGCGCTCTCGAATGCCGGAATCCTGATTTCGACGCTCTACCTGATGTTCCTGGCGGTTTCGATCATCGATTTCTGCCTGAAATTCACCGGCCTGCCCTTCTTCATATCTCTCGATGTGCTGCAATGGCTGCAAAGCCTCAACCTGGGCGCGGGCGGCTCCGTCGTGTTCCAGTTCATGGCGCTCGTCATGACCATGATGCTGGCGGTGCTTCTCGGCATGGGCATGCCGGCGGTGCCGGCCTATGTGAATGTCGCCCTGCTGATGGGGCCGGTCCTCGCCGGGCTCGGCATTTCCATCTTCACGGCGCACATGTTCATCTTCTACTTCGCGGTGGCGTCGGCGATCACGCCGCCGGTGGCGATCGCGGCCTTTGCGGCCAGTTCCATCACCAAGGCCGAACCGATGGCGACCGGCTTTTCCGCGGTCCGGTCGGGCATCGTGATGTTCGTCATCCCCTTCGTGTTCGCGGTCTATCCGGAACTGCTCGTGATCGAGGAAGCGTTCCTGGATCCCACGGCGAGCGGCACCGAGATTTCCTACCTGCCGGGCTACGACGGCACGGTGCATGCCGCGTCCCTGCTGTGGCTGCTTGCGCGGCTGGTACTGGCGCTCTACCTGCTCGCAAGCGCGCTGGCGCGCTTCGACCGGGCCGGGCTGCCGCTGTGGGAGATCGGGCTGCGCCTGGCGCTTGCCGCCCTCGTCATTTCGGCCGATCCCACGGTCCACGGCCCCGCCATCGCCGCCGCCGCCGTCTGGATCGGCTGGCATGTCTTCAGCTCCCGCCGCAAATCCGTTCCCGGCGAAGAAGCCGAACCGGCGCGCCTGCCCGACTGAACGGAGTTTCCGGATAGGGCGCCGAGGCGCCGGAGACGCCATGTCCGGTCCGCCGTCCGCCCGGGAGACCGCGGCTTTCGCCTTCGGAGCGCTGCTGTATAGTCTTTCCGGATCGTCCGCCTGCCGGCCCGGGAAGGGTCTTTCGCCCGGCCCGCCGGCTGCCCGACATTGCGGGGCAGCCGACCGGAGACCGGCCCTGTCTGGAGAGAGCAAACCGATGAGAGCCGGAATTGCGCTTGCCGCCGGACTGGCCTTCGCCCTGGGCGCCGGAACGGTGCAGGCCAGGGATCTCTACAGGATGGGCAGCCTGGCGCCGGGCATGTCGCCGTTTACCGTCAACACGGCGTTTGCGGCCATCGTGAACAAATATGTCAAGGATCTGGAAATCCGGGTTACGGCGACCGGCACCGGCATGCGCCACCAGCTTCTGACCGCCACGGGCAAGATGGATTTCTTCATGCCGGCGCCGGTCGGCCAGTGGCTGATGGAAAAGCAGGTCGGCCCGTTCGGCAAGCTGAAAAACGGCAAGGAGTTGTCCGCCCGGCTCCGCCACATTTTCACCTATGAGATCGGGCCCTATCACTTTGTGACCTATGCCGATTCCGGCATCGAAAACATGGAGCAGATCCGGGGCAGGAACGTCTTTATCGGCCCGCCCGGCGGCGCGGCGACCCGCAATGTCGCACGCATGATCGAGAACCAGACCGGCATGGCGGCAGGCAGGGACTATGCCCGGATCGACATCGGCTGGAGCGCCGCGATCCGGGCCTTCGGGGACAGGAAATTCGACGTCCTGGTCTTTCCCGCCAATGCGCCAAGCCCGGCGATCCAGCAGATCGTGCTGAACAACAGGCTGCGCCTGCTGCCGGTCGACCTGTCCCGGCAGGGTTCGTTGCTCAAGGTCCCCGGACGCACGATCCGCACGATCGACCCGACGTTGTACGGAAAGAACATGGTCAACACCGAACCGGTGACGACGCTGGGCGCGCTGGTCGGCATCGGCGTGCGCGCCAACATGCCGGAGGAGGTCGTCTACCGCGTCACCAGGGCGTTCTGGGACAATGTCGGGGAAGCCCACGCCAGGGCCATCTGGATGAAGCGCGCCGTCAATCTCGACAGCGCCCTCGCCGTGGTGCCCCACGGCCTGCATCCGGGAGCGGAACGCTACTACCGGGAAAAGGGCCTCGACATTCCGCCGGCCTACCGCACCGACCAGGCCTGGGATGCCCGGGCGGCGTCCGCGTCGACCGGGCGCTAGGACCGGGTGCGGGACGGGACGGGGCCGACTCCGGATGGCCGAGGAATTCGACTATATCGTCGTCGGCGCGGGCAGCGCGGGCTGCGTGCTGGGCGCGCGGCTGTCCGAAGACCCGGCCGTCCGCGTCCTCGTGCTGGAGGCCGGCGGGCGGGACTGGATGCCGCTCTACCGGGTGCCGATGGCCGCCGGCATCCTGTTCCGCAAGCGCTACAACAACTGGAGCTACGTCACCGAGCCGGAACCCGGCCTCGACGGCCGCCGGCTGAACTGGCCGCGCGGCAAGGTGCTTGGCGGTTCGCACCAGATCAACGGCATGGTGTACACCCGCGGCCACCGGCTCGATTACGACGGCTGGCGGCAGATGGGCTGCACAGGCTGGTCGTACGACGACGTCCTGCCCTTTTTCACGAAGTCGGAGGATTTCCAGGGGCCGGAGGCCGGCCATCACGGCCGGGGCGGGCCGCTTACCGTGCAGCGCGGCCGGGCGACGGCGCCGCTCTACGACGCGCTGATTGAGGCGGGCGCCCAGGCCGGCTATCCGGTGACGGAGGATTTCAACGAGCCGGAGCGCGAAGGCTTCGGCCGCTACCATTTCACGATCCGCGACGGCCGGCGCTGGACGACGGCGCAGGCGTTCCTCAAGCCGGCGATGGAACGGCCCAACCTGACGGTGCGCACCGGATGCCACACAACGCGGGTGGCCGTAGAACGGGGCAAGGCGGTCGGCCTGCACTACCGCAGCAGGGGCCGGATGCACGAGGTCCGCGCAGTACGCGAAATCGTGCTGTCCGGCGGCGCGATCAACTCGCCCCAACTGCTGCTGCTGTCGGGCATCGGGCCGGCCGACGGGCTGAGAGAGGCCGGCGTACCCGTCGTGCATGAACTGCCCGGCGTCGGCCAAAACCTGCACGACCATCTCGTCGCCCGGCTGCAGTATGCCTGCAACGCGCCGGTCGGCATCTACGACGAACTGAGGCTGGACCGCGCCGCCTGGCATACGGTGAACGCCCTGCTGCGCCGCCGCGGATTCGGGACGGATTTCGCGTTGCAGGGCGGCTGCTTCATTCGCACGAGGCCGGAACTGGCGGCGCCCGATATCCAGCTTAATTTCGTCGCCGCCCTGAAGCCGGTGACCCATCTGCCCTTCGCGCGGCCGGGACCGGACGGCGGCCACGGATTCTATGCCGGCGTGCATATGACGGTGCCGGAGAGCCGCGGGCGGCTGTGGCTGGCTTCGGACGATCCGTTCGCGCCGCCGCGCCTCAACGCCAATTATCTTGCGACGGAGAACGACCGCCGGACCATGCGCGCCGGCGTCAGGGCCCTGCGGGGCGTGTTCCGCCAGCCGGCGATCGCCCGCTATATCGCCGAAGAACGGGCGCCCGGCCCGGATGTCGAGAGCGATGCGGACCTGGACGCCTGGATCCGCAGCGTCGGCGACACCGTGTTCCACCCCGTCGGCACCTGCAGGATGGGGACCGACGCCATGGCCGTGGTCGATCCGCGCCTTCGCGTCCGCGGGATCGAGGGCCTGCGCGTCGCCGACGCCAGCATCATGCCGGTCATCAACGGCTCGAACACCAACGCCCCGACCATCATGATCGCGGAGAAAGCGGCCGCGATGATCGCCGAGGATTGGGGGAACGGGACAAGCAGTTCCGCGTCGTGATGTCGGGGAAGCTGCCTCGCCCTGTCACTCGGGGCGGCTGTATCGGACCGGCTTTCCCGATTTGCGGATTTTGTTGCCGGCGACGCTGCGCCGGAGCCATTCCTGCACCTGATACCGCGTCACGTCGTCGAGGCTTTGCACGATAACGGCGGCGGCGCACGGTCCGCCGGCTGTCAATTCGTCCAACCGCGCCTGGAACAGGGTCTGGAATTCCATCCGATTCGCAAATGCCGCCGACGCGCTTTCCGGTCCGGGCGGCGTTGCCGGCTCTGGGGCCGGTTGATCCAGCGGCAGCGAGTGTTCCCGCGGCGGGGCGCGGTACCGGACCGGTCGCGTCACCTTTTCGGCGTTCCCTTCGGCGACGCCGCGCGCAAGCCATTCCTTTGCCTGCCTCTTCGCAATATCGAGACGTTGCGCGACCGCGTCTTCGGAAAGCGGCTCTTCGGCCGTTATCGCCGCCAGCTTCGCCAGAAACAGGCTGTAGAATGTCAGATGGTTCGGGACCGGCGGAATACGGCTTTCCTGTCCGGCAACCGACAGGGAATCGGGCGCGGGCGCATACGGGAATTGCGGTTCCCCGAATATCTCCTCCGGAACAGGCGCCGGGGCGGCGTCCGGGGTTTCGAACAGGGCGGCCAGGGAGTCCAGCCGATCGGGCAACCGACGGGCGCCCTTCTGCTCGGCCAGGTCGTCATTGCCCGAATCCGGATCGCGGGTGGGCCTGACCCAGAGCGGAACCCAGCCTTCCTTCGCGTTCTCGCACGCCCCGTGCCAGGTGCCGCCGCTGCCGCGCGCGCTGGCCACGACGACGGCGGCATCGGCCAGACAGTAGATGTAGCGGTTGCGGGCCATCGCATTGCCGACATTGAACCGCGCCTCCGGGTTGACCGCCGAGACCAGCGCCAGATCGCCGGAAAGAAGCGGGCGGCGGTAGAGCGCGGATGTCGCCGCGTGCAGCAGACCGTCGGCGAGCACCGCAACGGCGGTGCCTTCGCTGTCGAGCGCGCCCTTCATTGCGGCCCGGTCGACGCCGCGCGCACCGCCGGAAACGATCGAGCGGCCGTCCCGCGCCGCCGCCGCGCCGAGTTCCTCGCTGAACGCCAGATCGTCCTCGCCGGCGCCGCGCGACCCGACAACGGCAAGGCCGCTGCGCTTCGGACTCAGAAGCGCCGCCCGGCCGCAGCCGAACAGTACGGGAGGCGCCTTGGGCCCGAGGCGTTTCCCGAGACGGGCGGGATAGCCCGGATCCGGCCGGGTCAGGAGCCACAGGCCGGCGCGCTGCCATTTCTCCGCCGCCAGGCCGAGCGCCGCGCCGCGGCCGAGAAGACCGTCCAGCCGCTCCGGCGTAATCGACCGGTCTGCCCACCCGGACAGGAGCGCTGCAGGATCGCCCGCCATCAGGGCGGAGGGGTCGAGACCGCGGTCCTCGAGCCATTCCGCCAGCCGCGCCCATTCGCCGGGCGACAGCGGCTTCGCTCCGTCCCTGTCCGCCCTGCCGAGCGAGACCGTCAGCAGCAGCACCGCCTGCGTCCGGAGATCCGCGATCATGTCATCCCGCCATGCTCGCGCTCGCCAGGGCCAGCGGCCAGACCGGCCCGCTGCCGGCGCGCCGCAGAAGCACGGAAATCACCGTCAACGTCCATCCCGAATCCGCCACGTCGTCGACGAGCAGCACCGGACCGGGGCGAAGCGCGCCCCCGATCGCGAAGACGCCGTCGAGATTGCGGCATTGGTGATGGCGATTGTGCTGCATCTTCTGTTCTTCGTTGTCGCGTACCTTGACCACCGCCTCCTCGAACGGCAAGTCCAGCGCCCCGGCGAGCCGGGCGGCATAGTCGGGCACCAGCCGGGGGCGCCTTCGGGACGGAACGCAGGCGACCCAGGCCGGGAAAGGCGCCGGCCGCCAGCGTTCGCGCAGCATTTCCGCAGCGGCATCGACCAGCTCGTCGCGGAAGCGGCCTTCCTGCTTGTCTTCCGCGACCGCGCTGCCCCAGGGCGGATCGCCCCAGCGGGCCAGGACGCGCCCGGCCTCGGCGCGCCAGTCGGCGGGCAGGCTTCCGGCCAGACCGTATTCTGCAAAGGCATCCCTGGGGGCTTGCGTTTTGCAGCGCAAAGGCAGTTCGGACCGGGCAAGAAAACGCGATGCGGTCGGCGCGGCCGCGCGATCGTACGACGGCGACACCACCGGGCACCCGAGGCACGAAGCGCATTTTCCGCACGGTCCGGGATCCGGGTCGTCCAGCGCGCGGGCGAGAAACGCCATCAGGCACCCGCGGTGGTCGATGTAGCGCTGTACCTCGTCCCACTCCGTTTCGCGCTGGCCGGTCAACCGGCGGATGCGCTCGCGATCCATGCTGTAGGGAACCGGGGTGCGCCGCCACTTCGAACCGATCCTGACCGCCGGCGCCGGAGTCTCGACGGAGAGAAATTTCAACGCCTGCGCGATCTGGCCGTAGCGCAGGTTGATCGCCGTTTCCAGCTCCCGAATATTCAGCCCGTCGCTGTCTTCGAGAGCTTCCAGTATCGACGTTACCCACCTCTCATCCGGGAAAGCCGTGCGCCGGAAAAATTCGTGGATGCGGCCGTCTTCCTCGCCCGACAACACGACCCCGACGGCACGGTCGATAGCGCGGCCCGCGCGCCCGACCTGCTGATAGTAGCCGATGATCGATCCGGGCGCCTGGAAATGCACGACGAAACCGAGGTCGGGCTTGTCATAGCCCATTCCAAGGGCGGTCGTGGCGACCAGGGCCTTGATCCGGTTTTCCAGCAACCGCTCTTCGAGGAGCCGGCGGCGGTCGTCGGCAACATCCGAGTGGTAGGCCTCGGCGGCGATGCCGTTCCGGGACAGCCATCCCGACACCCGGTAGGCGTCGCGTTTGGTCAGGGTGTAGACGATCCCGGTGCCCGGCAGCGCCTTTATATGCGTGACGAGCCAGGCCAGGCGCTCGACCGGCGACGGCAGACGGATATTCTGGAGCGCGAGGCTGCGGCGGCGCAGGTTGCCGCGCTGGATACCGATGTCGCCGAGTTGTGCCCTTACGTCCGCAATGACGCGATCGTTTGCGGTCGCGGTCGTTCCCAGAATCGGCACATTGCCGGGCATGAGCCGCAAAAAGTTCACTAGGCGCCGGTAATCGGGCCGAAAGTCGTGGCCCCAGTCGGAAATGCAATGCGCCTCGTCGACCGCGAGCAGGCCGATACGCCCCGCCATCGGCATAAGGATGTTCTCAAGGAAATCCTCGCTGGCCAGCCGCTCGGGAGAGATCAGAAGAATGTCGACACGGTCCTCCTTCAGCGCCTGAGCGATTTCCGCCCACTCGCCGGGATTCGTCGAATTTATCGTGTGCGCCCGCAGGTCCAGGCGCTCGGCGGCCTGGATCTGGTTTCGCATCAGCGCCAGAAGCGGCGAGACGATCAGGGTCGGTCCGCGCCCCCGATCCCGCAGCAGCCGCGTCGCGATGAAATAGACGAAGCTCTTGCCCCACCCGGTCCTCTGCACGACCAGCAGGCGCTCGCGCCGGTTCGCCAGCGCGTCGATAGCCTCGAACTGGCCGTCCCGAAATTCGGCCGATTCATTTGCCAACGCCTTCTGTAGAAGGGCGAGCGATTCCGCGTATCCGGCCAAACCCGCAATTCCCTTTGTCCTTTCGGTGCGCCGCCGGGCCCGGTTCCGGGGCACTTCGACCGGGCAATAGCGCCGGGCGCGGCGCGCCGCAAGGGTGAGGTCGCCGGGCGCCCGACAGGCAGAACGGACGGAAGCCGATGCACCGGCTGACATGGCGGGCCGACGAACCTCCGCCGTCTGAAATGTCCGGAATCGGGACGCCCTGTCTTTATCCTGTTGCATTCTTCTATGACAGCATATATGCTATCACACTATGGCGCGCAGAATCGTTGTCGATACGAACATTCTCGTCTCCGCGATCCTGTCGCCCGACGGCGCCGCGCGGGAAGTTCTCCGGCGATGCCTGACGGGAAAATACCTGCCCTTGATCGGCAATGCCCTGTTTCTGGAGTATGAGGATGTCCTGTCGAGGGAAAAGCTCTTTGCCGCGGCGCCGATCGGTCCGGAGGATCGGGAAACCTTGCTCGATGCGCTTCTCGGGGCCTGCCGGTGGATCGAGATCGCTTTTCTCTGGCGCCCGAACCTGCCCGACGAGGCCGACAACCACCTCATCGAACTCGCGGTTGCCGGCAACGCAACCGCAATCGTTACCCACAACGCCAAGCATGTGGCGGCGGGAGAATTGGCATTCGAGAGCATTCGCATCGTCGCACCGGGCGACCTGCTGAAGGAGGAGAGGCTGACATGGCAACCCTGACCATCCGGCTGCCCGACGCCCATCGCGACCGGCTGGCGGCGATGGCCGCGCGCCGTGGCCTGAGCCTGAACAAGCTGATGGAGGAGCTGTCCGTGCGGGCGCTGGCCGAACACGATACCGAACTGCGCTTCCGGATGCGCGCGGAGCGCGGCAGCGCCGAGCGCGGCCTGGCCGTCCTCGACGAACTGGACCGCCGCTACGGCGGGTTCGCGGAGCCCTGACGCGACAGCGGCCCGCCCGCCGTTGCCGGACGGACGGGCGGCGGAGTCCGGCCAGGGCCTTAGGTGCGGCTTGGCTCTTGCCAAGCCGCGCCGCCGCCGCTACATCCTGCAACGCTGCGCCGATTTGAGCACCAGCTTGCGGGCGCATAACAAATGCAGCTAAAGCGGCGCCGTGTATTTGGCCCCGCTGGCAGGAACGCTGAAGCGGGTTTTTTGTTGCCCGTTTTCTCCCTTTCTGCCCGCGCCCGGCCGACCGGCGCTGCCGGCTGGATTTGCCGGATTCAAGAACCGTGCCCGGGTTCCCTCCCGGGCCGCGCAACAGGCCAGGAAAAGGATTCATGAGCCAACATCCCGAGACCATCGCCCTTCATCACGGCTGGCGCGCCGACCCGGCGACCGGCTCCGTCGCCGTGCCGATCCACCAGACGACATCCTACCAGTTCAACGACACCGATCATGCGTCGAACCTGTTCGCGCTGGCCGAGCTGGGCAACATCTACACGCGGATCATGAATCCGACCAACGACGTGCTGGAGCAGCGCGTTGCGGCGCTGGAGGGCGGCGTGGCCTCGCTCGCCCTGTCGTCCGGCCAGGCGGCCTCGGCCTTCGCGCTCCAGAACCTCGCGCGTGTGGGCGATAACGTCATCAGTTCGACCGACCTGTATGGCGGCACCTGGAACCTGTTCGCCAACACGCTGAAGGACCAGGGTATCGAGGTCCGCTTCGTCGACCCGGCCGATCCGGAGGCTTTCCGCAACGCCATCGACGACCGCACGCGGGCGATCTATGCGGAGACCCTGCCCAACCCGAAACTGCACGTCTTCCCGATCGCCGAAGTCGCCGCCATCGGGCGCGAATACGGCATCCCGCTGGTCATGGACAACACGGCCTGCCCGATCCTGTGCAAGCCGTTCGAGCACGGCGCGGCGGTCGTCGTCTATTCGACGACCAAATATATCGGCGGCCACGGCAACTCGATCGGCGGCCTGATCGTCGACGGCGGCAACTTCCCCTGGGCCGAGCATGCGGAACGGCAGCCCGCGCTCAACACCCCGGACCCGAGCTATCACGGCGCGGTCTGGGTCGAGGCGACGGCCCCGCTCGGCCCGGTCGCCTACATCATCAAGGCGCGCACCACGTTGCTGCGCGACCTCGGCTCCTGCATGAGCCCGTTCAACGCCTTCCTGTTCCTCAACGGCCTCGAGACCCTGGCCCTGCGCATGAAGCAGCATTGCGACAACGCAGCGAAGGTCGCCGACTGGCTGGCGACGCGCAGCGAGATCTCCGAGGTGATCTTCCCCGGCAACCAGTCGGGCGAGACGCGGGCGCGCGCCGACAGGTATCTGAGCGGCGGCTATGGCGGCCTGGTCGGATTCGAGCACAGGGGCGGGCGCGAGGCCGGCCGCAAGTTCATCGATTCGCTGGAGATGCACTACCACGTCGCCAATATCGGCGACGCCCGCTCGCTGGCGATCCATCCGGCGAGCACGACCCACAGCCAGCTCACGCCCGAAGAACAGTTCCAGACCGGCGTGACCGACGGCTATGTCCGCCTGTCGGTCGGCATCGAGCATATCGACGACATCGTCGCCGACCTCGAACAGGCCCTCGACAAGGCGTCCTGATCCGGCGCCCCCTCGATACAGTCCCTGCGGGACCCGGCCGCTGCGGTCGGGCCGACCGCCGGTACCGCGCTTCGGACACGCCCGGAACGAGGGCATGCCTCGGCATCTCTCATTCCGGGCGGCCGTAAAACGGGGGTCGTGCCAGCCGGCTGGCGAAGACCCGGCGGGCGGACCCGGCCGGGAAGAACGGGCTCAACGTGTATACGCCTCCGAAATTTTCCGAAACCGACACCGCGGTGCTCAGGGACTTTGTCGACCGGCATCCCTTCGCCATCCTGTTGACGGAAACGCAGACAGGGGACCGGGCCGTCAGCCATGTTCCCGCGATCTTTCCGGACGGCCGGACGGATGTGCTGTACACCCACCTCGCCGCGGCCAATCCGCAGGCCCGGACCGCTGACGGCGCGACCGCGACGGCCATATTCAGTGGACCCCACGGCTATATTTCGCCCAGCTGGTACGAATCCGCCCCCGCCGTCCCGACCTGGAACTATGCCGCCGTCCATGCTGTCGGCACGGTTCGCGTTCTCAGGCGCGAGGCGGAGCGCCGGGCGGTGCTGCGCGCGCTCCCCCGGCGTTTCGAAGCGCCGGGCCCGGGCGCCTGGGACTTCGACGCTCTGCCGCCGGACTTCCGCGACAGCCAGATGAAAGCCATCGTCGTTCTGGAGATCGGCGTCGGGAAGTTGACCGGCAAGTTCAAGCTGTCGCAAAACCGGCCCGCCGAAGACCGGGTCGCCGTCGTCGAGCGCCTGGAGCGGTCGGACCGGCCGGACGACCGGTCGCTCGCGATACTGATGCGCAGCCGGCCCGGGATCGTCTGACCGGCGTTGCCGAACGGAGCGCCGGAAATCCGACAGCCGCAGGAAGAACCTCCGCCATGGAACTGAAGCTCTACCAGGTCGACGCCTTTACCGACCGGACGTTCGGCGGCAACCCGGCAGCGGTGGTGCCGCTCAGGGACTGGCTCCCCGACGCGACGATGCAGGCCATCGCGCTGGAGAACAACCTGTCGGAAACCGCCTTCTTCGTGCCGCGCGACCGCGAAAATCCGGACGGCGGCTTCGACCTGCGCTGGTTCACGCCGCTGGTCGAGGTCGACCTGTGCGGCCACGCCACGCTGGGCACGGCCTGGGTCCTGTTCAACCGGCTCGGCCATGCCGGCGAAGCGGCAACCTTCCACACCCGGAGCGGGCCGCTGACCGTGACGCGCGACGGCGACCGGCTGGCGATGGATTTTCCGGCCCAGCCGCCTGCGCCGGAGCCGGCCGAAATCGGCGACGTTGCCGGCGCGCTGGGCGTTGAGCCGGAGGCGGTGCTCGCCGCGCCCTACGCCCTGGCGGTGCTGGACAGCGAAAAAACCGTGCGCGCGGTCCGGCCGGATTTCCGCCGGGTCGCCGGTCTCGATATCCCCGAGCTGATTATCACCGCGCCGGGCGCCGAGGGCGGAGACTGCGATTTCGTCTCGCGCTTCTTTGCACCGACAGGCGGGATCGACGAGGATCCCGTGACCGGGTCGGCCCACTGCATCCTGATCCCGTATTGGGCCGAACGGCTCGGCAAGACGGAGATGTTCGCCCGCCAGGTCTCGGCGCGCGGCGGCGCACTCTGGTGCGCGCTGCGAGGCGACCGGGTGTCGATCGCCGGCTACGCCGCGCCCTATCTCGAGGGAACCATCGCGGTTTGACCGCCGGCGTCCCGACAGGCGGGGCGGCCGGCGGCGCCGATCGCGGCATCCCGCCGGCCGCGCTGGCGGCGGCGCTCGTGACGCTGGTCTTCTGGTCCGGGACGGTCGTGGCCAACCGGGCCGCGGTCGAAAGCATCGACGGGCTGACGGCGGGCGCCCTGCGCTCGATGCTGGCCGGCTTCATCGGCCTCGGCATTGCCCTGGCCTTCCGGCTGCCCTTTCCCGAAACGGCGCGCCACCGCTGCCTGCTGGTCGTTTCGGGCTGGATCAACTTCGCGATCTGGCCGACGGTTCTGAGCCTCGGCGTCGCGCTCGCCAACGCCAGCCACGCCGCTCTCATCATGGCATTGCTGCCGGTCACCACCGGCCTGATCGCCGCCATCGTCAACCGGGTCCGGCCGCGGTCCGGCTGGTGGCTCGGCGCGGCCATAGCGATCGCAGGCACGGTACTGCTGATCCTCCTGACGCAACCGGCCGGCGACACGGCCCTGTCGCCGACCTGGCTGGTCGGCGATCTGGTCGTCTTCGCCGGCGTGCTGCTGTGCTCGGCGGGCTATGTCGGCGGCGCGAAGCTGGGGCCGGTCGTCGGCAGCTGGAGCGCGACCTTCTACGGCCTCGGCGCCGCCCTGATGCTGACCGTGCCGGCCATCCTGATCCTCCATCCCTACACGGATTGGACTGCGGTGACGGCCGACAGCTGGCTCGGCCTGGGCTGGCTCACCCTGTGTTCGTCGCTCGCCGGCTACGCCCTGTGGTTCCTGGCCATGGACCGCGGCGGCATTGCGCGGATTGCCGTGTTCCAGTTTCTCCAACCGGTCTTGTCCGTCGCCGCCGCCGCCGTCATTCTGGGCGAGCGGATCACCTGGACCATCGTCGCCGCCGGGCTGCTCATCCTGCTCGGCACCTGGATCGCCCAGAAATACGCCCACTGACGGTTTTCCCGCAGGAGACAGCGATGAACCTCCCGGACCTTGCGGCCATCGAAGCGGCGACCGACACCGTCCGCGCCGTCATGCCGCCGACGCCGGCCCATTGCTGGCCGCTCCTGTGCGCGCGCACCGGCGCCGAGGTCTGGGTCAAGCACGAGAACCACACGCCGGTCGGCGCCTTCAAGCTCCGCGGCGGGCTGGTCTACATGGACCGGCTGCGCCGAACCGGGCCGGCGGTCGAAGGCGTGATCGCGGCGACCCGCGGCAATCACGGCCAGGCCGTCGCCACCGCCGCGCGGCGCAACGGGTTGACGCCGACGATCGTCGTTCCCGAGGGCAACAGCCGCGAGAAAAACGCCGCGATGCAGGCCCAGGGCGCCGAACTGGTCGTCCACGGCAGCGATTTCCAGGAGGCGCTGGAACATGCCGAAGGGCTGGCCGGCGCGCGCGGCCTGCACATGGTCGCCTCCTTCGCCGAGCCGCTGGTCCACGGCACCGCGACCTACGGGCTGGAATTCTTCCGCGCCGTGCCGGACCTGGATGCCGTCTACGTTCCCATCGGGCTCGGCTCCGGCATCTGCGGCGTCATCGCGGCGCGCGACGCGCTCGGCCTCGCAACGGAAGTCGTCGGCGTGTGCGCGGAGAATGCGGCCTGCTACGCCCTCTCCTTCGCAGCCGGCAAACCGGTGTCGACCAACTCGGCCGATACGATGGCCGACGGCATGGCCTGCCGGGTGCCGGCGCCCGACGCGGTCGCGATTATCAACCGCGGCGCCGCCCGGATCGTCACGGTGAGCGAGGCGGAGATCGAGGCCGCCATGCGGGCCTACTACACCGACACCCACAATATCGCCGAGGGCGCCGGCGCGGCGGCGCTGGCCGCGCTGGTCAAGGAGCGCGAAACGATGGCGGGCCGCAAGGCCGGCCTCGTGCTCAGCGGCGGCAACATCGACCGCGAAGTCTATCTGCGCGTCCTGGGCGGCGGCGAGAACTGACAAAGGTTCCTCGCACGCTTCGGCGGATTCCCCTGCTAAACCCGGACAAAGCGAAAGAGGAGCGCCGGTGCGGGTTTTCCGGTGACGACCCCTCCCCCTGACCCCCTCCCCCAAGGGGGGGGGGGGAAACGGCGGTATTCCGCGCTTTGTTGCGCTTTCGTACAGTGTTTCCGCACGAAAACTCCCCCTCCCCTCCGGGGGAGGGGGTCGGGGGGAGGGGGCCGCGCGCGCAGCGTTACCTCTTTCGCTGAAGAAGCCTCTTCAGAGGGGGAGGCCCGAAATACAATGGGGTGCGGCGGCGATGGTCGTGCGTTGCGGCGCAGGCGGGACGGACACCCCATCCCCGCCGCAGCGCCCGGCCGCTTCTCCCCCGGAAAAGGGTTACTCTGTAAAAAGGGGCGCATCTGCAGCAGGTCTGCGGCCCTCTCTTTCTTGATCGTCCGTTCCAATTTTTTCTCCATTGCCGTCGTCCTTTTTCGCAGTTTTCCGCCGTTTTGCCGCGCCTTGTCCCGAATTAGACAGACCGGTCTGTATTTCGATGTTTTTTTCCATCCCGGAACGCCCGAACCCCGCGGAATCGCTGGAAAACGCGTTCCGGGGCGGTCGCAAAAACGATTCAGGAAGGAAATGTTTCCATACCCGCTCCGGGCGGCGGCCGTGCAGACGGACACCCCCATCGACCTCGCTGCGCTCGGCCACTTCCCCCTCTGAAGAGGATTCCTCTGCGAAAGTCGGACGGAGCAAAAACAGGCGCCGGCGTAGCCTTCCCCGCGGACCCCTCCCCCTAACCCCCCTTCGGCAAGCTCAGGGCAGGCTCTCGCCCAAGGGGAGGGGGCGAAACGCCCGTGTTCCGTGCGTTTTTCCCGCTTCCGCACGGCGGCTCCCGCAAGAACATCCCCCCTCCCCTCCGGGGGAGGGGGTTAGGGGGAGGGGGTTAGGGGGAGGACTCCCCACCATTTGTAAAGAGGGTTCTGGCACGCGCGAGTATGCGTGCCGGGCACCTTGCGTGGCTCGTGCGTCACGCTGCATGGGCTTGTCTCGCGCGGGCGGGATTGAAGACGGTCTGGTTT
>JAJEGH010000014.1 GCA_022819985.1 Alphaproteobacteria bacterium | reverse complement strand
CGCGGTTCGGGCACGGGGAAGGAAACGGGCATGGACCTCTCCTCTGTGTTCGATTTATGTTCATTAAGATCAATATAGGAACATTATGGGAGTTTCAAGTATTTTTTCGCGATAGTGTTCCGGGGCGCCTCAGACCGTCCTATCCCACCCGTCCCTTCGGCTTCGCTCAGGGCGGGCTATTTCGACCGCAGCGCACCCCTCTCGCGTCATTCCTGCCGAAGCGGGAAGGCCGCGGTCAGTGGCCCAGAACGCTGTAGTCGCCGTCCGCGACCAGGCGGATGGAGACGTAGAGGCCCAGCAGCGCGAACAGCACCCAGGGGGAATTCAGCGCCCAGATGTAGATGTACAGATCCTTTCGGCCGATCCGGGTGTGCCGGCCAGCCCCGAAGAAGCTGACCCAGTAGACCGACGTCGCGTAGGTCAACTGCCAGAAGAGCATCGCTCCGACGATGCCTGCGGCGGCGGCCGGCAGGAAATCGAAGGTGTAGGCGGCGTAGAGAATCAGCGTCGGCACCGGGGTCACGAAGCCGTTGGCGATATCGACGTTGTAGCCGTAGGTGCGCCGGTCGGCGTAGGACTCGTCGATCTCGGAATAGGCCGCCCAGACATCGGCCCATACCGTCGGCGAGAAAACCCCGGTCAGCGGGATATTTCCGGTCAGGAATTCGATCGCCGGTTTCCGGCCCGTCTCGCGCTGGCGCTCGCGCCAGTATCCGGCCCGCCGCTCGACATGGTCGCGCCTGAGGTACAGGCATATTTCCCAATAGCAGATCCACAGATTGATCGAAAAGAACAGGGTCAGCAGGGCATGGACGATGTCGAAATCCCCGCGGGCCCAGAAGCGCGCGCCGACGCCGGCCGCCGTCAGAACCGCGATGACCAGCGCCGTGAACAGCAGCGCCGGAATCGCGAAGCGGGTCCGGCGGGCGTCGGCTTCGGAAGGCGCTCGGTCGGCTCGGTTTTCGGGCATGTGTTCCGGTCCTCGCGGAATGTCCGGCGTCGCCGCTTGCCGCATTGTACCCGTCGAAGCGTCCTGCGCCCCGGACAAACCTGCCGCGCTCCGGACGGACGTTTTCGACTTCGGCGCCGCGGCGCAAGGCATTGCGGCGTCTGGCAAATTCCGGTCTTGGGGAAGCCGCGCGGCTCTGGCAGAATGCTGGAATGAACCAGCATACCGCCAAAAATCCGGGGGCCCGTTCGCTCGCGAATCTTGCGCCGGACGAAGTGAAGTCCACGGTCGACGGATATACCGCGATCTACGACGCCGGCCCGGAGGGCAGGAGGGAACAATACCGGTCGTTCGTGAATCGCTATTACGATCTGGCGACCGATTTCTACGAGTTCGGCTGGGGGCAGTCCTTTCACTTCGCACCCCGGCGCCGCGGCGAGCGCTTCAAGGCGTCGCTGCTCAGGCACCAGCATTTTCTCGCCGAACGGCTGTCCCTGAAGCCCGGGATGGACGTTCTCGATGTGGGGTGCGGGGTCGGAGGGCCGATGGGCAATATGGCCCGCCATTCCGGCGCAAACTTTGTCGGCATCAACAACAACGCCTACCAGATCGAGCGCGCGAAACTGCACACGAAGGATGTCGGGCAGTTATGCCGCTTCATCCACGGCGACTACATGCGGATTCCCGAAGACGACGACCGCTACGACGCCGCCTTCGCCATCGAATCCATGCCCCACGCGCCGGACAAGGCGGGGGCGTTCCGGGAAGTCCTGCGCGTCCTGCGGCCGGGCGCCTGTTTCGCCGGCTACGAATGGTGCCTCACCGATGTCTTCGATCCGGGCAATGCCGAGCATCGGCGGATCGAGAACGACATCATGGTGGGCGATGCGTTACCGGAAATCGCCTCCACGTCGGAGATTTGCGACGCGTTGCGGAGGGCCGGGTTCGAACTCCTGGACGCGCACGACCGCGCTCCCGAATCGGATCCGCAGACGCCCTGGTACCGCGCCTTGCAGGGCCGCGACCTCACCTTGTCGAGCATCCCGCGCACGCCTTTCGGCCGCGCCCTGACCAATCTGACGTTGCGGGTCGGGGAGAGGCTGCGGCTGTTTCCCGAGGGTTCCCGCGCGGTCAGCACGCTGCTGAATTCTGCCGCGGACGCGCTGGTCGAAGGCGGCAGGTCCGGCATCTTCACGCCGATGTTCTTCTTCCTGGCCCGCAAGCCGGAACGCCCGGAAGGCTGAACGGGATTCGCGTTTAACTCCGGCATCCCCCAGGCAGCGAGCCGGCAATCGGACGTTTGCGATGGCATCGAAACTCACCGGTATTCTGAAAGGCGGGAGCGGCGGCGTCGCCCCGCGCATCGAAGATTACGAGCACCGCTATGGCGGCGCGGCCCGAGGCGGCCTGGATCAGCGCAAGGCGGACTACCGGGATTTCGAGAACACCTATTACGACTTGGTCACCGATCTCTACGAATACGGCTGGGGCCGGTCGTTCCACTACGCACCGCGCGTGCACGGCGAGAGTTTCGCCGCTTCGCTCGCCCGGCACGAGCACTACTTGGCCCACCGGCTCAATCTGCAATCCGGTATGGTGGCGGCGGATCTGGGCTGCGGCGTCGGCGGGCCGCTGATCGAAATCGCACGCTTTTCCGGCGCGCGGATCGTTGGCATCACCGACAACGCGATGCACGTCGAACGGGCCGCGCAGCGGGCCGAAGAGGCGGGCCTGGGCCATCTCGCCGACTTTCTCGAATGCGATTTCATGCGGGTCGACGCTCGGGACGACAGCTTTGACGCCGTCTTTTCGATCGAGGCAACCTGTTGCGCGCCGGACAAGGCCGGCGTCTACGGCGAAGCCTTCCGCCTGCTCAAACCGGGCGGGCGTTTCGGCGTCTACGAATATTGCCTGACCGACCTGTTCGGCGCGCAGGATCCCGAGCACCTCCGGCTGAAAGCCGATCTCGAGTTCGGCGGCGCCCTGCCCCTTATCGCCCGGCCCCGGGAGATGGACGAGGCGATACGCCAGGCCGGGTTCGAGTTGCTGGAGGCGCGCGACCTGGCGGCCGAGGCGCCCCCGGGCATCCCCTGGTACCAGCCGCTGACCGGTTCTGGCCTGTCCTTGGCCAGCTTCCGCAGCTCGGCTCCCGGCCGCCGGTTGACCCACGGCACGCTGTGGCTGCTCGAACGGCTGCGCATTGTGCCGCGCGGGACGGCGCAGGTCGCCTCGATCCTGAACGTCGCTGCCACCGCCTTTGCCGAGGCCGGTCGGCTCGGCATCTTCAGCCCGATGTATTTCATCCTGGCCCGGAAACCCGAGTAAGCCCGGCTTGCACGACGCTCCGGAGCAAACGCCCGTCTCTTCGCCATGACTTCCAAACTCACCGACATTCTGAAGGACGCAAAATCCGGCGACGAGGTTGCTTCGCGCGTCCGGGATTGGGAGCGCCGCTTCAGCGATACGGCGCGCGGCCGGGAAGGGCGCGCGGCCGATTACCAGGATTACGAGAATATTTATTACGATCTGGTCACAGACCTTTTCGAGTACGGGTGGGGCAAGTCCTTTCACTTCGCGCCGCGCGCCGCGGGAGAGAGCTTCGCCGCTTCGCTCGCGCGCCATGAGCGTTACCTTGCCCACAGGCTGCAACTGGGTCCGGATATGCTGGCGGCCGATCTGGGCTGCGGGGTCGGCGGACCGACGCGGGAAGTCGCCCGATTCTCCGGGGCCAGGATCGTCGGCGTTAACAACAACGCCTACCAGCTGAAGCGCGCCGCCGAATTGACCGAGGCCGCCCATCTGAGCCATCTGGTCGAATATCTGAAATGCGATTTCATGAATGTCGACGCGCCGGACAACACCTTCGACGCGATCTACTCCGTCGAGTCGACCTGCTGTGCGCCGGACAAGGCCGGTATTTATCGCGAGGCGTTCCGCCTGCTCAAACCCGGAAAATGTCTCGCGGTGTACGAGTGGTGCATGACCGACAGGTTCGACGCCGATAACCCCGATCATCGGCGGATCAAGGCCGAAGTGGAATATGGCAACGCCATGCCGAACATCGCCCGGCCGCAGGAAGTCGACGACGCCGTTCGGCAGGCCGGCTTCGATCTGATCGAAGCGCGCGACATGGAACCCGATCTGCCGCCCGGCATCCCCTGGTACGAGCCGCTGGTCGGCACGGGCCTGTCGTTCGCCAGGGTCCGCAGTTCGACCTCGGGGCGCCGGCTGACTCACGCTACGCTCTGGCTATTGGAACGGCTGCGCCTCGTGCCCCGCGGTACGACCCGGATATCGAGTCTGCTGAACTGCACGGCCGTCGTTATGGCCGAAGCCGGCCGGCTCCGCATCTTCACGCCGATGTACTTTGTCTACGCCCGCAAGCCGGAATGCCCGGAAGGCTGAACGCCCGGAAGGCTGAACGGAGAGGTTTCCGGTCCGGCGAAGCGCTGCGCCGAACCGCTGGAACGCATCCGTTTTCGGCGGAGCCGCGGGAGCGTGGCGTCCCCTTCGACAGGCTCAGGGCAGGCTCTCGATACGGCCCCCCTTCGGCTTCGCTCAGGGCAGGCTCTCGATACGGCCTCCTCGATACGGCCCTTCGACAAGCTCAGGACAGGCTGCTGACGCGCCTACTCGGGATGAGGAGGTTGTTGGGATCTCAAATGCCTCGACACACCCCTCATCCTCATCCTGAGTAGCCCCGGCCGCAAGGCCGGGGCGTATCGAAGGACGCGCAATAGCTGCGTCGGCGTTTCCATCGAGAACGGACGCGTTCTAGGGCGAACCGCTATGGGGCCGCCGGCGTCCGGCCGGGGACTCAGGCGACTGCGGCTTCGGTCGCGGCTTCGGGGGCGGGCGGGGCCGCGGCGGAGGTAACGGAACCGCAGGCGGACAGGCCGAGCCGGTCCCGCCGCCGCCGCTCGTAGAGCCCCAGCGCGTGCAGCGGGAAATACTGGCGGTAGAGCACATAGTCCAGCAGCGCCGTCCGGAAGAAGACCCCGGCCATGTCCTGCTTCGGCCAGGAGCCGTCGGCCTCCTGCGTATCGAGCAGGTACCGGGCGCCGCGCGAAATTGCCGCCCAGTCCGGCTCGCCCGCCTCGAGAAGCGCCATCGTCGCCCAGGCGGTCTGGACGATCTGGCTTTCCCCGTGCGGGACGTAGCGGCCGGTCAGGCAGCCGCTGTGGTGCTCGCCCCATCCGCCGTCCTCCCGCTGGCGGTCCAGCAGCCAGCGGCAGGCCGAGCGCAGCGCCGGGTCGCCGGGCCGGGCTCCGGCCGCAACAAGGCCTCTGATGCCGAACAGGGTGCCGTAGATGAATTGAACGCCCCATACGCCGCGCCACGATCCGTCGCCTTCCTGGGCCCGCCGAAGCCAGGCATCGGCCCGGGCGATGGCGTCCGCGATATCGCGATCCGCCGATTGCCCGTCCGCCTTCCGGCAGGCGGCAAGCGCCCCGACGCAGGACGCGGTGCATTCGACGAAGGAATGCTCGGTCATCGAATCGCCGAACATCTCGGCCGGATTCAACCATTCCAGGCCGAACGCCGAACGCCGCGCCTCGTAGCTGCCGAAACCGCCGTCGCGGTTCTGGCTGCGCAGCATGAACGCGGCCGCATCGCGCAACGCCGCGGCATTCCCGGCGCCGCGCCCGGCCGCGACTATTCCGAGCACCGCTTCCGCCGTGCAGTCGCTCACCGGCCAGCCGTGCCAGCCGCCGGCAAAGCACCAGCCGCCCTTCGGGTCGGACCGGTAGGCCTCGCGGAACCCGTCGAAGCTGTCGCCGATCCGATTCGCCAGCAGGAAATCGGCGCCGCGCCGGAGGGCGTCTTCGGCGCCGTCCGGCCCCGACTCAGGCCCCGCCGCCAGCGCCTGTAACGCAAACCCGGTATCCCACGAGGCGCTTCGCGCGCCGACGACCCGCGCGCCCCGGTCCTCGTCTTCCCAGATCCAGCCGTCCAGCCTTTCGAGCGCCCGGCGGCAATCGGCGTCGTCGGGATCGTGCAGCCACAGGGCGAGGATGTTGAGCAGGCCGCTGACCGGGGAGATGCTGGTGTGGCTGGTGGTCTGCAATTCCCATTTGATGCGCCGGAGTATCGCTTCCACGCACCGGGCGCGCAGGCGTTTGCCGTGGAACCGGTCGTAGAGCCGCGCGACCGTGTATCCGGCCTTCAGCCACCCGCTCGGCCGGGCGTAGAGGTCGGCCTCGCGCAGGCGGTTGCGGGCGGCGGAGAAACCGGCGTTCGCAAAGCCTTCGGGGAACAACTCCTCCCGCAGCGCCGCGATTTCGGGCGTGACGGGCGCCTGGAAGCGGCGCGCGTAAACCGCCGCCATCGCCATGTAGATGAGCCGGGTGTGGCAGTACCAGTTCGAGGGATGCAGCGGTATCCGGCGCGGCAGGCGCCACAGCTCCGGAAGAACGGCGTTGACCCCGCGCCAGTCGTAGAGGTTGAGGAGCGCCAGCCAGAATTTGCCCCAGCTCGGAATGCCGAGAATCCCCTCGGCCCGGATGAATTTCCGGGCCGGCGCGACCAGGGGATCGTCGCGCCCGACGCCGAGCAATCTCGCCGCGGCATAGACCAGGGCGGTGACGAACAGGTGGGGCGGCGAATGTTCGTGCAGGCCCCATGCGCCGCCTTCCAGCCGGGTCCGTTCGAAGGAGCGCAGCACCCGCCGGCGCCGGCCGGGCTCGAGCGGCCGCCCGATAAGGTGGTGCAGCAGCGCATATTGCGCGGTGAGCATGGGGCACCAGACCATCTCGCCTTCCCAGGCGCCGTCCTCTCCCTGAAGGCTCAACAGGCGGGCGGCCGCTCTCTTCACGGCGGGGCCGGCATCGGGCGCCTCGGCCTCCTTCGGCCGGGCGGAACCGCCGGTTCCGGTCTCCGCGGACATGTAATAGAGAAACGCGCGGGCGAGGTTGCCGCGCGCCCGCCTGCCCTTTTCCCCGCCGGCGCCTTTCGCCTCGCGCACCTGGAGAATGCCGCGCACGAACCACCAGAGGCGAACGGCGAGGGCATGAAAGATGCGGCGGGCCCGGCGCCAGGAGACCCGGCGGCGGTTGCCCAGCGACATCTCCCGCGCCACCGCCCGGAGGATCGTTCCGCTGAAGGCGAGGCTCATCCCGGTCGCCGACCGGTCTTCGCAGGCCAGAATCCGCGTGGTCCGGTCCCGGTACACGGCGTTCGTCCGCCACCCCCGGTAGATCGCGTGCCTGAGCGCGACCGACTCGGCCTGGTGATCGGCAAAGACCTCGTAGAGCCCCATGGCGAGGAACTCCGGAACCCGGGTCGCCCTGAAACGTCCGTTGACGAAATCGCGGAATTTTCCGCCTTCGGCGAGCGCAAGCGCATCGCCGAAACCGAGGGTCATTCCGACCGCGGTCATGGGATGGTAGTGCCCGGCCGCGTCGCCGATCAGCACCCGGCGGGAGCTTCCGTAGGTGGCGCGCGGCCGCAACTGGTTGGTCGCGGCGTGGAACCGTCCCGCCCGCAGCGCTTCGACGAACGCCGGGCCGAGCGCTCCCGGCAGCAGGCCGGCAAAGGCTTCCGACAGGAAACCGACCCGGTCGCGGGGCGCCCAGCGGTCGAGCGGAACGTCGACGATGACCCGGACGCAATCTTCCGCCAGACCGTATAAGAGGACCGGCCCCGGTCCGCCGAGCAGCACATGGCCGTAGTTTTCGAACGGCAGGCTCGCCTCTTCCAGAGTGACCCCCAGCATCCGCGAGCAGAGCACGGGATCGGTCGACAGGCCCAGGGATTTGCGCACGACCGAGGCCCGGCCGTCGGCGCCGACGATCCGCGCGGCGGTCAGGGATTGCTCCTTGCCGTTCAGGGAATAGGCGACGCGTTCGTCGTCGACCGCGTTTACCCGGGCGTGCGGGATGAAATCGACATTCGTTTCGCCGCCGATCGCCTCGCGCAGCTTCGAGACGAGCAGCGCATGGTCGCATGCCAGGCCCAGGGATCCCCCGGAATAGGGAAGCTCGATCGGCTCGGAGCCGTCTTCCGGAAACACCACGAAGCCCTTGCCGGGGGTGGTGCGGGGCAGCGAATCGAGATCGATTCCGATATCGCGCAGGATTTGGACGGCGGGCGGGTGCAGCCATTCGCCCGCCAGCCGCCCGGATGCTTTCGGATTCGCTTCGAGCAGGGCCACCCGGGCGCCTTCGCGCGCATGGGCGAGCGCGCACAGGCTGCCGACCGGGCCCGCGCCGACGATGGCTATGTCGTACTGCCGCGACGCGGCGGCGCTCATCGGAAAACGCCTGGCTCCGCGCGGCGGCGGTAACGGACCCGGCACGGCGTTTTGGGCCCCGTCACCCAGCTGCCGTAGTTCGGCCGCGGAAATTCGCCGTCCAGAACGAAGTCGAAGCGGTCGAGCAGAACGGTCCAGATCGCCTTGAGCTGCATATAGGCGAAATTCTTCCCCATGCAGGCGTGCTTGCCGCCGCCGAAGCCGATCAGGGCGTAGTGGTGTTGTTTGTCCTCGGAAGCCGGCGGTGCGAATCGGTCGGGATCGAAGCGTTCCGGGTCGGCGAAAATATGCGGCAGCCGGTGGGATACCGCCGGCGACACCATGGCCATGGTGCCGGCCGGCACGACCCGGTCGCCGTACTGCAGGGGTTCGAGCGCCTTCCGGATCAGCAGGATCAGCGGCGGGTGCAGCCGCTCGCCTTCGCGGACGGCGTTTTCCATCGCCGGCTGGCGCTGGAGGCCGTCGAAGCTGATGGAGCCCGCGTCGCCGTAAACCTCCCGCGACTCGTCCCGGATGCGTTCGACATAGGCGGGCGCCCTGAGGAGTTCCAGGCCGGTCCAGGTCGCGAGCACGGCGCTGGTGTGCTGGCCCGCGAACAGCACCGTCAGCAGGATGCCGGTGATCTCGTCGTCGGTCAGGGCGCGGCCGTCCTTGTAGCGGGCGTTCATCAGCGTCTGCATGAAATCGTCGGGGCCGGCCCCCGACTTCCGGCGCTCCGCCATGATGCCGCTGAAGATATCGGCGACCTTGCGCCGGGCCCTGTCGCGGCTTCGATGCGAGGCGGTAGGCAGCCTGGGAAGAAAGAAACCCAGGACGTTGATGCCGTTCTGCAAATCGCGGTACGCCTCGGCAAATCCGGTGTCCACCCGGTCGCGCACCTCCTGTCCGATCAGGCAGCGGCTGGCGATCCTGACGGTCAGCTCGTTCAGCGCGTGCGGCAGATCGATTTCCCCTTCCTCTCCGAGGGCGTCCGCGAACAGCCTCGCCTCCTCGAACATGATGAGGGCGAACTTGCGCATATTGGCTTCGCGCAGCGCCGGAAACAGGAATCCCAGCTGCTCCGACATGATCTCCGGGGACGTGTCGTAGGCCACGCCGCGCCCGAAAATCGGCACGGTGAACCGGTAGACGGCCTTGGCGTTCAGCTGCTCTTCGGGCGCCCGGAAATAGAAATCGTGGGCCTCCGGCCCGGTGAAGAGAGCGAAGTCGCGGGGACCGATCCGGAAGCGGAAGAGATCGCCATGCTCGCGCCAGCCGCGGCTCAACATGGCAATCGGATCCCTTTTGAATTCCGGCAACTGGCCGATCAGCGGCCATCCGCCCGCGAGCCTGGGAGCGGCATTCGCCGCCCGCTGCGGAAGCTCCGCCGTATCCGGCGCCGCCATGCTGTCAGACCGGTTTGCCATCTCCACGCTCAATGAATGAAGGGCAGCATCGAAAAACGCGCCCGTTGCGTGTAGCGCTCCCACAGCTCGCCATACTTGGCCCGGCAGCGGCGCTCGTCGCGTATCGAACGGTGCCACAACAGAGACGCCAGCCATGCCGGCAACAGGTAGGGAACCCAGGAGGCGAGGCCGGTCGTGAGGGCGAAGGCGAGGTAGACGCAGATTTCGCCGGTATAGTTGAGATGCCGCCCGATACCCCAGAATCCGGACACCAGGAGGCGTCCGTCCAGCGTCCGGGCGGGCTGCCCCCAGATCGTGATATCGGGATTGCGCTTGAAACGGTGCTTCTGCTGGTTGGCGCCGCGGAAAAGCCAGAAACCGAAGACGAAAAGCAGGACGAGCGCCGCAGCCGCGGCCGGCGACAACGGATCGGGCGCGTGAACCAGCCACCAGCCGGGCAGGCAATAGAAAAACGGCACCAGCACATAATCGCCCCAGACCAGCATCCACCCGAAGCGCTCGCTGACGATGTCCCAGGTATGGACCATGCCGTGTTCGAACTGGAAGTAGTTGAGCACATAGAGGAAGGTGAAAATCTGGTAGAGCGCCATCGCCAGGGTGAGCCCGCCGTAGGTTTCGTACTGCACGGCGGCAAACGAGGCGTTGAACAGCGCCAGTCCGATGAGCGAGGGCCGGTAGCTGAAAAGCTTCAGGTCCAGCCCGAACCGGACCGGGGCGGCCTCCACGCCGTAGAAGAATCCCCGCCACGATCCGGACGATGCGCCGTTGTTCCGCACGCCCTGGAAATACAGCCAGCCGGAAAGCGCGAAGGCGAAAACGTTCGCGGCGACGAACAGGGCCGCAAAGTGGTTGTGCAGCACCGAAAGCGAGAACCAGCCGAAGACCTGACAGATACCCGCGGCGGCGGCGGCGATCAGGAACAGGGCGAGGCCGTTGAGCTTGTAGACGCGCTGCTTTCCGTCGGCGTCCGGGCCCTCGATCCGGCGGCCGGGCAGAAGCGCCGAACCCAGGAACAGCAGGGCGACAAACGCCAGCACCATTGCCGCCGCGCCGGGCAGCTGCCCGCCCGACAACGCGGAAAACGGAACGGAAAGGTCAGACGCGGACATCGCCGGGTTCCGCCCCGTTCGCCAGATGCTCCCGCCACTTGCGCACGGTCACTTCCTGAAACGCCTGTACTACCGGATTGAACTCGTAGGGACGGGCGTCCCAATGTTCTTCGTATCCCTCCTGCTCCGCTTCGAGCGCAAACCGGTCCTGGGAGAGCAGGGGCGCGATGAGCAGGCGGTTGGAGATTTTCATGACCGCGTTCATGGCGAAGCGGGGAATGCGGACCGGCAGCAGGGGGATTTTCAGCGACTCGAAGTAGAACAGGAAGAACACCCGGGTGGTGCGCTCGTCGATCGGCAGAACGAAAAGCCAGTGTTTGATCGAATCGTCGGTGTTCGACCACTGGTAGGGATATTCGTAGCAGAGCTCCATCCGGTTGGTGTTGAGCCGCTTGTGGTCGACGAACAGCCCGGAGATGCGCCCGCGCCCGACCCGCGTGTCGTAGGACAGATGCACATTGTCTCCGACCGTCTCGCAGCGGGTGAGGTTGGCCCCGTCGAAGGGGCGGTAGCGGCGGTGCAGATGGGCGTGGGTGAAGTCGCTCACATTGTCGATCACCATCGAGTGGTGCGCCGACCAGGTAAAGCGCAGCGGCACGCAGGCCCATCGGCCGGGCCCCTCGAGCTCCGGGATATCCGGGATCCGGCGCTCCTCCGCCAGTTCGGGGTCGCCGGGGAAGAGCCAGACCAGGCCGTAGCGGATCTTCAGCGGATAGGTCTTGATCGCGAGCCGGGGCATGCCCCGTCCGTCGGTGTCATAGGGAACGCCCGGCGGGCGCCCTTCGCCGCCATATTCCCAGCCATGGTAGGCGCAGACGAGACGGCATCCCTTCACGTCGCCGATGGAGAGTTTGAGCTGGCGATGCGCGCAGCGGTTCTCGATCGCCTGGAATTTTCCGTCCGTTCCCCGGAACAGCGCAATGGAATGCTTCCAGAAAACGACCTCGACGACCGACCCCGGCTTGACCCGGCGCACTTCCTCCACTGCGTACCAGTAATTCGGGTCCATGCCCGCGGCGCGCGCCTGCTGACGCAAGGTGCCGGCGGCTTCGAAGCCGGGCGGGGCGCCTGGCGCCGGTGTCATGTCGGGCTCCCGTCGGGCATCATCCGCATATCCCGGCCCGGCACGGTATTCCCCTCCCGCTCGGCAGCAGGGCGATCCGCGGCGAGTGCGCGCGGTCGTTTCGCGTGCGGGTTGGCGATCGCGTTGCGGTTGTAATGAAAAGCATAGGCTTCATGAACCGCGTCGAGGATGGCGGTCGGCCGATAGCCGAGTTCCCGTCTCGCCTTGCTCGTGTCGGCGTGACGGCATTTCTGCAACAGGCGGATGGCGCCGGGCGTGAAGCGCTGGGGAAAGCCCGGATGGAACCGGCTCAGGTAGAGGCTCGCCACTTCCGAGAAAGCGAGCATCAGCCGGGTCGGAATCCGGCGGCGCGGCCGCGGCACGCCGGTTACTTCTTGGTACAGGTCCAGGATCTCCGAGATGGTCTTGTACTCGCTGCTGAAAATGTACTTTTCGCCCGAGCGGCCGTGGCGCATGCACAGCAGATGCCCTTCGACGATGTCGCGCGCCGCGACGAATTCGAAGCCGCCGTCGATATAGGCGCGGAGTTTGCCGTTGGTGTAGTCGCACAGGGTTCTGCCCAGCCGCGAAGGGAAGAAATCGGCGCCCCCGACCACCGCGCAGCATGTCGCGACCACGACATCCTGACCCGTGGCGGCGGCGCGCCAGCACTCCTGCTCGACGAGCGACTTGCTGCGCTCGTAGGGCATCGTGCGTTCCATGGGGTAGAATTGCATGGTCTCGTTGCTGGGCGCCGACGGATCGTCCAGATCGTAGCCGACCGCGCTGAAAGAGCCCGTGACCACCACCCGGCCGGCCTCCGCCTCCCGGGCCGCCAGCAGCAGGTTGCGGGTGCCGAGCACGTTGCACTCGAACACGTCCCGGCGGTGCGCGCGGTTGCCTTCGATGGTCGAGATGTAGGCCGCGCAGTGGTAAACGCCCCGGCACCCCGCAAGCGCCGCCCTGGTGGCCTCAAGGTCCCGAAGGTCCCCGAACGCGCGCTCGACGTCGAGGCCGTCCAGCCCCTCGTTATTGTCCTCCTGCCGCAGCAGCACGCGGACCCGCATGCCTTCGTCGAGCAGCCGGCGCACGAGGTTGGCGCCGACATGCCCGGCCGCACCGGTAACGAAAACGGGCTGCATCGATGCGCCCTGGGGTTTGCTCGATCCTGAGGTCATCGAGGCCGATTTCCGCCAAAGGGTCCGCTAAAGGAACCGCGGGTCCGAATCGGAACCGCCGGCTGCCGGTCCCGTTTTCGCTGCCGGGGTTCTGCCGCTACCGCCGCGCCTTCCCCGGCCGGCATCGCGGCGGTCGTTGCGCCGAACCGAGTCCGCCGCCGTTCGCGCTCCGGAAAATTGCGGACGTTTCATGTCTGCACCTCTTTCTTCGGGAAAGCGGCAACATCGACCGGCAAGGCGAAAACTAGGCAATATTGTCGTATAATGTCCAAGACAAGTTAGTCATATTTCCGATAAGAAATTCAAATGTTTCGGCCTGCTGCGGCGCGTTCGGGCGGGCCGGCCGGCGGCGGGGACCGCAGGCGGGAAATCTCTGCCGCCGGATTCCCGGTGCAGACCGGTATCGTGCGGGCGGCCCGGAAAGGAACAAGCCGCCGGAACGCGGCGAACGAAACGCAGTGAACGGAACGCAGCCGGGCCTCAACCCGGCTGTTCGGCCTGGCCCGGATCGAGCATGGCCCGGCGGGCGGCCTCGGCGGCGGCTTCGGCCTCGGCTTCGGCGGCGCGCGCGGCTTCGCGGGCGGCGCGGCGCTCCTCGCGGTCCATCATGGTGATGGCGTCCTCGTCGTTGAGCGTATCCTCTTCGCCCTCGGCCCGGCCGAGCACCACCGGGTCCTCGCCGCGCGCAGCCCGTTCGGCCTGCATCTCCGCTTCCTCGGGTGAGCGCGCGACATTGACCGAAACGGTCACCGAGACCTCGGGATGCAGCACGACCCGCACCGGGAACACGCCGAGCATCTTGATCGGCTGGCCGATCACGACCTGGCGCTTGTCGACCGTGTAGCCGGCTTCGGTGAGGCCGGCGGCGATGTCGCGCCCGGAGACCGAACCGTAGAGCTGGCCCGCCTCGCCGGCGTTGCGGATCGCGGTGACGGCCGCACCGTCCATCTTCTCCGAGACCGATTCGGCCTCGGACTTGCGGGTCAGGTTGTCGGCTTCGAGCTGCGCCTTGCGCGCCTCGAACAGGGTGACATTATCGTCGGTCGCGCGCAGAGCCTTGCGTTGAGGCAGCAGGAAATTGCGCGCATAGCCCGGCTTTACGGAGACGATATCGCCCATCTGGCCGAGCTTCTCGATGCGCTCGAGCAGGATCACGTCCATGACTTCGCCCTCCTAGCTCGTAACGTAGGGAATCAGCGCCAGAAATCGCGCGCGCTTGATCGCCCGGGAGAGTTCGCGCTGCTTCTTGGCCGAAACCGCGGTGATGCGGCTGGGCACGATCTTGCCGCGCTCCGACATGAAGCGCTGGAGCAGCTTCACGTCCATATGGTCGATCTTCGGCGCGTTCGGGCCGGAGAAGGGGCAGCTCTTGCGGCGGCGGAAAAACGGGCGGCGGGCCATCAGTCGTCTCCCTCGGTCTTCCCGGCAGCCTTGCCGGCGGAGTCTTCTGCGGTGTCTTCTGCGGGCGCTTCGTCAGCGGCTTTCCCGGCGTCGGCCGGCGAAGACTTCGAAGCCTCCGCTGCGGTTTGTTCGTCCGCTTTCCCGCCGGCCTTTTTCGTTGGCTTGTCGGCGCCTTTTTTTGCGGCTTCGGCTTCGGCCGGCGCCTCTTTTTTCGCAGCGGTCTTGCCGGAGGCGTCCTCCGCGGCGGCCGGTTTCCCGCCGGCTTCCTTCTCCCCGGCTTTCTCCCCCGCCTTTTCCGCAGCCGCCCTCTCGGCGCGGCGTTCTTCGTCGCGCCGGCTGCGGCGCTCGCCGCGGTCCCGCCGCTCCTCCCGGCGCTGCATCATGATCGACGGGCCTTCGTTCAGCGCGTCGACCCGCAGGGTGAGTTCGCGCAGCACATCGGCGTTGAGCCGCATCAGGCGCTGCATCTCCTGCACCGCTGACGCCGGCGCGTCGATGTTCATCAGTACATAATGCGCCTTGCGGTTCTTCTTGACCCGGTAGGCGAGGTTGCGCAGGCCCCAGTATTCCCGCTTTTTCACTTCGCCGCCGCCGTTGGCAATGACTTCGGCGAAGCCGTCGCTCAGGGTATCGACCTGGCTGGCGGCAATGTCCTGGCGCGCGAGATACACGCATTCGTAATACGGCAAGACAAACGCTCCTTACGGCTGTTTCGCGACCTGCCGCTCTGTTTTCCGGTCTCGGTGCCGGCCCGCTCCCCCGCCCGGCCACCCAACGGGATTATCCTTGAATGGGTGGCCGGGCGGGGGAGCGGGCCGGAGCCGCAACTGGAATACACCAGCCGCACAGGTCTAGCCGGGGTCCAAGGCCCTCGGGATGAGCGGGGACGCCCTCTCCCCGGCAAGGAGATATGGCAGGCGCGGAATATACGGCGGCGCGCAACCGGCGCAAGGGGCCGGCCCGGCACGCTATTGCCGCATGTCGGCCCGTGACAATGGCGAGAAGTCCGGGCTAAGAACCCGCATCCCGCTTCACCGCTTCACGACAGGGTCATGGCAGATCGCGTTTTCGTCTTTCCGGGGCAGGGGTCCCAGGCCGTCGGCATGGGCCGGGATCTCGCCGAAGCGTCGGGCGATGCCCGCCTGGTCTTCGAGGAAGTGGACGATGCGCTGTCGCAGAATCTCTCCCGGCTGATGTTCGACGGACCGGGCGAGGAGCTGACGCTGACCGAGAACGCCCAGCCGGCGTTGATGGCGGTCAGCCTGGCCGTCCTGCGCACGCTGGAGGAGGCCGGGCTGGTGCTGGCGGACAAGGCGCGCTTCGTGGCCGGCCATTCGCTGGGCGAATATTCCGCGCTCTGCGCCGCCGGCGCCTTTTCGCTGCCCGATGCCGCCCGGCTGCTCAAGGCGCGCGGCCGGGCGATGCAGGCGGCGGTGCCGGTCGGGGAGGGCGCGATGGCCGCTCTGCTCGGCGCCACGCTGGAACAGGCGCAGGAGGCGGTCGCCGCGGCGGCGGACGACGAGGTGTGCGCCATCGCCAACGACAACGCGACGGGGCAGGTCGTGATCAGCGGCCATGCCGGCGCCATCGACCGGGCGATCGCCGCGGCGCAGGAGATGGGCGTGCGCCGCGCCATGAAGCTGCAGGTGAGCGCCCCTTTCCATTGCAGCCTGATGCAGCCGGCCGCCGACGTTATGGCGGACGAACTCGGCCGCGTGCCGCCGGGGATGCCGGCCGTGCCGCTGATCGCCAACGTCACGGCGCAGGCGGTGAGCGACGGCCCCACGATCGGCGACCTTCTGGTGCAACAGGTGACCGGCCTGGTGCGCTGGCGCGAGAGCATGCTGTTCGCAAAGGAAGCGGGATGCTCCGAACTGGTCGAACTCGGCGCCGGCAAGGTGCTGGCGACCATGGCGCGGCGCATCGATCCGGAGATCGCGGGAACCGCGGTGGGCACGCCGGACGATATCGACAGGTTCCTCGCCGCAGCCTGACCGGCCGCGCGGCGGAAAGAACCCAGCATCCAGGACAGCGAAGGGACGGGAACCATGTTCGACCTTACCGGCAGGAACGCGCTCGTCACCGGCGCCTCGGGCGCCATCGGCGGGGCGATCGCAAAGGCCCTGCACGCCCGGGGCGCGGCCGTCGCGCTGTCCGGTACGCGGCGCGAGGCGCTGGATGCGCTGGCCGGGGAACTCGGCGGGCGGGCCCATGTCCTGACGGCGAACCTGGGCGATGCGGAAGAGACCGAGGCGCTGCCCGGCCGGGTCGGGGAGGCGCTGGGCGACCTGCACATCCTGGTCAACAACGCCGGCCTGACCCGCGACATGCTCGCCCTGCGCCTGTCCGACGACCAGTGGCAGAGCGTGATCGACGTGAACCTGACCGCCGCCTTCCGCCTGAGCCGCGCCGCCCTGCGCGGCATGATGCGCCGGCGTCACGGCCGGATCGTCAACATTACGTCCATCGTCGGCGTCACCGGCAATCCGGGCCAGGCGAACTACGCCGCCGCCAAGGCCGGCATGATCGGCATGACCAAGAGTATGGCGGCCGAGGTCGCGGCGCGCGGCGTGACGCTGAACTGCATCGCGCCGGGCTTCGTCCGCTCGCCCATGACCGATGCGCTGAGCGAGCAGCAGCAGGCCGGCCTGCTGGAGCGCATCCCGGCCGGGCGGATCGGCGAACCCGCGGATATCGCCGGCGCCGCGGTCTGGCTGGCGAGCGACGAGGCGGCCTGGGTCACCGGCCAGACCCTGCACGTCAACGGCGGCATGGTCATGGTGTGAAGGGCGGCGCCCGCCCGGAGCGCGCCCGGAGCGCATCCGGATCGGGCGGCGGACAAGCTGGCGTCAGGCTGCCGGCGCTCCCGTCGACGCCCGACTCGACACGGGCTCCAGGGTTTCGCCTTCCAGGGTGATGCGGTGCATCAGGCGGCGGTGGCCGTGATAGTCGTTGAGCGCGTAGTGCCAGGTCGCCCGGTTGTCCCAGAAGGCGACCGAGCCCGGCTCCCAGCGGAAGCGGTAGGTGTGCTCAGGCCTGGTGACATGGGCGTAGAGCCAGTCGAGCAGCGGCTTGCTCTCGGCGTCGGTCCAGCCGTCGAAGCGCAGGGTGAAGCCGGGATTGACGTACAGCGAAGGCCGGCCGCTTATCGGATGGCGGATGACGACGGGATGCACCGAATCCTGCGTCGCCAGTTCGGAATTGCCGAAGTGCTCCGCCTGGATCTCCGCATTCCTGTCGCCCGCCTCCTTGCCGAAGGTATGGCGGCTGGAATGCACGGCGCACAGGCCGGACAGCATCTTTTTCATGCCGTCGGACAGCGTCTCCCAGGCCGCGCAGGCGCCGGCGAACAGGGTATCGCCACCGTGGGGCGGGATCTCGACCGCGACCAGGATGGAGCCGAGCGCCGGCGCCTCGTCATAGCTGTGGTCGGCGTGCCAGCCGCCGCCGATATTGTTCTTCTGGTGAGGCTCCTTGAGCACGGTCGCGACTTCGGGATGGGTCGCGGTCGGCCTGAAGAAGCGGTTGATGTTGATCTCGCCGATTTTGCGCGCGAAGGCGATCTGGGCGTCCGGGTCCAGCGCCTGTTCGCGGAAGAACAGCACGCCGTGACGCCCCAGCGCCAGCCGGATCGCCGCCGCCTCCCCGGCGCCGACGGTCCGCAGGTCGATATCGTTGACGAACGCCCCGACCCCGCCGCCGGAGGGCGTAACGTCGAGCCGGGCGATATCCATCGAATCGGGCATGGGTGGCTCCTCCGCCGCGCGGCGCAACGATGCGTCGCCGCCCGTCGGGTGTCAAGAAACGGCGGGATCGGCCTGCGCCAACGGACATATCCGTTGAATCCGCCGCGATGCAGGTCGTGCCTTGGAAAATTGCGGCCGGGAAGCTTATCCTTCCTGCGACTTGGTCGGAACGCTCACAGGAGCTTCGAAATCGATGGCCGAACGGCCCGCTACCATTATCTCGGCCGATGGACGGATAACTCTGCCGGACGCGATCCGCCAGGCTTTGGGCTGGCAGGCCGGAACGACGCTGGCTGTGGAAGCCACGCCCGAAGGCGTCCTGCTGAAGGCCGTGCCGGTGTTCGCCGAGACCCGGCCCGAGGAAGTCTTCGGGATGCTCGCGTATCGAGGCGCCCCAAAATCGCTCGCGGATATGGACGCAGGGGTTCTCGCGGAAGCGAAGCGGCACTTTCGTGCCTAGAGGCACGGCGAAAAAGAGATAGGGCGACGAAAGCCGCCCTTCTCAAGTGTCTCTCCCAGAGGAGAAGCGGTAGCCGTCAACGGCTCCGCCTCAGCCTCGAAATAGCCAACACATGTTGAGTATCAACCCATAAGCTGCCGAAACGACGCTATCGCCGTTTGGCCCATAGAGTCCCTCACCCCTCCAGAAACGGCAGGTTCAGCCCGTTCTCCCGCGCGCAGGCGATGGCGTCGTCGTAGCCGGCGTCGGCGTGGCGCATGACGCCGCTCGCCGGATCGTTCCACAGCACCCGCCCGATGCGCGCCGCGGCTTCCTCCGTGCCGTCGCACACCAGCACCATGCCGGCATGCTGGGAAAAGCCGATGCCGACGCCGCCGCCGTGGTGCAGGCTGACCCAGGTCGCGCCGGAGGCCGTGTTGAGCATGGCATTGAGCATCGGCCAGTCGGACACGGCGTCCGAGCCGTCGATCATGCCTTCGGTCTCGCGGTTCGGGCTGGCGACCGAGCCGCTGTCCAGATGGTCCCGGCCGATCACCACCGGCGCCGTCAGTTCACCCGTCGCGACCATCTCGTTGAAGGCGAGGCCCAGCCGGTGCCGGTCGCCCAGGCCGACCCAGCAGATGCGCGACGGCAGGCCCTGGAAGCGGATGCGCTTGCGCGCCATGTCGAGCCAGTTGTGCAGATGCGGGTTGTCCGGCATCAGCTCCTTCACCTTCGCGTCGGTGCGGTAGATGTCCTCCGGATCGCCGGACAGCGCCGCCCAGCGGAACGGCCCGACGCCGCGGCAGAACAGCGGCCGGATATAGGCCGGCACGAAGCCGGGGAAGTCGAAGGCGTTCTCGACGCCCATTTCCTGCGCCATCTGGCGGATATTGTTGCCGTAATCGAGGGTCGGGATGCCCTGCGCCCAGAAATCGAGCATCGCGCGGACCTGAACGGCCATCGATTCCTTCGCCGCCTTCATCGTGCCGGCGGGGTCGCGCTCGCGCCGCTCCTCCCATTCGGCGAGCGTCCAGCCGGCCGGCAGATAGCCGTTCAGCGGATCGTGCGCGCTCGTCTGGTCGGTCACGGCGTCGGGCCGCACGCCGCGCCGGACCAGTTCCGGATAGATTTCCGCCGCGTTGCCGAGCAGGCCGACCGAGACCGCCTCCTTCTTCGCGCAGGCGTCTTCAATGATCGCCAATGCCTCGTCCAGGTCGGTCGATTGCCGGTCGAGATAGCCGGTCTTCAGGCGCATCTCGATCCGGCTCGGCTGGCACTCGACCGAGAGCAGCGACGCGCCGGCCATGGTCGCCGCCATCGGCTGGGCGCCGCCCATGCCGCCGAGCCCGCCGGTCAGGATCCAGCGGCCCGAGAGATCGCCGCCGTAATGCTGCCGGCCGACTTCCACGAAGGTCTCGTAGGTGCCCTGAACGATGCCCTGGCTGCCGATATAGATCCAGGAACCGGCGGTCATTTGGCCGAACATCATCAGCCCCGCCCGGTCGAGTTCGTTGAATTTCTCCAGCGTCGCCCAATGGGGCACGATGTTGGAATTGGCGATCAGCACCCGCGGCGCGTCGGCATGGGTGCGGAAGACGCCGACCGGCTTGCCCGACTGGACCAGCAGGGTCTCGTCGTCTTCGAGGCCCTGCAGCGCGCGAACGATACGGTCGTAGCTTTCCCAGTTGCGCGCCGCCCGGCCGATGCCGCCGTAGACCACCAGTTCCTGCGGCTTCTCGGCGACCTGGGCGTCCAGGTTGTTCATCAGCATGCGCATCGGCGCTTCGGTCAGCCAGCTCTTGCAGCTCAGTTCGTCGCCGTGCGGCGCGCGGATCTCGCGCGTGTTGTCGAGGCGGCTGTTCTCGGTCGGGCGGTCGCTCACGGCATATGCTCCGGTTGGGGGGATCGCGGCAGGCCTTCGTCATGGGCGAAGCGGGTCGCCAGGTAGAAGCGGTCGCCCGGATGGGTCAGCCAGGCGCGCGAGGCGACCCGGCCGCCGGACCAGGTGCGCCGGTGCAGCAGCAGGCAGGGCTGATGCCGGCCGATACCGAGCAGTTCCTGTTCGACCGGCCCGGGCAGTACGGCTTCGAGCCTGTGTTCGACTTCGCTCAGCGGTGCGGCGCGCATGAGGTATTCGTTCGGCGTCTGGCGCGTGAGATCGACGCCGAGATAGTCCGGCGCGGCGGCCGGGTTGACCCAGCGGTCCTCGAGCTGGAACGGCGCGGCGTCGAGCCGGTGGACCAGCCGGCTGTGAAACAGGTCCGCCTTCGGCCCGGTCTCCAGTTCCTCCGCGATCTCCTCCGACGGCAGGGCGCGTTCGTGGCGGATGACGTCGCAACTGTAGGCGCCGCGGCGGCGGATCACGTCGGCGATATTGCGGATTTCCAGCAGGTCGAGCCGGGCCCGCGGGTCGGCGACGAAGGTTCCCTGCCCCTGGACCCGGCGCAGCCAGCCGTCGTCCTTGAGTTCGCGCAGCGCCCGGTGCACCGTCATCCGGCTGGCGCCGGACAGGCGGACCAGTTCGGTCTCCGACGGGATGCGGTGGTCGACCGGCCACGCCCCGGTCAGGATCGACCGGCGGACATAGTCCTTGACCTGCTGGTAAAGCGGCGTCGGGCCGGCCGCGTCGAAAGCCGCTGCGGGCGCCGATCCGCTCATTGCGCCAGCCCCAGATAGGCTTCGACGAGGCCCGGATCCTTGCGCGCGGCTTCGGCGGCGCCGGTCCAGACCGCCCTGCCGGATTCGAGGACGCACACGGTATCGGCGATGTCGAAGGCGCGCTGGGTGCTCTGCTCGACCAGCAGGATGGCCAGCCCGTCGTCGCGCAGCCGGCCGAGCGCTTCGTAGCACATGTCGATCACCGCCGGCATGAGGCCGAGCGAGACCTCGTCGATCATCAGGAGCTTCGGCTCGGCCATCAGGGCGCGGCCGATCGCCAGCATCTGCTGTTCGCCGCCGGACATCGAGCCCGCGAGTTGCGCCAGCCGGTCTTTCAGTCGCGGAAACAGCGTGACGACCCGCTCGACATTGCGCGCTTCCGCCGCGCGCGGCCGGCTGTAGCCGCCGACGGTCAGGTTCTCCTGCACGCTCAGGTCCGGGAACAGGCGGCGGCCCTCCGGCGCCAGCGCGATTCCCCGGCGGACCCGGGCGCGCGCCGGTTCGCCGGTGATGTCGGCGCCGTCGAACCGTATCCGGCCGTCCATCGCGGCGACATGGCCGGCGACCGCCATCAGGGTCGAGGATTTGCCCGCTCCGTTGGCGCCGATCAGCGCGAGCACGCTGCCGTCCGGAACCTCCAGGCTCAGATCGGCGACCGCCCGGAAGGGTCCGTAGCCGCAGGTCAGGCGGTCAAGCTGCAGCATCGCGCGCCTCCCCCGAAGCCTCGGCCGCGCCGAGATAGGCGTCGCGCACCGCCGGATCGGCCATGACCTCCGCCGGGTCGCCGTCGCCGATCTTCCGGCCGTTGTCCAGCACCACGAGATGCCGGCAGACCCGCATGACCTCGCTCAGATTGTGCTCGATCAGCACGACGGTCGTGCCCTGGCGGTTCAGGTCCACCACCGTGTCGGCGAGCCTCGCCGCCTCGCCGGTGTTCAGGCCGGCCAGCGGCTCGTCGAGCAGCAGGACCTTGGGGTCCAGCGCGAGCGCCCGCGCCACCTCCACCCGCTTGAGATAGCCGAGCGGCAATTCGGCCGGCAGCGCGTCGGCGGCATCGGCGATCCCGACCAGGTCGAGCAGGGCGCCCGCCCGCTCCCGTTCGGCGGTGCGCGAGGCGGTGGCGAGCGCCCTGAGCGGATCGGCGGTCTTCGCGTAACCCGCAGCGAGCGCGACATTCTCAGCCGCGGTCATGCCGGCGAAGGGCCGGACGATCTGTTGCGACAGGCCGAGGCCGAGGCGCACCCGGCGATGGGTCGGCAGCCGGGAAATCTCGACGCCATCGAGCACGATGCTGCCGGCCTGGGGACGGACCATGCCGGTGACCGCGCGCATCATGGTGGTCTTGCCGGCGCCGTTCGGGCCGATCAGCCCGAGCAGGGCGCCCTGCGGCACGTCGAAACCGACATCGGCGAGCGCATCGACGCCGCCGAAACGCACCGAGACCCCGGCAATGGAGAGGAGCGCATCCATCGCCGTTCTCCTACGCCGCCGTCCGCCGGCCCGAAATCCGCCGCCACACCATGCGCATCAGGCTGTCGATGCCGCCGGGCGCGAAATACATGACGGAAAACAGCAGAACGCCGTAGATCAGCAGCTTGAAATCGGCGAACACCTGGAGCAGCAGCGGCAGCACGCTCAGGAACGCCGCCGCCACGACGACGCCCCAGACCGATCCGATGCCGCCGACGATGACCATGGCGAGAACGGAAATCGATTCGATGAAATCGAAGCTCTCGACCTCGACGAATTTGACATAGTGGGCGAACAGGGCTCCGGCGAGCCCGGCCAGCGCCGTACCGAACACGAACGCCGTCAGCTTGTAGCGCGCCACGTCAATGCCCAGCGTCCGGGCCGTGTCCTCGTCGGTCGCGATGGCGTCGAACGCATGGCCCATCCACGATCGCTTGAGATAAAGGCTGAAGGCGATGACCGCGGCGGCCAGGGCGGCGCACAACAGCATATAGGGAATCTGGCCGATGCCGGGGTCCGGGATGCCGGCGATGCCCTCTTCGCCGCCCAGGAAGTCCTGCTGGCGCACGAATCCCGTGAACAGGAAGCCCACGCCCATGGTGGTGATCGCCAGGAAATCGTGGCGCACCCTGAGCGAGGCGAAGCCGACGATGAAGCCGAAAAATCCGGCGACCGCCATGGCAAGCGGCAGCGCCAGCCAGAAGGAGCCGCCATCGGTCGTGAACAGGGCGGCCGAATAGGCGCCGATGCCGTAGAAGGCCGCGTGGCCCAGGCTGATCTGGCCGCAGAAGCCGGTAATCAGGTTCAGGCTCAGCGCGAAGATCACGCTGAAGCTCATCACGGTCAGGAGCGAGATTTCGTACATGCCGAGCGCCCCTGTCCCCTAGCGCCGGATGAACAGGCCCTGGGGCCGGATCATCAGGATGGCGATCAGGAAGGCGAAGGCGATGGCGTCGCGGTCGAGCACCCGGTCGAGATAGATCGTGCCGAAGGATTCGATGACGCCCAGGGCCAGCGCGGCGATCAGGGTCCCTTTCACGTTGCCCAGCCCGCCCAGCACGATGATGGCGAGCGCCTTGTAGGCCGGCACGCCGCCCATGGTCGGGATCACCTGGTTGAGCAGCAGCGCGACCATGACGCCGGCGGCGGCGGCCAGAGCCGAGGCGACGAAGAAATTGATGTAGCGCACCCGGGCGAGATCGATGCCGAAGGATTCGGCCATGGCGGCGTCCGATACCGTGGCGCGCCAGGCGATGCCGATGCGCGTCCGGCCGGCCAGCACGGCAAGCCCGCCGATCAGGACGACGGCCAGCACAACGACCGCGATGCGGCCTTCCTCGAGCCGGACGCCGGCGACCTCCACCGTGTCCTTCAGCGGCGGCGCCAGGAAGGAGATGCTCGTCGCGCCGAAGACGATCCGGTAGATCTCCTCCATCGCCACGAACAGGCCGATCGAGGCGATCAGCGCGACATGGGGCGGCTTGTCCAGGAGCGGCTCGTAGAACAGCCGGTAGAAGGCCATGCCGAAAAAGCCGACCGCCACGACGGTAATGACGAAGGCGGCGGCGAAGCTGCCGGTCTCGTTGGTCAGGAGCAGGCCGACATAAGCGCCCAGGGTGAAGATCCCGGCATGGGCGATATGCAGGATGCGCAGCAGGCCGTAGACCAGCGTCAGGCCGACGGCGATCAGGGCATAGATGCAGCCTTCGACCAGCCCCTGGATCAGGAGATCGGAATAGTTCAACGCGGGGCGCCCCGGTTGCCGTTGGGGTCGGGTTTATCGCGATGGAACATCCGGCCGCGCGCGGCCGGACGGCGCCCGCGCAAAACGGGGCGCCGCCCGGAGCCCGTGGCCGCTGCCGGGATTACTTGTCCGGCGGCGTCAGCAGCTTGGCGTCGGTAATCTCCGAGTGATAGTGCCAGCCGCCGCCCCGGACCTCCTGGACCTTGAGCGACTTCTGGACCTCGCCCAGCTTGTTGAAGGACAGGGTGCCGGTGATCGCATCGACCTTGATCGAGGCCAGCGCATCGCGGATCGCGGCCCGGTCGGTCGAGCCGGCCTTCTTCAGCGCCGCAGCCGCCACCATGACGGCGGCATGGCCCGAGGCGCCGACCATGTCCGCGCCGTAGCCGGTGCGCTTCTTGAATTCGGTCATGAACTTGACGACCGCCGGGTCCTTGCTGTCCCGGTCCAGCGCCGTGACGATGATCACGCCCTCGGCCGCCTTCTTGGCGATCTCGATGAACTTGACGCCGTCGTAGCCCTCCTGGGCGACGACCACCGCCTTGACGCCGCCGGCGCGAAGCTGGCTGACGAAGGGCGCGGCGACGAACCAGTAGCCGGTGTCGAAGATGGCATCGGGATTGTCGCCCTTGATCGACGAGACGATCGGGCCGAACTGCCGGTCGCGCAGGGAGTACTGGTATTCGTTGACGACCTCGATGCCGTAGTTGGCCATCACCGACTTGAAGCCGGCGGCGAGCGCCTTGCCGTAGTCGTTTTTCATGATGGTGATGACGACGCGCTTCTTGCCCAGCTTGTCGCCGACCAGCTTGGCCGCCGCCTTACCGAGCACGCTGCCCAGGATCCCGGTGCGGAAGACATAGTCGCCGGCCCGGGTGATGTCGGGATGCACGGCATAGGCCGAGATATAGGGCACCTTGGCGTTCTGGTAGACGCCGGCGGAGGCGCGGGTCGGCGCCGAATAGCTGCCCGAAATGCCCATCGCGACCTTGTCCTGCTGGATCAGCTTGGTCGCGATCGGCACGGCGAATTTCGGCTTTGCCTGATCGTCGTAAACCACGAGTTCGAGCTTCTTGCCGTTGACGCCGCCGGCGGCGTTCACCGTGTCTATGGCGATCTGCGCGCCGGTCAGGACCGATTTGCCGTCGGCCGCCGCGAAGCCCGTCTGGGGCGTGTTGAACCCGATTTTGATGGTGTCCGCCGAGGCCGCGGATGCCGCCAGGGCGACGGCCGCAGCGGCGGCGATGCTGAGCTTCCAGGACGTCATGATACTCCTCCCTTCGGTGAGCGCAGGCGGTCCTGCGTCCGATGTTCACCTCGTCGCGCCGCCGGCCCGTCGCCGCGGCGTTCCGGCAGTGGAAAGCAAGTTATATATACAAGTCAAGGCCTGTCGGACCCGACAGTCTATAGACCTCGCCCAATCGACCGGATACACTCGGCTTTGAGGGTATTGTCCCGGATGAGGGAGGAAACGATGAAGACTCCGAAAACCCCGGCGGTGAGCCGCCGCACCGTTCTGGCCGGCGCCGGCGCGGGCGCTGTCGCCTCGGCCGTCCCGCTGCGTCACGGCCTGGCGGCCGGCAAGATCAAAGTCGGCATTCTTCTGCCGCGGTCCGGGCCGCAGGCGCAGATCGGCATCGATTGTCAGCGCGGCGCGGACGTTGCGCCGGAAGTGCTGAGCGCGATGGGCTATCCCGAGATGGAGTATATGCTCGGCGATACCGAGACCAAGGTCGACGTCGCTCGCGCCCAAGCCGAGAAGCTGATCGACGCCGGCGCGCACGTCATCGTCGGCGCGTTCGATTCCGGCCAGACCATGGCCGCGGCCCAGGTGTGCGAGCAGAAGAACATTCCGCTGGTCGTCAATATCGCGGCGGTCACCAAGCTCACCGAGCTCGGCTACAAGTGGGTGTTCCGCAATTTCCCGACCGGACCGATGATCGTCGGGGATGCGTTCAAGAACCAGAGAAAGCTGTTTGCCGCGGGCGGCGCGACGCCCAAGAGCGTGGCGCTGCTGCACGTCAACGATACGTTCGGCACCAGCCTCGCCGGCGCCCTGGCCGCGCTGACGCCGAAGTTCAAGATGCCCTACAAGATCGTCGAGAAAATTCCCTACGATCCCTACGGCCGCGATTTCTCGGCCGAGGTGCGCAAGGTCAAGGGCGCCAAGCCGGACGCATTGTGGGCGGTCAGCCGTCTGAACGACGCCATCGCGATCACCAAGGAACTGGTGCGCCAGCGCGTCGACCTGATGGGCGTCCTGTCCACAGGGCCGGGCTGGTACGAGGACCCGTATCTCAAGGCGACCGGCAAATACGGCGACGACGTCGTCAACCTCGTGCCGTGGGTCGACTACAAGAAGGAAATGGCGCGCAAGATGCGCGACGCCTACCAGAAGAAGTTCCCGGGCCGCAGCATCACGGCGAACCAGGGTTATACCTTCGATGCGATGCTGATCGTCGCCGACGCCTTCAAGCGCGCGGGTTCGACCAAGAACACCGATCTGCAGGCGGCGCTGCAAAAGACCAACATCACCAACAACACGACCATCGGCCACGGCATCAAGTTCAACGAGAAGGGCCAGGTGCCCTATGTGCCGTGCGGCGCGGTGCAGAACCGCGGCGGCAAGACGCTGGTCGTGCTGCCGGAATTCGCGGCTGTCGCCAAGCCGATCTGGCCGATGCGGCCCTGGAACAAACGCTAGCCGGCAGCCAATGCCCGCGCCGGCTGCATGACGCGCCGGCGCGGGCGGCGGCGGGACGGTGCGCGAAACCCGGTCTGCTCCCGCCTCAGGATCGCCCGCCAAAATGCGCCGCCGGTTCCCCCGTCCGCTCGAATTGCGCTGCGAAATGGGCACTGACCGAATCCCCCTCCCCCAGGGGGAGGGGCTAGGGGAGGGGTCGCCCGCCGTTGCAACGACGACGCTTTCGGTGCTGCTGCAATCGCCGCATACCCCTCCCCCTGACCCCCTCCCCCAAGGGGAGGGGGGACGCGTTGCTTTGCCTGTCGGGTCCGATTCACCGCTTTGCACCGGGGAATCCCTAGGCCGGACCGGGGGAAGCTGACTTGGATTTCTGGACTCTGGCCAATGCGGTCGCGAGCGGGTTGCTGATCGGGCTGGTCTACGGCCTCAGCGCGCTCGGCCTCTCGGTCATTTTCGGCGTCATCCGCATCGTCAACTTCGCCCATGGCGAGATCATGGTCATGGGCATGTTCTTCGCCCTGCTGATGTTCCGCTGGCTCGGGCTCGATCCGCTGCTGTCGGTGCCGCTGGCGGCGGCGCTGATGTTCGGCTTCGGCTATGTCCTGCAGCTCGCCGTGGTCAGCCGGGTGTCCCACCTGCCGGAGCATATGCAGTTCCTGCTGCTGGCCGCCATCGCAATCATGATCGTCAGCGCCCTGCTGCTGGTCTTCGGGCCCGACGCGCAGGGCGTTGAGGTCGATTACGCCTGGGACAGCTTCGCCGTCGGCGAGCTCATCATCGACTATCCCAAGATGTTCGCCGCGATCGGGGCCATCGTCGTCGCGTCGTTGCTGCTCGCCTTCTTCAAATACACGACCACCGGCAAGGCGATCCGCGCCTGCGCCGACAACCGCATGGGGGCGCAGGTCGTCGGCCTCAATGTCAGCCGGCTCTATGCGCTCACCTTCGGCATCGGGGCGGCCTGCCTCGGCGCCGCCGGCGCGATAATCCTGCTGCTGTTCGAGGCGCATCCCTACCTCGCGCCGGGCTACACGCTGCTCGCCTTCGTCATCGTCATCATCGGCGGCCTCGGCAGCCTGTTCGGCGCGCTGGTCGGCGGCATCCTGATCGGCGTGTCGGAAGCCCTGGCGGCGGTGCTGTTCCAGCCGTCGATGAAAACCGCCTTCAGCTTCGCGCTGCTGATCCTCGTCCTGCTGCTGCGGCCGCAGGGCCTGCTGGGCAAGGCCGTGCGATGACGGCGGTCCGCCGGTTCTTCGGCCCGCTCTCGCCGGCCGGGCTCTGGCTCGGCGGGGCGTTCCTCCTGCTGCTCCTGCTGCTGCCCTGGTGGGGCGGTTCCTACATCATGACGGTCGCCACGACCGTCTTCTACCTGGCGCTGGTCGGCCAGTCCTGGAACCTCATGCTCGGCTTTGCCGGGCTGCTCTCGATCGGCCACGCCCTGTTCGTCGGCATCGGCGCCTATACCGCGGCCTACTTGTTCGCCGCGGTCGGCCTGCCGCCCGCCGTCGGCGTCCTGCCGGCCATCGGCCTGGCGGTCCTGATGGGTCTGCTGATCGGCTATCTGGGATTCCGCTTCGCCATCGGCGGAGTCTATTTCGCCCTGCTGACGATCGCGTTCGCCGAGTTCGTGCGCGTCGTGATCGACCATGTGTCGTGGCTCGGCGCCACCGAGGGGTTCTTCCTGAAGGTGTCGGAGGCGGACCGGCACGGCATCGACCTGGCGAACCTGCGCGGCGCGCCGGAGATGTACTACTACCTGATCATGGCGCTGGCCCTCGGCGCCCTCGTGCTGTGCCGCTACCTGCTGCGCAGCCGGCTCGGCTACTACTGGCAGGCGATCCGCGACGATGCCGGCGCGGCCGAGGCGCTGGGCGTCAACGTGCTGCGCTACAAGATGTATGCGGTGGCGATCTCCTCCGGCATGGCGGGGGTCGCGGGCGTGTTCTACGCCTTCTACCAGAACAGCCTGTTCCCGGAGATCGTGTTCAATATCGAACGTTCGATCGAGGCCACCCTCGGCTCCATCGTCGGCGGGGTCGGCACCCTGTTCGGCCCGATATTCGGCACCTTCATCCTGACGCCGCTGGGCGAGATCGTGACCGAGGCGATCGACCTGTTGAAACACTGGCATGTCATCGATCCGGAAACCAAGCTGGACGGCCTGAAGCTGCTGATCTGGGGCTTCATCGTCGTGCTCATCGTGTTGTTCAAACCGAAGGGCCTGTGGCCCTGGGTGTGCGTCCGGCTGCGCCTGACCCGGCCCGAGGCGGAAGGTTGAGCGCCGTGGCGCCGCTGCTCCGGGTCGAGGGCGTGAGCAAGAGCTTTCGCGGCCTGCTCGCCCTGAACGACGTCTCGTTCGACGTTGTAGAGCGCGGCATCGCCGCCCTGATCGGCCCGAACGGCGCCGGCAAGACGACGCTGTTCAACGTCATCGCCGGCGTGTTCCCGCCGGACAGCGGCCATGTTCGCCTGGGCGAGGCCGATATCACCGGCGAGCGGCCGGACCGGATCTGCCACGCCGGCATCGGCCGTACCTTCCAGATCGTCAAGCCCTTCGCCCAGATGACCGTGCTGGAAAATGTGACGGTCGCGGCGCTGCACGGCGCCGGCACCGTCGCGGAGGCCACGCAGTCGGCCCGCGGTTTCCTGGAAATGCTCGAACTCGACACCAGGGCCGCCCAGCATGCCGCCAATCTGACGTTGCCCGACCGCAAGCGCCTGGAGGTCGCCCGGGCGCTGGCGACCGGGCCGCGCCTGCTGCTGCTCGACGAGGTGATGGCCGGCCTGCGGCCGTCGGAGACCGACCGCATGGTCGCCACTCTGCGCCGGCTGCGCGACGATACCGGGCTCACCATTCTGCTGATCGAACATGTCATGCGCGCCGTGATGGCGCTGTCCGAGCATATCACCGTGCTGCATCACGGCGAGAAAATCAGCGAGGGCACGCCGGAGACGATCGTCCGCGATCCGGCAGTGCTCGAATGCTATCTCGGGGACCAGGACCTGTGATCCTCAGCGTCAGCGGCCTGAACCTGTTCTACGGCGACGCCCAGGCGCTCGACGACGTGTCGCTGGAGGTCGACGAAGGCGACATCGTCGCCGTGGTCGGCTCGAACGGCGCCGGCAAGAGTTCGCTGATCCGCACCATCGCCGGGATCGAGAAGCCGCGCTCCGGGCGGATCGTCTACAAGGGCGAAGACATCACCGGCTGGCCGAGCCACCGCATCTGCAACCTCGGCGTCGGCCAGGTCGCCGAAGGCCGGCAGATCTTCGCCGGGCTGACGGTGCGCGAGAATCTGGAGGTCGGCGCCTATCTGGAGCGCGGGCGGGCCAGGAGCGCCGAGACCATGGAGCGGGTGTTCGGCATGTTCCCGATCCTGCGCGAGCGCGCCGAACAGCAGGCCGGCACGCTGTCCGGCGGCGAGCAGCAGATGCTGGCGATCGGCCGCTGCCTGCTCGGCCAGCCCGAGCTGATCATGTTCGACGAGCCGTCCCTCGGCCTGGCGCCGACCATTGTCCAGGAGGTGTTCGGCATCGTCGAGCGCCTGAACGCCGACGGCACCCCGATCGTCCTGGTCGAACAGAATGTCGCCCTGTCGCTCAAGATGGCGAACCGGGCCTATGTGCTGGAAAACGGCCGCATCGTGCTGAGCGGGCCGGGCGAGGAATTGCTGCAGGACGACCGGGTCCGCGAGGCCTATCTGGGGCTTTAACCCCGGGTTAAACCGGCAGGCCCCGGTCAGGCCGTCTCCCGCAGCATCCCGGCAATCTCCGCGCCGTGGGTCAGGCTCATCATGTGGCCGGCGCCGGGCAGGTCGATCAGCGTCGCGCCGGGGATCGCCTGCGCGACCAGTTCCGAGAGCCGGGCGTGCAGGGGATCGGTGCCGCCGCCCCGGATGACCGTGACCGGCACATCGATCGCCGCGAGATCGGCGACGCGCATGTCGAGCCGCTCGACGGCGTCCAGCCCGACGGCGAGCCGCTCGGCCAGCGCCAGCATCTTCTGCTGCGCCCGTCCGTCGAGGCTCCGCCAGAAACCCGGCCGGTTGTTGAAATAGTCGAGATACTGTTCCATCGCCTCGGCATGGCGTCCGCCGGCCCTCACGGTGGCGATGAACTGCGCGTTCTGGCCGCCGATCTCGTCGGCCAGCGCAATCTCTCCGGCGTCGCGCAGCAGGACATAGGGTGCGGGCTCGAGCAGGGTGAGCCGGCCGGCGAGTTCCGGCCATGCGAGCGCCAGGACCAGCGCGATCGTGCCGCCATAGGAATGGCCGACGATATGGGCGCGTTCGCCGCGGCACTTCGGCAGTTCCGCCCGGATTACGGCGGCGAGCGCGGCGGCTTCGTCGCGCAGGGTCATCGGTTCCGGACCGGCAAAGGCTTCGGTTTCGCCATAGGCCGAGGGATTGACGGCGGCCGTGCGGAACCGGTCCTGCAAAGCCGCTGCGATCGGCCGCCAGATCGGGGCGCCGCTCGCGCCGGGGGGCTGGAACGGCATGAGCGGCGCGGTTCCGTCATCCGGTCCGCCGGCCTCGTAGTTCACGCTTCGGCCGTCGCAGTCGACAAGGGGCATGGTCGGGTTCCGTACGGGTTCGCGGAGGACAGAAACTGACGGAGCGGTTTAGTTCGTCCGGAGGCGTAGCGATATCCGAAAACGGCGGGGCGGCAAATGCCGCCGATGCCGGACGCTTCTGGCTTTGCCGCCGGGCGGCGTTTGCAAACGACCGCGCTTGCAGACGGCCGGAAGCCGTCCATAATACGAAGTCGGAGAGGTGGCCGGCCCCGGCGCCGGCCGTCGCCTCGCTTCTCGACCGGGACGGTGCATGAAGCAGCCTGTCGCCATCCTGCTCCTTGCCGTCAGCGTTCTCGCCGGCGCAGCGGCTGCGGGTTCGGCCCCGGTCCGGGCACAGCCCTCCATCTCCATTGTCGGCTACGGCCAGTACCGGACAAAAAAGACCGGCGAAGCGTTCCCCACACCGCGGACCGCCGCCGGCCGGACCGTTGTTGTATTCCGGCCTCGTCTTGTAAAGCGCACGAACGTCATTTTCGGCCAGCTGGGCCGCCATTTCGGGGTCGAAATCGACCTCCATGGATTTGGAGAGGAGCCGGTGAAGCTCACGATCCGCACCGTTCACCCGCCCCTCACCAATCCCGAGACCGGCGAGACGACCCGGGTCAGCGAATACGACCGGTATATCGAGGAGCGCCGAAACGTCTTTTTCGGCTATGTCTTCAGCTACAGGTGGGAACTGGCGGAAGGCGAATGGGTCAGGCAGTTCTTCTACCGGGGACGATTGCTGGCGCAGCAGCGCTTCCGGGTCGTCATCCCGCTGAATTGACCGGCACCGCCCGATGCGCACGCTCGCCGCCCTGCTGATCGTCCTGCCGCTCGCCGCCCATTCCGGCCCGGCGCGGAGCGGCCCTGCAATTTCGGTGGTCGACTACGGGGTGTACAAGCTCAGCGTCGATCATCGGGCGACGGCGCAGCGGACCGTCGCCGGTGCGCGCAACGTCGTCTCGAATATCCGCATTTTCCGGCGCACGCGGACCGTATTCGGCCAACTCGGCCGGAATTTCGGCTACCGCTTCCGGATTGCCGACCCCACTCTGTTCGGCCGGCAACTGACGCTGCGCACCGCATTTCCGCCGCTGCACGATCCGAAGACCGGCCGCCGCGGCACATCGCAGTCTCGCCCGTTCATGCCGTTGTCGAACGGCGTGTATTTTGTCGGCTACCGTTTCGATTTCATGTGGGAGCTGGCCGAGGGGCTGTGGCGCTTCCAGCTTCTGGAGGGCGAGAAGCTGCTGCATGAGGAAGTGCTGCGTGTCGTGGTTCCGCTCAATTAGGCCGGCGCTCGCGGCGCTCGCGGCGTTCGCGCTGTTTGCGGTTGCGGGCGCTCCGGCCGTGCAGGCGCAGGACGGGAACCCGTGGCAAGTCCGGCAGGACGGCGTGCGGATCTTCGACTACGGCATCTATGCGTACAGCGATCTCGGAGTCATCGAGGCGCCCGAAGACATTTCGGGCCGGCGCTTCGCGGCGGCCGATGTCCGGCTCCTGCGGCGGACGCAGACGATCCTGGCGCAATCCGGACTTGCCTTCGGCTTGCGCTTCCGCGTGCGCGATCCCGCACTGATCGGCAAGACCCTCACCTTCGTCATGCGGTTCCCGAGGATGACCGATCCGCGAACCGGCCGGTCCGGCGACATCCTGGTCGACCGGTTCTTGGCCATCGGCATCGTGCGGCGGCAGCTGTTCCGCTTCGACCATCTGTGGGAAATGGCGGCAGGCCGATGGACGATGACGCTGCTCGATGGCCGGCGCGTCGTCGCCGAAGTCCCTTTCAGGGTCGTCGTCGCGTTCAACTGACCCGGCCCGGACAGGCGGCTCCCGGACAGGCGGCTCCCGGACGCCCCTTTGGACGGTCCCCGGACGGCCGAGGCACGCAATCCCGCGCGGCGGAGGCCCGGCGCTATTTCCGGAGCAGGAATTCGCGGCCGATTTTCACGCGGGCCTCACCATCGTATTCGACGATGTCGGCGGTGGCGTAGGTTTCCTGCCAGTCCTCGGGCAGGAAGCTGCCGGTGCCGATCGCATCGACCGGCGCATGGGCGATCGCCATGACCCGGCACTTGGCCGGGCCGAATCCGGAGGAGGCGACGATCCGCACCTCGCCGAAGCCGGCCTCGTCGAGCCTTTCGCGCATCATCCAGATCGCGGCCGCCGAAACGCCGGGGCCGATCAGGTGGCGCAGCTCCGCCTCGCTCCGGTAGCCGCGGATCGATTCCGGCGCATTGCGGTCGAGCACCGCATAGGCGATCGACGGATCGAGCCCTTCCATGTAGCGGCTGCCCGGCGTATCGAGCCGGACCGACAGCCGTCCGTCCGCGGCGAGCGCCTCGAAAGCGCGGCAGACTTCGAGCGAATCCGTCACTTCGCGGCCGAAATAGTCGACCAGCACGGTCAGCTCCTCGTCCGGATAGGCCTCGTGGAACATTTCGGCGGCCCTGAGCGTCGAGCCGGCATAGCCGATGATGGCGTGGGGCATGGTGCCGAGGCCCCGGTCCTGCCCGAAATAATGCGCCGTCGCCGTGGTCGCGTTGCCGACGAAGCCGACGGCGCCGACCTTGCGGCGGGCCCGGCTGGAGCCGACGCTGGCGGCGTAGGCCATCATCTCGGCCATGTCCGTGCCGGCGCAGTGCCGCGCATCGAAGCCGAGAAAGGCCACCTTCGGCAGTTCGGTGCACATGACATCGGCGTTGTAGGCCGCCACGCAGGCCGCGCCGAGCTTCTGCAGGAACAGGGTTTCGAGATCGACCAGATGCTCGAACGGCCCGGTCAGGTAGACGATCGGCTCGCCGGCGCCGACCCATTTGCCCTCCGGGTAGCGCAGGTCGATCCCGACGGAGATGCCGCGCGCCGCCGCCATCGCCTCCAGCCAGTCGATCATCAGGCGCGGCGCCGAAAGGACCGGACGGCGCATGAAAATCGCATAGGTGACGGCGACATCGCCGAATTTGCGCACGATGCCTTTGGACCGGTTGAAATAGGCGTCGGTCCAAGCCGCCACATCGGGTTCGGGCGGACGCGTGTCGCTCACCGGCGGTCCCCTGGAAATTCCCTCACAGTCTCACGGGAGGGTTATTCGGCCGCCACCTGCAGGCCGGCATTCTGCCGGCCCGCCTTGAGCATTTCCGCGATCAGGAAAGCCAGTTCCAGCGCCTGGTTGGCGTTCAGGCGCGGATCGCAATGGGTGTGGTAGCGGTCGCCGAGGCGCTCTTCGGTGATTTCCCGCGCGCCGCCGGTGCATTCGGTCACGTCCTGGCCGGTCATCTCGAAATGGACTCCGCCGGCCCAGGTGCCCTCGGCCCGGTGCACCTCGAAAAATCCGCGCACCTCGTCCAGAATCCGGTCGAACTGCCGGGTCTTGTAGCCGTTGGCCGCCTTGATCGTGTTGCCGTGCATGGGATCGCAGGACCACACGACCTTGCGGCCCTCGCGTTCGACCGCGCGGATCAGCGGCGGCAGGCCGGTGCGCACCTTGCCGGCGCCCATGCGCGCGATCAGGGTGAGGCGGCCGGGGACGTTGTCGGGGTTCAGGATGTCGATCAGGCGGATGAGCTCGTCCGGATCGAGGCTGGGGCCGCATTTCAGGGCGATCGGGTTGCCGACTCCGCGCAGGAATTCGACATGGGCGCCGCCGGGCTGGCGCGTCCGGTCGCCGATCCACAGCATATGCGCCGAACAGTCGTACCAGCCGCCGGTCAGGCTGTCCTGCCGGGTGAGCGCCTGTTCGTAGGGCAGGAGCAGCCCTTCGTGGGAGGTGAAGACGCTGGCTTCGCGGACATGGGGCGAGGTCGAGGCATCGACGCCGCAGGCCGCCATGAAATCCAGCGCCTCGGTAATCCGGTCCGCCAGCTCGAGGTAACGCCGGCCGAAAGCGTCGTCCCGGATGAAATCCTGGGTCCAGCGGTTGACCTGGTGCAGGTCGGCGAAGCCGCCGAGCGCGAAGGCCCGGACGAGGTTCATGGTCGCGGCCGACTGGTTGTAGGCCTGGATCATGCGCGCCGGATCGGGCACGCGGGCGTCCGCCTCGAAATCGATGCCGTTCACGATATCGCCGCGGTAGGACGGCAGTTCCCGGCCGCCCTGCCGCTCGACGTCCGACGAGCGCGGCTTGGCGAACTGGCCGGCCAGGCGCGCCACCTTCACCACCGGCAGCGACCCGCCGTACATCAGCACGACCGTCATCTGCAGCAGCACCTTGAAGGTGTCGCGGATGTTGTTCGGCGTAAACTCGGCGAAACTTTCGGCGCAATCGCCGCCCTGGAGCAGGAAGGCCTTGCCTTCCGCCGCCAGGCCGAGCTGGCGCGTCAGCTCCCGCGCCTCGCCGGCGAAGACCAGCGGCGGATAGCCGGACAGCGTCGTCTCGACCTGCCGGAGTTGCGCCTCGTCGTCATAGGCCGGCATTTGCAACGCGGGCTTGCCGCGCCACGATTCCGGCGACCATCTTTCGGCAGACATTGCGCACCTGTGCCTTCGGTGGACCGTTGCAGCCTCGGCGCAAAGCTAGGGCGCGCGGGCGGCGATGCCAACTGCGCCCATTGTTCCGCCCGTCCTACCCCGCCGGCTGGACGTTCAGCCGGTTCCAGGTCGGCGAAATCAGGATTTCGTTGACGCAGACCCGCGGGTGCAGCCGGGCGACGTAGCGGACGGTCTCGCCCATGTCCTCCGGTTGCATCATGCGCACGCGCTCTTCCTCCGGCACCGGAATCGGCCGCTTGTCGAGGATCGGCGTGTTCACCTCGCCGGGCATGACGGTGCAGCAGCGGATGCCGTTTTTTCCCTCTTCGAGATTGAGATGGGCGGCCATGGCGCGCATGCCGTGCTTGGTGGCGTTGTAGCCGGGGCCGGTGAGCAGCGTATCGTAGCGGCCGGCCCAGGAGGAAATCAGGATGAGGAGACCGCCGCCGGCCTCGCGCATGGCGGGCAGCACCGCCTGCACCGCGTTGTAGGAGCCGTTGAGGTTGACATCCACGATCAGCTTCCAGCCTTCCGGCTCGATCCTGCTCCAGGACCGGTCGGGGATATTGGTGCCGGCGGAATGGACCAGAATGTCGATCTTGCCGTGCGTACCGCGAATTTCGTCGGCTGCAGCCGCCATGGCCGCGCCGTCTGCGACGTCCACCGGCTCTACGTCCGCCGCGCCGCCGCGCGCCGCGATCCGCGCCGCCACTTCGTCCAGCACGTCCCGGCGCCGGCCGGACAGGACGACGGCGGCGCCGTCCGCCGCCAGCGCTTCGGCCGCGGCGGCGCCGATCCCCGTGCCGCCGCCGGTAACCCAGGCCACCTGGTTCGCCAATTCGTTCATTGCGGTTGCCGCTCCCTTTCCGTATGCGCCTCCGGTCGAGGCCTCGGGCGAATGCGCGGGCGCCCAATGCTCTTTGCCGGCGACCGGCGCCCTTCGTCGGACCCTGCGGCCGGGACGCTAGGGATTCGGGCGCGCCCGGTCAATTGCCGGAACGCGCGACAGGAACAAGCCCCCCGATTTCGAGCCGCCCCGCGACCGGACGCTTGACGGCGTTCGAGTCATGGGGCAAATCCTTGCGGGCTTGGCGTCCCGAACCGGAAGGGGAGGGGCTTAATAGGGAATCCGGTGAGATCGGCCGATCGAGTCCGGAGCTGTCCCCGCAACTGTAGACGGTTGGCCGCGCTCGAACGCCACTGGACAAGAAGCCGGGAAGGCGAGCGCACCAGGGCCGGTAACCGTGAGCCAGGAAACCTGCCACGCAACCGGGAAGTATCGTTGTCGGGTGTTACGACGGAGTATCGAATGACTGCCCAAACCCAGAGCAGGACGGGAATTTCGGCGAAGCTTGCCGCCATCGCGCTGTCTGCTTTCATCGGCCTGGCGATCGTCACGCTGGCCGGCCACGTCCAGACCGCCGCCCTGCATGACGCAGCGCACGATTCGCGCCACGCCATGGGCTTCCCCTGCCACTGACCCTTCCGCTGGCCATGTTTTCCCGCATAGCGGTCAGCGCGCTGTTCGCCGGCTTTCTGGCGGGCGTGGTGGCGGCCCTGCTGCAACTCGCCTTCGTGCAGCCCGTCCTGCTTCATGCCGAGTTGTACGAGAGCGGGACGCTGAACCATTTCGGCGACGGCGGGGCCGGCAATGGGGGGGCCGGCGCCACGGCGGCCGTCCCGGGCATCGATCTGGAGCGCGACGGGTTGAGCGTGCTGTTCACGGCCCTGACCTACACCGGCTTTGCCTTCCTGCTGGTTGCCGCGATGGCGCTGGCCGAAGACCGCGGCTGGCGGGTGACGGTCCGGCAGGGGCTGGTCTGGGGCGTGGCCGGCTTCCTGGCGTTTCAGCTCGCCCCGGCGCTCGGCGCCCCGCCGGAACTGCCGGGCTCGGCGGCGGCGGAAATCGATCTGCGCCAGATCTGGTGGTTCGGCACGGTCGGCGCGACCGCCGCCGGGTTGGCGTTGATCGCGTTCGGCCGCGGCTGGGCGCTCCGGGCCGTAGCCGCGGCGCTGCTCCTGGCGCCGCACCTGATCGGCGCGCCGCATCCGGACGAGTTCATCGGCCCGGCGCCGCCGGAACTGGCGAGCCTGTTCGCCGCCAGGGCGCTCGGCGTCGGCCTGGTCGCCTGGGCCGTGCTCGGCCTTCTGGCGGCGTATTTCTGGCTGCGCGAGGCCCGGCGCGCCGGGGAGGTCGGGCCGGACTCGCCACGGGCGGCGTAAGGGGCAGGCGGACCGTCCCGCGACAGGTCCGGCCCCCCTACGACAGCCGGCGCGCGCGGCCTAATAGTTGTGCCTGCCGCCGTCGATGTTGAAGGTCTGTCCGGTCACGAAGTCGCTGCCTTCGCTCGCCAGGAACAGCAGCGTCCCGATCAGGTCTTCCGGCACCATCTCCCGCTTGATGGCGCGCGCCTGTAGCGTCGGCGCCCGGGCGACGTGAAGATCGGGGTGGTTCTGGACGCCCTCGGTCTCGACCAGGCCGGGCGCGATACAGTTCACCTGGATGTTCTTGTCGCCGAATTCCCGCGACGCCGACCGCGTGAAGGCGATGACGGCGCCCTTCGAGCAGACATAGTGCGCGATGCCGGGCCCGCCGTAGAAAAAGGTGCCCGAACTGATATTGATGATCTTGCCCCCTCCGTTCTTGAGCATGCTGGGAACGACGGCCTTGGTGGCCTGGAACGTGCCCCGCATGTTGACGGTCATGACCCGGTCCCATTCCTCATTCGTGAGCTGCATGATCGGGGTCAGGCGCAATTCCGTGAAAAGCCCCGCATTGTTGACCAGGATATCGACCGGCCCGAACGCCGATTCGGCCGCCTCGACGAGAGCCGAAAGCGACGCGTCGTCGGTCACGTCCGCGATGCTGCCGATGGCCTCGCCGCCGGCGCCCGTTATCTCGTCGACCGCGCGCGACGGATCGGCGATGTCCGACACCACCACCCGGGCGCCCTCTTCGGCGAGCGCCTTCGAATATGTCTCGCCGATGCCCTGGGCGGCGCCGGTTACGATCGCGACCTTTCCGTCAAGCCTGCTCATTCCACTCTCTCCTTACGTTGTACCGGGTGTTGTACCGACCGTCCTGCGAACGACAGGACCGGACCGGCGATCGGAAGTGCGGCGTATAGCACGATCGTTCCGCTCATGGCGAAAGAGAACGGCCCGCAGGAGATCGAGGGCCACGTCGCCTCGCCGGATCCGGGTGCCGATGCGCCCCCGGGCGCATCTCGAAAAATATTTTACCAATGGGTTGAGCATTGGCCGGAGGCTGGTATATTCAACCGCATGGTTGAGCATGATCTGAATCGCGTCTTCCACGCGCTCGGCGATCCGACCCGCCGCGCCATCCTCGATCGCCTGGCCGCCGGGGAGGCGACCGTCAGCCGTCTCTCCCGGCCTTTCGACCTCTCGTTCGCCGCCGTGTCGAAGCATCTCGGCGTGCTCGAAAATGCGGGTCTGGTGACACGCCGGGCGCGGGGGCGGGAGCGGCTGTGCCGGATCAATCCGGCGGCGCTCGCCGACGCCCGCGCCTGGCTCGAATTCCACGAACGCTTCTGGACGGACCGCCTGGATGCGCTCGAGGCGCTGGTCGGAAGCGCCCCGGACGGCCCGGACGAAACGCGATGACCGGGTCGAAGCCACCGGCGGGAGCCGCCGAACGGGACGTCTCCCTGACGCTGTATCGCGTTATCGACGCGCCGGTCGAAGCTGTCTACGCCGCGTGGACCGAGCCGGAGATGCTGCGCCGCTGGCTGGCGCCCGGCAATGCCACGGTCGTGCGCGCCGTTGCCGAAGCGACCGTCGGCGGGACGTTCCTGATCGAGATGCGCGGAGCGGACGGCCGGAAATGGCTCACCCGCGGCCGGTACCGGGATGTCGTGCCCCTCCGCCGCCTGGTTCACACCTGGCGCTGGGACGGCAGCGATGCCGAGACGCTGGTCACCGTCGAATTCGAGCCCGAGGCGGCCGGCAGGACCCGCCTGACCCTGACGCACGCCCGGTTTGCCGGAGAGGAGGCCCGCGACGAGCATGTGCAGGGCTGGAACGGATGCTTCGCGAAGCTCGAGGACCTGTGGCCGGGATGAACCGGAGTGCGTCGAGCCTCCGTCCGGACTGGGTGTCGGACGACCTGTATCCCTTCGAGAGCCGGTTCTTCGCCACTGCGTCGGGACACCGGATGCACTTCGTGGACGAGGGCGAAGGCGAACCGATCGTGTTCGTGCACGGCAACCCGGCCTGGTCGTTCGAGTTCCGTCATGCGATCCGGGAGCTTCGCCCGGAGTTCCGCTGCATCGCGCCGGACCATATCGGTTTCGGCCTGTCGTCGCGCAGCAGCCGGCGCGAGGACCATCATCCGGAGAGTCACGCGCACCGGTTCGCCGCCCTGCTCGACAGCCTCGACCTTCGCGGCATCACCCTGTTCATGAACGACTGGGGCGGGCCGATCGGCATCGACTTCGCCCGCCGGCATCCGGAGCGCGTCCGCCGTCTCGTCATTGCGAATACCTGGTGTTGGCCGGTCGGGGGCGATTTCCACTTTGCGGCGTTCAGCTTCCTGATGTCGAGCTGGATCGGCCAGTATCTGATCCGGCACCGCAACCTGTTCGTCAATTCGGTGATGCCCAGGGCGGTGGGCGACCGGAGCATCCTGACGCCCGAGATCATGGCGCATTACCGCAACGCGCAGCCATCGCCTGCCGCGCGCGCAGCCAGCGCCGCGTTGCCGGGATACATCGTGGGGGCGGGCGACTGGCTGCGCTCGATCTGGGACGGCCGCGCGTCCTTTGCCGGCAAACCGGCGCTCCTCCTGTGGGGCCTGAAGGATATTGCGTTCCGAAGGAAGGAACTCGACCGGTGGAAGCGCACCCTGCCGGATTTCGAGCTGCACGAGTTCGAGGATTGCGGGCATTTCCTGGCGGAAGAAGCGCCCGACAGGGTCGTGCCGGCGCTCCGCGATTTCATGAGGCGTACGGGACGTCCGCCCGGCGGACGGCAAGGCTGACCTGCGAAGCGGAGGGGCGCGGCCTGGCGGGCGCGGTTAGCCGATGTCTCGCCCGGTACTGTCACAAAAATGTCAACAGGGTAGGGAAGTGCGCTATTGATTTAATTTAGAATAATTATAAATATGGATCGTCGCTTCATACCGGAGAACCCGATCCATGCGCGTACCCGACGTGACTTTCAAGACCCGCGTCCGCGACGAGAATGTCGAAGGGCCGAACCCCTACCGCTGGCAGGACCTTACCAGCGCCGACATTTTCCGCGGCCGGAAGGTCGTGCTCTTTGCCCTGCCCGGCGCCTTTACGCCGACCTGCTCCTCGACCCATCTGCCGCGCTACGAGGAACTGCACGACGAATTCGCCGCGCTGGGCGTGGACGAAATCATCTGCCTCAGCGTCAACGACGCCTTCGTCATGTTCCGCTGGGGCGAGCACCAGGGCGTCGAGAAAGTCACCCTGCTGCCCGATGGCTCCGGCGCCTTCACCCGCCGCATGGGCATGCTGGTCTCGAAGGACAATCTCGGCTTCGGCATGCGGTCCTGGCGCTATTCCGCCTTCGTCGACGACGGCCGGATCGTCAAAATGTTCGTCGAGCCGGGCTTCGACGACGAATGCCCGGCCGATCCCTTCGAGGTCTCCGACGCCGATACGATGCTCGAATGGCTGCGCGGCTTTCTCGACGCTCGGGAGCCGCAGGCCCTGGCGGCCTGATCCCTCGATACGGCCCCCTCGATACGGCGCTGGCGCGCCTACTCGGGATGAGGGTGCAGGAAAGGATGAGGGTGCAGGCAAGGAGGAGGGTGCAGATGTGTCCCGAACATATTCCCCTCATCCCGAGTAGCCCCGGCCGCCAGGCCGGGGCGTATCGAGGGGCTGCCGCCCCCTACACCGGCATCCGGCCGAATTGCGGCTTGCGCTTTTCCTTGAGGGCGGCGACGCCTTCCTTCGCCTCCGGGCCGTCCCAAGCCAGGAATTCGTAGCCCAGCGAGGCATCGAAGCCCGGCCCGTTCATGCGGTACCAGTTGTTCAGGGCCATCTTCGTGTGGCTGATCGCGGTGCGGGCGCCGCCGGCGAGCCGGCGCGCGACCCGCAGCGCTTCGGCCTCCAGGGCGTCGTCCTCGACCGCCAGCGAGATCAGCCCGATCCGCTCCGCCTCCTCCCCGGTCATCGGCTCGCAGGTCATCAGATAGTATTTCGCCTTGGCCATGCCGCACTGCAGGGGCCAGGCGATCACCGCGTGGTCGCCTGCCGCGACGCCGAGATTGGTGTGGCCGTCGATGATGCGGCAGCTCTTCGTGGCGATGGTGATGTCGCAGACCATGCCGGCGGCCAGGCCGGCGCCGACGGCGACCCCGTGCATCGCGGCGATCGTCGGCCGGGAGCAGTTGATGACGTTGTAGACGATGTCGCGCGCCTCTTTCATCGCGCGCATCCGGACGCCGTGGTCGCCGATGATCTCGTCGATCATGCCGAAGTCGCCGCCCGCCGAATAGGCCCGGCCGGCGCCGCACAGGATGACCGCGCCGACATCGCGGTCGGCGTCGATTTCGGGCCAGATCGAGACCAGTTCCCTGTGCATCTGCCCGTCGACGGAATTCAGCGGGTTATCCGGATTGTGCATCGTGAGCCGCAACACGCCGTCGGCCGGCCAGTCGATTTTCAGGCGTTCGTAGGCGTCGTAACGGTTTCCGGACATGATATTCTCCTTTGCGACGGGTCCCGTTCGCCGGGGCTGTAGCACCGCGGCGCCAGTGCCGAAAGGCCGCCGAATGGCGGTGCGGGGGGCGGGCCGGCGTCAGCGACAGCGCGCCGCACGAAATTGTCATCTGCCCGCTGCCGATTTTTCGTGACCCGGCAGACCGTTATGTGCATGTTCCCGCGCCGCCGTGCGCGCCGGTTGCCAGGCGCCCCTGTGCAATTCCGGGGCGCATTCCGGGGGATGGAACCGCCATGTCCGACGACGACGATCTCGTTCTCAGCGAACTGGACGACGAAGAGCTGGTCGAACAGATGCACGACGATCTCTACGACGGTCTCCGCGAGGAGATCGAAGAGGGCGTCAACATCCTGCTCGAACGCAAATGGCAGCCCTACAATATCCTGACCGAAGCGCTGGTCGAGGGCATGCGCATCGTCGGGATCGATTTCCGCGACGGCATCCTGTTCGTGCCGGAGGTGCTGCAATCGGCGAACGCGATGAAGGCCGGCATGGCGATCCTCCGGCCGCTGCTCGCCGAGACCGGCGCGCCCCGGGTCGGCAAGATGGTGATCGGCACCGTCAAGGGCGACATCCACGATATTGGCAAGAATCTGGTGTCGATGATGATGGAGGGCGCCGGCTTCGAGGTGGTCGATATCGGGATCGACAATCCGGTCGAGAACTATCTCGCCGCCATCGAGGAGCACGAGCCCGACATCCTCGGCATGTCGGCGCTGCTCACGACGACGATGCCCTATATGAAGGTCGTGATCGAAACCCTGAAGGAAAAGGGCATCCGCGAGGACTATACCGTTCTGGTCGGCGGTGCGCCGCTGAACGAGGAATTCGCCCAGGCGGTCGGCGCCGATGCCTATTGCCCGGACGCCGCGGTTGCGGTTGAAATCGCCAAGGACTTCATGAAGCGCAAGCACAACCTGCTTGGCGGCGCGACGATCAACTGAATCATGGAGGCTGCGCTGGCGCGTCGCCCGACCGCACGAACCGGCAGGAGCGGACGCCCCCGGAGCGCCACGCGGCCGGCCGTCGCTGCCGGCCCGCCCGATGCGGCGCCCGATATCGCACCGGACAGCGAGGCGGTCCTTGCCGGGCGGAGCCGGGCCGGCACCATGGTGATCGCCTGCGGCGCCCTGGCCCGGGAAATCGTCCATTTCAGAAACATGAACGCCGTCCCCGCCTTCGATGTCGCCTGCGTGCCGGCGTGGCTCCATAACGCGCCGCACCTGATTCCCGACCGGGTGCGCGGGAAGATCCGAGAATACCGCAAGGCTTACGGCCGGGTCCTGGTGGCCTACGCCGACTGCGGGACCGGCGGGCTGCTCGACCGGGTGCTGGACGAAGAGGGCGCCGAGCGCATCGACGGGCCGCACTGCTACGCCTTCTACACCGGCCGGCAGGCTTTCGCGGACCTGGCGGAAGCGGAAACCGGCACGTTCTACCTGACCGACTACATGGTCCGGCATTTCGACCGGCTGATCGTCCAGGGCCTCGGCCTCGACCGCCATCCCGAGTTGCGCGACGACTATTTCCGCCACTACACGCGCTGCCTCTATATCGCCCAGACCCGCGATGCCGGGCTCCAGGTCAAGGCGCAGGCGGCTGCGGCGCGGCTGGGCCTCGGCTATGCCTACCGCTATGTCGGCTACGGCGAACTGGAACAATTCCTGCGCCGCGCGGCCGATTCCGAGCCGGAACCCGGGGCCTGAAGCATGGCGAAGCTCCAGATCATCTACTGGCGCGATATACCGGCCCAGATCATCGTGTCCGCCGGCCGGAAGAGGGCGCGCCGGCAGCTGGACGTGCGGTTCGAGAAGGCGATCGACCGGGCGGCCATCCGCGCAAAGCTGCACGGCACCGACGACTATCTCGAACAGTGGCGCCGCAGCGCGCCGGTCGATTGCGGCGACGATCTGGAAACGGCGGCCGCTGAGGCCGCCGGCCGCATCGAGCGGGACTATCCCGAAGACCGGGTCGAGCGGATCGTCCGGTCGAACGGCATCGACGAAGCGACCGTCTAGACATCCGGACCGGAGAGTTTGCCCGACATGAGCCGAACCGTCGTCAGTTCCGCGACCCGGGAGGTCGTTATCGGTTTCGACCGGCCATTCTGCATCATCGGCGAACGCATCAATCCCACGGGGCGCAAGATCCTGATGGAAGAGTTGCGCGCCGGCGACTACAGTCGGGTCGAGGCCGACGCCGTCGCCCAGGTCGAGGCCGGCGCGCATATGCTCGATGTCAACGCCGGCGTGCCGCTGGCCGACGAGCCGAAGATCCTGGCCGATTGCATCGAGCTGGTGCAGTCGCTGGTCGACGTGCCGCTTTCCATCGATTCCTCGATCGTCGCGGCGCTGGAGGCGGGGCTGTCGGTCTACCGGGGCAAGCCGCTGCTCAATTCGGTGACCGGCGAGGAGGAACGGCTGGAGGCGGTCCTGCCGCTGGTGAAGAAATACGGCTGCGCCGTCGTCGCCATTTCCAACGACGAGTCCGGCATTTCCGAAGATCCCGACGTCCGCTTCGAGGTCGCCCGGAAGATCGTGCGCCGCGCGGCCGACTACGGCATCCCGAAGGAGGATATCGTGGTCGATCCGCTGGTCATGCCGATCGGCGCCATCAACCGGGCGGGCCGGCAGGTCTTCCACATCCTGAACCGGTTGCGCGACGAACTGGGCGTCAACAGTACCTGCGGCGCGTCCAATATCGGCTTCGGCCTGCCGAACCGGCCCGGGCTCAATGCGGCCTTCCTCGGCATGGCGGCCTGTTCGGGCATGACCTCGGCAATCATGAATCCCTTGCATTCCCATGAAGTCGATGCCGTGATGGCGGCCGATGTGATGAATGGCAACGATCCCGACTGCCGGCGCTGGCTGAAGAAGTTTCGCGATCCCGCCGCCGAGAGCGAGAGCCGCCGCGGTCGGGAAGGGCGTCGCCGCCGCCGTGCCTGAGAGCCGGCCGGGCACCGGGGACACGACCGCCGGGCGGGAGGCGAAGATCGTCTTTACGCCGTCGGGCAGGCGCGGCACCTTTCCGGTTGGCACCAATCTCCTCCAGGCGGCGCGCGACCTCGGCGTCGATCTGGATTCGGTGTGCGGCGGCCGCGGCATCTGCGGCCGCTGCCAGATCACGATCGGCACCGGCCGCTTCGCCAAGTTCGGGCTCGAAAGCGCAGCAAGCCATCTGAGCGCCTTCAGCGCCAACGAGCAGCGCTACAAGGACCGGCGTGGGCTGGCCGAGGAACGGCGGCTGGGTTGCCACGCCACGGTGCAGGGCGATCTGGTGATCGACGTGCCGCCGGACAGCCAGGTCCACAAGCAGGTGGTCCGCAAACGGGCCGAAGTCCGCGATATCACCGTCAACCCGGCTGTCCGGCTGCATTATGTCGAGGTCGAGAAGCCCGACATGCACCGCCCGACCGGCGATTTCGAACGGCTCGCCGTGGCGCTGCGGGACCAGTGGGGCCTCGGCGATCTCGAGGGCGATATCCGTACCCTGCAGGGGTTGCAGAAAATACTGCGCGACGGCGACTGGACGGCGACCGTCGCGATTCACCGGAGAGAGCGGATCATCGCGATCTGGCCGGGTTTTCGCGACAAGGCGTACGGTCTTGCCTACGATGTCGGATCGACGACCGTGGCCGCGCATCTGGCCGACCTTTCGACCGGAGAAGTCGTTGCCTCGGTCGGAGTCATGAACCCGCAGATCCGCTTCGGCGAAGACCTGATGAGCCGGGTCTCCTACGCCATGATGAATCCGGGCGGCGATGCCGAGTTGACCGAAGCGGTGCGCGAGGCGGTCAACCGGCTGGTCGCCGACGCCACGGCCGAGGCCGGGATTTCGGCCGAGGACATCCTCAACGCGACCTTCGTCGGCAACCCGATCATGCATCATCTGCTGCTCGGCATCGACCCGGTCGAGCTGGGCGGCGCACCCTTTGCGCTCGCGACCAACCGGGCGCAGACGCTCTGGGCGTCCGAGATCGGGCTGGCGGTCAATCCGGATGCGCGGGTCTATTTCCTGCCCTGCATCGCCGGCCATGTCGGCGCCGACGCCGCCGGCGTGATCCTCTCCGAAACGCCCTACCTCTCCGACGAAACCGTGCTGATCGTCGATGTCGGAACGAATGCCGAGATCGTGCTCGGCAACAGGGAACGGATCCTCGCAGCTTCGTCGCCGACCGGCCCGGCGTTCGAGGGAGCACAGATAATCTGCGGCCAGCGCGCGGCGCCCGGCGCCATCGAGCGGGTGCGCATCGATTCCGAAACCCTGGAGGCGCGGGTCAAGGTGATCGGCTGCGAATTATGGTCCGACGAACCCGGCTTCGAGCAGGCGGCGGGCGATACCGGGGTCACCGGCATCTGCGGCTCCGGTATCATCGAAGCGCTGGCCGAAATGTATCTCGCCGGCCTGATTAAACCCGACGGCACGATCGACGGCGCCCTGAGCGGTAGGACCGATCGGCTCCAGGCAGAGGACAGGACGTTCAGCTATCGTCTGTTCAAGGCGGGCGCACGCGACATCCGCATCTACCAGGTCGACGTCCGCGCCATCCAGCTCGCCAAGGCGGCGCTTTATGCCGGCGCGCGCCTGCTGATGGACCGCAAGGGCATTGCGGCGCCGGACCGGATCGTGCTGGCCGGCGCCTTCGGCACCCATATCGAGCCGAAATACGCCATGGTCCTGGGCATGATTCCGGATTGCGCCCTCGACAAGGTGGTTTCGGCGGGCAACGCGGCCGGCACCGGCGCGCGCATTGCCCTGCTCGACCAGGCGGCGCGCGACGAGATCGAGCGGGTCGTGCGCGGCATCGAAAAGGTCGAGACCGCGGTCGAACCCGAATTCCAGCGTCATTTCGTCGACGCGATGGCGCTGCCCCACGCCACCGCAGACTATCCGCATCTCTCGGAGCAGGTGACCCTGCCGGCGCGGCTGGCGGACGACGGCGGCGCGGCGGAGAGTTCGGGCCGGAGAGGGCGCCGACGGCGCAGATAGGGCGTCCTTCGAGACGCCTTCGAGACGCCTTCGAGACGGGGCTTCGGGACGGAGTGCGGAGCCCGCCCCGAGCGAAGCCGAGGGGAACCGCTCCTCACGATTTCTCTGCGAAAAGGGAGATTCGGCCGCCGCCCTGCACCCTGCATGCGGCGGGTGCGCCGGGGTTCGCCGGGGCAGTCTTCAAAATATTTCCTTTTTTTCGATAATTGTCCTTGACATTGCGAATCATGTTCCTTATATGTGCTTTTGCCAGCACCCGAAGTGCGTCCGCTCCGCTGGCGACTCGCTCCCTTCCGTCATTCCGACCGGAGCGCACCGCCCACCCGTCATTTCGACCGAGCGAAGCGAGCGGAGAAATCCGGCCGGCGACGAAGGCCGGCCACAGGCACAGCCCTGCGGCGTCGATGGAGCGCGGGCCAGATTTCTCCACTCCGCCCCGGCCGGGGGCCGGGGCTCCGGTCGAAATGACGATAAAGGGGGAGGCGGGTTCGGGACGCGGGCCATCGCTCGGAGCGGAATATGGAATATTTCCTGCCAGGAATTTTTTTGCGGCCCCCCGAATCGCGACTTCCCAGCGTTTCTGCGGTCTTCGAGCGATTCGAGAGCTTCAAAGTGCAAAAAAATATCAAAATACAGACCGGTCTGTCTAATTCGGTATGACCGCGGAAAAACGATGGAAAACTGCGGAAAAAACAGCGTTTGCGGAGAAAATATACTGGAATGATTGTTCAAAAAAAGAATGCCAACCTGCGGCCGGCGCTCCCTTCCGCAGAGCAATCCTGAGGAGGGCGCCAAAAGAGCGCGCCGGTGCCGTCCCGAAGGCCGCTCACCCGATCCCGTCGGGCAGGCTCTCCTTTTTCTTCGCGATGAACGCGATCAGCGCCTCGTCGATCGCCGGGTCGATCGGCGGCGCCTCGTAGCTCGCCAGCATGGCCTTCCAGCGCTCGTTGGCGCGCGCGACGATGTCCTTCGAACCGTCGCTCTGCCATTGCTCGAAGCTGTTGTTGTCCGCGACCGCCGAGCGCCAGAAGGCGGTCTCGAAATTGTCCTGGGTATGTTGGCAGCCGAGATAGTGGCTGCCCGGGCCGACCTCGCGCACCGCGCTCAGCGCCTGGCCGTTCTCCGACAGGTCGTAGCCGCCGGCGATCACCTGGTGCAGGGCGAGCTGGTCGGCGTCCATGACCAGCTTCTCGTAGCTCGACGCCAGCCCGCCTTCGAGCCAGCCGGCGGCGTGGAGCACGAAATTCACCCCGGCCAATACCGTCGGCATCAGCGTGTTCGCGCTTTCGTAGGCTGCCTGGGCGTCCGGCAGCTTCGAGGCGCAGAGCGAACCGCCGTTGCGGAAGGGCAGGCCGAGCCGGCGCGCCAGCGCCGCCAGGCCGAACAGGGCGAGCGCCGGCTCCGGGGTGCCGAAGGTCGGCGCGCCGGACTGCATGGAGATCGAGCTCGAGAAGCTGCCGAACACCACCGGCGTCCCCGGCCGGCAGAGCTGGGTCACGGCGATGCCGGCCATCGCCTCGGCCAGCGTCTGGGCCATCACGCCGGCGACGGTTACGGGCGCCATGGCGCCGGCCAGGATGAAGGGGCTGACCACCGTCGCCTGGCCGGCTTTGGCATAGGTCTTGAGCGCGCCCAGCATGGTGGCGTCGAACACCATGGGCGAATTGGCGTTGATCAGGCTGGTGCAGACGCAGTTTTCGTCGACGAAGTCGTCGCCGAACAGGATCTTCGCCATGGCGACGGTGTCGGCGGCGCGCTCCGGATGGGTGACCGAGCCCATGAAGGGTTTGTCCGAAAGGCGCATATGCGCGTAGACCATGTCGAGATGCCGCTTGGCGATCGGCACGTCGACCGGCTCGCACACCGTCCCGCCCGAATGGTGCAGGGCGGGCGACAGGTACGCGAGCTTCACAAAGTTGCGGAAATCCTCGATGGTGCCGTAGCGCCGGCCCCGGTCGAGGTCGCGCACGAAGGGCGGGCCGTAGACCGGCGCGAACACCGTGTGGTCGCCGCCGATCTCCACCGAGCGTTCCGGGTTGCGCGCGTGCTGGGTGTATTGCGCCGGCGCGGTCGAGCACAGTTGCCGGGCGAGGCCGCGCGGAAAACGGACGCGCGTTTCGTCAACGTCCGCGCCGGCATCGCGGAACATCTCCAGACATTCCGGATCGTCGTGGAACTCGATGCCGACCTCTTCCAGGATCGTGTCGGCGTTATGCTCGATAAGCTCCAGCCCCTCGGCCGACAGCAGCTCGACCCTGGGGATTTTGCGCCGGATCGCGCGCAGCTGCTCGACCGGCCCGGCGGTCCGCGCCGCGCGCCGGCTTTCCCGGCCGCCGCCGGCCCTGCCGGACCGCCGCCCGGCCCGTCCGGCCCGCTCTCCGGGCTTCCTGCCGCGTTCTTCGCTCATGGCCGGACCTCCGTTTCGAGTGCAGCGATGTCAGGAAATGCATGTTCTGCAATTGCGCGGCAAGTCAGGTCTTCCGGAACGTGACGATGTAGGCGAGATCGTTCTCGTGACCTGCCGGCGGCGTCGAGTCGGCGCTGTAGACGCGCTCCTCGCGGACGGCCGGCCGGGATATGACCTTCCCGGAACCAAGCGCCTCGAACTCCCTGGCAAATCCCGCGGTGTCGTAAAAGGGCAGCTTGATGCTGATCGCGCAGACCGCGCCGGGCCGGAGCACGCGCAGCAGCCCGGCCAGCGCCTCCGGTCCGACATGGCCCTGCGTGAACGTGCCCGCGCAGGTCAGGCCATTGTACGCGCCGTCTTCGAACGGCAGGGGCTTCGTCAGGTCGGCCTCGACGAGCGTTCGGTACCGTCCTTTGCCGTCGGCGACGGCAAGCATGTCCGGCGAAAGATCGACGCCATCGACGACGATGGAGGCCGGCAGGCGATCGGCGACCAGGCCCGTCCCGCACCCGGCGTCGAGGACGGGACCGCTTCCGCCCGCATCGACAAAGGCCTCGGCGATCAGCCTGCCGAACCGGTATCCGCTGTGCCCGGCGAATTCCTCGTCGTAGGTCGCCGCCCAGTCGCGATAGACGCGGCGGTTTTCTTCCGCCGAGCCCGAACCGTAGGAAGCGTCGAGGCCGGGTTTGTCTTTGTCGTCCATGGCAGTGTTCCTCCTCGGGCGCGCAACATACGGTGGGGCGCCCCGTAATGCATTTCCCGGACACCGTATCGTATGAGCGATCGGACTTTCGGCCGGCGCGTCAGATGCCCGCCTTCAGGGCTTCGGCGAACCTGGCCGCCTCTTCGGGCTTCATCTTGTAGCTGTGGTCCTCGTCCGGGAAGGCTCCGGCCCGGACCTCCCCGGCGTACCGGGCGAAGGCCTCGGTCGCGATTTCGGCGATGTTGCCGTAGCGCTTGGCGAATTTCGGCTTGAACGTATCGAAGGCGCCGATCAGGTCGTAGCCGTTGAGGAGCTGGCAAGTGCCCGCGGAGCCGGCGCCGATGGAGAAAGTGAAGATGCTCACCGCGTCGTCGACGGCCTTGCCGACCTCGTAGGGCATCGCCTCGATCTCCAGGCCGATGGCGCCGGCCTCTTCGATAGCCCGGGCGTTGTCGACGATCTTCAGCGCGTCCTCCACGGTGCGGCCCTGCATTTTGAAGCCGCCGAACCGATGCACATAGTGCGGCAGCAGCCCGACATGGCTCATGACCGGCACGCCGGCGTCGGCGACGGCCTTGATGACGTCGAACATCTCGCGCCCGCCCTGCAGCTTCACCGCCTCGGCGCCGCTTTCCTTCATCATCCGCACGGCGTTCGTCACCGCCAGGTCGGCGGTGGCGTAGGAGCCGTAGGGCATGGAAACGAGGCAGAATGTGTTCGGCGCGCCGCGGCGGACGGCCCTGGTGTGCTCGATCATCTGGTCGACGGTCATAGGCAGCGTGTTCTCGTGTCCATAGAGCGTCATGCCGAGGCTGTCTCCGACGCCCAGGATATCGATTCCGGCCCGCTCCGCCCAAGCCGCGGTCAGGCATTCGCCGACCGCCACCATCGCGAGGCGCTCGCCCGCCGCCTTTTTGGCGGCGAGATCCGGAATCGTGAGTCTGGGACGGGATTCGGTCATTGAAGAATGCTCCATCGATAACGGTTCGCCTTCGAGCTGCGGCTTGACCCGGACCGCCCCGTTCGAGATGTCCGGCCCCGTCCAATAGCCGATGCCGGATCTCGCGGCACCCCGTTCCCGGGCGGGTCGGGTACGATCGCCACGGTCGTGAAGGTTATCCGGGACGCGCCGGCTTGAATGTCCGGCCGTGTGACGCAACCTTGCCGGTAACGCTTGAGGCATCGGAGGCGCACCATGACGAGGTTCCTGTTCATCGCGGTCCTGGCCCTGGGGCTCGCGGCTCCGGCGGCCGGGGTCCTGGCCCATCACGGCTGGTCGTGGACGACCGGCGGCAATATCGATCTGACCGGCATTATCAAGACCGTCCGCTTGGGCAATCCCCACGGCGTCCTGAAGGTCGATGTGGAGGGCGAGGAGTGGACGGTCGAGGTCGGCCAGCCCTGGCGCAACCGACGCGCCGGCCTCAGGGACGGCGATCTGGCCGAAGGGGTCGAAATCCGGGTGATCGGCGAGCCGGCCGCCGATGTGTCGGAAAAACGGGTGAAGGTGGAACGGCTGTTCCTCGGCAAACGGGAATACGTCCTTTATCCCGGGCGCGACTGAGATCTTGGAGGTCCTGTTCGCAGCGCTCGAGGGGACGACCCTGGCGCAATCCCTGCGGAGTTCCCGCTGGCTCTATGCCGGCGTCAACGCGGCGCACATCTTCGCCATCGCCCTGCTGGTCGGGTCCGTCGTCCCGCTCAATCTGCGACTTCTCGGCGTGTGGCGCGGCATCTCCCGCGAAGCGGTGGTGCGGGTGCTCGCGCCGGTCGCGGCCGCCGGGCTGGTTCTTGCCCTGCTCACGGGACCGCTGCTGTTCGCAGTCCGGGCGCGGGAATACAGCGATATCGGATTCCTCCAGCTCAAGCTGATCTTCATCGCGGTCGGGGTCCTGTCCACGCTCGCGCTGTGCCGGGCTCACGGGTTCCTGCTCAAGGACGCTCCGCGCGCCCGCCTGGCCGGTCACGCCATCCTCTCGACGGTCTGCTGGTCGGGCGCGCTCGTCTGCGGGCGGTTGATCGCCTTTGCGGGGGATTGAGGCCTTTGCCTGGCGCTGCGAAAGCGACGGGGTCGGAATTTGCCTAACGCAGGCGTTGCAACGGGCCTGGGCGATGGCATAGTGCCCGGGACGAGTCATGCCTGCCACGATCGGGAGAAAACGGGATGAAGATCCGCAAGATCGTCACCGTCGTCGAGGAGACCCGGCGCGAACTCGACCGGCCGGTGGAGCCGGCGACCCGCCAGGCCGCCGCGATCGCCGTGATCGCGAACCCCTATGCCGGGATCTACGACGAGGAACTGGAGGAGTTGCAGCAGGCCGGCGCCGCGCTCGGCGCTCTCCTGGTGCAGCGCGCGATCGACGCGCTTGGCATCGACGGGGCGTCGGTTACGAGCTACGGCAAGGCGGCGATCGTCGGTGTGAAGGGAGAACGCGAACACGCGGCGGCGGTGATGCATCCCACGATGGGCAAGCCGGTGCGCGAGATCGTCGGCCCGGCGAAGTCGATCATGCCGTCGACCAAGAAGATCGGCGGGCCGGGCACGGCGATCGACTGCCCGCTGCATCACAAGGACGAAATGTGGACATTCAGCCATTTCGACGCGATGCAGGTTTCGGTCACGGACGCTCCGCGGGGCGACGAAATCGTCGTCGTCGTGGCGGTCAGCGATGCCGGCCGCCCGTTCCACCGGGTCGGCAAGAACCTCAACGTCGCGGATCTGATGACCAAGAACGAGTAGCTTCCCTCATCGCGTCCCTTTCGGTCGAGCGGATTGAACGGCGATTGCAGGGGCCGTGCGGGGCGCCGTCTTCGGGATCCGCCGCGCAAAAGCATCGGAGAGCCTTCCCATGGCGGTGATCGTCCCGGCCGACAAGTCCGTGGAAACGCTCGAGGGGATCCACCTTTACCACGGCGATATCTCGAACTGCTCGATGCGGGTCCGCATGACGCTGATCGAGAAGGGTCTGCCGTGGACCAGCCATCACCTCGACCTGAAGCGGAAAGAGAACGTTTCGGATGCGTATTTCGGCATCAATCCCAACGGTCTGGTGCCGACCCTGATCGACAACGGCGTCGTCCATATCGAGTCCAACGACATCATCGACTATCTCGACCGGACTTACCCCGAACCCTCGCTGCGCGCGACAGGCCATGAAGACGGGGAAGACGGGGAAGACGGGATGCTGGAGTGGCTTCGTCTTGCCGCGTCCATCCATGTGCCGGCCGTCAAGCCGTATGTCTACGCGACCAGGATGCAGACGAAGCTGAAGAAGACCGCCGAGGAACAGGAAAAGTACGACGAACTACAGAAAAACGAGGAGCTGAAAGAGTTTCACGCCAAGCATGCCGGCGACAGCGCGTTCGGCGAGGCGGATATCGCCAGGGCGCGCGGGATACTGGAGACGTGTTTCGCCAGGCTCGAAAACACGCTGGAGGACCGGAAATGGATTATGGGCGACCGGTTCACCCTGGCCGATATTTCCTGGATCCCCCTGCACTTCGTGCTCATTGGATGCGGCTATCCGTTCGAGGACTACCCGAACATCTCGCGCTGGGCGGCGGCCGTTCGGGACAGGCAGAGCTACAGGGACGGCATCCTGAAATGGTGTCCGGATTTCTCGAAAGTCTGAACTGCCGCTTCCTCATCGCCACCCCTCCCATTATTGCTTCCCCGGACGGAGCGCAGCGACGATCCGGGGCCCAGAGCCACAAGCGCAGGCCGTGCCGGCGACACTGGGCCCCGGCTCTCCGCTCCGCTCCGGCCGGGGCGGCAACGAGGGGAAAACGGCGGCCCGCCGGGGCGACATCGGGCTCTGCCCGGACCGGAATTTCAAATCAGCTCACAACCCCATCTTTTTCATTTGTCGCGGAGGCCGCCGGAAGAACCATAATTCGAAAGGTTCGCTCCAGGGGATTTCAGGGCAGGATAGCCGCAAACATGGAATTGGCGCTCTACGCCCGCAGCGCCTCATTGTCCGGATCGTAGGGGCTTTCGGCGATAATCCGGGCCGGGCGGCGCTGGTCGAGGACCCGGACTTCGCACTCCCGGCCGATCTCCGCCGCGTCGCTGCGCACATAGCCGAGCAGCAGGCTCTTGCCGACATGGTGGCCGTAGCCGCCGGCGGTGCCCCGGCCGGCCACCTCGCCGTCGATATAGACCGGCTCGTTGCCGAAGGGGTCGGCGTCGTCGGCGTCGATCTCGATGGTGCGGTAGGCGTTGGGCACGCCCTGTTCCTTCTGGGCGAGCAGCGCCGCGCGGCCGGTGAAGTCGGCGTTCTTGTCGAAGCGCACGAAACGGTCCAGCCCGGCCTCCAGGACGCTGTTCTCGGCGTTCAGGTCGGTGCCGAACAGGCGGTAGCTCTTCTCCAGCCGCATCGAATCCATCGCGCGCATGCCGACGGGACCGATGTCGAACTCGGCGCCGGCCGCCATCAACGCGTCGTAGAGATGGATCTGGTATTCGATGGGATGGTGCAGCTCCCAGCCGAGGGAGCCGACGAAATTGACCCTCAGCGCCCGCACGTCCGGGCAGTAGCCGACCGGGATGTCCCGGCCCGTCAGCCACGGGAAGGCCTCGTTGGAAACGTCGGCGTCGGCCAGCTTCTCCAGCACCTTGCGGGCCTGCGGGCCGGCGAGCACGAACACGCCGTATTGCGTCGTCAGGTCCTGCAGGAAGACCGAGCCGTCGCGCGGCGCCCGGCGGGTGAGGATGTCCCAGTCCATGTCGTGGGCCGCGCCGGGGCCGACCAGGTAGAAGCGCTCGCCATAGAGGCCGTCGGGCAGGCGCAGGATGGTGAATTCGCTGCGCACCGAGCCCGAGGGGTTGAGCGCGTGGGCGAGCGTCATGCGCGAGACCTTGCGCGGCACGTTGTTCGCCACCATGCCGTCGAGCCAGGCCCGCGCGCCCGGGCCCTCAACCAGGTATTTCGCGAAGCTCGACAGCTCCATCAGCCCGACCCGCTCGCGCATGGTGCGGACCTCGTTGCCGACATGCCGGAACCAGTTGGAACGGCGGTAGGAGTAGTCGTCCTTGCGCTCGACGCCTTCGGGCGCGAACCAGTTCGGCCGCTCCCAGCCGAAGCGCGCGCCCCAGACGGCGCCGGCCCGGTCCAGCCGCTCGTAGCAGGGCGGCGCCTTGGCCGGCCGGCCGAGACCGCGCTCCTCCATCGGATAGTGGTTGATGAAGACGTGCTCGTAGGCCTCCTCGTTCTTGATCTTCGCGAAATTCTTCGAGACCACGCCGAAGCGTCGCGGATCGACGCCGATCATGTCGACCGTCGGTTCGCCGTCGACGATCCATTCGGCGAGCTGCCAGCCGGCGCCGCCGGCCGCGGTGATGCCGAAGCTGTGGCCTTCCGACAGCCAGAAATTCTCCAGGCCGAAGGCCGGGCCGACCATCGGGTTGCCGTCGGGCGTATAGGCGATCGGGCCGTTGACGATGTCCTTGATGCCGGCGTTCTCGAAGCTCGGCACCCGGTTCATGGCGGCCTCGACATGGGGTACGAGCCGGTCCAGCTCGCCGGGGAACAGGTCCTTCTCGAAACTCTCCGGCACGCCGTCGACGAAGCAGGCCGGCGCGTGGCGCTCGTAGGGGCCGAGAATCCAGCCCATGCGCTCCTCGCGCAGATAATAGGAGGCGTCGGATTCCCGGAGCACGGCGAGTTCCGTATTGCCGGCCTCGCGGTATTCCTTCAGGACGGGATCGACGTCGGTGACGATATACTGGTGCTGCACCGGGATCGCCGGGATTTCCAGGCCGACCATCCGGGCGGTGGTGCGCGCATAGTTGCCGGTCGCGCTCACGACATGCTCGCAGCGGATGTCGCCCTTGTCGGTCCTGACGATCCATTCGCTGCTGTCGCGCTCGATCCCCGTGACGGTCGTGTGCTGGTGGATCTCCGCGCCGCGGTTGCGGGCGCCCCTGGCCAGCGCCATCGTGACGTCGACCGGCGCGATATGGCCGTCCGTCGGGTGCCACAGCGCGCCGACCAGGCCCTCGGCGTTAATCAGCGGCCACAGCTTCCTGATGCGCTCGACATCGATAATTTCGCATTCGACGCCGATGGTCTCCGCCGTGCACTGGTAGAGGCGGTATTCGTCCATGCGGTCGCGGTTGGTGGCGAGGCGCAGGTTGCCGTTGACGTGGAAGCTGACGTCCTGGCCGGTCTCGGCTTCCAGCGTCTTGTAGAGGTTGACCGAATATTGGTGCAGCTGGCCGACCGAATAGCTCATGTTGAACAGCGGCAGCAGGCCGGCGGCGTGCCAGGTCGAGCCCGCCGTCAGTTCGGTCCGTTCCAGCAGCACGACGTCGGTCCAGCCCTTTTTCGCCAAATGGTAGAGGGTCGAAACGCCGACCACTCCGCCGCCGATGACGACAACGCGCGCCTGGTCCTTCATCCGCAGGGCCTCCCTATCTTCGCTGCCCGCCGAACCTGCCGTCTGCCGCCTGATCGCGGCCGGCCGGTAAAGGCGCGGGATACTATGCCCGACCGGCGGGAATCCACGCTAAATTCGGCGTGATCGGGGCGCAACCTGCGGCGTCGGAGCAGGGCCGGTCGGATTCGCGCCCGCGACGCGCCGTGATTCCGGTCGGATCAGCGGTTTGCCGCCAGCGCACGGCATATCAGTTCTCGCGTAGTTCCATCATCCTGGAGGGTATGTCGCGCGCGCCGTGGAGGACGCGCCAGACTTCGATTTCCGTCTCTCTCTCGACATAGAAGATCAGATACGGAAACCTTCCGGCAGACCGGACGCGCAGGCCGGGAATATCCAGTTCGAGTGCATAGCGGGGCGAGCCGATCGCCGGCAGCTCGCCGATACTCCGGCGGGCGTCTTCCAGTGCGTCGACAAAAGCCAGCGCAACGGTCGGTCCAGCCTCGGCCAGATAATACCCTACAGCCTCGTCGATGTCGTGCTGCGCCCGCTTGCGCAATACGACCGGTTTTCCGCTCACGGCTGGCCGGCTTCGTGGATCCGGGCACGGAGTTCGTCGAAATAGTCTGCATCGGCCATGCCGGCCTTCGGCGAGGCCGCGCCTTCGAGAAGGAGGGCGCGCAGGCGCAGGCGGTCTCGGTCCTTGCGAATCAGTTCGCGGACATACTCGCTGGATGTGCTGTAACCGTTTGCGCCAACCTGATCTTCAACGAAGGACTTGAGAGATTCGGACAGCGATATGTTCATGGTGCTCATGCAAAGAGACTAACGGCTTTGGCAAAAATTGACAACAAAGTGATCGGTTCAGAGCCTATGAACGACAAAGACCGGACTTGCCGTCTTGCCGAAACCAATCAGGTTTGACTGGGTCGCCGGTAAGTTAGAAACCTGCACGACGCTGCAACGGGGACGACGGTGAAAACGATAGCCGCGGCCGAATTCGAGGCCACATGCCTCCGTGTGATCGAACAGATGTGCGAGGACCGCGAGCCGGTTACGATCACCGAACGCGGCCGGCCGCTGGCCGTGCTGTCGCCTGCTCCGCCGGCGGAGAAAGCCTCCTCGATCATCGGCGCGATGGAAGGCTCGGTCCTGGGTTATGACGACCCGTTCCGGCCGGCAATCGACCTGCCGGACTGAGCCGCCGCCCGCCTCGCCGGCTGCCAAATCACCCGCCGAACACCCGCTCGAAGATCGTCTCGACGTGCCGGGTGTGGAAGGCCGGGTCGAACAGGGCGTCGATGGCGTCGGCGGTCAGACGGACGGCGATTTCGGCGTCGCCCTTGAGCGAAGCCGCGAAGTCGCCGCCGTCCTGCCAGACCGTCATGGCGTGGCGCTGGACGGCGCGGTAGGCGTCTTCCCGGCTCATCCCGGCCTGGGTGAGCGCCAGCAGGACCCGCTGCGAATTGTGCAGGCCGCCCAGGGCGTCGGCGTTGGCGGCCATGCGCTCGGGATAGACCACCAGTTTGTCGACGACGCCGGTCAGACGGGCCAGCGAGAAATCCAGCGCCACCGTGGCGTCCGGGGCGATCTGCCGCTCGACCGAGCTGTGGGAGATGTCGCGCTCGTGCCACAGGGCGGCGTTTTCCAGTGCCGGCAGGACCATGCCGCGAATGATCCGGGCCTGGCCGGTCAGGTTCTCGGTCAGGATCGGATTGCGCTTGTGCGGCATGGCCGAGGAGCCCATCTGGCCCTCGGAGAAGAATTCCTCCGCTTCGCGCACCTCGGTGCGTTGTAGATGCCGAATCTCAACCGCCAGCCGCTCGACGGCGCCGGCGATGACGCCGAGGGTGGCAAAATACATGGCGTGGCGGTCACGCGGAATGATCTGGGTGGAAACGGGCTCGGGCGTCAGGCCGAGCTTTTCCGCGACATGCGCTTCGACACGCGGATCGACGGTGGCGAAGGTGCCGACGGCGCCGGAGATGGCGCAGGTCGCGATCTCCGCCCGCGCCGCTTCCAACCGCGCCCGGCAGCGGGCGAATTCGGCATAATGGCCGGCCAGCTTGACGCCGAAGGTGGTCGGCTCGGCGTGAATGCCGTGGCTCCGGCCCATCGTCCGGGTGAACTTGTGCTCTTCGGCCCGGCGCCTGAGCGCGGCGAGCAGGCCGTCGAGGCCGGCCAGCAACAGATCGCTCGCCCGCGTGAGCTGCACCGCAAAGCCGGTATCCAGAATGTCGGACGAGGTGAGGCCCTGATGGACGAAACGCGCTTCCGGGCCGACCTGTTCGGCCAGCTCGGTCAGGAAGGCGATGACGTCGTGTTTGACCTCGGCCTCGATGGCGTCGATGCGGGCGATCCGCTCCGCCGTGTAGGGCCGGTCGCCGTTGCGCCACACCGCCGCCGCCGTGCCTTCGGGAAGCGCACCGAGCCTCTCCAGCCCGTCGCAGGCATGGGCCTCGATCTCGAACCAGATGCGAAAGCGGCTGGCCGGTTCCCAGACAGCGGCCATGGCCGGGCGGGTATAGCGGGGAATCATGAACGGGCTCCTGTCGGAGGCTGGCAGTCGCTGCTACACCGGAAGGCCGCCCGCCGCCAGCAGACGGGTCGCCGCGCGTCGGAAGCGCTGTGCGGCTGTGGCGTCGCACCGGGGGCGATGCTATACCGCCGGCCGAACACGCTCCCGATCCGCCAACGCCGGAGAACCGCATGTCCCGTTGGGGCCGCCTGCTGTTCCTGCATCTCGCCGCCGCCGTCCTCGTCGTCGGCGCGGTCGCCCTCGCCGAAGCGCAATCCGCGTCCGGGTCCCGGGCGGGGACCGAATCCGGGACCGCGGGCCGGGAGGCGCCGACCCGCGGCGACAGGCTGGCCAGGGCGCTGCCGGCGCCCCTGGACGGCTATACCGCGCGCGAGCGGATCGAGGACAATGCCGAAACCGGGCAGGTTCGCGTCCAGCGGGTCTATCTGGATGCGGACGGCAAGCCCGTTATCGCGATCGCGGTGCGCAGCGAAACGCCGGAGACGCTGGAAAAGCGGAAACGGACCTTCATGGACCCCGCCGTGGTCCGGGCCAGGAAGGGCGAATTCCGGGACATTGCGGGCCAGCGATTTGCGATCGTGGAGATTCAGGGCGAGTACACCGCCGCCACTTTCGTCGGCGGCCGCTATTCGGTGCTCTTTTTCGGCACGTCGGACCGGACGACCCTGATGGCCCATATCGCCTCGACCGATTTCGGCCGGATCGGCACTGTGCCGTAGGGGCGCCCGACGCGTAGCCGGGCTGGCGGGCCTGACCTGGAGGGCCGGGCCGGCGATCCGGGCAAAAAAGAGCGAGGAGCAGCACATGCGCTTCGATCCCGCTTCCCAGGACGTCGGCAACATCGTTTGCTTCGAGCATGTCAACCTCACCGTCCCGGACCAGGAGACGGCGACGGACTTCTACGTCGCCGGACTGGGACTGACCCGCGACCCCTATATGATGGTCGGCACCGACAATATGTGGATCAACGCCGGCCGCCAGCAATTCCACCTGCCGAGGGGAAACCCGCAGCGCTTCCGCGGGGTCATCGGCCTGGTTCTGCCGGATCTGGACGCGCTCGAGGAACGGCTGCGCCGGGTCGCCGCCCGGCTCGACGGAACGCAGTTCTCGTGGCGCCGCGAAAACGGCCATGTCGCGCTGACCTGCCCGTGGGGCAACCGCTTCCGGGCGCACGCGGCCGGCGGCGGCTTCGGTCCGCTGGGTATTCCCTACCTCGACATGCCGGTTCCCGAGCGGGCGGCGGCGGGCATCGCGCAGTTCTACTGCGCGGTGATGGGGGCGCCGGCGGCGGTCGACGGCGGCTGCGCGCGGGTGACGGTGGGGCCGGGCCAGCATTTCCTGTTCCGCGAGAGCGATGCGCCCGCAGCCGAATACGACGGGCACCATGTGGCGGTCTACGCCGCGGACTTTTCCGGCCCGTACCGTGCGCTCGCCGAACGCAGCCTCATCACTGCCGAGGACAATGCGAGCCAGTACCGCTTCGTGGAAATCGCGGCGCCGGGGGCGGAGGCACCGCTGTTCGCCATCGAGCACGAAGTGCGTAGCCTGCACCATCCGCTCTATGCGCGCGCCCTTGTGAACCGGAACGGCGGGTAACGGGTCGCGCCTGCCCGGCCGGCTGTCCGGCACCCGCTGCGCCGCCGTTCGCTTCCCGATGAAAATTTCTTGGGGATAACTTTATCCACAGGCGGAATCGGCGGAAATCTGCCGAGCTTGTGTCGAATTGTGGAAAAATTTTAGGTCATTTGTCCGCTAACTACTTGGTTATCCACCGAAATTTCGAAGATCCGGTGTAATTTTTTGTTGCTTCGGCGGCGGGGGCGAAGCAGTATCCATTCACGCGATGGGTGACCGCAAGGAAGCCGGTCGCGGAAGCGGCGAAAGCCTTCGGGCGATCGGCGCTTGAGCCGGAGAGCCGAGCCCTCGGGACCGGATCGAAGGCGGAACGGCCAGGCGGCTTCGGTCGTCGAGGTCGGGAGCCGGGGAGCCTTCGGGCGAGCCGGCAGCCGGAAAGCGGACCTTCGGGGACGCGGACCGGTAGGGCAGCCTGCAAGGGCGAGCCCGTGGTCCGGACCTTCGGGTTCGAGACCGTGTGGGGAGCCCTTCGGGGCAAACCCGCAGAGAAGGTGTCAGGGGGCTCTTCGGAGCCATGCAGGGACGTCCGCGTCGAAGCACCTGGCGCCTTCTTTGCGTTTGGAGCACTGCCTTCGGACCGGGGAGCCTGCTGCCCCGCCGAAGGACAGGACCGTCCGTTTTCGCCGCCGATACCGTAAAACAAAACCCGGCCGCACCGGGGTGCAGCCGGGTTTGCTGTGCCAGGGCCTGTCCGCGTCTTTCGCACCTGTGCGGCGTCTCCATAAAGGCGACAGGAAAATTTGTCAACAAGATTTTGTGGCGCACGCCCAGAATCGTCAACATTTTGTAATAGTGCGCCTTCGCGCCGCAGCAGAGCATGGCGGCCGGCGCCCAAGCAACGGGCCGGCCGCGCCGGCGACCCAGGCACCCCCCGCACGATCCCGCCGGGAGCGCCGCGCCAGCACGGACGGGCCCGCAGGCAGGAGATTTGCCGCATGCCGCCGCGCGGGCGTTGCGCTTCGACCGCTGCGAGCCTAGGTCTTGCGCCGTCAACCCCTCACGCGGATTTGCGGCGGCCGGGAAATCCGGTTCTGTCGTTCCGGTGTCCGGACTCCGATGGCCGAAACGGCCAAGGGCCGGATGAATGTCCGCGGCGGCCGAACCGGTAAAGGAACATGCCATGGCGATGCCGAACTTCACCATGCGCCAGCTGCTCGAGGCTGGCGTTCATTTCGGACACAACACGCGCCGCTGGAACCCGAAGATGTCGCCCTACATCTTCGGCGCGCGCAACAATGTCCACATCATCGACCTGCAGCAGACCGTGCCGCTGCTCCAGCGCGCCATGAATGCGGTGCGCGAGGTGGCGGCGGCGGGTGGCCGGGTGCTGTTCGTCGGCACCAAGCGCCAGGCGTCGCGCATGATCGCCCAGTCCGCCGAGCGCTGCGGCCAGTTCTATGTCGACCACCGCTGGCTCGGTGGCATGCTGACCAACTGGGCGACCATCCAGCGGTCCATCGCCCGCCTGAAGGCCCTCGATGCACAGCTCGGCAACGAGGAAGAGACCCAGGGCCTGACCAAAAAGGAATTGCTCCAGCTCACCCGCGAGCGCGACAAGCTGGAAAAGGCGCTGGGCGGCATCAAGGAAATGTCCGCCCTGCCGGACATCGTCGTCGTGATCGACACGAACAAGGAAGCGATTGCCGTTGCCGAGGCGAACAAGCTGAAAATCCCGGTGATCGCCGTGATCGACAGCAACAGCGACCCGGACGGCATCGACTTTCCGGTGCCCGGCAACGACGATTCGCTGCGCGCCATCGAAATCTATATGGAACTCTTCTGGGGCGCGGTGCTGGACGGGCTGGCGCAGGAAGTGGCGCTGTCCGGCGGCGACTTGGGCGAGGCCGAGGCGCCGCTGCCCGAAGAGTTGCCCGACGCCTCCGCGGAGGGCGAGGCCGCCGCAGCCGGGACCGAGCCGGCAGAGTCCGCCGAGCCCGGCGGCGCACCGGAAAAAGGCGATGGCCCGGCTCCGGAGGGTGCCCCGGTAGCTGCCCCGGAAACGGTCCCCGAAGCGGATTCGGAATCGGCTCCGGAGCCGGCCGGGGAAACGGCGGCGGAAGGCGTACCGGACACGGCTGCTGACGCCGCAGCGGAAACTGCCGAAACGCCGGAAGCGGAAGGACAGGACGCCGAACCGCCGGACGGCGAGGCGAAGGACACCGAAGCGCCGGGCGCGGGCGGGCAAGCGGCCGAAGAACAGCCCGCCGAAGAAAAGGCTGCCGGCTGAACGCCGGCCGCAGGCAGGCGCCGCGCAGCCCGCTGCAGGGAAGCCGGCGAACGCCCGGCAAAGACCCAGCGAACACGAGGATAAGATGACTCAGATCAGTGCGTCCATGGTGAAGGAACTGCGCGGGCGCACCGGCGCCGGCATGCTGGACTGCAAGAAGGCTCTGGTCGAATCCGGCGGCGATATCGAGGCGGCCGGCGAATGGCTGCGCAAGAAGGGCCTGGCGGCCGCGGCGAAGAAATCCGGGCGGGTGACGGCGGAAGGCCTTGTCGGGCTGCGCACCGCCGGCGGGCGGGGCGCCCTGGTCGAGGTCAACGCCGAGACGGACTTCGTGGCGCGCAACGAGAGCTTCCAGGAATTCGTCGGCGCGGTTTCCGATATCGCGCTGACGGTCGGCGGCGATCCGGCGGCCCTCAAGGCGGCGGATTATCCGGACAGCGGGCGCACGGTCGAAGGCGAACTCACCAATCTGATTGCAACCGTCGGCGAGAACATGACCCTGCGCCGCTCGGCCGGCCTGAGCGTCGATGAAGGGATCGTCGCCTCCTACATGCACAATTCGGCCGGCCCCGGCCTGGGCAAGATCGGCGTCCTGGTCGGCATGAAATCCTCCGCCGACCCCGAAGCGTTGCAGCAGCTTGGCAAGCAGGTCGCCATGCACATCGCGGCGAGCAGCCCCCGGGCGGTCACCGCCGAGGACCTGGACGCCGGGACTGTCGAGAAAGAGCGCGAAATCCTGCGCGAACAGGCCGCCGGCAGCGGCAAGCCGCCGGAGATCGTCGAGAAGATGATCGAAGGCCGGCTCCGCAAGTTCTACGAAGAGGTCGTTCTGATGAACCAGACCTGGGTGATCGACGGCGAATCGAAAGTGTCGAAGGTCATCGCGGCGGCGGCAAAGGAGTTCGGCGCGCCGGTAGAGATCGCCGGCTTCGCGTGCTATCGGCTGGGCGAAGGCGTCGAACGCAAGGCGGACGATTTCGCCGCGGAAGTGGCGCAGCTTGCCGGCTGACCCCGCAGCAGCGCGAGAAAGGACCGCCGGCGCCGGGAGGCCTTCGCCGATGAAGGCCCCCTGATGAAAAACGACCCGAAATACAGGCGCGTCCTTCTGAAACTGTCCGGCGAGGCGCTGATGGGCGAGCGCAGCTTCGGACTGGATCCGGCAACGCTGGAGCGTATCGCCACAGAGGTCAAATCGATCCACGATATCGGGATCGAAGTCTGCCTCGTCATCGGCGGCGGCAACATTTTCCGGGGCATCCAATCCGCCGCCCATGCCATCGACCGGGCGACCGGCGACTATATGGGTATGCTCGCGACAGTGATGAACTCGCTGGCGATCCAGGGCGCGCTGGAACAGCTCGGGGTCGATACGCGCGTCCAGTCGGCGATTCCGATGTCGACCGTCTCCGAGCCGTATATCCGGCGCCGCGCCGTCCGGCATCTCGAGAAGGGCAGGGCGGTGATCTTCGCCGCCGGAACCGGCAACCCCTTCTTCACTACGGATACTGCTGCCGCCCTGCGCGCCTCGGAGATGAACTGCGATGCGCTGTTCAAGGGCACCAAGGTCGACGGCGTCTACAGCGACGACCCCGCCGGCAATCCGGCGGCGGAGCGGTTCGACAGGCTGTCCTTTACCGAGGCGCTGAACCGCAACCTGAAGGTCATGGACGCCACCGCCATCGCCCTGGCGCGGGAGAACGGCATCCCGATCCTCGTCTTTTCGATCCAGACGCCCGGCGCGATCGCCGAAGTGGTACGCGGCCGGGGCGCGTTCACCATCATCGCCGAATAAGGCATTCCCCGCTTCGAACATTCTGATAAAAAAGTGTATCGGGAAACGCGCGGGAAGAAGAGCCGGCGAAACGCAACGCCGCCGCCGTGCGTGGAAACGGAACGAGAGGCCGGGCCATGAGGGATCCCGTTCTTAAAGACATCAAGCGCCGGATGGACGGCGCGATGGAAGCGCTGCGCGGCGATCTGGCGGGGCTGCGCACCGGGCGCGCGTCGACCGGCCTGCTGGAGCCGATAACGGTGGAAGCTTACGGCACGCAGATGCCGCTCAACCAGGTGAGCAACATTTCCGCGCCCGAGCCGCGCCTGCTCACGGTGCAGGTCTGGGACAACTCGCTGGTCGCGGTCGTCGAGAAGGCCATCCGCGCCTCCGATCTCGGCCTCAACCCGCAAACGGAGGGGCAGGTGATCCGGGTACCGCTGCCCGACCTGACCGAAGAGCGCCGCAAGGAGCTCGTGAAGGTGGCGGGCAATTATGCGGAACAGGCGCGGGTTGCGGTGCGCAACGTCCGCCGCGACGGCATGGAGCAGCTCAAGAAAGCCGAGAAGGCCGGCGAGATTTCGCAGGACGAACAGCACGCCCGGGCCGAGGATATCCAGAAAACAACCGATGCCCATATAGAGGACATCGACTCGTTGCTCGCCCAGAAACGGGGCGAGATCATGCAGGTCTAGAGTCTGCCGGAGATGGATGCCCTTTCGCCCTGCGCGATCGAGCGGACGCCGCCTCGCCACGTTGCGATCATCATGGATGGCAACGGCCGGTGGGCCAAGGCCCGCGGCCTGCCGCGCACGGCCGGGCACCGGCACGGCGTGGAGGCGGTGCGCCGGACGGTCGAGGCGGCGATCGAGAACGGCATCCGCTTCGTTACGCTTTACGGTTTTTCTTCCGAGAACTGGAACCGCCCGGCCTCGGAGGTCGACGAATTGATGAAATTGCTGCGCCATTACCTGCGCAGCGAAGTCGACGAGTTGCACGAACAGGGAGTCCGGCTCCGGTTTATCGGCGACAGGGCGCGGCTGCCCGCCGATATCGTCGCGCAGATCGACCATGCCGAGCGGCGCACCGCCGGCAACGGCGTCTTCACCCTGGTCATCGCCCTCAGCTATGGCGGCCGGGACGAAATCCTGGCCGCTGTGCGCCGGATGGCCGTACGGGCAGCGCGCGGCGACCTCGATCCCGACGCGATCGGGCAGGAGGAATTTTCCCGCCACCTGCTGACCTGCGATATCCCCGATCCGGATCTGGTAATCCGGACGAGCGGCGAGCAGCGGTTGAGCAATTTCCTGCTCTGGCAGTCGGCCTATGCCGAACTGGTCTTCACCAAATGCCTGTGGCCGGATTTCGACGCCAACACCCTGCGGGCCGCGGTCTCGGAATATTACCGGCGGGACCGCCGTTTTGGCGCTGTTGGCTGACCGGGCTGCCACGGAGCCGACCATCGCTTCCCCGACAGCCGCGGACGGGACGGGCAGGCCGCGCGAAGTTCTGGCCCGAACCCTGTCCGCCGGCGGCCTGTCGGGCCTGCTGGCTGCATGCCTCTATTTCGGCTGGCCGTATTTTCATTTGCTGATCCTCGGCGCCGCCGGCCTGATGGCCTGGGAATGGGCCGGCCTGTGCGGCCGGGGCACGGCCGGCCGTGCCGGCTTCGCCCTGATGGCCGTCTGCGCGGTCGTCGTCGCGCTCGCCTCGTTCGCCATGCCGGGCGAAGCGTCGCTGGTTCTGATCCTCGGGGCGCCGGCGGTCGCGCTGCTGGCGTGGCACGAACGCGCTTCCGATGCCGTTTGGCTGGGCGCGGGCGCGTTCTATGTCGGCGGCGCCGCCTGGGCTGCTGTCGCGCTGTTCGACCTGTTCCGGGACGGGGCTTGGGCAGTCGCCTGGATATTCTGGGTCGTCGCGCTCACCGATATCGGCGCGTTTCTCGCCGGCCGGGCGTTCGGCGGCGCCAGGCTTGCGCCGCGGCTGAGCCCGAACAAGACCTGGTCGGGCTTTTTCGGCGGACTGGCCTTCGCCGCTCTTGCCGGGCTGCTGTTCGCCCTGGTCGCCGACCGGCCGGCTGCCGGCTTCCACATCGCCGCCGCCCTGGTTGCGAGCCTGGTGGCGCAGGGCGGCGATCTGTTCGAATCGCTGCTCAAGCGCCGGTTCGGCGCCAAGGATTCCGGAAAGTCGATTCCCGGGCACGGCGGATTGCTCGACCGGGTCGACGGCGTCGTTCCGGTCCTGATTCTCGTCGCGGTTCTGGCGTCGCTGCGCGGTGGGGTGGAAACGCCGTGGCTCTAGGGGGACCCGATACGGCGCTGCGCCGTGCGCAGCGGGGCGGTGCGGCCGGAACTGCGCCGCCACCGCGGCGCCTGACGATCCTCGGCGCGACCGGCTCGATCGGCCAGAGCACGCTGGATCTGGTCGTCCGCCAGCGGGACGATTTCGAGATCGAGGCGCTGACCGCTTACCGCAATGTTGAACTCCTCGTCCGGCAAGCGCGGGAGACCGGCGCACGCTTGGCCGTGATCGGCGATCCGGCGCTCTACGGCGCGCTGAGGGACGGGCTTGCCGGGACCGGCATCGAGACGGCGGCCGGGCCGGAAGCGGTTGCCGAGGCGGCAGGCCGGCCGGTCGATTGGGTGATGGCCGGGATTGTCGGCGCCGCCGGCCTGGAGCCGACCCTGCGTGCGGTCCGGCAGGGGACGGTCGTTGCGCTCGCCAATAAGGAGAGCCTGGTGTGCGCCGGCGAATTCGTCCAGGCCGAGGTCCGGCGCTGCGGCACGACTCTGCTGCCGGTCGATTCCGAGCATAACGCTATTTTCCAGGTATTCGATTTCGACCAGCCGGAACGGGTGGCGCGCATCGTTCTGACGGCGTCCGGCGGCCCGTTCCTGACCTGGCCGCGCGAACGGATGGTCGCGGCGACCCCGGCCGAAGCGGTCGCCCACCCGAACTGGGACATGGGCGCGAAGATATCCGTCGATTCGGCCACGCTGATGAACAAGGGTCTTGAGGTGATCGAGGCCTGGCACCTGTTCCCCGTGGAAAAGGAACAGATCACCGTTGTGGTGCACCCCCAGTCGGTCGTCCATTCTATGGTCGATTATGTCGACGGGTCCACGCTCGCCCAGATGGGAACGCCCGACATGCGCACCCCGATCGCCTATACCTTGGCCTGGCCGAAAAGGATGGCGGCGCCGACCGAAAGGCTGGATCTGACGGCGGCCGGGACGCTCAACTTCGAAGCGCCGGATTTCGAACGGTTCCCGGCGCTCGGGCTGGCCTTTTCCGCGCTCGAGGCCGGCGGCGCGGCGCCCGCGGTGCTGAACGCCGCCAACGAGGTGGCGGTCGCGGCCTTCCTCGAAGGAACGATCGCATTTCTCGAAATCGCCGGCGTGGTGGAGGAGACGCTGTCGCGCGGGCCGCAACACCCGATCGGGTCGCTCGACGATGTCCTGGCGGTCGACCGGACCGCCCGGCGGATCGCACGGGAGCTGACGATACGCTGAACCCGGGCCGGCGTGGCCGGCGCAAGGCGCGACACGACGAAGGGGGAAATCGGCATGGTTGCGCCTATATCCGGCTGAGCGGCGCGACCGCCGGCATTCCGCTCGACAGGCGACCGATGGAATTCATCTCCGTCCTCTGGAACTACATCCTTCCGTTCCTGGTTCTCTTCACGCTCCTCGTGTTCGTGCACGAAATGGGCCACTATTCCGTCGCGCGCCGCAACGGCGTGCGGGTCGAGGTTTTCTCGATCGGTTTCGGTCCCGAACTGTTCGGCCGCGACGACCGGTGGGGCACGCGCTGGAAATTCTGCGCCATCCCGCTCGGCGGCTATGTCAAAATGTACGGCGATGCCGATGCAGCCTCCCGGCCCGGCCGGGAAGCGGCGGCGCTTACGCCCGAGCAGCGCAAGGTGAGTTTTTACCATAAGAGCGTTGGGCAACGCGCGGCGATCGTGTTTGCCGGCCCGGCGGTCAACTATCTCTTTGCGGTCCTGGTTCTGGCCTTGCTGTTCATGACCGCTGGCCAGCGCCACACTCCGGCGGTCGTGGGCGCCGTCGTTCCCGGCGGGGCAGCTGAGAGGGCCGGCTTGCGCACCGGAGATACGGTCGTGCGGTTCGCGGGCCGGACGATCGACCGCTTCGAGGATGCAGAGCGGATCGCCCTGCTGCATCCCGGCGATCCGCTGCGGATCGTCGTCCGACGGGACAATGCCGAGCGCGCATATTTGCTGACGCCGGAGCCCCGCACCGTGCGCGACAGGCACGGCAACGCCGAGACCTTTGGCATGCTGGGCGCCGTTCGGATGGTCGCGCCGGTCGTCGGGCGGGTTCTGGACGGCTCGGCAGCGGCGGCGGCCGGCCTCAGGACGGGCGACCGGATCGTCGCCATCGACGGGCGCCCGGTCTCGACCTTCCAGGAAGTGCGCACCGCAGTGATGGCCGGCCCGGAAACGCCGATGCGCCTGCGCATTCTGCGCGACGGCGGCCGGACCGCCCTGACGATCGTGCCGCAACGGTTTTCCTACGCGGACGGCACCGGCGCGACGCAGACGGCCGGCCGGATCGGAATCGGCGTGGCGCCGCCGCCCATGAAGCGCCACGGCCCGGTCGCCGCGTTGTGGGCGGCGGTGCAGGAAACCTGGTCGCTGACGGTCACCACAGGCACCGCTATCGGCCAGATGTTTGCCGGAAAGCGGGAATTCAGGGATATCGGCGGTCCGCTGCGCATCGCGGAGATGTCGGGCGACATGGCTCGGATCGGACCGTACGCGTTCGTCTGGTTCATGGCGGCGATTTCTCTGTCCCTGTGCCTGATCAACCTGCTGCCGGTGCCGATGCTCGACGGCGGTCACCTGCTGTACTACGGAATCGAAGCAATTCGCGGTAAACCCTTGGGCGAAAAGGCCCAGGAATATGGTTTTCGAATTGGTATGGCTTTGGTATTAACCCTCATGGTCGTTGTCACTTGGAACGATCTGCTCCGCCTGTTCGGAGCGCACGGTTCGTAAACCTGTCGTTTGACACGGCCACCGGCATCGGCGGACGTGTCGGCGTGCGGCCGAAAGGGATTGGCGTGCGGTTTTTTGCGTTGGTTTTGTTTGGCGTCGCGCTGGTCGTCGGAAGCGCACAGACGGTATCCGTCAAACCCGCGGCGGCCCAAGCGCGCGACGATACGATCCGGAATATCGTGATCGAAGGGGCCAGGCGTATCGATGCCCAGGCCGTCGCCGGTTACCTGGTCGTCAGAAAGGGCGGCCGCTTCGATGCGGCGAAGATCGACGCGTCCTTGAAGGCGCTGTTCCGCAGTGGACTGTTCCGCGACGTAACGATCCGCCGCCGCGGCCGGGATCTCGTGATCCGCGTTGTCGAGAACCCGATCGTCAACCGGATCGCTTTCGAGGGTAACAGCAAGCTCGACGATTCCACCCTGGCCTCGGAGGCCAATATCGCGCCGCGCAGCGTTTACACTCGCGCCAAGGTCGAAGAGGCCGTGCGGCGGATGCTGGCGGCCTTTCGCGCCGCCGGCCGCTATGCCGCCACGATCGTGCCCAAGGTCATTCCTCGGAGCCAAAACCGCGTCGACGTCGTTTTCGAAATCGACGAAGGCAGCACGACTCTGGTCGAACGGATCAGCTTCATCGGCAACAAGACCTATTCCGACGGCACGCTGCGGGATGTCATCATCACGAAGGAAACGGCTTTCTGGCGCTTTCTGGGCCGTACGGATATCTACGATCCCGCCAAGCTCGAGGCCGACAAGGAAGTACTGCGCCAGTACTATCTGAACCAGGGGTTTGCCGAATTCCAGGTGTTGTCCGCTGTCGCCGAACTGTCGCCCGACCGGGCCGGCTTTTTCATCACGATCACGGTGCAGGAGGGGCCGCGCTACAGGTTCGGCGAGCTGTCGGTCAAATCGCAGTTGCGGCGGGTCGACGTCAAACGGCTGAATGCCGCCATCAAGGCGCAGCCCGGCGACCGGTACAGCGCGGACAAGGTCCAGCGCTCGGTGGTCGCGCTCACCGACGTGGCGGGCAGTGAGGGCTATGTTTTCGTCGAGGCGACGCCGAGAATTGACCTGAACCGCAGCGAGAAGACTGTCGACGTCGAATTCGTCATCGGGCGGGGACAGCGGGTCTTCATCGAGCGGATCGACATCGTTGGCAATGTCCGGACCCGGGACTCGGTGGTCCGCCGCGAGATTCTCGTGGCCGAAGGCGATGCCTTCAACTCGGCCAGAATTCGCCAGTCCCGGCGGCGCTTGGTCAACACCGGATATTTCGAGAGAGTCGAAATCGAACGCAGGCGCGGCTCTGCGGCGGACCGAGTGCGGCTTGTCATTACGGTTCTGGAGCGTGCGACCGGACAGCTGTCGTTGGGCGCCGGCTTTTCCACCCAGGACGGGCCGCTCGGCACCATCGGCGTGCAGGAGAGCAACTTTCTCGGCCGCGGCTACGATGTGCGGCTGTCGGGCCAGTTGTCGCTCCGCGCTTCGCAGATCGATGCGAGTTTTACCGACAAGCACTTTCTGGGCCGCGATGTATCCTTCGGTGTCGACGTGTTCCGAGTCGACCGCGGCTTCCAGTCCGTCTACACGGATAATCCCCTTTACAGAATCGAAACGCTCGGCGGCCGGGTGCGCTTCGGCTATCCGCTGGCGGAAGACGTGCGCCAGAGCGTCTCCTACGAATTGTCGACGCGCCGGATAGGGGACGTCTATGAAGGCGCGTCTCAACACCTGCGCGATAATGCCGGAAGAACGACCAAATCCGCGCTCGGTTCCCGCGTGGTCTGGGACGTCCGCGACAACCGCTTCGAGCCGACGGACGGTTTCCTGCTTGGCGGTGGCGCCACGGTAGCCGGACTGGGCGGTACAGAAAAATTCTACAGACTTTCCGCCGAAGCCGGGTATTGGCACGCCGTTTCCCAAGGCTGGGTACTGGCGCTCCTCGGCGAAGCGGGCCATACTGCCGGGTTCGGACAGGATATCCGGCTGAGCGAGCGGTTTTTCCTCGGCGGCTCCAAACTGCGCGGTTTCGAGTATGGCGGCGTCGGCCCCCGTGACAATGCAACGGGCGATGCGCTCGGTTCCAACAACTACTGGCTCGTCACGGCCGAGTTGAGCGTTCCGCTCGGATTACCGAAAGAACTGGGTATCAGGGGCCGGTTGTTCACCGATGTCGGCAGCGCGTTCGGGATCGACCTCAGCGGGCCGACCCTGGTCGATTCGGCCACTCCGCGCGCGTCTGCCGGTGCCGGCCTGACATGGACTTCTCCGCTCGGGCCGCTGACCTTCGATTTGGGATTTGCGTTCCTGAAGGAAAACAGCGACCGTACCCGGTTGTTCCACTTCAGCTTCGGCACCAGGTTTTAGACCATGATCAAGACCGCTCTCACAGGACTTGCCGCGGCGCTCGCATTGGCGGTGCTTGCTCCGGCTAACGCACAAGGCAAGGTGCCGGCGGCACAGATCGCCATAGTCGATGTGCAAAAGGTACAAAGCCAGTCGCATGCGATGGCCAGCGTCCGGAAAGCGCTGCGGGCGTTGCGCAACAAGTACGACAAGCAACTGAGCACCGGCGAAAAGGAAATGCAGGCGGAATACGACCGGCTGCGCAAAGACAAGGACCTGTCGCGCTCCGAATACGAACGCCGGGTGCGCACGCTTCAGGCCGATATCGTCAAATTGCGTCGCCAGGCCCGGGCGCGCAGCGACGCCCTGAACGAGGCTTTCCAGAAGTCTTTCGTCAAATTCCGTCAGGAAGTCATCCTGGTGGTCAAGGCGCTGGCTGTGGAAGGGGGCTTTACGCTCATCGTCAACAAGGCCACGCTGATTCATGCGTCGCCGCAATACGATATAACCGACAAGGTCGTTGCGCGGCTGAACAAGCGTCTGCCGAAACTGGCGCTGGACTACAGGGATCCTGTCGGCGGCGCCGCGGGAGCAGTCACGAAACGGCGCGCAAAGGCGCAGCAGAAAAAGAAGTAATCGCCGCCTGCCTGGCGCGAGCCTCCGATCCTGGCCGCCTGCACGGCGACCGCGGCGAACCGGTGATCGATGGTGTCCGACGAAACGCTTCCCTCTGTTCTGGACATACAGCGCATCCTGGAGGTGCTGCCGCACCGCTATCCGTTCCTGATGGTGGACCGGATGGAGGATGTGGTGCGCGGCGAAAGCGCTGTCGGGATCAAGAATGTGTCGATCAACGAACCCTATTTCCAAGGCCATTTCCCGGGCGCGCCGGTGATGCCCGGCGTGTTGATGATCGAGGCGATGGCGCAGACCGCCGGAATCCTGGTCATCGAAACGCTCGGCCGGGAAATGGAGGGCAAGCTGGTCTATTTCATGTCGATCGAAGGCGCACGCTTCCGCAGGCCGGTCCGCCCCGGCGACCGGATGCACATCCATGTGCAGAAGCGCCATGCCCGGCGACTGGTCTGGAAGTTCGACGGCGTGTGCAAGATTGACGGCGAGACGGTTGCGGAAGCGACCTACACCGCCATGATCGTCGATGAAGTGAGCTGAACGGCGGCGCACCATGCCCGATATTCATCCGACAGCTATCGTCGACCGGTCCGCCGCGCTGGCCGACACCGTCCGCGTCGGCCCCTATGCCACGATCGGTGCGCATGTTGAGCTTGCAGACCATTGCACGGTAAAGCAGCATGCCGTCGTCGAGGGGCACACCAGCGTCGGCGAGGGCACGGTGATCTACCCCCATGCCTGCGTGGGACTGCCGCCGCAGGATCTGTCCTACGGGGGTGAACCGACCCGGCTGGTCATCGGCAGGAAAAACGTCATCCGCGAACATGCGACCCTGCATACCGGGACGGTCAAGGGCCGCGGCGTGACGACGGTGGGCGATAGTTGTCTCTTCATGGTCAACACCCATGTCGCGCACGACTGCACCATCGGCAACAGCGTAATCATGGCGAATAACGCCGTTATGGGCGGTCACGTCACCATCGGCGACTATGCGATCCTCGGCGGCAATTCGGCGATCCAGCAATTCGCCAGGGTCGGCCGGCATGCCATGATGGGCGGGATGTCGGCCTCGGAAGCCGACATCATCCCCTATGGTCTGGTGATCGGCGTGCGCGAGGGGCTTTCGGGCCTGAACCTGATCGGCCTGCGCCGCCGCGGCTATACGCGCGGCCAGATCCACGAGTTGCGCCGCGCCTACAGGTTGCTGTTCGCGGCCGAAGGCACGCTGACCGAACGCACCAACGACGTGGCCGAGATGTTCAACGGCAGCACGGCGGTACGGGAAATCGTCGACTTCATCCGTGCGGATCCGACCCGGCCGATCTGCCAGCCACCGGCTACAAGTGGCTGAACCGGCGGCCGGGGCACTCGCCATCGTCGCCGGCGGCGGCGAAATCCCCGCGCTGGCCATTGAAGCCTGCGAACGCGTGGGCCGCCCCTATTTCGTGTTTGCGCTGGAAGGCCATGCCGATCACCCCGCCGTTTTTGCGGCGCGGCACGAGGTCATCCGGATCGGTGCTGCGGGGCGTTTCGTAAAACGGGCGCGGGAAGAAGGCGTCGGAGATGTCGTGCTGGTCGGCCGGGTTCGCCGGCCGGCCCTGCGGCAGATCCGGCCGGACGCCAAGGCGGCGGCCTTCGTCGCGCGGTTCGCCATGAAGTCGCTGGGCGACGACGGGCTGCTGCGGGCGGTTGCGGCGGAACTGGAGTGTTTTGGTTTCCGTGTCGTCGGCATCCAGGACATCGTCGCCGGGCTGCTGGCGCCTGCCGGAACGCTCAGCCGCACGGGGCCGGACGAGCAGGCGCAGCGCGATATTGCGCGCGGGCTGGAGATCGCGCGGTCGCTGGGCGATCTGGATGTCGGCCAGGCGGTGGTCGTGCAGCAGTCGCTGGTGCTGGGCGTTGAAGCGATCGAGGGCACCGACGCCCTGCTCGAACGCTGCGCCGGACTCCGGCGCGCCGGTCCGGGCGGTGTGCTGGTCAAGACCCGGAAGTCCCGGCAGGACCGGCGCATCGACCTGCCGACGGTTGGCGCGGCGACGGTGGAAAACGCAGCGGCGGCCGGTCTGCGCGGCATTGCCGTCGAAGCGGGCGGGACGATTCTGGTCAACCGGGATGCCGTCGTCGCGGCTGCGGACAAGGCCGGGATGTTCCTGGTCGGGCTGGCCCCGGACGGCGGCGAAACGGATGCCGAACGCATCGCATGACCCGGTCCGGCCCGGCGCCGGCCGGCCGCTCGTCTATTTCATCGTAGGCGAACCTTCCGGCGACCAGATCGGCGGGCACCTGATCCGCGCGCTGAAGCGGCAGACCGGAGATGAGGTCGATTTCGGCGGCATCGGTGGGCCGGCTATGGCGGAAGCCGGCCTGGAGAGCCTGTTCTCCATCGACCTGTTTTCGGTGATGGGCCTCGACTATCTGCCGCGGTTGCGCACCATCCTGGCGCGCATGAAGCAGCTTGAGCGCGACATCGCCCGGCGCCGGCCCGATTGCGTGGTCACGATCGACGCCCAGGCCCTGTCGGGCCATATGGGCCGGCGGCTGGCCCGGCGCGGCGAGACGCTGGTGCACTATGTGGCGCCGACGGTATGGGCATGGCGCCCCGGACGGGCGAAGGTCATCGCCGGGCGGCTGACGCATCTGCTGTCGATCTTTCCTTTCGAGGCGCCGTGGTTCGAGCCGCACGGCCTGCCGGTGACCTTTGTCGGCCACCCGGCAGCCGAGCCCGATCTGCCGGACCCGGCGGACGTGGCCGGGTTTCGCAACCGCCATGCCGGCGAGGGCGCAAGCCCGCTGCTCTGCATGCTGCCCGGCAGCCGCCGCAAGGAAGTGCGACGGCTATTGCCCGTGTACCGCGCGACGATCCAGCGCCTGAAAAGTGTCGGCCTGGCGCCGGTCTGCCTGATGCCCACCGTGGCTTCGATCCGCGACCTGGCGTCTGCCCTGACGGCGGACTGGCCGGCGCCGCTGGTTGCGTTGCCCGCCGATGCGACCAGATATCTCGCCTTCGCCGCGGCCGATGCGGCGCTCGCCGCCTCCGGCACCGTTACGGTCGAACTGGCCTTCGCCGGTACGCCGGCGGTCGTGACCTACAAGCTGCCCCGGCTCGAAGGGCGGCTCGCGCGATTTCTCGTGAACTCGCCCTATGCTTCCGCGGTCAATTTCGCGGCCGGCGAGGAGATCATGCCGGAGTGCATTCTGGAGCGGTGCCGGCCGGAAATTCTCGCCGACGCCCTGGCGCCGCTGCTGCGCGATCCGGCGTTGCGCCGCGCCCAGGCAGCGCGTATTCGTGCGGTGGCGCGAACGCTGTCGGTCCCCGGCCGCAAGCCGAGCGCGATTGCCGCCGAAACCGTTCTCCGGATCATTCGGGAAAGGGCCCAGCGATGAGCGACGAGAAACCCGCCTTCCGGATGCTGCACACCATGTTGCGGGTCCGCGACCTGGAAGAGTCGATCGCCTTCTACACCGGCCATCTGGGCATGACCCTGTTGCGCAAGCGGGACTTTCCCGGCGGTCGCTTCACGCTCGCCTTCGTCGGTTACGGCGACGAGGCCAGCAATACCGTGCTGGAACTGACCCATAACTGGGACCAGGAAGAACCCTACGATCTCGGTTCCGGCTACGGCCATATCGCGCTGGGCGTGCCGGACATCTACGGCACCTGTGCAAAGCTGGAAGCCGCCGGCGTCGCCATCCCACGCCCGCCGGGCCCGATGAAGCACAGCACGACCGTCATCGCCTTCATCGAGGATCCGGACGGCTACAAGGTCGAACTGATCGAAAAGTAGCGCCAGCGACGGGCGTACCCGGCTTGTCCGGTCAGGTCATGGATTCGGCCTTGATCGACCAGGGCAGCCAGAATTTCTGCACCTGTTGAACGATCTGGTAGAGCACGACGCTCATCAGCGCTAAGGCCACAACCGAGGCGATTGCCTGGGCCAGGTCGAAATTTGTCGTAGCGGACACGATCAGAAAGCCGAGACCTTTTTGCGAGGTTATGAACTCTCCGACAACGGCGCCGATCACAGACAAGGTAATTCCGATCTTGAGCCCGCTGAAAATAAAGGGCGCAGCATGCGGCATGCGGATGGTGAGGAGTTCCATTCCGAACGACGCGCCGGTCGATTTGCTAAGGTCGAGATACTCCCGCGGCGTATCGAGAATTCCGGTCGCGGTGGCGACCATGATGGGGAAAAAACAGACCATCAGGGTGATCACCAGGCGCGATTCCAGACCGGTTCCGAACATGACCACGATGATCGGCGCGACGGCGATCACCGGAACGGCATTGGCAAAGACCAGAAGCGGGTAAAGCGCTTCAGAGACCGTTTTGTTGACCGAGAGGCCGACACCCAAGGGTATCGATATGGCCGTGGAAAGCGCAAAGCCCGACAACACGGTGAGCAAGGTTGCAACGATGTGGCGCGGCAGCACCGCGGCGATATCGACCGCCGCCGACCAAACACGGCTCGGCGCAGGCAGAAGATAGGCGGGAATGTCGAGGCCGAAGACCGCCAATTCCCAGATCGCCAGCATTGCCGCAAGGCTGGCTGTCGGCAGCAGGATCAACCGAAGCTTCATTGCTGTCCCCGGTCCTGTCCGTAAATCAGTTCGCGAATTCTGATATCCAGCTGTCGGGCTCTGTCGAGCCGTAAGCTGTCGAGCGTGCGCGGGTACGGCATGCCGGTTTCGAGCGTCTCGGCGATCCTTCCCGGCGACGTCGCCATCACGACAATCTTCGACGACATAAGGACGGCTTCCGGAATGGAGTGTGTCACGAAGACGATCGTCTTGCCGCTGTCGGCATGGATGCGGAGCAACTCGAACTGCAGCTCTTCGCGCGTCATGGCGTCGAGCGCGCTGAACGGTTCGTCCATGACCAGGAGTTCGGGGTCCAGGATCAGGGAGCGGCAGATTGCGGCGCGCTGCTGCATGCCGCCCGACAGGCTGCTCGGCGGCTGGTCCGCGACCCGCGAGAGCCCGACCATTTCGAGCAGGCGCAGGGCCTCGCCCCGCTTTTCCTGTGCCAGTCGACGGGATCGCACCCGCGCCGGGTAAACGACATTTTCGAGAATCGACAGCCACGGCAGGAGCGTGGGTTGCTGGAAGACCATGCCGATGCGGTCGAACCCGGTGGTGATCCGGTCGCCGCTGACGCGGATATCGCCCCTCGTCGGCGTATCGAGGCCGGCAATCAGACGCAAAAGAGTCGACTTGCCGCAGCCCGACGGCCCCAGAAGGAGCACGAATTCTCCCCGATCGATTGTCAGGTCGATATCGTCGAGGGCCACGAAAGGTTCCGTGGCCCCCGTTTCGAATTCTTTGGCGACTTCGGATATGACGACGTGCGTCCTGTCTCCGTCCGCCGTCATCCCGTGTATCCGAAGGCGCCGAAGGTTATGCAGTTCACTTGAACATGTGCACATAGGCGGCGCCCGCTGCGCCTTCCACCTTTTCTCCCTGTGCGGTCAGCGCCAGCTGAAAGGTCCTGGCGACCCGGTCCATATCCCAGTCGAAGCCGTGCTTCTTGTAGGTTTCGGCTCCGAAGGTCAGGATGATCCCGCCTCTGATGCTGGCCAGTTCGGCGCCTCTCTTCTTCGACGGGAACGCGGCGAGCAGTGCGTCCGCCGCTGCATCGGGATTGGCCCGGGCCGTTTCGTAGGCGCATTTCATGCCGGCCATCAGCCGCTTCGCCACCCCCGGACGCTCCTTGAGGAACTTGTCGGTCGCGAAGATGACCGAGCCGTAGATCTTCAAATCCCTGCCGTAGTGGTAAAACGCGACTTCCTTGCCGGCGTTCTTGGAAACGGCCTTCAGAATTTGCGCGGTTGTCAGGAACGTTGTGAACGCCTCGACCTTCTCCCGCAGAAGCAATCCGAGCAATGCGGAGAAATCCGCCCGCTCGGCCTTCACCTTTTTGAAGTCCGCTCCGGCGAGCTGCATCGCATAGGGCAGCATCTGGATGTTGGAATCGCCCGGACCGGCCGCCAGCTTCAATCCTTCCAGATCCTTCAGCGAGGCGATCTTGGTGGATTTCAGCGACAGGATCCCGAACGGGTTATCCATGTAGACGGGGAAAATCGCTTTCACGCCGGCCTTGTTCTTGTGCGCGCCGATCATCACCGTTCCGAGATCGGCCATCCCGACGTCTGCGAGCCCGGAGGCCACCTTCGCCACGGTATCGACGCCCCCCGAACCGCGCTGCAGCGAAACGCTCAGGTTCCGGTCGCCGAAACAGCCGTTCACCTTGCCCGCGTACCAGGCGGCGTGCCAGCCGCCGGGAATCCAGTCGAACATCACCTTGACGTTGTCCGCCCCGAACGACGAAGACGCCGCCGAAGCCGTCATCGCGACAGCAGCGAGGCCCAGTTTCCAGAATTTCTTCGGTTTCATATCACTCTCCCTCCTTCTTCGATTACGGTCTCCACAAGTTGCATGCGTTTGTCCGAAGCGACGAGCCCCTTGTTGGTGAAGCCGTAGTCCGGAATGTTCGGCAACGAGAGGAAATTCATATTGATCAGCGCCTTGTCGCTCAAATCCGCACCGAGGACGCCGTTCAATGCGTCCTCGAGCGATCTGAGGTCCGAAGCCACCTCCTCAATGCCGGCTTCAGACATGAGCCCGGCAACGGGCAGCGCAAGTTCGGCAACGATTTCGCCGTCGCATGCCAGGACGTACCCGCCGCCGATTTCCGCGAGACGGTTGCCGGCCAGCGCCATATCGCTGTGGTTCGCGCCCAGAAGCATCACGTTATGCGCATCGTGATTGACCGAACAGGCAATGGCGCCGCGCCGGAGCTTGAGGCTGCTCGCGAACCCGCGCCCGATTTCGCCGCTTGCCTTGTGCCGCTCGACAACGGCGAGCGCGTTGATGCCGCGTTCGGGTGCGGGAACGATAACTCCGTCCCGGACCGGAAGTTCGATTTCCTTCGCCGTCTTTTTCCCCCTGCCGGCCGGCGCCTCGATGCAACGCACCGTGGCGGTGTGGGTATTGTTCGGCGGTCGCAGCGAAAGATCGGCTGCTGTCAGAGGTTCAGCGTAGCGGATCGTCGATTTTGTCCAGTCGGGATAGCTCATGCTCTGGCCGGGTCCGCGGTATTCTCCGTCCGCATAGACGATCTTGCCCGCGATGATTGTGGTCGAGACCGTTACGGCCCGGAGATCGTCGAGCAGAACGATGTCGGCCATTTTGCCCGGGCCGAGACTGCCGTAGTCGCGGTCGACGCGAAGACCCTGGGCAGCGTTGAAGGTGGCGAATTGAAAAACCTCGACCGGATCGAAACCCGCTTCGATCAGGGCGCGCAGGCGATGGTCGAGGTGGCCTTCATGGAGAAGATCGTGGGCATGGATGTCGTCCGTGCAGACCTGAAAGAGCCTGGTGTCCAGCCTGTCCTCGGCGACACGCCGGGCCAGTTCCGCCATGTGGGCCGCTTCAAGCCTCCGGGACGGGCGCAACGCCAGCACCGTTCGCATCCCCACCCGGGTGTTTTCCACGATTTCGTCGACCGAGCTTGCGACATGGGAATCTTCGGGGCCGGCCGCGACAAAGGCGGATAACGCCCGTCCGCTCAAACCCGGCGACTGGCCGGAGATCGTCACGCCCAGTTCGTCGGCCAGTTCGAATTTGTCGAGCTGTTCCCGATCCTGCCGGAGGACCAGGTTCGGGTTGATGTCGCCGGCGAGGCAAAGGGCCTCCGGCCATTCGAACATGGCGCGGGTGTCAGCGACGCTCAGTTCACCGTTGGATGTCTCCATCCACGCCGGCACCGCAGGAATCCGTCCAGGCACCCGCAACCTGACCCGCAGAGGGACCGTGCCGGCTTCATCGAAGAGGGCTTTCATGCCGGGAAGCCCCAGCACATTGCCGATTTCGTGGGGATCCGCCGCGACCATCGTGGTGCCGCGCGGAATCACGGCGCGCGCGTATTCCGCCACGGTGATCATGGAACTTTCGAGATGGACGTGCGGATCGATGAAGCCCGGCGCCGCGAACCGGCCCTCGGCCTCGATGACATGGACGTCCCGGCCATAGGCGCCGCCGGCTTCGAGAACCGCCGCGATCCGGCTGCCTTTGACCAGAATGTCTGCGGGATGCAATTCGCGGCTGATCACGTTAACCAGCATCGCCGATCTGACGACCAGATCGGGCGGTTCGACGCCCAGCGCGACATCGATCAGGTTCCGCCGCTTCATCTTGCTGTACCCATCCCCCGGCCGACAAAGCTTGGGAACGATCCTATACGCCATCGGACCATTGGCAACAAACTACCTTCGCGGCGGGTAGCCGTTCGGCAGTATCGCTATGTCACGCGCGATCCGTGCGGGGAGGGGCTGGAACGGTGCGGATTCAGTCCGGCGCCGCCTCGCGGCCTAGCGCTCCTCCAGCGGCACGAAGGGGCGGCGGGCTTCGCCGGTGTAGAGCTGGCGCGGGCGGCCGATCTTCTGGACCGGATCCTCGATCATCTCCTTCCACTGGGCGATCCAGCCGACCGTGCGGGCCAGCGCGAACAGCACGGTGAACATGGACGTCGGGAAGCCCATCGCCTGGAGCAGGATGCCGGAATAGAAATCGACGTTCGGGAACAGCTTGCGTTCCTGGAAATAGTCGTCCTCCAGGGCGATCCGCTCCAGCTCCAGCGCCAGTTCCAGTAGCGGCTCCTCGCGCACGCCCAGTTCGTCGAGCACAGAATCGGTGGATTGCTTGAGCACCGCGGCGCGCGGATCGTAGTTCTTGTAGACCCGGTGCCCGAAGCCCATCAGGCGGAACGGATCGTTCCTGTCCCGGGCGCGTTTCAGAAATTCCGGAACGCGGTCTTTGGAGCCGATCTCCCGCAGCATGTTCAGTACGGCCTCGTTCGCGCCGCCATGGGCCGGGCCCCACAGCGAGGCAATGCCAGCTGCGATGCAGGCGAACGGGTTGGCCCCCGACGATCCGGCCAGGCGCACCGTCGACGTCGAGGCGTTCTGCTCGTGATCGGCGTGCAGGATGAAAATGCGGTCCATCGCGCGCGCCAGCACCGGCGAGATGCGCTTGTCCTCGCACGGCACGTTGAAGGTCATGTGCAGGAAGTTCTCCGCGTAGCGCAGGTCGTTGCGCGGATACATGAAGGGTTGGCCGATGGAGTATTTGTAGGCCATGGCCGCGATGGTCGGGATCTTGGCGATCAGCCGGTGCGAGGCGACCATGCGCTGGTACGGATCGTCGATATCGGTGCTGTCGTGATAGAAGGCGGACATCGCACCGACCACGCCCACCATGATCGCCATGGGATGCGCGTCGCGGCGGAAGCCGCTGAAGAAGGTGCGCATCTGTTCGTGGACCATCGTGTGCATGGAGATGGTCTGTTCGAAATCCTCCTTTTCGGCCCTGTCCGGCAGATGGCCGTAGAGCAGCAGGAAACAGACCTCGAGGAAATCGCTGTGCTCAGCCAGTTCCTCGATGGCGTAGCCGCGGTGCAACAGAACGCCTTCTTCGCCGTCGATAAAGGTGATCTTCGATTCGCAGCTGCCGGTGGAGGTGAAGCCGGGATCGTAGGTGAACATGCCCAGGTCGCTGTACAGCCGGCGGATATCGGCAACCCGCGGCCCCTCCGTGCCCTGGCGGACGGGCAGGTCCAGCGTCTCGCCGGTGGCGTTGTCGGTCACGGTAAGGGTATGGATCGCGGCGGCGTCGGCGGTCGTGGGCTTGTCGTTCATGGTGCTCCCGAATTCTGAGTGCCGTTATGCGCGGCGCGGCGGCAAGGGGGGCCGGCGCATTCTGCGGGCCCTGCCGTGGTGCAGCGCAGCATCGTGCGGAAAAATAGTCCGTCCTGTCCGTTTCGGCAAATGCAACCTCGGGCGGGGCGCTGCCGTCCCGGCGCATGGGGCGCTCAGCCGGCTGCCCGCTCGAGACTATCGTCGATCCGGCCGAGGCTTTCCGCCTTGCCGAGCACATCGAGCACCTCGAATATGCCGGGCGAAACGGTGCTGCCGGTGAGCGCGGCGCGCAGCGGCTGGGCGAGCGCGCCGAGTTTCTCCCCGGCGGCTTCGGCGGCGGCCCGGACGGCGGTTTCGGCGCTCTCGGCCGACCAGCCGGCGATTCCGGCAAGCGCCGCGCGGGCGAGGGCGAGCCGTTCCCGGCCGGCGCCGTCCAGCAGTTTCGCTGCCTTCGCGTCCGGCTGGAGCGGTCGGGGCCGGCAGTAGAACAGCGCGGCCTCGGCGAGGTCGACCAGGGTTCTGGCCCGTGGCTTCAGGCCGGGCAGGCCGGCGACCAGCCGCGCCCGCTGCAATGCCGTCAGCGGCGCCCCGAGGCGCGCGGCGAGCGGCGGCTCGATCAGGCCGGCGAGGCGGGTATCCGCCATTTCGCGGATATAGTGCGCGCTGAGGCTGGTCAGCTTCGCAAGATCGAAGCGGGCGGGCGACCGGCCGATATCCTTCAGGTCGAACCAGCCCGCGGCCTCGGTCATGGAGAAAATCTCGTCGTCGCCGTGGCTCCAGCCGAGCCGGGCGAGATAGTTGCACACGGCTTCGGCCGGAAACCCCATATCGCGATAGGCCTCGATGCCGAGCGCGCCGTGCCGCTTCGACATCTTGGCGCCGTCCGGCCCGTGGATCAGCGGGATGTGGGCGAAGGCCGGCGCCTCCCAGCCCAGCGCGCGGTAGATTTGCGTCTGTCGGAAAGCGTTGGTCAGGTGATCGTCGCCGCGCACGATATGGGTGATATCCATGTCATGGTCGTCGACAACGACGGACAGCATGTAGGTCGGCGTGCCGTCGGCACGCAGCAGCACCATGTCGTCAAGCTGGTCGTTGCGCACCGCCACCCGGCCCTGGACGGCGTCGTCGATGACGGTCTCGCCGTCCAGCGGCGCCTTCAGGCGCACGACCGGCGCGACATCCTCCGGCGCCTCGGCCGGATCGCGGTCGCGCCAGGTGCCGTCGTAGAGCCGCCCGCCGCCCCGCTTGCGCGCGGCTTCGCGCATCGCGGCCAGCTCCTCAGGGCTGCAATAGCAGCGATAGGCCCCGCCGGCGTCGAGCAGCGCCCGGGCGACCGCCGCGTGGCGTTCGGCGCGGGCGGACTGGTAAACCGGCTCGCCGTCCCATTCCAGGCCGAGCCATTGCAGACCCTCCAGGATCGCCTGCTTCGCCGCTTCGGTCGAGCGCGCCCGGTCGGTGTCCTCGATGCGCAGCAGGAACTTTCCGCCGTACCGCCGGGCGTAGAACCGGTTGAACAGGGCGGTCCGCGCACCGCCGATATGCAGGAAGCCCGTCGGCGAAGGGGCAAAACGGGTAACGACAGTCATCGGGGCTTCATGTAGATTTCGCGGCAACGGCCGGAACGTCCCGCCTCGATCGGGCCTGGGCGGGGGAAACGGGCCGGACGGGTGCGTGCCTTAGCACAGCCGCTGTCGCCATGCACGCGCCCGGAACGCACGGAAGAGTTGAGGAGTGCGCCCGATCGCGGGCCCGATCGAGCAGTCGGAAGGAATTTCGCCCGGCCTGCCCCCGGCGGCAGGAGGCCGGCTGCGCCGCGTTGCGGCATCCGCCTGCCGCGGCGCGGCGGCCTGCCTTGCCGGCGAGCGCGAGCGCTGGCTGCTCTGGGCGCCGGCCGCCGTCGGCGCCGGCGTATATCTCTATTTCGCCGGGACCTTCGAGCCGCCACTCGCAGCGGCCCTGGCCCTGCCGGCCCTGGCGGCACTCCTGCTGCCGGTGCTGTGGTGCCGGCCTGCGCTGCGCTTTGCGGCGCTTCTGCTCCTGCTCTGCGCCACCGGCTATGCCGCCGGAGCAGTGCGGACCTACAGCGTCGAGGCGCCGTCGATCGGCCGGAAGATCGGCCCCGTAACCGTGACCGGACGGGTGGTTGCCGTCGATCCGCTCCGCCACGGCGCCCGGGCGGTGCTGGACGATCTCTCGGTCGGGCGGCTCGCCGCGGCCGAAACGCCGGAGCGGGTGCGCCTGACGGTCCGTGTCGGCTGGACCGCGCTGCGGCCCGGCCGGGTCGTCACCGTCCGCGCCGTCCTGCTGCCGGTCCGCCCGCCTGTGGCGCCCGGCGCGGCGGATTTCCAGCGCCGGGCCTATTTTGCGCGCATCGGCGCGACCGGCTTCGCCGTCACGGCGCCTGTCCCGGTGCGGGAAGCCGACAGCGGATGGCTCGCGTCGCGGATCGAGGGACTGCGCGATACGGCGGCGCGGCGGATCGCGGCGGTTCTGCCCGGCGATGCCGGCGCGGTGGCCGCCGCCCTGCTGACCGGGCATCGCGGCGGCATATCGGCCGAAACCATGGCGGCGATCCGCAATGCCGGGCTGGCGCATCTGCTGGCCATTTCCGGCCTGCACATCGGTATGGTCGCCGGCATCGCCTTCTTCGCCCTGTGGTTCGGACTCGCGCTCGTACCGGGCGCGGCCCTGCACTGGCCGACCCGGAAGATTGCAGCGATCGGCGCCCTGGCGGTTGCGGCGGGCTATCTGCTGCTGACCGGCGCGACGATCCCGACGCAGCGCGCCTTCCTGATGCTGGCGGTGGTGATGGCCGGCGTCCTGATCGGTCGGGTCGCGATCTCGATGCGGCTGGTGGCTGCGGCCGCCACGGTCCTGCTGCTGCTGTCGCCGGAGAGCCTGCCCACGCCCAGCTTCCAGATGTCTTTCGCCGCGGTCGTGGCGCTGGTCGCGGCCTACGAGGCCTGGTCGGCCTGGCGATTGCGGGCGCAGGCGCCGCGGCTGCCCCGGCCGGTGCGCACCCTGGTCGGCGTCGGTGCGACCAGCCTGATTGCGGGCGCGGCGACCGCGCCGTTCGCCCTGTTCCATTTCCAGCGGCTGGCGATGTACGGCCTCGCCGCAAACCTGGTCGCCGTACCGGTCGTTTCCGTCTTCGTTCTGCCGATGGGCCTGCTCGCCCTGTTCGCCATGCCGTTCGGCCTGGAAGCCGCACCGCTCTGGATGATGGCCCGGGGCATCGACCTGATGCTGTGGGTCGCCCACGGCGTTTCCGGCCTGCCGGGTTCGCTGGCGCCGGCGCCGGCGCCGTTGGCCTGGGGCATGGCGCTGATCGTCGCCGGCGGCCTCTGGCTGACGATCTGGCAGCGCCCCTGGCGGGCCGCCGGCGTGGCGGCGATCGCCCTGGGCCTCGCCAGCAGCATCTTTGCGGCCAGGCCGGATATCCTCGTGTCGCCGGAGGGGCGGATCGTCGCGACCCGCACCGCCGACGGAGCGCTCGCGATGTCTTCGGCGCGGCGCGGCCGTTTCGTCGCGCGGGTCTGGCGCGCGGGCGAGGCGCAAGGCGAAGCGCGCTTCTGGCGCGGCGACCGGCTGAGCCGGGTGCGCTGCGACGCGCTGGGCTGCATCTACCGGCTCGGCGGACGGCTGATCGCCTTTCCGGCCGACCCGGCGGCGCTGGCCGAAGATTGCGGCCGGGCCTTCATGATCGTGGCCGGCTTCGATGTCCGGCAGCGCTGCCCGGACGTGCCCTGGGCCATCGACCGGACCGTCCTGAGGCGCAACGGAAGCCATGCCATCCGGTTCGCCGGCGGCCGGGTGTACATCCGGACCGACCGGGACATGCGCGGCGACCGGCCCTGGGTGAACCGGCCGCCCCTGCCGTCCCGCCGCGTCCGCCTGGCGCGCGGGGGCGCCCTGGCCGAACTTCGGCCGTAGGTAGGAAATTTGCCCATTCCCCCGGCCGGCGTTCGCCGCTATGGAATCGGCATGCGCAAAACGATCTCCTCCGGCTCCCGTCTGGAAGCCGACTACGCCTTTTCCCGCGCCGTGGTGGACGGGGACTGGGTGTTCGTCGCCGGCACGACCGGCATGGACTACGAGACCGGCGAGATGCCGGACGATGCCGCGGCGCAGGCCGAACAGGCCTTCCGCACCATCGAACGCATCCTGGCCCAGGCCGGCGCCTCGCTCGACGATACCGTCCGGGTGCAATACACGCTGACCGATACGGCGGACCTGCCGGCCCTGGCGCCGGTCATGCACCGATGGTTCGACAAGGTGCGCCCGGCCGCGACCGCGGTCGTCGCCGGCCTGGTCGATCCCCGTATGAAAATCGAGATCGAAGTGACCGTCCGGAAGAGGGCCGACACATGAACAATGTCCTGATTACCGGCGCGGGCCGCGGCATCGGCCTGGAGTTCGCGCGCCGCTTCGCCGCCGCCGGCGCCCATGTCCACGCGACGGTGCGCGACCTGTCGAAGGCCGACGGTCTGCGCGCGCTCGGCGCTTCGGCGACGATCCACACTTGCGACGTCACCTCTGACGCCCACGTCGGAGCCCTCGCCGACCTGCTGGGCGACACGCCGATCGACATCCTGATCAACAATGCCGGCATCCTGCTTGGCCGGGGCGAAACCTTCGACACGCTGGAGGTCGCCGACCTGGAGGAGACGCTGCGGGTCAACACGGTTGCGCCGGTGCGGGTGATGCAGGCGCTGGCCGGCAACGTGGCGCGCTCCGAGCGCAAGCTGATCGTCAACGTCTCCAGCCGCATGGGCTCGATCGACGAGGCGAGCGGCGGCAACTACTCGTACCGCACCTCCAAGGCGGCGCTGAATATGGCGGTGAAGGTCCTGGCGAACGACCTGAAGGGCAGGGGGGTGACCGCAATCGTCGTCCATCCCGGCTGGGTGCGCACCGACATGGGCGGGCCGTCGGCAGCGCTTTCGGTGAAGGAGAGCGTCGACGGCCTGATGAAGGTCATCGACAGGGCCGGCATCCGCGACACGGGCAGCTTCATCAACCACGACGGCAGCCGGATTCCGTGGTAGGGGCCGCAGCCGGAGCGCTCTCTTTCTGGGAACGACGGCTCTCGCCCTTCGATACGCCCCGGCCTTGGCGGCCGGGGCTACTCAGGATGAGGGAGGAGGGGTGTCGAGGCTTGTGAACCCTCAACAAACCCCTCATCCCGAGTAGGCGCGCCAGTAGCCTGTCCTGAGCTTGTCGAAGGGCCGTATCGAGGGACCGACCATGCTGACCGACGACCAGATCATGATCCGGGACACCGCCCGCCAGTTTGCGCAGGAGCGGCTGGCCCCGACGGCGGCGGAGCGCGACCGGTCCGGCGAGACGCCGCGCGGGCTGCTCGCCGAGATGGGCGCGCTCGGCTTCATGGGCATGACGATCCCGGAGGAGTGGGGCGGGGCGGGCGCCGACACGGTCGCCTACGTCCTGGCGATGGAGGAGATCGCCGGCGGCGACGGCGGCGTCTCGACCGTCATGAGCGTCAACAATTCGCCGGTCGCCGCGGCGCTGTACGGCTACGGCTCGACCGAGCAGAAGGAGCGCTTCCTGAAGCCGCTGGCGCGCGGCGAGATCAACGCCGCCTTCTCGCTGACCGAGCCCCAGGCCGGCTCCGACGCCTCGAACCTCAAGACCCGGGCCGAGAAGCGGGGCAACAAATACGTCCTGAACGGCGCCAAGCAGTTCATCAGTTCGGGCGCGACGGCCGACATCAACCTGATGTTCGCGGTGACCGATCCGGCGGCCGGCAAGCGCGGTATCAGCGCCTTCGTCGTGCCGACCGATACGCCGGGCTACAAGGTCGTGCGCAAGGAGGAGAAGCTCGGCCAGCGCTCGTCCGACACCTGCGCGATTATGCTCGAGGACATGGAGGCGACGCCGGACCTGCTGGTCGGGCAGGAGGGCGAGGGCTACCGCATCGCGCTCGCCAACCTGGAGGCCGGCCGCATCGGCGTCGCGGCCCAGGCCGTCGGCATGGCGCGGGCGGCCTACGAACACGCCGCCGCCTACGCGAAGGAACGGGTCTCGTTCGGCAAGCCGATCATCGAGCATCAGGCGGTCGCCTTCCGCCTCGCCGACATGGCGACGCAGGTCGAGGCGGCGCACCAGATGGCGCTCAACGTCGCGCGCCTCAGGGACGCCGGCCTCCCCTGCCTCAAGGAAGCCGCCATGGCCAAGCTGTTCGCCAGCGAAATGGCGGAACGGGTCTGTTCCGACGCCATCCAGATCCACGGCGGCTACGGCTATCTGCAGGATTTCCCGGTCGAGCGCATCTGGCGCGACGTCCGGGTCTGCAAAATCTACGAGGGCACCAGCGACGTCCAGAAGATGATCATCAGCCGGGCCATCGCGGCGGAGTAATCCGAAGGCACAGCCCGGTTGCGCGGGGCGCATGGCGCGGGTGGGCCGTCCGTGGTAGAGCGGGACCGGTCCCGTTTCCGTCCGGAGCGCCTCTTGTCCGCACCGCCCGCCGCTTCCGGCGCCGCCGATTTTCCGAACTACAAGCGCAACGTCGCCCTGCTCTTCGTCTGCTGGGCGCTGACCAGCACGTCGATGATGCTGCTCATCACGGTGTCTGCGCTGGTCGGCGCCAGCCTGGCCGAGAACAAGGCCCTGCTCGCGCTGCCCATCGCGATCCAGTGGTACGCCTCGGCCGTCTTCACGATTCCCGCCTCCTTCATCATGGCGCGGATCGGCCGGCGCAACGGTTTCCTGCTGGCCGTCACCGCCATGACGATCGGCGCCGGCCTGTCGCTGCTCGCGGTCTACGAGGGCAGTTTCGCGCTGTTCTGCTTCGCCAGCCTGGTGGTCGGATTCGCCACCGGCTTCCAGTGGTATTACCGTTTCGCGGCGGCGGAAGTGGTGCCGGATTCGTTCCGCAGCCGGGCGATCTCCCTGGTCCTGGCCGGCGGGGTGGTTGCGGCGATCGTCGGGCCGACCCTGGCGCGCTATTCGGTCGACTGGCTGGCGCCGGTCACCTACGCCGGCGCCTATGTCGGTGTCGTCTGCATCCAGGCGGCGATCATGCTGATCCTGCTGACCGTGCAGGTTCCCCGGCCGCCCAGAATGGCCCTGCGCGGCGGCCGGCCGCTCGCCGAGATCGCCCGCCAGCCGAAATTCATGCTCGCGGTCGCCGGCGGGGTGATCGGCTACGGCGTCATGGTATTGCTGATGTCGGTGACGCCCAAGGCGATGGAAATGTCCGGCCTGACCTTCGGCGAGGCGACCCACGTCATCCAGTGGCATGTCCTGGGCATGTATGTCCCGGCCTTCTTCACCGGCCACCTGATCAGGCGCTACGGCGCCCAGCGCATCATGCTGATCGGCGGCCTGCTCAACGTCGCCTGCCTCGCCATCGCCATGGCGGACATCGCCTTCGAGAATTTCCTGGTGTCGCTGCTGCTGCTCGGCGTCGGCTGGAACTTCCTCTACACCGGCGCGACGACCCTGCTGACCGAGACCTACACGGTCGCCGAGCGCGCCAAGACCCAGGCGCTGAACGAGTTCCTGGTGTTCGGCTTCGTCGCGACGGCGACCTTCTTCTCCGGCGTGACCCTGCAGGTCTACGGCTGGCAGAATCTGGCGATCGGCACGCTGCCGCTGCTCCTGATCGTGCTCGCCGCCACTGTCTGGCTCATGATGCTGTCCCAGCGCGAGGCCGCCGCGAAGGCGTAAGGGGGAGGGATGCGCCCGCGCCGGCCGAAGGGGCCGTCCGGGTTCCGGCTGCGCCGCGCCTTCGTCCCAAAGCGTCATGATGTGTCATGAATTGTCATGTTCGCCTTCCGGGGGTGCGGCGTCCCGCGCGCCGCGGCAGGGGCGGGCGTAGACGAAGTTATAGAGATAGTTGCCGGCGATTCCGGTCGCCAGCGGCGGGCGGGTCCGGGCGAGATGCTCGAGGAGGGCCCGTTCTTTCGCTTCGGCGCGCCGCTCGTCGGCGCCGGGCTCTCCGGCGGGCTGCGGGAAACCGGCGCAGCCGGCGCGCTTTACCTCCTGGATGTTGTCGGGGAATTCGACATTCCGCGTCCGCAACTGCGCATTGCACAGGTCGACGAAGCTCCGGTAGGCGAGCATTTCCTCCTCGGTGAAGGGGCGGCCTTCGGCGCGGATGCGGTCCATCTCGGCGTGGCGGTCGTCGTGCCAGGCCTGCACGTCGATCGCGGGCGCCCCGCCTGCCGAAGTTCCGCCTGCCGTTTGGGCCGGCAGCAGGCCGGCCCGATACAATTCGGGGCGCAGCGCGGCCGTACCGTCCCCGGACGGATGTACGGAAATGTCAGGATTTGTCATGTGGGGACCGTCCTGCCGGGTGTCCGGAGTGCGGTCTGAAGTGCGGGGCCGGCGCTCCTCGACGGTGGCGTGCAGGCGCCGGGCGGTGGCCAGCCAGCCGGCCTCGTCGAAATCCTTGCGCCGCTCCAGGGCCTTCCGGCTCGCCCGGTGGGCGGCCAGCGCCCGCTCGGTCCGGTGCCGGCCCCGGCGCACCGCTTCGGCCAACGGACCGGTGGGCGGGCCGGGCTCCGTGTCCGCCGGGCGGGGCGCTGCCTGCTCTCCGGGCACGTCTCCGAGCCTCTCTCCCGGCAGGGGCCACAGGCCGGCGCGGCGGCGGGCGCTGCGCCGGTCGAGGCCGGACAGCTCGGCCTGCAGCTTCACGACCCGGATCATGAGCGAGGCCGAGCCCTGCTCCACTGCCGCATCCCAGGCCTGCTCCAGCCGGCCGAGCAGGATCTGGGCCTCCGCCCGCTCGACCGCATGCCACGCTTGCCGGATGTCCCGCACTCGTTCGGCAATATCGGGCCGTTCCAGAAGATCGTACCCGGTCTGGCGCGCCGAGCCTTCGGCATAGCCGGCGTCCCGCGCCGCCCCGGCGGCGTTGCCGGTGGCGGCATAGTGGCGGCAGAAGTCTTCCTGCCGCAGGGTGAGGGGCACATCCGGCGGCGCAGAAGACGGAACCTCCGGCGCGGTCTCGGCAGAAGCGGCGGGCAGGGCGTTGGACATGGCGGCCATCCTTATGTTCAATCTATGTTCCTTTCGCGAGTATAGGAAAATAGACTAGAAATGCAAGCGAAAAATTCCCATCCCCCGCAGATCAACGGCGGGACGGTCCGGCGCGCCTGGCCGCCCTTGCAGGGGAGGGTTTGAAACGGGGCCTATCCGGAAAGGTTGGCGCCGACGGGCGCAAGACCGCGAGTCGGTTCCGACGGATAAAGCAACGGTTCCCCCTCCCCATGGGGGAGGGGGTCAGGGGGAGGACTCCCCACCATTTGTAAAGAGGGTTCTGGCACGCGCGAGTATGCGTGCCGGGCACCTTGCGTGGCTCGTGCGTCACGCTGCATGGGCTTGTCTCGCGCGGGCGGGATTGAAGACGGTCTGGTTTTCGAGCA
>JAJEGH010000022.1 GCA_022819985.1 Alphaproteobacteria bacterium | reverse complement strand
GCTGAGCGGGGAAATCAGGTACAGGCCGGTGTTGCCGACTTCCTCCAGCGTCGGGTTGCGGCGCAGCGCGGCGTTGCGCTCGACCCACTGGTAGAGATAGCGCGCATCGCCGACGCCGGCGCCGGCGAGCGTGCGCATCGGGCCGGCCGAGAGCGCGTTCACCCTTATGCCCGCGCCGCCCAGGTCGTTGGCGAGATAGCGCACGCTGGCCTCCAGCGCCGCCTTGGCCACGCCCATCACGTTGTAGGAGCGGAAGACCCGGTTCGAGCCGTCGAAGGTCAGGGTCAGCAGCGCGCCGCCGCCATTTTCGCCCCCTTCGCCCCCTTCGCCAGAGGCCGCCAACAGGGGCTCGGCCCGCCGCGCCAGGTCGGTGAAGGAAAAGGCGCTGATCTCCAGCGTCTGGCGGAAATTGTCCCGGCTGGTGTCGATATAGCGGCCGGCCAGCTCCTGCCGGTCGGAAAAGGCGAGCGAATGGACGGCGAAATCGAGCCGGCCCCACAGGCTGCCGATCCGCTCGAACAGCGCGTCCATGGTCTGCGGGTCGGCGACGTCGGCCGGCATGACGAGGGGCGAGCCGGTGCTCTCGCACAGCGGCACGGCGCGGCGCGCGATCGCCTCGACATCCTGGTAGGTGAAGGCGATCTCGGCGCCCTGGGCGGCGGCGGCGCGCGCGATGCCCCAGGCGAGCGACCGGTCGTTGGCCACACCCATCACCAGGCCGCGCTTGCCGGCCATCAGGTCGCCGGTCCTCTCGATCCTGTCCGCAGCGCCTTGCGGCATATTCGTACCCCTCTTTCCCGGACGGAATCCCGAAGGAGTCCGGAGGCGGTTAAACCACGAATGGCCCGGAGGCAAAAGCCGCCCGTCGGCGGGGAAAGGCGCGCCGTGCCGGCCGCAAGACACCGTCGGTACAGGTTTCCGGTCTTTGATTCAGGTCATTTGGACTTCTCCGGGGATGTGGCATGCGCGCAGGAAACCGAATGGGGAGTTGACACAATGTTGGGGATAGCGATCGAGAAAGTGAGCGACCTGATCGAACGGGTGGAGGCTTTCGACGCCGGTCTGGAGGAAACGGACGGGCCGGACGACGCCAGGCCGGAGTGCAAAATCGATCGGCTGGACGAGTTCGACGATGCGCGGGAGACCGGCGGCGATCCGGATCCGGCGCATCGCGAACTGGTGGAATTCATCGACACGCTGAACCTGGACGAGCAGGTCGCGCTGGTCGCGCTCGCCTGGCTGGGCCGCGGCACCTACGACCGGACGGAATGGGACGACGCGCTGCGGGCGGCGCGCCACGGCCACACCGACCATACGGGTGAATACCTGGTCGGCATTCCGCTGCTCGGCACTTACCTGGAAGAAGGCCTCAACCAGCTCGAACAGCGCTACCACTGAATGGCGGCCGGGTTGTAGCCAATTCCCATACCGTCATTTTGACCGGAGCCCCGGATTTAGTTCGGAGCAGAGCGGAGAAGATCTTTTCACTACGGAAATCCAGCCCTTGCACCGTGGAGGAAAGATATCTCCGCTCCACGGCCCTGCGGGCCGTTCCGGTCGAAATGACGGTATCGTCTCGGTTTGACGGGATCGTGCTTCGTCAAGCCGCCGCCTCCGCCGCGCCGGCTTTCGCGACCCGGTTGGCGGCGCTGACGATGGCGCGGAGCGACGCGGCGACTATGTTCGGGTCGCGGCCGACGCCGAACAGGGTGCCGCCGTCCGGCGTACTGACCTCGACATAGGCGACCGCCGTGGCGTCGGCGCCCTTGCCGACGGCGTGTTCGTGATAGCCCTGGACCGCCATGCTCAGGTTCAGGCCGTTCTTCAGCGCGTCGACGAAGCCGTCGATCGGCCCGTTGCCCTTGCCTTGGATGGTGCGCGGCTCGCCGTTCCAGGTAATCTCCGCGGTCATGCGCCGGATTTCGCTGGCATGGGCATCCGGCACCGTGCGGTAGGCGCCGAAGCCGATCGGGCCTTCCTGGTCGAGATATTCCTTCTCGAAGATCGACCAGAGTTCGTCGGACGCCATTTCCTTGCCGGTGGCGTCGGTCACCTTCTGGATCACGCCGGAGAATTCGACCTGCAGCATGCGCGGCAGTTTCAGGCCGTAGTCGGCGTCCATGACATAGGCGACGCCGCCCTTGCCGGACTGGCTGTTGATGCGGATGACCGCCTCATAGGTCCGGCCGACATCCTTCGGGTCCATCGGCAGGTAGGGCACGTCCCACAATTCGCTGTTGCTGGTCTCCAGCGCCGCGAAGCCCTTCTTGATCGCGTCCTGGTGCGAGCCGGAGAAGGCGGTGAACACCAGCTCGCCGCCATAGGGGTGGCGGGGATGGACCGGCAGCTGGTTGCAGTATTCCACCGTGCGGATGATCTCGTTGATATCGTGGATTTCGAGGCCGGGATCGACGCCCTGGGTGAACAGGTTGAGCGCCAGGGTGACGATATCGACGTTGCCGGTGCGCTCGCCGTTGCCGAACAGGGTGCCCTCGATCCGGTCGGCGCCGGCCATCACGCCGAGCTCGGCGGCGGCGACGGCGGTGCCCCGGTCGTTGTGCGGGTGCAGGGAGAGGATGTAGCAGTCGCGGCCGGCGATGTTGCGGTGCATCCACTCGATCTGGTCGGCGTAGATGTTGGCCGACGCCATCTCGACCGTCGCCGGCAGGTTGATGATCGTCCTTTTCTCCGGCGTCGGCTGCCACACGTCCATGACCGCGTTGCATACGTCCCGGGCATAGTCCAGTTCCGTGCCGGTGAAGGATTCCGGCGAATACTGGTGGACCACCTCGGTCTCCGGGACGGTCGGGAGCAGGTCGCGGATCAGTTCCGCCCCGTCGGTCGCGATCTTCATGATCTCCGCCCGGTCGGCGTTGAACACGACGCGGCGCTGGGTCGTCGAAGTCGAGTTGTAGAGATGGACGATGGCGCGCCGCGCGCCGCGGATGGCGTCGAAGGTGCGCCGGATCAGGTGCTCGCGCGCCTGGGTCAGCACCTGGATGGTGACGTCGTCGGGGATCATGTCCTGCTCGACGAGCTGGCGGCAGAAGTCGAAATCCGTCTCCGAGGCCGAGGGGAAGCCGACCTCGATCTCCTTGAAGCCCATCCGGCACAGCAATTCGAACATGCGCCGCTTGCGCTCCGGCCCCATCGGCTCGACCAGCGCCTGGTTGCCGTCGCGCAGGTCGACCGAGCACCAGACCGGCGCCTTGTCGATGACCTTGCCGGGCCAGGTCCGGTCGGTCAGGCCGACCGGCTCGAAGCCCTGGTATTTGTGGATCGGCATGGTGGACATGGAGAGGTCTCCGGTGTGGCGGGGCGGAGAGGCGGCCGGACCCGCAGGTCGGGCGGCGCAGCGCTCTTTCCGGTTGTCGCGATTGTCCCTTGGGGAATCCGGCCGCGGGCTACTGGCCTGTCGGGCGCCGGATCGGGGGTGTCACATGCGGCGGGCGGCGGTCGCGCGCCCTTGGCCCGGCATCCTAGGACACCGGGCTCCTAAGCAGAAGCAGACCGACAATGGCGTGCGGCATGTGCATCGTGCCGGGAACGGTAAGGGCGGCGGCGGCGGCGGTCAAGCCGCATCGTGGCGCAGGACCGGGTGTGCGCCCGGGCGGCTCGCTTCGATGCTTCTCCTTCGGGTTCCCCTGCGAAAAGGGGCGTCGCTGCAGCCGGTCTGCGACCTTCTCGTTTTTGATCGATCGTTTCAGTATTTTTCTCCGTTGGCGTCGTTTTTTTCGCGGTTTTCCGCTGTTTCTCGGCCCATATGTAAAATTAGACAGACCGGTCTGTCTTTTGATGTTTTTTTTGCACCCGAAGCCCCGAACCCCGCGGAATCACTGGAAAATGCGCTTCGGAAGAGTCGCAAAAGCGACTTATGGAGGAATATTTCCATGTCTGCCTTGGGCAACGGGCAGATGGCGTCCGGGCGGGGCGGGGAGCCGGCGGATCGGACACACTTCGGGCGTTGACAGGGCCGATATAGAGCGTAGCACCACCATGTCAAGGATTATTATCGAAAAAAAGGAAATATTTTTGAAGGTCGTCCCGCCGGATCTCCGCTTCCGCAGACCCCGCCCCCGCCCGTCATTCCGACCGCCCGTCATTCCGACCGGAGCCGCCCAAAGGGCGGCGTAGTGGAATCCGGCCGGTGCTGTGCCGCCGCGGGGCCATGCCTGGGGCCGGCCTCCGTCGCCGGCCGGATTTCTCCCCTTCGACTTCGCTCAGGGCAGGCTGCTGCGCTTCGGTCGAAATGACGGGAGGGGGGTGCGCCCGGTCGGAATGACGGGCGGGGGATTGCGGGCGGGCGCCGCGCCCCGGATAGCCGGTACCCGCCGCTCCGACACCCGCGCTCCGTTAAATCGCCCCCGCCTCCCGCAGCGCCGCCAGGTCGTCCGCACCGTAGCCGAGCGCGCCGAGCACTTCGCCGGTATGCTGGCCGGTTTCGGCCTGGCCGGTCGGCGGCAGGGCCGGGGTCTCGCTCAGCCAGACCGGGGCCTGGGCCACCATGGCCATCCCGCCCGTTTCGGGGATTGCCCCGCCGGGCAGCGGCACCGGATGGAGCAGGCCGAGCGCCCGGACCTGGGGATGGTCCAGCGCCTCCTGGGGCTTGAGCACCGGGCCGGCCGGGATATGGGCGGCGGCCAGCGCGTCCAGCGCCTCGTCCCGGGTCCGTTCGGCGCACCAGGCCGCCATGCGCTCCGACAGGACCGCGCCGTTGTCGCCGCGCGCGTCGTCGGTGGCGAAGCGCGGGTCCTCCAGCCATTCCGGCTCGCCCATCAGGCCGGCCCAGCGCTTGAACAGCGGGTTGCCGACGGTATGGACGACGATGAAGCCGTCCTTCGTCTCGAACAGGTCGGTCGGGCCGGAATTGAAGGCGCGGTTGCCGATCGGCCCCCGGTCCGGCGCGCGGGCCGACTGTTCCGTCAGCATGTAACCGTTGAAGGCGGCCGCGGTCGCCAGCAGGGCGCCGACCACCTCCTGGCCGCGGCCGGAACGCTGCCTTTCGATCAGCGCCATGGCAACGCCGAAGGCCGCGTGCAGGGCCGTGCCGAAATCGATGAAGGCGATCGGCGCGCGCCAGGGCCGGCCCGGCTCGCCGGTCAGGTAGATCGAGCCGCACATCGCCTGGCCGACGCTGTCGAAGCCCGGCCGGGTCGCCCACGGCCCGTCCTTGCCGTAGGAGGACAGGTTGGCGAGGATGATGTCGTCCCTGACCGCGCGCAGGCTGTCGTAGTCCAGCCCCATGCGCGCCATGGTCTGCGGCGGCAGGTTGGCGATGACGACATCGGCCGCGCCGACCAGCCGCTCCAGCACGGCGCGGCCCGCCGGCTTCATCGGGTCGAGGGTGACCGAGCGCTTGTTGCGGTTCATCTGCAGGAACAGCGCGCCTTCTCCGGGCCGCCCGTCGGCGCGCGTCGTGACGGGCAGCACGAAGCGGTCCTCGCTGCCGCCGCGTTTCTCGACCCGGATCACGTCGGCGCCGAAATCCGCCAGCAGCGCCCCGACATAGGGCCCGGCGATATAGCGTCCGAAGTCCAGCACCCGAATTCCGTCCAGCACGCCCGGCATCCATCGTTCCTTTCGTCAGTCCGGCCCCGTTTGCCTTGCGGGAGCCTGCGGGAGAATGCGCCGCCGGCCCCGGCGGTTCCAGCAGTTTTTCCGGCTCCGCCGTCGCGGCCCGCGCCGGTCGGCGGCGGAGCGGGATCGAACGACGCGGCCCCTCCGCCGGATGCCGCTGCATCTTGCCATCGGGTGCGGCAACGCTATTGTTTCCGCCCGATGGGCCGAACGGCTTCCGGGGCGGCATCGGCCCCGGGCCGGGATAGTCCCTGTTGGCGGACCTGTGGCGGAATTGCCCCTGTGGCGGAATTGGCAGACGCGGCAGACTCAAAATCTGTTGCCGGCAACGGCGTGGGAGTTCGAGTCTCCCCGGGGGCACCATTCAGGGCACCATTCAGGGCGCTAATCAGGGGGCGCCATCGGGAAGACAAGGGCGGGCGCAGACGGCGGGACCGGAAGACCGGGCTTGCGGATCGGCCGGACGCATGATCCGATAGGGACGGAGGAACGAGAAATGTCTCAGACGGCCGAAGCGTCGCTGGTCGGCGACGGATTGAGGATCGAAGGCAATATCGACTCGGAGGGCGACCTGCTGGTCGAAGGCGAGGTCCAGGGCGACGTGGCCGTCCGCAAGCTGACGATCGGACCCGGCGGCAATATCGAAGGCAAGGTCGTCGCGGAAGAAATCATGATCCACGGCGGGCTGACCGGCGGGATCGTCGCGCGGGTCGCGACGCTCTCCCGGACGGCGCGGGTCGACGGCGACATCGAGTATGAAAGCCTGTCGATCGAGAACGGCGCCGAATTCGAGGGGCGCTGCACCCGCAAGGGCAAGGCCGGGCGCACCCAGCCGACCTTGCTGGAGGCCGCCGGGGCCGGCTCCGGGTAATCGCGCGGCCGGCGAACGGCCCCGTAGCTCAGCAGGATAGAGCACAGGATTCCTAATCCTGGTGTCGCAGGTTCGAGTCCTGCCGGGGTCGCCAAGCCGGATTGCCGCCGAACCCGGTTTCCGCGCGCCCGGACAACCCATGACCGCGCCCCCTACGGCCGGATCGCCCAAGGGCGGATCGGGCCGCCGGCTCCCCGGCCATTCCCTCCGTCCCGAAATCCTGCGCGAATACGATGTCCGCGGCATCGTCGGCGAGACGCTGTTTCCGGCGGATGCGCGGGCGCTCGGCGCCGCCTTCGGCGCGCTGGTCGGCCGGGAGGGCGGATCGACCGTGTGCGTCGGCTGGGACGGGCGGCACAGTTCGCCGGCGCTGCGCGACGCCCTGATCGACGGGCTGACGGCAAGCGGCCGGCGCGTCCTCACCGTCGGGTGCGGGCCCACGCCGATGCTGAACTTTGCGCTGCACGACCGCGGCGCCGATGCCGGCGTCATGGTGACCGGTTCGCACAATCCCGGCGACCATAACGGTTTCAAGATGACGTTCGGGCCGGGCTGCGGCGACGGCCGGCCGGTGTTCGGCGCGGAGATCCGGGACCTGGGCCGGATCGCGGCGGCGGGGATCGAGGCGGCCGCCGCGCCCGGCGATGTCGCCGCCATCGACGCGGCGGACGCCTACGTCGACCGCCTGGCTGCCGAAGCGGACGGCGCCGACCTGTCGCGCCTCACGGTCGTTTGGGACTGCGGCAACGGCGCGGCGGGCGAAATCGCGGCCCGGCTGACCGGCCGGCTTGCCGGAAACCACCGCCTCCTGTTCGCCGAAATCGACGGCGATTTTCCGAACCACCACCCGGACCCCACGGTCCCGGCCAACCTGGCCGATCTGCAGGCCGCGGTGGCGCAGGAAGGCGCGGATGCCGGGATCGCGTTCGACGGCGACGGCGACCGGATCGGTGTCGTCGACGACTGCGGCGCGATCCTGTGGGCCGACCAGGCGATGGTCTATTTCGCCGCCGACCTGCTCCGGGCCCGGCCGGGCGCGCGCGTTATCGCCGACGTCAAGGCAAGCCGGGTCTTGTTCGACGAAGTATCGCGGCTCGGCGGCACCCCCGAAATGTACCGGACCGGCCACTCGCTCATCAAAAACCGGATGCGCGAGACCGGCGCGCCGATGGCCGGCGAAATGAGCGGCCACTTGTTCTTCGCCGACCGCTATTACGGCTTCGACGATGCGCTCTACGCCGCGGTGCGCCTGCTGCGCCTCATGGCCGGCGATCCGGCGCCGCTCTCGGCTTTCCGCGCCGCCCTGCCGCCGGTTTTCAACACGCCGGAAATCCGTATCGGGGTCGAAGAGGCGCGGAAATTCGCTGTCGTCGAGGCCGTCCGCGCGCGGCTCGAAGAACAGAGCGCGCCCTTCGCCGCCATCGACGGCGTCCGCGCGGAGACGGCAGACGGCTGGTGGCTGCTCCGCGCGTCGAACACCCAGGCCGCCCTGTCGCTGCGCTGCGAGGCGGGGACGGAGGAAGGCCTTGCCCGGCTGATCGAGAACCTGCGCGGTGTGCTTGCGGATGAAGGCGTCGATCTGCCGGCGTTCTAGGTACCTCGAAGGTCCGAAAAGCGAACTCCGGCGTCATCGCCAGATTCCGGTTCGTAGGCAACCGGGTCGAAGTCGCTGAAGCCGCCGCCCTCCGCTTCGCGCACGGCGTCTTCCAGATCCACTTTCAGGGCGTAGAACCGGCGCGCGCCGTCGCGTTCCATCAGCAGCCGGAGTCCGGCGCGCACGACTTCGCTCGCATTGGCGTAGGCGCCTGACTCGATCCGGTCATGGACGTATGCCTCCATCTGTCGGGTAAGGCGAACATTCGGCATTCCGGCCTCAATGTGTCAGATGTTTCAGGATACCGCCACTATGGCGAATTTATCCGTTTGTGGGCAGAAGCGGACAATTAGAATACCCGCTATCCCGCTCCCGCCCGCCGCGGCAGTGCCGAGACCAGCAGGGCGAGCGCCAGCAGGGCGCCGCCGGCCAGGTTGATCCAGCCGGCTTCGGCGAAGGCTTCCGGCGGCAGAAGCAGGCCGAGGCCGGCGGCGCCGGCAGCGAGGCGCATGGCCGGGCTCAAGGGCTTCAGCGCGTAGCCGGCCAGCGCGCTTGTCACCGCCGCGACGCCGAGGATGGCGGTGCCCGCCGCCAGCACGACGGAAACCGCATCCCCCTGCATCAGCAGCGTCGGCGACAGCACGAACAGGAAGGGCACGACATAGGCCGGCCAGCCGAACCGGACCGCGCTCAGCGCCGTCGCCATCGGCCCGGCGCCCGATAGGTTGGCGGCGGTGAAGGCGGCGATCGCGACCGGCGGCGTGATCATGGAGAGCATGCCGAAATAGAGCACATACATATGCGCGGCGATCGGCTCGACCCCCAGCTTGATGAGCGGCGGCGCGGCGAGCGCGGCGAGCAGGAAATAGACGCCGGTCGTCGGCATGCCCATGCCGAGCAGGATCGAGACCCCGGCGGTGAGCAGAAGCAGCAGGAACAGGCTGTTCTCGCCGAACTGGACGAGCACGAAACCGAGGCCGAAGCTCAGGCCCGAGCGGTCCAGGATGCCGATGATGATCCCGGCGGCGGCCGTGATCGCGACGATGTCGACGACCATGTAGCCGGTATCGCGCAGGGCGGTCAGGATCGCCGGCGCGGTCAGCCGGCGCGCGCCGTAGCCGACGAACAGCGCCATGGCGGCCAGGATCGCGCACGCCGCGAGCGCCGCCGTCTCGGCCGGCTGGTTGAGGCTGAACAGCACGACGATGAGCACGGCGAAGGGCACGATCAGGAACCAGCCGCCCGCCAGCACCCTGCGCGCCGGCGGGATTTGGTCGGCTTCCAGCGCCTTGACGCCGGTGCGCGCGGCCTCGAGGTCGGTATGGACGAACAGCGCGACATAGAACAGCACCGCCGGGATAATCGCCGCCAGGACGATATCCTGGTACGGCGCCTGCAGGAACTCGGCCATCAGGAAGGCCGCGGCGCCCATGATCGGCGGGGTGAGCTGCCCGCCGGTCGAGGCGACGGCCTCGATGGCGCCGGCGGCGCGCGCGCTGTAGCCGCCGCGCTGCATCAGCGGGATGGTGATGACCCCGGTCGAGGCGACGTTGGAGACCGCGCTGCCGGAGATCGAGCCGAACATGGCCGAAGCGGTGACGGCGATCTTGGCCGAGCCGCCGCGGCTGCGCCCCATCAGCGCCGCGGCGATGTCGGTGAAGAAGTCGGAGCCGCCGGACAGCAGCAGCAGCCGGCCGAGCAGAATGAAAACGGTGACGATGGTCACGCCGATGACGATGGGCCGGCCCAGCATCGCCGTCGAATCGAGGCCGACATAGCGGACCATCTCGGCCGCGGTCATGGTGCGGGCCTGGAGCTTGCCGTCGAAGATATCGCCGTACAGGCCGTACAGGATGAAAACCGCCACCACGAGAAGCAGGCTCACGCCGGTGGCCCGGCGCAAGGCTTCGACGGTGAGCGGCACCAGCACGAGGCCGACGATCAGCACCTCGTCCGGATGGTAGAAGGCGTCCTCCGTGAGCACCGGAAAACGGACGGCGAGCCACAGGCCGGCGGCGAGGCTGGCCGCGGCGATCGCCCGGTCGGCGAGCGGCGCGGTTCGCCGGGAACGCCCCCTTCGAAACGGGCGCCTCAGGAAGATCAGCGCGTTCGCCGCGCCGAGGACGACGGCGATCATCTGCTCGGTATAGAGCGACGAGAGGCCGGCGAGGCGCGGCAGGTCGGCGGCCCAGGCGACCGCCAGCGCCGAGATCAGGACGGCCAGGAACGCGCAGAAATGCCGGACCGCCGGGGCGTCCTGCAATACGGTGTCGGCCGATCCGTCTGAGGAGCGGGCGTCGCCGCCGGACCGCATCTCCCGGTCGGGAGGCTGAGGCGCGGTTCCGTCAGGCGGAGCGCCGGGCGCCTATTGCCGCCACATCCCCTTTTCGCGGTAGAAGCGGATGGCGCCGGGGTGGTAGTCGATATCGACCTTCTTCGCCATACCCGCCTCCTTGAAGCTGCGCCACAGCGGCGCCGCCGCGCGCAGGTCGTCGGCCCGCTCGTGCATGGCCTTCGCGACCCGGTAGACGATGTCCTCTCCCACGTCCTTGTGGGCCCAGAGCGTGTAGTCGAAGGCCATGATCTTCACGTCGCCGCTCAGGCCGGGCAGCTTCGGATTGGCCTTCATCGTCATGACGTAGGATTGCGGAAGGTGGCGGCGCATCCGGGCCACCGCGTCGCGGCCGTCGTCGATCGGCAGGATGTGCAGCGCGCCCTGGGCGGCTTTCATGTCGCGCGTCGGCTTGGAGCCGACGGCGGCGATCGCGGCGTCCAGCGTGCCGCGCTTGAAGCCGTCCCACATGCGCGGGAAATTGGGCACCTGGACGAAATTCCAGCCGACGGTGCTGACATTGAGGTTGGCGGCCGTGCCGAGCAGCAGATAGGTGCCCAGCGCCCGATCCTTGAAGCCGGGAAGGCGCTTGCCCTTGAGGTCGGCGAAGCTTCGGATGCCGGATTTTTCGCTGACGAAATAAGCGACGCGGAACGGCATCAGGGTGGCGACCATGCGGAGATTCGGATTGGGCCGCCCTTCCGACATGCCGGTGCCGTTGAGCGCGAAGGTCAGCTGGAAAATGTTCGAGGCGGCGAACTCCAGCTTGCCGCTGTTGACGACCGGAATGTACTGCGAGGTGTTGGCGTAGGGCTGCGGGCGCATCTGCAAACCGGCATGGGCGGACACGACCTTGGCGATGGCCGCCGTGACCTGCGCGGTGGCGCCGCCCTTGGTCGTCCCGATGCCGACGCTCTGCGCCTGGGCCGCACCGGCGAGCGCCATCGCGCCGGCGGCGGCGAGCCATAACCCGGTCGCGAGCGACCCGGAAGTGTGCATCGATGACGTAATCCGCATGGTCTGTTCCCTCTTTTGCAGGTGTCCGCCCGCCCCGCGGCCGGCCGCATTTCCGCGCAGGATATAGCGCCGGCCGGGCTTCGCCAATGGCCTTCCGTCCGGCCCGGCGATAGCCCCTTTTTGCCGCAATTGCCGCTCTCCTCCGGCGTGCGCGGAGTTGTCGGGTTCAATCCGGCTGCCGGAATAACTATACCGGCCGCGGTTCGACCGGGCGGAACAAGTCCGGCGGGCACGGTGGACAGGTAACGGTTCGTTCGGCTTGACTCGTATTGCACCCTTCCTGGCGGGAATGGCGGTTTGTCTTGCGTCGTTCGCGTCCCCCCCGCTTGCGTCTCCGGTTCTCGCTTCTTCGGTCGATCGGGAATGCCGCGCCGGTGCGCCGGCCTCCAGCGACGCGCACAAGTGGAACGACCGCCGTCTGGAACTCGGCCGCCTGACCCAGTGGCAGTCGTTCCGCGACAGCGTTCCCTGGCGCCTGACCGCCAACGGCATCGTGACCGGCCGGGGGGCGGTGCGGATTCCGGCGCGCGAACGCTACCGGCTGGAGAGCGTCCCGGCCGCCTGGCGGAAATACGGCGACCTGATTCGCGCCGCGTCGCGCAGATACCGCGTCCCGGCCGAACTGTTCCTGACGATCATCGTCAACGAATCGGCGCTCAAACCGCGCGCCTTCCAGACCTATCGCGGCTATATCAGCGATGAAGAGACTCCCGACCGCGTTTCGGTCGGACTTGGCGCGATCCTGATCAGCACCGCGCGGTATTTGCTCCGCGACCCTTCGATCGACCGGGCGTGGCTTGAGATTCCGGCCAACAACATCCGCATGATCGGGAAATATCTGAACTGGCAGTACCGCCTGACCGGTTTCGATCCGCCGAAGGTGGCGGCGGCCTACAACGCCGGCGGCCTGTATCGGCAGAACGGCCGGGAAAACCGCTGGAAGCTGCGCAACTATCCGATCGGCCGCTCGGTCTATATCGACCTGTTCGTCGCGGTATTCGACGAGGCGGTCCGCTACCTGGCCAGGCAGCCGGACCGGCCGCGGGAAAGCTTCGCCGCCCTGTTCGCCAAGGATTCGATCGTTGCGGCCTGCGTGCGGAGACCCGGATACGAGGTCCGGCACCCGCTCAGGCAGGCGGTTGTGCATCAGCCGCTGGCGCACGAGATCGGCAGCGAAGCGGTGCCCGCCAGCAGCCGGACCGGCATCGGCGCGGTGGTCGGCGGGTCGGAAGACTTTCTGGCCCGGCTTTCGCACCACCGGCAGGCCCGCATCGCGCTGCAATCGCGCATATCGGGCCGCGTTCCGGACGATCCGGCCTTTCGCGCGGCGCCGAAGGGCCGGCGCGTCCGATAAAGCGCCGCCCACCGCGGCTCTACCCACCGCGGCTCTACCCACCGCGGCTTCACCCGCCGCAGGCGCGGTCTCTCCCCGGTTTCACCAGGCGCATCCGCTCGCGCACGATGCGCGCCTTGCGCCGGATCCGGGCGTTCGGCCGGTCCGGCCGCCAGCGCAGGGGGCCGGGCAGTGTGCTGGCGAGCAAGGCCGCCTGGTCCGGCGTCAGACGGGCGGCGGTGCGGCGGAACCAGGCGCGGGCGGCCGCTTCCGCGCCGTAGATGCCGGGGCCCCATTCGGCGACGTTGAGATAGGTCTCCAGGATCCGCCGCTTGCCCCACAGGGCCTCGATCAGCACCGTGAAACCGGCCTCCAGGCCCTTGCGGACGAAGGACCGGTGCGGGGTCAGAAAGACATTCTTCGCGGTCTGCATCGAAATCGTGCTTGCGCCCCGGCCGAATCCGCCGGTCTCTTCGAAATCCTTCAGCGCCTCCCGGATTGCGCGCCAGTCGAAGCCCGTGTGGCCGCAGAACCGGCTGTCTTCCGCGGCGATGGCCGCGCGGACGAGATGGGGGGAAATCCGGTCGAGGGGCCGCCACCGCCACCGGGCCGGCCGGGCGTCGCGGCGCTGCGCCGCCCGCAGCACCATCAGCGGCGTGTGGGTCGGCGGCACGGCCCGGTAAACCGCCACGGAGGCGACCGCCGACAGGCCGAAGGCGAGACCCGCGACGGCGGCGGCCAGCAGGAGTGCGCCGGCAATGCGCAGCATCAGGCAGGTCCGGTGCGGTCGCCCACCCGCGCATCCGCCCGTGCATCCGCCCGTGCATCCGCCCGCGCATCCACCCGCCGGGGCGGGCCGCCGCGCGGCATTGCCGGCCGATGTCCCGAAACGATCATGGCCGGCATTATCGCGGCGCCGCGCCGGAAGTCATCACGGAAGTGCCGGCGTTGTCCGGCGCGGGCCGGTCCCGGACTCACCAAGCCGTGAGCGCCGGTCGATACGGCGGACGCCGCCGGCCGATTGGGATAGAGTGGCAGACCGGCGCCCCGGAACGGATCGGAGCGCCGGCCGGAGAATTTGTCATGATCCGAATTCGAACCCCCTTTTCCGGTAGAACCCTCTTTTCCGGTACGGGCCGCCGGCCGTTTCTGCTCGCCGCGATTCTGGTCGTCGCCGGCGCTTTCATCCCGATCGACGAGGGCGCCGTTGCCGACGCCCCGCTTTCCTGGAAGAGCGAATGGCCGAAGACCGATTTTTCGAACGCCATCGTCGACCTCGCCTCGATCCGCTCGGGCGGGCCGCCGAAGGACGGCATCCCGTCGATCGACGATCCGGAATTCACCACCGTCGGCCAAGCCGCCATGAAAGGCCTTGCGGGGCGCGAGCCGGTCATTTCCGTCGCGGTCGGGGACGACGCGCGGGCCTATCCCCTGCGCATCCTGATGTGGCACGAGATCGTCAACGACACGGTCGGCGGCCGGCCGGTCTCGGTCACCTGGTGCCCGTTGTGCAATTCCGCGGTGGTGTTCGACCGACGGCTGAACGAGCGGGTGCTCGATTTCGGCACCACCGGCAAGCTGCGCCATTCCGACCTGGTGATGTACGACCGTCAGACCGAAACCTGGTGGCAGCAGTTCCTCGGCCAGGGCATCGTCGGCAAACTGGCGGGCAGCAAGCTGGAGATGCTGCCGATGCGGGTCGAGAGCTTCGAGCGCTTCGCCGGCCGCCATCCCGGCGGCAAGGTGTTGGTCCCCAACAACGAGAGCATGCGGCAGTACGGCCGCAACCCCTATTTGCGCTACGACAGCCGCAGCCGGCCCTATTTCGATGTCGGCAGCCTGCCGCCCGGCGTGCCGCCGCTCGAACGCGTCGTGGTCATCGGCAAGCAGGCCTGGACCTTCAGCCTGCTGCGCGAGAAGGGCAGGGTGACGGCCGGCGCCTATGTCATCGCCTGGGAGAAAGGGCAGGCCTCAGCCCTCGACAGCGCGGCGATCGCGGAGGGCCGCGATATCGGCAACGTCACGGTGCAGCGCAAAGGGCCGCGCGGCCAGTGGCAGGACGCCGTGCACGACGTCTCGTTCGCCTTCGCCTTCCACGCGTTCCATCCGGAGGGGAAAATCCACAGCCTTCCGGCGGCGGAGTAGCGCTCAGGCCGCGCTCGCCCGGGCTGCCGCCGCCATGCCGTCGCTCCGGTTGACCAGCGCGTCGTAGTCGGCGACGAGGGTACGGGTGATCTCGCCGACGCTGAAGCGATAGTCGTCGATCTCGCGCACCGGGGTCACCTCCACCGCGGTGCCGGTCAGGAACACTTCGTCGGTATGGGCGAATTCCTCGGGCATGATGGCGCGTTCGACGATCTCGTAGCCGCGCTTGCGGGCCAGGTCCATCACCGTGCGGCGCGTGATGCCGTCCAGGAAACAATCGGGAACCGGCGTGTGCAGCACGCCCTTCTGGACCAGGAAGATGTTGGCGCCCGTTGCCTCGGCGACCCGGCCGCGCCAGTCGAGCATCAGCGCATCGTTGTAGCCGGCGGCCTCGGCGGCGTGCTTTGAGAGCGTGCAGATCATGTACAGGCCGGCGGCCTTGCTGTCGGTCGGCGCCGTCGCCGGGTCCGGCCGGCGATACTTGCCCACCGTCATGCGGATGCCCTGCAGGCGGGCCTCCGGCGTGAAATAGGCCGGCCATTCCCACGCCGCGATGGCGAGGTTCGTCCTGGTCTGCTGGGCCGAGACGCCCATCATCTCCGACCCGCGCCACGCGACGGGGCGGACATAGCCGTCGACGATGCCCTGCTCCCTCACGACCAGGCGGCAGGCCTCGTCGATCTCGGCGACCGACCAGGGGATTTCGAAGTCGAGCAGGCTGGCGGACTTGTGGAGCCGCTCGGTATGTTCGGTCAGCTTGAAAATCTCGCCGCCATAGACGCGCTCGCCTTCGAAGACGCAGCTGGCATAGTGCAGACCGTGGGTCAGCACATGCACATTGGCCTCGCGCCAGGGGATCAGGTCCCCGTTGAGCCAGATCGGGCCGTCGCGGTCGTGAAACGGCGGCGTGGACATTCGCTTAAGCCTCCCGGGGGCAGCCCGCGCGGTTGCGGCCGGCGGCAGCGGAGTCGGTGCTGCTGCAACGGATGGCCTTTACCGGCAAAACGGGTTAGATTCTTTCAACAAAAGGGCGCGCTGGGTAACATTGTTAGGAAAACGAGTCAACGATGGCCAACGTCACATCGCCGGAAAATCGGCACGCCGGCCGGCGCTATCCGGCGCGCCGCCGCTCGCCGGTTGCCCGCCACGCAGGAATGACCACGCAGGAATGACCGGGTAGCGGGGATGGAAGACGGCGGCGCTCATATTCTCGTCGTGGACGACGACCGGCGTCTGCGCGACCTGCTGCACCGCTTCCTTGCGGACAACGGCTTTATGGTCGATACGGCGGCCGATGCGGCGGAGGCCCGGCGCAAGCTCGCATCCTTCGCCTTCGACCTGCTGATTGTCGACGTGATGATGCCCGGCGAATCCGGCCTGTCGCTCACCGAAGGCCTGCGCCGCCAATCCTCGGTGCCGATCCTTATGCTGAGCGCGATGGGCGAGGCCGAGGACCGGATCGCCGGGCTGGAGCGCGGCGCCGACGACTATCTGCCCAAGCCGTTCGAACCGCGCGAACTCCTGCTGCGCATCAAGACGGCGTTGCGCCGGCAGCGCACGGACTCGGCGAATGTCGCGAGCGCCCTGTCTTTCGGGCCGTGCCTGTTCGACATGCGCCGCCTGGAGCTGACGCGCGGCGGCGCGCGGGTTCGGCTGACCGAGACCGAGGCGCGGGTGCTGAAGGTTCTGGCCGGCCGGGCCGGAGAGCCGGTCGCGCGGGACACGCTGACCGAGGAGGGCGAACTGGAAGGCAGCGCACGGGCGATCGATGTCCTGATAACCCGGCTGCGCCGCAAGGTGGAACCCGATCCCCGCGATCCGCGCTATCTGCAAACGGTGCGGGGCAAAGGTTACGCCCTGGTGCCGGACTGACGGGAGGCGCAGCGGGATGCCCGATTCCGACGACCGGTCCCTGTCGCCGTTGCGCCGTTTCCTGCCGCGCAGCCTGCTCGGCCGTTCCCTGCTCATCCTCGGTCTGCCGATCATCGCGGTCCAGTTCATCTCGCTCTGGTTCTTCTACGACAGGCACGTCCAGAACGTGTCGCGCCGCATGGCGCAGAATCTGGCGAACAATATCCAGCTCGCCCTCAATCACATGCAGGACTACAAGGCGGCGGAAGACACATCATGGATCCTGTCGGAACTGCGGTCCGGGCAGGGCCTGCGCATCACCTTGCGCAAGGGGCAGACCCTCGAAGGCCTCGAGAGCCGGAACATGGGCGGCCAGACGGGGCGCGAGGTATTGCGCCAGTTCCGGGGCACCCTGTCGGCGGATTTCGTCATCGACGGCGATTTCGACGACCGCAATTTCCGGGTCCGGGTCGCGGCGCCGGACGGTATCCTGGATATCGTCGCGTCGAAGAAGAAGCTGTGGCCGATCACGACCGAACTCTACGTTGCCTGGTCGATCGGCGCCGCCATCGTTTTGCTCATCATCGGCGGCCTGTTCATGTTGAACCAGGTGCGGCCGATCCGGGAGCTGGCGGCGGCCGCGGACCGGTTCGGCAAGGGCCGGGACGTGCCCGATTTCAAACCCTGGGGCGCCACGGAGGTGCGCCAGGCCGCGACCGCCTTCCTGATCATGCGCGAAAGGATCCGGCGTCAGATCGACCAGCGCACGGAAATGCTGGCCGGCGTGTCGCACGATCTGCGCACCCCGCTCACCCGCCTGAAGCTGGCCCTCGCCCTGGAGCCGGACAGCCCCGAAACCGCAGAACTCCGCCGCGATGTCGACGAGATGGAGCGGATGGTGGAGGAATATCTCGCCTTCGCCCGCGGCGAGGGGCTGGAGCAGGCAGTCGAGGCGAATCTCAAGGCGCTGGTGCGCGATGTCGTCGCCAAGGCGCAGGACGACGGCGCCAGCATCGAACTGGCGCTGCCGTCCAGTCTGAAGGCTACGGTGCGGCCGAACGGCTTCAAACGGGCGCTGACGAACATCGTCCGCAATGCCGCGCGCTTCGCCAGCGAGATCAAGGTCAGCGCCGGCCGCCGTGCCGGCATGATCGTGATCTTCGTGGACGACAACGGCCCCGGCATCCCGGAGGGCGAACGCGACGACGCCTTCAAGGCATTCCACCGGCTCGACGACGCCCGCAACCGGGACGCCGGCGGCGCCGGTCTGGGGCTGACGATCGCGCGGGACATCCTGCGCGGCCACGGCGGCGACGTTATTCTGGCCGAATCGCCGATGGGCGGGCTGCGCGCTGTCCTGCGCTTTCCGGTGTAGCCCGCGTTTCGGAATTACGGAGCTATGCCATGCGGATCGACGGGCGATGCCACTGCGGCAATCTCGGCTTCGCGCTCGAAACGGCCCTGACCTGGGGAACCCTCCGGCCGCGCGAGTGCGACTGTTCCTTCTGCCGCGCCCATGCCGCGCGCTGCGTCTCCGATCCGCAGGGCCGGGCGGCGATCTTCGTCGCCGATCCCGGCCGGCTCATCCGTTACACCTTCGGCCTTCGCACGGCGGAGTTCCTGTTGTGCGGCGCCTGCGGGGTCTATATCGGCGCCTACGCGAAGGAAGAGCAAGGCGGCTTCGCGACCCTCAATCTGCGCGCCACCGCCCACCACGGCCGGCCGGGCGCCGCAACCTCCTACGGCCGGGAGACCGCAGAGGGCCGCCGCGCGCGCCGCCGCGAACGCTGGACGCCGGCCGAACTGCGCCTCGGGGCGGCGCCGCCTGACGCACCCGGAACCGCACCCGAAACCGGATAAGCCCGCAGCGCCGTTACTCGGCGGCGACCGCCATCGCGTCCGGCGTCAGGCCTTCCTGCTCGCAGGTCGGCGCGATATCGAGCACCGTGGCGCGCTGGGCGTCGCGCGGCCAGCGCAGGTCGTCGTAGGGCAGGCCGCGGTGCATGGTGCAGCGGTTGTCCCACATCACCAGGTCGCCGGCACGCCAGCGGTGGCTGTAGACGAACCGCCGCCGGGTTGCGTGGGCCATCAGGCGCTGCAGCAATTCGGCCGCCGCGTCGTCGGCCATGCCGTCGATCCGCCCGGCATGGGAGGCCAGATAGAGCCCGGTCCGGCCGCTGTAGCCGTGATGGCGGACCAGTGCCTGCGGCACCGCCGGCATGGCGGTGTTTTCGTCCTCCGACATCTCGAAGCCCTGGCGCGCCCGGGAATAGGCGATGGCGTGGCGCGCGATGCGGCCCTCGGCCTGCCGCTTCAGATCGCCGGGCAGGGCGTCCCACGCCGCGCGCATGTCGGCGAACTCGGTCTGGCCGCCGACCGGCGGAATCGCGCGCATGTAAAGCAGGGAGGCCTTGGCCGGCACCTCCTTGAAGGAACTGTCGGTGTGCCAGAGCTGGTTGCCGGTCTGGAAGGCGCGCAGGCGGCTGTCGGCGCTCCAGATCGCGCCGTCCGGCATCAGGTTCGAGACGTCGGCGATATCGGTCAGCACCCGCGGCTTGACGCCGTCCAGATCGACGATCATCGACGGGTCGATCGGTCCGAAGCGCCGCGCGAACGCGACATGCTGCTCCTGGGTCATCCGCTGATCGGGAAAGATCAGCACGGCGTAGGTGTGGAAGGCGTCCTCGATCGCCTGCCAGTCTTCCGGCGACAGCGGTTTCGACAGGTCGGCGTCGCCGACCTCGGCGGCAAAGGTCCCGGTGGCAAAGGTCCCGGTGACCGGCCAGATTTCAACCGTCATCGCTTCTGTCCCCACTCTGCGCTCCCTGCCGCGGGCGCCGGGCAACGATAGCGCCGGCCGGAACGCAGGCGCAAGGTCCGGTCCCGGCTCGCTAGGCGGCTGCCGGCGCGCCCTGTATGCTTGCCGCCTCACCGGACCCGAACATGGAGGCCATCGTGATCAAGACCCACAATCCCGCCGGCATCGCCGGGCCGTTCGGCCACTACGACCAGGGCGTCGAGGCGGTGGACATTTCGCGGCTGCTGCATGTTTCCGGCCAGGTCGGCGTCGCGCCGGACGGCTCGATCTCCGACGATATCGAAGCGCAGATCGAGCAGACCTGGCTCAATATCGAAGCCGTGCTGGCCGAAGCCGGCATGACGACCGCCAACATCGTGCGCACCGTCACTTATATTCTCGACGCTTCCGCGGTGCCGCTGCTCGCCGCCGCGCGGCGCAAGCATCTCAGCCCGGACTGCAAGGCGGCGTCGACGACCTTCCTCGTCGCCGGCCTGATCCGCCCGGAATGGAAGGTCGAGATCGACGCCGTCGCGGCCGGGTAACGGCCGGCCCGGCAGACCGGGCGGCGGCGCGTGTCCCCCCGGTTCGAGCGATATCGAACGATCCGCCCGATTGCGTCCGGGCGGTTGTCGTTGCCGGCATTTTCGGTCAAGGTTATTGGGGAAGCGGGACTTTTCGAAGGCCTGCGGGGTCCGGCCGCACGCAAAAATCCGGATATGCCGGCGGCTGCGGGAGCGGCGGTGCGGCCGGCCCGGAGCTTCCCGCCATGTTGCGCCTCGCTCTGCTGTCGGTTCCCGAACGGAGCCCGAACGGAGAATGCCATGAAACGCCTCGTTCGCATCGCCGTGCCGGTCGCTTCGGCCTGCTGCCTCGTCCTGCCGGCGGTATTCGCTGCCTCCCCTCCGGCCGGCGCGGCCTCTGCCGAGGAAGCGGGCCTCAAGATTGCGCGGGATGCCTACGACCGGGATAAGGGTTTCGGCAATTTCACCGCCCGGCAGACCATGGTGCTGCGCAACAAGCGCGGGCAGGAGAGCCGGCGCGAGCTTCGGATCAAGGTGCTTGAGGTCGAAGGCAGCGGCAACCGGACCCTGTTCGTGTTCGACCGGCCGCGCGGCGTCAAGGGCACCGCCTTCCTGATCCATTCCCATAGGGACAAGGCCGACGACCAGTGGCTCTATCTGCCGGCGCTCAAGCGGGTCAAG
>JAJEGH010000037.1 GCA_022819985.1 Alphaproteobacteria bacterium | reverse complement strand
GCACCGCCAGATCGCGGTGCAGCAGCAGCGCCTGAAGGACCGGCTTGCGAAAGACGCCGCGAAAGCGCGCCGGGACCTCGCCACCGTCTCCGGGACGGTGCGCAACGCCGACGCCGAAACCCTCGGCGCCCGCTACACCGGCGCCGCTTTCGACAAGCAGCGCAGCGAAGCCTACGCCGAAACCCTCGACCGCATGAATTGGGCGGCGGCCGGAGCGGCGGATGTCGGAACTGGCGGCGAACCGAAACGCCCGGACGACGGCGTCGCAAAGCGTCCGCCCGGCGGAGCCCATCCGCTGATGGGCAAGCAGCCGGCGCGCGCCGCACGACTTGCCGAGTCGCGGGAGCGGACGGCGCAGCGGGCCAAGGAAGCGGCGCAGAAAGCGGCCTACGACGCCGACCAGAAAAAGAGCAACAAACTTCTCCGGAACCGGATCGGCACGGACGCCCTGTCGCTGACGCCGGAGCAGAAGAGAACGCTCGCCTTGGACGTGGCGGCGCAATCCGGCGCCCTGCCCTCGGCGTCGACCGGCTGGTTCGACGATCTGGGGCAGGCGGTCGAACGGGCCCATGCGCGCAGCCTGACCGGCGACAGCGACGGCGCGCACAACCCGCAGGACCGCCGGACCCTGCTCGAAGGCTATGCCTATCTGGAGCGGGTCCGCGCCCTCGTGGAGGAGAAGCCGCACAACTGGCTGGGCGTGACGCCGCGCTGGCGGGCGCTGGCCGGGATCGTCGCCTCCCTGGAGAAGGACGCAAGCCCGAAGACCGAGGAGGAGCGCATCGCCTTTATGGTCCGGGCAGGCCGGCGCCTGGACAAACTCAATCGCGAGTCCCGCGGCGAACACCTCCGGCTGGTCGGCGACCTGGTGGGCTTCGTTCCCGGCCCCGGCGAGGCACTTGCCCTCGTGCAGGGCATCGAGGCCTTCCTCGACGGAGAGCGGGCCGCCACTGCGGGTCGGGCCGGCGAGGCGGAAGAATTGCGGACGGAAGCCGCCATCCTCCTCGCCACGGCGATCCCCGGCGCCGGCCGTCTGGTCAAGCTCCTGCACAAGACCGCCAAATCCCTCGGCGCAAAGTCCAGCCGATCCCTGAAGGCCCTCGCCGAAAGGGTGAAGAAGCGTGCGGACGACGGCACGGAGCCGGTACCTGGCGCGTGGAAGCTGTGGCTGGAGCAACGCCTGATCGAGGTTCCGGGCCTGAAACAGGACACGGCGCAGAAAATGCTGTTCCGCATCACCCGACCGCGTCGGGGACTCGGCAGAAATCCGAGCGTGAACCAAATCTTCGAAGGCGTGCTCCAGGAACTCACGAGAAGGCAACGAAGAGACATTCGAAAGAAGTACCGCAGAATGTTCGGACCGGCCGGCGAGCACCACTTGGTATGGCTGATGAAGACCGCAGGCGATGACACGGTGTACCGCACCGGAAGGCACTTCAAGGTCAACGATGTAAGGTTCGGAGCCGATGCCTACTCAAAGTACAAATATGAGGCCGTCCGGAAGCGCAGGCTGGCGCCGAATTTCAGGAAACCCGAAGGCACCGTCGGCGATCACAAGGGTGGGGCCGGCGCACAACTGACAGACGCGCAAGACGAAGCGCACAGCCTGATGAAGAAAGACGAAAAAATATCAGCAATAGCAATGACCGACAAAGATACTCAGGCTCGCCATGTAATCGTCGCCAGAAGCGACTTCCACGAATATAACCTGGGCCAGATCAAGAACATTATCCAAAACGATCTGGGAATTGAGAAATACCTCACGCCGGAACAGATGGACCGGGTCATGCAGAATGTCACCGAGCTACACAAGGCCAGCATTCCGTCGCGCGCGCTCAAGTTCGGCCCGGTCATGGCCTTCGTCATGATCTCCGCCGCCGTCATGGCGGCGCAGAGCGATTCCGGGCAGGACGACGGCGACGCCCCTTATCCGGTTACACCCTGAGGCCGATCGCGGCGGCCAGGCGGCGCGCCTCTACAGCCGCCTTTCTACGATGTTCGAGCCATCGTTGGCATCGCAGAACCGCCAGGTCTTCGGGCTCCATGTCCCATTCGGGCGTGCCGTAGTCAGAAGGTTGCGGCTCCAGGAGTTCCGGACTGTCTTCCTCCAAGTGAGCGCGAACCTGCGCGGGCGTCATCCGGCCGCACTCGATCGCATGCAGGACATGCGCGCGCGCCTGTTCGTGGCGGCCGGCCAGATGATTGAACAGGGTGCTCTGATCGTCGAACCAGCAATTTTTGGGAATTCTGTTATATTCTTCGACGGCGCGGTCCTGTATCGAGAGCTGCCGCCCGATCCGGAACGTCCATACGAATTCGGTCCAGAACCGGCTCAGCAGGGCGGCCAGTTCCTCGAGTTCGCTTTGTGATGGAACGTACGGCTCGGAGTCGCTCCAACGGTGCAGGAGCGTGCCGCCGATGCACCAGTAATTGGCGTCGCAAGCGTGCCAGTTCCTGTGGAAGTGCGGCGTGAATTTCTCCAAATCGCTGTCGAGGCGATTTCTGTCTCTGTTGAGCCGCAGGAAACGCCGCAACCATGGCCACCGGCTCCGGGCGCGCGACTCCTCGTATCTGCGCCGCATTTCGTCGTAGCTGCGCAGCAGAGCCGCTGCTTCGCTTTCCGGCGCCCTGTGCGCTTTCGAACCGACGCCTTCGAAGGCAGAGTCTATGGCCCCGTAGGCGTGGTACTGCCGGCCGCAAAACCCGTTGCGGATCGGGTAGACTCTATAGTCCTGCGGCCGGCCGCCATAAGCCCGGCGGAACAGTTCGTCCGCGCCGGCGACGACCGCGCCGTGGCCCTCCCGGACCGCGTTCAGGTATCCCTTGGGGCCCTTGTAGGTGAACTGCTCCCAGACGATCCCGTCGCCCTCCAGCCGGTAGAGCCGCGGCGACACCCTGCGGAAGCCGTGCGCCTCCAGCGTCGCGCCGAAGCCCGCCTCCATCACCTGAACCCAGAGGGACTTCTCCTTCGCCGCCATCGCTATGTACCTGTTTTGGAACATTGCAGGAACTAACACGTCGGGTGCGGAGCGCTCAAGCATTTTGGGATGCCAGCTTACAGTTTCTCCCATCCCCACCGTCCCCCCGCCGCGCATCCGGCGGCCGCGTACGGCGCGGCGGTCAAGACCCTTCGCCCCGGTCCGCGCCGGCGCCGTCGCGCAGCAGGCTCTCGAACAGGGCACCGTCGTTGACGATACGCGGCACCTTGTGCTGGCCGCCCAGCTTGCCGTGCCGTTTCATCCAGCCGGCGAAAAAGCCCGGCGGCACGGCCAGTATTTCGGGCATCCGCAGGCCGAAGCCGCCGGAGCGGTGGGCGGCGTAATCCTCGTTGCCCGCCGCCAGGTCGCCGTCCAACGCGCCGGCGAACCGGCCGAGCGCCGGCGCTTCGGGCAGGCCGCCGGCAAACTCCACCACATAGCGGTGGCCGCCCAGCGGTTGCCCTGCCGTCGGGAAGACCGCGCCCATCGCGTAGTCGGAAACCGCAAGGCCGGCTTCGGCCGCGGCCCGGCTGACCGCCCGGTCGACCTCTTCGCCGGTCAGATGCTCGCCGAAGGCCGACATGGTGTGGCCCGTTCGTCCGGTGACCAGCAGGCGCGGCGGATCGCGCTCAACGAAACGCACGGTATCGCCGAGCCGCCAGCTCCACAGGCCGGCGCAGGTCGAAAGCAGGATGGCGTAGTCGACGCCGGTCTCGACCGTGCCGATCCAGTGGCGGACCGGCTGCGCCGCTTCCAGGTCCTCCATGGGGATGAACTCGTAGAACAGGCCGGTGTCCAGATTGAGCCGCAGTCCTTCGCCGAACCCCCGGTCGCTGCTCGCAATAAAGCCCTCGCTCGCGGCATAGGCTTCGCGGTAATCGACCGGCCGGCCGCGCAGCCAGCCGTCGAACTGCGGCTTGTAGGGATCGAAGCGCACGCCGCCGTGAACCAGCAATTCCAGGTTGGGCCATATGCGGGTCAGGTCGCGCCCGGCGTCCGGCCGCAGTCCGGCGAGCCGCTCGAACAGCAGGAGCAGCCAGCTCGGGGTGCCGGAAATCGAGCGTATGTCCAGATCGAGGCTGCCCCGCGCCAGCAGTTCGATCTTGCGCTCCCAGTCGGCCTCCAGCGCCAGTTCCCGCGGCGGCCAGGTGAGCGGCCGGGCCCAGGCCGGCACCGCCGCCGCTGCGATGCCGGAGAGGTCGCCGGCCAGGATGCCGGGCGCCAGCGGCGCGAGATCGGTGCTGCCGCCGAGAATGAAGCTCCGGCCGCCGAGCGCCCGGCTGTCCGGCCGGGCCGCAAGATGGTGGACCATGGTATCGAGCGCGGCCCGCTTGTTGGACCGGATCATCGCCCCGGTGACCGGAATGTATTTGGTGACATCCCGCGTCGTACCGCTGGTGAGCGCGAACCGGTCGACCGGACCGGGCCAGCCGATATCGGCGAGGTGCGGAAAGGCATCGCCCCAGATATCGTCGCGGAAGGCGTCGTAATCGCGCACCGGCACGGCGGCCTGAAAATCGGCCACCGTGCGGATGCGGCCGAAGCCGTGGGCGCGGCCGAAGCGCGTATCCTGCGCCGTGCGCACCAGCTTGAGCAGTTCGGCCTGCTGGACGTCGGCCGGGTTCATCGCCGACAGGCGGCGCAGGCGCCGCCGGGCCCACAGGCGGAACGGGGGCGTGACGTCGATCATGCGCGGGATATAGGGCGGGCGCGTTTCAACCGTAGAGCCGCTCGAGGATTTCGACGACCTCTTCGTGGCGGCGGCACCGGTAGTCCGCGCCGAAATCGGGATCGGGATCGGGCGGCGTGTCCGGGACCAGGTCCAGCGCGGGGCTCGGCGTCTCCGGAACGAACTGGATCGCGGCACGGACGCCGGCTTCCCGGCCCGCCGCGATATCGCCCTCCCGGTCGCCGATCAGCACGCTCCGCCCCGGATCGACGCCGACGGCCTGGGCGGCGCGGCGCAGCATGCCGGCGCCCGGCTTGCGCCACCAGGAATCGCGCACCCATTCGGCCAGCAGTTCGCTCCCCTCCGGCGGCGTCAGATGGGGCGGGAACCACGGGCTGTACTCGACACGGGCGATCGCCACGCCTTCGCGCACGAACCGTGCCGTCATCCAGTCCATCAGGTCGTGAAACTGCTGCGTCGTGTAGAGGCCGCGCGCGATGCCGGCCTGGTTGGTGACGATCGCGATCGGCAGGTTAAGCCGCATGGCGGCGCGGCCGAGATCGAAAACGCCGGGGACGAATTCGATCCGGTCCGGCCGGTGGACGTAACCGCGGTCGACGTTGACGACACCGTCGCGATCGAGGAACAGGCCGCCGCGCGGGAGAAAGGAAACGGACACGCTTGTCTCGGGATTCTGCCGAAGCCTGCTTCTGGATTTGCCGCCGGATTTCAGCCGATCTCAGCCCACAGGGAGCTGACGGGGAGTGCGAACAGTCCGGTGCCGAAGGTCAGCTTCTCGGCGCCGAGGTAAAAGACAAGGCCTGTAAACTGCCTCTTCCGGCCCGGACCTTCGCTGGCGAACCAGTGCAGGTGGCGGAAATCGCGCGTATCGACAGTCGCGGCCGCCTCACCAGAATGCGGTTAGCGACATCGCGAAACTACTACTTCGGAGCATGTGAAATTACTAGTATGGAACTCACCAAGTTTCTATTAGGTGCCGTTCGGCGCCAGTGTTCGTCGCCTGTCGGTGCGCGACCCTATCGAAGTCATTCACTTCCAAGGGGTCAAATCGGGGAGCTGGTCGACACACCCCGCGCCATCCGGGCCTGCGAGAAACGGGCGCCGGGGAACGAACGCGCTTCCGACGAGCGGGGAGACGGGCTGCCGAGCGCCCGGCCCTCCGTATTCCAAATCTTCAAGCCGAAGCGATGCCGGAATGGCTCGACCGCCGGAATCAGGGCGCACTTCGCCTGTGCTACCGGACGTAGCTGGCGAGCAGGAGCGACAGGGTCGGCACGGCGACGATCAGCGTGAGCCGGAACAGGTCGGCGATCCAGTAGGCGGTGACGCCGCGGAAGATGGTCGTAGTGCGCACGTCCGGCAGCACGCCGCGCAGCACGAAAACGTTGAGCCCGACCGGCGGCGTGATCAGGCTGATCTCGGTGATGACCACCACGACGATGCCGAACCACACCGCGACCTCGGTCGCGTTCAGGCCGAGGCCGACATCGGCCACCAGATCCCACATCGGCGGCATCTGGCCGGTGATCGCGTGCCAGAAGGGCGGTACGAAGCCGGGCCCCAGCTCCTTGATCAGCGGGAAGAAGATCGGCACGGTCAGCAGGATCATCGACAGGCTCTCGAAGACGCAGCCGAGCAGCACATAGATCAGCAGGATGGCGGCCAGGACCAGCCAGGGGTTGTCCTCGAAGTTCGCCGCGATATCGAGCAGCGTCTGCGGGAAGGTCGTGAAGTTGATGAAGTTTGCGAAGACCAGCGCGCCGATCAGCACGGTGAACAGCATGGCCGTGGTCGCGGCGCTCTCCAGCAGCACGGCGTAGAAGCCGCGCAGATCCATGGTGCGGCGCGCGACGGCGAAGAAGAAGGCGCCGAACGCGCCGATGCCGGCCGCCTCGGTCGGGCTGAAGACGCCGCCGTAGATGCCGCCCATGACGAAGACGAACAGCGTCAGCACGCCCCAGACATCGCGCAACGCGAGCAGCCGGCCGCGCCAGTCCGTGCGGTCGCCGCGCGGGCCGAGCTTCGGCCAGATCGTAATCACGGCGCGCACCGCCATCAGGTAGAACACGATCCCGACGATGCCCGGAATCACGCCGGCGGCGAACAGCTTGCCGATATTGGTCTGGGTCAGGATGCCGTAGATGACCAGCAGCACGCTGGGCGGGATAAGGATGCCCAGCGTGCCGCCGGCGGCGATCGCGCCGGCGGCCAGCCCGTCGTCGTAGCCGTAGCGGCGCATCGACGGCATGGCGACCTTCGACATGGTCGCCGCGGTGGCGAGGCTGGAGCCGCAGACCGCGCTGAAACCGCCGCAGGCGACGATGGTCGCCATCGCCAGGCCGCCCTTGCGGTGGCCGAGAAAGGCGTTGGAGGCGGTGTAGAGTTCCTCGGACAGGCGCGCCCGGGTCACGAAGTTGCCCATCAGGACGAACAGCGGCACCACGGAAAGCTCGTAGTTGATCGCGGCGTCGAACGCCGTCTGGCCGACATTGGCCAGCGCGCCCTCCAGGTTCATCGACCAGCTCATGCCGATGAAGCCGACGATGATCATTGAGAAGGCGATGGGCACGCGCAGGAAGGACAGCGTCAGCAGCGCCGCGAAACCCAGCAGCGCGACGGTCACGTCGTCGGCTCCGAGGCTTTGGCGGGATCGTCGCGCGCGCCGATGACATAGGCCACCGCCGCGGCAAGCTGGGCTACGGCCGCCAGCACGCACAGGATCGCCATGGCCGTGCTGAACGGCCAGATGTCCATGTAGAGTTCGTCGGTCGCCTCATCGAACTCCAGATGGGTCATCGCTTTGACCCACAGGCGCCAGGCGATGAACAGCACGGCGCCGGCGGCGACGACGTTGATGAACACGCCTTGCGCCCGCTTCAGCCGCTGCGGCACGACGCCGTCCAGCAGGTCGATGGTGACATGGCCCTCGCGGAAGCACACCAGCGGCAGGACGCAGAACACCAGCCCGGCCATCATGAAGGAAATGATCTCGGCGAGCGCCGGCAATGGACTGTTGAACAGATAGCGCCCGGAGACGTCGATGAAGGTCAGCGTCATCATCAGGAAAAGTACGGCGCACGAAATCACCGCCAGCGCCCGGAGCGGCAGGGCGCCGAGCCGGGCCGCCGACGGCGGTATCGTGAATCGCGACAGGGCGTCAGACCCTTCGATCACGCTTTATTTGCCCCGGTTACTTGTCCTGGAGTTTGGCGACTTCGGCCTGGTAGAATTTCAGCACCGCCTTGCCGTCGATACCCTTGGACGAAGCGGCCTTGAAATATTCGGCCTCGAACTTTTCGTTGAGTTTCTTCACCGCGTCCACAACGGCCTTGGGCGCCGTGATGATCTTGTTTCCGGCTTTCTTGGCCGCCGCCAGACCCGCGTCGTTGATCTTGTCCCAGGCGCCGCCGCCCATTTTGGCGAAATTCTCGCCGGAATAGCTGTCGACCGCCTTCTTCCCGGCCGGCGACAGCGCATCGTATTTCTTGCTGTTCATGACCAGGTAATGGGACGAACTGTAGAGGCCGCCGGGAATGTAGGTGGCATAGGGCACCAGCTTCAGGATCTTGAAACTTACCAGCGATTCCCAGGGAAAAGTGATGCCGTCGGCGATGCCGGTAGACAGGATTTCGTACGATTTCGGCGCCGGCTGCCGGATGGGCACGCCGCCCCAGGCCTCGACGATCTGTTTCGGGATCGGACCGCCGGTCCGCATCTTCTGGCCCTTCATGTCGGCCGGCGTGCGGATATGCTTCTTGGAGTGAAAGATCAGGCCCGGACCGTGGGTGTTCATGCCGATCAGCTTCGTCCCCGGATAGTAGTTCCCCGCGGCGAAGAATTTCTCGTGGGTGCGCTGCAGCGCAACCGACGATGCGACGGCGCGGTCGCCGAGAAACGGCATTTCGGCGAACAGGTAGGCGGCGAAGCGCTTCGGCGAATAGCCGTGAACGCTGAAGCCGGCGTCGATCTGGCCGGTGCGCACGGCGTCCAGATAGGAACGCGGATGCCCGATGCCCTTGGGCAGGCGGCGGAATTTCACGTCGCCTTTCGATGCCTTCTCGATGGCATTCATCCAGGGAACGTACAGGTTGACGTTGATCGGGTGGGTCCAGGGAATCCACGACGCATAGGTCAGGGTCGAGGCGGCCGTGGCAGGCGCAGCGGCCAGAGCGATCGCCGACATTGCGCCGGCGGCAAGCAGACTTTTCTTCATCGGTATCCCTCCTGACAGAACGCGCGGCACGGATCGCCGGCGCGGCGGCCGGGAGAGTAGGGGAACGGAACGCAACCGTAAAGCGCGCCCGGTCGGAGTGTCGGCGGCCAATCCGGAACCGGACCGGGCAACGGGCCGGAGCGCTCCGAACGCCGCCTCAGAGCCGGATCGGCAGGGACTCGACCGGTTTGCCGGTCAGGGCGAAGATCGCGTTGGCCATCGCCGGCGCCAGCGGCGGCAAGCCCGGCTCTCCGACGCCGGTCGGCGGGTCGCCCGACGGTACGATATGCACGTCGACGGGCGGCATGTCGGGCATTCTCGGCATGGCGTAGCTGTCGAAATTGCTCTGTTCCACCACGCCGTCCCGCAATGTGATCTCCGCGCCGTCGAGCGTCGTGCCGATCGCCATCAGCACGGCGCCCTCGATCTGGGCTTCGACCGAGCGGGGATTGACCGCGAGATTGCAGTGGATCGCACTGGTGACCCGATGCAGCGTCGGCGCACCGTCCTCGATCGAGAGTTCCACGACGTGAGCGACGACCGAGCGGAACGACTCGTGCACGGCTGTCCCCCAGGCGCGGCCGGCCGGCAACGATTTCTTGCCATAGCCGGATTTCCGTACAGCGAGGTCCAGCGCCGCCAGGTGTCGCGGATGCTTGCCCAACAGGTCGCGGCGCAGGGCGACCGGGTCGCGTCCCGCCTCGCGGGCGATCCTGTCGATGAGCGTCTCCATGACGAACGCGGAATGGGTATGCCCGACGGAGCGCCACCAGAGCATCGGCACATTGACCGCGGGATGGTGGACCGAGACCGCAATCGGCAGGTCGTAGGCCGTGTCGGCGACGCCCTCCACCGCCGTCCCATCCACGCCGTCCTTGACCAGGAAGGCCTCGAACGGCGTTCCCTTGAGAATCGACGGGCTGACGATCGTATGCTTCCAGGCCGCGATCCGGCCGTCTTCCCCGAGGCCGATCTCCGCCCGGTGCATGGTGAGCGGGCGATAATAGCCGCCCCGGATATCGTCCTCCCGCGTCCAGACCACCTTGAGCGGCTCGCTCCGGCCGGCCGCAAGCCACGCCTTCATCACCCGCGCCGTGTCGGCCAGATAGTCGGCGGTCGGGGTGGCACGGCGGCCGAAGCCGCCGCCGGCAAACATGGTGTGGATGCGCACCTGCTGGGGCTTCAGTTTCAGGATTTTCGCGACCGTCGCCTGATCGATGGTCTGGAACTGGGTGCCGGTCCAGATGTCGCAACGCCGGCCGTCGCCGGTTCCGGACATCTCGATCACCGCGTTCAGCGGCTCCATCGGCGCGTGGGCAAGAAACGGAAAATGGAAATCCGCCTTGATCGTCTTTTTCGCGCCGGCCATGCCGGAAAGGTCGCCGGCGCGGGCGGGCAGGCCGTCGCGGCCGAGCAGCGCCCCGAATTGCGCATCGAGTTTGCGGCTGTCGGGCAGTTCGGCCGGTGCCTTCCATTGGATCTTGAGCCTGTCCCGGCCCATGCTCGCGGGCCAGAAGCCATCGGCCACGATGGCGACGCCCGTCGCGCCGCGATCCAGTTCGACCTGCATCGCACTATCGACACCCTTGACCGCCTGCGCTTGCGCGGCGTCGAAGCTGGCGACGGTACCGCCGAAATGCGGCGGGCGGGCGATCAGCACGGTCTTCATTCCGGGCCGGCGCATATCCATGCCGAAAGTCTGCCGGCCTGTGGATTTGTCGGCCGCGTCGAGCCGGTTGGCCGGTTTGCCGATCAGACGGAACTCGCCGCTTTTCTTCAGCGTGACCGAGGCGGGCACCGGCAGGGCCATGGCGGCCTCGCTCATCTCGCCATAGCCTGCGCTCCGGCCGTCGGCCGCAATCAGCCGCCCGGCGCGGGTCCGCACGGTCGCGGCGTCGACCTTCCACTTGCGCGCGGCGGCCTCGACGAGCATCGCCCGCACCCGCGCGCCGAGCTCGCGATACTGGGTAAAGCTGTTCTGGATGGAGTTGGAACCGCCCGTCATCTGAAGACCGAAGGCCGGATCCTTGTAGGCCTCTCCGGCGGGCGCGAGCTCTGCGCGCACGCTGCTCCAGTCGGCGTCCAGTTCGTCGGCCAGAATCCGGGCCAGCCCGGTTTGCGAGCCCTGGCCGAACTCCAGGCGGTTGATCTGGATCGTGACGACGCCCTTCCGGTCGATGTGCACGAACGCGCCGGGCTGCTGGCCCGGCTTCAGTTTGCCGGCGACGCCCTTCGGCGTTGCGGCCCCGGCGGCGCCTGCGGAAACCAGCCCGACGGCGAGACCGGAGGCGCCGGTCAGCTTGATGAAACGGCGCCGGCTCATATCCGTCCCGGCGGCAGCGCGCCAGGCGGGCCCGATCCGGTCCATGATCGAAGGCTCGGTCATGATGCGCGTTCCCCCTAGTTCAGATTGGCCGCGGCGACCTTGATGGCCGCCCGGATGCGCCCGTAGGTGCCGCACCGGCAGATATTGCCTTCCATCGCCTCGTCGATGTCGGCGTCGCCGGGTGCAGCGTTGTCGCGCAACAGGGCGACCGCGCTCATCACCTGCCCGCTCTGGCAATAGCCGCATTGCGGCACGTCCTTCTCGACCCAGGCCTTCTGAACGGCCTGGCCGATGCGGCCGCTGCCGACCTGCTCGATGGTGACCACCGAAGCGCCCTCGACGTCGGCGACCGGCGTTACGCAGCTGCGCACCGGCTGGCCATCGAGGTGGACCGTACACGCGCCGCATTGGGCGACGCCGCAGCCGTATTTCGTCCCGGTCAGGTTCAGCGAGTCGCGGAGCACCCAGAGCAGCGGCGTCGAGTCGTCGACGTCCGCGGTCACGCTCCGGCCGTTGACCTTGAAACTGGCCATTGAAATTCCTCTCCTGTTCGGGCGCCGCCCCGTCGAACGGATGCATCCGGATACGGGCGGGCGGTTCGGACGGATCGATTAGCGAAAGAACTTAGCCGAAAATAAGGCGCACGGCACCAGCCGGGAACGGCGCCGCGGGGCGCCGTTCCCGGCTGGCCGGCGCCACGCCGGCGACTACTTCTGAAGTTTCGCCACCTCGCCGTAGTAGTATTTGAGCACCGCTGCACCGTTGATGCCCAGCTTCTTCATGTCGGCGATGTAACGCGCTTCCAGGTTGGCCTTGATCTTCTTGACCGAGGCGATCATCTCGGCCGACGCCTTGCCGAACTTGTGCCCGCCCTTTTTGGCCGCTTCCAGGCCGTCGGCGTCGTTCTGGTTCCACACCCTGCCTGCGAGGAAGGCGAAGTTTTCGCCGGACACGCTGGCGATGACCTGCTTGTCGGCTGCCGACAGGCCGTCGTACTTCTTCTTGGCGATAAACGTGTAGAAGCCGGAATTGTAGAGCCCGCCCGGCAGCTCCGTGTGGAACTTCACCAGGTTGACGATCTTGAAGCCGGTCAGCGCCTCGTAGGGGAAGGTGACGCCGTCGACGACGCCAGTTGACAGTACTTCGTAGGATTTCGGCGCGGGCAGCCGGATCGAGGTGCCGCCCCAGGCCGTGACGATGGCGAGCGGCGCCGGGCCGCCGGTGCGGATCTTCTGGCCCTTCATGTCGGCGATCGAGAGGATCAGCTTCTTCGAGTGGTGGATCACGCCCGGGCCGTGGGTGTTCAGGCCGATCAGGTGAACGCCCTTGTAGAAACCCTTGCCCTTGAAGAACCTGTCATGGGTGCGCTGGAAGGCGACCGACGTCGCCACCGCGTCTTCTCCGGTCAGCGGAAATTCGCTGAAGGCATAGGCGCGCAGGCGCTTCGGCGAATAGCCGTGGACGCCGAAACCAGCCCCGGCCTGGCCGGTGCGCACCGCATCCAGATGCGCCCGCGGACTGGCGACCGCCTTGGGCAGTTTGCGGAATTTCACCCGCCCTTCAGTCCTTTTCTCGATGACTGCCATCAGCGGAATCAACAGGCGCGTCGACAGCTTGTGGGTCCACGGAATCCAGTTCGAAAAGGCGAATTCGGTGGCGGCCTGCGAGGCCGGCGCGAAGGCCGTCAGCGCAACGGCCACGCCGGCTGCGGCGAGCACAGGTTTCATGGCGATTTCCTCCCTTGAACCTTTGTATGAAGGCGGCGCATCGACCGGGCGAGCCGCCTCACGGAAGGCGGACCTTACAAATCTTTCCGGGCCGGGTAAACTCACGAGTGCAAAGGAAACCCGCCCGCTCAAGCCCGAACCGCGTACCACGGGAGGCCGACATGCCCGACGACATTCGCACGCAGGTCGACAGCGCCATCGGAACGGGGCTGCAGCCCGTCGCCCGGTCGGACAAGGCGAAACTCGCGCTGGCGGCGCGCATCCTGGCCGCCAACGGCCATTCGACGGGACTGGCCGGCCAGCTTACCGTCCGCGCCGAAGCCGGCGGCTGGTGGACCTTGCCGCTCGGCGCCGGTTTCGAGGAGGCCTCGGAGGAAACCCTGCTGCGGGTCGACGAGGATATCCGGACGGTCGAGGGCGCGGGCATCGCCAATCCGGCCGTGCGCTTCCATGTCTGGATCTACCGCGCCCGGCCGGACGCCCATTGCATCGTCCACACCCATCCGCCGGCGGCCTCGGCTCTGTCGACGATCGGCCGGCCGCTGGTCTGCGCCCATATGGACGCGATGCCGCTCTACGACGATTGCGCCTGGCTGCCGGAATGGCCCGGCGTGCCGGTGGCCGACGAGGAAGGCCGGATCATTTCCGAAGCGCTCGGCGAAAAGAGCGCCATCCTGCTCGCCCATCACGGCCTGCTGACGCTCGGCAAGTCCGTCGAGGAGGCGACGTATCTCGCCTACTGGTTCGAACTGGCGGCGCGCATGCAGCTCGATGCCGAGGCCGCCGGGACCATGCGCAGCGTCGAGCCGGCCCGCGGTCTGGATGCCCGCCGCTTCCTGCGCCAGGACGCCATCGTCGGCGCCAGCTTCGACCATCTTGCCCGGCGCGACGGATAGCCACCACTCACGCCCCCGCTATCGTCATGCCGTCGACCCGCAAGGTCGGGGCGTCGATGCCGTAGCGCAGGTCCAGATCGTCGGCCGGGGTTATCGCTTTGAACATGTCCTTGAGATTGCCGGCGATCGTCAGTTCGGTGACGGGAAAAGCCAGCTCGCCCTTGTCAATCCAGTAGCCGCCGGCGCCGCGGCTGTAGTCGCCGGTCACGCCGTTGACGCCCATGCCGATCATCTCGGTCACATAGAGGCCGCTGTCGATCCCGGCGAGCAGGTCCTGCCGCGATACGGCGCCGGCATCGAGATACACGTTGGTCGCCGCTGGCGATGGCGGGCCGGACGTGCCGCGGCTGGCATGGCCGGTGGGTGCCAGCTCGAGCTGACGCGCCGAGCGCAGGTCGAGCAGCCAGGTCGTCAGCACGCCGCTGTCGACCAGCGCGCTGCGCCGGTTGGCGAGGCCCTCGCCGTCGAACGGCTTGGAGCGCAGGCCGCGCGGCCGGTGCGGATCCTCGATCACGGACAGGCCGGACGCCATCACCGGCTCGCCGAGCCTGTCCTTGAGAAAGCTCGTGCCGCGGGCGACCGACGCGCCGTTGATCGCGCCGAGCAGATGGCGCAGGAGACTGCCGGCGACCCGCGGATCGAATACGACCGGCGCCTTTACGGTCTTGACCGGACGGGCGCCGAGGCGGGCGACCGCCCGTTCGCCGGCGCTCCGCCCGATCTCCGCCGGCGCCATGAGGTCCGCCGAATAGACGGCGGTATGGTAATCGTAATCGGTCTGCATATCGCTGCCCGCCCCGGCGACGACCGAAACGCCGACGCTGTGCGAACTGCGCGCGTAGCTGCCGGCGAAGCCGTTGGTCGCGGCGAGAAATACGCGGGTCCGGCTCCACGAGGCTTGCGCGCCTTCGGAATTGGTTACGCCCTCGATGGCGCGTGCGGCGTCCTCCGCCTCGCTGGCCCGGGCGATCAGCAGGTCGGCGGGCGGTTCCACGGCATCCGCCATTTCGAAGTCCGGCGGCACGCCGGCGATCCGGCCGGCACCGGCGATGCCGCAATAGGGGTCTTCCGGTACGGCGCGGGCCATTGCGATGGCCCGTTCGGCCAGCGCGGCGAAGGTCTCCGGCGCGATCTCGGTCGCCGACACGCTGGCCTGGCGCCGGCCGACGAAGACGCGCAGGCCCAGATCGCGCCCTTCTGCCCGCTCGATCATCTCCACGGCGCCGAGCCGCTGGCTGTGCGAAAGGCTGTCGCCCTCGACGTAGACGGCGTCGGCCGCATCGGCGCCCGCAGCCCAGGCGGCCTTCAGCAGGTCTTCCAGTCGGTTGAGATGGTCGGTCATCGTTTCGGGACGCCCCTCGATACGGCGCTGACGCGCCTACTCGGGATGAGGATTTCTCTATACCCACCCTCACCCTGAGTAGCCGCCAAAGGCGGCGTATCGAAGGGCCGGCTGCCGCGACTTGTTGTCTGGTCACACGGCATCCCGCGAGACGCCGGGCAGATCAATCCCTCAGGACGCCGGACTGCCTCATCCAGTCGTAGCAGTCCTGCACCATGAATTCGAGGCCGGGCGAGCGGTAGCCCAGTTCCTTCTCCGCGCGTTCCGACGACACCCGCGCGTTCGCCAGCACGATATGGGCGGCCTGCGGGGTCAGGTCCGGCTCCCTGCCGCGCAGGTTGCCCACGGCATTCTGAACGTGGGCGACCGTCCGGAACAGCCAGGCGGGGATTGCCCGTTTCGGCACCTTGCGCCCGGTAAGGCGCCCGATAAGGCCGATGACCTCGGCATAGCTCGCCGCCGGGCCGGGCAGCAGATAGTTGCCGGCGGCGCCTTCGGTCTCGGCCGCCGCGATATGGGCCGCCGCGACCGCCCCGGCGTGGCAAAACACGCCGGAGCCGGGCGGGATGCCGGGCAGCCGGCGCTCGTGGACCATGCGGAACATGCGCGCCCAGTTATGGCTGTCGTAGCGGCCGATGATGTGGCAGGGATTGAGAACGACCGCCGGCAGCCCCTCGGCGGCGGCCTGCTTGACGATCGTCTCGGCTGCCAGCTTCGTCCGGTCGTAGAGCACCGGCGATTCGTTGCCCCGCTGCGGCGTATCCTCGGTGAGCGGCGGATCGCCTGCCCGGTAGCCCCAGGAATTCCAACTCGAGGTGAAGACGAATTTCCGGACACCCCTGCGCTCGGCAGCAGTCACCGCGTTGCGCGTGCCGTCGACATTGGTGCGCAACTGGCGCGAGCCGTGGCGCGTCCACATGGTCAGGTCGGCGGCCATGTGAAACACCGCGTCCGCCGCTTCCGGGATCGCCGCGGTCAGGCCGTCCAGATCGAGCAGATCGCACTGGACTCCGGAAACGTCCCACTGTCCGAGCGCCTCGAAGCGGGCCGGATCGCGGTAGGCCGCGGTGATTCTCCAGCCCCGTTCCGCCAATTGCTCGACCAGATTGCGCCCGAGGAACCCCGTGGCGCCGGTGACGAAAGCATGTTTGGCGGCTGAAGGCATGGGCGGAGGACGGTCCGGCAACCGGAGAACAGGCAGGGCGGGCACCGGTGATATAGGGGGTTTTGCACCGTGGCGAAATCGGCGACGGCCGTTTCACTCCGTCCCTGCGGGGATGACACGGCACCCCCGGTGGGCGAACGGGTGTGCATCCTGCTGGAGAACCGCCTCGCGGGCGAGGCGGAGGAAGCGGTCGGCGGCGTTTTCGCGGATGAAATCCTCGACGGTCCCGCCTTGGTTCAATCGGCGATGGACTTCGGCGATCGCCCGGGGCTGCGGCCAGGACGGCCAAGGGCGGTCCTGTACCGCGATTTCTGACAGGCCGACAAGCGAACCGTCGATATTCAGCGCGCCGCCGCGATGGATGTAGGCGAAGGCCTCGTCCAACCCGCCGCCGCCTTCGAGCGCAAGATCGAGGCCGGACAGTTCCGCATAGTCGTAGGCGTGGCCGCGCCCTTCGGTGGCGTGCATGCGGTCCATCAGGCCGTCCGACAGCCAGGCGACCGAGACTTCGACGCACGCGCCCGGCGCCGGCATCGGGCAGGCGGAAATCGAGCCGTAACCGGTGATATGGGCGGCGTAGACGACGTCGAAATCGCGCAGCCAGCCGCGCTGCACGGAGATCGTCACCGCGTCGAAATCAAAATATTTCCGCGCCAGCTGGTCCGGCGACCGGTTCGAGCCGCAGGCGATCACCGGATGCCGCCCGGCGGTCAGCGCGCCGCCGATCTCCGCCGGCCGCCAGCCCGCCTTGTCGAAGATGAAGCTGCAATCCGGAATGGCGTAAGGATAACGCATCGCCCGCTCGACCGGGTCGAGGTCAGAGGGCGGGACATACATCGTGCCAGCATTGGTCATGCGCGCTCGCTCGGCGGATCGGTGCGGCAGAGTGGCGGCGGCGGGCGGCCCTGGCAACAGCGATGGAGCAGTAGGGATGCGGCAACCGGCATGGGGCTTCCGGCCGCTTGCCGCCGGGCGCCGTTTGGCGCATGTCTGGGCCGATCCCGTTCAGCCGGAAGGCCGACCCGTGCCCCTGCCGTTCCGCGAGCCCCCGTCTTGAGCGCCGCGCCGCCCTACGCTTCCCTGCGCGATTTCCTCGCCCGGCTGGAGCGCGACGGCCAGTTGCGGCGGGAAGCCGGCCCGGTCTCGCCGGCGCTGGAGATGACGCGCATCCATCGTGCAGCCATTCTGGAGGGCGGGCCGGCGATCCTGTTCGAACGGCCGCAGGACGGCGGGCGCGCCTGGGACATGCCGGTTCTGGTCAACCTGTTCGGCACCGTCGAACGGGTTGCGAAAGCCATCGGCCGGACGCCGGAGCAGTTGCGCGAAGTCGGCGAAATGCTGGCCTTCCTGCGCCAGCCGGAACCGCCGGGCGGCTTCCGCGAAGCCCTGGAGATGATCCCGCTGGCGCGCAAGGTGCTGGCGATGAAGCCGAAGACGGTGCGCAACGCGCCGTGCCAGGAGGTCGTGCTGGAGGGCGACGCCATCGACCTCGGCCGCCTGCCGGTGCAAACCTGCTGGCCGGGGGAGCCGGCGCCGCTCATCACCTGGCCGCTCGTCGTCACCCGCGGCCCGGCGCCGGAGACCGAACGCACCGACGGCTTCAACCTCGGCATCTACCGGATGCAGGTGACGGGCCGGGACAGCACGCTGATGCGCTGGCTGCACCATCGCGGCGGCGCCCAGCAGTTCGCGCGCTGGAAGGCGCAGGCCACGCCCGAGGAACGCCGCGAGGGCTTCCCGGCCGCCGCCGTCATCGGTGCCGACCCGGCCACCATGATCGCCGCCGTCACCCCGGTGCCGGACACACTCTCGGAGTACCAGTTCGCCGGTCTGCTGCGGGAGAAGAAGGTTGAGCTCGCCGACTGCCGCACCGTGCCGCTCAAGGTGCCGGCCCAGGCCGAGATCGTCATCGAAGGCCGGGTCATGGCGGACGAGGAGGGCGACGAAGGCCCCTATGGCGACCATACCGGCTACTACAACAGCGTCGAACGCTTCCCGGTATTCCGGGTGAACGCCGTCACCATGCGCCGGGAGCCGATCTACCTCTCGACCTTCACCGGCCGGCCGCCCGACGAACCGTCGGTCCTCGGCGAAGCGCTGAACGAAGTGTTCATCCCCCTGCTGCAACAGCAGTTCCCGGAGATCGTCGATTTCTGGCTGCCGCCGGAGGGCTGCTCCTACCGCATCGCCGTGGTCTCCATCCGCAAGGCCTACGCCGGCCACGCGAAGCGCATCATGATGGGCGTGTGGAGCTATCTCCGCCAGTTCATGTACACGAAGTGGGTCATCGTGGTGGACGAGGATATCGACTGCCGCGACTGGACGGACGTCATGTGGGCGATTTCCACCCGCATGGACCCCGCGCGCGATACCGTGACGATCGAGAACACGCCGATCGACTATCTCGATTTCGCCAGCCCGGTCAGCGGCCTCGGCTCCAAGGCCGGCCTCGACGCCACGAACAAATGGCCCGGCGAGACCGCCCGCGAATGGGGCCGCAAGATCGATGAATGACGCGCCGGCCGGACGGGCGCTCTCCCTCGGCCGGATCGAGGCGACCCGGGATGCGATTGCACCGTGGATCGCCGAAACGCCGGTGCTGGGCTGGTCGGGCGTGGCGAAGGACGCCCTGATCGGCGCGGAAACGCGCGTCATCCTGAAACTCGAACTGTTGCAGCGGACCGGCAGCTTCAAGCCGCGCGGCGCGCTGGCGAACATCCTGGCCCTCGATGCGGCGCAGCGCGCTGCCGGCGTCACGGCGGTCAGCGCCGGCAACCACGCCATTGCCGTCGCCTACGCCGCCCGGGCGCTCGGCAGCAACGCCAAGGTGGTCATGCACAAGGCGGCCAACCCGTTCCGCGTCGCGCAATGCCGGGAACTCGGGGCCGACGTCGTCCTGGCCGCGGACATCCACGCCGCCTTCGACGAGATGGCACGGATTCGCGACGAGGAGGGCCGCGCGGTCATCCATCCGTTCGAAGGCCCGGACACGATATCCGGCACGGCGACTCTGGGCCTGGAGTTCGCCCGGCAGGCGCCGGACCTGGACGCCGCGATCGTGCCGGTCGGCGGCGGCGGCCTGATCGCAGGGGTGGCGACCGGTTTCCGGCTGGCCGGTTCGAACGCGGCGATCTACGGCGTCGAGCCGGACGGCGCCTGCGGCATGCGCGACAGCGTTGCCCGCGGGGCGCCTCTCGAGAGCGTCAAGGTCTCGACCGTCGCCGACAGCCTGGGCGCGCCGCTCCACCTGCCCTACTCCTTCGGCGTCGTCCGGCAACTGGTCGAAGAGATCGTCACCGTGCCGGACGCGGCGATGCAGGACGCCATGCTGACCACATTCAGCCGCCTCAAGCTGGCGGTCGAACCGGCCGGGGCGGCGGCGCTGGCGGCGCTCGCCGGACCCCTGCGCGAGCGGCTGCGCGGCAAAGCGGTCGGCCTCGTCGTGTGCGGCGCCAACATCGACCCGGCCGGTTTCGCCGGCCATCTGGCAGCCGCCCAGAGGCGGCAAGAAGCGCGCACGGAACGGGCGGCATGACGGCGACGCCGCCGGAGCCCGACGCGCCGTGCAATCCCGGTATCCTGCCCGGCATCCGGCTCTATGTCGAGGCGCCGCTGGCGGCCGGCGCAACCGTCGTCCCGAGCGCGGAGCAGCACCACTATCTGAGAAACGTCATGCGCATGCCCGCCGGCGCCGCGGTCAGGCTGTTCAACGGCCGCGACGGCGAATGGCTGGCGGCCGTCGAAGTGCGCGGCAGGAAGGATACTGCGCTGGCGGTGACCGCCCGGACCCGCGGACAGACCGCCGAACCGGACCTCTGGCTGTGTTTCGCCCCGGTCAAGAAGGCGCGGATCGATTTCGTGGCGCAGAAAGCCTCGGAGCTCGGCGTTTCCGCGCTCCAGCCGGTGATGACCCGCCATACGCAGGTCGCGCGCGTTAACCTGGAGCGTTTGCGCGCCAACGCCGTCGAAGCCGCCGAACAATGCGCGCGCCTCTCGGTTCCCGCCGTCTTTCCGCCCCGGACGCTGGAATCCCTGATCGGCGGCTGGCCGGCGGCGCGGCACATCCTGCTGCTCGACGAAACGCAGACCGGCATCCCGATCGTCGACACGCTGCGCCGGCGCAGCGATGCCCGCGGCCGGCCGTGGGCCGTGTTCGTCGGGCCGGAGGGCGGCTATGCGCCGGAGGAGCTTGACCTTCTGCGCCGGCTCCCCAATGTCACGCCGGTCGGGCTCGGCGGGCGCCTGCTCCGCGCCGATACCGCCGCCGTGGCGGCGCTGGCGTGCTGGCAGGCCGTGCTGGGCGACTGGACCGCCCCGACGCATCGCTAGGCCGTTCGCCGCCCTCTGCCCCTGCATTCCGGATATTGCGCATGTCGATTCCCGCCGCCGCCAATGCCGAGCCGGTGCAGTCCCGGGCGCAGCTTGTCGAGAGCATCGAGCGGGGCAGCAAGCCGCCGTCGGACTGGCGCATCGGCACCGAGCACGAGAAATTCGCCTTTGCGTGGCAGGACTACCGCCGCCTGCCCTATGACGGCGATTGCGGCATCCGCGCCCTGCTCGAAGGCCTGCAACGCTTCGGCTGGGACCCGGTGCGCGAGGGTGAGACCGTCATCGGCCTGAAGCGCAACGGCGCGTCGGTCAGCCTGGAGCCGGGCGGCCAGCTCGAACTGTCCGGCGCACCGTTGGAGAACATCCACCAGACCTGCGACGAGGTCCACACCCATCTCGCGGAAGCCGAAACGGTGACCAAGGAGTTGGGCGCCGGCCTGATCGGCCTCGGCTTCGATCCGAAATGGCGGCGGGAGGATATGCCCTGGATGCCCAAGGGCCGCTACCGGATCATGCGCGACTACATGCCGAAGAAGGGCAATCTCGGCCTCGACATGATGGTCCGGACCTGCACGGTGCAGGTCAATCTCGACTATGCCTCCGAGGCCGACATGGCGAAGAAGTTCCGCGTCGGGCTGGCGCTCCAGCCGGTCGCGACGGCGTTGTTCGCCAACGCGCCCTTCACCGAAGGCCGGCCCAACGGCTTCAAGAGCTGGCGCGCCCACATCTGGACCGACACCGACCCGGACCGCACCGGCATGCTGCCCTTCGTGTTCGAGGACGGCTTCGGCTTCGAGCGCTGGGTCGACTATATCCTCGATGTGCCGATGTATTTCGTCTATCGCGGCGGCCGTTATCTCGACGCCAGCGGCCAGTCCTTCCGCGATTTCATGGCCGGAAAGCTGCCGGCGCTGCCGGGCGAAACGCCGACGCTCTCCGACTGGGCGGACCATATGACCACCGCGTTCCCGGAAGTGCGGGTCAAGACCTTCCTGGAAATGCGCGGCGCCGACGGCGGGCCGTGGAAAAGCCTGTGCGGCCTGCCGGCCTTCTGGGTCGGCCTGCTGTACGACGGAACCGCGCTGGACGCGGCTTGGGATATGGCGAAGGACTGGACGGCGGAGGAGCGCGAAGCCCTGCGGATCGACGTGGCGAAACACGGGTTCCAGGCGCCGTTCCGCAACGGCACGGTGCGCGATCTGGCCTTGCGCGCGCTGGAAATCGCGCAGGCCGGCCTGTCGGCGCGGCGGGTGCTCGACAAGGCCGGCAACGACGAGACCGGCTTCCTCCAGGTGCTGCACGACCGCGCCGCCGCCGGCAAGAGCCCGGCCGACACGCTGCTCGAAGATTACGCCGGCCCGTGGGCGGGCGATATCGACCGTATCTGGAGCGCGTACGCCTATTAGCGCCCCAACCGCTTCGGGCCGAACCGGTCCCGGCCGTTCGCGGTCAGGCAGCCGTTTCCAGGATGTCGAGCCCGAGTTCGCGGCGCAGATCGGCGGTCAGGTCCCGTTTGGCGTCTTCCAGCGGGATACCGGTGGCGTCGGCGGCGCGGGGATAGGCGTTGAAAGCGGCGATGGTGGCCGCCGCATCGACCATCGCGGCTTCGTCCATCGTCTCGACCAGGGCTGCGCGGGCGGCCGCCACCGACGGCATGTCGCGCGCGACGACGGCCTCGACGAACGCATTCAGAATACCGCCGTTCGGCAGGGCGGCGTCGCCGCCGCCGGTGACCGCCGTGAGATCGTATTCGTTTCCTGTATCCCTGCCACTCATCCTGAGCCGCGCCGCATGGCTGGTCGTTCAGTAATAGCAGCCGAGCAGCATGGACGCGCGCGCCGCCAGGAATTCCATCTGGGCCCGGCCGATCGCGCGGTCGAGGCCGTCGAGTTCGCGGATGCGCGGGTCGGCCAGATACAGCGGATTCATCACATCCCAGAATTTGCGCGCCTCGTCCGGCAGCAGGGTGAGCGAGCGGCGGATGTAGAAATGGGAGTCGTTGGCGTAAAAGTCCGCGAATCCGGGGCCGGCATTCTCCGGCGCGATGGTGGCGACCCATCCGGGACCCGGCGTTGCGGTCGGTTCGCGGCGCCGCGGCGCCGCGCCGTCCTGCACCGCCGGTAAATCGGGCAGCGACAATCCGACCGCGAGGGCGAATGTGTCGATCACCGTCGCGGTTATCGCCACCGTGACGAGTTCGACATATTCGTCTTCTTCGACGCCGAAGTTCCGGACCGAGCGGCACCATCGTTCGGTCAGGCGGCCGGGGTCCGTGACAACGCGATGGACGACATCGACCCACGCTTCCGGCAGGTCGGTCACCGAATCGTGCGGGCCGTCGATTGCGTATGGAGAGAGCGCCGCCTTGCGCTCGCGGCACACAGCGCAATCCCAGGCTGCCCGGGCCTCGCGAACCGCCGCCACGCGCTCGGCGCCGCTCAGCCAGGCGCCGGTCTCGCCGAGTTGCGCCCAGCCGCGGTCGAGCGCCGGCCCGAGTTCCGGACGAAGGGGCAGGGCCGCGGCGGCGAAAGCCCTCATACCGGGCAGGGTATCGCCGGGCAGAATTTCGGGGTCCGTTCCTGAAATACGGTTGTCCAATGCCTCGGCCATCTCTAGCGGCACCGGCTCCAGAATGAACCCGAACGGCGTGGGACTCAAGACGGCATCGGGCAGGTCCCTTCAACCCGGGCCGGCGAAACGGGCCCGCCCGATCCCTCCTGGTCTAACCGGACCGCTTTACCGGCGTTCCGGTTATCACCGGCGGGACGGGCCCTCGTCTTCTTGGTCGGCGCCTTTCCCGAAGGCTTCGCGATCCCGATCCCGGCGCTGCCGCTGGTCCAACCGATCGCGAAGGGCTATGGCTTCGACACGGTCTGGTCCAGCGCGATTCCGGCGGGTGCCATCCTGTTCCCGGCGCCGGACATCGCGCTGTTCCTGCCCGACACCATGTTCAACTGACTGGCAGAGTTCCGCACCCCCTCCGTGACCGCACCTAACGACCGCTTCCCCGACCGCTTTGGGGCCATGCTCGGCGGCCCGATCGCGCCGATGCTGGCGAAAATGTCGGCGCCGAACGTGGCGACCGCCTTCGCATTTGTCGCCATCTGGGTGACCGACGCCTGGTTCATCGGCCGGCTCGGCATTCTGCCGCTGGCGTCGGTCGCCCTGGTCTTTCCGGTCCACACCATGATGCAGATGATGTCGGCGGGCGCCATGGGCGGCGGCGTATCGTCGGCGGTCGCACGAGCGCTCGGCGCCGGCGACCGGACGCGGGCCGACGCCCTGGTCCGCCACAGCGTCGTCATCGCCGCGGTCATGGCGCTGCTCTATTTCCTGGTCTTCGGCCTGTTCGCCCGGCCGGTTTTCGCTGCGCTCGGCGGCACCGGCGCAGTGCTCGACGGCGCGGTCGACTACGGCGTCATCATTTTCGCCGGCGGCATCACCATGTGGCTGGCCAACCTGTTTGCCGCGGCGATCCGCGGCACCGGCGACATGACCACGCCGGCCCTGTGGTTCTGCGCCGGGGCGCTGCTCCATGTCGGGCTGTGCGGCGGGCTCACCCTGGGCTGGGGGCCCCTGCCGCGGCTCGGGCTGCTCGGGCCGGCGGTTTCCGTCACCGCAGTCCACGGTCTTATCGCGCTGATGCTCGGCCTGAACCTGGCGCGCGGCGCGAGCGGCGTGCGGCTTCGTGCCTGGGGAAAGCTGACCGGCGAATTGTTCCGCGATATCCTGAAGGTCGGCCTGCTCGGCTGCGGCAACTCCATCGTGAACATCGGCACGGTGCTGATCGTCACCCGGCTGGTCGCGGAACTCGGCGTCGAGGCGCTGGCGGGCTACGGGCTGGGCAGCCGGCTCGAATTGCTGATCGTGCCGCTGTCCTTCGGCATCGGCGGCGCGCTCACCACCTCGGTCGGCGCGAATTTCGGCGCGCGGCAGATCGGCCGGGCGCGCCGCGTCGCCTGGACCGGCGCCCTGATCGCCGGCGGGGCGACCGGCGCGATCGGCCTGGCCGCGGCGCTGTGGCCGGAGCTGTGGCTCGACCGGTTCACCTCGGATGCGGCGGCCTACGCCTTCGGGGCGCAATACCTGCACATCGCCGGCCCGTTCTATGGCTTCTTCGGCCTCGGCATGGCGCTCTATTTCGCCGCCCAGGGCACGGGCAACATGGTGCTGCCGGTGACCGCCGGGGCGATCCGGCTGGTCGTGGCGGGCGGGGCCGGCGCGGTCGCCGTCCTGTGGCTGGGCGGCGGCCCTGCGTCCCTGTTCGCCTGCGTCGCCGCCGGCCTGTTCTGCTTCGGCGCCCTGGTCGCCGCCTCCCTGTTCGGCCGGCTCTGGAACCCACCGGCGGCGGGATTGGAGCGATAGGGCCAGCGCCCGCTCGACGCTAAAGCTCGTCGCGGATTTCCCACAGTTCCGGGAAGAATTTGTGGTTGGTGACATTCTGCAGCCAGCCGACGCCGGCGGATCCGCCCGTTCCGGGTTTGAACCCGATGATCTTGTGCACCGTCACGAAGTGCCGCCAGCGATAGATGGAAAAGGCCTCGTCCAGGCTCACCAGCGCTTCGGCCAGGCGGTATTCGGGGTTGTCGGCCGTCGGCGTCCCGTAGACATCCAGCCAGGCCTGCCGGACCGATTCGTCGGACGTGTACGGTTGCGTCCAGTCCCGTTCGAGCGCGGACCCGTCGATCCGGTATCCCCGCCGGTGCAGGAATTTCAGCACCTCGTCGTACAGGCTCGGGCTTTCGAACGCCTCTTCGATCGCCGGCCAGACGTGCGGGACATTCCTGTGCGCCGCGGCCAGGCGGGCGTCCTTGTTGCCGAGAATGAACTCGACATGGCGGTACATGTAGGACAGCTGCCCGGAAGCGGTCGAAAGATAGTCGCGGAACTGGTTGAAGCCTTCGGAGGTGATGGTTCCGAGCACGTTCCATGAGTTCGCGATGTAATCGACATACGCCCTGCACCGCGACAGGATCTGGAGCGCGTTCGCGAGATTGTCCTGCCTCAGCTGCTCGCGCGCGTTCACGAACTCCATGTGCAACCCGCGGAACAGCAGTTCCTTGCACTGCCCCATGATGTAGAAGCACATCTCGTCATAGCCCTCGCTGCGCAGATGCTGTAGCGAGTGCATCAGGTCGAGCGACTGGTAGTCGATGTAAGGGTTCGACCGGCCCTCATGCTCGATCCGTGGCGCCCCGCCGGTCCGTTCGACCGCCCTGGCCCTGGCTTCGCCGCTCGATTTGCCCATCGGCCGCGGTTCGATCGAGCAGACCACGCCCTCCGGATCGACGACCTGCGGAATGATCGGCTTGAAATCCGGCATTTTCAGCGCCCTTCCCCTATGAGTTCCAGAATGCTGTTCCCGAGCTTGGTATCCGGGTCGGCCATATCGAATACCAGGTCGAAATGGTTTCTGGCCGGGCTTTCGAAGGTGCGGACCGAGCGGCCCGGCCTCCCGAGGCGCCGGCTCAGCGCCCGGCTTTGCCGTTTGAATTCCGCGGTCTCGCGCTCCGCCCAGGTCACGATCGCATCGGGAAACGAAGCGAGATCGAGAAGAAGCGGCGAGTTCCGGCGCGCTTCCTGCACGCTCATGCCGACAGCCTCGTTGATGCTGGTTTGCACGAGCGGCTCCAGCTCGTAGACGCCCGAAAGAAGAATGGCGCCGGCAATGCGCTGACGGGTTGGTTCGCGGGCCCCGGGCGCTGCACAACAGCACATGGCGGCGAGGTGCCCGCCGGCCGAACTGCCGGCGACGAAGACGCGCTTCGGGTCGACTCCCAGCGCGCCGGCCCGGTCGAACAGGGTGTCGAGCGCGGACCGGCATTCCTGCACGATCTGCGGCAGGCCGGCCTGCGGCGCGAGCGTGTAGTCGACCGCTGCATAGGCGATTCCCCGTCGGCAAAATCTGTCCGCACCGCAAAAGGACTCGATCTTCGAAAGCTCCTGCCAATAGCCGCCGTGAATGTACACGATGAGCGGATGGTCCTTGCCGTTTTCGGGCAGGGCGATATCGATCGAGTTGGAAGCCCCGCCGCCATAGGCCAGGGTCTCAACGCGTCTGCAGGCGGCGCGCGCGCGTTCGCTCCCGGCAATATAGTCCCGGATGAACGGCGCGTAGTCGCCGCCGATGGCCGAACTGGGGGAGTATTCCCGCTCAAGCTGCTCCGGCGTCATCGTTCGCCAGAGCGGCCCGCTGCCGGCGGCCGCCGCCTTTTCCGGATCCATACCTCGCCCGCCGTCTTGCGCCAAAGGGCCTAGAACGCCGAATCTGCCATCGCCATGAGCGGCTTCTTGCCGGCCTGGATGGAGAGGCCGAGCGAGGCGGTCTCGGGCAGAACCTTCTTCATGTAGAAGCGGGCGACGTCCAGCTTGGCGGCATGGAAGCCGGCAGGATCGTCCCCCGCTTTCTCCAGTACGGCCTTCGCGATGCGCGCCCACATCCAGCCGACGGCGACCAGGCCGAAGAAGCGGAGATACTCGCTCGCCGCCGCCGCCGACTCTTCCGGATCGGCCAGCCCCTTCTGCGCCAGCAGCAGCGTGACCTGCTGAAGCTGGCCGAAGGCGGCCATGAGCGGCCGGCAGAATTCCTTCATCTGCGGATCGGCCGAATGGGCGAACAGAAATTCCTGGACCGGGTGGAAGAAGCGGCGCAGCAGCCGGCCACCGCCCTCCGGCATCTTGCGGCCGATCAGGTCGAGCGCCTGGATCCCGTTGGTGCCCTCGTAGAGCTGGGTGATCCGGGCGTCGCGCACGAACTGCTCGATGCCGTGTTCGTGGATATAGCCGTGGCCGCCATAGGTCTGCACGGCGAGGTTGGCGGCCTCGAAGCCGTGATCGGTGAACAGCGCCTTGACGACCGGCGTGATGACCGCGACGAAATCCTCCGCCGCCCGCCGGACCGCCTCGTCCTCATGGCGCTCGGCGATGTCGATCTGCATGCCGGTCCAGTAGGCCAGCGCCCGGGCGCCCTCGGTCATGGCGCGCTGCCGGAGCAGCATCCGGCGCACGTCCGGATGGACGATGATCGGGTCGGCCGGCGCATCCGGGTATTTCGCGCCGGACAGCGCCCGGCCCTGCGCCCGGTCCTTCGCGTAGGCGACGGCATTCTGGTGCGCGACCTCGGCCAGACCCAGGCCCTGCATGCCGACGCCGAGGCGCGCCGCGTTCATCATCGAGAACATGGCGCGCATGCCCTTGTGCGGCGCGCCGACCAGCCAGCCCGCCGCGTCGTCGAAATTCATCACGCAGGTCGCCGAGGCCCGGATGCCCATCTTGTGCTCGATGGCGCCGCAGCGCACGCCGTTGCGGGCGCCGGCTGTCCAGCCGCCATTCTCCGCTTTCGGCAGGAACTTCGGCACGACGAACAGACTGATGCCGCGGATGCCGGGCGGCGCGTCGGGCAGCCGGGCGAGCACAAGATGCACGATGTTCCCGGTCAGGTCGTGCTCGCCGGCCGAGATGAAGATCTTGGTGCCGGTGATGGCGTGGCTGCCGTCCGCCTGCGGCACGGCCTTCGTGCGGATCAGGCCGAGATCGGTGCCGCACTGCGGCTCGGTCAGGCACATGGTGCCCGCCCAGGCGCCGCTCGCCAGCTTCGGCAGGTAAAGATCCTTGAGCCCGTCGCCAGCCCATTTCTCGATGGCGTTGTAGGCGCCGTGGCTGAGGCCGGGATACATGCCGAAGGCCATGTTGGCCGAGCAGATCATTTCCTCGATGGCGAAGCCGATCGATTTGGGCAGGCCCTGGCCGCCATACTCCGGATCGCAGGTCAGGCCCATCCAGCCGCCCTCGGCGTAAAGCGTGTAGGCCTCTTTGAAGCCTTCGGGCGTATGCACCACGCCGTTCTCGTAGGTGCAGCCCTCGGCGTCGCCGGGCAGGTTCAGCGGCAGCAGCTCGTTCTCGCAGAACTTTGCCGCCTCATCGAGGATGGCGTCGACCAGGTCCGGCGTCGCCTCGCCGTAGCCCTCGAGGCCGGCGACCGCCGACTCGTAGCCGAGCACGTCGTTGAGCACGAAGCGCATGTCGTCGAGCGGGGCAGTGTAGACGGGCATGGGGTTCGGGTCCTTTCGCCGGTTGCGGGCCTAGTTGCGCAGCGGTTTGCCGGTGTCGAGCATGTGTTCGATGCGGGCCAGCGTCGGCTCGGTCTTCAGCAGCGTCATGAAGCTCTGGCGCTCCAGCGCGAAAAGCCGGTCTTCGGAGACGGTCTCCGTCACGTCGGTGTCTCCGCCGGTCAGCACCGTGGCGATCTCGCCGGCCACGACCCGGTCGTGCGGCAGGGCCAGGCCCTGGAGCGCGAAACCCTCGACCGCAAGATCCAGCGCCGCCTTGCCGTTCGCACCCGGCAGGTTGAGATCGACCGCTTCGGGCTTCTCGTATCCGTCCGATAGAGACAGGGCTTTCCGTTTCGCCTCGTAGAGCAGCCGGTCCCGGTTCATGGTGATGCCGTCGCTCTCGCGCAGGATATGCATGTCCCGGGCTTCCTGCGCCGATTTGGCGACCGCCGCCATCGAGATCTGTTCGAAGGCCTTGGCGACCGGCGGCAGCGGCCCGTTCGGGCGTTTTTCGTCCAGCGTGTGGCGGACCAGCATCTCCTTGCAACCGCCCCAGCCGGGCAGGACGCCGACGCCGGCCTCGACCAGCCCGGCATAGGTCTCGGCATGGGCCTGCACCGCCGCGGCGTGGAGCAGCAGTTCGCAGCCGCCGCCCAGCGCCATGCCGGACGGCGCGGCGACGACCGGGAAGGCGGCGTATTTCATCGCCTTCATCGCCTTCTGGCCGTTCTCCAGCATGCCCTCGATCATCGGCCAGACGCCGACATTGGCGGCGAACAGGGCCAGGCCGAGATTGGCGCCGACGGAGAAGTTGGCGCCCTCGTTGTAGAGCACCAGCGCCTTGAATTCCTTTTCCACAAGTTTCAGCGACTTCTGAAGCAGCGTAACGACATCGGGATCCAGCGCATTCATCCTGGTATGGACCTCGAAGCAGGCGACCCCGTCGCCGATATCCCACAAGCTGGCGGAGCCGTTGCGCTCGATGGGTTCAGCGGCGCGCTTGATATCCTCGAGCAGCAACACGCCGTCGGGCCGTTCGACCGGGCGATAGACGCCGTCCGCGCCGAAGACCTGGAGGCGGCCGTCGGCGACCCGGTAGAATGTCCCGTCGCCGACCCGGTCGAGCAGCGCCGGCACGTCCCGGCCCTCGTCGCGCAGCCGGCCTGCGACATAAGCGGGGCCGAGCCGGTCGGCCAGTTCGAACGGGCCCCGTTTCCAGGCGTAGCCCAGGCGCATCGCGGCATCGACGTCGGCGACCGAATCCGCGATCTCCGGCACGAGCGCGGCGCTGTAGCCGATGACGTTGGAAAGCACGCGCCAGGCCCATTGCCCGCCGCGGTCCGGATGCTCGGTCAGGGCGCGCAGGTCCTTCGCTCCGGCACGCGCGCTTTCCAGCTCCGACCGGCGCGACGGCGCATAGTCGCCGGTCGCCAGGTCGATCGACTCCTTCACTTTTTCACCGCTCTCGCGGTTGAGCCGGTAGAAGCCGCCCTTGCCCTTGCGGCCGGTATGGCCCGTCTCGATCATGCGCCGGACGAGATCGTGTTCGCGGAAGTCCCGGACATAGGGGTCGTCCGCCGGCAGGCTCGCGATCATGCTGGCCGCGACCTGCGGCATGAGATCGATGCCGACCAGGTCCATCAGGCCGAAGATGCCGGTCCTGGGCACGCCCATCGGCCGGCCGCCGACGGCGTCGGCCTCCTCGACCGTCAGCCCCAGATCCATCGCGCCGTTGATCGCGGTCTGGATCCAGTAGCCGCCGATCCGGTTGGCGAGGAAGCCCGGCGTGTCGTTGCAGGCGATCACGGTCTTGCCGAGCCGGACATCGCAGAACCGGCTGACGGCCCCGAGCGTTTCCGGGTCGGTGCGCGGGCCGGAGACGATCTCCAGCAGGCGCAGATAGCGCGGCGGGTTGAAGAAATGCGTGATGAAGAAGCGGGCGGCGAACGCATCGTCCATCCCGTCGAGCAATTTCGCCAACGGGATGGTCGACGTGTTCGATGTCACCGCCGCGCCCGGTTTTATGAATAAGTTTATTTTATGGTATACAGTATACTTTACGGCTAAATCTTCTAGCACCGCCTCGACGATCCAGTCGCAATCGCCCAGCTTCTCCAGATCGTCCTCCAGATTGGCCGGCTCGACCAGCCGGGCGTTGTGCTTGTGCATGAAGGGCGCCGGATCCTGCTTCAGCAGGCGCGCGACGGCGCCCTCGGCCAGCGCATTCCGGCTCTCCGCGCCCTCGGGCACGATATCCATCAGGACGACCGGCACCCCGGCATTGGCGACCTGGGCGGCGATCCCGCTGCCCATCATGCCCGACCCGATCACGGCGACTTTCCTTATGTCCATTACACGTAGCTCCTTGCAGGCAGGTGCTTCGCCCGTCTCGAAGAACGCCATCCCGGGCAGGTCCGGTGTTGCGCCGTGGCCGACACCCGGGTGTAGGGGAGGGTTTGAAACCCTCCCCTACGATGCCGGCCGCAGGCAAGGTCGCCGGACCGCTTCCGCACGTCGCGCGCCTCGCGCCGGCTTATGTTGTCCCCGCCCACGCATTCACCCGGCCGCTTCCACGACCGTGGCGATGCCCTGGCCGCCGCCGATGCACATGGCGGCGACCGCGAATTTGCCGCCTTCCCGCTTGAGCACGGCCGCGGCCTTGCCGGTGATCCGCACGCCGGACGCGCCGAGCGGATGGCCGATCGCGATGGCGCCGCCGTCCAGGTTGACCCGCTCCGGATCGATGCCGAGCTCATGGATGCAGGCGAGCGCCTGGGAGGCGAAGGCCTCGTTCAGCTCGAAAATGTCGATATCCGCGGCGGAAAGCCCCGCCCGGTCCAGCGCCTTGCGCGTCGCCTCGACGGGGCCCATGCCCATGATCTCCGGCTCCAGCCCGGTCGTGGCCACGGCCCGGATTCGCGCCAGAACCGGCAGGCCGTTCCGGTCGGCATAGTCCTCCGTGCAAATCAATGTCGCCGACGCGCCGTCGGTGAGCGGCGAGGAGGTGCCGGCGGTCACCGTGCCGTCCTTCAGGAAAGCCGGCTTGAGCCCGTCCAGCGCCTCGACCGAGGTGTCCGGCCGGATGCCGCCGTCCTCGCGCACCGTGCCGCCGTCCGGCGTTTCGACCGGCACGATCTCGTCGGCGAAGCGGCCCTCGGCGCGCGCCTGCGCCGCCTTGCGGTGGGAGGCGACGGCGAATTCCTGCTGGCGCTCGCGGGTCACCTGGTAGCGCTCGGCCACGGTCTCCGCGGTCTGGCCCATGGAATGGTAGGTCTCCGGCCAGCGCGCCATCAGGCCGGGGTTGGGCGCCGGGTTGAAGCCGCCCATCGGCACCCGTGTCATGCTCTCGACCCCGGCGGCGACATAGGCCTCGCCGGCGCCCAGGCTGAGCAGCCCGGCGGCGTTGTGGATCGCCTGCATGGACGAGCCGCACCATTTGTTGACCGTCGTGCCCGCCGCCGTCACCGGCAGGCCGGCGAGGAACACGGCGTAGCGGCCCATATTCATGCCCTGCTCGCCCTCCGGCATGGCGTTGCCGAGGATGACGTCCTCGATGTCGGCCGGGTCGACGCCGCTCTCCGCGACCAGGGCGCGGATGACGGCGGCGGCGAGATCGTCGGGCCGGACCTTCGCCAGCGCGCCCTTGGTGGCGAAGTGGAAGGGCGAACGCCGGTAGCCGGCGATTACGATGCTTGTTTCCATGGCTCCGGTCTGTCCTTTGCGGCGGTCCCTGCGGCGGCGAGAGCCCCGGTTTTGCTTACGCCGTCCAGCAGGGCGACGGTATCGCGGCAGGCGCGCTGCAGCACCGCCGGGTCCTTGGTGACTTCCATCAGCAGGATGGCGCCCTGGGCGCGGGCGATGGCGTCCTCGGCCAGTTCGCCGGCGCGGGCGGCGCCGTAGCGGCCTTCGAGCACGGCGGTGAGGGCGGCCTTCCAATCGTCGAAATAGCGCTGCACCCGCTCGCGGAATTCGGGGATCGAATCGCCGACCTCGAGCGCCAGCGAGCCCATCAGGCAGCCGCCCTCGCGCCCGGCGAAGTAGCGCTCGACCGCGTCGGCCAGGCTGCGCAGGCGCGCGGCCGGCGGCACGGCCGGGTCGTTCGCCAGGCCGAATATCTTTTCGCGCGAGTCGGTGACCGCCCGGTCGAGCGCCGCCGCGGCGATCTCCTGCTTGCCGGCGAAATAATGATAGACGCTGCCCTTGAGCAGCCCGCACGCCGCCGCGATCTCCGCCACCGAGGTATGGTGGTAGCCCCGGGTGCGGAACAGCTCCAGCGCCGCATCGATCACGGCATCGCGGTCGGTCTTACGGGTGGGCATGGGCGCGGCATCCCAAACACTACCAAACGTTCGTTTGAATAAATAGAGGCAACCGTCAGACGTGTCAAGTTGCTGACGATATTGATTTTCGATCCGACCTGCGGGCCGATCCGAGTCGAGAAGAGCAAGTGAGCGTCGCCCTACCCGGCCACCACCTCCGCATGCTGCCTTAGCAGCGCGGGGATCGTCTCCGCAGGCCGGCGGCCGAAGCCGCATTCGGTGGCGATGCCGAAATCCTGCACGACCTTCTCCGCGGCGGCGATGCGGCGGCGGGTGCCGTCGATGCCGCCGGTGCGGTGGACCAGGCCGAGATAGAGTTCGCAGCCGGGCTTGAGGGCGAGGCCGGCGAGCGGCGCGAAATAGGCGTCGTCGTCGCGCTCCTTCGGCACCGGCATGTGGAGCCAGTCGATCGCGCGCGCCGCCTTTGCCGAGACGCCGTTGGCGACCGCGGCGAGATGGCCGGCGTCGGCCGGCTCGCAGAAATGCTTGTGACCGGAATCGCCGTAGCACAGATGGATGCCGCATTCGGCGCCGGCCGGCACGAGATCGACCAGCCCGGCCAGCCGCCCGCTGATCCCGTCGAGCATATCGTCGCCCAGGTGGCCGGGCATGACGCCTTCGAGCAGCGCGAACTCGACCGCCGCCTCCCACTGGATCGCCAGCCTCTCCGCCGGGACCGCGGCCAGGATCCGGTCCAGCTCCAGCGCCATCGCGCGTCCGTAGGCCTGCTCGAACAGGGCGCGCGAGGGCGGCACGACATAGACGCTCGCAACCGAGAGCGGCGACGGCAGGCCGATCTGGAAGCGCACGCCGGGCGGGATGACGCCTTCGCCGGTCAGCCTTTCGAAGACGGCGAAGGACTCGATGGCCGCGTCAGCATAGCCGAGCTCGGGCAGTTCGATGTCGTCGGCCGACGTTACGCCCTCGACCAGCGCGTAGGGCGGCACCGGCACATAGACCGGATCGACCTCGACGAGCCGGAACTGCGGGCTCTGGCCGATGCGCGCGTGCTGCCACTTGATCCAGCTGTCGCGCTCGCCGACCTCGCCGTCGGGCAGGCGCTTCAGATGCGGCCCGAGATGCGCCCCCAGATGCAGGGCGACGGCGCGGAACGTCTCCTCCGCGGTCGCATAGGGCGCGCTGCCGACAAGGTGGAGGGCTCTGCCTGCGCTGCTGCCGGTCATACGCTAGTCCCTTCCCATAGGCTTCGCCATCCGGTTGTACGGATGGCAGTGGCCGCAGGCAACAGGCGCGCCGGCCGTCTTGAAATTCGGATCGAAATCCCGTATCTGTCCAGTTAGCTGGCTAGTTACCGGAGTCGAGCCATGTGGACCCTTCAGGACGCCAAGAACAAGTTCAGCGCGGTCGTCGACGCCGCCCTCGCCGGCACACCGCAGGAGGTGACGCGGCGCGGCAAGCCGGCCGTCGTCGTCCTATCGACCTCGCAATACCGCTGCCTGCTCGCCGATGCGAAACGGTCCCGGGGATCCTTCGTCGATCACCTGCTCGCGTTTCCCGGCATGGACCGGTACGACGAGACCGAACGCGCCGAGGTCGCACCGAGGCCGGTCGAGTTTTGATCTTTCTCCTCGATACTGACGTGCTTTCGACGCAGCGCCGCCCGGAGCGCGCGCCACGGGTCTCCTTCTGGCTGAAATCGAAGCCTGAGGAAGATCTTTTTCTGAGCGTCGTCACGCTGGGCGAAATCGAACGCGGAATTGCCCGGCAGGAGCGCCGTGCTCCGGAATTCGCCGCCGACCTCCGCGCCTGGTCCGACCGGACGTTTCGCCTGTTCGCAGACCGGCTCCTGCCCTTTGGACCGGAGGAGGCGCGGATATGGGGGCGGCTCTCGGCCAGGCTCGGACATAGCGGCGCCGACCTCCTGATTGCCGCGACCGCCCTGGTGCACGACGCCGTCGTCGTCACCGGCAATGTCTTCGACTTCGAGCCGACCGGCGTCGAGACCGAAAACCCGTTCTAGCCGGCGCGTCCGAACCCTTCGAGCGCGCTTTCCCCGAAGTCCAGCAGCAGCGTGGCGACGGCTTCGGCGTGGGTGACCGGGGCCATGTGGCCGGCGCCCGGGATTTCGGCGTAGCCCGCGCCGGGGATGGCATCGGCGATGCGCCGCGCCATGTCGCGCGCCGCCGGGGTGGTGCGTTCGGCGCTCAATATCTGCGTCGGGCAGCCGAGCGCGCCGAAGGCCGCCCGGCCGGTCCGGTCGGCCCAGGCGAGGTCGACGTCCGCCGCCATCTTGTCCGCCCGGGCGAAGAAGGGCAGCCGGGCTGCCGCGGGAATCCCGTCCCACGCGCCGGGGCCCTCCCAGTATTCCGTGAAGGCGCGCATGGCCGCGGCAGTGTCGCCGGCCGCGATCGCCCGCCGGAAAGCGGCGATCATGGCGCCGATCTCGTCCAGGGCGCGCCCGGCCGCCGGGTCGCCGCCAGCCAGGTCCGCGTGCAGGATGCCGACGATCACCGGCTCGATCAGGGTGAGGCCCGCCACCGTCTCCGGATGGCGCAGGGCGTGGTGCAGCGCGACCAGCGCGCCGAGCGAATGGCCGGCCAGATGAACCGGCGCCCCGGCCAGTGCTGCCATCTCGCGCACCACGGCAACCTCTTCGTCGAGCGGCGGCGCATCCGGATCCGGCGCCGGCGTACGGCCGTAGCCGCGCAGGTTGGGCATGAGGAGGCGCCGCCGGCGCTCCAGCCGGTCGGCGACGCCGCGCCATTGCGAGGCGCCCGTGCCGGCGCTGTGCAGCAGGACGAGCGGCGGCCCGGCGCCCTGTTCGCGATGGTGGATGCGCAAGGCCGGCGGCGCCCGGTTCAGGGCGTGAGGCGCATGGTCCGCGTGCGCCAGGCGTTCACGCTCTCGGCCCGCATCGGCAGGCGGATATAGTCGCCGCGCTGCCAGAGCGGCACCTGGTCGAGCGCCGTCGAGCTGTTGAACCAGCCGTCCTGGCCGCCGAGCAGCAGGAAGCGGTTGTCGTCCATGTCCGCCATGTCGGAGAGATGCCGCGCCTGCTGGCCGTAGCGCGTGTTGTGGCGCTCGTCGCTCGGGCTATGGGCGGTCTTCATCAACGTATCGGACGAGCCGTCGGCGGGCCGGTCGCCGAAGCGGTAGCGGTCGCCGATCAGCGGCGCGAAGGACAGTGGATGCGCCAAGCTGAGCCGGTGCATGTCGCCCCAGGCCGGGAAATCGCCGAGGCGTTCGCCGGCGGCGTCGAAGGCGGCGCGCAGCATCCCTGCCGCCGCACCGTCGTCGAGCGCCGCGAAATCCTCGATCAGCATGCGCTTGATCCGGGAGAAGCCGCCATAGGCCTCGGCATGGTCCTCGCCGACCTTCCGCTCGGCGAGGAATTGCGAGAAATGGCGGTAGACCAGTTCGAAGGCGACCGGGCCGCGGTCCGCCGCCCGGTAGTGCCCGTCCCAATCGCGCATCAGCGTCAGAACTGCGGCGCCCTGCGGCGACAGCGTCTCCGCCAGTCCCAGCGTTTCGACGCGCCGGAGGATCGCGTCCCGCACCGCGACCGACGACGCCATATAGACGTCGAGCTGGATCGCCTTCATATCCGCCATCGCGTGCTTTTCCCGGGCGGACAGCATCTGCCCGATCCGGACGATGCGGTCGTCGGCGGAGAAGAAGCGGCCGATGGGGACCGTCGCTTCCGCCGGCTTGTTGTTGGCCGACGCGACGAAGCCGGCCGTCGGGTTATATATTGACGGTAATTGCAGAACGTTCAGAAATCCCTTCCAGCGCCAGGTGTCGTCCGATACGTCGAGGATGAAATCGGGCGGCAGCCTCTTCGGGCGGATCGGCAGGACGGTCGCCATCACCTGGCCGATATTCCCGTACCGGTCGGCATAGATCATGTTCTGGGCCGAGACGGCGAAATTCGCGAAAGCGCGGCGGAAATCCTCGAAATTACGCGCTTTCATCACCTTGACCATCGCCGTGATCTCGTCGCCCCGCTCGTGGCCGACCCAGCGCAGCGCCAACGGTCCGCCCTTCCATTCGAGCGGCGGCGCATCGGAAATCACAGGGCCGAGCGAGGTTTCGCGGACCTGTACCGTGCTGTCGGCCCACCAGCGCACCTTGATCTCCTCGGTCCGGCTGCGGATGGCCGACGGCGGCAGGGCGGAGACGTCGTACAGGTCGCTCGACGCCGCGCGCATGTTGGTGCCGCCCCAGGCGATGTCGGCGTTGCGGCCGACCGCGACGAAGGGCACGCCCGGGATCATCATGCCGACGGCATGGAAGCCGGGGGACCTGAAACCGGCGAGCAGCCACAGGTTCGGCATCATGATGCCGAGATGGGGATCGTTGGCGATCAGCGCGCCGCCGGTCGCGCTGCGCCGGGCGGCGACGGCCCAAGAGTTGCTGCCGGAGCGGGCCGCAGCGCCGAGCAGGCGTTCCAGCCGGCCCGCCCTGTCCTCCGAGCCGAAGCTGAGCATCGAATCGCCGCCGACCGTCGCCAGCCGCTGCCAGAGCTGCGGCCAGTCCTTTCGCTTGCGCAGCTTCAGAAGACGAAAATAGACCAGCCAGTTTACATCCGTCCCGGCGATCCGCCCGACCGTCAGCACGTCGCGCGCCGTCCAGGGCTCCCGCTCCAAGCCGAAAATACGATACTCGTGCGGCAGTTCCTTCGCCGTACTTTGATAGTAATTAATTCCCTGGACAAACCGGTCTATCCATTTTCGCGTAGCCGCCGGCATTTCGGCCAGCGTCCGCTCGGCGCCGCGGCCGAAATTCAGAATCCGCAGGGCGTGGTCGATATCGACGGTCAACGGCCCGGCCATCTCCGAGATCCGGCCCGCCGCGACGCGCCGCAGCACCTCCATCTGGCCAAGCCGCAGATGGGCGTGGACAAGGCCGAGGGCGAAGGCGAGATCGTCGTCGTGCTGCGCCGTGATGAAGGGGATATGGTTGTCGTTCCAGTCGACGGTCACAGCGGCCTTCAACGGCAGGCCCTCCGTCGGGAAGGCGGCGAGCCGCTCCTCCAGCGTCGTCTTGTCGGGCAGGGGCCGCAAGACCGAACAGCCCATCAGCAGGGCGGTGAGCGCCAGGGCGGCAATGCGCGGCGCCGTCATGCCGCCGCCCCCGAACCGGATTCGGTGAAGGCGAGCGCCGCGAGCAGCACTTCGGGCCCGGCGCCGGGCTTGTGGGCATTCTGCGCCAGATACCGCCGCCATGCCCGGCCGCCCGGCACGCCGTGGAACAGGCCGGTCATGTGACGCAGGATCCGGTGCAGCGGCACGCCGGCGGCGGTCTCGCGCTCGATATAGGGCAGCATGGCGAGCGCTGCGTCCCGGCGCGTCGCGCAGGGCGGCGGATCGCCGAAGAGCCGTCTGTCGGCGTCGGCGAGCGACCAGGGCGTATGGTAGGCCGCACGGCCGATCATGACGCCGTCGAAGGCCGCGAGATGCGCTTCCGCTTCGTCGAGGCTGCCGATCCCGCCGTTGAGGACGATTTCGAGGTCCGGGAAATCGTCCTTGAGGCGCGCCGCCACCGCGTAGCGCAGGGGCGGAATCTCCCGGTTCTGCTTCGGCGTCAAGCCGGTGAGGATCGCGGTGCGGGCATGGACGATGACGGTGCGGCAGCTGGCGTCGGCGACCGCGGCGACGAAATCCCGCAGAAAGCCGTAGTCGTCACGGCTGTCGATGCCGATCCGGCACTTGACCGTCACCGGAACCGGCGCCGCCTGCCGCATCGCCCGGACGCCGTCGGCCACTAGGCCCGGCTCGGCCATCAGGCAGACGCCGAAACGGCCGGACTGCACCCTGTCGCTCGGGCAGCCGACATTCAGGTTGATTTCATCGTAGCCCTTGTCCGCGCCGATGCGCGCGCATTCGCCAAGCACCGCCGGATCGGAACCGCCGAGCTGCAGGGCGACGGGATGTTCGTCCGCATCGAAGCGCAGCAGCCGGTCGCGGTCGCCGTACAGGATCGCCCCGGTCGTCACCATTTCCGTGTAGAGCAGGGCGCGGCGGGTTATCCGGCGCAGGAAATAGCGGTCGAACCGGTCGGTGCAGTCCATCATCGGCGCCACGCTGAGCCGCCGGTCGAGGCGCCTGCTCGCCGGATTCGCCGCTTGCCGCTTGAGTGCCGTCGCCGCCATCAACCCGAAGATGCTCACCGGACAAGGCGGTTTCAAGGCAGCGGTCTGCCGGACCGGCTTGACGTTCCAGTGATCCGGGAGCACGGAGGTCTTCCGGAATCGGAATTTCGGGAAACGGCATCGTGGCGGACGGGCGCAACTTCCTGCTCATCGTGGCCGACGAGTTCGCGCGCAACGCGCTGGGCTGCGCCGGCCACCCGGTCGTGCAGACGCCGAACCTGGACCGGCTGGCCGCCCGCGGCGTGCGCTTTTCGCAGGCCTACACCGCCAGCCCGATCTGCGTGCCGGCCCGCGCGGCGATGCATACCGGCCGCCATGTCCACGACATCCGCTGCTGGAGCAGCGCCCAGCCCTACCGCGGGCAGCACGAAAGCTGGGCGCACCGGCTGCGCCGGCACGGCATGGACGCCGTCTCCGCCGGCAAGCTGCACTTTCGCCGGATGCAGGACGGCAATGGCTTCGCGCCGGAGTTGCGGCCCATGCACGTCAAGGACGGCATCGGCTGGGCGCCGGGCCTGCTGCGCGATCCGCCGGGCGATTACCCGGCGACAGCGGAACTGGCGGCACAGGTCGGCGCGATGGACACCGGGTATCACGCCTACGACCGGGCGGTGGCGGACGCGGCAACCGAATGGCTGGAGGCGCGCGCCGCGTCCGGCGGGCCGCCCTGGGCCTTGTTCGTCTCCTTCGTCAGCCCGCATTACCCGCTGGCCGCGCCGGAGCCGTGGTTCGAACTCTATGCCGACGCCGACCTGCCCGCGCCGAAGCCCTATGCGGGCAACTGGCGCGATCATCCGGCGCTCGCCGAAACCCTGCGCTTCTTCGACTACGACCGCCATTTCGACGCCGCGTCGCGCGACGCCGCGATCCGCAGCTATTTCGGCCTGGTCAGTTTCGTCGACGACCTGATCGGACAGGTGCTCGCGGCCCTGGAGACCGGAGGATTCGCCGAGGAAACGACGATCCTGTTCACGTCCGACCACGGCGAAATGCTGGGCGACTTCGGCCTCTGGACCAAGCAGGTGATGTTCGAGGGCAGCGCCGGCATCCCGGCGCTTCTCGCCGGGCCCGGAATTGCGCCGGGCCAGACAGTCGAGACGCCGGTGTCGCTGGTCGACGTCTTCCCGACAGTACTGGACGCGGTCGACGCACCGGCTTTTCCCGGGGCGGCTCCCGGTCCCCTGCCCGGCCGGTCGTTGCTGGAGATCGCGGCGGCGCCGGACGATCCGGCAAGGCCGGTCCTGTCCGAGTATCACGACGGCGGCTCGGTGACCGGCGCCTTCATGCTGCGCCGGGGCGACTGGAAGCTGGTGCATCACGAGGGATTTCCGCCCCAGCTCTTCAACCTGTCCGGCGATCCGGACGAACAGCGCGACCTGGCGGCCGAGCCGGCCATGGCGGAAATCCTGGCGTCGATGCAGACCGGCCTGCGCGAACTCGTCGATCCGGCAACGGCCAACAGGCAGGCTTTCGCCGACCAGCGGGCGCGATTGGAAGAACTGGGCGGCGCCGACGCGGTGCGGGCCATGAAAGGGTACGATTTCGGCTATTCGCCGACGGGATAGCCGACGTCATCCGGCAATCCGCGGAGCGCCGGTCCCCGAGCCGCCCGGCGGAGGCGGGAGCCGGGAGAATTCGCGTCCCGGCCCTGCGCCCGTTCACCCCGCCGCGCCCAGCACGAGGCTGACATTCTGGCCGCCGAAGCCGAAGCTGTTGGACAGCGCGAATTCGACCGTCTGCGTGCGGGCTTCGTTGGGCACGACGTCCAGCTCGATGTTCGGATCCGGCTCGCGGTAGTTGATCGTCGGCGGCAGCACGCCCTCGCGCAGGGCCTGCACCGTCGCCACGGCCTCGACCGCGCCGGCGGCGGTCAGCGTGTGGCCGATCATCGACTTGTTGGAACTGACCGCCAGCCGCTCCCGGCCGGCGCCGAACACCTCGGTAATGCCGAGATACTCCATCTTGTCGTTCTCCGGCGTCCCGGTGCCGTGGGCGTTGATATAGCCGATGTCTTCCGGCGTCAGCCCGGCGTCGGCGATGGCGCCGGCCATGGAGCGGATAATGGCCCCGCCGTCCGGGTTCGAGCGCGTGCGGTGGAAAGTGTCTGCCGCCTCGCCGCAGCCGAGGATGTAGCCGAGAACCGGCGCGCCCCTCGCCTTCGCATGCCCGGGATGTTCGAGCACCAGGGCGGCGGCGCCCTCGGCCATGACGAAGCCGTCGCGGTTGCGCGAGAAGGGCTTGGCGGCCTGCTCCGGCGGATCGTTCTTGGTCGAAAGTGCGGAAAGCAGGGCGAAGCGGATCAGGGATTCGCTGTTGATGCTGCCGTCGGTGCCGATGCACAGCGCCGCCGGCCGCTCGCCCCGGCGAATCGATTCGACGCCGAGCTGGATTGCCGAGGCGCCGGAGGCGCAGGCCGTCGTCAGCGTGATCGGCGAGCCGGTGCAGCCGTGGCGTTCGGCCAGCCGGTCGGCCAGCGAGCCGTTCAGGAACTCGCGGTGCCAGGGCAGCGTCTCGTCCGTACCGGCGGCACCTGCCCCGCGCGCATAGGGTCCGCCGCCGGGATCGACGGTGTCGAGCAGGTCGAAGCGGGAGTCCCAGTCATGCTCGATCGGCGGCGCGGCGAGGAACAGGTCGCCGTCGATGGCGCCGTCTTCCGCGATGCCGCTCGCGGCTACGGCCTCGTCGGTAACCGCTTCGGCCATCGCCCGGCTGAGCGCCGGGATGGTGACCGGGTCGACGTCCATGAAATCGACGCAGCCGGCGATCTGCGTGCGCAGGCCCTCGGTTGGGAAACGGGATATGCGGCGGATGCCGGACTCGCCGGCGGTCAGGCGACGCCAGTTCTCCGCCACACCGCGGCCGAGCGAGGTGATCGCGCCGATGCCGGTAACCGCGACGGCGCGGGCAAAAGGATCGCGGAGCTCCGTCATCCTGCTCCTTCCACGAGGGCCAGGGCTTCGCCCCGGACGTGCCCCCAGCCGGTGACCAGAACGCGGCCGATCGGTCCGGCACCGGCGGCCTCGACCGGGGCGCCGGGCGACAGGGGCGCAAAGATTTCGCCGCGTTCTACACAGGCGGCGGCGAGAATGACATTCTGCAGAAACGCCGCCTCGACGGCGTGGCCGACCGCCTGAGCGGTGCCGCGCACCGGCGCGCCGGCGGCCAGGTCTTCGAGCATTGCCCGCTCGGCCGCCGTGATGCCGGTCGCCGCGCCGGCGCCGCTGGCGCCGCTGAGGATCGCCGTTTCCGGCCCGACCGGCCCGATGCCCAGCTTTTCGAGCTGCCGTCGGGCGGTCGTCGCCGGATCGCCGGCGCGCCGGTCGGTCCGGTCGCTTTCCACGCCGCGCAACAGCGCCCGCACGGCAACCCCTCGGGCCGCCGCGCTTTCCCGCGATTCGAGCACCAGGAAAGCGCCGGCCGCGCCGAAGCAGATGCCGGCGTCGGGCCGCGACCAGAGGTCGGCGAAGCCGCCACGCAGCAGCATGCCGCCGGCATTGTAGGAAAGCTGGATATCCGGACGCGCCGCCGCAAAGGCGGCGCCGACCAAGAAGATATCGCCCTGGCCCGCCGCCAGCCGACGATGGGCGATGCGCAGGGCGTCGGCGCCGGCGGCCTCCTCGCCCATGAAGGTCCGGCTCGATCCGGCGACTTTGTGGACGATGGAGATGTTGCCGGCGAACAGGTTGGGCAGTTGCGCCAGAAACAGGGTCGGCCGCAATCCATCGGCCATCTGCGCGGTGATCCACTCGTCGCGATTGTCGCGCCCCGACGCGCCTTCGAGGATCCGGCGGTCGAGTTCCAGGTCGCGCTCGCCGCCGCCGGACGCGACGATCATGTGGGTCCGCTGCAACAGGTCCGCATCGTCCTTGAGCCCGGCCATGTCGAGGGCCAGCCCGGCGGCATAGGCGCCATACTGCATCATCGGCCCCATGGCGCGGCGGTCGCCGGGCCGCGGCACCTGAGCTTCGAGCTCGTAATCGCCGACGGTGTGGATCGGGAACGGCGCGGTCGCCGCCTCGTCGATCCGGGCGCGCCAGGCCGCCGGATCGTCGAGCGCCGCCCACCGGGCCGCCGGCGTTTCACCGAGCGGCGAGAGCAGGCCGTAGCCGGTTATGCAAACCTCGCGATCCGTCACCTCGATGCCCCGCCTGTCCCGGCTCCGGTTACCGGTACGCCGATCTCCCGGGCCCGGGCGATCACGAGGTCGCGCAGTTCGGGCGCCGGGAACGGCATGGTCCTATAGCGGATTTCGCACTCCGCCGCACGCCGGTCCGCGACCGATAACTGGCCCTCGATGGCAGAGATGCCGGAGCTGACCTGCTGCACTTCGGCATCGATCCGCAGGATTGCGCCGGGTTCGACGGCGTCGCGAATGCGGGCCTTCACCACCTGGGTGAGGACCGGCATCCGGCTGTAGCCGTCGAGCGCCATCAGGAGGAACCCACCGGCCTGCGCGACCGTTTCGACCAGCAACGTGCCGGGCATGACGGGATAGCCGGGGAAATGGCCCTCGAAGACGGTCGAGCGTTCGGGCACCCGGGCAAGGCAGCGGATAGTCCGGCGCTCCGGATCGAACGCCTCGACCCGGTCCACCATCTGGAAATATTCGAGTTTCACGGTCGTTCGCCCGGTTCAGGCGCCGCACCGACGGCGGGCCGGTCAGGCGGCCTTTGCGGCGCGCAGTTCCTCGATCCGGATCACCAAGTTCTTCATGACAAAGAATTCGTCGGCGTCGGCATCGCCCTGGTTGACCTCTTCCATCCACTGCTCGACCGGCATCTTGATGCCGAATTTCTTGTCGATGTCGAAGGTGACATCCAGGAAATCCAGGCTGTCGATCCCGAGGTCGTTCACAGCGTGGGAGTCCGGCGCGATCTCCGCCCGGTCGATCGAGCAGATGTCGGCGATGATGTCGGCGACCGAATCGAAGGTTTCCTGGTTGAAGGCGGTCATCAAGGTCTCCGCTCGCACTGCGGTTTTCCGGCTGCCACCCGCGGGCGATCATTCGGAAGGCAAGCCGAAAAAAGATGTAATCTCAAACGGTTAGCGCGAGGTTACGGCTGGAGTTCGCAGACCGGAAAACAATAGTCGCGCCATCCGGCTCGGGCATCGTATGTTTTGTCGCGCCGCCCCGCGGTCCGGTACAAGGGTTCGCAATGGGCTCGACGGTCCCGCCTCAATGCGCCGCGGCCCAGTTGTCGGCGCTGCCCGCGTCGACGACCAGGGGGACGGAGAGCTCGACCGCGGGCAGGGCGGCGCGCTCCATCATCGGTTTCAGCGCGGCGACCGTCCGTTCGACCTCGCCTTCCGGCACTTCGAACAGCAGTTCGTCATGGACCTGGAGCAGCATCCGGGCGCCCAGCCCTTCGGCCTCCAGCGCCGCCGGAACGCGGATCATGGCGCGCTTGATGATGTCGGCCGCCCCGCCCTGCAAGGGCGCATTGATCGCCTGGCGCTCGGCGAAAGCGCGGTGCGACGGGTTCTTGTCGGCGATGCCGGTGACGTGGACTTTGCGGCCGAACGGCGTCACGACATGGCCGTTGCGCCGGGCGAAGTCCTTGGTGCTCTCCATATAGTCGCGGATGCCGGGGAATTTCTCGAAATAGGCGTCGATGAAGGCGCGGGCCTCGCCGCGGTCGATGCGCAACTGGTCGGCGAGCCCGAAGGCCGAGATGCCGTAGATGATGCCGAAATTGATCGCCTTGGCCCGCCGGCGGACCATCGGGTCCATGCCCTCGACCGGCACGCCGAACACCTCCGACGCCGTCATGGCGTGGATATCGACGCCGTTGCGGAACGCGTCCTTCAGCACATCCATGTCGGCGACGTGGGCGAGCAGGCGCAGCTCGATCTGGGAATAGTCGAGCGAAACCAGCCGGCAGCCGTCCTCCGGCACGAACGCCTCGCGGATGCGCCGGCCTTCCTCGGTCCGCACCGGGATGTTCTGCAGGTTCGGGTCGTTGGACGAGAGCCGGCCGGTCGAGGCCACCGCCATGGCGTAGGAGGTGTGGACCCGGCCGGTTTTGGGATGGATCTCGCCGACCAGCGCGTCGGTATAGGTGCTCTTGAGCTTGGAGAGCTGCCGCCAGTCGAGCACCCGGGCGGGCAGGTCGTGGCCCTGGGCGGCGAGGCTCTCCAGCACGTCGGCCCCGGTGCCCCAGGCGCCGGTCTTGGTCTTGCGGCCGCCCTCCAGGCCCATCCGGTCGAACAGGATTTCGCCGAGCTGCTTGGGCGAGCCGATGGCGAAGCGCTCGCCGGCCAGATCGTAGACTTCCGCCTCATAGCCGGCCATGCGCTGCTCGAAATCGCCGGACAGGCGTTTCAGGTGCCCGGCGTCGACCTTGATCCCGGTGCGCTCCATCTCAGCCAGCACGGGAATGAGCGGCCGCTCCAGCGTCTCGTAGACCGTCGTCACCCGCTCGGCGACCAGGCGCGGCTTGAGCAGCCGGTGCAGCCGCAGCGTGATCTCGGCGTCCTCGGCGGCGTAGTCGGTCGCCTTGTCGAGGTCCGCCTCGGCGAAACCGATCTGCGCTTTGCCCTTGCCGCAGACGTCGCTGTACTTGATCGTGCTGTGCTCGAAATGGCGCATAGCCAGGTCGTCGAGGCCGTGCTTGTGGCGGCCGGCGTCGCAGACGTAGCTGAGCAGCATGGTATCGTCGACCGGCGCGATGCCGATGCCGTAGCCGGCCATCACCACCGCGTCGTATTTGATGTTGTGGCCGATCTTCAGGGTCGCCGGGTCTTCCAGCAGGTCCTTGAGCAGGGCGAGCGAGCGCTCGAAGGGGATCTGTTCCGGCGCCGCCGCGCCGTCGAGCGCCAGCGCCGCGCCGCCGTCCGAACCCGGCGCGACATGGGCGAGCGGCACATAACAGGCCCGGCCCGGTTCGACCGCCAGCGAGAAACCGACCAGCTCGGCGCGCATCTCGTTCAGCGAGGTCGTCTCGGTGTCGAAAGCGACCGTGCCGCGTTCGCGCGCCAACGCGATCCATTCGGCGAGCCGCGCCTCGTCCTGCACCGCCTCGTAGACCGCGGCTTCGGGCGCCGGCGCGGGATCGGCCGCCTCGTCTTCCGGCGCCTCGATCAGCCCGGCCTCGACGAAGCCGGCCTCGAGCCGACGGGTGATAGTGCGGAATTCCTGCTGGCGCAGGAAACCGAGCAAAACGTCCGGCTCCGGCTCTTCCAGGCGGAAATCCTCGATCGCCGCATCGGTCGGCACATCGTCTTTCAGCACGACCAGATCGCGGGATAGGCGGGCCATGTCGGCGAATTCGATCAGGTTCTCGCGCCGCTTGTTCTGTTTGATTTCCGGGGCCCGCGCGAGCAGCGTATCCAGGTCGCCATATTCGCCGATCAGCTGCGCCGCCGTCTTCTGGCCGATGCCGGGCACGCCGGGCACGTTGTCGGTGCTGTCGCCCATCAGCGCCTGGACGTCGACCACCTTGTCCGGCCCGACGCCGAACTTTTCGACCACCTCCGGCGCGGCGATCCGCTTGTCCTTCATCGGATCGAACATGGTGACCGTGTCGTTCACCAGCTGCATGAGATCCTTGTCGGACGACACGATGACCGTCTGGAACCCCTTGGCCGTCGCCTCTTTGGCGAAGGTGGCAATCAGGTCGTCGGCCTCGTAGCCCTCCAGCTCGATGCAGGGCAGGTTGAAGGCGCGGGTCGCCTCGCGCACCAGGGCGAACTGCGGGCGCAACTCCTCCGGCGGCTCATCGCGGTTCGCCTTGTATTCGGGATAGAGATCGTTGCGGAAGGTCTTCGAGGAGGCGTCGAAGATCACCGCCACATAATCCTCGGCCTCATTATTTTCGTTCGGGGCCGAGCGCACCTGCTCGATCAGCTTCACGATCATGTTACAGAAGCCGTTGACCGCGTTGGTGTGAACGCCGTCGGAGCGCTTGAAGGAATCGACGGGAATGGCGTGGAACGCCCGGAAGATATAGGCGGAGCCGTCGATCAGATAGAGGTTCGGGGCGGGCATGGCGGTTCCCTGATCCTGTTCCGGGGTCAAGGCCGGGGCGCGGCGCAGCCCCGCCGCCCCCGCCGAAGCGACGCCTAACGCATTTTGGACCAGGCAAGCGGAACCAGGACTTCGGACCGGGCGTCCACCAGCAGCGCCGCGATTTCGCTCTGGATGGCCGCCCATTCGGCGTCCGCCATCAAGGCCGCGCGCTGCGCTGTCCGGGCCTCCATGGAGGGGTGGGCAACCATATGGGAGAACTCGTCCGGCTGGCCCGATTCCGTGATCCACATGCCGACATCGCACACATGCCTGCTGCGGACCGCCGCGGCCCGCTCCATCTGCGCGGCATACCGGGATGCCTGCCCCGGCGCCGTCCTGTAATAGCGGTATTCGTAGATGTTGCCGGCGGCTTCCGGAGCCTGCACCGGCACGACCGGCGTCAATATCCGCGTCTCGTGCTGCACGAGGTGTTCGGACACCTTCGACAGATGTTCGCTTTGCCAGCGGGCGTCTTTCGCCAGCCCTTCCCGCTTTTTCCGGTAATCCTCGTGGCTGTCGTAGGCGCAAAGCCGCCAAAGGCGATTGAGCGCGCCGATTTCGGCCACCCACAGCCCCAGCGTCTCCCCGTATTTCGGGCTGAAGATTTCGTGGGTTTTCCGGTTGAGGGACAGAACCTCGGACATCGAGCCCGGCTTGTAGGTCACGGTTCTCAATTCGTAGATCATTTCGATCTCTCCCGGCTTGCCCGATCCCACGGCGTTTCACGGACCGATAGGTTGCACAAATCGGGTTCCCGGCGAAACCGGTAAAATTGATAATCGCGCAATCCTCCTGTAGTGCCTCGGGACCGAGGGAAGGATCGCAATGTTCGAAAGTTTGCGGAACGAGAAACGGCCGCCCTATACGACCGCGATCTTCTCGGCGGATCTCAAGGCCGGCATAACCCTGACCGCAAGCTATGTCCCGACGGCGATGGCGCTCGGTGTCATCACCGGCCTGGGTCCGCTCGCGGGGCTCTGGTGCGGCGTTCTGGTCGGGATCGTTGCGGCGATGTGCGGCGGCACGCGCGCCATGGTGAGCGGACCCAGCGCCGTGCTTACGGTCATCACCGCCACCCTGGTCACCGGAAACCAGTTCAGCCTGCCCGAAATAGCCGTCATCATCGTCATGGCCGGCGCCATGCAGATCGGCCTCGGGCTCGCCGGGATCGGCCGCTTCGTCTCCTACATGCCGCATATCGTGCTCGCCGGCTTCATGTCCGGCATCGGCGTGCTGCTTCTCTGGAAGCAGGCCTACAAGCTGTTCCACCTCGGCATGATCGACCTCGCGATCGCCGCCGGCGGCCTGGTATTGATGGCGGTATGGCCGGCAAGGGCGGGCAGGCTCCTGCCCTCGGCGCTTGCCGTGGTCGCGATCGGCTGGCTCGCGACGTTGTTCCTGCCCGGCGCCGAACGGCTCGGGCCCGTTCCCGTCGGCCTGCCCGACCTCGTCATCGAGCTGCCGTCCCTCGAATTCCTGCCCGAAGCGGTCGGCCCGGCGGCCCTCGTCGCCCTCATCAGTTCGGTCTACACCCTGATGTGGTCGCTCATCGCCGATACCTTCACCAACTCGCAGCACAACCCGAACCGCGAACTGGTTGCCCAGGGCCTCGGCAACCTGGTCGCGGGCGCCGTCGGCGTCCTTCCCGGCGGCGGGACCATCGCCACCATGTCGGCGCGCCGGTTCGGCGGGAAAACCGTGATCGCGGGGGTCGTCTGCGTGCTCATCATCGCGGCGCTCATCCTCAGCCTCGGGCCCTATGTGGCGCCGCTTCCGATCGCGGCACTCACCGCCATCGTCATTCTGGTCGGCTGGAAGATGATCGACTTTTCCTTCCTGCGGAAGATCCGCCGGATGGATGCGAAATATTCGTCGGTCATGCTGCTGACCATGGGCGCAACCGTCTTCGTCGATCCGTTTTTTGCGATCGTTCTCGGCGTCATCGCGGCGAACATCGTCAACGCCACGCGCATCGAATCCCTCGAGCTGGACAGCGTGGTCTCCGTCCCGATCCTCGATTCCACCTTCGACCCTGCGGCCGGAACCTTCGAGGCCCATGTCGGCCTTCTGGCGTTTCGCGGCACCTTCACGGTGTCCTCGTCGCGCAAGCTGATCCGCCAGGCCGGCGACGACATCCGCGACCATGACGTCGTGATTTTCGACTTTTCCGGCACGACCCATGTCGACGACAGCGCGGCGAACGTGATCGCCGTACTGGTCGACCGGGCGAAGCAGACGGGGACCGAAGTCGTCGTGTGCGGCGACACGAGCCGCATCGCCCGGACCCTCTACGCCTTCGGCGTCCTCGACCGCATCCCGAAGGACCGGATCGTCGAAACCGAGGAGGAGGCCAGGACCCTCGCTTGGTCCCTGGTGAAGCGGGCGTAAGCGGGGCTTTTCAGCCGGCGACGGCGGCCGGAGCCGCCCCCTACCGCCCCTGCTGCTTCGCCCAGCTGTCGCGCAGGGTGACGGTGCGGTTGAAGACCGGGCGGGCGGGCCCGCCGTCCGCAAAACCGTCCGGGTCGGGGGCGAAATAGCCGGTGCGCTCGAATTGCAGGGTTTCGCCGGGTTCGGCGCCGGCCAGCGCCGGCTCCAGCTTCGCGTTGCGCACCACCGTCAGCGAGTCCGGGTTGAGGTCGTCGAGCCAGTCGCGGCCGCCGCTGCCGGGGATTTCGGCGGCGAACAGCCGGTCGTAGAGCCGGACCTCGGCGTCGATCGCATGGGCCGCGGAGACCCAGTGGATCGTGCCGCGCACCTTGCGGCCGTCGGGCGCGGTGCCGCCGCGCGAGTCCGGGTCGATCGTGCAGCGCAGTTCCGCGATCCCGCCATCCGCGCCGCGCACGACCTCCGTGCAGGTCATCAGGTAGGCGAAGCGCAGCCGCACCTCCCGGCCCGGCGCGAGGCGGAAGAATTTTCGCGGTGGGTCCTCCATGAAGTCGGCGCGCTCGATCCACAATTCACGGCCGAACGGGATGTCGCGGGCGCCGCGGTCCGGATCGGCCGGGTGGTTGGCGGCGGGGAGCCGGTCGACCTCACCCTCCGGCCAGTTCTCGATGACGACCCTGAGCGGGTCGAGCACCGCCATGCGGCGTGGCGCAGCCTCGTTCAGCACGTCGCGCACCGCGGCGTCGAACTGGGCCGCCTCGACCAGGTTGTCGGCCTTGGCGACGCCGATGCGCCGGACGAACTCCCGGATGCCTTCCGGCGGCACACCGCGCCGGCGCAGGCCGGCGAGCGTCGGCAGGCGCGGATCGTCCCAGCCGGCGACATGGCCGTCTTCGACCAGCCGGATCAGCCGGCGCTTCGACAGCACCGTGTGGCCGAGATTGAGGCGGGCGAACTCGTACTGGTGCGGCCGCGACGGCGCCGGCAGATGCTCGACCAGCCAGTCGTAGAGCGGCCGGTGGTCTTCGAACTCCATGGTGCAGATCGAGTGGGTGACATGCTCGATGGCGTCGGACTGGCCGTGGGCGAAATCGTAGGTCGGGTAGATTTTCCAGCGCTCGCCGGTGCGCGGATGGGCGGCGTGCAGGATGCGGTAGAGCACGGGATCGCGCAGGTTGATGTTGCCGCTCGCCATGTCGATCTTCGCGCGCAGCACCCGGGCGCCCTCCGGGAATTCGCCGGCCTTCATGCGGCGCAGCAGGTCCAGGCTTTCGGCCGGCGGGCGGTCGCGGAAGGGGCTGTCCGTCCCCGGCTCGGTCAGCGTACCTCGGCTCGCGCGCACCTCTTCGGCCGTCTGGTCGTCGACATAGGCGAGGCCCCGCTCGACCAGATGCTCTGCCCATTCGTAGAGCCGGTCGAAATGGTCCGAGGCGTGATAAAGATGGTCGCCCCAGTCGAAGCCGAGCCAGCGCACGTCGGCCTCGATGGCGTCGATATAGAGCTGTTCCTCCTTCAGCGGGTTGGTGTCGTCGAAGCGCAGGTGGCAGCGCCCGCCGAACTCCGCGGCGACGCCGAAATTCAGGCAGATCGACTTGGCGTGGCCGATATGGAGATAGCCGTTCGGCTCGGGCGGGAAGCGGGTGACGACCGTGCTTTCCCTGCCGCTCTCCAGGTCGGCGCGGACGATCTCGCGGATGAAATCGCGCGGGCTGTCGCTGGAAGGGGCGTCGGACATGGCGGATCGGGGCGGGAGCGGATCGGGGCGAGACGGGGTGCGGGCGCATAGGTGCCAGAAGCCGAGCCGCCGCGGAAGCGGCCAATAGCGCCCGGCCGTTATCGACGACGCCGGGCCGGCGCTCCGACAGGCCGGTCAGGCCGGCCGGTCGCCGGCAATGGAAATGCGGTGCATGAGGCGCCGGTGGCCGTGATAGTCGTTGAGCGGATAGTGCTGGGACGCCCGGTTGTCCCAGAAGGCCAGCGCGCCCGGCGTCCAGACGAAGCGGCAGGTGAACTCCGCCTGGGTCTGGTGCCGGAACAGATACTCCAGGATCGGCGCGCTCTCGGCCTCGGTCATGCCCTCGAAGCGCGTCGTGTGCCCGGCATTGACGTAGAGCGCCGGCCGGCCGGTCTCCGGATGGGTGCGCACGACCGGATGGACGGCCTCCTTCAGCGTCTTCGCGTCCGCGCCGGGGCCGTCTGCATCGCCGCGGCTGCGGGTGATCTGGGCCGAGGCCTTGGCCGAGCTGTTGACCGCCCGCAGCGGCTGGAGCATCGCCTTCAACCCGTCGGAAAGCGTTTCCCAGGCGAGATACTGGTTGGCGAACAGGGTATCGCCGCCGGCCGGCGGCAGCTCCCGCGCCGCCAGCATCGCGCCCATCGGCGGCTCCGGCGTGTAGGTGGTATCCGAGTGCCAGACGCCGCCGAAATTGACCCGCTCATGCTCCAGCTTGAGGACCGGCGCGATTTCCGGGAAGCCGCCGATGCCGTCGACCATGGGATAGGGCACCGGCGTCCCGAACCGGCGCGCGAAGGCCAACTGCTGCGCCGGGGTAATTTCCTGGTCGCGGAAAAAGACGACGAGATGGTCGAGCAGGGCCTGCCGGATCGACGCAATTGTGGCGTCGGGCAGGTCGGCCGCCAGATCGACGCCGTGGATCTCCGCGCCGATCGCCGGCGCGATCGGCACAATCTTCAGATCGCTCGCGGTCGCTGCCCCGTCCATGCCCGGATTGAAGCGGCGGCAGGCGCGCTTGGCAAGGGGATGCGCCACGGTGTACCCCCTCTTCGGAGGATTCCTCTGCGAAAGGGAGAGACCGCGCCGGGCGCGCCCCCTTGCCCTCACCGCGTGCCGTAGCCCGCCATGATGGAGTCGACGAGGCCCTCATAGTCGTCCCAGGGGACGTGGCGGAAATTATAGTCGCGGACGATGAAGCGCGGGCCGACATAGAATTTCTCGTACTGGTCGTGGCGCATCGCGAATTCGGAGCCGAGCAGGTCCCAGGCGAGGTGGAAGAGCTTCATGCGCTCCGTCGCCGCTTCGTCCGCCGTCGACCAGTAGTCCTCGAAGACGGGTCCGAGCGCGGGGTCGTCGGCCACGTCGATGCTCGCCGGCATCTGGAACACGCCGCCGCCCATCAGCGTGCGGACCCGGTCGCAGATCCTGCCGTAATGCTCGACCGCGTAGTTGATCGCCGCATACATGTAGCGGGGGTTGACGTGGACATAGCCGTTGCCGGTCTCGCCGAAGGCCTGGAGCTGGCCGTCGATCATGCCGCCATAGGCCGCTTCCATCGAGGCGATATCGGCCAGCTCCTCGCGCACCGCCGGGATGTCGCGCGCGCCGTTCGACCGGGCGACCTTCGAGGCGAGCCCGACCAGCAGCCGGAGCTTGGCCGCGAAGCGCACGTTGGACTGGTGGTTCGACATGTAGTGCGCCGGCGTCCGGACATAGATGTCGCGCGAAAGCGCCGGATTGTCGTGCACGAAGACGCGCTCCCAGGGAACGTGCACGTCCTTGAACACGATCATGGAATCCGATTCGTCGAAGCGGTGGGAGAGCGGGTTGTGGAACTCGATCCCCTGCGCCGCGCCGAGCGGCTTGCGCGCCCACAGCGCGACGCCGGGCGCGTTCACCGGCACCGCGCAGGTCACCGATTCCTTCACCTGGCTCGGCGCCAGCGGGATGATGTTGCCGATCCACAGTTCGTCGGCGAACACCGCGCCGGTCGCCAGCATCTTCATGCCGTTAAGGACGACCCCTTCGCTGTCCTCGGCCGTCATCCGGAGCGTCGGCGGGCTGCGGTCGGCGCTCTGATAGAGTTCGGGCTTGCGCGCGCCCTGCGGCGGCAGGATCGCGTAGGCGAGATAGAGGTCGCCCGACCGCGCGTGCTCGTAATAGGCGTCGATGCGTTCGGAGAACCCGCCGCCGTCCCGGTCGAACACTTGCGATCCGATCGAAAGACCCGTGATCGACGAGGCGACATGGTCCGGCGAGCGCCCGAGCAGGCCGTGAGAGAAGGCGGCGATGGCGCGGTGCGCAGCGGTGCGGATTTCGAGGTCGCGGCGGTCGCGCGGTTTCAGGAACCAGGCCGGATACCGCTCGCCGCCGTCCTCGACCCAGAGCACGTCGCGCATGTCGTCGGCGCGCTTGAGGTCGTACATCGCGGCATACATCCGGGCCGCGTTGGCGAAGGCCGGATGGTCGGTGACGTCGGCCACCCGCTCCTTGCCGATATAGACCGCCCGCCCGTCGCGGATGCCTGCGAGATACTCGTCGCCCGAGCGCAGCATCGGCGTTGCCATCCCATCGAACCGTCGCCGGGCGATGTTCGCACCCGCCCGGCCCGCACGCAACCGCGCCGGCGGGGCGGCGATGCGGTCTCACCCCTCCGTCCCGCGCCGGTCGTAGAAGGCGGTGGTCAGGACGCTGGTCTTGACCTCGCCGGCCTCGTCGATCACCAGGTGGCGCATCCGGACGATGCCGAGGGCCGGGCGGCTTTTCGAGACGCGGGTTTCCAGCACCGTGGTCCGGACGTGCAGCACGTCGCCCGGCCGGGTCGGCGCCAGGAAATGCAACTCGTCCCAGCCGGGCGAACCCTGGGATGGGACGTTGGCGAAACCGTCGGCCTGCATGCGGCGCAGCATGGCGGCCATGTGGATGCCGCTGGCGATCAGGCCGCCGAACATCGTCTCCTTCGCCTCCTCCTCGCCGATATGGAAGGGTTCGGGATCGAACTCGCGGCCGAAGCGGATAATCTCTTCCGCCGTTACGACCGCCCGGCCGTATTCCATTTCCTGACCGACCTCGAAATCCTCGAAATGGGTGTGCGGCATGACGGCGGTGGTTTCGATGGGCATGGCGTTCCGGGCGGTGCTGTGACAGAAACGGGGGACGGAAAACGGGCCGATCAATGGCGGGTGCAGGCCCGCTTGGCAAGGGAAAGACCGACGGGAAAAGACCGATGGCGAATACCAGCACTACCACCCCCGCGACGGAACGAGGCACCCATCCGCTCAACGCGCTCACCCCGGCCGAGATCGAGGCCGCCGGCGCCATCGTCCGGGCCTGGAACGGGTGGACGGAGACCGCGAAGTTCGAATCGATCCGCCTGCATTATCCGGACAAGGAACAGTGCCGGGCCGAGATCGCGGCCGGCGCGGCGGGCGGCAGCCGCAAGGCCTATGTCAGCATCTACGATACGGCGGATAACTGCGTCTCCGAGCTGATCGTCGACCTGGTGGGGGAAGCGGTCGAATCCGCGGTCGGCGTGCCCGGCGCGCGACCGGCGATCAACGTCGACGAGTTTATGGTCTGCGCCGAAACGGTGCCCCAGCACCCCGATTTCATCGCGGCGATGGAGCGGCGCGGCGTCACCGACCTGTCGCACATCCAGGTCGATCCCTTCTCCGCCGGCAATTTCGGCTTCGGGGACGAGGAGGGCCGGCGCCTCGTGCACTGCCTGGTCTACCTGCGCAAGGATCCGGGGGACAACGGCTACGCCCACCCGGTCGAGGGCCTGAACGTGCTGTTCGACCTCAACAAGGTCGAGGTCGTCCGGGTGATCGACCATGCGGTTCACGACGTGCCGATGGAATCCTCGAATTACCATGCCGACCGGCCGGAGATCGCGGAAATCCTGCGCAGCGACCTGAAGCCGATCGACATTGCCCAGCCCGACGGCCCGACCTTCACCGTCGAGGACCGGGTCGTCACCTGGGCCAACTGGCGTTTCCACGTCGAGTTCCACCCGCGCGAAGGGCTGGTGCTCAACGACATCCGGGTGCGCGGCGGCGAAAAGGCGCCCTGGCGGCCGCTGATCTGGCGCGCCTCGATCGCGGAGATGGTCGTGCCCTACGGCGATCCCTCCTTCAACCACTATCGCAAGAACGCCTTCGACGTCGGCGAATACGGCCTCGGCCAGGTCGCCAATCCGCTCAAGCTGGGCTGCGACTGCCGCGGCGACATCCATTATTTCGACGGCGTGTTCAACCTGACCTCGGGCGAGCCGGTGGTGGTCGACAACGCCGTCTGCCTGCACGAGGAAGACGACGGGATGCTGTGGAAGCATACCGACTATATGACCGACGAGATGGAGCATCGCCGGGCGCGTCGGCTGCTGATCTCGATGATCGCGACGGTCGGCAACTACGAATACGCCTTCTACTGGATCTTCCACATGGACGGCACGCTGGAGCTCGACATCAAGGCGACCGGGATCATGAACACCCAGGGCCTGAACGCGATCTCCGGCACCGGCTACGGCACCGAAATCATGCCCGGCGTCACCGCACCCAACCACCAGCACCTGTTCTGCGCCCGGCTCGACATGGCGGTGGACGGCGACGACAACCGGCTGGTCGAGATGAATGTCGTGCAGCCGCCGATGGGCGAGGGCAACCCGAACGGCAACGCCTTCCGCGTCGAACCGACAGTGCTGGAGACCGAGGGCGGCCGGACGCGCAACGCCGACACCGAGCGCTTCTGGCGGGTCGAAAGCGCCTCGGCGTCCAACGGCGTGGGTCGGCCGACCGCCTACCGGCTGCATTCCAGCGGCATGCTGCGGCCCTGGTTCCACCCCGGCACGATGATGGAGAAGCGCGCCGCCTTCATCTTCAACCATGTCTGGTGCACGCCCTACGATCCCGCCGAGCGCTACCCGGCCGGGCGCTTCGTCAACCAGAGCGACGGCTCGGAGACCATCGCGGCCTGGGTGAAGCAGGGCCGGTCGATCCGGGACACCGATATCGTGCTGTGGCACAGCTTCGGCCTGCTCCACTTGCCGCGCCTCGAGGACTGGCCGGTCCAGCCGGTCGCCCGCACCGGCTTCCGCCTGGAGGCCGACGGCTTCTTCGACCGCAACCCGACGCTGGATGTGCCGCCGGGGGCGTGAGGGCGCCGCCGCGGGCGCGGATCGGGCGGCGCTCCCGTCGCCGGATCACGCTTCGCCCATCCAGTCGGCGAGATCGACTGCATCGCCGCCCGGAATCCGCTTGCGCTCGAACTCGGCCTCGCGGCCCCAGGGCTTGGTGGCATCGATGCCGAGGCGGCCCCAATGGTCCTTGTGCGGGTCGCGGTAGAAGCCGGGCACGTCCGGTACGACCAGGCTGCGGGTATCGGCCCGGCCGCGGGTGACGAAAGCCCACCAGACATCGTTGAGATCGTGGATATCGACATCCTCGTCGGTCACCATGCAGGTCTTGCTGTAGTCCATATGCGCGCCGAAGGCGGCGAGCAGGACGTGGCGCGCATGGCCTTCGTACTGCTTGCGGATCTTCACCACCGTGTTCAGCAGTTGCGGATTGCAGGACACGTCGACGATGCCGGGCAGCAGCGTCGTCAGATGCCGGTGAATTTTGGAAGCGACGGCGGTTTCGAGCGGAATCAGATCTTCCGGCGAGCCGCAGACCAGCGCGTGACAGACCGGATCGGCGCAGGCCGTAACCGCCGTGACCTCGAAGACATGATTGTCTTCCTCGGGAACGTAGTAGCCCATGAACTCGCCGAACGGCCCCTCCGGCCGGCGCACATGAGGCAGGATGCGGCCCTCGATGACGATTTGCGTGTCGGCCGGGACCGCGAGCCCGATCGTCTCGCACGGCGTCACGGCAAGCGGCCCGCCGGCCACTGCGTTGGCGACTGCAAGCTCATCGGCGTCCGGCGGGATCGAGGCGCAGGCCGCCAGGAAGATTTCCGGCGCCGCGCCGATCAGCATGGCCGCCTCCAGCGCCTCGCCCTTCGCTTCCGCCGCCTGCTGGTATCGGGTCAGATCGTGGCTGCCGCCGATCCGGATGCGCAGTTCGCGGTCATCGACATGCATGGCGCGGTGGAAGGACAGGTTCGGCACACCGGTCTCCGGATGGTTGGCGAGCAGGATGCCCGACGTGATGTAGGGTCCGGCGTCCTTCTCGAAGTAGGTGACATGGGGCAGATCGGAGAGCGCGACCCGGCGTCGGTCGCCCGGCACCTGCTGCAGTTCCGCACGCTCCGGCGCGCGCGCCGTCAATGGGTGCCAGGCCGGGCAGAAGGCAAGGTCCGGCGCCTCGATCAGGGCGCACAGCCGCCGGCGGCTGCCGTAGACGTTGCTGACGACCGGCATCGCCGCGCCGCGCACATTTTCGAACAGGATCGCGCCGTCATGTTTCTTCTGGAACGCCGCCGTCACCGCAGCCAGCTCGTGCCTCGGATCGACTTCCCGACCGACGACATGCAGGTCGCCGGCGGCCTTCAGACTGTCCAGATAGGCGCGCATGGCGCAATCCTCCGTGCCGGTCCCCGCGCACCGTGACGGTTCCGTCCCCTCTCCATACGGAGTATGAGCGCTTCATGCAAAAAGGGGCGGCAGCCGGGAAAGCAAAGCGCAGCCGAATATTGGCGACCGGTTATCGGAACTTCGGCAACAATTGATTTGTAGTGCAAAGTGCATTACATTTCGCCTTTCAGGAAATAGGGCGCTACTATGTTGGACTTCGATGCCGAATCCGGCGGTTCGGCCAGACAGACCCGGACGACGCAGGTGCGCCACGACGACCGTCTGGCGAGCCTGATCGAACGTGCCGCGCGCGCGCTCGCGGTCGACAAGTCTGCGTTTCTGCGCGCGGCGATCGAGCGCGAGGCGACGCGGGTTCTCGAATTGCGGGCCCGGCATGTCCTGACACCGGAGGATGCCGAATTGTTTGCCGCGGCTCTCGACGCGCCGCCCGCTCCGACTCCGCGCGCGCTGGCGGCGGCCCGGGACTACCGGGCGCGCGTCGTTCATGCCGACTGAGCCATCGGCCCTCAGAATCGAGCAGTTCGATCCGGCGCGGCACCACCGCGCCGATTTCGACTGCGGGGTACACCGTCTGAACAATTTTCTCAGGCTGAGCGCCAGGAAGCAGCAGAAGGACGACATGACCAGGGTCTACGTCGTCGTCGAAGCCGGGCGCACGCAGATCCTCGGCTACCATGCAATCAACCTGGGCATGATGAATGTGGACGAAATGAAACGCCGGCCGCGGGGCGCGCCGGAACATGGAGAGATCCCGGTGCTGTTCCTCGGGCAGGTTGCCGTGGACCAAGCGGCGCAGGGCAACGGTCTGGGCGGCATTCTCATGCATCATGTCTTCGAAAAGGCGTGCATTGTTTCCGGGATGGCCGGCTGCCACGCCATCGTCCTCGACGTTATCTCGGACGGCGGCGAGGAGGCGTTCGCGCGCCGAAAATCGTGGTATGCGGAATTCGGGTTTACGCCTTTCGCAAGCGACCCTGCGCGCATGTTCATGACGATGAAACAGGTGCGCGCAGCGGTTCGGGCCGCGCGGGAAGATGCAACGGGCTATGTCTGACGCAATCGCCGGATGGCGTCCCGAATGGCGCCTGGGGGTCGATATCGGGGGTACCTTCACCGACATCGCCCTGGAGCATGGCGACGGCCGCTTCCATTCCGCCAAGCTGCTGACCACCGGCGCGGAACCGGAACGCGCCGTGTTGGACGGCGTGGCCGCGGCCTGCGCACAGGCCGGGATCGCGCTTGCGGACATCGGCCGGATCATCCACGGCACGACGCTGGCGACCAACGCCATGATCGAACGGCGCGGCGCGGAGACCCTGTTCGTCACGACCGAGGGCTTCCGCGACGTGCTGGAAATGGGCTCGGAAAGCCGGTTCGACCAATACGACCTGAACATCGTAAAGCCCGTGCCGCTGGTGCGCCGCGCCCGGCGGCTGACGGTGCGCGAGCGGCTCGACGTCGCCGGCGAGCCCCTCGTCCCGCTCGATGAGGCGTCGGTAGCGCCGGTGCTGAAGGCCATCGCCGCCGAGGGCATCGAGAGCGTCGCGGTCGGCCTGCTGCACAGCTACGCCAACCCGGCGCACGAACGGCGGCTGCGCGAGATCGTTCTGGCGGCATATCCGGGCCTGCCGGTCAGCCTGTCCTGCGAGGTCTCGCCGGAAATGCGCGAATATCAGCGCTTCTCGACCACCGTCGCCAACGCCTATGTCCAGCCCGCGGTCGCCGCCTATCTGCGCCGGCTCGAAGGGGCGCTCGGCGAGTCCGGCTTTGCCGGCGCGCTCATGGTCATGCTGTCGAACGGCGGCTTGGCAACCCTGGATACGGCGATCCGCTTCCCGGTCCGGCTGGTCGAATCCGGCCCGGCCGGCGGCGCGATCTATGCCGCGGCGGTCGCCCGGCAGACCGGGGCGGCCAGGGCGGTCTCTTTCGACATGGGCGGCACGACCGCCAAGATCTGCCTGATCGACGAGGGCCGGCCGCAATCGGCGCGGGATTTCGAGGTTGACCGCGCCTACCGCTTCAAGCGCGGCAGCGGCCTGCCCCTGCGCGTCCCGGTGGTCGAGATGGTCGAGATCGGCGCCGGCGGCGGTTCGCTGTGCAGCGTGGACGGGCTCGACCGGATCGCCGTCGGACCGCGCAGCGCCGGCTCGGACCCGGGGCCGGCCTGCTACGCCCGCGGCGGAACCGGCGCCACGGTGACCGATGCCGATGTCCTGCTCGGCCGCATCGATCCGGCAGGCTTCGCCGGCGGCACGATGCCGCTCGACGCCGCGGCGGCCGAACGGGCGCTTGCCGCCGATGTCGGCGCACCGCTCGATCTCGATGCGGAAACGGCGGCTCTCGGCGTCGCCGAGACGGTCGACGAGAATATGGCCAACGCGGCGCGCGAGCACGCCGTGGAACACGGCAAGGATTTCGAAGGGCGAACATTGATCGCCTTCGGCGGCAGCGCTCCGCTGCATGCCGCCCGGCTTGCCGACAAGCTAGGCATCGACAGGATCGTCGTGCCGCGCGGCGCCGGGGTCGGCTCGGCCATCGGCTTCCTGCGCGCGCCGGTCGCCTTCGAAGTCGCGCGCAGTCTGTACCAGCAGCTCGAATCGCTGGACGCCGCCGCCGTCGCCGGCGTGCTGGCGGAGATGCGCAACGAGGCCGCCGCCTTCGTCAAAACCGCCGCCGGCCGGCCGCCGGAGCGCATCTCCTACGCCGCTTTCATGCGCTACCGCGGCCAGAGCCACGAAATCATGGTTCCCCTGCCCGATGCGCCGCCCGACCCGCAGGACGCCGAGAACTGGGCGGATGCCGTGGCGGCCGCATACCAAGCGGCCTATCGGCGGCAGTATGGGCCGACGATCGATGGCGTGCCGCTGGAAGTCGTCGCCTGGACGGTGCGCGCCGAATGCAAGGTGGAGGAAGCGGCCTGCCAGAAGGCGGAGGCAACGGGCTCCGGATCCTCGGCGGCCGGCGTGCGGCCCATCGTCGATACGGCCAGCGCCGAACCGGTGACGGCAGCCGTGTTCGACCGCGATCGCCTGCGCAGCGGCGAAACGGTCGCCGGTCCGGCAGTGGTCGTCGAAGCGCAGACCTCGACCGTCGTCCCGCCCGGCTATACCCTGTCCTGCGATCCGTTCGGCTCCCTGATCCTCGAGCGTACGGCAGAAGACGGACCATGAAACGCGCCGACGACAGCCTCGCCCGCATCCGCTATCCGGTACTGTGGAACCGCCTGACCGCCATCGTCGAGGAGCAGGCGCGCAGCCTGATCAAGACGGCGTTCAGCGAGACGGTCAGCGAGGCCGGCGACCTTTCGGCCGGCGTGTTCGATACCCGCGGGCGCATGGTCGCCCAGGCGGTGACCGGAACGCCCGGCCACGTCAACTCGATGGCCGAGGCCGTCGGCTATTTCCTGGAGAAATTCCCGGCCGCCGGCATGAAGCCGGGCGACCACTATCTGACCAACGATCCCTGGCTCAGCTCCGGCCATCTGCACGACATCACGGTCGTTTCGCCGGCATTCCACAGGGGGGAAATGGCCGCCCTGTTCGCCTGCACCTGCCACCAGGTCGATATCGGCGGGCTGGGCCAGTGCCCGGACGGGCGCTCGATCTACGAGGAAGGGCTGTTCATCCCGATCATGCGGCTGGCGCGCGACGACGTGTTCAACGAGGACCTGCTCGAGATCGTCCGCGCCAATGTCCGCCAGCCGGACCCGGTCGAGGGCGATATCCGCAGCTATGCCACCTGCAACCGGTTGGGCGAGCGCCGGCTCGCCGCCATGCTCGACGAATATGACGGCATCCGTTTCGACGCGCTGGCCGACTTCATCCTCGAACGCTCGCGCCGGGGGATGGAGGATGCGATCCGCGCCCTGCCCGACGGCACCTACCGCAACGCCGTCACCCTCGACGGCATCGACCGGCCGATCGCGCTCGACGCCGCGCTCACCGTGGACGGCGCGCGCATCGTCGTGGACTTCGAGGGCAGTTCGCCGGCCAGCGCCTATGGCATCAACCTGGTGATGAACTATACGCTGGCCTACACGGCATTCGGCGTGCGCGCGGCGGTGGCGCCGGAGATCCCGAACAACGCCGGCTCGCTCGCTCCGGTCGAGGTCCGGGCGCCGCTCGGCTCCATACTCAATGTCGAGAAACCGCGGCCGGTCAGCGCCCGCCACATCGTCGGACAGTTCCTGCCCGATGTCGTGCTCGGCTGCCTGGCCAGGGTGCCCGGCCTCGAAGTTCCGGCCGAAGGCGCGGCCTGCCTTTGGGGCATCCAGGTGCGCGGCGGGCCGGAGATCGGCGCCGCGCCCGGCATGAACCGCGACAGCGACGCCGCAGCTTTCGACCTGCTGTCCTTCAACAGCGGCGGCTCCGGCGCTCGGCCTGCGGTCGACGGCCTTTCCGCCACCGCCTTCCCGAGCGGCGTGCGCGCCCTGCCGGTCGAGGCGATCGAGACCCGGGCGCCGGTGGTGGTGTGGCGCAAGGAGCTGCGGCCCGATTCCGGCGGCGCGGGGAAATACCGCGGCGGCCTCGGGCAGACGGTCGAAATGGGCACGCGGGACGGCGCGCCCTTCGCCCTGTTCGCCATGTACGACCGGGTCGAAAACCCGGCCAGGGGGCGCAACGGCGGCACCGACGGGGCGGCGGGAACCGTGGCGACCGCCAGCGGCAGCGCGCTCAGGCCCAAGGGCAGGCAGATCGTCGGCGCCGGCGACCGGGTGCGGGTCGACCTGCCCGGCGGCGGCGGCCACGGCGATCCGCACGACCGGCCGGTCGAGGCTATCGCAGCGGATATCGCCGAGGGCTACGTCACCGCCGAAGCCGCGCGCAGCCGGTACGGTGTCGAAATCGGCGACGACGGGGCTGTGGTCCGGTAACGAAAAGTCGTGCGGTTCGGGCCTGCGCCGTGCGCCCGGCCTTGCGGGCCGGCCCTACCGGCCGCCCAGTGCCCGGTACAGGCGGCGGGCGGCCCGGCCGGTGACCGGCAGGCCGAGAGTCCTTTCGGCCTCGCGGATTGCGGCCCGGCTCTTCGGGCCGATCTTGCCGTCCGGCTCGCCCGGCTCGTAGCCTTCGGCGATCAGCAGTTCCTGGAGCCGCTTGCGCCCGATACGCGACAGGCCCGGATCGTCGGTCGGCCATTTCGCGCGGAACGGCCCGCGGCCGGCAAGCCGGTCGGCCAGATGCGCCACCGCAAGCGCGTATGCTTCTGCATGGTTGTACGCGTACAGCGCGTCGAAGTTGCGGAAGGTCAGGAAGGCCGGGCCGTCCGGGCCGGCGAGGCGCAGCAGGCCGGCGCGCAGCCTGCCTTTGAGGCGCCGCCCGTCCGTCCGTTCGAGGCCGCGAGCGGCCCAGGTGTCCAGCGTTGCCTTGCGCTTCCGCCCCTCGGGTCCGCGATAGCGTTTCGGAACGCGCACCTCGATCAGCCGCGGCTGCCCGGTGCGCCAGCCGGCGCGGCGCAGATAGTTGGCCGCCGAGCCGAGCGCGTCGGGCACGGAGCGCACCAGGTCCTTGCGGCCGTCGCCGTCGAAATCGACCGCGAGGCGCCGGTAGGTCGAGGGCATGAACTGGGTCTGGCCGAAGGCGCCGGCCCACGAACCGTAAAGCGTGCCGAGCGGCAGATCGCCGGCATCGACGATCCGCAGCGCCGCCAGCAACTCGCGCCGCCAGAAGGCCTCGCGGCGGCCGCCGCGGCAGGCGAGCGTCGCGAGGGCATGGGGCAGGAAATTCCGGCCGGCGGTCTTGCCGTAATCGGTTTCGACGCCCCAGATGGCGGCGATGACATGCCGGCTGACGCCATAGCGCTTCCCGGCCCGGCGCAGCGTCGCTTGGTGTTGGCGCATCGCCGCCTTGCCCTCGCGGACGCGCTGGTCGTCGACCACGAAGGCGAGGTAGTCCCAGATTGCGATCCGGCTTTCGGGCTGCACCGTCGACAGGCGCAGGACCCGTGCGTCCGGCTTTGCGATGTCGAGCGCCTCGCGCACGACCGATGGCCGGATGCCGGCCTGGCCGGCGGCCCGCTTCAGGCCGTCGACGCAGGCGGCGAAACCGGCGGCAAGGCCCTGCGCGGGAAGGGCGAGGGCAAGCGAAGCGGTAAGCGCCGAAAACAGGAAAAGCCGCATGGCAGGGACCTTGTCGAAACCGTCGGGCCGGGCATAGCACAGGCAACCCCGCGCGTCCCTGGAGACGGGCTTCGAGAGGGGGCTTTCGATATCCGCCGTTGCCCGCCGGGCCGGTTGTCCGGTAGAGATTCGATCATGGTTGCGCTCTTCCGGCGGCGCGCGCACCATGCCGCGCGCCATGTCCGTCGCTGTTCGCCCGTTGCCGCCGTCCTGTTCGCCCTCGTTCTTGCTCTTTCCGGGGCCGGGGCCGACCCTGCGGCGGCGCAATCCGGGCGGCCGTCATCCTGCGCGGACGGCGCGACGGGCATGACCGCAACCGGAGACGGAATCGCCTTCCGCGGCGGGGCCGGGGCTTCGGAACTCGTCACCGTCGCGGCGGTCGGCGACGTGCTGCTGCACGATGCGGTGCAGAAATTCGCCGCGACCCGGCCCGGCGGCTATCTGAGCCTGTTCGATCCGGTCGCCGACCTGATCCGGGGCGCCGACATCGCCTTCGCCAACCTGGAGGGGCCGGCGGCGGCCGGCATCACCAAGACCGGGCGCACGACCGCTGCGCCGGCAAAGCTGTGGGACGGCTGGGTCTATAGCGGCTATCCGATGTTCAACTATCATCCGTCGGTGCTGGATGCGCTGAAACAGGCGGGGTTCGATGTCCTGCTGACCGCCAACAACCATGCGCTCGACCGCTACGCCGTCGGCGCCGACCGGACGATCGACGCGATCCGGGCGGCGGGCCTGCACTTCACGGGAACGCGCAAGCGGGGCGAAAGCGAGCAGCCCTGGTACGCCGTCACCGAGACGGTCAGGGCCGGCCGCACACGGCGCATCGCCTGGCTGGGCTGCACCTACGGCACCAACGGCCTGCCGGACCGGCACGGCCAGGTGCTGCTGTGCTACCGGGACGGGGCGCGGGTGCTGGAGACGATCCGGGCGCTCGCCCGGCGCGACGATATCGACGCCGTGATGTTCGCGCCGCACTGGGGCGCCGAATACGAACACGAGCCGGAGCCGCGGCAGCGGACGCTCGCGGTCGCCGCCATCGAGGCCGGCGCCACGGCCGTGATCGGCACCCATCCCCACGTCATGCAGCCGGTCGAGAAACATATCGCGAAGGACGGGCGCGAAGGGCTGATCGCCTACTCGCTCGGCAATTTCGTCTCCAACCAGATCAGCCTGGCGCGGCGCAGCGCGCCGATCCTGTTGCTCGGCCTCGCGCCGGACCCGAAACAGGGGCCGGCGGGCAAGCTGCGCGTCGCCGCGTTCGGCTGGATTCCGATATGGGTCCGCAACGAGAACGGCCGGATGCAGGTCGAGGCCATCGACCGGGCCGGCCCGGAGGCGGCGCCCCATCTGGAGCACCTGAACGGGCACCTGCCGCCGGCCAACCGGATGCCCGCGAGCGCGGACTACTGGCGGCAAAATGCCTGCGGTCCGGACGGCCCCGCCCATCGACAGGACCGGCTGACCGGAGAATATTGACGCCGCGCCGGGCGGAATCCGGCCCGGCGAGCGCCCATGCGGCCGGAAACCGCGACCGGATGCGCCCCGCAACGAACGAATCGATGAACGAGGCGATGAACGAGACGATCCGCCCCGCGGCCGGGACCGGCCTGCTTTCCGATCCGCTGGCGCTGTGCCGCGCGGCGCTGGAGGCGGCCGAGACGCTCAAGGACGCGGCGCGCCGCGCGGTCGCCGGCCTGGTCGCGCCCGGCGGAAAGGCCGATCCGGCGCTGCTGGAACGGCAGCAGTTCGCCGCCCACGGCCTGGCCTGGTTCAACACCTATGTCGCGGCGCTGGAGCAGACGCTGGCCTGGGCCGAACGGCTCGACGCGGCCGGCCGGCTCGGCGAGGCCGAACGGCTGATCCTCCAGGCCGGCTTCGGGGAGTATCTCGCCCAGATGCGCGGCGGCATTGCGATCAGCCAGGGCGAGGTGCTGCGCCCGGCCGATATGGGCGTGCCGGAAGCGGCGGTGGCGGCGTTCAGGACTCCGGCGGTGCGGACTCTGATCGAAGCCGGCAACAGCGACGCCGCCCGGATGCGGCTCGCCGCCCTGATCGCCCAAAACGGTTCGGGGACCGGCTTCGGCGACGACGGGCTGGACGACGAGACGCTGGCGCTGATCCGCGACCAGTTCCGCCGCTTCACCGAAGAGAAGATCGCGCCCCACGCCCACGGATGGCATGTCGAGGATGTCCTGATTCCGATGGACGTGGTGAACGAACTTGCGGAACTGGGCGTGTTCGGCCTGACGATCCCGGAGGATTTCGGCGGCCTCGGCCTCGGCAAGGTCGCCATGTGCATCGTGACCGAGGAGCTGTCGCGCGGCTATATCGGCGTCGGCTCGCTCGGCACGCGCTCGGAGATCGCTGGCGAGCTGATCCGCCTCGCCGGCACGCCGGCCCAGCGCGACGAATGGCTGCCCAAGATCGCTTCCGGCGCGGTGCTGCCGACCGCCGTGTTCACCGAGCCCAACACCGGCTCCGACCTCGCCAGCCTGCGCACCCGCGCGGTCCGCGACGGCGACGTCTACCGGGTGACCGGCAACAAGACCTGGATCACCCACGCGGCGCGCACCGACATGATGACGCTACTGGCGCGCACCGATCCGGACCGGGCGGGCTATCGCGGCCTCTCCATGTTCATCGCGCCCAAGCCGCGCGGCACCGACGCCGAGCCGTTTCCGGCGCCGGGCATGTCCGGCGGGGAAATCCACGTCCTCGGCTATCGCGGCATGAAGGAATACGAGATCGGCTTCGACGGGTTCGAGGTGCCGGCGGCCTGCCTGCTCGGCGCGGCCGAGGGCGAGGGCTTCAAGCAACTCATGGCGACCTTCGAGAGCGCGCGCATCCAGACCGCCGCGCGCGCCGTCGGCGTGGCGCAGAACGCCATGGAGCTCGGCCTCGCCTACGGCCTGGAGCGCCGCCAGTTCGGCAAGCCGATCTACGAATTCCCGCGGGTCGCCGGCAAGATCGCCTGGATGGCGGTCGAGACCATGATGGTGCGCCAGCTCACCTGGTTCGCCGCGCGCGAGAAGGACGGCGACCGGCGCTGCGATATCGAGGCCGGCATGGCCAAGCTGCTCGCCGCCCGGATCGCCTGGGCGAACGCCGACAACGCCCTGCAAATCCACGGCGGCAACGGCTACGCCCAGGAATACGAGATCGGCCGCGTGCTGTGCGACGCCCGGATTCTCAACATTTTCGAGGGCGCCGCCGAGATCCAGGCCCATATCATCGCCCGCGGCTTGATCGAGCGGCGGAATTGAGCGGCGGCCGGGCGCACTCTCTCCGGCCCGCGCTGCCCGGCGGCTTGAAGCGCCGCCATCGGTCCCTACACTTCAATTCAGGCAAGGAATTTGAAAAAAGCAAGGAAATGGAACGGTCGATTACCGCCAAGGTCACCGCCGGGGGCCGGATCACCATCCCGAAGCAAGTGCGCGAGGCGCTCAAGCTGCGGCCCGGCGACAAGGTGCGCTTCGAGGTCGAGGACGACGGCTGCGCGCGGATGAAGGCGATGAACCGCTCGATCGACGACATCGTCGGCATGCTGAAGCCGTATTACGACGGACCGGTCATTACCGTCGAAGAAATGAACGAGGCCATCGGAGGAGCGGCGGTGGAGCGCACCGAACGAGCGCTGGGGCCGCTGCCGCGCCGTAGCGGTATCGCCCCGGTTTCCCGATAGGCCGGTGCGGCCCTGCCGCCGGTTGCCGCGCGGCGCCGGAGTGCCAGATAATCCCGGCCCCACCGCCACGGAACCTCCGCCATGAAATTCACCCTGTCCTGGCTCAGGGAGCATCTGGAGACGGATGCGCCGCTGGACGAGATCGCCGCGAAGCTGACCGCCATCGGCCTCGAGGTCGAGGGCGTCGAGGACAGGGCGGTCGAACTCGCGCCCTTCCGGATCGCCCGGGTCGTCGAGGCGAAGCAGCATCCGGACGCCGACCGGCTGAGCGTGTGCATCGTCGATACCGGCGAGGACCGGGTCCAGGTGGTGTGCGGCGCGCCCAACGCGCGCACCGGCATGAAGGGCGTGTTCGCCCCGGCCGGCACCCATATTCCCGGCACCGGGCTGGACCTGAAGAAGGGCGTGATCCGCGGTCAGGATTCCAACGGGATGCTCTGCTCCGAGCGGGAGATGGGCCTGTCCGACGAGCATGAGGGCATCATCGACCTGCCCGACGACGCCCCGGTCGGAGAACCGTTCGCCGACTGGCTCGGCCTGAACGATCCGGTCGTCGAAATCGCGATCACGCCGAACCGGCAGGACGCGCTGGGCGTCTACGGCATCGCGCGCGATCTCGCCGCCGCCGGCATCGGGCGGCTCAAGCCGTTCGACGCCGCGCCGGTCAAGGGGACGTTCGACAGTCCCCTGGTCTGGCGGCGCGACCTGCCGGGAGATCTGGGAGACGCTTGCCCCTTCGTGGTCGGCCGCTTCTTCCGCGGCGTGACCAACGGGCCGAGCCCGGACTGGGTGCAGCGGCGCCTGCGCGCGATCGGGCTGCGGCCGATCTCGGCGCTGGTCGATATCACCAACCTCGTCACGCACGATCTGGGCCGGCCCCTGCACGTTTTCGACGCCGACAGGCTGGCCGGCGACCTCACCATGCGCATGGCGCGCGACGGCGAGACGATCCAGGCGCTCGACGGCAACGAATATTCTCTCACTTCAGAAATGACGGTGATCGCCGACGACCGGGCGGTCCACGCCATCGGCGGCCTGATGGGCGGCGAGGAGACCGGCTGCCGGCCCGGCACGACGAACGTGTTCCTCGAAGTCGCCCTGTTCGACACGCTGCGCACCGCGGCGACCGGCCGGAAGCTGGGTCTGAGCTCCGACGCCCGTTACCGCTTCGAGCGCGGGGTCGATCCGGAATCCGCCCTGTGGGGCGCCGAGGTGGCGGCCCGCCTGATCCTCGAATTCTGCGGCGGCGAGGCGAGCCATGTCTTCAGCGCCGGCGCCGTACCGGACTGGCCGCGCGACGTGCGCTTCCGGCCGGCGCGGCTGGAAAGCCTGGGCGGCCTCGCCGTGCCCGACGCCGAGATCGAGCGCATCCTCGAAGCGCAGGGCTACACGATCCGCGACAAGGCGTCGGCGAACGGCGAAGAGAGGTGGACCGTCGCCATCCCCTCCTGGCGCGTCTTCGATATCGACGCCCATGGCGAGGCGGACATCGTGGAGGACGTGCTGCGCGTCTACGGCTACGACCGCATTCCGGCCGTCTCGGTTGTGCCGGACGGCGTTTCGGTGCGCACGGTGACGCCGGCTCAGCGCCGCCTGCGGATGGCGCGCCGCGCCCTGGCGGCCCGCGGCATGCTGGAAGCGGTCACCTGGTCCTTCATGGACGCTGGCCATGCCGCCCTGTTCGGCGGCGCGACGCCGAAGACGACGCTGGAGAACCCGATCACGACCGATCTGGACGTCATGCGGCCGTCGATCCTGCCGAACCTCATTCAGGCGGCCCGGTGGAACGCCGACCGCAGTTCGCCCGATGTCGCCCTGTTCGAGATCGGACCGCAGTTCGCCGGCAACGAGCCGGAGGACCAGGCCACCGTCGCTGCCGGCCTGCGCGCCGGCGACCGCAACGGCCGCCCCTGGTTCGAGGCGCCGCGCGCCGCCGACGCGTTCGACGCCAAGGCCGACGCGCTGGCGGCGCTGGACGCGGCGGGCGCGCCGGTCGGCAGCTTCCAGGTCGCGGCCGAAGCGCCCGGCTGGTACCATCCGGGCCGGTCCGGCGTCCTGAAGCTGGGCAACCGGGTGCTGGCGGCCTTCGGCGAAATGCATCCGCGGGTCCTGCGTGCGCTCGACGCGAAGGGTCCGATGGTCGGCTTCGAGGTCTTTTTCGACGCGCTGCCGCCGCGCAAGGACAAGGGCACGCGGGCACGCGCCCTGCTCGATCCCTCGCCCTTCCATCCGGTCGAGCGCGATTTTGCGTTCGTGCTGGACCGGAACACGCCGGCCGAGAAAGTCGTCCGCGCGGCGAAGAATGCCGATAAGGCGCTGGTCGCCGATGTTTCGGTGTTCGATGTCTACGAAGGCGCCGGGATCGGCGACGACCGCAAATCCGTCGCCATTGCGGTGACGCTGCAACCGACGGAGAAGACCCTCACCGATTCGGAGATAGAGGGGGTGGCCGACAAGATCGTCGCCGCCGTGCAGAAGCAGGCCGGCGGCGAACTGCGCGGTTAGCGCCTGTCCGGATTGTCCCGTGCCTTCCCGTTATCCTTCGATCCGATTGTCAAAAAAGCGGGCGGATTCGCCGATCTCGCGACGCGCCGCTATGCGCGTCGCCACTCCGCATGAACGGTGCAAGCGTCGAGTTGCACGCGTCTGACCGTAATTTTCGCATCGGATCGATCGATGGCGACCACTGCGGCGAACCGGTTCCCGACATGGCATTCGATAGCCGGCGCATCGCGTTCGAAGAGCTGTAGCGGCGCTTGGCGAAGCGAGTCGAAAATACTCACCGGGATCTCTACAAGCTGATAACAGGTCGGGGTTTCGTCATTGTCGTCGCGAAACGCTCTGAGCATGACGATATGGGTAACCGTGCTCTGGTATTGCCTGAACAATTCTAGGGTACGGTTCCGCCGATCTCTGGCCGTGCGGGCATCCTGAATCCATGCGGCCTCCGTAAGCTTGGAGATATGCAAAGCCGTTCTGGACAAGTTCCTAGCGGCGGTGGACTTCAGAGACAATCGTCGTTTTCGGCCCGAAGCCGGACGAACGATCAGATCGACGAATCTTCGGGTTCTGGAACCGGGCGGATCGACTGTCCAGCCAAGATGTTCGCAAGCGTTTCTGAATACCGCCTCGAAAGCCGAGAGCCCCAACGGTTCCGTCGTCGCCCCGTGATGGACCGACAAAGCGAGTCCGAAATACTCGATCCAGTCCGGCTCGTTCGTCAGCCATGTCCCGCGAGCCCGGATGTCGGCACTAGGAGGATTGGCTAAGGCTTCCATGACCTTTGCCACGAACTCGATTTTTACCGGCGAGAACGAATCGAGCGTCGCCTTGAGTTCATCGAGGTTCATGGCCGCCCAATCGCCGCTCAATCAAATCTGCAAAAGCCGGATTGATTTCGACGCCGACCCACTGCCGCCCGAGTTCCCGGGCCGCAAGGAGCGTCGTTCCGGAACCCGCATAGGGATCGAGCACGATACTGTCGTTTCGGCTGGTTATCGCGACGCAGTATCGGGCCAGCGACAACGGCATCATCGCGGGATGATCGTCGGCTTGCCCGTTTACGCGCTTTACCGGTTCTGTGGGAATCTCCCAAACCGTTCGGAGACGCCGGTCGCGTGGCCCTTTGATAGCCTTGTGATCGTAGTAATAGTCCTTGTTTTTCGACAGCAGAAATACCGTTTCATGGGCCTTGGTCGGCCGGTCCCGAACCGATTCCGGATGTGCATTCGGCTTGTGCCAAATCACTTCGCTGCGAATCCACCAGCCGGCATCCTGAAGAGCGAAAGCCAACCGCCAGGGAACGCCAATCAGATCTTTGGGTTTCAGTCCTTCGGGCGTCGGCGGCCTCACTGCCATGGCGCGTGCGCGGTTCTTCCGGTCGGGCGCCCGGTACCGCCGGTTGCCGGACGTATAGGAATCGCCCACGTTCAGCCAGACGGTTCCGTCGTCCCGCAACACGCGTTCGATCTGTTCGAATGTATTGACGATGCTCCCGATATATCCCTTGAGACTGTCGTCCCTTCCGATCTGTTCCTCGATCCCGTAGTCGCGCAAGGACCAATACGGCGGTGACGTGACGACGGTTTGAACCGACCGGTCCGGCAGAAGTTTCAATGCGCGCGCGGCGTCTCCGCATAGCAACAAAGGGCGGATAATGGCGTCGAAGGATGTCCGGTCGAGATTGTCGATCCGCATATGGAGTTGCTGCGGCTCGTCCCCGGTATCAGGGCGCGTCTGCGGGGAAGGTAAAACCGCAAGGCTTCCGGAAGCACTCGCCCGCGGGGTCTGTTGGCTCTCCCGTTCTCTCAACAAGGCAATGATCGAAACCTTGTCCGGCACCGCATCCTCGCGCTGCTTCGTCCATCCGCTCACATAGGCGTCAGAATCAGTATGGCACAGCTTTTGCTGGATCGCTAAGGCCGCGTCCTGGAAACCGACCGCGCATCCGGCAGGAGCGGACGCCATCAACTCTCTTCCGGGTCGGCTTCCTGCCCGCCCAGCGCATCGGCGAGGCGGGCCGTGGCGCTGCCCGGACGCAGCGGCTTCGGCTGGCCGGGGGCCGGCGCCCAGCCGGTGAGGAAGAGGATGTCGAAAGTGGCGCGCAGCCGGCCGCCCCTGTCGGCGAAGCGGCGCAGATAGACCTCCGCCGCCTCGACCAGGGTGGCGCGCCGGCTGAAGCTCCTGCGCCGCGCGGCGACCGCGTTGGTCTCGCCCATGTGGCGCAGGTCCATCATCAGGCCGAAGGCGTGCTCGTAGGTCGCGCCGATCCGCTCGCGGTCGGCCACCGGCAGGGCGAACCCCGCCCGTTGCAGCAGATCCCCGCCGTCGCGCACGTCGGCGAAGGGCGAAACGCGCGGCGAGACCCCGCCTTCGCCGGCCAGTTCGGCCTCGGCCAGCGCTTCGCGCAGCTCCCCGAGCGCGCCGCCGCCGATCAGGGCCGCCAGCAGCAGGCCGCCGGGCCGGAGCAGGCGGTTGAGCTGGATCAGCGTTCCCGGCAGATCGTCGACCCAGTGCAGCGACAGCGGCGCGAACACCAGGTCGAAGCTGCCGTCGGCGAAGGGCAGGCATTCCTCGTCCAGGCACAGGGCGGGGAAGAAGCGGTTGGCGGTCCGGGCGGCGGCGGCCATCGCCGGGCTCAGGTCCGCCTGCACGACCCGCTGCATCCCGGACCGCGCCGCCAGCCGCCGCGTCGCGTACCCGCGCCGGCAGCCCAGGTAGAGGCAGTCCGCGAAGGGGTCCCGAACCTCTCCCAGCCTCTCCAGGAGCCGGCCGGCGACTTCCTCGTGCAGGAATTCCGGATTGCGCGAACCGGCCGGCTCGGACCAGCGGCGGGCCGCCCGGTCGCGGTGCAGACGGACGGCGCGGCGGTCGAAGATCCGGGCCGGGCCGGTCACGGCGCTAGGGGAGGACCCGGCGGCCGGCCGGGCAGCGCCAGTCCCGTTGCAGAATGTGCAGGACGACGGCGCCGATGCCGGTGTCGGCCGGCCAGGGCTCGCCGCCCGGCCGCGACGGCGACTTCAGCTCCGCATCGACGCGCTTGCGCAGGTCGCCGCTCGCCATCCCGTCCGGCGGGGCGCCGTCCGGCGGGCAGAACAGCAGCGGCGCCCCGGCGCGGCCGAGCCTCCCGTTGGCCAGCAGCAGCCCGCTGAGAATGCCGCCGAGGCGCACCTCGACCAGCCCGGTCGGCGTCGCCCGTACGGTGCGGGTGGCATGGCGCCATTTCTGGTAGTCCGCCACCGTGACCGCCCGGGCCGGCTGCGCCGCTCCCGCCAGGGCGAAAACGAGCAGGCCGGCGCCCGTCAGGCGGCGGGCCGTCACAGATAGACCGTACCGCCGTCGACCATGATCGTCTGGCCGGTCACGAATTTGCTGGCGTCGCCGGCGAGATAGAGCACGGTGCCGACAAGGTCGTCGGTCTCCAGGTTCTTTTGCAGGCTCTGCGAGGCGGCGATCACCTGCATGCCCTTTTCCTTCTTCTCGCCGAAGAATTCGTCCGTCCCTTCGGTCAGCACCGCCGACGGCGCGATCGCGTTGACCCGGATCCAGTCGCGGCCCAGTTCGCGCGCCATCGCCCGTGTCATGCCGATGACCGCACCCTTCGACGTGGAATAGTGCAGCGCATAAGGCAGGCCGTAGACGGCGGCCAGCGAGGAAATGTTGATGATGCTGCCGCCGCCGCGCTCCCGCATGGAGGGAATGACGGCCTTGGCGCAGTTCCACAGGCCCTTGACGTTGACCGCCATGCAGGCGTCCCAGTCCGCCTCGGCGATCGTCTCGATCCGGCCGCCGGTGAGCGAGCCGTAAAGCGCCGCGTTGTTCACCAGGATATCGATGCCGCCGAAGCGCTCGCAGGCCAGCGCGGCCATCGCCTCGGCGCTGTCGAAGCCGGCGACGTCGACATTCGTGCCGACGATCTTGCCGGGGCCGTAGGCGCCGTCCACCGTTTCGCTGCAATCGGCGATGTCGGCGGCGACCACGTTGACGCCCATTTCCACCATCTTCTGCGCATAGGCTTGGCCGAGGCCGCGCGCGGCGCCGGTCACAATTGCGGTTTTTCCCGTAAGGTTCATGCTATCATCCGTTCCAGAGGGGGCAGCAGCGCGCCGGGAGACCGGTACCGGCAGCGGGATGCGACGCCTGTCGACACCCCGCCGTCCGGCGCATAGCCGCACAAGGCTCGACCGTACTGTAGGGAGGTCGGCAGTCATGAGCAACGTGCAACGCGGCAGCGGCGGCAACGGCTCCGCGGCGGCCGGCGACGGCGCCGAACCTCTGCCCGAATTGGCCGAAGCGGCGGTCGGTCCCGGCCGGCCCATCGCGGAAGTCCGGCGCGACCGCGAAGCGATCCGCCGGCTCTTCGAATCGGGCGAATATCCGTACCGGCGCAAGATCGGGCGCAAGGACTACGAGAACCGCAAGGCGGAACTCCAGATCGAACTGCTCAAGGTGCAGGACTGGGTCAAGGATACCGGGCAGAAGATCGTCTGCCTGTTCGAAGGCCGGGATGCGGCCGGCAAGGGCGGCACCATCAAGCGTTTCATGGAGCACCTGAACCCGCGTGGCGCCCGGGTGGTCGCGCTCGACAAGCCGACCGAGAAAGAGCAGTCCCAGTGGTATTTCCAGCGCTATATCGCGCACCTCCCGTCGGCCGGGGAGATCGTGATGTTCGACCGGTCCTGGTACAACCGGGCAGGGGTCGAACGGGTCATGGGGTTCTGCACCGCCAACGAATATCTCGAATTCATGCGCCAGGCGCCGGAGGTGGAGCGCATGCTGGTGCGCAGCGGCATCCGGCTGTTCAAATACTGGTTCTCCGTAACCCGGGAGGAGCAGTTGCGCCGGTTCAAATCGCGCGAGAACGAGCCGTTGAAGCAGTGGAAGCTGTCGCCGATCGACCGGAAATCGCTCAACCTGTGGGACGATTACACCGAGGCGAAGGAGGCGATGTATTTCTACACCGATACCGCCGATGCGCCCTGGACCATCGTCAAGTCCAACGACAAGAAGCGGGCGCGGTTGAACTGCATGCGGCATTTCCTGAGCAGCCTGCCCTATCCGGGCAAGGACCTGAAGGTTGTCGGCGAGCCCGATCCCCTGATCGTCGGCGGCCCGGCCCACGGCATCGGCGAAAGCGACCATATCTTCGGCAGCTCCCTGCACCCGGACCAGCGCCGCGGCGCCAATCGCAGCAAGGACGGTGACTGACGGCGCCGCCGGCGCAGCACGGGGGCAGCGCGCGCCCTTCGGGATCCCCGGCCTTCTGCGCACGGCCGCCCGCCGGCCGGTCGACCTGCTGCTGCCGCCGCGCTGCCTGGGATGCGGCGCGATCACGCCGGGCGAGGGCGCGCTGTGCGGCAGTTGCTGGGGCGGTCTTTCCTTCATCGAGCGGCCCTGGTGCGCCTGCTGCGGACTGCCGTTCGAATTCGACGTCGCCGACGGCGCCCTGTGCGGCGGCTGCGCCGCCCGCCAGCCGGCGTTCGATGCGGCGCGGGCCGTGCTGCGCTACGACGACGCCAGCCGGCCGCTGATCCTGTCCTTCAAGCATGGCGACCGGATGCAGGCAGGCCGCCATTTCGGCGGCTGGATGGCGCGGGCCGGCGCGGAGCAGGCGCGGCAGGCCGATCTGGTTGCGCCGGTGCCGCTGCACTGGCGCCGGCTGGTGGCGCGGCGCTACAACCAGTCGGCCGAACTGGCGCGCGGCGTCGCGGCGGCGGCGGGCGTCGACCTGTGCCTGGACCTGTTGCGCCGGACGCGGGCGACGCCGAGCCAGGGCGGACTCAACCGCCGCGCCCGGCGTCTCAATGTCCGCGGCGCCTTCGCCGTCTCGCCGCGGCGGCGGGAGGCCGTCGAAGGCGCGCGCATCCTGCTGGTCGACGACGTGCTGACGACCGGCGCCACCCTCGAAGCCTGCGCCCGCGCGCTCAAGCGGGCCGGCGCGGCCCGGGTCGAAGCGCTCGCGCTCGCACGCGTCGTCCGCGGCGCCCAGCCGGAGTAACGGCCCCCCTTCGGCTTCGCTCAGGGCAGGCTCTCGATACGGCCCCCTCGATACGGTCCTTCGACAAGCTCAGGACAGGCTGCTGGCGCGCCTACTCGGGATGAGGAGGTTTGGGGAATATGCTTAAGCTGCACCCCTCCTCCTCATCCTTTTATGAGGCATTTGCAGTCAAG
>JAJEGH010000047.1 GCA_022819985.1 Alphaproteobacteria bacterium | reverse complement strand
CCCGGCGCCAGCGCCCGGTTGCTGCCGGTCGCGCGCCACGGATTCTCGACCCGGCCGTAATGCGAGGTGATGTTGGACGAGCCCATGGCGAACTCGTCCATGTTGGTCTTGCCGAGCATGACCGCGCCTTCGGCCCACAGGTTGGCGGTCACGGTCGATTCGTAGGGCGGCGTAAACCCGCCGAGAATGTGGGAGCCGGCGGTGGTCTGAACGCCTTCGGTGCAGAACAGGTCCTTGACGGCGACGGGCAGCCCTTCGAGCAGGCCGGCCCGCCCCTGCGCCCGGCGGGCGTCCGAGGCGCGCGCCATGTCCAGCGCCCGGTCCGGCAATTCGGTGATGTAGGCGTTGAGCGGCCGGGCTGCTTCGACGGCGTCGAGATGGGCCTGCGCCAGTTCTTCGGCGGTGAAGTCGCCGGCCGCCAGCCCGGCGCGCGCTTCCGCCAGGGTAAGGTCGGTCAGGCCGGCCATCACTCGACGACCTTCGGCACGGCGAAGAAGCCGGGCGCGCCGTCCGGTGCGTTGGCGAGGACCGCGTCCGGCGCGCCGCCGTCGTCCACCCTGTCGTCGCGCATCGGCAGGCGGACCGCGACGACGCTGGTCATCGGCGGCACATTCTCCGTGTCCACCTCGCCGAGCTGTTCGACCCAGCCAAGGATGTTGGACAGTTCCCCGGCCAGCGGTTCCAACTCCGCTTCGGGGACGCGCACCCGAGCCAGGTGCGCAATCCGGCGCACCGTTTCGCTGTCCAGCGCCATGGCGGCACTCCGCTCGTTCAGCCGTTCGCGCGGTCCCTACCACCCGGCCGGCCGGGCGAACCACAGATGAATTGGCGCATCGCCGCCACCGGCGCCGCACGATAGGGCTTGACCGGCGGCAGCCGGCGACGCCACGAACGGATATGAGCGCGAACCCGGATGAAACCCTGCCGCCCGGCGCCAGCCCGATGGACCGGGCGCTCTACGAGGCGCGGGCGGCGGCGCGGCGCGGCGAGGTGCCGGTCGGCGCCATTGTCGTGCTGCGCGCAGAGCGCCGGATCGTCGCCCGGGCCGGCAACGAAACCGAGGCGCGGCGCGATCCGACCGCCCATGCCGAGATGCTGGCGATCCGGCGCGCCGCCGACGCGCTCGGCCGGAGCCGCCTGACCGGCTGCGACCTCTATGTCACGCTGGAGCCCTGCGCCATGTGCGCTGGCGCGATCGCACTCGCCCGCCTCGACCGGCTCTATTTCGGCGCGGCCGATCCGAAGGGCGGCGCGGTGCTCCACGGCGGCCGGCTGTTCGACCAGCCGACCTGCCACCACCGGCCGGACATCTACGACGGACTGGGCGAACGCGAGGCCGCGGCGCTGCTGAGAGAGTTTTTCGCCGCGCGGCGCTGAACTGCCGACATCCAGCCTTCGCTCACTCCGTCCGGCGGACCAGGGCGGCGAGCACGGTGCGGCGCGGCACGCCGCCGATCAGCGCGCCCTGCCCGTCCAGCACGGCGACCGGCACCTCGCTCTTCATGGCGAGCGGCAGCATATCCTCGATCACCGCGGCGCCGCTTACAGTCTGGACCGGAGCGAGTTTCGCATCGCCGTCGATCGGGCCCGTCAGGTCCTGCCCGTTCCGCGCCATTTCCGCCGTAATCGCGCCGACGGGCCGACCCGCTCCGTCGCAGACATAAACGGTGCTGCGCTCGCTGGCGTCCAGCCGGGCGAGGGCATCGGCGAATCCGGCCTCGCCCAGCGCCACGGTCGGGTATTCGTCCGCGATGCTGCCGACCGTGATGACGCGGCCGCGGTTCACGTCCTTGACGAAGCGACTGACATAGTCGTCGGCCGGGGCCATCAGGATTTCCTCCGGCGGGCCGACCTGGCGCAATTCGCCGTCGCGCAGGATCGCGATATGGTCGCCAATGCGCAGCGCCTCGTCGAGATCGTGGGTGATGAACACGATCGTCCGGTTGAGGCTGTTCTGGATCTGCATCAGCTGATCCTGCATGTCGTTGCGGATCAGCGGGTCGAGCGCGCTGAAGGCCTCGTCCATGAGCAGCACTTCGGCGTCCGTCGCGAGCGCCCGGGCGAGGCCGACCCGTTGTTGCATGCCGCCGGAGAGCTGGTTCGGATACTGGTTCTCGAAGCCCTGCAGGCCGACCATATCGACCTGGGCCTGGGCACGGTCGCGGATGTCGGAACTCCCGCTTCCGGCCAAGCCCAGCCGCCCGGCGAGCCGCCCGACCGCGCCGCCTTTCGGCAGCCCGCCGCCCCGCCCCTCGTCGCGGATCTGCAGTCCGCTCTTGACGTTCTCGAGCACCGTCTTGTGGGGCAGCAGGGCGAAGCGCTGGAACACCATGCTCATCTTGAAACGCCGCAGATGGCGCAGCGCGTCCGGGTCGAGCTGCAGTACATCCTCGCCGTCGACCAGGATGCGCCCGTCGGTCGGCTCGATCAGCCGGTTGATATGCCGGATCAGGGTCGACTTGCCGGAGCCGGACAGGCCCATGACGACGAAGATTTCGCCCGCGCCGACATCGAGGCTGACATCCCGGATGCCGATGGTATGGCCGGTCTCTTCGAGCAGTTCCTGCTTGCCGGTGCCGGCCTTCACGCGGTCGAGCACGCTTGCGGGATCGGGGCCGAAGATCTTGTAGACGCTTTCGATCCCGATCTTGGTTTCCCGGCCGGTCTTCGGTTCCGTCATCGGTTCAGTGCCCCAGATGCAGGTGCTGTTGCATGCGCTTGCCATAGGCCTGGGCGATGCGGTCGAAGATGACGGCGAGAAAGACGATGGCGAGGCCGGCGAGCAGGCCGCGGCTGATCTCCAGGCGCTGGATGCCCTGGAGGACCTGATAGCCGAGCCCGCCGGCTCCGATCATCGAGGCGATCACCACCATCGAGAGCGCCATCATCGTCGTCTGGTTGATGCCGGCCATGATGGTCGGCATGGCGAGCGGCACCTGGACGCCGAACAGCAGCTGCCGTCGCGTCGCCCCGAAGGCGGTGAAGGCCTCGACGACCTCGCGGTCGACATGCCGGATGCCGAGATTGGTCAGGCGGATGACCGGCGGCACCGCAAACACGATGGTCGCCAGCAGGGCAGGAATCTTGCCCGGCCCGAACAGCATGACGAAGGGGATCAGATAGACGAAAATCGGCATCGTCTGCATGATGTCGAGCACCGGCAGGGTGATGCGTTCGACCCGGTCCGAGCGCGACATCAGGATGCCCATCGGGATGCCGACGATCACGGCCAGCAGGGTCGCCGTCAGCATCAGGGCGATGGTCTTCATGCCCGGTTCCCACAGGCCGAAAAAGCCCATCAGGAAGGTCATGAGGCCCAGCCCGAGGGCGATCCACACATTGCGTGTCGCCGCGAAGCCCATCGCTGCGATGATCGCGATAACGACATACCATGGCATCCAGAGGAGGAAATCCTCGATCGCGCGCAAGAGGTGGACGACCGGCAGGAAAATCTCCTCCAGCGTTTCGCTCCAGTGCTCGACGACCCAGTTGAACGATTCGTCGATGCCGATGCGGACCGCCCGCATATTCAACAGTTCGGGAAATTCTTGCGCCATATCGGATACCGCCTCCCTGCGGGCTCCGGCGAATACAGCACACTCGACGCCAAGAGAGACCGGGCGTGCCGGCGACGGCCGGAGAGTTCGACCTTACTATCGGCCTGTCCGATCCGTAAGGCTCTGACCGCAAAAAGAAACGGCGGGCGCCCGCAACGGACGCCCGCCGATCGCTTCGCGATTGTGCCTCTTCTTACTTGAGGCTTGCTTTCACCTTGGCCGCAACATCGGCCGGCACCCACTTGGCCCAGACGGCTTCTTGCGTCTTCATGAAATGCTCGGTGACCTCTTCAGGACTCGCCTTGCGGTCGTCGCCCCAGGCCAGCACGCTGTTGATCACGGCGTTCGGCACCTGCATCTTGCCCAGGAAAGCCGCCACGTTCGGCGCCTTCTTCTTGAGGCTGGTTACCACCGCGACCGCGACCTCGCCGGCCTTCCAGCCGGAGACCTGCGGATTGGCGCAGTTCCGGTCGGTCAGGCACAGGAACTTCTCGGCGTCGTAGGCCGGCATGTTCAGGCGCACCAGCTTGTAACGCCCGATCACAGCCGTCGGACCCCAGTAGTAGGCCAGGATCGCCTTCTTGCGCGTCACGCTGCGGGCGATCGAGGCCTTCAGGTTAGCGCCCGAACCCGGCGAAAAGAGTTGGTAGTTGGCCTTTTCCAGCCCCAGCGCCTTGAACAGGTTGCCATTGATGATCTCGCACGCCCAGCCCGGCGGGCAGGCATAGAGTCGGCTCTTGCCGTCGCTCTGGGCCTCGACGAAGAGCTTGGCGTATTTCGGGTTTTTGAGATCGCCGATGGACTTGAGGCCGGGGTTGGCCTTGGCGACATAGTCCGGAATCCACCAGCCTTCCTTGCCGCCTTCGCTGAACACGTCGCTCGCCTTGTAGACGTTGCCCTTCTTCTTGATCTTTTCCCAGATCGAGGATGCCGTGCTGATCCACAACTCCGGCGCGATATGGGGCTTGTTCTTGGTCAGCATGCTGGTCGCCGTCGGCACCGTATCGCCGGGCACCAGCTTGGCGTTGCAGCCATAGCCCGCGGTCAGGATGCGGTGCGCGGCCTGCGCCAGCACAATGCCGGACATCCAGGTCATGCTGGCGATGGTGATCTCGTCCTTGGTGCCGCAGCCGGTCGCCGCCTGGCCGGTTCCCGGCGCAACTGCAACAGCCGCGATGGCCGCTGCCGCGAGGGTCAATTTCAGATTTCGCATTGTCGGTTCCTCCCTTGGTTGCCTTTGTTTCGCATACCGCCGACGCCGCCGTTGGGATATCGGCAACTGCCTTTCAGATACATGAAAATGTACCAAAGAATACTTAGACGGCACCACAATCGGCCATTCGCCGAACCGCTTCACCGCCATTGGCGAAGGTGTAGTCCGCCTGCAAAAGTCCGCTCATGCCCGTCATTTTCCTGCCGGAGCGCTTCAACTGCGAACGCTCCGACACAATAGGCGCTATCCGGTTCGGTCTTTGCGAGAATCGGCACTGGCGCCATGGTCTCATCTGGCAGCATGGAAGGGTGGGATTTTTCAAGCAATTCGAAATAATTTATTTTAATCTCAATTCATCTGAAGCGTGGTCGTCATGATCAAACTGGAGACGTTGCGGACCTTCGTCGCCGTGGCCGAAGCCGGCAACATCAAGGATGCGGCCGAACGGCTGTGCCGGACGGCCTCGGCGGTTTCCATGACGCTCAAGCGGCTGGAGCACGAAGTGGGGGGCGAACTCTTCGAGACCGATCGCAAGAGCAGCCTGACGCCCCTCGGCGCGTTCGTGCTGGAAACCGGACGCCTTCAGATCCAGAACTACGACCGGATGATCGACGGAATCCGCGCCTACGCCAGGAACCGGACCGGCCGGCTCGCCCTCGCCTCTGTCCCGTCGGTTGCCGCCAATCTTGTGCCGGCGCTGCTGCCCCGCTTCGTGCGCGACCGGCCCGGCGTCGAAATCGAGCTGCTGGACACCGATAGCCGGAACGTTCTCAGGTCCGTCGAATCCGGACAGGCGGACCTCGGACTTGCCGGCCGGCCTCTTTCTCACGCAACGGCGGCCTTCGAACCGCTGTTTCGGGATCGCTTCAAGGTCATCTGCAACGCCGGCTGCGGTCTGGCAGTCGCCGGAGATCTTGTCCGTTGGGCCGACCTCGAAGGTCAAGGTCTGATCCTGAACGGCGCGTCCGAGACCATCGACGTGGCCGGTTACAGGGCCCTGGCCGAAAAGGCGTCGATGCACGTCCGGAACGTGACCTCGTTGCTTGCCCTTGCAAAGTCGGGTTTCGGAATAACTTTGCTGCCGGCGCTGGCCGCGGTCGATCTGCCCGAGGACGTTGTCGCCCTCGATCTAGCCGACGAGAATGTGTGGCGCGTGGTGGGCTTGCTGAGCCGCAGCGATACCGTGCCGAGCCCGGTGGCTTCCGCCTTTCGCGCCTTCCTCCTCGACGAGGTGCCGAAACTGGCCCATACCCTCGGACTGGAGGTCATGAACCCGTAGCCACTCTTCGGGACCGTCCGGGCAAGAAAGCGGCGCCGCGCAACGCGACCGCCGGTCGGATCGGAGCAACCCGCCGAACCGGGCTCTGGAGACCCGAAGATCCGTTCAATGAAGGAGACGCGCTAAATCGCCTCCCAGCCCTTGCGGCCGATCAGGCGGCGCAGCTTTTCGAGGGCGGCGATTTCGAGCTGCCGGACCCGTTCGCGCGAGATGCCGAGATCGGCGGCGAGGGCGCCGCGGGTCCTGCGGGTTTCGGCCATGAAGCGCCCGGCGATAATGGTGCGCTCCCGGCCGCTCAGCGACTTGAGCGCCTTGGCGACGAGGCCGCGGCGGAACCGCTCGGCGCTCGCGCCGGCGGCGGCTTCTTCCGGGCTTTCCCGCTCGTCGGCCAGGCGGTCGCCCCACTCGTCGGGCTCGCCGGCGCGCACGCGCTGGTTGAGCGACCGGTCCTTCTCCGCCGCCCGCCGGGCCAGCGCCATCGCCTCTTTCAGCGGCACGCCGAATTTCCGCGCCACCGGGCGCAGCCGGTCCTCGGTCATGGCGTCGGACCCGCCCCGGAACTCCGCCATCTTGCGGCGCAGGTGGAAGAACATCGCCTTTTGCGCCGCCGTCGTGCCGATCCGCACCAGCGACCAGGAGCGCACCACATGGTCCTGGATCGCCGCGCGCACCCACCAGCGCGCGTAGGTCGAAAGCCGGGCGCCGGCCGACGGATCGAATTTGCGGATGGCGTGCAGCAGGCCGATGGAGCCTTCCTGCACCAGGTCGTTCATCGGCACGCCGTAGCGCCGGTATTTCCGGGCGATGCTGACGATGAAGGCCAGATGGGCGCGCAGCAGCCGGTCCGAAGCCTCGCGGTCGCCGGCCTGGCTGCGCCGGGCGAGGTCGCGCTCCTCCTCGACCGACACGCAAGGCGCCGGTTCGCGCTGTCGCAGGAAACGTCCGGGCCGGGACCGGTGCATGGCGATGGTCCGTGTTGCCCGCCTGCGCCCGGTCAGGCGGGAGCCGCAGTGTGAAAGACGGCGGCCAAGGTCGCACAATCGCCGAAGAATTGAAACCGCCGAGGCGGGCAATCGTGTATACTGCGGCATCCGCGACGTGAGACGGGGATGTTCCCCGGCAGTTTCAGGGAGCGACCGATGGCCCAGGAGAACATTGCCGACAGCGACCTCTACGCCGCCGCGATGCGGGCGACCGCCGGCGTCGGCTGGCGCCGGACGCGGCTGGCCGATATCGCCGAAGAGGCCGGCCTGTCTCTGGCCGAACTGCACGCGCGCTACACGTCGAAGGAAGCGCTGCTCGACGGCCTCTTCCGCCATATCGACGGGGCCGTGCTGACGGGCGCGCAGAAGTCCGCCGACGAAGAGTCGTCCTACCGCGACCGGCTGTTCGACATCCTGATGCAGCGCTTCGATGCGCTCAATCCCTACAAGGACGGCATCCGCGCCGTGGTGCGCGACGCCGGCAGCGGCGGCATAACGGAAATCCTGTGCGGCGGCTGCCGCCTCCTGCGCTCGATGCGCTGGATGCTGGAAGCGGCGGGCATAAGCACGGCGGGCTGGCTCGGCGGCCTGCGCGTCAAGGGCCTCGCGGTCGTCTTCGCCGCGACCGTTCAGGTCTGGCTGCGCGACGACAGCGAGGATATGGCGAAGACCATGGCGGCGCTCGACCGCAACCTCAGGCGGGCCGAGCAGTTCGCCACCATGCGCTCGCCGTTCGACCGCCGGCGCCGCGAGGCGGATCCCGAGGCGAATCCCGAAGCGAATCGGGGCGGTCTCGACGCCGACCCGGCGCCGGCCGCCTGATCCCGCCCCGGATTTCCCGAACGGGTGCGGCGAAGGCAGCGCCGGCCCGGCCGGCGGGGCTGCTATAACGCGGCCATGAACGCCATCGCTGACATCATCTCCTGGGCCGATTTCGAGAAGGTCGATATCCGGGTCGGCACGGTCCTGACCGCCGAGCCCTTCGAGAAGGCGCGCAAGCCGGCCTATATCCTGATCGTGGATTTCGGGCCGGCCATCGGGACGCGCAAATCCTCGGCTCAGATCACGGCGCACTACCGGCCGGAAGAGCTGGTCGGCCGCAAGGTGGCGGCGGTGCTCAATTTCCCGCCCCGGCAGATCGCCAACATCATGTCGGAAATCCTGGTGCTCGGCTTCCCGGACGAAAACGGCGAGGTCGTCCTGATCGGCGTCGACCGCGACGTGCCAAACGGCGGCCGGCTGTTCTGAAGGCAGGTAAACGCCCTTTACCGACGCTATCGTGCGTTAAACCAGCTATCGAACCGGCGCGAAAGGGATGCCAGTTCCTTGGAAAAATCGACACCCCGATGATAGACAAAAGACATCATTTTCTTGTTACATACGATTGCCGCGGCTTTTTCGAATCCAGCTGCCTCAAGCTTTTGCCGGACGCACGCTTCGACCTTATCTTGGGGATTATCGTCATTCGTGTCATAGGTGGATAATTGTAGCAAGATATTTTTCGAATAAGAGCGTGTTTTTTCCACCAACAAGTCGATATCGTCCGGGTATATATTTCCCGGATTCTTTTTTCTTTGATGTCGGTTAATCATGTATGGATCGAACGAGATAAAAACTAGGCCTTTCTGTTCCGGTAGTCCACGCGCAAACCGCTGGCGCCAATCGTCGTGCGCGACTTCTATGTCGAAATTATCGTGCACCGCACGCACCTTCTCAGACCATGAGCGGAGAAATGAAGCAGTCTTTTCGTCATTTTCACATAACAGCATCGAGGTAAATCCGGCAGGCTGCCAGATATGAGCGATGAAATTGGCTGAATTTGGGTAAGTTCCCGCTTCCGGTGCTAGCGCTTTCCACGCCTTTTCATATATCGATCCTCCTCCCGAAAGGCGACCGAACACCTTGTCGAACCTTCCCGTTTTCGGATTTTCCTTGACACTGCGATTCGTAGCTATGGGCGCCATCGAGTGCGCGTCGATATAGGTTAGTTCAGAAGTGTGTTTACGCGCCATATCCGTCAGCTCGCACAACACCCAGTGCTGCATCAAATTTCCGTCGTTGCCTTTGAAACCAGGCACCCCTGTATCCGCTCGCTGGGGTCGGGGAAACCCGCTTCTCAATCCATCGATATGCTCGGAGAGGTCGCGGGGGATTTCCCGCCAAAGCGGGTCAAGAATAAACTGGATGCCTTCTCGTCGTGCAAGTTTCGCTGCTGGAATGAAATCTGCGTCGCCGGAAATGAGAATAATAATGCTCGCCTGACGTTTGAGCGCGATCGAGGCGATGTCGATCCCGATCCGCATGTCGACCCCCTTCTGCCGCAAAGCGGGAACGAAATCGCGGTCGGTAAGGTCTTCAACTGCTATTTTCCCCTTAAGGAGGGCTTGCTGCGGCTCCTCCTTCAGAATCCAAGATCGATCACCGTCTTTGCGAACGTCGCCCAACCGGACGGCGAGATTGGGAAAGCCGTGCAATGCGTCGAATAATTTTGCTCGAAACCGCGCCTCATCCGATTTGGCATAATCTTTGGCATTGCCCCCGACCGGCGTATGCCCTTTCTTATCGTACGGACGGGCATCATAGTAGAAGGTGCGGTACAGGAGGCGGAAAGGCTTCGAGACTTCATATATCTTGCTCAATTGTTGCAAATGGTTCCTAACAAGCTCCCTTATGGAGTTCGCAACAGCGTCGGCGTCGGCCGCCCTGACATCCGGTCGTACGGCCGGCAGCCTTTTCAGAAAGTATCCGCCGTCAATGAGGATCGCGACTTTTTCCATAGCGACCGGTTCCCGACGCGCGCATGAAAAAGCCCCAAGGGATCGGCCTCGCTTATGATCGCCGGTCTCGATATCGGACCGGAAGCGGGGCGTACTGCCAAGGGGCTAATGGAACCAGATAGCCACGGCCTCGAAAAATGTCAAGTTCCTGTCAGCTTCAACGCGGGGCGAGCCGGGGAACCGCGTCATCCCCCGGCGCTGGCGCTGGCGCCGGCACCTCGAAGGCGTTGAGGGTGATCGAGACCAGGGCGTAGTAGCCGAGCAGGCCGGCCAGTTCGGCGACGCCCTGCGGCCCGAGCAACGCCTTCAGCGCGGCGAAGGTTTCGTCGGAGAAGCGCCGCGTCTCGTACATTTCCCGGCAGGCCCCGTAGATCAGCGCCTCGTCTTCGCCGGCGAAGTCCGGCGCGTCGCCGCGGGCGATGGCCTCGACGGCATCGCGCGGCAGGCCCGCCTCCAGCGCCAGCTTCGCGTGGACGCTCCATTCGAAGCCGGCGTCCCACCAACGGGCGGTGAAGATAATCGCCAGTTCCTTGAGCCGCGGCGGCAGGACGGTACGGAAGCGCAGGAAGGCGCCGAGGCGCTGCGCCGGATCGGCCATCCCCGGACTGAGCAGCCAGGGCACGAACGGCCCGCGCAGGGAGCCGCGCGGCCCGCCGGCGATCGCGTCGGCCACCGCCCGCTGTTCCGCGGTGAGATTGTCGAGATCGACTTCGTCGTATCGGGACATCGGCCCTAGCCCTCCGGCGGTGCGGCGCAGACCCGGTCGTAGGCGAAGCGCTCGCCGATCAGGCCGTTATACGCATAGATGTCCAGCGTCGCCGCGAAGGCCTCGGGCGTGATCTCGATATGCGGCGCCCAGCAGCCGAGCCGCTGGTAGGTCGCGATGCAGCGTTCGAGCACCGGCAGGTCGATCTCCGGGAAATACGATGCCTCGGCGCGCGCCACGTCGGCCGCCGGCGTCTCGTTCAGCCAGAGGCGCGCCTTGCGGTAGGCGCGGGTGAAGGCCCGGGCCATGCCGGTTTCCAGCCAGTCCGGGCGGGCGCACAGGCTGGAGAAGCCGCAGCGGCCGACCTGCGGCCCGACCTGGGCGACGACATGGCCGATCCCGTCGGCTTCGAGCTGCTGGGGAAACGGCCCCTGCTGCTGGACATATTGGCCCTGCCCGTAGCGGAAGGCGCGGTCGATGTCGGCGGCGTTGCCGGGATGGACCGCCTTCAACTTCGCGAAATCGATGCCGGCCCTGTGGCAGGCGAACTTGAACATGGCGAGCGGCTGGCCGCCGCCGAACAGCACGACCTCCGCCCCCTCCAGCTTGCCCCAGGCAAAGTCGGGATCCGGCTCGCGGCCGGTCAGGAAGAAGCCGTCCATCTCGTTGATCTGGGCGAAATGGACGACGCCGGGATCTTCGCCCTTCGAGAGCGGCCCGAAAGCCTGGCTGAGCGCCGACTGGACGACATGGGCGGACCCGTCTTTCAGCGCCGCGATGGCCGAAACGCCGGGCGGCGAGACCGACCAGTCGGCCTCCAGCCCTTCCTCCGCCAGGAAGCCGCCGGCCATCGTCGCGATCAGCGGCGAGTAGAAGGCGGAGAACAGGCTGAACTGGATATTGATTTTCGTCATACACCGTCCTTCCGGAGCATTGCGGCGCGCCCGTGCAAAAGTGCGTCCGTTTCGACCGGACACAGACCACCCCCGTCATTTCGACCGGAGCGGCCGCGAGGCCGCGTAGCGGAGAAATCTTTCCGCTACGGCACCTCAGTTCCTTGTCCCGCGCCGGAAAGATTTCTCCGCTCCACGCCTTCGGCGTTCCGGTCGAAATGACGGGTGAGGGTGAGGGGCACCCGGCGGGAATGGTGGCGGGGCACCGCATCCCTGCGGGTGCGTCGAAGACGGATATGCCTTAGCCTGCAAAGACCGTGCCGTCCATCAGCTTGTTGGCGGTGCGCAGGACGGCCGCCGAAGCGACGCTGCCGTCGTCGGCCAGCGCGGCGATCACCGAGGTCTCGCCGGAGGGATGCTCGATCGCCAGGGTCTTCGGGTCGCCCGGCGGCAGATCGGCCAGCGCGGCGGCGGGCGCCCCCGGCAGCAGGCAGGCCGTGGCGACGCTGACCGCACCGAGCACGCCGATGGTGGCGTGGCAGCGGTGCGGGATGAAGGTCCTTGTGGCAATCGCGCCGCCGTGCCGCGGTGCGCTCACCATGGTCATTTTCGGCACGGTCTTCGCCACCACATTGCCCAGGTTCATCAGCGGGCCGCAGGCCAGGCGCAGGCGCTCGAGCCGGAGCTTCAGCGCCTCGTCGGCGTCCAGCGCCGCGCGGCTTTCCGTGCCGGCGATCCCGGCGTCCGCCGCGCGCAGCACGACGCAGGGCATGCCGTTGTCGATCATTGTGACCTCGATGCCGTCGACCCGGTCGCACGCCCGGCCGGTCGGCAGCAGCGCGCCGCAGGTCGCGCCCGCGGTATCCCGGAACTGCAGCGGCACCGGCGCCGCTCCGCCGGGCACGCCGTCAATCCGCGCGTCGCCGGCGTAGGAGACCGCCCCGCCCGGCGTCTGCACCGTCGCCACCGCGGTCTGCCCGGTATTCACCAGATGGATCGTAACCGGCGTTTCGCCGTCGCGCGCCGGCACCAGGCCGCGTTCGATGGCGAAGGGGCCGACCCCGGCCAGGATGTTGCCGCAGGTCTGGGCGTCGGAGACCAGCGGCTCGTCCACGCTCACCTGGAGGAAGAGATAGTCGACATCGACGCCGGCGCGCGCCGACGGCGAGACCACGGCGACCTTCGAGGTCAGCGGATCGGCGCCGCCCATGCCGTCGATCTGGCGCGGATCGGGCGAGCCCATGACCCGTTGCAGGAAGGCGTCGCGCGCCGCCGGGTCGGCCGGCAGGTCGCCGGCGAGGAAATAGCCGCCCTTGGAGGTGCCGCCGCGCATCCAAAGGCAGCGCACGCCGCCGGACGGCCGTTCAGACATATTTCAGCCCGGCGGCTTCGAGGTCGCCGCGCATGTCGTACATGTCGAGCCCCAGTTCGCCGGCCGCCAGGCGCCGGCGTTTCTCCTCCTCGCCGGCGATCCGGGCCTGCGCCTTTGCCAGCACGTCCGCGGCCTCTTCGCGCCGGACGATGCAGACGCCGTCGTCGTCTCCCACCACGACGTCGCCGGGCCCGACCGGCGCGCCGGCGCAGACCACCGGCACGTTGACCGAGCCGGGCGTCTTCTTCACCGTGCCCTGGGCGCACACCGCCCTCGACCAGACCGGGAAACACATGGCCGTCAGGTCCCTGACATCGCGCACGCCGGTATCGGCCACCAGGCCGGCCGCGCCGCGGGCCCGGGCGGAGGTCGCCAGCAGGTCGCCGAAATAGCCGGCGTCGGACGGCGAGGTGACCGCGAGCACCAGCATGTCGCCCGGCTGCACTTGCTCGATGGCGACATGGACCATCCAGTTGTCGCCCGGCGGGGCGAGGATGGTGATTGCCGACCCCGCCGCCGCCGCGCCGGCATAGATCGGCCGGATGGCGGAGGCGAGCAGGCCGGTGCGCCCCCGGGCCTCGTGGACCGTCGCGACGCCGCACTCGCCGAGCGCCGCGATCACCGCGGGATCGGCCCGCTCGATGCTCCGGACGACGACCCCGCTCATTGCAGTTCGTCCACGCAGCGCGGGAAGACGGCCTGGAAGCCCTCGGCATATTTGCAGTCCCGCCCGCCGGCCTGGCCGCCGGAATTGCGCCGGAAATGGTTGCCCCGGTTCTCCGCGACGTTGGTGTAATAGGTCCAGAGATGGTGCTGGCCCTCCATGCACTCGATGGCGGCGCGCTTCTTCTCCCACACCGGCGTGATATCGAGAAACAGGCTGGGCACCCAGCCCATCTGCTCGGTCTGGTGCGGCTCGAACAGGTACATCTGCGGCGCGCCCAGCACCTTTTCGCCCGGATTGTGGCCCCAGGCCTGGGCGATCATCCGCGCCTCCATGGTGAAGGCCATGGTCGCCATATGGTCCGTGTTGTAGGGATCGTATTTCGAGTGGGTCAGGATGAAGGCCGGCTGCACGGCGCGCAGCACGTCGACCAGCCGGTGTTTCGCCGCCTCGTCCAGAGTGAGCGGGTAGTCGCCGAGATCGAAGCAGATCAGGTCGTGGGCGCCCAGCGCCTCTGCGGCCTTTTCCGCCTCCCCGCGCCGCACGGCCTTCACCGTCTCCAGCGTCGCGCCCTCCTGCTTCCACAATCGGGCGCTCTCGCCGCGCTCGCCGAAGGACAGGCAGACGATCGTGACCTCGACCCCCTTGTCCTGGTGCAGCGCGATCGCGCCGCCGCAGCGCCAGACGAAATCCGCCGCATGGGCGCTGACGACAAGCGCTGTCTTCCGGTCGCTCATGGCGTCCTCCTGGCAGGTGCCGGATGGATTGTTTCTAACACCGCAGCGCGATCCGGCAACAGCCCGGCCCGGATAGCGGCTTGCCGTGCGGGCGGTTCGGACCGTAGAAAAGGCTGGTGATGCGGCGGCGCGGACGGCAGTGCCGATCCGGCCGCCGGAACCGAAGGGAGGAATCGCATGTTCAGGTTCACGACAGCAACGATCCTTGCCGGCAGCATTGCGCTGGCGGCGGCGGCCGAGGCCCGCGAAATCAAGGTCGGCTTCATCGCGCCGAAATCCGGCGGCGCGGCCCAGCTCGGCGAGCAGCTCGAAAGGGGCGCACGGCTCTATATCAAACTGCACGAAAAGGAGCTGGGCGGCGATACGATCAAGCTGATCGTGCGCGATTCCAAGCGGCCCGGCGGGCCGATCGCCAAGGCGGCGGCGCAGGAGCTGATCGCGCGCGAGAAGGTCGAGATCCTGGGCGGCGTCATTTTCTCGCCCAACGCCATGTCGATCGCGCCGCTGGCGACCGCCGCCAAGGTGCCGTTCGTGGTCATGAACGCCGGCACCTCCTGGATCACCACCCTGTCGCCGAACATCGCCCGGGTCTCCTTCACCATGTGGCAGGCCGGCTTCATCATGGGCGAGCACGCCGCGACGGCGCTCGGCTGCAAGACGGCGATTTCCGGCTACACCAACTATCCGCCCGGCAAAGACAGCGTGGCCGCCTTCAAGCGCGGCTTCGAGGGCGCCGGCGGCAAGGTGATCGATTCGATCCCGATGGGCGGCCCGCGCGAGGCGCCGGACTTCACGCCCTTCTTCCAGCGCGTCAAGGACAAGAAGCCGAACTGCTTCTATGTCTTCGTGCCGGGCGGCAACCATGCCGCGGGGGCGTCCAAGACCTATCTCGCCCTGCGCATGAAGCAGGCCGGCATCAAGTTCATCGGCCCCGGCGACCTCACCCACGACCTGCAATTGCAGAGCATCGGCCCGGCCATCGCCGGCACGACCATCGCCATCCACTATCACGCCGATCTCGAGAATCCGGTCAACGCCGCCTACCGCAAGGCGTTCAAGGCCGAATACGGCAAGGATGCGGTGAACGATTTCGTCAGCGTCGGCGGTTACGACGGCATGGCCGCGGTGTTCCACATCATCAAGTCGGCCAAGGGCGGGAAGATCACCGCCGCCGGCGCGATAGCGGCGCTGAAGGGCTGGACCCATGACAGCCCGCGCGGGAAGATCATGGTCGACCCGGTCACGCGCGACATCGTCCAGAACATCTACGTCGCCGAGGTCGTCGACGATAACGGCACCCTGCGCCACAAGACGCTGAAGACCATCGAGGCGGTCAAGGACAAGTGTAAGGAGCTGAAGATCGGCCGGTGCGGAAAGTAGCGGATTCCGCTAGTCTGTCCGTTCAACAGAATCCGAAGGGAGGATTGTCATGTTGAAACACACCACCGGACTCATCCTCGCCGGTGCCGTCGCCTTTGCGGCGACCGCCGAGGCGCGGGAGATCAAGGTCGGCTTCATCGCGCCGAAATCCGGCGGCGCGGCGCAGCTCGGCGACCAGATGGAAAAGGGCGCGCGGCTCTATATGAAGCTGCACGCCAAGGATCTGGGCGGCGATACGATCAAGCTGATCGTGCGCGATTCCAAGCGGCCCGGCGGGCCGATCGCCAAGGCGGCGGCGCAGGAGCTGATCGCGCGCGAGAAGGTCGAAATCCTCGGCGGCGTCATCTTTTCGCCCAACGCCATGTCGATCGCGCCGCTGGTGACGGCGGCCAAGGTGCCGTTCGTCATCATGAACGCCGGCACGGCGTTTATCACCAAACTGTCGCCGAACATCGCCCGGGTGTCCTTCACCATGTGGCAGGCCGGCTACATCATGGGCGAGCACGCCGCGAAGGAAATGGGCTGCAAGACGGCGATTTCCGGCTACACCAACTATCCGCCGGGCAAGGACAGCGTCGCCGCCTTCGCGCGCGGCTTCGAGGGCGCCGGCGGCAAGGTGATCGATTCGATCCCGATGGGCGGCCCGCGCGAGGCGCCGGACTTCACGCCCTTCTTCCAGCGGGTGAAGGACAAGAAGCCGGGCTGCTTCTACGTCTTCGTGCCGGCGGGCAACCATGCCGCGGGCGTCGCCAAGACCTACCTGTCGCTGGGCATGCGCAAGGCCGGCGTCAAGCTGATCGGCCCCGGGGACATCACCCAGGACACGCAGCTCCAGGGCATGGGCAAGGCGGCGGTCGGCGTGATTACGGCGCACCACTACCACGCCGATCTGGCGACGCCGGAAAACCAGGCGTTCGTCAAGGCCTGGAAAGCGGCCTACGGCGCCAAGTCGACGCCGGATTTCGTCGGCGTCGGCGGCTATGACGGCATGGCCGCGGTGTTCCACATCATCAAGTCGGCCAAGGGCGGCAAAATCACCGCCGACAGTGCGATCGGCGCCCTGAAGGGCTGGCATTTCAACAGTCCGCGCGGCCCGATCACGATCGATCCGGAAACCCGCGAAATCGTCCAGAATGTCTATGTCGCTCAGGTTTACGAGGACAAGGGCATGCTGCGGCAGAAGAAGCTGAAGACCTTCGAGGCTGTGAAGGACAAGTGCAAGGAGCTGAAGATCGGCCGCTGCGGCAAGTAGCGGCTCGGTGTGCATCCGTCGGTTCGGCGGCTCGCTCGACGGGTCGTCGGTCCCTCGATATGGCCCTGCGGGCCTACTCGGGATGAGGGGATTGATCGGGGAATTTCCCTTGCTCCTCATCCTGAGTAGCCGCGAAGCGGCATATCGAAGGATGCGGGCACACCCTCGCCGATGAACCGGCTCCGCGCACCGCACCAGTCGATTCGACGGGCACCCACTCGTCCTCGCTCCAACCTGCATCATCGTTAATGGCAGCAGCCCTCGACATCGCCACCACGATCCTCGTGTTCGGCCTGGCCTACGCGATGCTGCTGTTCATCATCTCGGTCGGCCTGTCGATCACGATGGGGCTGATGGGCTTCGTCAACCTGGCCCACGGCGCCTTCGCCATGGTCGGCGGCTACATCACGGTGAAGCTGGTGACGCCGATGGGGGTGCCCTACCTGCTCGCCCTGGTGATCGCCTTCTTCCTCGTCGCGGCGCTCGGCGCGGTGATGGACCGGCTGCTCTACCGCCACGTCTACGGCCGGCCGGAACTCGACCAGGTGCTGTTCACCATCGGCATCGTCTTCGTCTCGGTCGCCGGCGTCTCCTTCGTCTGGGGGCCGGACCCGCAGAATATCCTGCTGCCGGAAATGCTGCTCGGCGATATCGATCTCGGCTTCAAGAGCATTCCGGTCTACCGCGCCTTCATGATCGTCGCCGGCGGCGCCATCGTGGCGGCGCTGTTCTTCGGCCTGGAGCGCACGAAGATCGGCGCCCAGGTCCGCGCCGCGGTGGACAACCGGCGCATGGCGGAATCCTGCGGTATCCCGACCGGCCGGCTGTTCACCATCATCTTCGCCCTGGGCAGCGGCATGGCGGCGCTGGGCGGCGGCCTGGGCATCCAGATCCTCGGCGGGCTGAAGCCGGTGTTCGCCTTCGAGTATCTGGTGATCTTCCTGATCGTCGTGGCGGTCGGCGGGCTGGGCAACATCCGCGGCACCTTCGTGGCCGCCCTGCTGCTCGGCATCATCGATTTCGCCGGCAAGTATTTCCTGCCCGAGGGCGGCGGCTTCTTCATCTACGGCGTGACCTTCATCGTGCTGCTGTGGCGGCCGCACGGCCTGCTCGGGAAGGCCTGACGTGACCGCCGCAACCGCCCGAACGAATGGCGGAGCCGCCGCCGCCCTGCTGCGCGCTCACCGCTTCCGCGCGATCGAGCTGCTGCCCTGGGCGATCGCGATCGCCGTCTATTTCCTGTTCCCCGGCTACCGGCTGCTGGCGACCCAGATTCTCGTGCTGATCCTGTTCGCGATCTCGCTCGACCTGATCGTCGGCTATGCCGGGATCGTCTCGCTGGGCCACGCGGCCTTTTTCGGCACCGGGGCCTACACGGCCGCGCTCCTCGCCGACGCCGGCTGGCAGGAGCCGATTTCCGCCCTCGCGCTCGGCGCTGTGACCGCCGGGCTGCTCGGCTGGGTCTCAGGCTGGATCATCCTGCGCACCCGGGAACTCACGCTGCTGATGCTGACCATGGCGCTCGGGATCATCCTCTACGAGCTCGCCAAGGACCTGGACGACATCACCGGCGGCTTCGACGGCATCAATTTCGAGAACAGCGCTATCCTCGGCCTGTTCCCGTTCGACGTGCTCTACTACACGACGAACTACTGGTACGCCTTCGCCTTCCTGGTCCTCGGCTTTCTCGTCGCGCGCACGGTCGTCCACGCGCCGTTCGGCCGCTCGCTGGTCGGCATCCGCGAGAATGTCCGGCGTATGCACGCCATCGGCACGCCGGTGCAGCAGCGCATGCGCCATGTCTATGTCATCGCGGCGGCGATCGCCGGTGTCGCCGGCGCGATCTGGGTCCAGGTCCAGGGCAACATCACGATCGGCGTCTACGAGTTCGAGATGTCGGGCAACATCCTGATCATGCTGATCCTGGGCGGCACGGGGCGGCTCTACGGCGCCTTCATCGGCGTCACCGTGTTCACCATCCTGGAGAACCTGACCGAAACCGTGCTCGGCACCGATCCGCCCTACTGGGAACTGGTCGTCGGCGTCGCTCTGGTCGTGACCGTGCTGTTCGCGCCGCGCGGCCTGCTCGGCGTGTTCGACCCGCTGATCCGCCGCTTCCGGGAGCGCAGCGCATGACCGATATTCCCGGGGCCGCCGTTCTCGAAACAAAAGGGCTGTGCAAGAATTTCGGCGCCCTGGTGGTGGCGAAGGACATCGATTTTGCCCTGGAGCCCGGCGCGCGCCACGCCGTGATCGGGCCGAACGGCGCCGGCAAGACGACTTTCGTGAACCTGCTGACCGGTGCGCTGCCGCCGACCAGCGGCGCGGTCCTGCTCGACGGCCGCGACATCGCCGGGCTGGCCGAGCACGAGCGGGTCAAGCGCGGCCTGGTGCGCACCTTCCAGATCAACACCCTGTTCAACGGCCTGACGGTGCTGGAGAACATCTACCTCACCGTCGCCGAGCGCATGGGCGTGGCGACCGGCCTGTTTCGCCCGGTCGGCAGCCGGCCCGAGGTCGTCGCCGAGGCCGAGCGGCTGGTCGAGATGGTCCAGCTCCAGGACGACGCCGGCAAGACCATCGACGAGCTGCCCTACGGCCGCCAGCGGCTGGTCGAGATCGCGATTGCGCTTGCCCTCGAACCCCGGGTGCTGCTGCTCGACGAGCCCTCGGCCGGCGTGCCGGGCGCCGAATCCCACATCATCCTCGACGCCATCGCGGCGCTGCCGGCCGACATCGCCATCATGATCATCGAGCACGACATGGACGTCGTATTCCGCTTCGCCGAACGGATCACCGTCCTGGTCTCCGGCGCGGTCCTCGCCTCCGGCGCGCCGGACGAGATCGCCGCGGACGAACGGGTCCGCGCCGTCTATCTGGGCCACGGGCACGGTCAGGGTCACGGTCAGGGTCAGGGCCATGGCTGAGCCGCTGCTCGCCCTCGACGCGGTGACCGCCGGCTACGGGGCGACCCGGGTGCTGGAGGACCTGTCGCTCGCGCTGGGCGACCGGGAGAGCGTCGCCGTGATCGGCCGCAACGGCGTCGGCAAGACGACCCTGCTGGCGACGGTGATGGGCCACACGACGCTGCACGGCGGCGCGATCCGCTTCGCCGGGCAGGATATCTCGCGCCTGCCGGTCCACCGCCGGGCGGTCGCCGGCATCGGCTACGTCCCGCAGGAGCGCGAGATCTTCCCGTCGCTCACCGTGCGGGAAAACCTGGAGATCGGCGCGCGGCCCGGAATCGGAAGGGGAGGCGGAACGGGCAACGGTGCGGAGGACTGGACGGAAGAGCGGATATTCCGGCTGTTCCCCAACCTGGAGGAGCGGCTCGGCAACGACGGCAACCAGCTTTCCGGCGGCGAGCAGCAGATGCTGGCGATCGCCCGCGCCCTGATGGCGAACCCGCGGATTCTCCTCATGGACGAGCCGACGGAGGGCCTGGCGCCGGTCATTGTCGAGGAGCTGGTGCGCATCCTGGCGGCGCTGCGCGACGAGGCCGGCGTCGCCATGGTGCTGGTCGAGCAGAACAGCGCGATCGCGCTCGACTTCGCCGAGCGCACCGTCGTGCTCGACCGCGGCCGCGTCGTCTACGACGGCCCGTCGAAGGCGCTGCAGGACGATCCGGAAAAGCTGGAAAGCCTCGTCGCGGTGTCGGGCTGACCCTTCGCCCCCTCGATACGGCCCCCTCGATACGGTCCTTCGACAAGCTCAGGACAGGCTGCTGGCGCGCCTACTCGGGATGAGGAGGTTTGGGGAATATGCTTAAGCTGCACCCCTCCTCCTCATCCTTTTATGAGGCATTTGCAGTCAAG
>JAJEGH010000008.1 GCA_022819985.1 Alphaproteobacteria bacterium | reverse complement strand
CAGACCGTCTTCAATCCCGCCCGCGCGAGACAAGCCCATGCAGCGTGACGCACGAGCCACGCAAGGTGCCCGGCACGCATACTCGCGCGTGCCAGAACCCTCTTTACAAATGGTGGGGAGTCCTCCCCCAAGGGGAGGGGGCTATCGGGCCCGGTTCAAGGCAGCCCTTCGATGCGCCCCGGCCTGGCGGCCGGGGCTACTCAGGATGAGGAAGAGGGTGGTGTTCAGGCTCTCGATCTCCCAACCCCCTCATCCCGAGTAGGCGCGTCAGCGCCGTATCGAGGGGCCGTATCGAGGGCCTGCCCTGAGCGAAGCCGAAGGGGGGCCGTATCGACAGGCTCAGAGGCCGGCGTAGACCGCGCGTTCGTAGTCGGCGTAGGTCGCCATGAAGCGGTCTTCGACGAACGGCAGCGACTGGGTCATGATGACCGCGGCGATGCCCTTCGACGGATCGAGCCAGTAATGGGTGTTGCACACGCCGGCCCAGCTGAGCGAGCCGGCGCTGCGCCGGCCGGGGATCGCCTCCTCGTTGCGCATGAAGGCGAAGCTGTGGGTCACCTTCGTGCCCGGGAACGGGTCGAAATCCGCCGTTACCGGCGGCGCGATCGTCACCATCTTCTCGAAGGCGAGCCCCTGCATATGGTCCGCCGTCATGTCGGCGACCGCCCGTTCGGACAGGATGCGCGCGCCGTCCAGCTCGCCGCCGCGCAGCACCATGCGCAGGAAGCGCAGATAGTCCGGCGCGGTCGAATAGAGGTTGTGGCCCATGCCGTACATTTCCGGCTGCGACGGCGGCGCCAGCTCGAACGGGGCGAAGACGCCGTCCTCGCCGCGCGCCATCAGCTCGCACAGGTTGCCCGTCATGGCATCGTCCAGTTCGAAGGCCGTGTTCGCCATGCCGAGCGGTTCGAAGATCTCCTCGCGGCAGAAGGCGTCGATGCGCCGCCCGTCCACCGCCTCGACCGCCTGGCCGAGCCAGTCGATGCCGACGCCGTAGCCCCAGCGCGTGCCCGGATCGGTCATCATCGGATAGAACAGCGACGCCTTGAGGCCGGACAGGATGGTCGGATGGCCGGTCGCCTCCATGTAGCGGGCGACGTCGGCGTTCCAGAACTCGTATTCCAGGCCGCTGGTGTGGGTCGCCAGATGGCGCAGGGTCGCCTGCGTCTTCGGCGCGCGCATGACCGGCGTGTCGCCGTCGAAGCCGTCGAGCACCTGCATGTCGGCGAACTGCGGCAGGATGTCGGCGACCGGGGTGTCGAACGCCATTTTCCCGCGGTCGATCAGGATGGTCGCCGCGACCGCGCCGATCGCCTTGGTCATCGAGAAGATGCGGAACACCGTATCCTCGCCGGCCGCCCGGCCCGGCGCGGCCTCGCCGACGGCGCCGCTGTAGCGCACCCCGTCCGCGTCCGCGACCATGCCGACGGCGAACGGCACATCCGCCTGCGCCACCGCCCGCTCCAGAACCCTGTCCATGCCCGACATGCCGTTTTCCTCCGCTTTGTTCGATCCGCCCCCGCGGCGGCGTCCGGCTACCGTACGATGAATGCGCCGCCAAAGGCGAGGGGGAAGGGGCGGCTCCATCCCCGGTCCGGGCGGAGACGCCTGGCATTGCTCCCTGCCGACCGGTTGCATTAGATGTTCGGTTCGGGCGGTCGGAAACGAGGGCGGCGGGCCCTCGAACGGGAGGAGAGATAGGAATGCGGATCGGAAGGGTGTGTCTTGCAGCATTGCTGCTGGCGGCGGTGTCGATGCCGGCGGCCCTAGCCAAAGAACTCAAACCCAAATTCGGCAATATCGACGGCGTCTACTACTCCGACGTGTCGGGCAACCGCGAGGCGTGCCGGCAGGCGATCAGGAACAAGATCGCGCTGTGCCGCCAGAACACGAACTTCGAAAGCAACACGAAGAACCGCAAATACGCCGGCTGCCTGCGGATCTTCCGGCGCCAGGCGCAGGGCTGCGTAACGCATTTCCGCCACCAGATGAGCAAGTGCAATCTGTCCGGTGCGGCACGGATCACCGACTTCACCGGTTTCAGTTGCGAGGTGACCAGGACGGTCGTGGAAGAGGATAGCGGGCCGGGAATCTCCCCGATGGACGGGCGGATGAGGGCGCGCACGGGCTCCAACCTGCGCGCCGGGCCGGGCACGAACCACCGGGTCGTCGGCTCGCTCCGGACCGGCCAGGAGGTGCAGGTGACCGGCCGGGCCGGCGACTGGCTCAGGATCGCCGCACCGGGCGGCGGCACGGCCTTCGTGCACGGGTCGCTGCTGGTCGCGATGGCGGGGCAGCGCCAGAAGCCGCAGGACCGCAGCCCGGCCGCCGGCCTGTCGCCGAAATGTGCGGGGATGGGCAAGGGCGCGAAGTGCTGGAACGAAGTCTCCAACAGGCCCGGCTGCTATATCTTCGATCTCAGCTACAATCCGCCCGAGACTGCGACCTGGTCCGGCGCATGCGCGGGCGGCGTCGCGGTTGGTCGGGGAACGTGGGGATGGAAGTCATCCGGCGGTTCCGGCAAGGGAACGGGCACGCTGGTCGGCGGCAAACAGCACGGAAGGTGGGTCGATCGCTACCCCAACGGAGCAGTTCTTGAAGGCTCCTATTTGCGCGGCAAGCGGCACGGAAATTGGGTCGCCCGATTCGCCAACGGCACCGGCCTTGAGACCGAATACCGCAACGGCTCACTCGACGGTCAGCCCGGCATCTACACAACCAAAGGCGGTAAACGCATTCCGGGGCGCTGGTCCGGCAACTGCTTTCGAGACGGCAAAGGGGAATGGTTGGTCTGGTCCGGCAAAAAGGAGAATTGCTCGAACAGGTAGCCGGAAACCGGCGCCGGACCGCTTCCCCCTCCCGTCATTTCGACCGGTTGCCTCCCCATCGCGTCATTTCGACCGGAGCGGGCGTGGGCCCGCGGAGCGGAGAAATCTTTCGCCCGCGGGACCTTGGACCTTGCACTGCGCGGGAAAGATATCTCCGCTCCACGACCCTTCGGGCCGTTCCGGTCGATATGACGGGAAGGGAATGGGGCGGGTGCCTGTCCGCCGCCCCGGAGCCCGGCCGTGGCGATTGGCGGACGCCATGGGCATTCCGGATTCAGGCCGGGATCGCGTTATGGCGGGCCGGCGCGGCGGGCGGAACCGCCCGGCGGACCGGACATTTTCGTCCGCCGCCGCGGAATCCGGCCTCGCGTATCGGGGAAAGTTGGGCGTATATCGAATCCACCGAAGTTCGATTGTGCCGCCGTCCCGCCGCGCCGCTCCGCGACCCCCTAGCCCGGATACAGCCGCTCGAAACCGTCCCGGACTTTGGCGATGACGGCCGGGTCGTGGTCGCGCCAGTAGCGCGGGTCGTCCATCAGGCTGCGCAGCTCGGCCTCGTCGGCCGCCGGGCCGGCCGGGCCGGTGCGCGACAGGAAACCGGGCTCGCCATGCTGCATCATGCGGTGCATGGCGGCGACGCCGGCCGGGGTGGCGGCGAGCGTCCCGTACAGGTCTTCGGGCAGGGCCGACGCGCCCCATTGCCGGGTCTGCTCGGCCCGCGCTTCCCAGTCGTCGCCGGGGAAGACCTCGCGCAGCTGGCGTTCGCCGCGCAGGCCGGCGATCTCTCCGGCCATCCGGTCGAGCAGCGGCAGGACGTATTCGTGCGCGATGTCGTAGACCAGCTGCGCCTGGTCCTGCGTGAAGCCGTGCTCGTGCAGGACGCCGTTCAGCTCGGCGTCGTTGCCGAGCCAGGGATGCCCGGCTTCGATGCGGTAGCCTTCCGGGCTTTCCGGCACCGCGTCGCCGGCCGCCGCGCCGGCCTCCGCGTCATCGGGCGCGCCGGAGTCTTCGCCGGAGTCTTCGCCGGAGTCTGCGCCGTCGGGCACGTCCGCGGACGAAGCGTCCGGGTCTGCGCCTTCGGGGTCGCGCCCGCCGCCGCCGCGGCTCAGATGCTCGCCGGCGCCCATGCGCTTTTCGAGCGCCATGTAGGATTTCATCAGGGCGTCGACGCGCAATTCGCCGGTCTCCGGGTCGAGGAACTTGGCCGGCGCAGAGACGGCCGCCGGAATGGCCGCCGGGCCGGTCTCCGAGCCGTCCGGCGCGCTGGCGCCGGCAATGTCGTTTTGAGCGGTATTTTCGGAAATTTCGGTCATAGTCGTCTCCATTGAGGGGAAGTCAGTCGCCGCGGCGGCCGCGGTCGATCAGGGCGGTGAGGCGGTGGACCAGGCGGCGCTGGCCTTCGAGGTCGCGCAGGGCGGCATCCGAAACCTGCGGCCCGCAGGCCCGTTCCACGGTCGTCGCCCGTAGATGCGCCAGCAGCCTGCGGCCGTCGTCGGTGCCGAAGCAGCGCGCGGCGGCGCGGGCCACCTCGCGCATGTCGTCGTTCCGGATATCGGGGCGGGCCTCGCGCGACTCCGCGCCGTGCGGCCCCGCTTCGCCGCCGGCGGAAAGGAGTCCGGAATCCGGCATCACGGCGTTCCTCCGGAACCGGCCGTGCCCAGGGCGGCGAGCGATTGCAGCAGCGCGCCTCCGGCATCGGGACCGCCGGCATTCACGCCGCCGTTCGGGCCGCCAATCGGATCGGCGCCCGCCGGCGCAGCGGGCATCCCGGCCGCCGCTTCGGGCTCCGGCGTCATCAGCGCCGAGGGCACGCCGAGGGCCCGGCCGGCCCAGCGCGCCGCCCTGGGGGCGTCGACGGCGGCCATGCCGGCCGGTCCCAGCCGGGAAACCAGGTCCGCCCAGCCGGCGACCGTCTCGATGTCCCGGTGCATCTGCTCCCGGGCGAGCGGCGAGGCATAGGACAGCGCGATCGTCCGCCCGTCGATCCTCACCGGCGGGATCTCGCGGCGCCGGCGCAGGATGGCGAGGCCGCGGTCGATCAGCGGCGCCAGCAGCTCCGATTGCAGCCGCCCGAAGGTCGCGCCGAGCAGGCGGGCCATCTCGGCCTTGCGCTCCAGCACTTCGGTGGCGGTCATTTTCGGGCTGTCGGCCTGGCCCAGCTTGTCGACCAGCAGGGCGCGGCGAATCCGCTGGCGCAGATCGTTCAGCACCAGTTCCGACACGTCGAACCGGCCCGGCGCGCCGAGCGGCTTCAGCCCTTCCGAGCCCACGGCCTTGGGGATCACGACGCCCGGCGACAGCTTGATGTTGGCCGGGTTGATGACGCCGTCGTCGTCGGCCTGCCACATGCCGGTGACTGCGATCGAGGCGTTCTTCAGGACAAGCTCGACCACCTTGTTGGCGGTGCGGATATCGGGCAGCGCCTTCATCACCGGCGAGCGGCCCCAGGCCTCGCCCGGCGCCTTCATCCAGCGGAAGGCGATCACCGGATGGTCGGCGAAGGCGCCGGCCGCCAGCGGTTTCTCCGCGGCGCCGCGCCCCGCGGTCCCGGCTGCGGCTCCTGTTGCGGACCCGGCTTCTGCGGACCGGATTTCCGCGGACCCGATTTCCGCGGACCGGGCGTCCGGCGGGTCCTCGCGGAACGCGGTGTAGCGGACCGTGCCGTCCTGCCGCCGCGTCGCCTCGACCACCGCGATCCGGCGGTCGTCGCCCTTCGTCCGGGCCTGGGCCTCGTCCGGCGTCAGCGGCGCGTCGGGAAAGCGCCGGACGAACGCGTCGAGCGGCAGCTCCGTGCGCCGGAACACGGTCTCCAGCCGGCCGCTCTCGCCTTCGTCGAGCCAGACTTCCGGCAATGGCAGGGCGCGGAAGCGGAAGGCGCTGGCGCCGCCGGGCGCGCTTTCCTCGAACAGCAGTGCGGCGGTGCCGCCGGTCACCAGGTCGAGATAGCACTGGTGCATCTCGACCAGGAAATTCGAGCGGTCGAAATGGCCCTGCAATGCCGCGCCGATATCCTCCAGCACCGGCCCCGCCGCCGCGGCCTCGTCGGGCGGCAGGTCGGCGCCGGCGGTCAGGTTGAACCAGCGCGACCAGGGCGGCGTCAGTTCGGCGAGCAGGCTGGCGGCGAGCTGGTCGACCGCGTCCGGCGCGGTGCCGTCGAAGAGCGGATCGGCGGTGCGGGACGCGGTTGTGGCGAAGCCGCTGCGCAGGGGCAGGGCGTGGGCATAGCAATCGCGCCACACCGGCTCCCACTCATGCCGCGCCTCCTTGAGCCGCGCGAACTGTTTGCGCAGATGGGCGACCGGCTCTGTTTTCTGTTTTTGTTCCATTGCAGGCTATTCTCCCAGCAGCGTTTTGCCCGTTCGCGCGCCCGTCCGGAGTCCGGGGCCGCGGCCCCAAAGACCGCCCGACAGGCTGCCCGAAAGACCGGTCGAAGGACCGCCGGGCAGGCCGCGGGCGCTCGTGCGGATCGTGCCCGGCCGGCCGCGCCGGCGCCGGCGCAGGGCCTCGAGCCGCGCCTTGCGCTTCTCCTCGTCGGGATCGGGCGCTTCCAGGACCGGCGCCGGGGCCGGGGGCGGCGGAGGCGGCGGGGGCGGGGAACCGAACAGGCCGGACATGGCATTCTCCACAGGCGACGGCGCGCCCCGGCCCCCCCGGAACTCGGAAAGAGGGGCGGCCGGAGCGGCAGGGGACGGGTTCACGAAGGGCATGAAAAAACGCCCGGTGGGCCGCTGCGGGCGCACTTCGGGCGTTGACGGGACCTCATATAAGCGGCCGGGATCGGCATGTCAAGGAATTATTTTAAAAAAATACGATTTTTTTTATGAGATCGTCGTAAATACCTAGTTTCTGCCCTGCGATGTGCCGGAAAACCCTGCGTTTCCGCCACATCGGCCGGAGCCTGCGCCGCCCGTCCGCCGCCCGTCCGCGGCCTGCCGGGCCTGCCGGGGACGCCGGGTCAGGCGCCGGTGGAGCTGGCGCGGCGTCCAGACCAGGGGCGCGCGCAGGCCGAGCGCCCGCTTGACCGCCTCGACGCAGGTGAACGGGCCGGGCGGCGCGCAGCGCAGCGGGGTCGGCGCCAGCGCGGCGGTCACGCACCGCAGGCCCCGCGCCTCGTAGAAGGCGCGCAGGTCGAAATCGGCCGGCACGTCCTGCACCGCCACCTCGGTGCGGTGGGAGAGCGGGTCCAGGGTGATCCAGTGCCGCCCGTCGTTGAAGGCGATGAAGCAGTGGCGGAAGCCCTCCTTCAGCCAGCCGAGCCACCAGATATCCGAATTGCCGGAGAAGACGACCAGCGCTTCCCGGTAGAGCGGCGGCGCGGCCCCGGCACCGGCCCCGGCACCGATACCGGAACCGGCATCGGGTCGGGCGGCAGCGCCGGCGCCTGCGGTGACGGCGGCGGCCTGCGCAGCCGGGCCGCGGCGGCGGGGGCGGCGGATCCGCCTCATGCGACGATGCCCTTGCGCCGCCACACGGTGGTCAGCAGGTCGAGCGCCTCGTCCCACAGGCGCGCCGCCTTCCGTTCGCCGCGCGTCCGGCGGTCGGGCGCGAGCAGGCGGCGGCCGTAGCCGGCGAGGACCTGCAGATGCGGCGGCTTCAGCCGGCCGGACGCGCCCATCCGTTCGGCCGAGACGATCAGGTCGTCCGGCGAGCAGGGCCGCTCCTGCAGCCCCAGTCCGGCGACGAAGCGGGCGCCGTCCTCCCGGGCGACCAGGCAGCTCATGGCCCAGAGCCAGGCCTCTTCGGCCGTATCGAACGGCTCGGCGGTTTCGGCGTCGGCCGCCCTGCGGCCGGACCTGTGGGCGAATTTCGGTCTTTTCATCGGTCGGTCTCCTCCAGCGACCGCCGCCATATATTCGTTGTTTGTTCGATTTACAAGGCTATTTTTCACAAAATTTTATATGCGGGCGCGGAAACGCCGACCTTCGTTCCAAATTTGCTTGATTTTCTGGATTTACGGCAGACATTATATAATGTTTCCTACACGAAGCGGTCCGGCGGAGGGCCGCCGGGCGGCGCAGCGCGCAGGCGCGGGCCGGCCGGGCCCCGCCGGCGTTCGCACATTCCTTCGGGAGGCAGGAGCATGTTGACCCACAACGCCGTCTGGGACGCGATCGACCGGCTGGCAAAGAGATACGACATGTCGGCGTCCGGGCTGGCGCGCCGCGCCGGACTCGATCCGACGACCTTCAACAAGAGCAAGCGGATCATGCCGAACGGCCGGCAGCGCTGGCCCTCGACCGAGAGCGTCTCGAAAGTCCTCAAGGCGACCGGCGCGTCGGTCGAGGAATTCACGGTGCTGCTCTACGGCGAGGACGGCGCGGTGCCGGTGCGGCGGGTTCCGCTGATCGGCCATGCCCAGGCCGGCGACGAGGGCTATTTCGACGATGCCGGCTACCCGACCGGCGCCGGCTGGGACGAGGTCGATTTCCCCGACCTCGGCGACGCGCACGCCTACGCGCTGGAGATTTCCGGCCACAGCATGGAGCCCGTCTATCGCGACGGCGACCGCATCGTGGTTTCGCCGCGCGCCAGCGTGCGCCGCGGCGACCGGGTCGTCGCCCGGACGGCCGGCGGCGAGGTCATGGCCAAGGAGGTCCAGCGCATGACCGCGAGCCGGGTCGAGCTGCTGTCGATCAACCGCGCGCACGACGACCGCATCCTGGAGCGCGACGAGATCGAGTTCATCCACCGCATCGTCTGGGCGAGCCAGTAGGGCGGCCGTTGGGGAGGTGGGGCCGACCGTATGCCCCGTGTGCGCTGCGGATATTGAAGTGTCTTCAAAAAAACGCTTATTCTTGCGGCATGAAAACGACTGTCGATATTCCGGATCGCGAACTTGAGGACGCCATCCGGTTCACGGGGGCGCGGACCAAGCGCGAGGCCGTGGTCGGCGCCATCGCGGATTTCAACCGCCGCATGCGCATGGCCGAACTGGCCGGCTATGCCGGGACCTGCAAGAATCTGATTGCACCGGAAGAGCTTCAGGCCCAACGCCGCAGTGCGTGATCGTTGATCCCGATCGACACGTCGAGCTGGATTCGCATGCTTCGGCCGAACGGCGACCCGGCCGTGCGGGATCGCGTGGCGGCGTCGGTCGATAACTGAATCGATAACCGATCGGCGCAACGGCGGCGCGGCGATCGGACTCGCAAAGCGCGGATAACGGGTGCTAGGGTGCCGGCCCCTCGATACGGCCCTCTCGATACGGCCCCCTCGATACGGCCCCCGGATACGGCGCTGACGCGCCTGCTCGGGATGAGGAATTTGTTTGGAAAGCCTCAACACCGCTCTTCCTCATCCTGAGTAGCCCCGGCCCCCGGCCGGGGCGTATCGAAGGGCGGGGCGTATCGAGAGAGCGTCCTCGAATTGCGGACACGACATGCCCCAGAATATCCAGAAGGACCCGTCCGGCACGGCCTGGACATGGTATGACGGCGAATGGCACGACAAGCCGGTCAAGGTCATGGACGCGATCGGCCCCGGCTCCTGGCTGGCCTCCAGCGTCTTCGACGGCGCGCGCTATTTCGACGGCGTCGCGCCGGACCTCGACCTGCACTGCCGCCGCGTCGTGGAGTCCGCCGGGCAGTTCGGCCTCCGGGCGATCAAGTCGGCCGAGGAGATCGCCGCCCTGGCGTGGGAGGGCATCGAACGCTTCGCCCGGGACCGCTCGCTCTATATCCGGCCGATGTTCTTCGCCGGCGCCGGCTTCGTCATTCCGGATCCCGACAGCACCGAATTCGCGCTGGTGCTCGAGGTTATGGACCTGCCCGAGCCGACCGGTTTTTCCGCCTGCCTCACCCGGTTCCGCCGGCCGTCGCCGGAGACGGCGCCGACCGAGGCCAAGGCCGGCGCGCTCTATCCGAACGTGGCGCGCTGCCTCGCCGAAGCGCTCGACAAGGGCTTCGACAACGCCATCGTGCTCGACGGCAACGGCAATGTCGCCGAGTTCGCCACGGCCAACCTGTTCCTGGTGCGCGACGGGGTGGCGGTGACGCCGGCGGCCAACGGCACCTTCCTGGCCGGCATCACCCGGCTGCGGGTTATCGCGCTGCTGCGCGAGGCCGGCGTCGCCGTGGAGGAACGGCGGGTGACCTTCGAGGATGTGAAGGCCGCAGACGAGGTCTTCTCCAGCGGCAACTACGGCAAGGTGCTGCCCTGCACCCGGGTGGAGGACCGGGACATGCAGCCCGGCCCGGTCTACCGCCAGGCGCGCCAGCTCTATTTCGACTGGGCGCGGAGCCAGCCCTCGCCCCTGCGCCCGGCGGGCTGAGGCGGGGAGCCGGGCGGGGAGAGCGCGCGGTCATGGCGCGGTACAGGTTCTTGCGTTTAATCGATACATTATATAGGCTGGGTCGCTCGTGTTGCGGGTGCAATGCCTGCCGATTGTGTTCCGGCGAAGAAAGGGCGGCGGATCGTGAGCTTTTCGACCGAATGGGTCACCGTAGCGCTTTTGCTGCTGGGCGTTTTGGGATTCCTGTGGCGGTTGCAGGGTGACGTACGCAATCTGGACCGCGATATCCGCGGATTGTCCGAGCGCGTCGCCCGCCTCGAAGGCATGGTCGAGACGTTGCGGAACGCTGTAATGGACCGCCACAAGGAGCCTGCGAAGTGATGAAGCCTGCCGCCGGGCCGAAGCGCCAGCGCGGCCGTACCGTCGAGCAGGCGCCGCACCGGCCGCTTTCCGATTGAACCGCACAAAATAAGGCCCGGAGCGGCGCTCCGGGCCTCGTTTCGCGCGTCCGGGGAGGGGGACGGCCGCGCGGAGGGGTGGGAAATTCAGGCGGCGGGTTACGCTGCGGGGCGGAAGGCCTCGTTCACCTTGGCCCAGCGGGCCTGCAGCGGCTCGGAGACCTCGTTCGCCAGGCTGGCCGACATTTCCGAGATTTTGGTCGACTCGGCAACCATCCTGTCGAACGCGCTGCGCACCGATTCGGTCTGCTTCTGCACGAGCTCCGGATAGGACTTGACGGCGAGCAGGTCCTTGGCCGCAGCGGCGGCGTCCGCCATCGCTGCCTGGTTGAACGCGGCCAGCTCTTCGGCCATCGATTCGGCGCCCTTCTTGGCGATCTCGCTGGCGGCGAACAGGGCGTCCAGGTTGCCCTTGTTCCAGTCGGCGACCTCGTCGATCTTCGGGGCCATGGTCGGCCACACCTTGGCGTATTGCTCCTTGGCGGCGGCGTAGAACTTGTCGACATTCTCGCTCAGCGCATCGGCGCCGGCCTGGTAGGCCTTGTCGACATTCTCCTTGCCGGCCTTGAAGGCCTTCTCGGCGTTTTCCTGGCCGGACTTGACGGCGGCTTCGATCTGCTCGACGCCGGCCTTGGCGAAGTCCTTGGCTTCGGCCTTTTTCGCGGTCCTTGCGGTCATGGCTTTGTCTTCCTGTTCGGGTTTCCGGGTGCGGCGCACCGGCCTGTTACGGTGCCCTGTTGCGGTGCAGCAGGATTGTTGTGCGCTGCATCATGCACGCCGACATATATGCCGCGCCGCAACAATGTCAAGGAATTTTTTGTGCAGCGCACAATTCCCGCTTCCGGGCGCCGCCGGCCGGGGTTTCGCCGGGCCCTCAGTCCCCGGTGTAAAAGTCCGGAAACAGCGATTTAACGACCGGGCCGTCGCTCGTCATGGCGTGGCAGGTGTCGATCGCCAGCGGCTTGCGCCGGGGCCGGTCCCGATCCGGTTCGGGGTCCGGTTTGCGCCGCCCCTTCACCCGGCTCTTGGCGACATGGGTCTGGTAGGCCACGGTGCCGAGCTGGGCCAGCATCTCGACGAGATGGGTGCAGCCCTTGCGCCCGCCGACCCGCTGCCGGACCTCGCGCATCCAGCCGACGCCGATGCGGATGCCGGCCAGCGCGGCGAAGGACGGCGTAATATCCGGACAGACCGCATAGGGGTGATGGTCGGTCGACGCCTCGCAGGCGCGGATGACCAGATCGTCGTCGACCGTCAGCCGGAGCCGCATGTCGTGGACCGGCGTCTCCGGCCCGACCCAGCCGCGGAAGCCGCCGTCGAAGCCGTAGCTCTTGTTGTCGGTCAGGCGGCCTTCGATATCCCACAGCCCGTCGTCGCGGATATAGCCGCGCATCTCGATGACGCGGGTGTGGAGGGGCTCGCGCGCGGCGGGTTCGGAAAGCGGCATGGCGGGCTCGGTCGGTTGCGGCAGCCGGAATATCCGGGCGGTCTGTTGTGCGACGGCGCCTCGCCCGCCGCCACGGGAGAGTTTGTCGCGACCGGCGGTTGGGCAGTCGGGCGGCCGGGCGGCCCAGGCGGTTCAGGGCGGCCCCAGACGTCCGGGGCGCTCAGGCGCCGCCGGGCTCCGTTCCGGTCTCGTCCAGTTGCGCCATTCGGATCGACGCGATCCGGTGGCCGCGGCGGCGCAGGATCTCGAAGCGGAAGCCGTGGAAGGCGAAGACCTGGCGGACCTCGGGAATCCGCCGCGCCTCGTGCATCACCAGGCCGGCGACGGTGGCGGCGTGCTCGTCGGGCAGGTCCCAGCCATATTCCCGGTTGAGGTCGCGGATCGTCACGTCGCCGTTGACGACCAGCGTTCCGTCGCGCCCGGCGCGCACGCCGGCGACCGTGCGGTCGTGCTCGTCGGAGATGTCGCCGACGATCTCCTCCAGAATGTCCTCCAGCGTGACGATGCCCATGAAGGCGCCGTATTCGTCGACCACCGTGGCGAAATGCTCGCGCCGCTGGCGGAAGGCGTGCAGCTGGTCGAGCAGGGTGGTCGATTCCGGAATGAACCAGGGCGCGGCGGCGATCTTGCGGATCTTCAGCTTCTCGACGTCGCCGCCGGCCCGCTGCACCGCGCGCAGCAGGTCCTTGGCGTGCAGGACGCCGACGATATTGTCCGGATCGCCCTTGTACACCGGCAGGCGGGTATGGGGGCTCGCCAGCACTTCCTTCACGACCTGGGGCGGCGGCCGGTCGGCGTCGATCATCGCCACGCCGGAGCGGTGGGTCATGATCTCTTCGACCTCGATGTCGCCCAGGTCGAGGATGCTCGACAGCATTTCGCGCTCGGCGTCGACCTCCGGGTCCGGTTCCGGCGCGGCGTGCATCCGGATCGCGCCGCGCAGCTCCTCCTCGCTGACGGCGGGCGGGAGCGTGTTCTCGAGCCGGACGCCGAACAGCCGGAAGGTCCCCTCGACGACAAGCTGGATCGCCTGTGCGGCCGGCGCCAGCACCGACACCACGGCGCGCAGCACCGGCGCGAGGCGCAGGGCCGTGCTGTCGGCATGGTTGATGGCGTAGGCCTTGGGCATCACCTCGGCGAAGATCAGCACCAGCAGGGTCATCACGGCGGTCGCGTAGAACACGCCGTTCTGGCCGAACCGGTCGATGAACAGGCTCGTCGCCAGCGCCGACGCCAGGATGTTCACCAGATTGTTGCCGAACAGGATCGCGCCGATCAGCCGGTCGGTCCGGGCGCGCAGCCGGTTGACGATGCCGGCGGCGGCGACCTCCTGGCGCTCGAGCTCCAGCATCCGGGGCTGCGAGGCCGCCGTCATCGCGGTCTCGGACCCGGAGAAGAAGGCCGAGAGCATCACCAGCAGGACGATGGGAAGGATTTCGAGAAAGAGTTCCATGGCTGCAACGGGCAGGGGTCAGCAGGGTTCAGCAGGGCGCCGCGGGGAGGGGCCGGCCGGCGCGCCGTTTCGGGGCCGCGGCCGGCCGGTCAGCCCAGGACTCCGGAGAGATAGGCTTCCAGGTCGGCCTCTTCGACCGCGGCCGTGACGAAGGCGTCGCCGATGCCGCGGACCAGGACGAAGGCGATCCGGCCGTCGGTCACCTTCTTGTCCCGGCGCATCAGGCCGATCGCGGCGGCGGGCGTGAGGCCGAGACCCTCGACGGCGGCCGGCGCGGTCGGCAGGCCGACGGAATCGAGATGGGCGCGGACGCGCGCGGCCTCCTGCCCGCCGGTCCAGCCGAGTTCGGCCGACAGGTCGAACGCCATGCACATGCCGATGGCGACGGCTTCGCCGTGCAGCAGCCGGTCGCTGTATCCGGTCGCGGTTTCGAGCGCATGGGCGAAGGTGTGGCCGAGATTCAGCAGGGCGCGCTCGCCGGATTCGCGCTCGTCGCGGGCGACCACGCCGGCCTTGGCCGCGCAGGCGGTCTCGATGGCCCGCACCCTCGCATCGCCGCCGCCGTCGACCACGGCGCGGCCGTTCGCTTCCAGCCACTCGAAGAAGGCGCGGTCGCGGATCAGCCCGTATTTGACGGTCTCGGCATAGCCGGCCAGGCGCTGCCGCCGGTCCAGCGTGTCCAGCGTTTCCGGGTCGATCAGCACGAGGCCCGGCTGGTGGAACGCGCCGACCAGGTTCTTGCCGCCGGGCATGTCGATCGCCGTCTTGCCGCCGACCGAGGAATCGACCTGGGCGAGCAGCGTGGTCGGAAGCTGGATGCAGCCGACGCCGCGCAGCAGGACCGCCGCGGCGAATCCGGCCAGATCGCCGATCACGCCGCCGCCCAGCGCGATCAGGGTATCGCGCCGCTCCAGGCCGAGTTCGAGGCACCGCCCGGTCAGCCGCTCCAGATGGGCGAAGGACTTGGTTTCCTCGCCGGGCGGCAGCACGACCGAATCGGCCTTCACGCCGGCCGCGGCAAGGTCCGCCATCAGCGGCGCGAGATAGGGTGCGGCCACATTCTCGTCGGTGACGACGATCGCCCGGGGTCGGGCCAGGACCGGCGCGATTTCCGCCGCGAAACGCCGGCGCAGCCCGTTGCCGACCAGAATGTCGTAGCTGCGCTCGGCGAGCGAAACCCGGACGCGCGCCGCCGCGCCCTCCGGCGGGGCGCCCGTCAAGGCCGGGCCGCCGGTCATGGCTGCGGCGCCGGGCACTGGGCCCGGTCCGGATGGGCGGCCATCCAGTCCCGCAGCGCGTCGGCCACCCGGTCCGTCATCTCGCCCAGCGGCCGGTCGGCGCTGGTCACGGCGATGTCGGCTTCGGCATAGAACGGATTGCGCACCGCCATCAGGTCCGAGAGGATCCGGCGCGCGTCGCCGTTCTTGAGCAGCGGCCGGTTGTTGCGGCGGCTTACCCGCTCGACCAGGGTGTCCAGATCGGCGTTCAGCCAGATCGAGATGCCGCGCGCCCGGACCAGGCGGCGCGTCTCGGGGTCCATGAAGGCGCCGCCGCCGGTCGCCATGACATGCGGCGCGCCGGCGAGCAGGCGGGCGATCACCCGGCGCTCGCCGGCGCGGAACGCGTCTTCGCCGTGCTGTGCAAACAATTCCTCGATGGTCGTGCCCGCGGCCGTCTCAATCTCGGCGTCGGCGTCGACGAACGGCAGGTCGAGCCGCCGGGCCAGCCGCCGGCCGACGGCGGACTTGCCGGCGCCCATCAGGCCGACGAGAACGACCGTCCTGCCGGGGCGCAACGGGACTGTTTCGCTGTGGGCCGTCATCTTTGTGCGATACTGCACCTGTTCTTGCGCCGGCGTTCCGGCAGCGCCGCTTCGGGGCCTGCGGCGCGGTCGCCCGGCAGGAACCGCGGCGCGGCCGGCGCCGTCCGCGCCGCAATGTCGCCGTAATATGTCGTTCGGATAGTCCTGCGGCGCCAGTATTTTCTTTGCACGGTTTTCTTTGCATGGGCGCCGCAGGCGTGCCGGCTGCGGCACGGCCCGACTGGCGGCACGACCCGACGGGGCGGCACCGGAACGACGGTCAATTCCATGGCGCGAACGACACCCCGACCCGTTTTCCTCCGGACCCGGCGCGGCCGGCCGCTTTCGGCCCTGCTCCTGCCGGTCGTGCTGGCGGCGGGATCGTTCGGTTTCGCCGGCGGGCCCGTCGGCCCGGCGCTGGCGCAGGACGCCAATGCGCCGACCCGGATCGACCGGGCCGGCGAAGGGGCCGGGGCCGGCGCACCGGCGCGCCGGCCGACGGTCCGGGTCGAGGAACTCGGGGCGCCGGGCACCGGATCGACCGGCACCCTCGGCGACGGGAACGGCGGCCTCGGCGCCGGACTGTGGCGCGGCGCGGATGCGGACGAAGCCGCGGCCCTGATCGACCGGCTGCCGGCGGCGAACCGGTCGCCGGTATTGCACGACCTCCAGCGCCGCCTGCTCCTGTCGGTCGCCCTGGCGCCGTCGGGCGCGGCGCAAGCCGGCTTCGTCCGGGCGCGCCTCAACGCCCTGCTCCGCATGGGCGCGGTGCGCGACACCGCGGCGCTGGCGGCGCGCATCGGCGCGAAACCGGAAGCGCCGTTCCCGGCGATCCGCGCCCGCTTCCTGGCCGGCGACGGCAAGAAGGCATGCGCCGCGGTCGCGGCCGTTCCCGGTTCGACGGCGCCCTTTATCGAGCAGGCGCGGATCGCCTGCCACGTTCTGAACGGCCATGGCGAGCGGGCGGAAATCGCGTTGCGCCTGCTCCACGACCAGGGCGCGCCGCCGCCGCCGCCCTTCGAGAATACGGTCCTGGCGGTCGCGGCCGGGCGGGCGCCCGCGCGTCTTGCGAAACCCTATCCGCTCACCCTGGCGCTGCTCAGCCGCCACAGGATGGGCGTCAAGCCGGCCGAACTGAAGCGCCTGTCCACCGGCACGCTGATTGCCCTGGGGGCCAATGCGGAGGCGCTGCGCCCGGTGCGGATCGGCGCGCTGGAGCAGGCTGCGGCACGGGGCGCGCCGGTCGGGCGCGAACTGGCGGCCCTCTACGCCGGCGTGCGCCTGCCGGCGAAGGACCTCGCAGACGCGGCGTCGGTCCGGCTGCGCAACTTCGGCGCCCGGGCGAGGCTGCGCCTGTATCTGGCGGCTGCCGCGGCGAAAGACGCGCCCGGGCGCCTGCGCATCCTGGCGGCGTGGTGGCGCCTCGCGGCGGCCGCGGCGGTGCGGGGCGACGACGGCGCCGAAATCCTGGCGGCCCAGCAGACCGTCCCGCTGCTCGGCGGGATCGATCCGTCGCCGGCGTACCAGGACCACGCGGCGCATATCGCGCGGGCCTGCTTCGCGACCGGCCGGACCGGGCGGGCGCTGGCCTGGTACCGGTATCTGAAAGCGGCGCCGTTCCGCAATCCGGCCGATCTGCACCGCCTCACCGCGCTGGCCGCCCTGGCGACGCCGACGAGCGAAGACTCCATCGATTCGGTCGCGACCTGGATCCGGTACAAGCGCTGGCGGACGGCGAAAACCGCCGCCGCCCCGATCGCCGATCTCAAGGCGCTGTTCGAAGGGCTCGGCCGGATCGACGATATTCCGCTTCTGTCGGACGGCGGCTCCGACACCCGGGAAACAACCACCGGGGATACAACCGCAAAATCGGCCGCCGCGCGCCGCGATCCCGCCCTGCTGGCGGTCGCGGCGGCCGGCCAGCGCGGGCTGACGGTGCTGCGCGTCCTGACGCTGGTGAACGGCCGCTCGTTGCGCCGCCTGCCGCGCCGGCTGCTGCGCGACGCCGTGTTCGGCCTGCGCGCCGTCGGCCTGGACGACGAGGCCCGCCGGCTCGCGGTCGAGGCCGCCCTGGTCCGGCAGCTCTGAGCGCGGTGGCCGCCGCCCTGCCGCCGTCGGTCGAGCCGTTCGAGGAAATGCTGCGCGCCGAGCGCGGCGCCTCGGACAACACCGTCGAAGCCTATCGCCGGGACCTCGCCCATCTCGCGGCCTTCCTGGGCGACAACGGCGCCGCCCTCGACAGCGCCGGCCCGGCCGACCTGCACGCTTATCTGGCCGCGCTCGACCGCGCCGGCATGGCGCCGCGCACGGCGGCGCGCCGCCTGTCCGCGATGCGCCAGTTCTACCGCTTCCTGTTCGCCGAAGGCCGCCGCGGCGACGACCCGACGGCGACGCTCGACGCGCCGAAGCGCGGCCGGGACCTGCCCCGGCTGCTGTCGGAAGACGAGGTCGATAGCCTGCTGCGGGCCGCCGCCGGGCGCGCCGGGCCGGGCGGCGTGCGGCTCGACGCCCTGGTGCAGCTGCTCTACGCGACGGGGCTGCGGGTCAGCGAACTGGTCGGCCTGCCGCTCGCGGCGCTGGTGCGCGATCCGAACCTGATCCAGGTGCGGGGCAAGGGCGGCCGGGAGCGGGTGGTTCCGCTGAACGACGCGGCGCGCGAGGCGGTGCAGGCCTGGATCGAGGTGCGGGCGCAGAACCCGCGCCTGGCGGACTCGCCGTTCCTGTTTCCGTCGCGCTCGGGGACCGGCCATCTGACCCGCCACCGTTTCGGCCAGATGCTCAAGGATCTGGCGGCCGGGGCGGGGATCGACCGGGCGAGGGTGTCGCCCCACGTCCTGCGCCACGCCTTCGCCACCCACCTGCTCAACCGCGGCGCCGACCTGCGCAGCGTGCAGCAGATGCTGGGCCACGCCGATATTTCGACGACCCAGATCTACACCCACGTCCTGGACGAGCGGCTGCGCCGGCTGGTCGAGGACCACCATCCCCTCGCCGGCCGCCCGGCGGAGTAAGTCCTCCCGAAACAGGCCCGCCCGAAACAGGTTTCCCGAAACCGGCCCGTGGGGCAGCCGGCGCGACACTTTCCATGCTCCGACGCCGGTCCGCCGCCGCCTATGGTGCGCGCCGTTTCGCCCCTCCGGACCGGATGCCGCCATGTCCCATACCCAGATTGCGCCCGCGCCCGCGCGCCTGAACCGCAGCGAACTCGCCGTGCCGGGCTCCAGCCCGCGCTTTTTCGAGAAAGCGGCGGCCGGCGACGCCGATATCGTGTTCCTCGATCTCGAAGACGCTGTGGCGCCGGACCGCAAGGCCGAGGCCCGCAGCAACGTCATCGAGGCGATCGGCGACTGCGACTGGGGCGAGAAGGCGCTGTCGGTGCGGATCAACGGGCTCGATACGCCCTGGATGTACCGCGACGTCGTCGACCTGCTGGAGGCCTGCGCCGAACGGCTCGACCTCATCATGATCCCGAAGGTCGGCACGGCGGCGGACGTCTACGCCGTCGATGCGTTGGTCAGCCAGGTCGAGATGGCGGCGGGGCGGAAGAAACGGATCGGCTTCGAGCTGATTATCGAGACGGCGCTCGGGATGCAGAATATCGCCGAAATCGCCGCCGCCAGCCCGCGCAACGAGAGCCTGCATTTCGGCGCGGCGGACTATGCCGCCTCGACCCGGATGCGCACCGTCCAGATCGGCGGCGCCAACCCGGACTACGGCGTGCTGACCGATCCGGACGGGAGCGGCGCGCGCGATTTCCACTGGGGCGACATGTGGCACTATGCGATCGCGCGCATGGTCGTCGCCGCGCGGGCCAACGGCCTCAGGCCGTGCGACGGGCCGTTCGGCGATTTCTCCGACACCCGGGCGTTCGAGGCCCACGCCCGGCGCGCCGCGGTGCTGGGCTGCGACGGCAAATGGGCGATCCATCCGAGCCAGATCGCCCCGGCCAACGATATTTTCACACCGCCGGCCGAAGAGGTCGAGAAGGCGCGGGCGATCATCGCCGCGATGCGGGAGAGCGAGGCCGCCGGCGCCGGCGCCGCCGCGCTCGACGGCAAGCTGATCGACTACGCCTCGATCCGCCAGGCCGAGCACCTGGTCGCGATGGCGGACGCGATCGCGGCAAAAGGGTAGGGGACAGGGCTCCTCAAGAGGCTGGGGCAATGGCCTTCTCCTGCTTCAACGGGGGAAGCGGCCCCGGACTTGCGCCCATTCCGGTCCTTGAACCCATCCCGTCATTTCGACCGGAGCCCCGGCCCCCGGCCGGGGCGGAGTGGAGAAACCTGATCGGCGTTCCCCCGGAAAACAGCGGCGACGCCACAGGCTCCGGCATCTGGCCGGCCTCCGTCGCCGGCCGGATTTCTCCACTACGCGGCTGACGCCGCTCCGGTCGAAATGACGGGGAGGGGTTACGCTTCGGTCGAAATGACGGGCGGGCAAGCGACATACCCGGCGCGGTCTCCCCCTTTCGTGGAGAATCCTCCGAGAAGGGCGAGGTATAAGGGGAAAGAGCAGTCCGGCACCGAAATGCGAGCGGACAGACAAACAGACCGGCCCGGCCCTACTCCTCCGGCTCGGTCGTGAAGGTCAGCGGGTGGCCGGCTTTGCGGCCGTGTTCGGTGCCCTCGCTTGCCTTGCTCTCCGCGACATCCTTCGTATAGACGGCGACGACGCAGGCATCGCGCCGGTGGGCGGTCATCATCACCCGGTAGGCCTGGTCCTCGCTCATCCGGAATACGGCCTTGAGGACCTGCACGACGAATTCGCGCGGCGTGTAGTCGTCGTTGAGCAGGATGACCTTGTGCAGCCGCGGGCGCTGCGTCTTCTTCCGTGTCTTCGGGCGCGTGTCGGTCCGGGGCTTGGTGTCGATGTCGGGCATGGATCGGCGGGTCCGTCCGGGCGCTCGGCTGCGATAATAGAGCGTATCCGTCTCGGAAGGAATCGTTACGGTGCGGCGTCCCCTTCGGCTTCGCTCAGGGCAGGCTCTCGATACGGCCCCCCTTCGGCTTCGCTCAGGGCAGGCTCTCGATACGGCCCCCCTTCGGCTTCGCTCAAGGCAGGCTCTCGATACGGCGCTGACGCGCCTACTCGGGATGAGGGGGTTGGTGGGGGTTCAAAGGCCTCAACATTCCCCTCATCCTCATCCTGAGTAGCCCCGCCCGCCAGGGCGGGGCGTATCGAAGGGGCGCCATAGCTGCATCGGCGCTTCCATCGAGAATGAACGCGCTCCAGCGCAGCCTGCGCCGCCGTTCGGTCCGTCCGGTCCTCGGTTCGTACGGGCGGCGCATGCCGGGCCTGCGCAACTTTCCGCCCGCGGGGAGGGAATTGCAATTAAGGTGCCGGCCGCCGCCTTTCCCGCGCAGGACGACGATCCGTGAACCGACCGTAGCCCCAAGCCCATGTTCGTCAACTATCTCATGCTGGTGGCGCTGGCCATGGTCTGGGGCTCGTCGTTCCTGTTCATCAAGCTGGCGCTGGCGGGGTTCGATCCGGCAACCCTCGCCCTCTGCCGCACGGTGCTGGGCGGCGGTATCCTGATCGCCATCGGCTGGCTCATGGGCAAACGGCCGCCGGCCGAACGCCGCCTGTGGCTGATGCTGCTGGTGCTGGGGCTGATCGGCAACGCCATGCCGTTCGTGATGATCAATACCGGCCAGCAGTATATCGACACCAGTCTCAGCGCGATCCTGATCACGACCGTGCCGCTGTTCACCCTCGGTGTGGCGCATTTCTTCTCCGACGACAAATTCACCTGGCGCAAGCTGACCGGCGTGGCGCTGGGTTTCGCCGGCGTGCTCATCCTGCTCGGTCCGGCGGCGGCGAGGGGGATCGGCAGTGCGCTGTCCGGTCAGCTCCTGGTGATCGGCGGCTCGGCCTGCTTCGCCGTCGCGCTCACGATCACGCGCCGGACGATGGCAGGCGTCGACCCGGCGGTCAGCGCAGGCTGGTCGCTGGCCATGGGGGCGGTCCTGCTCCTGCCGATTTCCTTCGGATTCGGCGACCCGCTGGCGTCGAAGCCCACGCTGGTTCCGGCCCTCGCGCTGCTTGCCCTGTCGGTGCTCAGCACGAGCGTGAACATCCTGATGATGTTCGTGCTGATCCAGCGGACCGGGCCGAACTTCGTCGCCATGAACAACTACATCTCGCCGCTGGTCGGCGTCGCCTGGGGCGCGATCTTCCTCGCCGAGCCGGTGACCTGGACCAAGATCGGCGCGACGCTGACGGTCCTCGCCGGCGTCGCCGTCGCAACCTGGCGGACCCCGCGCGCCTGGCGGCGGGGGTAGGCCGGCCTCTACTCCTCGATCGCGTCCTCTATCGTGCGCAGGCCGGGGCGTTTGCTGCTCACCAGCACGGCCATGTTGCCGGGCTTGTGCTCGTTGCGGCGCATTTTCATGTGGGCTTCGGGGATGTCCTCCCAGGCGAAGACCTCGGACATGCACGGGTCGATGCGCCGCTCGATCACCAGCCGGTTGGCCTGGGACGCCTGCATGAGATGGGCGAAATGGCTGCCCTGGATGCGCTTCTGGTGCATCCAGACATAGCGCGCGTCGAAGGTGATGTTGTAGCCCGTGGTGCCGGCGCAGAAGACGACCATGCCGCCGCGCTTGACCACGAAGGTCGAGACCGGGAAGGTCGCCTCGCCCGGATGCTCGAACACGAAATCGACATTGTTGCCCTTGCCGGTGATGTCCCAGATCGCCTTGCCGAACTTGCGGACCTCGCCGAACCAGGCGCGATATTCGTCGGCGCCGACCTCGGGAAGCTGGCCCCAGCAGTCGAACTCCCGCCGGTTGATGACGCCCTTGGCGCCCAGCGACATGACGAACTCGCGCTTGTCCTCGTCGGAGATCACGCCGATCGCGTTCGCGCCGGTCGCCGCGCAGAGCTGCACGGCCATCGAGCCGAGGCCGCCGGAGGCGCCCCAGACCAGCACGTTGTGGCCGGGCCGCAGGATGTGCGGCCGGTGGCCGAACAGCATCCGCCAGGTCGTCGCCAGGGTGAGCGTGTAGCAGGCGCTCTCCTCCCAGGTCAGGTGCTTCGGCCGGTGCATGAGCTGCTGGGCCTGCACCCTTGTGAACTGGGCGAAGGAGCCGTCCGGCGTCTCGTAGCCCCAGATGCGCTGGGTGGTCGAGAACATCGGGTCGCCGCCGTTGCATTCCTCGTCGTCGCCGTCGTCCTGGTTGCAGTGGATGACGACCTCGTCGCCGACCTTCCAGTTGCGCACCTTTTCGCCGACCGCCCAGACGATGCCGCTGGCGTCGGAGCCGGCGATGTGGAACGGCGCCTTGTGGATGTCGAAGGGCGAGACCGGCGTGCCGAGCGAGGCCCAGATGCCGTTATAGTTGACGCCGGCGGCCATCACGAAAACCAGCACGTCGCGGCTGTCCAGCTCCGGCATGTCGACGACCTCGACCTGCATCGCCGTCTCCGGCTCGCCGTGCCGTTCGCGCCGGATCGCCCAGGCGTACATCTGCTTCGGCACATGGCCGAGCGGCGGGATCTCGCCGACCTCGTAGAGATCCTTCTTCTCGCCGCGCAGCAGCGGGTCGGCCGGTTCCTGATGCTCGGCCAGTTCGATCACGGGGGAGGCTCCGCTCATCTTTCCTGCTCCTCGGGACTGTGCGCGGCGGCGCGCCGGGACGGACGTGATAGGGTATCCGGTTTCATGTTGCAATGCAAAAAGACAGAATGTTGCGCAAAGGGGCAGAAAAATTGGTCAATGTTTCGTGACCGGGTGTCCAGTGTAATATAAGTGCGGAAACGGCGTTTCGCCGCTTGCATCCGACGGCCGCGCCGGCGCATTCTTGATGCAGTGCGGCGAAAGCCGCCATCCGCCGAGTGGAATCCATGAACGACACAGCCAGAGCCGACCGGCCGCAGACGGACCGCCCCCAAAAGGACCGCTCCCAAAGGGACCGCCCCCGAAAGGACCGCCCCTGGATCATGCGGACCTATTCGGGCCATTCCTCGGCCGCGGCGTCGAACGACCTGTACCGCACCAACCTGGCCAAGGGGCAGACCGGCCTGTCGGTCGCCTTCGACCTGCCGACCCAGACCGGCTACGACGCCGACGATGCGCTGGCGCGCGGCGAGGTCGGCAAGGTCGGCGTGCCGGTGTCCCATCTCGGCGACATGGAGACCCTGTTCCGCGACATCCCGCTCGCCCGGATGAACACCTCCATGACGATCAACGCCACGGCGCCCTGGCTGCTCGCCCTCTATATCGCGGCGGCCGAGCGGCAGGGGGCGGCGCGCGCCGAACTGACCGGCACGACCCAGAACGACATCGTCAAGGAATATCTCTCCCGCGGCACCTACATTTTCCCGCCCGAGCCGTCGATGCGGCTGACCGCCGACACGATCGCCTTCACCTGCCGCGAAATGCCGAAATGGAACCCGGTCAACGTGTGCAGCTACCATCTGCAGGAGGCCGGGGCGACGCCGGTGCAGGAGCTGGCCTACGCGCTCGCCACGGCGGTCGCGGTGCTGGACCGGGTGCGCGGCATCGTGCCGGCGGCCGATTTTCCCGCCGCGGTCGGCCGGATCAGCTTCTTCGTCAACGCCGGCCTGCGCTTCGTCACCGAAATCTGCAAGATGCGCGCCTTCACCGAGTTGTGGGACGAGCTCTGCGAGACGCGCTACGGCGTCGACGATCCGAAGCTGCGCCGCTTCCGCTATGGCGTGCAGGTCAATTCCCTCGGCCTGACCGAGCAGCAGCCGGAGAACAACGTCTACCGCATCCTGCTCGAGGCGCTGGCCGTCACCCTGTCGAAGGGCGCGCGGGCGCGGGCGGTGCAACTGCCGGCCTGGAACGAGGCCCTCGGCCTGCCGCGGCCGTGGGACCAGCAATGGTCGCTGCGCCTGCAGCAGATCCTGGCTTACGAGACCGACCTGCTGGAATACGGCGACATTTTCGAGGGTTCGACCGAGATCGCGAACAAGGTTGCCGAACTGAAGCGCGCGGCGGCGGCGGAACTCGAGCGGATCGAGGCGATGGGCGGCGCCGTCGCCGCAGTCGAATCCGGCTACATGAAGCAGCGGCTCGTGGCGTCCAACGCGGCCCGGGTCGCGGCGATCGAGGCCGGCGAACAGGTCGTGGTCGGCGTCAACCGCTGGACCGAGAGCGCGCCGTCGCCGCTCACGGAGAACGCGGACGGCGGCGAAGCCGGAAGCGGAAACGGGGGCGACGGCGGCTTCCTCGCCGTCGATCCGGCGGCCGAGGCGGCGCAGATCGAAAACCTGGCGGCGTGGCGCGCGGCGCGGGACGAAGCCGAGGCGAAGGCGGCGCTGGCCGGTCTGGAGCGCACCGTCCGCGAGGGCGGCAACGTCATGGAGCCGTCGATCGCCTGCGCCCATGCCGGCGTCACCACCGGCGAATGGGGCGAGGCGCTGCGCGGCGTCTTCGGCCTCTATCGCGCGCCCACCGGCGTCGGCGCGGCCCCGGCGGTCCGGGCGTCGACCGAAGACGGCATGGCCGCGCTCGAAGCGGTGCGCGGCCGGGTCGAGGCCCTGTCCGGGCGGCTCGGCCGGCGGCTCAAGATGCTGGTCGGCAAGCCGGGGCTGGACGGCCATTCCAACGGCGCCGAGCAGATCGCCGTGCGGGCGCGGGACTGCGGCATCGAGGTGGTCTACGAGGGCATCCGCCTGACCCCGGCGCAGATCGCCGGCGCCGCGTTGCAGGAGGATGTGCATATCGTCGGCCTGTCGATCCTGTCGGGCGGCCACGCCGCGCTGGTCGGCGACACGGTCGAACGGCTGGCGGAGCAGGGGATGGGCGACGTGCCGGTCGTCGTCGGCGGCATCGTCCCGCCGGCCGACGCCGCGGCCCTGAAAGCCGCCGGCGTCGCCGCCGTCTACACCCCGAAGGACTTCGACCTTACGGCGATCATGGGCGAGATCGTGGAGATCGTAGAGCGGGGGACGCGGGAGGCGGCGTAGGGGGGCAGGGGGCGGCGGTCGATATGCCATCGCGCACGCCCTTGCCGGACTTCTGTAGGGGCTATATCGGTTCCCTGTACGTCCATTTTCCGGAACCGGCCATGCGCCCCGAACCGCCACCGAAGATAAAGCCGGGCCTGCCCGGGACCGTCCCCGACACCGCCGGAAATCCCGGCGCGCCCGCAACGGCCGGCCCGGTCGTCCGTTCGTCGGCTCCGGTAAGCCGCGCCGACGCCGCGCGCGCGAAATTTGCGGAACTCCGGCTGTCCGAGGCCGATGTAGAGGACGCTGTTTCCTGGGCGCGGTCCGGCGGATAGCGCTGCTACAGCCTTCCCTCTCTCCAGTCGAGGTAGAGGATCGACGCGAGCACGATCAGCCCTGCTCCGGCGATGAAACCGGGGGAGGTCCGGTTCGAAGTCATATCTTTTCCCGCCCGCGGCGCAGGATGCGTTTCCGGTCGCGCCGGTTGGAGCGGTAGCAGGTGACGGCGGTATCGTTGGCGACGACGAGTTTCCAGCCGCTCAACCGTTCTAGCGCTTGGATTTTGCGCTTGAGTCGCCGGATTTCCCGCTGGCGGGCCGTGTTGGCGGATGTGCGCTGCAACCGGTTCAGACGGCGGATTTCCCGGTTCATCGGGCGAACCACGCGCCGAACGTCCCTACGGCTGAGATATAGGATATCGCTGCCGATTTCAGTTCCGTAGCTCCAAATCAACTCCAGGTCGGCAGGCCGCCGGCCGCGCTGGCTCATGCGTGCCTCGGCATGGCGAGAAAGAACGATGGCGCTCATTGGACTGTCTCCTCTCCTTCGGATTCTGCGAGATCGAGTTTGAGAGCAAGCAGCTTGCCGATGCTTTCTTTCGCTTCTGCCGGTAGCTGGTTCTCATACTGGTCTTCCACCCATTCGCGTCGCTCTTGAGCAGCTTCATCGGCCTCAAGCTCTTCCGGGATATGAGCGATACGCAACCACCCCATCCGAAGAGCAAAATTGATCTTTTCGTTTCCGCCGGTGAACCGGTCGAGGTCGCCGTTGCAGATGCTGAATTTCGGGAAGGATTTCAGGGGGCCGTGCTCGAATACCCGTTCTTCCCAAACATCGACGATATCGGAGTTATCGACCTTCCTTGCCAAGTCCCGCAGATAGTCGGCGAACGGATTGCCGGTGTCCCGAAAGTAGCCTTCGTCGAACCCGTCGTGGATGTTGTCGTCGTCGAACAGCTTTTCCCCGAACAGATCCCGTTGCCGGATCGACTCCTCTTCTTCTCTAACGGCGTCGGAGGCATGGGCGACCGCGAGTAAGAATCCGCGATGTCCCAGTCCTGAATCCTTGAGACGGACCGCTTCTTCGGTCGCCAGACTCGCCCTTTCCCGTCGCCAGACGAAGCTTCCCTCGGCGAGCAGCACGAACATGAGCGGCGCCGCATTGACCAGAGTGGTGAGACCGACGCCGTATCGCCGTTTGATCAGCGCACAGGCCAAGCCCGCTTCGGGCAGGAGCCGGGCGCTCACCTGCCGCGAGACGCCGCGTTCGTCCTCCAAGGACAGGTTCGACGCCGGCATGGGCTTTTCGCCGGTCAGAACGCCGGGTTCGACGCCGAGCGCCTTGGCGAGTTCGGCTGCCGTCCGCTCGCGCACCTTGCCGGTAGCTGCGGCGGTTCCCTCCAACCGCGCGATCTGCCGTGGCGAAATCCTCGACCTTTCTGCCAACTGCGCCCGGCTCCATCCCTTACTCTCTCGAAGGTTCTTCAGCCGGATCGGATCGATCTGCATGTCAATCTCCGTTGTCTGCTGGTGCGATATAGTAAGGAAAAATATTCAAGTCAATGCCATTTTTCGTTAATGGCAATTTTTTTGCTTCAAAATATTGCCTTGTACGCTGCTGCGCTTACGATTTTATCGACGGCCCTTGGGCAAAGCAGGGCAGCGAACGGCTCCGCGCCTTCCACGATTTCGAAAATTACGGCGAGCGCTTCGACCCGGAATCGCCGGCCGGCGATGCCTCGATCCTGGGCGCCGGTGAAGCAGGCGCGGCCGACCGTTGGCCCCTTTCCGGGCCGCCCGTGCCGCCTTCGCCGCGACCGCCACCTTCACCGGCCGCCCTAACCGCCCTGCATCGCCTCCAGGCGCAGGCGGGCGATGCGGTGGACCTGGCGGAGGGCAGTGGCGAATTCGGTCTCCCGGCCGTTGCCGGCGCGGCTCCGGAAAGCCTCGAGAATGTCCTGCCGGGTCAGCCCGCGCACGGCGACGATGAAGGGGAAGCCGAAGCGGGCGGTGTAGCGCGCGTTGAGGGCGTGGAACTCGGCGAACTCTTCCGGCGTGCAGCGGTCGAGTCCGGCCGAGGCCTGCTCGGCGGTCGAGTCCGCCGTCAGGTTGCCGGCGACGGCGAGCCGGCCGGCCAGCTCCGGATGGGCACGCAGCAGCGCCAGCTTCGCGTTGCCGTCCGCGGCATCGACGACCTGCGCCATCCGGCCGGCCAGCGCCGGCGCCGCGTCGTCGCCGGCCCCGATGCCGGCGTCGTACACCGCCTCCGCCACCCAGGGCGAATGCTCGTAGATACCGCCATAGGCTGCGACGAAGGCGGCGCGGCCGAGGGTCGAGGGGCGGGGCGAAAGCATGGGCGGAACCGGGTTTCCTGTGGCGTTCGGCCCACACTAGCCGATTGTCTTGCAAGGGCAAATCGGCTCTAGTAACGGGCTTGCCGACACGGAGTCCGCTCCCGATGGGCCGTTTGACCACCCATGTCCTGGACACCGCCGCCGGCCGCCCGGCCGCCGGCATCGCGATTGCGCTCGACCGGCTGGAGGCCGGGGGACCGGTGCGGCTTGCCGAAACCGTCACCAACAGCGACGGCCGTTGCGATGCGCCCTTGTTGGAGGGCGACGCCTTCGCGGCCGGCGCCTACGCGCTGACCTTCGCCGCCGGCGCCTATTTCCGGGCGCGCGGCGTCGACCTGCCCGATCCGCCCTTCCTGGACGAGGTGACGATCCGCTTCGGCATCGCCGCGCCGGACGAGCATTACCATGTGCCGCTGCTGATCTCGCCCTACGGCTATTCCACCTACCGCGGCAGTTGACGGCCATGACGCGCGAGATCGCCTTCCTGCTGAACGGCGCAGTGGAGACGGTTTCAGGCGTCCCGCCGACCATGACGCTGCTGCAGTATCTGCGCCGCCGCAAGCGGCTGACCGGCACCAAGGAAGGCTGCGCCGAGGGCGATTGCGGCGCCTGCACCGTAGTGCTGGGCGATCCGGCGGCCGATTCCGCGGGGGACGGCACGCTGCGCCACCGCGCGGCGAACGCCTGCATCCTGTTCCTGCCGATGGTGCACGGCCGGGCGGTCACGACCGTCGAGGGGCTCGGCGGCGGTGCGCCGGGCGAGGCGCTGCACCCGGTCCAGCGCGCCTTCGTCGAGCATCACGCCTCCCAGTGCGGCTTCTGCACCCCCGGTTTCGTCATGTCGGCCTATGCGGCGTGGCTGGAAGGCGAACCGCTGGACAAGCGCAGCGTGGACGACCTGATGGCCGGCAACCTGTGCCGCTGCACCGGCTACGGGCCGATTATCGACGCAACCCTTGCCCTGAACGGGGCGGCTCCGCCCGATGAGGAACGCGCCGGCGCGAAGGAGGCCGCCCGGCGGTTGGAGCATGCCGCGGGCGCCGGCCCGCTGACCTACGAGTATGGCGGCCAGCGCTGGTACGGGCCGACGGCGGCGGACGAACTGGCGGCGCTGTACGAGGCGCATCCCGACGCCGTCCTCGTGGCCGGCGCGACCGATGTCGGCCTGTGGGTGACCAAGCAGCACCGGCGGCTCGATACGGTCATCGACATCGGCCGGGTGCGCGAACTGAACGACCTGGGCGTGTCGGGCGGCAGCCTGCGGATCGGCGCCGGCGTCACCTGTAGCGGCGCGTTCGACGCCATCGCCGGACGCTGGCCGGATTTCGGCGAACTGCTGCGCCGCTTCGGCGGACGCCAGGTGCGCAACGCCGGGACTATCGGCGGCAACATCGCCAACGGCTCGCCGATCGGCGACAGCCCGCCGGCCCTGATCGCCCTCGGCGCCACGCTGGTCCTGCGCAAGGGCGCGGCGCGCCGGCGCCTGCCGCTGGAGGCCTTTTTCCTCGCCTACGGCAAGCAGGATCGCCAGCCCGGCGAGTTTGTCGAAGCCGTCGAGATCCCGCTCGATACCGGCGCGGAAGAGCTGAAGTGCTACAAGGTTTCGAAGCGCTTCGACCAGGATATCTCGGCGCTCTGCGGTTGTTTCAACCTGCGCATCGAGGACGGTGCGGTCGCCCGGGCGCGCATCGCCTTCGGCGGCATGGCGGCGACGCCGAAGCGGGCCGCGGCGGTCGAGGCGGCGCTGCTCGGCAGGCCCTGGACCGAAGCGACGGTGGCCGCCGCCCTGCCCGCTTTCGCAGAGGATTTCACGCCGATCGACGACATGCGCGCCTCGGCCGGCTACCGCCTGCTCGCGGCGCAGAACCTGCTGCGGCGCGCTTTCCACGAGAGCCGGCGGCCCCTGCGGGAGACCCGGCTGGCCGGCCGGGAGGCGGCCTTCGCATGACCGAACTCCCCGCCCAAGAAGCAGTCGGGGAAGCGGTCGGGGATGCGGCCGGGGCCGCGCAGGCCATCGAAGGCGGCGTGCGCACGGCGCGCGTCCACGACAGCGCGGTCAAGCATGTCTCGGGTACGGCGATTTATACCGACGACATCCCTGAGCCGCCGGGCACGCTCCAGGTCTACCTCGCGCGCAGCGAACGGGCTCATGCCCGGATCGTCTCCATGGATCTGAGCGCGGTCCGGCGGAGCGACGGCGTAGCGGCGGTAATGGCCGCCGGCGACATTCCCGGCACGAACGATGTCAGCCCGATGGCCGGGGACGATCCGCTTTTCCCGGCCGCCGTTGTCGAATATTTCGGCCAGTCCCTGTTCGGCGTCGCCGCGGAGACCGTCGAGCAGGCGCGGGCCGCTGCCGCGAAGGCCGAAATCGCCTACGAAGACCTGCCGGCACTGCTCACCATCGAAGATGCGATGGCGGCGGAGAGCCTGCTCGAACCGCCCTACACGATGGCCAAGGGCGACGCGGCGGCGGCGATCGCGAACGCGCCGCACGTTATCGAAGGCCGGATCGAAATCGGCGGGCAGGAGCATTTCTATCTGGAAGGCCAGGCGGCGCTCGCCGTGCCCGGCGAAGACGAGGACATGACCGTCCATTGTTCGAGCCAGCATCCGAGCGAGATCCAGCACACGGTCGCGAAGGTGCTGGGCGTGCCGAACCACTCGGTGACGGTCGAGGTGCGCCGGATGGGCGGCGGCTTCGGCGGCAAGGAAAGCCAGGGAAACCTGCCTGCCGCAGCGGCGGCGCTCGCCGCGCGGCTGACCGGCCGGCCGGCGAAATGCGTCTACGACCGCGACGACGATATGATCCTCACCGGGAAGCGGCACGATTTCCGGATCGATTATCGCGCCGGTTTCGACGATGCCGGGCGCATCCTGGGCATCGAGTTCGACCAGGCGCTGCGCTGCGGCATGTCGTGGGACCTGTCCGGGCCGATCGCCGACCGGGCGATGTTCCACGCCGACAATTGCTACAGCCTGCCGAACGCGCGGATCACGTCCTGGCGCTGCAAGACGCACACCCAGTCCAACACGGCCTTCCGCGGCTTCGGCGGGCCGCAGGGCATGATCGGCATGGAACGGGTCGTCGACCAGATCGCCGCGACCGTGGACATGGACCCTGCCGAAGTCCGGGCCGTCAATTTCTATCCCCACAAGGACCGGGCCGGCGACGAGGGAAAGACCGCGCCCTACGGCATGGTGGTCGAGGACTGCATCATTTCGGATATCTGGTCCGAACTGGCCCGGACATCGGACTATGCGGCGCGGCGGGCGGAGATTCGGGAGTGGAATGCCGGGAGCCCGGTCCTGAAACGCGGCATCGCGATGACGCCGGTCAAGTTCGGCATTTCCTTCACCAACACGACGCTCAACCAGGCCGGCGCGCTGGTCCATGTCTACAATGACGGCTCGATCCACCTGAACCACGGCGGCACGGAGATGGGCCAGGGCCTGTTCGTCAAGGTCGCGCAGGTCGTGGCCTCGGAATTCCAGGTCGATCTCGACCGGGTCAAGATCACCGCGACGACCACCGGCAAGGTGCCGAATACCTCGGCGACCGCGGCCTCTTCCGGCTCCGACCTCAACGGCATGGCCGCGAAGGAGGCGGTCGGCAAGATCAAACGCCGGCTCGCGGATTTCCTTGCGGAGCAGTATCAGGCGAAACCGGCCGACGTGCGTTTCGAGGCCGGCCGCATCCACATCGGCGCGGAATCTCTGCCGTTCGACGAGGCGATCGGCAGGGCCTACGCCGCCCGGGTGTCGCTGTCGGCGACCGGCTTCTACGCGACGCCGAAAATCCGCTGGGACAAGGCGACGGCGCAGGGCCGGCCGTTTTTCTATTGCGCCTACGGCGCCGCCGTTACCGAGGCCGCGATCGATACGCTGACCGGCGAGAACCGGCTGCTGCGCGTCGATATCCTGCACGATGTCGGCAAGTCCCTGAATCCGGCCGTCGACCTCGGCCAGATCGAAGGCGGTTTCGTGCAGGGCGCCGGCTGGCTCACCACCGAGGAACTGGTGTGGGACGACAGGGGCCGGCTGACGACCCATGCGCCCTCGACCTACAAGATCCCGGCCTGTTCCGACCGCGCGCCGGTCATGAATATCCGCCTGTTCGACCGCGGCGAGAATGTCGAGGACACGATCTACCGCTCCAAGGCGGTCGGCGAACCGCCGCTGATGCTGGGCATTTCCGCCTTGATGGCGCTGTCCGACGCCGTGGCGAGCGTCGGCGGCTACCGCGCCTATCCCTTCCTCGATGCGCCGGCGACGCCGGAGCGGGTGCTGTTCGCCGTGGAGCGGATGCGCGCAGGCGCCGGGGCGGCGGCATGACAGGCGACTGGCTCGATGCCGTGCGCGAACGGGCAGGCGCCGCCGGCGAACTGGTCTCCGTGATCGTCGCCGCCGCCGACGGTTCCGCGCCCCGGGAGCCCGGCGCCTGGATGCTGGTGGACCGGACGGGCCAGACCGGCACCGTCGGCGGCGGCCGGTTGGAATGGGAAGCGGCCCGGACCGCGCGCGCCATGCTGGCCGCGCCGGCCGGCCCGTGGCGGCGCGACCTGCGCGACTATCCCCTGGGCCCGGACCTGGAGCAGTGCTGCGGCGGTTTCGTGCGGCTGCTCTACGAGCGGATCGGCCCGGAGGAACTTGAAGGCTTGCAGCCCGCCGCACCGGACGGCGGCCTGTTCCTGCATCCCGTGTCGAGCGGGGCGCCGGTGGAGATCGTGACCGGCCGGCAGGCGGCGAAGGCGCTGCCCTTCGCGGCGGCGAAACCCGCTGTGGAAATCCTGTCCGGACAGGCGCCGCGCGCGACCGTGCTGACCCCGGCCCGAACCTCCGGGGAGGAACGCTGGCTGATCCGTCCCGTCGAGCCGCCGGGCACGCCGCTTTACCTGTACGGCGCCGGCCATGTCGGCCGCGCCATCGTGCGGGCGCTGGACGGGCTGCCCTTTGCCGTGACCTGGATCGACACCGACGAAGCGCGCTTTCCGCCGGACGTTCCCGGCGGCGTACGGCAACTCGCGACGCGCGATCCGGTCGGTATCGCCGCCGCGGCGCCGGACGGCGCGTTCCATCTGGTGCTGACCTATTCCCACGCGATGGATTACGACATCTGCTACGCCCTGCTCGCCGATAACCGCTTCGGATTCGCCGGGCTGATCGGCTCCGGGACCAAGCGGGCGCGCTTCTTCAAGCGGTTCCGCGACGGCGGTCTCGGCGAGGCCGCGCTGGCGCGGCTGACCTGCCCGATCGGCGTTCCGGGCATTCCCGGCAAGGAACCTGCGACGATTGCCGTCACGGTCGCCGCGCAGCTTCTGCATCGACTCGCCGCATCCGACGCCGTAAGCGGGGCGGATGAGCGGCATGCCTGAACCCCTGCTCGAACTCGACGGCATCACCAGGGCGTTTCCGGGCGTGCTGGCGAACGACGACATATCGTTCAGGGTCGGCGAAGGCGAAATCCACGCCCTGCTCGGCGAGAACGGCGCCGGCAAGTCCACCCTGGTGAAGATCATCTACGGCGTGCTGCGGCCCGATGCCGGCGCCATGACCCTGCGCGGCAAGCCCTTCGCGCCGCACCGGCCGTCGGAGGCGCGCGCCGAGGGCATCGGCATGATCTTCCAGCATTTCTCGCTGTTCGAGGCGTTGACGGTAGCGGAAAACATCGCGCTCGGCATGGCGCCGGAGCTGGCGAAGGGCGATCTGCGCGGCCGGATCGTCGAGGTCTCGACCCGCTACGGCCTGCGGCTCGACCCGGACCTCATGGTCGGCGACCTTTCGGTCGGCCAGCGCCAGCGCGTCGAGATCGTGCGCTGCCTGCTGCAGGATCCGCAACTCATCATCATGGACGAGCCGACCTCGGTCCTGACGCCGCAGGAGGTCGAGGTCCTGTTCGAGACCCTGCGCCGGCTCGCCGGCGAGGGCTGCTCGATCCTCTATATTTCGCACAAGCTGGAGGAAATCCGCGTCCTGTGCGAGCACGCCACCATCCTCCGGGGCGGCAGGGTCGTCGCGACCTGCACACCGGGCGAGGAAACCGCGCGAAGCCTCGCGGAAATGATGCTGGGGGAATCGCTCTCCCCGCCGGCAACGGACCGGCGCACGCCCGGCGAGGTCCGTTTGCGCCTCGACGGGCTTTCCATGGCGTCGGACACGCAGTTCGGCACCGACCTGGACGATATCGGGCTGGAGGTCCGGTCCGGCGAGATCGTCGGGATCGCCGGGGTGGCGGGCAACGGCCAGACCCTGCTCATGTCGGCGTTGATCGGCGAGATCCGGGCCGAGCGGCGGGAGGCGATCCAGTTGGACGGGCGGCCGGTGGGCCACCTGCCGCCGCACGGCCGCCGCAAGGCCGGCATCTGTTTCGTGCCCGAGGAACGGCTGGGCCACGCCGCCGTGCCCGACATGTCGCTGACCGAGAACGTCATCCTGTCGGCCCGGATGCGCAAGAACCTGTCGCGCAACAGCTTTCTCAATCTGCCGCGCGCGGCCCGCTATGCCGGCGATGTCGTCGCCCGGTTCGGCGTCAAGACGGCGGGGGTCGACCATGCCGCGCGCAGCCTGTCCGGCGGCAACCTGCAGAAATTCGTCGTCGGCCGCGAGATCATGCAGGAGCCCAGCGTGCTGGTCGCCTCGCAGCCGACCTGGGGGGTCGACGCCGGCGCCGCCGCCTTCATTCAGGAGGCGCTGATCCAGCTTGCGAAGGACGGTACGGCCGTCCTGGTCATTTCTCAGGATCTCGATGAGCTATTCGCGATCAGCGACCGGATAGCCGTAATCGCCAACGGCCGGCTCTCTACGGCCGACCCGGTAGAGGAACTGACGATCGAGCAGATCGGCCTGCGCATGGGCGGGCAGGTGCGCGGCCGGCCGGACACGCTGGGAGCGGCGGAGCCTGCCCATGCTTAGGCTGGAGCCGCGGCGCGAGCCATCGAGGGCAATGCAGGTGCTCACGCCGGTCTTTGCCGTCGTTCTCACCATCCTCGCCGGCCTCGTCCTGTTCGCCATCCTCGGCAAGGACCCGTTCAGGGCAATCTGGCTGATCTTCTTCGAGCCGCTGACCCAGACCTACGCGCTCGCTGAACTCACGGTGAAGGCGACGCCGCTGATCCTGATCGGCGCCGGGCTGGCGATGGGCTTCCGGGCCGGCGTGTGGAATATCGGCGCCGAGGGCCAATTCGTCGCCGGCGCGCTGGCCGGCGGCAGCGTGGCGCTGGCGCTGCACGAAACGGCCGGCCTCTGGATCATGCCGCTCATGTGCATCGCCGGCATGCTGGGCGGCATGGCCTGGGCGGCAATCCCGGCCTTCCTGCGCACCCGGTTCAACGCCAACGAAATCCTGACCAGCCTGATGCTGGTTTATGTCGCGATCCTGTTGTTAAGCGCGCTGGTGCATGGACCGTTGCGCGATCCGGAAGGGCTGAACTTCCCGGAGAGCCGCCTGTTCAGCGAATCGATGATCCTGCCGATCCTGATCGAGGGCACGCGCGCGCATGTGGGCTTCATTCTGGCATTGCTGGCCATCGCCGTCGCCTGGCTGTTCATGGAACGCCATCTTTTGGGCTTCCAGATCAAAGTGCAGGGCCAAGCGCCGCTGGCGGCGCGGTTCGCCGGCTATTCGGAAAAGCGCATCGTCTGGATGTGCCTGCTGACCTCGGGCGCGCTCGCCGGACTGGCCGGCACGACCGAGGCGGCCGGCCCGGTCGGCCAGCTCGTCCCGGCACTGCCGATCGGCTATGGCTTCACAGCAATCATCGTGGCGTTTCTCGGCCGCTTGCATCCCTTCGGCATCCTGCTCGGCGGGCTGCTAATGGCGCTGACCTATATCGGCGGCGAGGCGGCGCAGATCGCCATGAGCCTGCCGAGCGCGACGACCCGGGTATTCCAGGGCATGCTGCTGTTCTTCCTGCTGGCGATGGACGTGCTGGTCGGCTCGCGGGTGCGCTGGATTCCGCGCACGGTTCACGGGTGAAGGCGGCATGGAACTGGTCGTCAACATCCTGCTCGGAATCGTCATCGCGGCGACGCCGCTGGTGTTCGCCGCCATCGGCGAGCTGGTCGTCGAGAAATCCGGCGTGTTGAACCTCGGCGTCGAGGGCATGATGATCGTCGGCGCGATTGCCGGTTTCTCGGTCACCATCGAGTCCGGCAACTATCTGGCAGGCGTAATTTCAGCCATCGCGGCCGGCGCGCTGATGGCGCTGCTGTTCGGTTTCCTCACCCAGACCCTGTTCGCCAACCAGGTCGCAACCGGGCTGGCGCTCACCATGTTCGGCCTCGGCCTCGCCGCCCTGTGGGGGCAGGACTATTCAGGCAAGGCCGCCGGCAATTTCCCGCGGCTCGACCTGCCGGTGCTGAGCGACCTGCCGCTGGTCGGCAAGCTGCTGTTCGGCCAGGATTATCTCGTCTACCTCTCGATCCTGCTTGTCGTCGGCGTCTCCTGGTTTTTCCGAAAGACGCGCGGCGGTCTGATCGTCCGGGCGATCGGGGAGAATCACGACGCCGCCCACGCCATCGGTTATCCGGTCGTCCTCTACCGCTATCTCGCCCTGATGTTCGGCGGCGCCTGCGCCGGGCTGGGCGGGGCCTATCTCTCGGTCGTACAGACGCCGTTCTGGGCGGAGGGCATGACCGCGGGCCGCGGCTGGATCGCGCTTGCGCTGGTCGTCTTTGCCGCGTGGCGGCCGGGCCGGGCGCTGCTCGGCGCCTATCTCTTCGGCGGAATCACGATTCTGCAACTGCACAGCCAGGGTTTCGGTGTTAAGGTGGAAGCTCAGTATCTCTCGATGCTCCCCTATCTGGCGACTATCGCGGTACTGGTGATCATTTCCAGCGACCGGCTGAAGGTGAAGCTGAACGCACCGGCCTGTCTGACCCAGCCCTTCCGCGCGGCGACCTGAGCCGCCGGTCCGCAACCTCAAACTTTTCAACCAGATTAAGGGGAGGCACCCGATGAGGTATCAATCGTTCACCAGGCTCACCGTGGCCGCTTTGGCTGCCGCTGCGTTCGTTGCAGCACCGGCCGCCGTCCAGGCCAAGAAAATGAAGGTCGGCTTCGTTTATGTCGGCCCGATCGGCGACCACGGCTGGTCCTATCAGCACCATCAGGGCCTGCTGGCGGTCAAGAAGGCCTTCGGCGACAAAGTCGAAACCACCCATGTCGAGAACGTTCCCGAGGGCCCGGATGCCGAGCGGGTAACCCGGCAGCTCGCCCAGCAGGGTCACGACATCATCTTTACGACGTCCTTCGGCTTCATGAACCCGACGATCAAGGTCGCCAAACAGTTCCCGAAGGTCAAATTCGAACATTGTTCCGGTTTCAAGCGGGCGAAGAATGTCGCGACGTACAACATCCGCTATTACGAAGGCCGGTATGTAAACGGCGTGATCGCCGGCAGGATGACCAAATCGAACACCGTCGGCTACATCGCGTCCTTCCCGATCCCGGAAGTGGTGCGGGGCATCAACGCGGCCTATCTGGGTGCGAAATCGGTCAACCCGAAGGTCAAGTTCAAGATCGTCTGGGTCAGCACTTGGTTCGATCCCGGCAAGGAAGCCGACGCCGCCAAGGCGCTGGCGGACCAGGGCGCCGACGTGATCTTCCAGCATACCGATTCGCCGGCCGCCATGAAGCTGGCCGAGCAGCGCGGCATCAGCGCCATCGGCCAGGCTTCGAACATGAAAGCCTTCGGTCCCAAGGCCCAGCTGGCCGCCGCGGTGAACGACTGGGGTCCCTACTATGTCGCGCGGGTCAAGGCGGCGATGGACGGCACCTGGAAGTCGACCGACACCTGGGGCGGCATCGGGGCCGGCATGTTGACGATCGCCAGCGTGCACAGCCGCATTCCGGCCGACGTCAGGAAACAGGCTGAGAAAGTCCGGGCCGATATCGCCGGCGGCAAGTTCCATCCCTTTACCGGACCGCTGAACAAGCAGGACGGCAAGCCGTTCCTGAAAGCCGGTGAGAAGGCCGGTGACGGCCTGCTTGCCGGGATGAACTTCTACGTCCAGGGCATCGAGGGCTCGCTGCCGAAATAAGGCGCCCGATACCTGCACAGACAAGGAAAGGGCCCGGTTCGCCGGGCCCTTTTCCGTTCAACGCAGAAGTCGCTTCTCGTCGTCGATAACCGAGAGGCGGTCCTCCCCGCCCGCGTTCCATCGCCACAGCACCAGATTGAGATCGGCGGGCGTCGTGCCGGACGCGAAGCTCCGGACGAGCAGGCCGGCATAACCCTCTTCCCGTAGTTTCGTTGCAAACTCCTGGGTCGGTACGCTTTCGCCTGCATTCATCTTCAGCCGCCAGCCCGGATCGCCGATTTCGTCTTCCGTCATCAACCGGTCAGCCAGGGCGTCCGGATCGCGCGTATCGAAAATCGGATGGATGTCGGCTTCGTAAGCCAGCAGCAACGTCGGCTGGAGATGGCCGACCTGATTGGCCTCGCGAATTGCCGTCTCGGGGGCGAGGGCGGTGTAGAGGGTTTCCGTTCCCTTCCGGTTGAACCGCCCGCCATACAGCGCCGCGCCGCGGCCGGAGAGCGGCTCGCGAGCGAAGACCGGGTTGAGTGCGCGATACAGGAGGCCGCGGTAGCGGAACTCACTCACGCGTGGACGCCGGCATCGACAGCATCGATATAGTCCAGAACCAGCTCGGCCTGGCCGGCGCGGACGAGTTGCATGGCCGTCCGGCCGCCGAAGCCTGGCAACGGTTCCGAGCGGAACCAGGCATAGGCGATCAGTGCCGAGCCGAAGCGCGGTTCGACCTTGTTGACGATCTCGACCATCTCGCGCAGGCGCCGCTGGGTCTTGGCCGAGGGTATCCGGTCCTTGCGCTGGACAGCATCCCGGCCGAGGCCGACGGTGCGCGCGAGTTCGTCACTCGTGGTGCGCAGCGCCGCCGCGATCTTCTTCGGCGCAAACAGGCCGTTTTCGGCATATTGCACGAGCGTCACGGTCTTCCAACTTTCCGCATGGACTTACGCAATATAGCGTCAGAATACGCGGAAATCAAGCGACGGCCCGAAATGAATTGTAAACCCCCGGCTCCCGATCACCATTTCAGAACCTGCCGGGCCGCCTGCCGCTCCCGGTACCGGGCATCCCAGGCGCGCAGGTTCGGGCGGTCGCCGAGCAGGTCGGCTTCGATGAAACGGAGGAACTGCAGCGCGGCCTGCATCGTGCAGTCGGCGATGGCGACCCGCTCTCCCGTCAACAGCGGGCGGCCGTCGTCCATCGACGTTTCGAGATAGTCCAGCGGCGCCTGAAGGCTCTCCTCGATCGCCGCGGCCTTGACGGGATCGGGCGGCAGCCCGAGCGGCGACTTCGCGGCGTGAACGTAGTTCGACATCGGCATGGCGATGCGCAGATCGACGACGCGCTCCAAATCGCGGGATCGCGCACGACGCTCGACATCCGCCTCGCGCAGCGCGCCGCCGGGAAACCGGTCCTCCAGATATTCGACGATGGCGAGCGATTCGATCAGGTGCGCGCCGTCTTCGAGCTCCAGCACCGGCAGCGTGCCGAAGGGGTTGCGCGCCAGATGTTCGGGCTCCCTGTGGCGGCCCTTGAGCGTGTTCACCACGATCTGCTCGACCGGCAGGTCCGCGCCCGCTGCGGCGCGCTCGGCAATGTAGAGCATGACCTTCGTCGGGTTGGGCGCCAGCGGCACCATATACAGCTTCATGGCGAGGTCGCTCATCGGTGGTTCCACCAGGGCAGCGCCGAGAACGGCCGGAGGTCGATTTCATGGGTCCAGGCGGACCGGTGCTGCCGGGACAAATGGTAGTAGGTCTCGGCGACTTCGGCCGGCAACAGCAGGCCGTCATGCTCCATGCCGCGGGTTTCGCGCAGTTTCCGGAACGCTTCGGGGCCGAGCATCCGGCCCAGCGTATCGGGCGCGTCGACCGGGCCGTCGATCACGATATGCGCGACATGGATACCCTGGGGGCCGAACTCGGCATTGAGCGACTGGCAGAGCATGCGCCGGCCGCCCATCGCCGCCGCATGGCTGTGCTGGCCCTTGTTGCCGCGCACGGCCGCCGTGGCGGAGGTCGCGAGCAGCGTGCCGGAGCCCCGTTCCGCCATCAGGGGGCAAACGGCGCGCGCCGTGCGGAACAGGCCGAAGGTAGCGAGGCGCCAGCCCATCTCGAAGGCCTTCTCGCTGGTATCGGCAAGCGCGCGGTCGCCGATCTGGGCGCCCAGATTGTAGACCGCGACGTCGATGGGGCCGATGTCGGCTTCGACGGCGGCGATACGCTCCTCGATGCTGCCGGGCTCCACCGCGTTCAGCAGAAAACCGGAGGCGCTGCCGCCCTCGCCTTCGATGGCTTCGACCAGTTTCGCGAGACCTTCTGCGTCGCTTCGCCGGCACAGCACCGAATGGTATCCCGCCCGGGCGAATCTTTTGCCGACATGGCCGCCGATCCCGGCGCCGGCGCCGATCACGAGGCAAACCGGTTTCTTTTCCATTTCAAACCCTCACGTCGTTCAGGCGAGTCGGATTGGCACGTCGCGCCCCGGGCAATGTCTCTGCCGGTCGCCCATGCCGCTCAATCTTCCGCATCGAACACGATCCGTTCCTGGCCGGAGAGAGCGACGAAGCGCTTGCCGCGGGCGCGGCCGATCAGGGTGAGTCCGGCCTGGCGCGCGAGATCGACGCCCCAGGCCGAGAAGCCGGAACGCGAGACCAGGATCGGAATGCGCATCTGGACGCATTTGATCACCATCTCGCTGGTCAGCCGGCCGGTCGTGTAGAAGATCTTGTCGTCCGGCTCGATGCCGTTGAGCGCCATGTAGCCGGCAATCTTGTCGACCGCGTTGTGGCGCCCGACATCCTCCATGTAGAGCAGCACCCGGTCCTCCCGGCACAGCACGCAGCCGTGAATCGCGCCGGCGGCGAGATACAGGCTCGGCGTCGTGTTGATCGCCTTCATCAGGGCATAGAGCCAGGACGTCCGGATGCGCGCCGTGCCCGAGAGCCCGATGCCCTCGAAATTTTCCATCAGGTCGCCGAACACGGTGCCCTGGGCACAGCCCGAAGTCCGGACCTTCTTCTGCAGCTTTTCCTCGTAGTCGGTTTCCCGTTCGGTCCGGACCACGACGGCGCCGAGGTCCCCGTCATGCTCGATGGCGACGATCCGGTCGTCGTCGCGCAGCATGTGCTGGTTCTTCAGATAGCCGACCGCGAGCCAGTCCGGCCGGTCGCCGATCGTCATCACGGTGACGATTTCCTGCCGGTTCAGGAACAGGGTGAGCGGACGCTCGACGGCGACGCGCGTCTCCACCGGCGCGCCGGTCTCGTCGATGCCGGCGACGGCCTCGGAGAGCGCGGGATCGTCCGGGTCCGGCAGGACGGCGCCGGGAGAAACCGGCGCCTTCGCCGTCGAAGGGCCGTTCATGGCTTTGCGAGGGGTCCGGGCGTCATGGCGGAAACATGCGCACCCGGCGCCCGGCAGGCAAGGCGGCCGGCCCGCCCGCATGAAACACCGGTTGCAAATCCCGGTTGTAAATCCTTGCGCAGCATCCGTCGGGCTGTTGCCGCGCGCGGGCGGACGGTCTACATCGCAATCGGGTATCCCGCCCGCCGCCCCGACCGCTTTCGTGAGCCGATGCCGGACGACGTTCGCCCTCTTCATCAGTCCGCGCCGCTGATCGACCCGTTCGCCCGGGCGATCACCTATCTGCGCGTCTCGGTGACCGACCGGTGCGACTTCCGCTGCGTCTACTGCATGGCCGAAGACATGACCTTCCTGCCGAAGTCGGAGGTCCTGTCGATCGAGGAGCTGGAGCGGCTGTGCCGCGCCTTCGTGCGCCTCGGCGTGCGCAAATTGCGCCTGACCGGCGGCGAGCCTCTGGTGCGCCGCGGGGTGATGACCCTGATCGAACGGCTCGGGGAACTGCTCGGCCAGGGCGCGCTCGACGAGCTGACGCTCACGACCAACGGCAGCCAGCTGGGCAAACACAGCGAAGCGCTGGTGCACGCCGGCGTGCGCCGGGTCAACGTTTCGCTCGATACGCTCGACCCGGAAAAATTCACCGCCATCACCCGCTGGGGCAAGCTCGAGAAGGTGCTGGAAGGGCTGGCCGCCGCCAAGGCCGCCGGCCTCGCCGTCAAGATCAACGCGGTGGCGCTCAAGGGCGTGAACGAGGACGAACTCCACCGGCTCGTCGAATGGGCCGGCGCGGAGGGCTTCGATCTCACCTTCATCGAGGTCATGCCGCTGGGCGAGATCGGCGCCGATGTCGGCACCGCCAACCGGGTCGACCAGTTCTTCCCGCTGTCGATGGTGCGCGCGAAGCTGAAGGAGCGCTGGACGCTCGACGAGAGCGATTACGCCACCGGCGGCCCGGCGCGCTACTGGACGGTGCGGGAGACCGGCCGGCGCCTCGGCTTCATCACGCCGCTGACCCACAATTTCTGCGAATCCTGCAACCGGGTCCGGCTGACCTGCACCGGCACCCTCTATATGTGCCTGGGGCAGGAGGACGCCGCCGACCTGCGCGTGCCGCTGCGCGCGAGCGACGACGACGAACTGCTCGACGCGGCCATCCGCGAAGCGATAACCCGCAAGCCGAAGGGCCACGACTTTGTCATCGACCGCCGCCGCACCGCCCCGTCCGTCTCCCGCCATATGAGCGTAACCGGCGGTTAGTCGGGAAGCGCCGGGAAGTCAGAGTCTCAGTTTCATATCTCGCTTGAATCTCCGTCGCGTCACCCCTACGCTAAGTTTCAAAGGAGCGAGACCTCGGAATGCCAATAGAACTGAGAAGCGAGCGTCGTCCTGCCGATGCGATAGGGAGCGCGGTCGCAGTGGCCCGTATCGCTACGGGAGAGACTGAAGACACGCGAATGGCACAGCCTGCTAAGCGCAAGAGTGGCTTGGCGGGGGCTACGGCGCGTGGTGGTGCTCTTACGTCGAAGAGGAGGAGCGAAGTTGCAAGTTTGGCTGCAAAGGCAAGGTGGAGTTAGACCATGCCAGAACGCAGGAAAATTGTCCGGGATCAAACTGGCGCGGAAGTTGAGGGAGTGGTTGTCGATGTAGTCGAGTCGACGGAGCGGTTTAGCGACATCAGGCTCGAAGATGGGACGCTCGTCCGGATCAGGCCTGTAATTGTCGAGGTAATCCGAATTGAAGGAAAATGGGACAACGAAGGAAAGCCGCTATATGTGATCCGGTCTGCGAATGTTATGACCGTGGACGATGTTGACGAGAGCTTACAGAAAAAGAGTCCAGTAACGTGACTACTGACGCTATTATCGGAGCGCAAGGGGGCAACTATTATACTTGGTCAGCCTTGGCAATAGCCGCGACAACACCCCTACATTCGGCTCCCGCCATCAGGGAAAATCCCCAAGACGCCGATGCCAATATTTTGGAATCCGAATTGGCCGTGCCGTTACACCCGGTGATGAATAATCCTTTCGGAGCAGTAGAGTTCTTTAGTGGTGCGTTAGTTCTAGGGACCAATCGAACGTGGAAAAAAATCGAGTTTCCTGATCAGCCCTTTCCCGAACAAACGATTAATGCGAACTCGATTTACACAAGCTGGACGCATGTGCTCTTTCACGCTGCTTGGGCCTTATTCCTGCTGAGCGTGATATGTTTGGGTCTTGGCGGATTTTTTAATCTTTCACTTTTGATCGCATGCAGCCCGATAGTTCTTACTGCTGCTTCGGTTTCGTTGTGGCTCTGTGTCCGTCGGGCGAATAATGAGCGGGCTGCCTGACACAGAAACCCTGATAACGGCTGCCAGCAAATTTGCGTCGCCTGGGCAGCTTCTTGGGTTTACATGTGCGGCAATGGCGATCACGCTCTTCGCGTTCGTTGAGGTCATTATTTCGGAGACCATTTACAAGACAATAATGCAGGTAAGCTGTGTCGCACTTTTCTTAATCGGACTAAGTGCAATTGGATGGCCGGCCCTACGCAAGACATTCGGACATCGTTGAACGTCACGCCGGACTTTTCTTTTAATTCTTTCGCAAAAAAATAGAACTATACTTGAATATGCCTCACAAACCCAAATCAATAGTACGAAGGGCTGCCAACAAAAAGCGCGTTCAAACCAAAATTATGCGAGCCGAAGGCTTAATCCATGATGGCTATAAACTAGGTCACAAGTATCTCGATCAGTACCGACAAAGGCGCAAGCCCTTGACTGCTCCCGCCGGCTGGCGCACAGAGTCTAGGACAAAGCCTCATTAACGGCAACGTCGCAGAGCAATCGGAGCAGACCGTCCGATGACGACTATCGATGCGATGCGGGACGGCGACTGGCCCGATGTCCGGGCCATCTACCGCGCCGGCCTCAAAACCGGCATCGCCGCTTTCATGAAGAACCCGCCGAGCTGGAAGGCCTGGAACAAGGGCCACCTGCCGATCGGCCGGCTGGTGGCCCGCGACGGCGACGGACGCACGGTCGGCTGGGCGGCGCTCATGCCGGCGCCGGATACATGAGGCGCGGCGGGGGTCGCTGAGGTCAGCGTCTATGTCAGCGAAAACGCGCAAGGGTCGGGCGCCGGAACCGCCCTGCTGGAAGGCCTGATCGAAGCCTCCGAAGCGGACGGGTACTGGACCCTGCAGGCGCAGATCATGGCCGAGAACCTGCCCAGCATCGCCCTGCACCGGAAGTGCGGCTTCCGCGAAGTCGGCTACCGGGAACGCTACGGCCATCTCGACGGCGTGTGGCACGACGTCGTGCTGTTCGAGCGCCGCAGCGAACGCGCCGGCGGGCCGGGCCTGCCGACGAAGACCTGCGATGCCGCCGGGTGAGGGCCGCATGGCCGACCGCGCCGCCGCGCTCAGCTTCGACCTCAGCGCCATCGGCCAGGATTTCCTGGACGATCCGTTTCCGATGTACCGGGCGCTGCGCGAGCACGATCCGGTCCACCGCAACCCGGACGGCACCTGGCTGCTGACCCGCTACGAAGACGTGGTGCAGTCTTTCAAGCACCCGGCGATGAGTTCGGACAAGAAGGTCGATTTCAGGCCGCGGTTCGGCGACGGGCCGCTCTATACCCACCACACGACCAGCCTGGTCTTCAACGATCCGCCGATCCACACGCGGGTCCGGCGCCTGCTGGCGGCGGCCTTCACGCCGCGCAAGATCGGCGAACTTGAGCCGCTGATCCACGAGGTGATCGACGACCTGCTGGACCGCATGGCGGCGCAGGGGCGCTTCGACGTGATCCGGGATTACGCGCTCGCCCTGCCGACGGCGATCATCTCCTTCATGCTCGGCATCCCGGAGGAGCACCGCCACCGGCTGCACAATTTCTCCACGCTGATCCTCGGCGCGCTCGACCCGGTCGTCTCGCCGGAAAAGATGCAGGCCGGCCACGACGCGGTCGAGGAATTCGGCGCCATGCTGGAAGACCTGATCGCCGACCGGCGGCTCGAACCGGCGTCCGGCGCCCAGGGCGAAGTGCTGGCGGCGCTGATCTTCGGCGAGGTCGACGGCGAGAAGCTGTCGCCGGTCGAACTGGTGCAGAACTGCATTTTCCTGCTCAACGCCGGTCACGAGACCACGGCCAACCTGGTCGGCAACTGCATCGACATGCTGCTCGACAATCCGGGCGAGATGCAGCGCCTGCGCGACGATCCGGATCTGATTTCGACGGCGGTCGAAGAGGCGCTGCGCTACCAGAGCCCGCTGCAGATCGGCAACCGCAAGGCGATGGAGGATGTCGAGTTCGGGCCTCCGGACCGGCGCATCACGCTGCCGGCCGGCACCTTCATCCATTGCGGCGTCGCGGCCGCCAACCGCGATCCCGAAGTCTTCGACGATCCCGAAAATGTCGATATCGGCCGCAATCCCAATCCGCAGATCGCCTTCGGCACCGGCAAGCATGTCTGCATGGGCAACACGCTGGGCCGGATCGAGGGCCGGGTCGCCATCGGCAAGCTGGTGGCGCGCTTCCCGGACCTGCACCGCGACGGGCCGAGCCGTTTTCACGGCCGCGCCCGCTTCCGGGGCCTCAGCACGCTGCCGGTCGCGGTGTAGTTAGAAGAGGAATAAGCCGCCTTGGGCGGGCCGGCGCACCCTACGCCGCGCGTTCCGCCGTCGCCGGCCTGAAGCCCGCATCGATGCCGGCGCGTACGCGCAAGTCCTCAACATCCAGCACGTCGATATCGTGCTTGCCGATGGTCCTGATCGTGCCGTCGCGGCGCATCCGGGTCAGGGTCCGGCTCACCGTCTCCACGGTCAGGCCGAGATAGTCCGCGATATCGCGGCGCGACATCGGCAGTGCGAGCAGGGTGCGGTTTCGGCTGCGCAGCTTCAACCGGTGCATCTGGAACCACAGGAAGCTGGCGATCTTCTCCATCGCATTCTTGCGGCCGAGCAGGAACATCTGGTCGTGGGCCGATGCCAGCTCGTCCGAACAATGCCGCAGCAGCCAGTGCTCCATTTCCGGATAGTCCCGGAACAGCCGGTTCAGATCGGCAATCTTGTACTGGCAGACGACGGCGTCGCTCAGCGCCTCGGCGGAATAGGCGTAGCGCTGGTGGTGGTTGAGCCCGAGCATGTCGCCCGGATACAGGAAACCGGTGATCTGCCGCCGGCCGTCGTAGGCTTCCTTGAACACCGTCATGGCGCCTTCGGTGACGACGAAATAATGCGCCGCCCGGTCGCCTTCGTCGAACAGGCGGTCGCCGGCGCCGATCCGGCGGCGGACGACGTAATCGTTCAGGCAGACGATGCGGTCCTCGCCGAGGACGCCGCACACGGCGGACGACCGGGCTTCGCACAGCAGGCATGGCGGATCGCCCGGTACGATCCGTCCGCCCAGAGCGGAAATGTCGGAATCGTTCATTCCTGCACCCGGAAGCTGCGGGGGCGGCCGGTCCGCCGACCCGCCGCCCGAATACCCGGCGCAGTGTCCGACCGGCAACCGCGCAGGTCAATCGGCGATTCTGAAAAGCGAGCCGCGTCGGAGCGGTGCCGGCGCGTCAGCGGATCAGCCAGATCAGGCCGAGACCGACCGCTGCTGCGCCCAGCCCGGTCAGGCGGATCGTCGTTTCCGAGGCTTCGAGAAATGCTTGCAGCAACCGGCGCATTCCGTTGGGAAACAGCGCATAGATCAGGCCTTCGAGCACGATGGCGAGGCAGAGCGCCAGCAGCAGTTCCTTCACGCGAAACCTACCCGTTATTCCGGCTGTCGCCCGGACGGCCGGCCCGGTTCAGGCCCCGGGCGGCCGGTCTTGTTCCGGCCTCCGACGCCCGGAAGGCCGCGGCGGCTATTTCTTCGCCCCGGCGGCCTTCTCGCCGTCCATGTTGCCGAAAAACTTGAAGAAGTCGCCGGAGGCGGGGCCGATAAAGCGGGTATTTTCCGCTCCGAGCGAATCGCGCAGCGCGTTCATCGAGATCCAGAACTCGAAAAAGCCGCCGTCGCGGCCGTAGGCCTTGTTGTAGATCTCCTGCGCCTTGCCCTCGCCTTCGCCGCGCAGTTCCTGGGACCGGCGCTCGGCCTTGGCGACGGTGATCCGGGAATCCCGGTCGGCATCGGCCCGGATGCGGGCCGATTCGCGCTCGCCGTTGGCGCGGATGCCGGTCGCCTCCTGGCGCCGCTGGGATTCCATGCGCTGGAGGATCCGCTCGCTGTTCTGCGGCGGCAGGTCGAGCCGCTTTACCCGCACGTCGATCAGGTCGACGCCGTAGCGGCTTTCCACCGCTGCGCTCACGCGGTTGGCGATGTCGCGCATGATGTCGGCGCGCTTCGCGGTCAGCAGATCCGACAGCGGGACCCGGGCGAAGACCGCCCGCGTCGTCGAACTAACGATGTCGCCGAGCTGCTGTTCGAACACCGCGACCGCCCGGGCCGCCTGGAAGAATTTCAGCGGGTTCTCGATCCGATAGCGGGCGATGGTGTCGACCACCGTCTGCTTCTGGTCGCTGGTCGGCATTTCTGCCGGCGGCGCGTCCAGATCGAGTACGCGCCGGTCGAAATAGCGGATGTTCTGGATGAACGGCAGCTTGAAGTGCAGGCCGGGATCGCTGTCCTGGCGCACGACCTTACCGAACTGGAGGACGAGAACCTGGTCGCGCTCGTGGACCGTGTAGACGGCCGAGTAGCCGAGGACGCCGATAACGACCAGGAACGCGATCAGGGCGATGCGGGTGCGGGTCATGCTACTGGCTCCTGCTGGCGTCGGCTTCCGGCTGGCGGAGGGTCGTGCCCGTGTCGGGCGTCGCCTCGCCGTCCTCGTTCCTCGGCGTGCCGCGCTGCTTGATCAGTTCGTCGAGCGGCAGGTAGGGCACGACGCCCTGGTTGCCCTGCTGGTCCACGATGATCTTTTCCATGCTCTTCAGGATATTCTGCATCGTGGAAATATAGATGCGCTTGCGGGTGATATCCTTCGCCGCCTCATACTCGTGCAGCAGCGCGAGGAAGCGGCTGGTTTCGCCCTGGGCGATCTGGATGCGCTCCTGCTTGAAGGCCTCCGCCGCCCGGGTAATCTGGTCGGCCCGGCCGTTCGCCCGCTCCAGGATCCGTTTCTGGTAGGCCGTCGCCTCGTTGATCATCTTGTCCCGGTCGGCGCGGGCCGCCTGCACGTCGCGGAACGCGTCAAGCACCTTGTCCGGCGGATCGGCGCCGAGAAGCTGGACGCGGACCACCTCGATGCCGGCGCCGTATTCGTTGAGGATGCCCTGGATGAGGAGCTTGGCGTCGCCCTCGATCTTCAGCCGGCCTTCGGTGCGGATTTCCTCGAAGTCCGTCTTGCCGACGATTTCGCGGATCGCGCTCTCGGTCGCGTCCTTGAGCGTTTTCTCCGGATTACGGATGTTGAACAGATAGTTGCGGATGCCGGGCTGGGACGTGACCTCGGCGCCGTCGACCGTCCGGGTTACCGGCCGGGCGTCGATGCGCCAGTGCACCACCACCTTGATGTCGACGATATTCTCGTCGCCGGTCAGCATCAGGCTTTCCTGCTCTTCCGTCCGGCGCGACTCGCCGAGCTGGACGAAGCCGACATTGGTCTTGGATATTTCGGTGATCTTCGGCTTCTCGGTCTCGCCGATCGGCGCGGGCCAGTTCCAGTGCAGGCCCTGGGCCGAAACGTGGACCACCTCGCCGAACACCAACTCGACGCCGGCCTCCTTCGGATCGACGCGGTAGAAGCCGGTCGCCATCCAGATCGCGACGACCAGCAGGGCGATCAGCGCAAGGCCCTTGGGCGTGCCGACCCCGCCGGGCATCACCCGGCGCATGCCGTCCTGGCTGCGCCGCAGCATGTCTTCGAAATTGGGCGGCTGGCCGCCCCGGCCGCCTCCGAAACCGCCGGGGCGACGACCGCCACCGCCGTTACCGCCGCCGCCGGCGCCCCAAGGGCCCCTGCCGCCGCCATTGCCGCCCCACGGCCCGCCGCCGCCCGAGCCGCCGCTCTGGTTTTTCCAAGGCATCTCTTCGCCGTCCCTGAAATGGCCCTCTTTCGGGTCTATCGCGCCCTGCGATGGTGCATTGCGTCACGCTTCCCCGCCGGATTGCGGGAATATGCAGAATACCGGTACATAGCGACGCCGGTCTCCGGCGGCAATGTGCGCCGGCCACCCGCACCGCGGCTGCTGCGAAGGGGCGCAGCCCGATACGCCGCGCTGGATCGCCTCCCGCGTCGGGTCTAGTTCTTCGCCGACCCCCGACGCGGTCGATCCATCATTCGGGATATCGGGCGCAACCCGGAGAATTCAAGCATGGCGAAGATCACCGAAGAACGGGTTCTGGAAGCGTTGCGCCGGGTGCGCGACCCCGAACGGGGCAAGGATCTGGTGTCCCTCGGCATGATCGGCGGCCTGGCAATCAAGGACGGCAATGTCGGCTTCTCCGTCGAAGTCGATGCGGCGCGCGGCGCCGGCGCCGAGCCGCTGCGCAAGGCGGCCGAGCAGGCGGTCTTCGCGCTGGACGGCGTGACCTCCGTAACCGCGGTGTTGACCGCGCACCGGAAGGCCGGGCCCGCTCCGGGCGGAGTCGGCCCGAACGGAGGCGGCCCCGACAGAGACGGCCCCGACAGAGACGGGCCGGGCGGAAGCGGGCCGGGCGCAAACGCCCCCGCCGCCGGACAGGGGCCGGCGCCGAGGGGGCCCGGCGCGGACCGGATCGGCTCGATCGTCGCCATCGCGTCGGGCAAGGGGGGCGTCGGCAAGTCGACGACGGCGGCCAACCTGGCGCTCGCCCTCATGGCCGAAGGCGCCCGCACCGGCCTGCTCGACGCCGATATCTACGGCCCCTCGATGCCGCGCATGATGGGCGTCCGCGGCAAGCCGACCACCGCAGACGGCAAGGTGCTGGACCCGATGATGGGCCACGGCGTCAAGCTGATGAGCATGGGTTTCCTGGTCGATGAGGAAACGCCGATGATCTGGCGCGGCCCCATGGTGATGAGCGCGCTCCAGCAGCTCCTGCACGATGTCGCCTGGGGACCGCTCGACGTTCTCGTCGTCGACATGCCGCCCGGCACCGGCGACGCGCAGCTCACGCTGGCCCAGACGGCGCGGCTTTCCGGCGCGATCATCGTCTCGACGCCCCAGGACATCGCGCTGCTCGACGCGCGCAAGGGGCTGAACATGTTCCGCAAGGTCGATGTCCCGGTGCTCGGCATCGTCGAAAATATGAGCTACTTCCAGTGCCCGCATTGCGGCGAGCGCAGCGAAGTCTTCTCGCATGGCGGCGCCCGGCGCGAGGCCGAGCGGCTCGGCGTCCCCTTCCTCGGCGAAATTCCCCTGGATATCGCGATCCGGGAAACGTCGGACGGCGGCCGGCCGATCGTCGCTGCGGAACCGGACGGCGCCCACGCCGCGGCCTACCGCGAAATCGCCGCGCAGGTCCTCGACCGGCTCGATGCCGGCGCGGCCGCGGCGAAACCGGCGCCGAAGATCGTCATTCGATGAGGCCGGGCCGCCGCAATCGCCAGAACGCCGGCCGACGCCTGAAAGCGGCCGCGACCGGCGTTCTGGCGATTGCGGCGGCTGTGGCCGCTCCGTCGGTGCTGTCCGTGCTGCCCGCCCTGTCCGGCGCGGACACCGCCGGCGCTGCCGAACCTGCGCGGAAGGAGGGTAAGAGCGCGGCGCACCGGAGCAGGTCCGTCCGGGCGACGCCGCGGCTGCGCAGCGCAGCGCCGCGCCGGAAAGCGCCGCGCCAAGGGGCCCCGGCCCGGCGGATCGACCGACGCATCGACCGGCTGGCCTGCAAGGCCTGGAAATATCACGGCGCCGACCAGATTCCGCGACCCTACGATCCGGACCGGTTTGTCTATACCGAGGAATACAGGCGCAAACCGGACCGGCCGGGCCGGGAGGAAGCGGCGCGGCTCGCCGATGAGGCGTTCCCGCAGCTGATCGACGCCAAGGTCCTGCGCATGCTCCGGCTGATCAACCGGGTGCGCGAGCGCCGCGGCCACACCACCATGAAGCTGGAACCCCGCCTGATGGTGGCGGCGAAGCGGCACAATCTCGATATCGCCCGCCACGCCCTGATGCAGCATACCGGCACGGACTGTTCGCAGCTCGGCGACCGGGTCTGGGACGAAGGCTACACCTGGAGGAGCATCGCCGAAAACCTGGCCGGCGGCCGGCCGACCGCGGAAGCCACGATGGAGCAATGGACCGGCAGCACCCGCCACCTGATGCAGATGACGCTGACCGGTATGACCGAAGCCGGAATCGCCTACGATTACAACCCGAACCCGCCGCGCCACGGCATCCCGATCAAGCATTTCTGGACGCTGATCATGGCGGAGCCCGACCCGTGGCGCGACCGGCTCTGGCCGAAGAAGCCGGCGCCGTGCACCGGCACGGATTGCCCGGAAACGCCTTCGGTTCCGCCCGCGGCGGCCAAGCCCGAAGCGCCTGCGGAAAAAGTCGGGAACGAGGATCGGCCGGCCGGCCTCCGGGGCGGTGCGACGCGGACGCCATGACGCGGCGCCGGCGTATGCGCGGCGGAATCGGGGTCTTGCGCAGGCAGCCCGTCCGGCTACTTTAGGCGCGCCATGAGATACGCTACTCCGCTTGTTGCCGCCGTCCTCCTCTGCGCTCCGGTCCTGGGCGGATGCACGGGCACCAAAACTGCCGAATTCACCCGTGGCGAACCCCGGGTCGCCGACCCTTCGCCGGAGCAGATGCGCCATGCCCAGATGGTCATCCGGGTTATCAACGAATTCCGCACGGCGAACGGCCTGCCGCCGGTAATTCTGGAAGCCCATGTGATGAAGGCGGCGCAGGACAAGGCGCAGGATTTCCGCAAGAACTGGCGCTTCTACCATGCCGGCAGCGACGGCTCGTCGCCCAGTCAGCGCGTGGCGCGGACCGGCTATGACTGGGTCGAAGTCGGCGAGACCCTGTCGGCCGGGCAGATCACGCCCCGCGGCGCCGTCGGCAATCTGAAGGCCAGCCCCTGTCATCGCTTCGCCCTGTTGCGGGACGTCTATCTCCACGCCGGCGCCGCCTATCTCTACGCGCCGGATTCGCCGCGGGGGCGCTACAAACACTGGTGGGTCGTCAAGTTCGCGCGGCCGAGTTCGGAGATGACCTGGGAGCGGACCTACCCCACCGCCGGCGCCGAACTGATCGAACGCGGCAAGCCCACGCAGATGCGCCAGCCGCGGGGATGCGTGATCCGCGAGGTCGTTTCCTGAGCCGGCGGCCGTGCCTGCAAAAGACCATATCGGCGAGCGCATAACGGAAAGACTCGACGCGCTGTACGGGGATGCTGAAGTCGGGTCGGCGCTCGACCGGAACCTCGAGAAGATCCAGTTCCTGTCCCTGCCGGTCGACGACGGGTGGCGAGACGCAGAGGAATCCGGTGAGGCGAGGCGCCTGCCCCGCAGGAGCGGCTCAAAGGCGGGCGGCTGAACGCCTGATTTTCGCGATATCGGCCTGGCCCCTCAGACCGATGCAGACCAGACCGGGCCGCGCGCCGGCGGGCGCTTCCGATACCGTCCAGCGGTTGCCGACGACCTGGAGGGCGGCCATCGAGCCGTCCGGCCGCCGGACGAAGCCTTTGGCCCGCAACAGGCGGTGCGCCGGGTCGGCCAGCAGGCGGGCGAGCGCCTCCGGGTCGGCGCCGGCCGGCGGGTCGAGTTCCGCGGCAACATAGCCGGCGGTGTGATCCCGGAACCGGCCGTCGGCTCTGACCGTGCCAGGGTCGGTCCGCGTCCCCAGCACTGCATCGATCGGCACGTCGGCCTGCTCCGCCCGGACGATCCGGGCGCCGGGCGCGGCCTCGCCCAGCCAGGCCTCGACGCCGCCGGGATCGGCCGCGAGATCGCATTTGTTGAGCAGGATCAGATCGGCCTGGGCGAGTTGCTGCCGGACCGTGCTGCCGACATAGCGGTCCCCGGCGCGGCGTTGGACGGTTTCGGCGTCGGCCAGCACTACCGTGCCGTCCAGCGCGAAGTCGCCGAGCAACCCGACCGTCCCGGCGATGGCGCCGGGCAGGGCGACGCCGCTCGCCTCGAGCAGCACATGGTCCGGCCGGGGGTCGAGCGTGGCCAGCATGGCGAGCGAGGACACCATATCCTCACCGTAGCTGCAGCAGACGCAGCCGCCGGTCAGGCTGACGATCCGGTCGTCCGCCGCCTCGACCAGGCTGCTGTCGATCGGCAGCGCGCCGAACTCGTTGACCATGATGGCGAGCCGCCGCCCGCCGGCCTGGCGCAGCAGGCTGTTGACCAGCGTCGTCTTGCCGGCGCCGAGATAGCCGCCGACGACGGTGACGGGCAGCGGGCCGGACTGTGTGCCGCCGGCCGTCATGTCTAGATGTCGGCTGCCGGGAAGATGCGGCCGCCCTGCACGGTGCCCCAGACCCGGACATCCTTCAGCGCCTCGCTGCCGACGGTCTCGGGATCGTCCTCCAGCACGGCGAAATCGGCGCGTTTGCCGGTCTCGATGGAGCCGATCTCGCCGTCCAGCTTGAAGGTGTAGGCCGCACCCAGGGTGATGGTGCGCAGGGCGTCGGCGACGCCGATCCGCTCGTGTTCGCCCAGGGTCCGGCCGGTCGCCGTCCGCCGGTTGACCGCGCACCAGGCGGTGAACAACGGGCCGAGGGGCGTGACCGGCGCGTCGGAATGGATGGCGAGCGGCACGCCGGCGGCGAGCGCGGTTGCGCAGGCGTTCATCCGTTCGGCGCGCTCCGGACCGACGGTGATGCCGTAATGCTGGTCGCCCCAGTAGAAATGATGGTTCGGAAACAGGTTCACGCCCACGCCGAGCTTCTCCATGCGCCGGAACTGGGCGGCATCGGCAAGCTGGCAATGCTGCAACGTAAAGCGATGGTCCGGCCCAGGATGCTTGCGCAGCGCCGCCTCGACGCAATCGAGCGCCAGTTCCGTCGCTTCGTCGCCGTTCGTGTGCGTGTGCACCTGCACGCCGGACGCCATGGCGCGCTCGTAGATTTCGAGCAGATGCTCCGGCGGGATGTACCACAGCCCTTCCGGCGCCCCGTTGAAATAGCCGGGCCAGCGCAGCCGCGCCGAGAAACCCTGGATCGAGCCGTCGGCCACCACCTTGATAATGCCGAGGCGCAGATTGTCCTGACTGCGTTCGCCGAGGGCGAGCACCCGGTCGATCAGTTCTTCGGGCGTCACGCCGTAGAAGCGGCGCAGCGAGACGATGCGCGCCGGATAGTCCGGCTCGGCGGTTACCCGCAGCATCATGTCCACAGCATCGTCGGGCAGCGTGTTGGCGAGGTCGGCCGCCGTCGTCACGCCGGTGCGCACGCACAGTCTCGCGAAGCGGCGCAGGCCGGGCTCGTCGCAGGCCAACAGGTCCCGGTCGAACCCGGTATGGGGGCCGAGCGGCGCCATGGCGTCCGGCCCCTTCATCTCGCCGGTCGGCAGGCCGTCTTCGCCAAGCGGGATGCCGGGATGGTCGATCCCCGGCTTGAGCAGGCCGGCCAGCTCCAGCGCCTTGCTGTTGACGTTGAGAATGTGCCCCGAGGCGTTGAGCACGCCGATGGCGCGTTCGGTCGAGGCCCGGTCCAGATCGTGCCGGTTGACGCGCCGGTCGCCGTAGTAAATCGCGTCGAGCGCCCATCCGGCGAGCGGCGCGGCCGGGTCTTCGAGCCGGTCGGCGGCCGCCCGCAGCCGTCCGACTACCTCATCGATCGATTTGAGGCCGGGCCAGACCGTCCCTTCCGGGTCCATCCGGTCGAAGAAGCCGCAATAGACATAAGCCCAGAGGGTGCCCTCCATCGTATGGCTGTGGCCTTCCACGAGGCCGGGCATCAATATCTTGTCGGCGAAGCGGTCGTCGAGCGTGTAGGCGCCCCACCCGGCCAGTTCGTCCAGCGTGCCGGCGCCGACAATCCGGCCGTCGCGCACGGCGACATGGCTGGCGCAGGGCCGCGCAGGGTTCATGGTGATGATCTTGCGTGCGGGATAGACGGTATTCGTCACGCCTCTGGACCTCCGGGGTTGCTGTAGTTCCGGCCGCAAACGCCGACGCTACGCGCCGCTTGTAGCGCGGGCGCACACGACCGAACAGGCGATTTCGCGGCGCCGTTCCACCGCGCCGCGCGAGGCCGGTCCCGCCGCTGCGCTCGACGGCCGTTCAGCGGCGCGGGGCAACGGCGCGCGCAAGGATGACGGACCGGGGCGCGTCCGAAGCCCGGCAGCCGTGGCGGGGCAGCGCCCGGAAAGCTGGGCGGCCTCAGTCGTCGCCAAAGAAACTGCCGGCTTTCGGCGATACCGCGGCGCGCAGGGCGCGGTCCTTCTTCGCAATCCGGCGCACGACCCGGCGCGGCGGCGCGGACGGCCTGACCGGGCCGTCGAAGAAAGCGCCCGGCCGAACGGCGTCTCCGGCATCCTTGTCCGGCTGGTCGTCCGTCCGCTTTTTCCGGGCCGCCGGTTTGCGTTCGGCCGGTTTGCGTTCGGCTTGCTTGCTTCCCTTCTGTTTGCTCTCGCCCTGTTTGCTTTTGGGGGCTGCCGGTTTTTTCGATCCGTTGCCGGCCTTGCCGCGGGCCGCGCCCTTCTCCGCGGCCTTTTTCTTCTTCTTTCCCGACTTCGCCGTGCGCCGCGCCGATTTGCCGGCCGCTGCCGGCTTCGCCTCTTCTGCGCGGACCGGACCGAGATCGACAGGCGCCGGGCGGGCGATCAGGGCGTCCGCATCGGCCGGTTCTTCCGCCGGTTCCTTCGCCATCGGCGTTTCGCGCGCCGCGGCGGCGCCGGAAGTACCGGCCGGCGTCAGGTCGGCGGGCGCGGGCCGGGCGACCCACGCATCGGCGTCCTCCGCCGCGACCGCCCGGCGGCCCGCTTCGGACGTACGGCGCGGCCCGAGGTCGATAGGCGCCGGCCTTGCAATCCAGGCATCCGGGTCTTCCGCCGCCGTCGACGCCTGCCTGCCTGCTGTCCGGTCTGCTGCCCGGTCTGCTGCAGGGCCCGGTCCGAGGTCGATGGCCGGCGGCCGGACGATCCAGGCGTCGGGATCGGAAGCGGCGGCCCCGCCTGAATCTGCTGCACCCGAAGCGCGCACCGGTGTCAGATCGATCGGCGCGGGGCGGGCGATCCACGCATCCGGGTCGTTGGGCGCGGTCGCCGCACCGGCGATGCTGCCAGCCCGGACCCCCGAGTGAACCGGCGTCAGGTCGATCGGCTGCGGCCGGGCGAGGGAGGCTTCGAAGGCTTCGGTCTCGGCGCGCGATGCGCCGGCCTGCTGCGCTTCCCGTTCGGGCCGGACGGCCCGGCGAACGATATCCGGTTGCACCATTTCCACGGCCTCCAGAGACATGGGTTTGTAGGTCGCCCGCTCGTAGGCCCAGGTGGGCGGATAGGGCTTGGTGGCGTCGAAACCGACCTTGGGGCCGAGATAGTCCGGGAAGGACGGGTTCAGCCCGTGGCCGAAAGATTCGTCGATGGTGACGATGCCCTTCGTCGGTTCCAACCGCGTCGCCATCGCCCATTCGACGTCCTGAGCGCTGCGCAGGTCGACATCGTCGTCGACCACCGTCACCATCTTGAGCGGCGGGAAAGCGGAGAAGGCGGCGAGAATCGCCTGCTTCGACCAGCCCTGGCGCTTCTGGGCGAGCTGGACGATGCAGTGATAGAAGCCGCCGCCGCCGTGGCTCATGTAGACGTCGGTAACGCCGGGCACCTGCTTTTGCAGCAGCTGCAATATGTTGGCCTCGCCGAGCAGCCCAACGGAGTTCCAGACCTCGACGCCGGACAGGATGGTCTGGAACACCGGTTCGGCCCGCCGGTGGATCTTGCGGACATGGACGACGGGCCGCGGCGCAACGGTGGCGTAGTAGCCCGTCACTTCCGCGAACGGCCCCTCGTCGGCAACTTCTCCGGGCACCATCTCGCATTCCAGCGCCCACATGGCGTGGGCGACCATGTCGTCATGGCCGTTCGACGCCTTGACCAGTTCGAGCGGCGCGCCGTGGAAGGCACTGGCGATGCCGAGCTCGTCGGCGTCCGCCGGCGCGGCCTCGGCCGGCGCGGCGGCGGCGAAATGCAGGCCAGGGCCGACGCCGCAGTTGAGCGTGAAGGTGAGCGTCTCGCCTTTCGCCTCCGCCTTTTCCAGGTAGAGTTCAAGATGGCGGCCGGCGTCGATATTGACGTGCATCCGGTCCTTGGCGACGACCTGGAAACGCTGGATCGAGGCGTTGCGCACGCCGGTTTCGGGATCCTTCGCGATGACCACCGCGGCGTCGAAATAGGGGCCGCCGTCCTTCTGGGCATGGATCGGGATCGGCATCCCGGCGAGATCGACATCCGGCTCCGTCACATCCAGCACCGGGCCGGACGGCACGACCACCGGATCGACGGGCGACTGCTGCCATTGCCGGATACAGTCGGAAACATATTGCGGCAGCGTCCGCTCCTCGCGCCGCAGCAGGTCGGCCAGCAGCTCGCGCGACCAGTAGAGGCCGGTCAGCACCGGCCATTCGTGGCCGGCGACCTTCTCGAACAGGACCGCACGCGGCCCGCTCTCCAGTTCGGCGGCGAGGCCAGCCAGATCGTGCTGAAGATCGACACTGCTGGAAACGCGGGCGAGCCGCCCGCTGCGCTCCAGATCCTCGACGATCAGTGCGAGGTCGTGAATGTGGGTTGCCGCCATCGCCCCGCCGTTTCGCTTGCCGCCCGTTATTCTTCAGACTGGTTTCCGGGCGGCTCTGTCAGACGCCGTGCCGCGCATCCCTCGATCAGCGGCCCCTCTTCCGACGAAATGCCGCACCGGTCAAGGCGGGAAAGGGCGCAGTCGCCGCGCAGCCGGTCAGGATCTGCCGGATTTCCGAGCCGGTTTGCCGACGCCGCCGGCCTCCGCCGCTTCGCCCCAGCGCCTGACCATGCCGAGATCGAAGCCGAACAGGTCGAGCGCCCGGCCGACCGTCTGGTTGACGATATCGTCGACGGTCGCCGGCCGCTGGTAGAAGGCCGGCACCGGCGGCGCGACGATCGCGCCCATCTCCGACAGCCGCGTCATGGTGCGCAAGTGGCCGGTGTGGAGCGGCGTCTCGCGCACCAGCAGGACGAGCCGCCGCCGTTCCTTGAGCACGACATCGGCGGCCCGGGTCATCAGGCTGGCCGTGGTGCCGGCGGCGATCTCGGACATGGTGCGCACCGAACAGGGCGCGATGATCATGCCCTCGGTGCGGAACGAGCCGGAGGAGATCGCCGCGCCGATGTCGTGGACCGGATGCACGACATCGGCGAGCGCGTGGATGTCCGCCACCTTGGCCGTCATCTCGTAGGCCAGCGTGACCTCGGCGGATTTCGTCATCACCAGATGGGTTTCGACACCCGTCCCGCGCAGCGCCTCCAGCACCCGCACGCCGTAGACGATGCCCGACGCACCGCTGAGGCCGACGATCAGCCTCTTTCCGGAGCCGTTTCCCGAATCGCTCATGGCCGCGACCATAGCGACGGCCCGCACCGGCGGCAACGCGCCTCGCTACAACGGTACCGCCGCCTCATGCCGCGCTTCCCCCGCGTAGCCTCGCCCGCTATATCTTCCGGCATCCTGGCTTCCCCATTTCCGGACCCCGCCCCATGACCGACGCCTATATCTTCGACGCCGTCCGGACGCCGCGCGGCCGCGGCAAGGCCGACGGCGCCCTGCACGAGATCACGCCGGTCGACCTGGCCGCGCAGACCCTCGGCGCGCTGCGCGACCGCAGCGACCTGGACACGTCGAAAATCGACGACATCGTGCTCGGCTGCGTCATGCCGGTCGGCGAACAGGGCGCGGACATCGCTCGGCTCGCCGCGCTCAAGGCGGGCTACGACGAAAAGGCGACGGGCATCCAGATCAATCGCTTCTGCTCCTCCGGCCTCGACGCCTGCAACCTGGCGGCGGCGCAGGTCATGTCGGGCCAGGCCGATCTCACGGTCGGCGGCGGCGTGGAGAGCATGAGCCGCGTCCCGATGGGCTCGGACGGCGGCGCCTACGCCATGGATCCGGCGGTCGCCATGCCGATCTATTTCGTGCCCCAGGGCATCGGCGCCGACCTGATCGCGACCCGTGAAGGCTTCTCGCGCGACGACGTCGATTCCTACGCCGTCGAATCCCAGAAGCGCGCCGCGGCGGCGTGGGAGAACGGCCGGTTCGAGAAGACCGTCGTTCCGGTGAAGGATGTCAACGACCGGGTCGTCCTGGCGAAGGACGAGCATATGCGGCCGGAGACCGACATGCAGTCGCTCGGCGCGCTCAACGCCTCCTTCGAGGGCATCGGCGCCCAGTTCGGCTTCGACGCCGTCGCCATCCAGCGCTATCCGGAGGTCGAGCGCCTCGTCCATGTCCACACGCCGGGCAACTCGTCCGGCATCGTCGACGGTGCCGCCGCCATGCTGATCGGGACGAAGGAGATGGGCGAGGAGCTGGGCCTCAAGCCGCGCGCGCGCATCCGCACCTTCGCGTCCAACGGCTCCGAGCCGACCATCATGCTGACCGGCCCGGTCGACGTGACCCGCAAGGCCCTGAAGCGGGCGGGCATGGAGACCGGCGACATCGACCTGTACGAGCTCAACGAGGCCTTCGCCTCGGTCGTGCTCTACTACATGAAGCAGCTCGGCATCGACCACGACCGGATCAACGTCAACGGCGGCGCGATCGCCATGGGCCATCCGCTCGGCGCAACCGGTGCGATGATTTTGGGCACATTGCTCGACGAGATGGAGCGGCGCGGGGCGGAGACTGGCCTCGCGACGCTCTGCGTCGGCGCCGGCATGGGCGCGGCGACGATCGTCGAGCGGGTGCACTAGACCCTGCTTCGGCCCCTCGATACGCCCAACAAGGAACCACTCCATGAGCCTTGCCGCCGTCACGTCCGCGATGCAGGAGCGCATCGGCGACGCCTCCGGCCTCGACGCCACGGTGAAATTCGATTTCGGCGCGGACGGCTGCCTCTATCTCGACGGCACGAGCGAGCCCTACGCCGTCTCCAACGAGGACGCGGACGCCGACTGCATCGTTTCCATGTCGCTGGACGACTTCAAGGAGATGGCGGCCGGCGAGCTGGACCCGACCACCGCCTTCATGATGGGCAAGCTCAAGGTGACCGGCGATATGGGCGTCGCCATGAAGCTGGCCGCGGTGCTCGGCTGACTCACATGGGCGGAGCCGCGATTGGCGGCATGCCGAATTGTCGTCGTCCTGCGTTCGACCGTCTTGACCGGTTTCGCGCCATCGCATATTTTGATTGAAATAACCAGTTAATTTAACCGGTATGAATTGGCTATGCAGACAATCAGTGCCACCGAAGCGAAGGCGCGGCTCGCGGAATTGCTGCGCACCGTCGAGCGCGGTGAGACCGTTGCGATAACGCGTCACGGTGAGGCCATCGCTCATGTAATCCCCGTGCAGGCGAGCGAACGCGCCGAACGGGAGCAGGCGATGGCGGACTTTTTGCGGATTCGGGACAAATGGAAACCGGCCGGCATGTCGGTCGAGGAAATCCTCCGCGCCCGGCATGAGGGCCATCGCTTTTGAATCTCTTCGTCCTCGACGCTTCGGTTGCGCTCGCATGGCTTCTGAACGAGGCGGCCGGATCGCAGGCGGACCGGGCCTGGCTGCGCCTGAAAGACGGAGACGCGCTGGTCCCCCGGATATGGCATTTTGAGGTGCGCAACGGTCTGCTCGTCGCCATGCGCCGCGGCCGGATCGCGCTCGAGGCGCCGGCGCACCTGCTTCGCGCGCTCGAACGCTTCCAGATCCGGACTGACGTTGAGCCGGATCTGGACTTTGTATTCGATCTGGCCGACCGGCACGCCCTTACTGTCTACGATGCCGCCTATCTGGAAACCGCGGTGCGGCACGCGGCGGCGCTGGCGACGCTCGACAAGGACCTCGCCCGGGCCGCCGCCGCGCGGGACCTGCCCCTGGTCTGCGAACCGAACGGCCCGTAGCCGAAATGCATTCGCGCGTCGGCTCTAATCGCCGGACTGGGCCAGCCCGATCTTGGCGTTGATGCGCTGGGCACCAGGCGCGGCGGCAAACCAGGCTTTCGCGTCGCGAAACCCGTCCCGCAGCCTGCCGGGAACCGAGTTCAGATAGGGTGGCATTTCCGAAGCCCGGTACAGCCCGCCCAAGGACGGCGGCGGCATCGGCCGCTTCTGAAGGGCCTGCCGAGTTACCTTCAGCCGCGCCGCGACTTCGGCAAGGCTGACAAGATCAGGCTTTACTTCCCGGAGCGTCGAACCTTCCGGAAGGGCGCCGAGAACCTGTTTCACCGTATCGGAGATCGCCGCCTCGGCATTCTGGCCGGCGCGTGTGAACCCCAGTCCGACCAGACCCGCCGCGCCGAGACCAACCACGGCATCGTCGCATTCCGCTTCGTAGAGGGAATCGAGAATCGTCCCCTCGTCCGCGGCTTTGTCCGGTAGCGCAAAAACCAGATCGAACTCGAATTTCGTTTCGGTCATGATCGCAGTCATACTTGCATGACGCAGCCGTTGGCTTTCCTCAGTAACTCGCGCGCATGCGCTTGAGGATTGCGCGGCGTGCTCCAAACCGACATCCGGCAGAAAGTCCCGGAACGGCAGGCATTCCCTGCATTCGCCGGGCAAAGGACATATCCCCACGAATGGGCGCTGCGCCCCTTGGCGGCTTCAACCGTCCAGCCCGCCGCTTCGAGCTCCTGCAGCGCGGCCTCGATCTCCTTGTTCGGATGCCGCTTTCTCGACACAGGTAGTTCCAACGATATCAGTTGTCAATCGACAACTACGATTAGCGTCTTATTCACTTTACGCAAAACTAAGGCAGGCAATTCGCGGTTCCGGCTACCCCGCCGGGGTCATCCACGGGCGGTCGCGGGCGGCGGCGGCTTCGAAGCTGTCGATGCCGGCGGCCTTCTGGAGGGTGAGGCCGATATCGTCGAGGCCGTTGAGCAGGCAGTGCTTGCGGAACGGCTCGACCTCGAAGGCGACGGTTTCTCCGTTCGGCCTTGTAATGGTCTGGGCCTCCAGGTCGACCGTCACGGTCGCGTTGGCGCCCATTTCCGCATCCGCCATCAGGGCGTCGACGTCCGCCTGCGGCAGCGTGACCGGCAGGATGCCGTTCTTGAAACAGTTGTTGAAGAAGATGTCGGCGAAGCTGGTCGAGATCACGCAGCGGATGCCGGCGTCGAGCAGGGCCCAGGGCGCGTGCTCGCGCGACGAGCCGCAGCCGAAATTGTCGCCGGCGACGAGAACCTTCGCATCCCTGTAGGCCAGCTTGTCGAGCACGAATTCGCCGGTGACGACACCATTGCGATCCGTCCGCATTTCGTGGAACAGGCCGGCCGACAGGCCGGTTCGCTTGATCGTCTTCAGATACTGTTTCGGGATGATCGCATCGGTGTCGACATTGACCATCGGCAGGGGCGCCGCGACGCCGGTCAGCGTGATGAATTTTTCCATCGGTCTTTCTCCCGTCTGTTCCCGCCCAGGCCGGCCTACAGCGCCCGCACGTCGGCCAGCCGCCCACTGACCGCCGCCGCCGCCGCCATCGCCGGGCTCACCAGATGGGTCCGCGCGCCGCGGCCCTGCCGGCCTTCGAAGTTGCGGTTCGAGGTCGAGGCGCAGCGCGCGCCCATCGGCACCTTGTCGGCATTCATCGCCAGGCACATCGAGCAGCCCGGCTCGCGCCATTCGAAGCCGGCTTCGGACAGGACGCGGTCCAGCCCCTCTTCCTCCGCCTGTTCCTTGACCAGGCCGGAGCCGGGCACGACCAGCGCGCGCACACCCTCGGCGACCCGGCGGCCCTTCGCGACCTCGGCGACCGCGCGCATGTCCTCGATCCGGCCGTTGGTGCAGGAACCGATGAAGACGTAATCGACCGCCAGGTCGGTCATCCGCTCGCCGCCCTCGAGGCCCATATAGTCGTACATGCGGGTCCAGGCGGCGCGCTGGGCGTCGTTTTCCGCCTGATCGAGGGTCGGGACGCTGCCGGTGATCGGCGAAACCTCCTGCGGGCTGGTGCCCCAGGTGACGATCGGCGGGATGTCCGATGCGTCGAGCGACACCTCGGTCTCGTATCTTGCGTCCTCGTCCGACGGCAGGGTCTTCCAGTAATTGAGCGCGGCTTCCCATTGCGCGCCCTTGGGCGTCTTGGGCCGGCCCTTGAGATAGTCGAAGGTGGTCTCGTCCGGCGCGACCAGGCCGGCGCGGGCGCCCGCCTCGATCGACATGTTGCAGACCGTCATGCGGCCTTCCATGCTGAGGCCGCGGACGGCCGCACCGGCATACTCGATGACGTGGCCGGTGCCGCCGGCGGTGCCGATCTTCCCGATGATGGCGAGGATCAGGTCCTTGGCGGTCACGCCGAGCGGCAGGGCGCCATCCACGGCAATGCGCATATTCTTGAGCGGTCGCTGGATCAGCGTCTGGGTCGCCAGCACATGCTCGACCTCCGACGTGCCGATGCCGAAGGCCAGCGCCCCGAAGGCGCCGTGGGTCGCGGTGTGGCTGTCGCCGCACACGATGGTCGAGCCCGGCAGGGTGAGGCCCTGTTCCGGGCCGATGATGTGCACGATGCCCTGGCGGACATCGTCCATGTCGAAAAATTCGATGCCGAATTCTTCGGCGTTGCGGCGCAGCAGGTCGATCTGGATCTGCGCCTCCTCGTCGTCGACCTTCATGCCTCGACCGGGCGTGGTCGGGACGTTGTGGTCGGCAACGGTCAGCGTCAGTTCCGGCCGGCGCACCGTCCGTCCGTTCTCGCGCAGGCCCTCGAAAGCCTGGGCGCTGGTGATCTCGTGCACCAGATGCCGGTCGATATAAATCAGGCAGGTGCCGTCGTCCTGCTCGTGCACCAGATGGCTCTGCCAGATCTTGTCGAAGAGCGTCATGGGTCGGGTCATCGTTTACCCTCCGTGCCCGGTTTCCGTCCCGCTGTCCGCAGAGACGAATCAGTCTTCCTTCTCTGCCGTTCCGGCGCCGTCCTGTGCCGTTTCGGCCTCTGCCGAAGCCGCTTCGGACTCTGCCGGTGCAGCTTCGACTCCCGCTGCAACCGCTTCGGCGGCGGCTTCCGGTTCAGCGGCGGTTTCCGCGGGAACTTCCGCCATGGCGGCCGCCGAGACCGCCGCGGTTTCGGCGACCTCCTCGACCGCCGCCGCCTTCTTCATGCCGCGGCCGGTCGTGCGCTCGACGATGCGGGCGCGTTTGCCGGTCCGGCCGCGCAGATAATAGAGCTTGGCCCGGCGGACCTTGCCGCGGCGGACTATCTCGATCGATTCGACCCGCGGGCTGTAGAGCGGAAAGACGCGCTCGACGCCCTCGCCGTAGGACAGCTTGCGCACCGTGAAGGACGAGTTCAGGCCGGCGTTGCGACGCGCGATGCACACGCCCTCGAAGGCCTGGACCCGCTCGCGGTTGCCCTCGACGACCCGCACATTGACCCGCACCGTGTCGCCGGGGCTGAAATCCGGGATCTCCTTGTCCCCGGCAATTCCGGCGAGATGCTCCTGTTCGATTTCCTGAATGATGTTCATGGGCCTACACGCCTTTCCCCGGTTGCTGCCCGGCATATCGGGCCCACAGGTCGGGCCGGCGCAACCGGGTGATTTCCTCAGCCTGCGCCAACCGCCATTCGGCGACCCGCGCGTGATGTCCCGACAGCAGCACTTCCGGCACCGTCATGCCGTTCCAGGTCTGCGGTCGCGTGTAATGGGGATGCTCCAGCAGTCCCCGTTCGAAACTCTCCTCCGCCAGCGATCTTGCGTCGCCGACCACGCCGGGCAGCAGCCGCACGCAGGCGTCGATCAGCACCGCCGCCGCCGGCTCGCCGCCGGACAGGACATAGTCGCCGATGCTCATTTCCTCCAGGCCGTTGGCCTCGATCGCCCGCTGGTCGACCCCCTCGTAGCGTCCGCACAGGACAATCGCGCCGGGTCCCGCCGCCATTTCGCGCGCCCGCCGCTGGGTCAGCGGTGCGCCGCGCGGCGACAGGAAGATGCGCGGTCGGCTGTCCGCCGGTCCGGTATCCAGCGAACGCAGCGCCGCATCGACGATGTCGGCCCGCATCACCATGCCCGGCCCGCCGCCGAAGGGCGTATCGTCCACCGTGGCGTGCCTGTCGCGCGCGAAATCCCGGATGTCCACGGCTTCCAGCGACCACAGGCCGTCGTCCAGTGCCTTGCCCGCCAGCGAATGGCCCAGGCAGCCCGGAAACATCTCCGGGAACAGGGTCAGCACGGTGGCCGACCAGGGGGCGGTGCGCCCGTTCACCGGTCGTCCTCCCTGCCCGCCGGCGCCGGTGCCGCGCCGGCTTCCGCCAGATGCGCGGCATCTACGATCACTTCGCCCGCAGACAGGTCGATTTCGGGGACGACCGCCCGGGTAAAGGGCAGCAGGACCGGCGGACGGGACGGCCGGCGGATTTCGATCACGTCGCCGGCGCCGAAATCGTAAAGCGCGTGGACGGTTCCGGCAGCGCGGCCCTCCGAATCGACGACGCGCAGGCCGATCAGGTCGGCGTGGTAGAATTCGTCCTCCGCCGGCGCCGGCAGGCGTCCGCGCGGGACATGGAGGCGGAGGCCCTTGAGCGCTTCGGCCGCGTCGCGGTCCTCGATGCCGCTCAGGCGCGCAATGATCGTGCCGCCGGATTCGCCGACCAGTGTCAGGTCGAAGGCGCGTGCGCCCTCGGCGTCGGTCACCGGCCCGTAGGCGGCGACGTCCTCCGGCGCGTCCGTGAACGGCTTGATCCTCACGTTGCCGCGCACGCCGTGCGCCCCGGCAACCGCTCCGATACAGACCATCCTGCGCTCCGACATGACCGGCCGGACCGGCGGCAGCGCCGCCGTTTCAGCCTTCAGCCTCTGCTTCGACATCAGCTTCGGCCTCGGCTTCAACTGCAGCTTCGGCTTCAACCGCAGCCTCGGCTTTCGCTTCCGCCTTGGCCGCCGCTCCGGCCTTCCTTTTCTCCTCGCGCTCGCGACGCCGCTCCAGCGTCTTCTCGCCCGGCAGATGTTTCTTCGTCTGGACCGGCGCCGCGCGCTGAGCCGCGAGACCGGCGGTGCCCAGGAACCGCGACACGCGATCCGACGGCAGGGCGCCGACGCCGAGCCAGTGCCGGACCCGCTCCTCCTTCAGGACGACCCGGTCCGGATGGTCCTTCGGCAGCATCGGATTGTAGGAACCGACGCGCTCGATGAAGCGGCCGTCGCGCGGCATCCGCGAATCGGCCACGACAATCCGGTAAAACGGGCGCTTTTTTGCCCCGCCCCGGGCCAATCTGATGCGTAGGGACATGCGAGTGTTCTCTTTGGTTCCGTTCTGAGGTGCTCTTGGGTTTGCGCTATTTCACGCGCCGCTTGCCGAAGCCGGGCGGCAGGTTGGCGAGACCGCCGGGCAGACCGGAGCCGCCGCCCAAGGGGCCGCCGCCCAGAGGCCCACCACCGAGCCCGGGAAGCTGCATGTCGCCGGGCAGGGCGCCGTCCTGAAGCTGGGAGAGATCGGGCAGCCGGCCTTTCTTCCCCATCTTCTTCATGCGCTTCATCACCTTGTTCATTTCCTGCCACTGTTTCAGCAGCTTGTTGACGTCCTGCACCGTCACGCCGGAGCCGGCCGCGATGCGCTTCTTGCGCGAGGCGTGGATGATCTGCGGGCTGCGCCGCTCCTTCACCGTCATCGACAGGATGATCGCCTCCTGCCGGCCGATCGTCTTCTCGTCGACGTTGGCGGCGGCCATCTGCTTTTTTGCCCGGGCGACGCCCGGCAGCAGGTTCATCAGGGAGCCGAGCCCGCCCATATTCTTGAGCTGGCGGAGCTGGCCGAGCATGTCCTCGAGATCGAGGCTGCCTTTCTGAATCTTCCGGGCGAGCCTTTCGGCCTCTTCCTGCTCGATGGTGTCGGCCGCCTTCTCGACCAGGCTGACGACGTCGCCCATGCCGAGGATGCGGCTCGCGATCCGGTCGGGGTGGAAGGGTTCGAGTCCGTCCAGCTTCTCGCCGGTGCCCATCAGCTTGATCGGCTTGCCGGTGACCGCGCGCATCGACAGCGCCGCACCACCGCGCGCGTCGCCGTCGATCCGGGTCAGCACGATGCCGGTGATGCCGACCTGCTCGTCAAAGGCCTTCGCGACTGTGACGGCGTCCTGGCCGGTCATCGCGTCGGCGACCAGCAGGGTCTCGACCGGGTTCGTCGCCTTGCCGACCGCGGCGACCTCCTCCATCAGTTCGTCGTCGATATGCAGTCGGCCGGCGGTATCGAGGATGACGACGTCCCAGGCTTCCAGCTTGCCGGTCTGGAAGGCGCGCCGGGCGATCGCTTCCGGCGGCTCGCCCATGACGACCGGCAGCGTCGCCACCTGCGCCTGCTCGCCGAGCACGCGCAATTGTTCCTGCGCCGCCGGCCGCCGCGTGTCGAGCGAGGCCATCAGCACGCGCTTGCGCTCTTTCTCGGTGAGGTATTTGCCGATCTTGGCGGCGGTCGTCGTCTTGCCCGAGCCCTGCAAGCCGACCAGCAGCAGAACGGCCGGCGGCTGGGTCCGCAGATCGATTTCCTCGACCTCGCGACCCAGGGTCTCGACCAGTTCGTCGTTGACGATCTTGACGACATGCTGGCCCGGCGTGACGCTCCGGAGCACTTCGGCGCCGACGGCGCGTTCTTTCACCCGATCGATGAAATCCCGGACGACGGGCAGCGCGACATCGGCCTCCAGCAGAGCGACCCGGACCTCGCGCAGCGCCGCCGTGACGTCCGCTTCGCCCAGCGACCCGCGGCGGGTCAGCTTGTCGAAAACGTCGCCCAGTCTGCTCGTCAGGCTGTCGAACATGCGCGTCCGGTGTCCGCTGCTCCCGCACCGTCCTGCCCAATGCAAAACGCGCCCGTGTGCGAACCTTCGCAGACGGGCGGGCCCCCTCGGGAGCGCCATGGGCGTTTCGGCGCTGAATTCCGGGCGCGATGTAGGCGGGCGCCGGCGGCCGGTCAAGCCGGCAAACGCCGCAGCAGGCGCCGTTCTCCTCAAACACTGTGCCGCGTGGACAGGGGCGGCGGAAACACCATATCTCCCCAGCCATGAGCGAGACCGACCAGACCGGGCCCGCCTTCCGGCCCGCCGGCTTTCCCTTCGTCAAGATGCACGGCGCGGGCAACGACTTCGTGATGCTCGACCTGCGGGACGGCACGGCGGCGCCCTGCGCCCGGACCGCGGCGCGGATCGCCGACCGGCACCGGGGCGTCGGCTGCGACCAGCTTATCCTGATTACGCCGCCGTCGACCGGGCTGGCGGACTACGGATTGCTCTTCCTGAACAGCGACGGCTCGGACTCCGGCGCCTGCGGCAACGGCACCCGCTGCGCCGCTGCCCTGCTGATGGACGAGACCGGCAGCGCCGAAATCTCCTTCGAGAGCGTCGCCGGCGTGCTCGATTGCCTGCGCAACGGCGACGGCACGGTCGCAGTGGATATGGGCCGGCCGGCGCTCGACTGGCGAGGCATCCCGTTGTCGGAGGACCGGGACACGCTGCATCTCGGCATTGCGGAAGGTACGCTCTGCGATCCGGTCGGAGTCGGCATGGGCAACCCCCACGCCGTCTTCTTCGTCGAGGATGTGGCTGCAGTGCCCGTGGAGCGGATCGGCCCTAGGCTGGAGCGCCACCGCCTGTTCCCGGAGCGGGCCAATATCGGCATCGCCCAGGTGAAGGGCCGCGACCGGCTTCGCCTGCGTGTGTGGGAGCGCGGCGCGGGGCTGACCCAGGCGTGCGGCTCCGGCGCCTGCGCGGCGGCCGTCGCCGGGGTGCGAAGAGGCCTGACGGACCGCAGGGTGACGGTCGAGGTCGACGGCGGAGAACTGCACATCGACTGGGCCGAGGACGACCATGTCCTGATGTCCGGCCCGACTGCGACCAGCTTCCGGGGCGTGCTGGCATGACGGGACGGGCGGAACCGCAGGTGGTGACCTTCGGTTGTCGGCTGAACGCCGCCGAGTCGTCGGTGATCGCCGGACATGCGGCCGGGCTGGACGATACGGTGATCGTGAATACCTGCGCGGTGACCGCCGAGGCCGAGCGGCAGGCCCGCCAGGCGGTGCGCCGGGTGCGGCGGCAGCGGCCGGACGCCCGCATTATCGTGACCGGCTGCGCGGCGCAGATCGACCCCGGCGCCTGGGCCGCGATGCCGGAGGTCGACCGCGTCGTCGGCAACGTCGAGAAGATGGACCCGGCCAGTTTCCTGCCGGCGAACGACGCACCCGTGCAGGTCAACGACATCATGGCGGTGCGCGAGACGGCGAGCCACCTAGCCGGCGGCTTCGATGGCCGCGCTAGGGCCTATATCCAGGTCCAGAACGGCTGCGACCATCGCTGCACCTTCTGCGTCATCCCCTACGGCCGCGGCAACAGCCGCTCGGCCGCGCTCGGCCCGATCCTGGAACAGGTCCGCACGCTGGTCGAAACCGGCTATCGCGAGATCGTGCTGACCGGGGTGGACATCACGGCCTACGGCGCCGACCTGCCGGGTTCGCCGTTGCTGGGGCAGATGGTAGAGCGCCTGCTCGCCGCCGTGCCGGAGCTTCCGCGCCTGCGCCTGACCTCGCTGGATTGCGCCGAGGTCGACGATACGCTGCTGCGTCTGATCGCCGAAGAGGAGCGGCTGATGCCGCACCTGCATCTCAGCCTGCAGGCCGGCGACGACCTGATCCTCAAGCGCATGAAGCGGCGGCACAGCCGGCGGCAGGCGGTCGATTTCTGCCGGCGGGTGCGCGATCTCCGCCCCGATATCGCGCTCGGCGCCGACCTGATCGCCGGGTTCCCGACCGAGACGGAGGACATGTTCCGGCGGACTCTGGACCTGGTCGGGGACTGCGGCCTCGTTTTCCTGCACGTCTTTCCCTATTCCGAGCGGCCCGGCACACCGGCGGCAAAGATGCCGTCTGTGCCGAAGCCGGTGCGCAAGGACCGCGCGGCCCGGCTGCGGGCGCGGGGCGCGGATGCGCTGCGGCACTGGCTGGCCACGCAGACCGGGCGCGAGATTGCCGCGCTGATCGAAGGCGAAGGCCGTGGCCGGAGCGAACACTACGCGGCCGTCCGCTTCGACGGCGCCGCATTTGGCGGCGGCATCCCGGCCGGCAGCGTCGTCCCGATGCGTGTCACAGGCGCAGATTCCGATGCACTGTTCGCCGCGCCGACAGGGGCGGCCTGCGGGAGAGTCGCCTGATGGCCTGGTTCCGCCGCGGCAAGGACGCGCCCGCACCCACGGCGGAGCAGGAATCGGCCGAAACGGATGGCGCAACGGGGCCGGCGCAAAAACGCGGCTGGCTGACTCGGCTGCGCGACGGGCTGGGCAGGTCGTCGTCGCGGCTGGCCGAGGGTATTTCCGGTCTTGTCGGCGGCGGCCGGCGGCGGCTCGACGACGATACGCTCGAAGAGCTTGAGGACATCCTGATCACCGCCGATCTCGGCCCTTCGACGGCGGCCCGGCTGGTCGCCGAACTGGGCAAACGCCGCTTCGACCAGGAATTGTCGGAGGCGGAAATCCGTACCGAATTCGCCGGTGACATCGGCGCCATTCTGGAGCCGGTCGCCCGGCCGCTCGCGGTCGATCCGGCCAACCGACCCCATGTCGTGCTCGTCGTCGGCGTCAACGGCAGCGGCAAGACGACGACCATCGGCAAGCTCGCGCGCAACCAGCGCGACGCCGGCCTGACCGTGACGATGGCGGCCGGCGACACCTTCCGGGCGGCGGCGATCGACCAGCTCAGGATCTGGGCCGAGCGCACCGATAGCGCGATCGTGGCGCGCGATCCCGGCGCCGATGCTGCGGGCCTCGCCTTCGACGCGCTGAAACAGGCGCAGGAAGGCGGCTGCGACCTGCTGCTGATCGACACCGCCGGCCGCCTGCAGAACAAGAAGGAACTGATGGACGAACTGGCGAAGATCGTGCGCGTGCTGCGCAAGATCGACGAGCGCGCCCCTCACGACGTGCTGCTGGTGCTCGATGCCACGGTCGGCCAGAACGCCCACAGCCAGGTCGAGGCGTTCCGCGACATGGCGGACGTGACCGGCCTGATCGTCACCAAGCTGGACGGCACGGCGCGCGGCGGGGTGGTCGTCTCTCTGGCCGAGAAATTCGGCCTGCCCGTCCACGCCGTGGGGGTCGGCGAAAGCGCCGAGGACATGCGCCCCTTCGCGGCGCAGGACTATGCGCGCAGCCTGATGGGCCTTGCTCCGGGCACGGACGAAAACCGGGACGGCGCCGCATGAAGCTGAAATTCGCCGCCGATCCGTCGGAGAAATCGACGGTCAACCCGCTGACCCGGACGCTGATCGAGTTCGGTCCGCTCGGCGCCTTCTTCGTCTGCTATTTCGTCTGGGACCTGATGGTGGCGACCGCCGCCTTCATCCCGGCGATGCTGGTCTCGCTTGTCTTCTCGATCAGGCTGGAGCGGCGCGTGCCGCTGATGCCGCTGGTCACGACAGTGGTCGTGGTAATCTTCGGCGGCCTCACGCTGATCCTGCAGGACGACACCTTCATCAAGATGAAGCCGACCATCGTGAACGGCCTGTTCGCCTTCACCCTGTTCGCCGGCCTGATGTTCGGCCGCGCCTTCCTGAAATACCTGTTCGGCCCGGTGTTTCAGCTGACCGACGAGGGTTGGTTCAAGCTGTCCTTCCGCTGGGCCTGTTTCTTCGTCTTCATGGCCGTGCTGAACGAGATCGTCTGGCGCACCCAGACCGAGAGCTTCTGGGTTTCCTTCAAGGTGTTCGGCAACATGCCGATCACCATCGTCTTCGCCCTGTCGCAGCTGCCGCTGATCCAGCGCTATTCCACCGACGGCGGCCCGTTCGGCGACCTCAAGCGGGAGAAAACGAAGGGGGAGTAAGCGCCGGTCGGTCCCTCGATACGGGCCCCCCTTCGGCTTCGCCCAGGGCAGGCTCTCGATACGGCCCTTCGACAAGCTCAGGACAGGCTACTGGCGCGCCTACTCGGGATGAGGAGGTTGTCGGGGGTTCGAAAGCTCAACACCCCTCCCTCTTCCTCATCCTGAGTAGCCCCGGCCGCCAGGCCGGGGCGTATCGAAGGGCGGCTATTCCGCCGCGATAGCCGGGGCCGGCTCGAGTACCCGGACCTCGCCCGCCACATTGTCGGTGACGCAGAAGACGGAAAAGAACTCGATCTCCGGCTCCATGCCGTAGCGCTCGACGATGCCGTCGCGCCACGGCCCGGAATAGAAGGCCTCGGCGGCCTCGCGGCTTTCCCACTGGTAGACGCCGCCGGCGATGCCGTTGTCGGCGCAGATGAAATGCTTGCTGTGCAGGCCTGGCACGTCGCGGAAGCCGGGCGCGATCTTTTCGTGATGGTCGCGGCAGGCCGCCCGGTCGATGGACGGCGGCAGCCGGTAGCGGACGACGGCGCAGATCATGGCGCACTCCCTTGTCTCGTCCCGGCGCAGCGCGCAAACGATCCGCGTTGACCGGAACCGGCGGTCGTTATAGGATCAGGATAGCATATACTGTGAAGCCTATGTGGGGAGGATTCCCATGAGCATTCTCAAGACCGCCGCCCTCGGGCTCTCGATCGCCGGTTTCGTGCTCGGCACGGCCGGTGCGGCCTTCGCCTGCCCGATGGCCGGCATGGCCCAGAGCGATAAACCGAAGGTCGAGCAGACGGTCGTGACCAACACGACGACCGCCGAACAGGAATAGGTCCGCGCCCGCCCCGCGGACACGCGCCGCGGGACGAGCGCCGAAAGTCGACAGGCGGCTTCCCGCGGTGAGAACCGCGGGAGGCCGCTTTGCGTTCAGGAAGGCGGAAAAAGCGGGCGGGGGCCCGGCCGGCCTGACAGGGCCTATTGCGGAATGCCGTAGCGCTCGTAATCGCCGGCCAAGCGGCCGGTCGCCCAGCGCCACAGCATCCGGAAATCGCTGAACAGGGACCAGACGGGGTAGGTGAAGGTCGCCGGCCGGTTCTTCTCGACGAAGAAATGGCCGATCCAGGCGAAGAAATAGCCGCAGAACACGGCGGCGGCGAGCAGCCACCAGGTCTGACTCGCCAGGGCGACGATCACGGCGGCGATGGCGAGCGAGGTGCCGAAATAGTGCAGATGGCGGGTCCGCGGCTTGCGGTGTTCGCCCAGGTAGAAGGGCCAGAATTCCCCGTAGGTGGCGATCCTGTCGCCTGAAGTTGCCGTATCGGGCGTATCGGCCATCGTCTTAGCCTTCCGGTTCGCGACAGCAGCAATCCATCCCGCTGCACGCGGCATGAGGTTATCTTGAAGTGCGGCGGACGGTTCGCCAATTCAAGCGCCGGTTCCGCCCGAAAATGGAGCGAGAAGAATGGGCTATCGCGTAGCCGTGGTCGGCGCGACCGGTAGTGTCGGCCGGGAAATGCTCGACCTGCTGGCCGAACGGAAGTTCCCGGCCGACGAGGTGATCCCGCTCGCCTCGCCGCGTTCGGAAGGCGAGCCGATCGATTTCAACGGCCGGACGCTGGAGGTGAAGAACCTCGCCACCTTCGATTTCGCCGGCGTCGACATCGCCTTTTCGTCGCCCGGTGCGAAGGTTTCGAAGGAATACGCGCCCCGGGCCGGGGCCGCGGGCTGCCTGGTGATCGACAACACCAGCCAGTTCCGCATGGACGACGACGTGCCGCTGGTGGTGCCGGAGGTGAACGGCGACGCGCTTGCCGGCTACATGGCGGGCAACGACCGGCGCAACATTATCGCCAACCCGAACTGTTCGACCATCCAGCTCGTCGTCGCGCTCAAGCCGCTGCACGACGCGGCGCGGATCCGGCGGGTGTCGGTGGCGACCTACCAGTCGGTTTCCGGCGCCGGCAAGGCGGGCATGGACGAGCTGTTCGAGCAGACGCGCAACATCTACGCCGGCGGCGGCGTGGACAAGGCGAAATTCACCAAGCAGATCGCCTTCAACGTCATTCCCCATATCGACGCCTTCATGGACGACGGCTCGACGAAGGAGGAGTGGAAGATGGTCAACGAGACGAAGAAGATTCTCGACCCGGCCATCGGCATGATCGCGACCTGCGTGCGCGTGCCCGTGTTCATCGGCCATGCCGAAGCGGTGCATCTGGAGTTCGAAGGCGCGCTCGGCGAGGACGAAGCCCGCGAGGCGCTGGCGGCGGCGCCCGGCGTCTCGGTGATCGACTACCGGGCCGACGAGGGCTATGTCACGCCGGTCGAATGCGCCGGCGAGGACAAGGTCTATGTCAGCCGCATCCGCAAGGACCCGTCCGTGCCCCACGGCCTCGCCCTGTGGGTCGTCTCCGACAACCTGCGCAAGGGCGCCGCGCTCAACACCATCCAGATCGCCGAAGCGATGATCGACCAAGGCGCGTTGAAGGCGGCGGCGTAGGGCGGCCTTACCCGCCGAGCCGGCCTTCGAGCAACGCCTGGCGCAGTTCGAACTTGCGGACCTTGCCGAGCGGCGTCCGCGGCAGCGGGCCGGCCGTCAGGACGACCGCGCGCGGACGCTTGTAGCGTGCCAGCCGGCCGTCGAACAATGCCAGGACCGATTCCCCGGTGACCGCCGAACCCGGCTTCGGCACGGCGATGCAGACCGGGGTTTCGCCCCATTTCTCATCCGGCCGGCCGATCACGGCGAACTCGGCCAGATCGTCCGCTTCGGCAAGGACCCGCTCCAGCTCCGCCGGATAGATATTTTCGCCGCCCGAGACGATCATGTCCGTCTTGCGATCCTCGACAAAGAAGTAGCCGTCGGGGTCGACCCGGCCGAGATCGCCGGTTCGGAACCAGCCGTTATCGGTAAAGGCTTCGGCGGTCGCTTGCGGGTCGCCCCAGTATTCCGTTATCAGGTTGGGGCCGCGCAGCCAGATCTCGCCCATCTCGCCGGGCGCCGCCTTCCGGCCGCTGTCGTCGGAGACGACCCTCGCTTCGCAATGCAGGACCGGTTTGCCGGCCGAGGCGCTGCGCGCGAAGCCGTCGGCGATCGGCAGGGCCACCGCAGTCGGCCCGCTCTCGGTCAGGCCGTAGACCTGGTTCACCGGCAGGCCGCGGGCGTGCCACGGCGCGAACAGGGCGGGCGGCACCGAGGACGATCCCATGCACACGCAGCGCAGGCCCGAAAGGTCGGCATCGGCGAAATCCGGCAGGGCGAACAGGGCGCGCGCCATGGCCGGCACGATGGCGAGCAGGGTCGGCCGGTCCCCGGCCAGCGCCTTCAGGACCGCGGCCGGATCGAAGCGGCGATGGAGCAGGACCGTCGCGCCGGCGCGCAGGCCGGGCAGGGTCTGGATGTTCATACCGCCGACATGGAACAGCGGGATCGCCGTCAGGATACGGTCGGCCCGGACGAACTCGAAAACCGACTGGCCGTTCAGCGCCGTATAGAACAGCGCTTCCTGGGACAGCACCGCGCCCTTGGGCCGGCCGGTCGTGCCCGAGGTGTAGACGATCTTCGCCGGGCGGCGCAGGTCGGTGCACAGCGACGGCGGACAAGGGTCCGCTGCTTCGCGCAGCCGCTCCAGACCCGACCATCGCGGGTCGGCGCCGCCACAGGTCGCCAGGCGCAGTCCCGGCAGCGCCGCGGCAAGCTTGGCGGCGTGGTCGAAATAGTCCGGCTCGACGAACAGAACCTTCGCGCCGCAGTCCTGCAACTGCCACAGATGTTCCTCGATCGTCAGCCGGTTGTTCAGCGGCACGAAGATGGCGTCGATGCGGGCGCTGGCGAACAGCAGCTCGATCGTCTCCGGCGCGTTGAGACCGAGATGCGCCACCCGGTCTCCTTCGGCGACTCCCAACTCGCCGGCGAGCGCCCCGGCGGTCCTGCCGATCCGGTCCTCCAGCGCGGCATAGGAAATGTCCGTCCCCTCGAACCGGATTGCGGTATCGTCCGGCGCCCAGCCGGCGCGCTGCGCGATCCAGCCGGAAATGTCGGTCTGGCTGCGTCCTGCCGGTTTGAAAACCCGCTTCCGGGCCATCACCGTTCGCCGCGTTCGAACAGGCTTTCCCTGCCCAGCCGCTCGAGGCAGATTTCCGCCGTCCAGGGCAGCATCAGCGACCCGCAGCGGCTGTCGCGGTACCAGCGCTCGATATCGAAATTCTTGAAGATCGCCCGGCCGCCGCAGGTGCGCAGGCCGAGCCGGGCGATGTCGTTGGCGTATTCCATGACGGTGAACTGGGTGGCGTAGGCGCGCAGCCTGTCTTCCTTGGTCGGGCGCAGGCGCGCCTCGCCGATCGCGCGCCGGAACAGGGCCGTCGCCTGCTCCAGCTTGAGGCGCATCTCCGCCACCGCGAGCTGTTTGGCCGGGCTGTGCCGGGCCGGTCCGGCGGGCGGCGCGCCGGCGACCTCGCCGCGCAGATAGTCCACGGTGAACTGGAAGGCGGCATGGGCGAGGCCGAGATAGGTCGGCGTCAGGGTCATGAACATGTGCGGCCAGTTGAGCGCGGCCTGGTAGTAGAGGCCGTGCGGCAGCATGGTCAGTTCGTCGGGCACGAAGACATTGTCGAACTTCAGCGAGCGGCTGTCGGTCGGCCGCATGCCCATCACGTCCCATTCGCCGAAGAGTGTCACGCCCTCGGCATCGGCCGGCACGGCCAAGAACATGGTGTTCTGCGGGATCGACTCGACGCCTTCCTGCTGCAGCGTGCAGACCAGGCCGTAATGGCTCGCCGCGCCGGAGAGCGAGGCGAAATGCTTGATGCCGTCGACCCGGTAGCCGCCCTCGACCGGCCGCGCCGTCGTGCCGAAGGCCGCCTTGCCCGCAGCGGCAGCGCTGTCCGGCTCGGAAAACGGCTGGGCGAACAGCATGCCCTCCTCGACGACGCGGCGGAACAGTGCGGCGCGCCGGATATTGTGCTCGGCGCGCACATCGTCCGGCATGTCAAGTTCGTCCGCCAGGCGCGATGCCCACAGCAGCGTGCTGGCGTGCATGTTGAAGGTGAGCGCGGTGGCCGGGCACCAGCGGCCCAGTTCGGCGGAGATCAGAGCATAGGTTCGGTAGTCGGCGCCCATGCCGCCATGGGTTTCGGGAATCGTCACGGCCAGGAAGCCGGCCTCCCGGAGATCGGCGTAGTTCTCGAACGGAAAGAGGTTGCGCGCGTCCAGATCGGCGGCGCGCGGCCGGAACCGGTCGCGCCCCAGTTCGCGGATACGGCCGATCAGCTCCTTCTGCCGGGCGGTCGCGTCCGCCCCGTGGATATCCATGAGCGCAGCGGTCATGCAGCTTTCCTATTCGGGCTCCGGCCCCGGCCGGGAAATCTCTTCCAGGAATGCGCCGATTTCGGCGTCGAACGCCGCGGGGTCTTCCAGGTTGGCAAGATGGCCCGCCCCCGCCAGGCAGCGGTAGCGCGCATCCGGGATTGCCTGCGCCATCCGCTCCATGGTGCGCGGCGGGGCCAGCCTGTCGTGTTCGGCGGCGAGCGCCAGGACCGGGCAGGCGATGCGCGTCAGGTCGTCCTTGCGGTCGAAATGGACGATGCAGTTGAGCGCCTGGCGATAGGTGGCCGAAGACAACGCCGCCATGCCCGCGACGGCGCGCTCCAGCGCCCCGGGCGGCGGCTCGGGGCCGAACAGGCTCGGGACCAGCGGCCGGGCGATATCTCCCGGCGTCAATCCCCGGTCGAGCGGCGCGAGACGGTCGGCGAGGAATTTCATACGGAAGAGCGCATCGCGCCCGCCGAACGAGGCGCTGGTGGCGAACAGGACCAGCCCCAGGACGCGCTCCGGATAGCGGGCAGCGATTTCCTGGGCGATCATGCCGCCCATGGAATGGCCGACGATGACGGCGCGCCGGACGTTTTGCGCATCGAGCAGGCGGACCGCCGCGGCGGCGAGGGTTTCGAAGGTCATCTCCGCCAACGGCGCGGAAGCGCCGTAGCCCGGCGCGTCCCAAGCGAGGCCACGCCAACCCTTCGGCAGCGCCGGCAGGTTGTCGGCGAAGCTGCCGGAGTCGCCGCCGATACCGTGCAGGAAAAGCGCGGTGTCCGGGCCCGCCCCGGCCTCGATGAAGCACGGAACGTCCGCTGGCGGCGGTCCATTCATGCAGCGAGGTCGCCCTGCAAAACACCCCGGTCGACGACCGTCCGGCCGTCCAGCATTACCGTGCAGTGGCGCAGCGGCAGGTCGAAATGGCCGAGGGTGTGCCGCCCCGCCACTTCGTTCGCCCCGGTCGAATAGAGGAAATTGCCGGCGAAGGCGCGCAGCTCCGTGCCGTTGAAATCCGTCTTGTCGTAGAGCGCCATCGATTCCCAGCGCGCCGCCGGGTTCATGCCCCAGCCGACATGGCTGACGGCATAGGCCTCGCGGTCGCCCCAGGCTTCGATATAGGCGCGGAACAGGTCGGCATCGAGATTGTCGCCGGCGATGTCGGTGACGTAATCGTCCTCGATGGTCAGCGTCACCGGCGCTTCCATATAGCGCTTGAGCGTCAGGTTGACGTCGCCCCGGTCGAGCACCAGCCGCCCGTTCACGCTGCCGGACGCCGGGAAGCACAGGCACAGGCCGCCGGGCCAGTGGGTCATGGTGCCGGGCCGTTTCGTGAAGCCCCAGCCGCCGCCCGCCGCCGCGCCCGCCACGCGGATCGTAAGGTCGGTCCCGGCGTCCGAAACAACGCGCATTTCCGAGGCCGCGCGCAGCATCTTGATCCCGGTCTTGACCCGGCCTTCGAGGTCGGCGTCGGGCGCCAGCCGCTCCAGGGCTTCGGGATGCTCGTTGGAGATCATCAGGCCGCGCGCGCCCTTGCCGAGGATTTCCGGCAGTTCCGGCGCGTGCAGCATGCCCTCGACGGTGCAGTCGACGAACAGGGCCGACGCGCCGAGCGCCTCGATCGCCGGCGCGAGCCCCTGCACCGCGTCGCTTGCCCCGGTCGAGCGCACCGGCACGGGGGCGGACTGCGGCGGCGTCGGCAGCACGATATGGAAGGGCCGCGCGCCCATCGCGCTCAGCGCCAGTTCGGCGAGCTGCACGTTGATGCCGCGCGACTGGCTCTCCGACAGAATGGCGACCGCATCGCCGGGTTCGACCGCGCACAGGCCGAACACGGTCTCGAACGCCCGGATCCACTTCGCCTCGATCCGCTCCTGCATCATGGCGCCCTCCTTCGCCGCGTTCCGTCACGCGACAGCAATACGCCAACCGGCGAGCGGAGCCAACATCGGCGGCACCACCAGTTCGATTTGGGGTTGACGATGGCGGTCAGCTTGAATTATTCCGTTTTTGTTCCGACACCGTCGGGCGCGGTGCCTTGGTGCTTACAAAGTCGAACCTGTCGCACTGCTGCTTTACGCTATGAGCATGAGAAGAAAAAAGAGAAAAGTCGTTACGCACGCTGCAAATTTGGGAGCGTTTTATACCCCTCCAGTACTATCTGAATGGGCTGGCTCACTCTTGTTCAAACTACTTTCCCAGTTTGATGAAGGGAATATTGTGGATCCAGCTTGCGGCGACGGAGCTCTTCTTCAGGTTGTACGAAAATCGTCCAGAAGATATAGTTTGACTGGGTTGGACTTTGACGTAGATGCAATAAGGAAGGCTTCTGATAATCTTGAGGGAGCTGCAAATCTTATATGCGGTGATGCTCTTCAGCCGAACGACGAACCAGACATTTTGGACGGGTGGGCACGTCTCCTCGATGGTAGGGAACCGATAGGAGTTATAGCGAATCCGCCGTGGGGCGCCCACCTCAATCAATCCCCTGCTGAACTTAGAGGGTTGGGCTTCACACTGGCTCAAGGCCAATTCGACAGTTTTGAAATTTTCATTGAATTGGCATTAAAGATAACGCGTAGAGGGGGTGGAATTGTTCTGATAGTGCCGGATTCTATCTTCCAGCCGGAGCACAAACCACTTCGAGCATTACTGTGCTCTAAAGTTAGGCTTCGCCTTATTGCTCGGTTAGGAGAAGGCTTTTTTGATAACGTGTATCGCGGCACGGTCGTCTTAGCGATCGAGAATTCTCCTCCAGATCAATATACCAAGGTTGGTTGTATGCGATTGAACAAAAATTGGAGAAATTCAATCCAAGACGGTAGCCATACATTTGAGGATGCGGAAAAAGCACTAGTCCATTTTGTATATCAAAGCCGCTTTCAAAATGATCTACACAAACGGTTTGATATCGATCTTTCCGAGAACGAAACGCCAAGAATTTCTCTTATTGAGCGACATGTTGATGGTTGGACGGGCTGGCTGACATCCAGCCGCGGTGTAGAATTGTCCAAGTCTGGTAATGTTATCTATTGCCCGAACTGCTCAAAGGCTCAACCTCAGCCGAAGAGCGTTAGGTTGGTGTATTGCCCTTCATGCAATCACCGTTTCTTTTCTGAGACGGCTAAGGCCGATTCAATTGTAGTCAAAGATGGGCGCGTATCGAGTAATTGGAAGCCATTAATCGTTGGAGAAGATGTGGACAGATACTTGGCGACACCTTCACGCTTGATCCGTGCAGATGTCGATGGTATAAATTACAAATCGGAAAGCACATTTAGTCATCGGAAAATTCTCGTAAGAAAAACGGGAGTGGGCATTAAGGCCGCAATCGATGAGTCCGGAGCACTGACGAATCAGGTAGTGTTTCTATATCGAATGAAACGTGCTAACGCTCCGGTGTTTTTGCTCGACTATTTTCTTGGCGTTTTGTGTTCGAGAGTAATGTTGGCATATCATCTTAAGAAGCGAGGAGAAAATGAGTGGCGCTCACACCCCTATTTGACTCAGCGCATTATTTCAGAATTGCCGGTTCCGAACATTCAAGAAAATACATGGCAATGGAATCAAGCCATCGCCATTGCGAAAGCGGTAAAACAACGTGCGGCATCATCCACTCTTGACGCAGACCTTTTTGTTGAACGGTTGGTTGCCGGACTATTCGGGCTTGACGAGTCTGATTGCGATTGGGTATTGAAGGTGCTAGATGATGCCCAAGCTCTTGAGCCTATTCGAACGCTTAGGCTTAGCTCTCCTACAATGTTGAAGCCAATTATCGTGTAACCATGTCATACCGATATATCGGAAATAAGACACGGCTTTTACCCGCGATTTTGAACCAACTGAAAGCGCTTGCGCCATCTGGTGGTACTGTCGTCGACTTAATGTGTGGCACAGCAAGTGTGTCGGAAGCCCTTCGTACAGCGGGATTTAAAGTTATCGCCGTTGATTTAATGACTTACGCGGCGCATCATGCAAGAGTTCGACTACAGTTTAGCGAAGCCCCAGGTTTTGAACAACTTCAGATCGGAAGCTATTTTGATGTGCTGGCATATCTGGAAACACTGCCACCAACCTCCTTATTTTTCTTTCGAGAATACTCGCCAGCGGGAAGGCCACTCTCTGGCAGTCCGCCTAGAATGTATTTTACAGCAGAGAATGCCGCATTGATCGATGCGATAAACAGCAAAATTAATTCCTGGTACACTTCTGGGAAAATTTCTGAGAAAGAAAATTCATTATTACGCCATGATCTGATATTAGCGATAAACCGGGTCGCCAATATAGCAGGAACATATGGACATTTCCGCTCGAAGTGGAGTAATGGTGCTCTCAATAGATTGCGACTGGAGCCGACAAATTTTATCCGCGGATTTAGTACTGATCACACTGTCATTCAAGGTAGGGCAGAAGATGTAGCGCCACAAATTGAGGCCGATCTCTGCTACATCGATCCTCCATATATGAAACGGCAATATGCTGCAAATTACCACATCATCGAAACCGTCGCGCGCGGTGATGAGCCAGAGGCAGTTGGAATAAGCGGTCTACGACCGTGGCGGGATCAGTATTCAAATTTTTGCACAAAAACAAGAATTAAAGATTCGTTTAATAAAATTATTTCGGAAATGAATTGCGATAAATTTGCTATCAGTTACAGCGAAGATGGTCTTTTGCAGAAAGAAAATTTGGAGAACCTTCTTTCAGTGTTTGGTTCAGTGTCAACTATTGCGCTGCCATTTCAGCGTTTTCGAAGCAACAATAGTCCGCTCAAGCGCTTTCTAAACGAATACTTGTTTATTTTGAAGAAGCATTAGTATTTTTTGGTCGAAATTCTGGACACTAACTCCGCGTGTTTTGGATGCCAAGTGACTGTGTGTGATTTGCCGTTAATTTTTATATTGAGTTTGTTTTCTTTTATTTTTGTCAAATCAATGGTCGACACAGTAGCGTAGTGTAGCATTCGATGCATATGTGCACTAATTATAATCAAATTAGCAGGCGAATCAGCCCCTCCTACGCCCAACGGAACAAGATGATGTGCTTCAACATATGGCGTTCCATCGGCCTTTTTGAACACATATTTCTTTCCGGTAATTTGACACTTACCGTTATATAGACTTTTCAATTTTTTCACGGCCTTTGTATTTCTCTTTCGAATTTTTCGAATCGCCTCTTGCACCTTTGGTTCGGCGCCATCCGTTACGTCGTCGTCAAAGAAAGCAGACAATCCCTTTTCTTCGCTTACTTTCGATTTTGCTGCGTAAGTATTCTTTTTCTTGGATGAGTCGTTAGATTTTGGCGTTTTTTGAAACGGCCAATCGCTGTTGGTTGTGTCGAAAGGAATACCCGGTTCTAATTCAATATTGCCTTCACCTCTGCTTGCATCGAACATTTGCCGAAGTCTCTTATCAACAACCCAATTTGACTTTGGAGTATTTTGCTTGAACCATCCTGCCCAGATTTTGCCTGTATTGTCTCGAACAAAATACACGACAAGGCCATCGATTAGTAGTTTGACTTCCGTGTCGTGACTAGAATTGGGAGGATTTACGGGTGCGGGGAATCCCCCATGTTGTGGGTGCCACGAATGTATTCGATTTGAGCGGCGGCTAAGTAATTTTTGAGACCTGATGCTGACGCTCGTTTGTCGGCGTTGTCCAATCGTGACTTCTTGCTCCATGCCTAGCCCAATACTTGCAACTTTTACTGTCCACGCCGGGAAATTATTTGTCTTCATTTCAGGTACAACGGGGCTAAAGAGGTCGTACCACGAGTTAAGTGATATCCCAGAAGTGTCGATATCGATGTAAGATTGGCCGCCGCCGCGAGCGTCGGTGCCGGGAGCTTTGTAAATATTGAAAAAATCAGCTCCGGTGATTCTGCGGAATATTACTTGTGTCGCAAATCGCATTTCTTTACTCACAACAGATTCCGTTAATCGCAATTACTTTAGTGCCCAAATATTCAGGTATCCAGGAAGCTCCGCAGTTTCCTTGACCGGCTCGGGTGCTTCAGCTTGCGCAGTGCTTTCGCCTCGATCTGGCGGATGCGCTCGCGGGTGACGGAGAATTGCTGGCCGACCTCTTCCAGCGTGTGGTCGGTGTTCATGCCGATGCCGAAGCGCATGCGCAGCACCCGCTCCTCGCGCGCGGTCAGCGTCGCCAGCACCCGGGTCGTCGTTTCGCGCAGGTTGGACTGGATCGCCGCGTCGAGCGGCACGATGGCGTTCTTGTCCTCGATGAAATCGCCGAGATGGCTGTCTTCCTCGTCGCCGATCGGGGTTTCGAGCGAGATCGGCTCCTTGGCGATCTTGAGGACCTTGCGCACCTTCTCCAGCGGGGCGTGCAGCCGCTCGGCCAGCTCCTCCGGCGTCGGCTCCCGGCCGATCTCGTGCAGCATCTGGCGCGAGGTGCGCACCAGCTTGTTGATCGTCTCGATCATGTGCACCGGGATGCGGATGGTGCGCGCCTGGTCGGCGATCGAGCGGGTGATGGCCTGGCGGATCCACCAGGTGGCGTAGGTCGAGAATTTGTAGCCGCGGCGGTACTCGAACTTATCGACCGCCTTCATCAGGCCGATATTGCCTTCCTGGATCAGGTCGAGGAATTGCAGGCCGCGGTTGGTGTATTTCTTGGCGATGGAGATGACGAGGCGGAGATTGGCCTCGACCATCTCCTTCTTGGCCTGGCCGGCTTCGCGCTCGCCCTCCCGGACGGTCTTGGAGATGCGGCGGAATTCGTTGACCGGCAGTTCGGCGGCGCGCGAGACCTCGGCGATGCCGGCGCGCAAATCGTCGATTTCGGCCCGGTGCTTTTCCGCAAAATCCCGCCAGCCCGGCGTGTTGCGCTGCGCCATCCGGTCGACCCAGCCGGGGTCCAGTTCCGCGCCGCGATACTGTGCCAGATACTCTTTCCGCTCGACGCCGCAATCGACCGCCAGGCGCATGAGCTTGCCTTCCAGGCCGAGCAGCAGCTTGTTCAGCTCCTTGAACTGCTCCACCAGCTCCTCGATGCGCTGGTTGTTCATGTGGATGCGCTCGACCAGGCCGACCAGCTCGCCGCGCACCGCCCGGTAGCGCCGCTCGGCGCGGGCGTTCGGGTCGTTGCCCCCGCGCATCGTCTCCAGCCGGGCGCCCTGGATCTTGCGCAGCTTTTCGTAGGTCTTGGCAATGGCGTCGAAATTCGCCAGCACCTCCGGCATCAGGGAGGCTTCCTTGGCGGCCAGCGACATGTTTGCCGCGGTGTCCTCGTCGTCCTCGTCGTCCTCGGGGGTGTCGCCGGCAGTCTCCCCGCCTTCTTCGTTGTCCTCTGCTCCGCCCTCTTCTCCGGGCGCCGCAACGAGGGTCCCGTCTTCGTCCTCCGGGCTTTCGGAGCCGTCCGGGGCCTCCGCTTCGTCGGCGCCGTTTGCGGCCAGAACGGCGTCTGCCCCGGCGACGACCTCTCCGACGACCTCTCCGACCGCCGTCCCGTTCGCTCTCGCGACCGGTTCCGCGCCCGGTGCGCTGTCCGGCGCCTTGTCCGGCTCGTTATCGTTGCCCGGCGCAGGGCCTTTGCCGGCGTCGCCGTCGCCTGCATCCGCACCGGCCTGCGCCGCCGCCGCCGACCCGTTCTGCGGCTCGGCCGCCGCGGCCTTGACAGCGTCCGCACTGCCGTTGCTTCCGGTCCCTTCGCCCTTGGCCCCGTTGCCCTGTTCCGCGTTGCCCCGTTCCCCGGCGCCGTTCGCTTCATCGCCGTCGGCACGGTTTTCCGACGGGCCGCTGAACGTCGCCTCGAGGTCGATGATATCGCGCAGCAGAACATCGCCGTCCTGCAGTGCGTCGCGCCAGGCGACGACGGCGCGCATGGTCAGCGGGCTTTCGCACAGGCCGCCGATCATCTTCTCCCGGCCGGCCTCGATCCGCTTGGCGATTTCGATCTCGCCTTCGCGGGACAGCAGCTCCACCGTCCCCATTTCGCGCAGATACATGCGCACCGGATCGTCGGTCCGGCCGACATCGTCGGCGACATTGCCCTTGCGCTCGGCCGGCTCGCCGACGCTCTCGGTCTCCTTCTCGTCCGAGCCTTCGGCATCGACCACGTTGATGCCCATCACCGACAGGCGGGCCAGGATATCTTCGCGTTGTTCGTGGGTTACCCGGTCGGGCGGAATGGCGGCGTCGATCTCCTCTTCGGAGAGGTAGCCCTGCTGCTTGCCCTTCGCGACGAGCTTCTTTTCCGCCGCCGCCAGCGCATCGATCAGCGCATCGTCGGTATCGTTCTGCGTTTCGGTGGAAACCGCCTGTGTCGCCGTGGCCTTGCTTGCCATGTAGCTCCGTCCCCAGCTTCGCGCGGCGCGGGCGCTCCGGCGCGCACGAATCGATTATCCGTTGCGGTTTCCGCAGAGCCGGCGCCATATCGCCGGACCGTCCCGCGCGCCTCCCGCAAACGTCGCCTTTTCCCCGAAGCGTCCCGGCCTGAAACCCGAACCTGAAACCCGGACCTGAAATCCGGACCGGCAGTCCCGGACGCGCCCATGCGACTCGCCGAGATATAGCCCCCTTCCCGCGGACAACAAGCCCGCGGCAAGGCATGGGGGCCGCGTTACCCCGGCTCGGCCTCGTCCGCGGCGGTTGCCCGGCTCGCAATGTCGGCGGCGAACTCGGTCAGCCGGGCGAATTCCGCATCGTCCTCGCGATACAGGCCGCGTTTCAGCCGCTGCTGCAACTCCGCCGCCGCGAAGTTCCGCTCCAACTGCCGCAGCGCGTCTGCGAAGCCCGGTTCGACAGACGCCGGATCGAAGGCCGGATCGGCGAAACGCGCGACCTCATAGATTTTCCGGCTGCAGATTTTCCCGACCAGATCGCCGTGTCCCTTCGCCCGCAGCCGTTCTTTCAGATCGTCGGCCTCCATGCCTTCCGAGTCGCCGTACAGCGCGATGGCGTCCATGAGCACACCGGCCAGTTCGGGCGAAACGTATTCCGCCTCGACGAGCCGCTCCCCGTGGCTCCGGATGAGATGCGGATGGTTGATCAGCGCGGCGACGAGGGCCTTCTGCTTGTTTGCAATATTCTCTTCCGGAACGATGTCGGATTTCATTTCGACAAGGTTTGCCTTGCGCTTCCTGCCCCGGTTCTCCCAGATCAATGAGGACAGCCGCTTGTTGAGGAACGCCCGGTAGTAGAACTGCGTGTCCCGTTCGGCCATCTGCGCGACGGCCGCTTCGATATTCTTCCGCACGATCAGCGCGAATTCGGGCGAGTCGATCGTCTGCGTTCCCGCCACGCGCCGCCACAGGGCCTCGGAAACGGGGATCGCGCGTTCGACGAGGCGGCCGAAGGCGTCCGGCCCGGACAGGCTGACGAAGGAATCCGGATCCTCGCCCTCCGGCAGGAAAACGAAGCGCGCCGTCCTGCCGGGAACCAGGCGGGGCAGCAGCCGGTCGAGCGCCCGCCCGGCGGCGCGGCGGCCGGCCTCGTCGCCGTCGAAGCACAGCACCGGCTCCGGCGCGAGGCGCCACAGCTCCTCGATCTGGCTTTCGGTGAGCGCCGTGCCGAGCGGCGCGACGGCGCCGCCGAAGCCGGCCTGGTGGAGCGCGATCACGTCCGTGTAGCCTTCGGTGACGATAACGTCCGAACCGTCGCGCACCGCCTGCCGCGCCTTGTCCAGCGCATAGAGCAGCCGGCCCTTGTTGAACAGCGGGGTCTCCGGGGAATTGAGGTATTTCGGCTGGATATCGCCCAGCGCGCGGCCGCCGAAGGCGATCGCTCGGCCGCGCCGGTCGGCGATCGGGAAGATCACCCGGCCGCGGAAGCGGTCATAGCTCTCGCCGCCGTCCTCCGGTTTTATCAGCAGGCCGGCTTCGACCAGCATGGCTTCCGGAAAGCCTTCGCCGGTCAGCGCCTGTTTCAGCGCGCTCCGCCCCTCCGGCGCCCAGCCGAGCCCGAACGCCTCGATGGTTTCCGGCTTCAGGCCGCGCCGCTGCAAATAGGCCAGCGCCGCCGCCCCGTCCGGCCCCTCGAGCCGCCGGCGGAAGAAGCGCAGCGCGGCGTCGCACGCCTCCTGAAGGCTCTTCGCCCGCTCTGCGCGCTGGCGTTCCTCCGGCGTCGCCCGCGGCACTTCCATGCCGGCCATGCCGGCCAGCTTCCCGACTGCTTCGGGGAAGGTCAGGCCCTCGGTCTCGGTAACGAAGCGGATGACGTCGCCATGCGCCCCGCAACCGAAACAGTGGTAGAAGGCCTTGTCGTCGTTGACGGTGAAGGACGGCGTCTTCTCGTTGTGGAACGGGCACAGGCCGGTGAATTCGCGCCCCTTCCTGGCCAGCTTCACCCGCTTCCCGACAACGTCCGACACCGGCACCCGGCTGCGCAGTTCGTCGAGGAATTGGGGGGTGATCGCCATCCCGCGAGAATAACACGATGCAGCGGCGGCCGTCTTGCCGCGATTCGGAATTCCGGTGCCGGCAGGAGTTCCCGGCGGGAGTTCGATGCCGTCCGGGGCGGCGGCTACAGCGCCAGGCGCGATTTTACCAGCGCGCTCGCCTTGCCGAAATCCATCTGGCCGGCGTAGCGCTCGCGCAGCGCGGCCATGGTGCGGCCCATATCCTTGATCGAGTCCGCGCCGAGTTCGGCCATGACCGAGCCGACGGCGTCCTCCATCGCGGCCTCGTCGAGGCGCGGCGGCAGGAAGCCGGTGATGATCGCGATCTCCTCGCGTTCCTGCTCGGCCAGTTCGAGCCGGCCGCCCTGCTCGTAATGGCCGATGCTCTCCTCGCGCTGCTTCACCATGGTTTGCAGCATGCCGAGAATCTGGGTCTCGTCGATGCCGTCGTGCACGCCCTTGCCGCGGGCGGCGATGTCCCGGTCCTTCAGCGCGGCCGAAATCAGGCGCAGGGTTGCGGTTTTCCGCTGTTCCCTCGCCTTCATCGCTGCTTTGAGTTCGGCCTTGATGCGGTCGCGCAGCATGGCGTCGGCCATCTGTCCGTCTCCAGTCCCGGCCCGTTACGAAGAGCCCATCCCAAACCCGATGCCGGGCGCGCCGGCAATCTCCGCCGGCGCGTCAAGAGGGCGTAGAAATGCCATCGACAGGCCTCCGGAGTCAATGGAGCGGATGCCGGCTGTGGATATTCCGCCGGCGCCCGATCCCGGATTCCATCCTTGTTCCGGGCCTTGTTCCAATGGCCCGCTGTGACGAAATGCGGCCCGGCCCGAATGCGGGTATGTAAGCGCCTGCGCTTGACCGGCAAGCCGGTCCCTTCCTACCTAACGCCCGCCGCCCGGGACGCTTCGGGCCGGCCCTTTCCAACCGCCACGGCCGGCAAAACGGCCTCAGACAACGGCCCCAGACAACGGATTGTCGATGCAGGCGTCCCCATCGCCCGACGCGGCTGCGGACCCGCCCGAAGGGCCTGCGGCAACGATTGATGCGGCCCCGCCCGGCCCGGATCGGCCCGGCCCGGATCGGCCCGGTCCGGATGGGCCCGTCCCGTCCCGTCCCGAATGGGCGACCGCCGGCCTGTTCCTGGACGACGGCAGCGTATTCTGGGGCCGCGGGGCCGGCGCGGCGAAGACGGTGCTGGGCGAATTGTGTTTCAACACGTCGCTCACCGGCTACCAGGAAATCCTCACCGACCCGTCCTACGCCGCCCAGATCATCGCCTTCACCTTCCCGCATATCGGCAACGTCGGCACCAATGCCGAGGATATCGAGACGACGACCCCGGCGGCGCTGGGCGGCGTGTTCCGCGCCGACATCACCGAGCCGTCCAACTACCGCAGCGCGCAGCATCTCGACGGCTGGCTGAAGAACCACGATCTGCCGGCGGTCGCCGGCGTCGACACGAGGCGCCTGACCCGGCGGCTGCGCGACGGCGGCGCGGCGAATGCCGTGCTGCGCCACGACCCGGCCGGCGACTTTCCGGTCGGCGACCTGATCGACAACGCCCAGGCCTGGCCGGGGCTGGAGGGCATGGACCTCGCCAAGCAGGTCTCCTGCACCCAGACCTACGACTGGAACGAGACCGGCTGGGCGTGGGGCGAGGGCTACGGCCGGCAGGAGACGCCGCGCTTCCACGTCGTCGCGATGGATTTCGGCGCCAAGCGCAACATCCTGCGCAGTCTGGCCGCGCTCGGCTGCCGGGTCACGGTCGTGCCCGCAACGGCGAGCGCCGAGGACATTCTGCGCCACGCGCCGGACGGCGTGTTCCTGTCCAACGGGCCGGGCGATCCGGCGGCGACCGGCGCCTATGCCGTGCCGGTGATCCGGCAGCTGCTGAAGTTCGATCTGCCGGTCTTCGGCATCTGCCTCGGCCACCAGATGCTTGCCCTGGCGCTCGGCGCGCAGACGCGCAAGATGCATCACGGCCACCGCGGCGCGAATCACCCGGTCAAGGACCTGGAGACCGGCAAGGTCGAGATCACCAGCCAGAACCACGGCTTCGAGGTCGATGCAGCAAGCCTGCCCGCCGGCGTTGCCATGACCCACCAATCCCTGTTCGACGGCGGCTGCGAGGGCCTGAAGGTCGAGGGCAAACCGGTCTTCAGCGTACAGTACCACCCGGAAGCCAGCCCCGGCCCCCAGGACAGCCAGTACCTGTTCGAGCGCTTCGTGGCGGACATGGCGGGAGCGGGACTGGCGTAGATGCCCAAACGCACCGACATTTCCTCCATCCTCGTCATCGGCGCCGGCCCGATCATCATCGGGCAGGCCTGCGAGTTCGACTATTCGGGCACCCAGGCCGTCAAGGCGCTGAAGGACGAGGGCTACCGGGTCGTCCTGGTCAATTCCAACCCGGCGACCATCATGACCGATCCGGGCCTGGCCGACGCCACCTATGTCGAGCCGATCGTGCCGGAGATCGTCGAGCGCATCCTGGAGAAGGAGAAGCCGGACGCGCTTTTGCCGACGATGGGCGGCCAGACGGCGCTCAACACCGCGCTCGCGCTCGCCGAAAGCGGCACGCTGGAGCGCCACGGCGTCGAGCTGATCGGCGCCAACCGGGAAGCCATCGCCAAGGCCGAGGACCGGTTGCAGTTTCGCGAGGCGATGGCGCGCATCGGCCTGGAGAGCCCGAAAAGCGCCCTGGTCGGCTCCCTGAAAGAGGCGCAGGATGCGCTGGAGGCCATTGGCCTGCCGGTCATTATCCGGCCGTCTTACACGCTGGGCGGCACGGGCGGCGGCATCGCCTACAACCGCAGCGAGTTCCGCGACATCGTCGGCCGCGGTCTGCGCGCCTCGCCGGTCGGCCAGGTGCTGATCGAGGAATCGGTGCTCGGCTGGAAGGAGTTCGAGATGGAGGTGGTCCGCGACCGGGCGGACAACTGCATCATCGTCTGCTCGATCGAGAATCTCGACCCGATGGGCATCCACACCGGCGACAGCATCACCATCGCGCCGGCCCTGACGCTGACTGACAAGGAATACCAGATCATGCGCAACGCCTCGATTGCGGTGTTGCGCGAGATCGGCGTCGATACCGGCGGCTCGAACGTGCAGTTCGCCGTCGATCCGGCGACCGGCCGCCAGGTCATCATCGAGATGAACCCGCGGGTCAGCCGCTCCTCGGCGCTGGCCTCCAAGGCGACCGGCTTCCCGATCGCCAAGGTCGCGGCCCGGCTCGCCGTCGGCTACACGCTGGACGAAATCCGCAACGACATCACCGGCGTCACCCCGGCCTCCTTCGAGCCGACCATCGACTATGTCGTCACCAAGATGCCGCGCTTCACCTTCGAGAAGTTCGAAGGCGCGGAGCCGGTCCTGACCACGGCGATGAAATCGGTCGGCGAGGCCATGGCGATCGGCCGGACCTTCGCCGAATCCCTGCAGAAGGCCTGCCGCTCGATGGAGACCGGCCTGACCGGGCTCGATCCCGTCGACATCCCCGGCGGCCGGGATACCATGATCGCCCGGCTCGCCGAGCCGACGCCGGACCGGCTGCTCGTCGTCGCCCAGGCGATGCGCGAAGGCTTCGGCGACGAGGCGATCCACGACGCCTGCCGGATCGATCCCTGGTTCCTCGCCCGGATTCGCGAGATCGTCGAGGCCGAACGGCAGGTCGAAACAGACGGCCTGCCCGCCGGGCGCGACGCGCTCGCCCGCCTCAAGGGCCTCGGCTTCTCCGACGCCCGGCTGGCCGCGCTCACCGGAGCGAGCGAGGCGGAGGTCGCCGCGGCGCGCCGGGGCGCCGGCGTCCGGCCGGTCTACAAGCGGATCGACACCTGCGCCGCCGAATTCGCCTCGGTCACGCCCTACATGTACTCCTGCTACGAGGCCGGCCCGGACCCGGAATGCGAGGCCGAGCCCTCGGAGCGCGAGAAGGTCGTCATCCTGGGCGGCGGGCCGAACCGGATCGGCCAGGGCATCGAGTTCGACTATTGCTGCGTCCACGCCGTCTACGCGCTCGCCGAGGCGGGCTACGAGACGATCATGGTCAACTGCAACCCGGAGACCGTCTCGACCGACTACGACACGTCCGACCGGCTCTATTTCGAGCCGCTGACCGCCGAGGACGCCATCGAGATCTGCCGCAGGGAGCAATCCGCCGGCCGGCTGAAGGGCGTGATCGTCCAGTACGGCGGCCAGACGCCGCTCAAGCTTGCCCATGCGCTGGCCGACGCCGGCGTGCCGATCCTCGGCACCTCGCCCGACGCCATCGACCTCGCCGAGGACCGCGACCGCTTTCAGCGCCTGCTGCACGAGATCGGCCTGCGCCAGCCGAACAACGGCACGGCGACCTCGATGGAGCAGGCCGTCGCGGTCGCCGCCAGGATCGGCTACCCGGTGCTGCTGCGCCCGTCCTATGTGCTGGGCGGCCGGGCCATGGAGATCGTCCACGACGAGGCCGGGCTGCGCCGCTACGTCACCGAGGCGGTGCGGGTTTCCGGCGACAATCCCGTGCTGATCGACGGCTATCTCCAGGACGCTATCGAGGTCGATATCGACGCGGTTTCGGACGGCGAGGGCGTGCGCATCGCCGGCATCATGGAGCATATCGAGGAGGCCGGCATCCATTCCGGCGATTCGGCCTGCGCCCTGCCGCCCCATTCGCTCTCCGCCGCGACCCTCGCCGAAATCGAACGCCAGGCCGAGAAGCTGGCGGCGGCGCTCGACGTGGTCGGCCTGATGAACATCCAGGTCGCGGTCAAGGACGAGACGGTCTACATTCTGGAGGTCAACCCGCGGGCCAGCCGGACGGTGCCTTTCGTCGCCAAGGCGACGGGCGCGCCGGTCGCCAAGATCGCGGCGCGGGTCATGGCGGGCGAGGCGCTGGCGGGCTTCGAGCTCGGCATGGCGGCGGCGAACGGTCCCGGGAACGGTCCCGGGAACGGTCATGTCGCGGTCAAGGAGGCGGTCTTCCCCTTCAACCGCTTCCCCGGCGTCGACGTGATCCTGGGCCCGGAGATGAAATCGACCGGCGAGGTCATGGGCCTGGACCGGGATTTCGGCCGCGCCTTCGCCAAATCCCAGGTGGCGAGCGGCATCCGCCTGCCGCAGGCCGGCACCGTGTTCGTCTCGGTGCGCGACCGGGACAAGGACGCGCTGGCGCCGGTCGCCGAACGGCTGGTCGCGCTCGGCTTCGACCTGCTGGCGACCCGGGGCACGGCCGCCCATCTCAACGCCGGGGGCATCCCGGCCCGGCAGGTCAACAAGGTGCTGGAAGGCCGGCCGCATATCGTCGACGCGATGACCGACGGCGGCGTGCAGCTCGTCTTCAACACGACCGAAGGCGCCCAGGCGATCCGCGACAGCTTCTCGCTGCGCCAGACCGCGCTGCTCCGGGAAATTCCCTACTACACGACGATCGCCGGCGCCCGGGCCGCCGTGCAGGCGATTGCGGCACTTCGCACCGGCGCTCTTGAAGTCGCCCCGCTGCAATCGTATTTCCGGGCGTCTTTCTGAGAACCCGCCAAGGCGCGCGCGTGCGCAACCTCCCCCGGCGCCCCCTTTACCGGGGCGCCGATGAAGAAATTTGTTGCCGGTCGCGCGCCTGCATCCCTTGACGAAGAACGGTCGGCCCGATGGATAAGGTTCCGATGACAGAGCGTGGCTACGGCATGCTCCAGGAGGAAATGAGACGGCTGAGGTCGGTGGAGCGCCCGGCCGTCATTAACGCGCTGGAAGAGGCGCGCACCCACGGCGATCTTTCCGAGAATGCCGAATATCACGCCGCCAAGGAGCGCCAGGCGTTCATCGAGGGCCGGCTGATCGAACTGGAGGACAAGGTCCGGCGCGCCCAGGTGATCGACCCGCGCAGCCTGTCCGGCGACGTCGTGCGCTTCGGCGCCACCGTCACGCTGGCCGACGAGGACACCGACGAGGAAAGCACCTACCAGATCGTCGGCGAAGACGAGGGCGACATCGGCCAGGGCCTGCTCTCGCTCACCTCGCCGCTCGCCCGGGCGATGATCGGCAAGGAAACCGGCGACTCCATCGAGGTCACCGCGCCCGGCGGCTCAAGGGCCTACGAGATCATGAAGGTGCGCTACGCCTGACCCGTCCGCGGCTTGCGGTTTTTGATCGGCCATTTCAGTATTCTCCTCCGCCGTTGCCGCCATTTTCCCGGTTTTCTGCCGTTTTCACGCCCTATGCCAATTTAGACAGACCGGTCTGTATTTTATTTTTTGACGCTTCGACAGGCAATATTTCCTTAATTGCTCCGGCCAGCGGGTACATGCCGGGCAAATGGCGGGCGGGCAGACAGACACCCCATCCCTTCGACTTCGCTCAGGACAGGCGATCCCGCTGAAGCGGGGGAAGGCTCACCGGGGATACCTCCCCCTCTTCAGAGGGAAGGCCAGGTGGGGGTGCGTCGGGCGCATTTCGGGTGTTGATAAAACACATATAGGGAACAAAATTACGAAAGTCAAGGAAAAATACTGAATTTCAGAAAATATTTTTACGCACCCCATTCCGCGCCCCATTCCGCGCCGCCGGCCCGGGTGGCGCTCAGGGGCGGTTCTCAGCCCGTCCGCGGCACGATCAGGGCGTCGGCCGCCGCGCCGCCCTCCGGCAGGGCGACGAAGGGGTTGATGTCGACGCTTTCGATCCGCCCGGCGTTGGCGGCGGCGAATACGGACAGGCGGGCGAGCGCATCGGCGAGCGCGTCGAGATCGGCGGGCGGCGCGCCGCGCATGCCGTCGAGCACGGCCCGGCCGCGGATTTCGCCGATCATGCGGTGCGCTTCGTCGACGCCGAACGGCGCGAGGCGGAAGCTGACATCTTTCAGCGTCTCGACGAACACGCCGCCCAGGCCGAACATGACCGCCGGTCCGAACACCGGGTCGCAGACCGCGCCGAGCACGGTCTCGACGCCGCCCGCCGCCATTTCGCTCACCAGCACGCCGTCGATCCGGGCTTCCGGCTTCCGCTCGGCGGCGCGGCGCAGCAGGGTGCGGGCGCCGTCGGCCACCGCCGCGTCGCCCTCGACATTCAGCAGGACGCCGCCGATCTCCGTCTTGTGCAGGATGTCGGGCGAGGCGATCTTGAGCGCGCACGGCCCGCCGAGCGCCGCGGCGGCGGCGACCGCCTCGTCCGGCGTCGCCGCCAGGCCTGCGCGCACCACCGGAATCCCGGCGCTCGCCAGGAGCGCCAGAGCGTCGCGCTCGCCGGCCGGCGCGGCGGGCGCCGGCAGCATTCCTGCCGGCGGCTCCGGCGGCGAACGCCCGGCGCCCCGGCCGAACGCTTCGCCGAACCGGGTCAGCGCCGCCAGCGCCCGGACCGCGAGCGACGGATCCTCGAAGACCGGGTAGCCGAGCTTCTCGTATGCCTCGACGACGTCGCGGCCGCCGACCAGGCTCATGATCATCGGTTCTTCGGGCCAGCGCTCGCGCACCGTGCGGAACAGTTCGGCGCACGGTTCTTTCATGAAGGGCGTCGCCGGCACCGTGGTCATGAAGACGATATGGCTGTCGTAATCCGCCTCCTCGATCGTCAGGCCGATATTCTCCAGCATCAGGTCCGGCTCGTTCAGGGCCTGGGCGGTGAAATCGACCGGGTTATGGGTGCCGGCGAAGGGGATCAGCGCCTTCAGCTTCTTCTGCACCGGCGGCGGCAGGGGCGCGACCTCCAGGCCGTAGCGCACGGCATCGTCGGCCATCTGGACGCCGACGCCCCCGGAGATGGTCTGCAGGCTGACCCGTCGGCCCGCCGGGTAGCTGCCGTACTGGCAGGCGTAGGCGATGTCGACCAGCTCTTCCGTCGTGCCGGCCCGGTAGACGCCGTATTGCCGGAACAGCGCCTCGTAGACGGCGTCGCTGCCGGCCAGGCTGGCGGTGTGGCTCGCCGCCGCCCGGGCGCCCTCGCCGGTCCGGCCGACCTTCATGAAGACGACCGGCTTGCGGGCGCCGCGCGCCTTGCCCAGCGCCTGCCGCAGCCGCGCGGCGTCGCGGATTCCCTCGGCATAGGCGACGACGATTTCGACCTCCGGCGATTCGACGAAGAAATCGATGACCTCGCCGATTTCCACATCGCATTCGTTGCCGGTCGTCACCCAGTAGTTCGCACCGACGCCGCGCCTCTGCGCCACGATCAGGACGTGGGAGCCGTAGGCGCCGCTCTGGCTGACGATGCCGACCGGGCCGGGCGGCCGTTCGATCATCGCCGGCGCGTTGGTGAAGGTGCCGTACCAGCCGCTGTCCATGGCGAAGACGCCGAGGCAGTTCGGCCCGACGATGCGCATGCCGCTGTCCCGCGCGATCCGGGCGATCTCCGCTTGCGCCGCCGCGCCGTCTTCGCCCTGCTCGGCGAAGCCGGAGGTGAAGACGACGGCGGACTTCACGCCGCAATCGGCGCAGTCCCGGATCGCCCCGACGGCGATGGCGGCCGGGACGGCGACGAGCGCGCAATCGACCGGCTCCGGCACGTCGCGGATCGAGGCGAAGGCCGGCAGCCCCTGCACGGTCTCGCGCCGCGGATTCACCGGATGGATCCGGCCGGCATAGCCCATGGCCTTCATCGAATGGATCGGCCGGCCGCCGATGCGCGACGGCGTGTCCGACGCCCCGATCACGGCGACAGACTCCGGGCGCAGGATCGGCAGCAGGGATGAGGTCGCGGATTCCGGCATGGCGCCCGTGATGGCGGCAAACGGCGCCGGGAGAAAGCGAAATCCTGCCGCGCGGGCGGCATTCGCCTTCACACCGCAGGCGATTCTTTCCCCGCTTCAGAGGATTGCTCCGCGAAAGAAGAACCGCCCGCATACTTATCGCCCCCTCCCGTCATTTCGACCGGAGCCCCGGCCCCCGGCCGGGGCGGAGTGGAGAAATCTGGAGAACGCTCCATCGACGCCACAGGGCTGCGCCTCCGGCCGGCCCCCGTCGCCGGCCGGATTCCGCTCGCTTCGCTCGGTCGAAATGACGGTTGGGGGGTTACGCTCCGGTCGGAATGACGGAGGGCGCGCGGCCGGCCGCCGTAGCGCCGTCTGGTCCCCGTCCGCCCGACGGCGGTATGGTGCCGGCCACGAAATCCCCGAACCCGCACCCCGAAAGGCCCCCGCCATGCCTGTCCTGCTTTCCGACGCCGATTTCCGCGATACCCATGTTTTCATCGCCGGCGGATCGAGCGGCATCAACCTGGGGATCGCCCACCGCTTCGCCGAATTCGGCGCGAAACTGTCGATCTGCAGCCGCTCGGCGGAGCGGGTCGAGGGCGCCGTCGGTGAGTTGAAGGCCCATGGCGGCGACGTGTTCGGCACGCCGGCCGATGTGCGCGACTATGCCCAGATCGACGGCGCGTTGAAGGAGGCCGCCGCCCGGAACGGGCCGATCCACACCCTGATCGCCGGGCAGGCCGGCAACTTCGTCGCGCCGGCGCTCGGCATGTCGGCCAACGGCTTCCGGACGGTGGTCGATATCGACCTGAACGGCAGCTACAACGTCTTCCGCGCCGGTTTCGACCGTCTGGCGAGGCCGGGCGCGTCCTGCATCGCCATCTCGGCACCCCAGGCGATCCACGCCTACGCCTTCCAGACCCATGTCTGCGCCGCCAAGGCGGGGCTCGACATGCTGTGCCGCGGCCTCGCCCTGGAGTGGGCGCCGATGGGCGTGCGGGTCAACACCATCGTCCCCGGCCCGATCGAGGGCACCGAGGGCATGGAGCGCCTCGCGCCGACCGACGCAGCCAAGCGGGCCGCTGCCGAGATGACGCCGATGAAGCGCTTCGGCCTGAAATCCGAGGTCGGCGACGCGGCCCTGTTCCTCGCCTCGCCGATGGCCGCCTACATCACCGGCGGCAACATCCCGGTCGACGGCGGCACCGTGCTGACCGGGTCGAGCAGCATGAGCCGGGGCATGGAAGCGGCCTTCGAGGGTGCGGCTCTCCAGGCGAAATCGGGGGCCGCGCGCGGCCGGGCCTGAGTGCGCAGCGCCCCCTCGATACGGCCCTTCGACAAGCTCAGGACAGGCTGCTGACGCGGCTTGCCCGGCCCCTCGATACGGCGCTGACGCGCCTACTCGGGATGAGGAAGGTGTTGGGGGTTCGAATACCTTAACGCACCCCTCTTCCTCATCCTGAGTAGCCCCGGCCGTCAGGCCGGGGCGTACCGAAGGGCCGGGGCGTACCGAAGGGCCGGGGCGTATCGAAGGGTCGAAGGGTCGAAGCGCCGTTCTAGAACAGGCCCTGCACCTGGCCGTTTTCGTCGAGATGGATGGCTTCGGCGGCGGGGACGCGGGGCAGGCCGGGCATGGTCATGATGTCGCCGGCGATCGCCACGATGAAGCCGGCGCCGGCCGACAGGCGGACCTCGCGGATGTTGACCGCGTGACCCTCCGGCGCGCCTTTCAGCGCCGGATCGGTCGAGAAGCTGTATTGTGTTTTGGCCATGCACACGGGGAAATCGCCGTAGCCGCCGTCCTCCCAGTCCCTGAGCTGGTTGCGCACCTTCGCGTCGGCGGTCACTTCGGCGGCGCGGTAAATCTCCTTCGCCACCGTCTCGATCTTGCCGAGCAGCGGAACGTCGTCGCCGTAGAGCGGGCGGAAGCGGGACTCGCCGCTGTCGCAGATGTCGACCACGGCCCGCGCCAGGTCTTCGGTGCCGGCGCCGCCGTCCGCCCAGTGGGAGGCGACGATGGCCTGCGCGCCCAGGCCGCCTGCCGTTTCGCGCACGGCGTCCAGTTCGGCTTCGGTATCGGCGACGAACCGGTTGATCGCGACCACCGGCCGGACGCCGAACTTCTCGATATTCTCGATATGCCGGGCGAGGTTCGAGCAGCCGGCGCGCACGGCATCGACATTTTCCGCGCCGAGGTCGTCCCGCGCCACGCCGCCGTGCATCTTCAAGGCCCGCACCGTGGCGACCAGGACCACGGCGTCCGGCGCCAGCCCGGCCTTGCGGCACTTGATGTTGAAGAATTTCTCCGCGCCCAGGTCGGCGCCGAAGCCGGCCTCGGTTACGACATAGTCGGCCAGCTTGAGCGCCGTCGTCGTCGCCGTTACCGAGTTGCAGCCGTGGGCGATGTTGGCGAACGGCCCGCCGTGAATGAAGGCGGGATTGTTCTCCAGTGTCTGGACGATATTCGGCATCAGCGCGTCTTTCAGCAGCACGGCCATCGCCGGCGCCGCCTTGATGTCCGCCGCGCGCACTGGCTCCCGGCTGCGCGTATAGCCGACGACGATGTTGCCGATGCGCTCGGTCAGGTCGTCCAGGTCCGTCGCCAGGCAGAAGATCGCCATGATTTCGGACGCGACCGTGATGTCGAACCCGTCCTCCCGGGCGAAGCCGTTGGCGACGCCGCCGAGGGAGGCGGTTATCTGGCGCAACGCCCGGTCGTTCATGTCCACGACCCGGCGGAAGGCGATGCGGCGGGTGTCCAGGCCGGCCTTGTTGCCCCAGTAGATGTGGTTGTCGACCATCGCCGCGAGCAGGTTGTGGGCGATGCCGATGGCGTGAAAGTCGCCGGTGAAATGGAGGTTGATATCCTCCATCGGCACGACCTGGGCATAGCCGCCGCCGGCCGCGCCGCCCTTCATGCCGAAGCAGGGCCCGAGCGACGGCTCGCGCAGGCACACGGTCGCCCGCTTGCCGATCCGGTTCAGCCCGTCGCCGAGGCCGACCGTCGTGGTCGTCTTGCCTTCGCCGGCCGGCGTCGGCGTGATCGCGGTGACCAGGATCAGCCTGCCGTCCGGCCGGTCCTGCAACGAGCGGATGAAGTCGTAGGACAGTTTCGCCTTGTGCGGCCCGTATTGCAGCAGGCTGTCCGCCGGGATGTCGAGCCTTTCGCCGATCGCCGTAATCGGCCGAAGGGAAGCCTCGCGGGCGATCTCGATGTCGGATTTGACGGTCATTGCGCTGCCTCTGTGAAAGAAACCGCCGCGCGCCGGCAACCCGGACGGGCCGGGCGGCGGTCCGGCGGCGGTCGGGACGCTAGAACTTGCGGTAGGCCTGGTACAGGTCGACCAGCGGGTGGTCGGGCGACATCTGGAACTTGATCAGCATTTCCCGGGCGATCATGTCCCGGTCCTGCTGATTGTCCGGCAGTTCCATGTCTTCGGGGATCGCGACCCAGCCGTTGATGTTGCGGTCGAACACCGCGGCCTGGCCGTCGTCGTAGCCCATATGGACGTCCTCGAGCCAGTTCAGGTCGTCCCAGCCCATGAATTCGAGATAATCCTTCAGGAACGGGGTCAGCTTCCCATAGTCGGGCAGCAGGTTGACATCGTAGCGATAGCCGATGTGCTGCCCGATGGTCTGCTCGCGTTCCGAATCGATGCCGCCGCCCTTGAGGAAATGATCGACATCGTCGATCCGGGCGCCCTTGTATCCGGTTCCGGCCATCTTGCGCGCCCTCCTCTCTAAATGTGGTGATAGTCGTCGACGCCGACCGTGAAGTCGGTGCCGGCCAGCGGGACCTGCGCGATCGCCGAGGCTTCCATGGTGAGCGCGGCCAGGTCTTCCGGCTCCAGGCTGTGGATGTTGGTCTTGCCGCAGGCGCGCGCCATCATCTGCGCTTCCATGGTCAGCGTGTGCAGGAAGTTGTAGACCCGCTCCGCCGCCTCGTCCGGATTCAGGCGCTTGCGCAGCAGCGGATCCTGGGTCGCGACGCCGACCGGGCAGCGGCCGGTGTGGCAGTGATAGCAGGCACCGGCCTGGACCCCCATTTCCGAGGGGAAATCGGCTTCCGGAATGTCCTTGTTGCAGTTCAGCGCCATCATCGCCGAGTGGCCGATGGCGATGGCGTCGGCGCCGAGGGCCAGTGCCTTGGCAACGTCGCCGCCGTTGCGGATGCCGCCGGCGTAGACCAGCGAGATTTCGCCCCGCTTGCCGAGGTCGTCGATGGCGCGGCGGGCCTGGCGGATGGCGGCCATGCCCGGCACGCCGGTTTCTTCGGTCGCCAGATGCGGGCCGGCGCCGGTGCCGCCCTCCATGCCGTCGATATAGATCGAGTCCGGATCGCACTTTACCGCCATGCGAACGTCGTCGTAGACCCGCGCGGCGCCCAGCTTGAGCTGAATCGGGATCTGCCCGTCGGTCGCCTCGCGGATTTCGAGAATCTTGAGCGCCAGATCGTCCGGCCCCAGCCAGTCGGGATGGCGGGCCGGCGAGCGCTGGTCGATGCCGGCGGGCAGCGAGCGCATCTCGGCGACCTGGTCGGTCACCTTCTGGCCCATCAGATGGCCGCCCAGGCCGACCTTGCAGCCCTGGCCGATGAAGAATTCGCAGCCGTCTGCCAGCAGCAGATGGTGCGGATTGAAGCCGTAGCGCGACTGGATGCACTGGTAGAACCACTTGGACGAATAGCGCCGCTCGTCCGGGATCATGCCGCCTTCGCCGGAGCAGGTCGCCGTGCCGGCCATGGTCGCGCCGCGGGCGAGTGCCGTCTTGGCCTCGAACGACAGGGCACCGAAGCTCATGCCCGTGATGTAGATCGGGATCTCCAACTCCAGCGGCCGTTTGGCGCGCGGCCCGATCACCGTCCTGGTAAGGCATTTCTCGCGATAGCCCTCGATGACGAAGCGGGTCAGCGTGCCGGGCAGGAAGGTCAGGTCGTCCCAGTGCGGGATCTTCTTGAAGATCGAGAAGCCGCGCATCCGGTAGCGGCCGAGCTCCGATTTCACATGGATGTCGTTGATGACTTCCGGCGTGAAGATCTGGCTCTTGCCGAGGATGTATTTCTCCTCGACTTCCAGCTTTGAGTGGCCTTCGCCACCCGGGATCGGATCGTCCAGCATGTCGGTTTCTTTCTTCGGTTCGACGGAGGCGCTAAAGCGGGGCGGCCCTAGAGGACCAGCTTCTTCTCCGTCGGTTCGAGATTGTCGTAGCTCCACAGCTGCTTGCCGGCGACGATCTTGGTGAAATGGTCGACGCCTTTCCCGGGCAGCAGTTCGTACATGGTCAGCTTGCGGGTCAGCCAGGCGCGGTCGAGATCGGTCAGGTCGGCCGGGACCGCATCGACGCCCAGGTCCTGGATTTCGCCGCCGATAAAGATCGTGCCGTCATACATGGAATCGCCGAGATTCTTGCCGGCGTTGCCGCACACGACCATGCGGCCGCGCTGCATCATGAAGCCGGAAAAGGCGCCGGTGTCGCCGCCGACGACGATGGTGCCGCCCTTCTGGTCGATCCCGGTGCGCGAGCCGACCGAACCCTTGCACACCAGGTCGCCGCCGCGCAGCGCGGCGCCGAAGGTCGAGCCGGCATTCTTCTCGACCACGCAGACGCCGGCCATCATGTTCTCGCCGAACGACCAGCCGACGCGGCCGGAAATCCGCACCGTCGGGCCGTCGAGCAGGCCGCAGCCGAAATAGCCGAGGCTGCCGTCGACGATGATGTTCATCCGGTTGAGGATGCCGACGACCAGCGAATGTTTGGCGCCCGGATTCCGGAGCACGATGGAACCGTGGCCTGAATCCATCAGGTCGCGAATTTTGCCGTTGATCTCCGTCGGTTCCAGGTCGGCGCAATCGATCTCGGCGCGCCGGTTGAAATCGACATCCCGCGCGAAGTGGTAGCCGAAGCCGCCTTCGTTCTCGAGCGTGAACTTGGTCTTGATGTCCCGGCCCGTGAGGGGCTCGGTATGCATCCCCATCTGGGTCGAGACGGACTCGCCTACGCCTGCCATACCCGGACCTCCTCGTCGTAGGGATCGGTCGTGTCGATCTCGTGGGGGATGATGGCCCGGATGGCGACCTCTTCGGAAGCCAGCGCCACCAGGTCGTCCGCCTCGTAGAGCACCATCGGCTTGGCGGCCATGGTGTCCTTGGCCATGCCGAGTTCGTTGCCGGTCGTGATCAGGTAGGTGAACACCCCGTCGATCTCGTCGATCGACCGGCGGAGCGAGTCTTCGAGGGTCACGCCCTTTTCGAGATTGACCGCCGTATACACCGCAAGAAGTTCCGAATCGCAGTCGCTGACGAAACGCTGGCCCTCGCGCTCCAGTTGCCGGCGCATCAGCCAGTAGTTGGTGATCTGGCCGTTATGGACGACCGCGATGTCGTTGTAGGGATAGGCCCAGTAGGGGTGCGCCGAACGGATATCGACATCGGATTCCGTGGCCATCCGCGTATGGCCGATGCCGTGGGTGCCGGTAAAGCCGCCCAGGCTGTAGGTGCCGGATACGTCGGCGGCGTCGCCCAGATCCTTGATCAGCTCCAGGGCGTTGCCGATCGACAGGATCTCCGCGCCCTCGACCTCCTCGATCTGGTCGGCCAGCGTCTTCAGGTCCCCGTCGTAGGAAATGCGGTAGCGGTTGGCGTATTCCGTCGGCTCGGCCAGTTCGAGCACGGTCACGCCGAGCTCCTTGAGCACCGCGTCGACCGCCGCCTTGCGCTCGACGATCGCCCGGTGGATTTTGGTGCCGCCGCCCAGGTCTTCCTTTTCGGCGACCTTGAAGCGCATGATGTATTCGTTCGGCCCGGGCGCGCCGTACATGGCGAAGCCGGTCGAATCCGGGCCGCGGTGCTTCAGCGCCTGCAGCATGGCGGTCATTTCGGCGCCGATGTTGCGGGCGCCGTCGCGATAGATCAGTCCGGCAATGCCGCACATGGCCTGTCTCTCCTGTCAGATACCGGGTTGTCGAACGCGGGAGGCCGGGACCTCCCCCTGAAACGCCGCCCAAGAAACACTGCCCGTCGAACGCCGCCTAGGGCAGGCAATCCAGATAGGTCTCCATGTCCCACTCGGTGGTGGTGTGCAGGAAACGCTCCCACTCGTCCCGCTTGTACTCCTCGTACAGGCGGTACATCTCGCCGGGCATCGAGGACTTGATTACCTCGTCGTTGGCGAGAGCGTCGAGCGAGTCGCCCAGCGTCATGGGCAGCTTCTTGACCAGCTTGCCCGCTTCCATTGCCTCGTAGATGTTGCGGTCTTCCGGCGGGCCCGGATCGATGTCGTTGGTGATGCCGTCGTCGGCCGCCTTGAGGATGGCGCCGGCCATCAGGTGGGGGTTCACCATCGAATCCACCGAGCGGTATTCGAAGCGGCCCGGCGCGGAAATGCGCAGGCCCGTCGTCCGGTTCTGATAGCCCCAGTCGGCGAAGACCGGCGCCCAGAAGCCGGTGTCCCACAGCCGGCGGTAGGAGTTGACCGTCGAGGCGCCGATGGCGGTCAGCGCGCCGAGATGCTTCACGATCCCGCCGACCACCTGCAGGCCGATCTTGCCGGGCAGTTGCGGATCGTCGGTATCCGGCATGAAGGTGTTCTCGCCGCCCTTCAGATACATGTAGTTGCCTTCCATGCCGGGCAGCGGATCGTTGCCGAGCGTATTCAGCTCCTCCTGCCCGCCGCGCCACAGCGAGATGTTGTGGTGGCAGCCCGAGGCCGACACGCCCATGAACGGCTTGGACATGAAACAGGCGATCAGGTTGTTCTCCCGGGCGACCTGGGCGCAGATCTGGCGGTAGGTCGTCAGCCGGTCGGCGGTCCTGAGCGCGTCGTCGAAGGTGAAGTTCAGTTCGAGCTGGCCCGGCGCGTCCTCATGGTCGCCCTGGATCATGTCCAGGCCCATGGCGCGGGAATATTCGATCACGCGCAGGAAGACCGGGCGCAGGCTCTCGAACTGGTCGATGTGGTAGCAGTAGGGATTGGAGAAGCCGCCGTCCGGCTTGCCGTCCTCGCCGCGCTTCAGCCACATCATCTCCGGCTCGGTGCCGTGGCGCAGATGCAGGCCGTTATGGTCCTTCCGGAACTGCTCGTGGATGCGCCGCAGGTTGCCGCGGCAATCGGAGGTCAGGAAGGCGCCCGGCTCCTCGCGCTCCTCCCGGTTGCGGAACAGGGTGCACCAGACGCGGGCGACCCGCTTGTCCCAGGGCAGCTGGCAGAAGGTCTCCGGCTCCGGGATGCCGACCAGTTCCTTCTCGTGCGGGCCGTAGCCGAGATATTCGCCGTGACGGTTGAGAAACAGGTTGACGGTCGCGCCGTAGACCAGCTGGAAGCCGCGCTCGGCGACCAGTTCCCAGTGGTCCGCCGGGATGCCCTTGCCGCAGATCCGGCCGGTGATCGACACGAACTGCATGTAGAGATACTGGATTCCCAGCTCGTCGATCTTGCTGCGCACCTGCTTGACCAGCTCGTCCCGGCCGTCCTCTTGCACAAAGGCTTCGATATCCATCATGTCGCTGTCCCCCTCAGCTGCGCTTTACCTCGCGCGCCAGCCACGCCTTCCTGACAATTGACGTGACCAATACGAACCATTACACTGAACCTGATCGGTCGATACCGCGCCCGATATCCAGTGCCGAAGAATAAGGATATCTGCGCTAATTCGGTTGCGCAACCGGCTTGCATCCCGCGATCCAGTGTGACTGAACGGTCGCTACTTTGCACCTTTGCAGGACCAATTGCAAACCAATTTTGCCAATATCGACCAATTGAGTTAAGACGGCAGGACGCGTGGATTTTCGGAGGGTGCCGCTGTGGATTCCACGGGCACGGATGCAAGGGAGACCAGGCCGGCTGCGAGCGCGCGCCTCGGCGAGGGCGGGCGCCATGTCGGGCAGATTACGGCCCGGCTGCGCGAAGCGATTCGCGGCGGAAGCTACGTCAACGGCGATCAGCTGCCGGCCGAGCGGGAGCTGGCGGAGCGCTTCGACACCGCGCGCAGCACCATCCGCAAGGTCCTGTTCAATCTGGAAAGCGAAGGCCTGATCGAGCGCCGGGTCGGCAGCGGCACGTTCGTCAAATACGACGACCTTTCGATCGACGCGGCGCACGACATCGTCAGCCGGGTCAGCCCGCTGGAATTGATCGAGGCGCGCCTGGCCGTCGAGCCGCACATGACCCGCCTGGCGGTACTTCATGCCACGGCCACCGAGATCAAGATGCTGGAATCGATTCTGGACGATCTCGAACGGTGCCGGAACGACAAGGACGCCTTTTCCCGCCACGACAGCATGTTCCACGATTGGCTCGCCAGGAGTTCCCGGAATCCGCTGCTGCTGCACCTGTATCAGCAGATCAACGCGGTGCGCGGCCACGACCAGTGGGACGCGATGAAGATCAAGATCCTGTCGCCGGAAGAGATCGACGAATACAACCGGCAGCACCGCGCGCTGTTCGAGGCGATCCGGCGCCGCGACATCGCCGCCGCGGTCAAACAGATCAACGACCATCTGGAAAAGGCGCGCCAGGACCTGATGGGCGCCGCGGCGGTTTAGGATACCTCCTGCCGCCGGCCTCTATTCAGCCGCCATCGCGCTGACCGGCGCTTCCGGCGTTATCGGCCGGTCGTGGTCCAGCGCTGGAATCTTCGCCCGCGCTTCGGCCACCTTGGCAGGATCGATCTCGGCCAGGACGACGCCCTCGCCGTCGCCGCCGTCGGCCAGCACGGCGCCCCAGGGATCGACGATCAGCGAATGGCCGAAGCAGGCGCCGCCGCCTTCGATCCCGCCATACTGGCAGGGCGAGATCATGTAGCAGCCGTGCTCGATGGCCCGGGCGCGGTTGAGCACATGCCAGTGCGCCTCGCCCGTGACCTTCGTGAAGGCGGCCGGCGCCGCCAGCAGTGTCGCGCCGTTCTGGGTGAGCCGGCGGTAGAGCGCGGCGAAGCGCAGGTCGTAGCAGATCGAGAGGCCGAGGCCGCCCCACGGCGTCGGCGCGACCACCGAGCGGTCGCCCGGCGCGATGGTCGCCGATTCGGTATACGGGCCGGAATCGAGCACGACGTCGAACATGTGGATCTTGTCGTAGCGCGCGACGATGCCGCCATCGCTGCCGATGACGTAGGAGCGGTTGGAGATGCGGCCGTCCGGGTTGTGCACGCCGAGCGAACCGAGCAGGAACCAGACGTTCCACTCCCGCGCGGCGGCGGCGAAGGCCGGCAGGACCGGATGTTCGGCCTCCGGAAAGGCCGCGGGATGGAAAAAGCCGTTCTCGGTGCGCAGGCCGGAGAAATATTCCGGCGTGCAGATCAGGTCGGCGCCGGCGTCGGCCGCCCGTTTCGCCAGCCGCAGCGCCGTTTCGATATTGAAATCGACGTCCGTCGAGGCGTTGTTCTGCACGCAGGCGGCGGTGAATGTCTTTGACATCGGAAGTTCCTGACGGCCGGGCGCCGGCGGTTCGGATCAGGCCCGCACGCGGGATTTGGTCGGGTCGTAGAAGGGGAACGGCACCACCTTCGCCGGAATCCGCTTCTGGTGGCCGTCCAGCTTGCCGACCTCGACGGCCGTACCCTCCTCCGACGCGGTCACGTCCATCCGGCACAGGGCGATGTTCTTGCGCAGGATGGGCGAGCGCATGCCGCTGGTCACGGTGCCGACCTGGGCGCGGCCGATATGCACGCAATCGCCGTGGGCCGCCGCCTCCCGGCCGTCCAGCTCCAGGCCGACCAGCCTGTGCCGGGGCGTTTCCTTGCGCCGGACCAGGGCTTCGCGGCCCATGAAATCCTCGTTCTTGGTCTTCAGCGCTACGGTAAATCCGATGCCGGCCTCGAACGGGTCTGTCTGATCGTCGAACTCATAGCCGGCGAAGATCAGCCCGGCCTCGATCCGCACCATGTCCAGCGCCTCGAGGCCGAAGGGCGAGAGGCCGTGCGGCGCGCCGGCCTGCCAGATGGCGTCCCACACCGCGCCGGCGTCGCGCGGATGGCACCACACCTCATAGCCCAGCTCGCCGGTATAGCCGGTGCGCGAGACGACGACCGGGATGCCGTCATGATCGCCGATCCGGCCGATCGCGAAGCGGAACCAGCCCATCTCCCCGATGGACGGTTGCACGGGCGGCGTCCATACGACCTCCGTGAGAATGTCCCGGCTTTTCGGCCCCTGGACGGCGACGTTGTGCAGCTGGTCGGTCGAAGACCGGACCCAGGCGTTCAGGCCGAGCTTGGCGGCCTGCTCGCGCATCCATTCGCCGCCATAGTCGCAGCCGCCGACCCAGCGGAAATTGTCGTCGCCGAGGCGGAAGGCGGTGCCGTCGTCGACCATGCCGCCGGTCTCGTAGCACATGGCGGAATAGACCACCTGGCCGGTCGCCAGCCGCCTTATGTTCCGGGTGAGCGTCCACTGCAGCAACTGCTCGGCGTCCGGCCCCAGGACCTCGAACTTGCGCAGGGGCGACAGGTCCATGACGACGGCCCGTTCCCGGCAGGCCCAGTATTCGTCGAGCGCGCCGCGGTTGGTGAAGCTGTTGGCGAGCCAGTAGCCGTTGTATTCGGTGAAGTTTCTCGTGTGCTCGGCAAACCGGCTGTGGAAACCGGTTTCCTGCGTGAGTTTCGGATCGGCGTCGGGAGTCATGCGCGTGGCCACCGCTTTGGAAAACACGTTCTCGCGCGGGTAGACCCGCACATGGATGTCGGTCGGGTTCCAGCCGTTGGCGCCGTCGATATCGTCCGGGCAGGCCGACGAGACGCAGACCAGGTCGGTCAGCGCCTGCAGCAGCACATAGTCGCCCGGCCGCGACCAGGGATTGTCGAAGACGGCCCGGTCGGCCTCGAACCCGGTATTGAAGAAGAAGTTGAGCGCCATCCAGCCGCGCCGCGGCGCGATCCCGAACGGCGCCAGCGCCCCGTTGAAATTGTCTGTGCAGTTGACATGGCCGGGATAGCCCATGTCGTCGTAGTATTTCGCCGTGCAGGCGAAGAGGAAGCTGTCGTGCCGGCCGCAGGTGTCGCGCACCACCTCGACCATGGGCTGCAGTTCCGGATCGTAGCATTTCGACAGCAGCCCCGGCGCCGGGTAGGCGTTGCCCATCAGGGTGCGGGTCGCCGTCGCATCGAGGCAGAGTTCCCGCCCCTTGTCGAGGCCGGCCGCGGTGAAAGCCTGGAAATCCGAACACTCCCGGCCCTGCACGTCGATGATCTGGATGAATTCGCCGGCCTTGACCTCGTAAGCCTCGGCCGTGCGGGCGGCGACGCGCAGGTCTATGCGCGGGTCGGCGAGCGGCTCCGGCGCCGGGTGTTCTTCGGGCATAACCGGGTTCGCCCTGGCGATGAAAATCTCGACCGGCGTCGGCGCATCCTGCCGGTCGGCGCGCATCGGGCCGCCGGGCGCAGCCACGAAGCAGACCAGCGGGCGCTCGGCGGTGAACGTCGCCTCGTCGCCGGGGCGCGAGTCGCCGCCAAGGACGTCGATCGAGCGGGCCGCGGCGATATCGAGGCCGCGCCGTTGCAGGCTGCCCGCCAGCGAACGGGCGGACTCGCTATCGGCGCCGAGGATCGCCTTGAGGCCTTCGGCTGTCCCGTTCGCGGCATCGCCCAGGGCTTCCGTGTCCGTCGAGCCGGTCGGGGCAAACGCCGACAACTCGGCGGCCTGCCGCCCTTCCCGGTCGCGAACCGTGACGGCATCGCCCGGTTCCAGCGAAATGACGGTCGCCGCGCCGCCCTCGGCGACGTAGCGCTCGATCCCGAAGCCCAACGTCGGCATACCGGGGAGCAGCACGGGGCCGGCCTTCGAGGGCTGCTGCGCGAGTGTCGGATTGCGTGTCCCGTCGGTCATTCCGGCCCCAACACCTTCCTGCGTTCCCGTCATACAGTCGCCGGACGCTCCGGCAGGCGATCCTGGCGTCCAAAATCCTTCGTTCCGATCGGCCGCCCCGAAGCGGCGCGGTTAAGCTACGACATTTTCCCTCGTCGGGAAACGGCGCACCGCCCCAAGACCCGACCCGACGATACCATTGCGAACCATTATCGACCATTTTTCACTGTCATTTTCCTTAAAATTCGGCCGATAGCCCGCCTTTGGCCTGAACGACCGAGGCAGGACGGCAAACAATGCGCACGATTGGTTGTGATTGGTTCGACGCCATACGACAGCATATGAACTTCTCGAATCCCGGCATCGCCGTCATGGCCGGGTCGGCGGACGCGGACAGGATGGAGGCAGAACGGCAGCGGCGAAATGGAGGGAGGACGACGAAACCGGCGGCGAAGGAGGCGGTGTCCCGCTACATGAAATCCCGCTCGTGGACGATCGCCGTGAGGTAGGCTGCGGCGAGCAGGCGGCGGGTGTCGGTCATTTCGTGCGGCCGGTCCTTGCGCCAGGCGTCCAGGACATCGATCGCGCGGTTTTCGGCGACGGTCCGGATCTTGCCGTCGAACCGCGCCATCCGCTCGTCGTCCTCGGCGGCGTCGGCGCTGCCGGAGAGCACCCTGGCGATCTCGGCGACCTCCGGATTGTTCGGGCCGAAGGCGCGCTCCCGTTCTTCGAGCGCGGTTTCGAGCAGCCGGCCGGCCGCCTCGTCCTCGTCGAGGAAGAGCCGGGCTATCCCGAGGTTGAAGCGGGTCAGTGCGACCGCGCCGGTCAGGAATGCGCGGTGCCGCGCGCGGCGGACGTCGCCATAGGTCTCGACATGACGCTGCTCGAGGCGCTGGTGGAACAGCGAACTGCGAGCCACCGGCGATACCGCCATGGCGCCGGTCCAGTCCAGCGCCCCTTCCCAGGCGTCGAGCGCCGAGGTCAGGGCCGCGGCGGCGCCCTCGTGGTCCTGGTCGATCAGCAGGGCGAGCGCGGCGTTGTTGTCGCTCGCGGCCCGGCGCGGGTCGCCCGATGGGAATTGCTGCGCCAGCGCGCCGGCACGCCGCCAGAGGTGGACGGCCTCCTCGCGCTGCGCCGCCCGATAGGCTTCGAGCGCGGCGGCGGAGAAGGCCTCCCACTCCCACTGGATGGTCGCGTCGCCCATGTCCGGACGATCCGGCGGCGCTATTCGTTCAGAAGATAGCTCGCCATCGAATCGTCCATCGCTTCGACCCACGGCGTATGGTGGACCGGAGCCATGGAGCCGGTCATGACCGACCTGTAGCAGTTGTCGCGGAAGGTCATGATGTTCTGCTTCTTGTGCTTCTTCCACTGGAAGAAGGCTTCGTTGGCGCCGTCGACGTCGAAGCTGGGATAGTCGGTCTCCGCAATCAGTTCCTTGACGTAATCGCCCTGGTAGCGGATCGCGCCGTAATCGTCCTCGATTGCGTCTTCCCTGGCTTCGCGATCGGCGACGTCCGCTGCACGGGCTTCCCGGTCCGGTACCTCGATCCGGTCCATGATGACGTCGCGGACGTACCAGGCTTGTCCGTCGAACATGTTGAAGGTGTACCACTGGTCCTGCATGCCCAGATAGAACAGCTTCGGATTGTCGACCCAGACGACGCCCTTGTAGAGGTCGGCCGCCGCCAGCCGGTTGGCGGTTTTCAGACACAATTCCGGCGCCATGAAGGGGAAGTGGTGCAGATAGCCGGTGCACAGGATGATGGCGTCGACATCGGCGGTCGAGCCGTCCTTGAAGGTGCAGGTGTTGCCCTCGACCTTCTGGAGCAGCGGCACTTCCTTCCAGTTGTCGGGCCAGTCGTAGCCCATGGCCGCGGTGCGGTGGCTGACCGTGACGGATTTGCAGCCGTATTTCCAGCATTGGGAGCCGATATCCTCGGCCGAATAGCTGGTGCCGATGATCAGGATGTCCTTGTCCTTGAACTCGACGGCGTCGCGGAAATCGTGGGCGTGCAGGACCCGGCCGTTGAACCGGTCGAGGCCGTCGAAATGCGGCACGTTCGGAGTCGAGAAATGGCCCGTCGCCACGACGACATGGTCGAAGCTTTCGGTACTCTCCACATCGTTTGCCAGATCGTGGGCCGTAACCGCGAACAGGCCGGTCGAATCGTCGAAGTCGACCCGCCGGACCGGCGTGCGGAAGCGGATCCAGTCGCGCACACCCGCCTTCTTCACCCGGCCTTCGATATAGTCGAACAGGACTTCGCGCGGCGGATAGGAGGCGATCTGCTTGCCGAAATGCGCCTCGAAGGAATAGTCGGCGAATTCCAGCCCTTCCTTGGGCCCGTTGGACCACAGATAGCGGTACATCGAGCAATGGACCGGTTCGCCGAATTCGTCCGTGCCGGTGCGCCAGGTGTAGTTCCACAGGCCGCCCCAGTCGTCCTGCTTCTCGTAGCAGACGATCTCCGGAATTTCCGCGCCGCCGGCCTTCGCCGACTGGAACGCCCTCAACTGGGCGAGGCCGCTCGGTCCCGCGCCGATCACTGCAACTCGCTTGCCCATGGTCTCACTCATCGTCCTTTCCGGCAGTTCGGTATAGCCGAAGCGCCGCTCCCGTTCCAAGATTGGACTCAGCGTCCGAACCAATCTTTACCAATATATACCAATCCGATCACGCTTTATTTGCCGGTTCGGGCCTTCCGTTCGGGCAAACTCTGGTCCTTTCGCCCGCCTTGCCGACAATAAGGCATATTTCGCTTGCATTAAGCCACCATTTTGTCATGCTGTACAGAACGACCGTAGCCGCGATCGGTTCGACGATAAATCGGGCGAATTGGTTAAAATTGGTTTTCGCTCTGTCGAAATGCCCTGCGGTTACGGTTCCGAAGGCCGTTCGGCACGCCGTTTGTCCGCCGTCCGGCCCTCGAGAAGCGCCTCCGGCCATGGTGAGCCGCGGCGCGCGCAACAACGCAGGGAGGCTGGCATGATGCGCAAGACACTCGACCGCAAACTGAGCAGGCGGAAATTCCTCGGCACCACGGCCGCGTCCGGCGCCGCGCTCGCGGCGACCGGCACCGGCCTGTCGCGCGTTTCCTTCGCCGCCGCCGATACCATCAAGATCGGCTTCCTGGCGCCGCTGACCGGCCCGGTCTCCGCCTGGGGCAAGCCCGGCCTGGACGGCTGCCTGATCTGGGCGGACTGGGTCAACGCCAAGGGCGGCGTGAAGATCGGCGGCAAGTCGCACAAGATCGAGTTCGTCGGCTACGACAACGAATACGATGCCGGCAAGGCGCGGACCGGCGCGACCAAGCTGATCAAGGAAGACGGCGTCAAGTTCATCATGATGCTGGGCGGCGACACTTGGCCGGGCGTGGAGAAGATCGCAGCGCGCGAGGGCATGCTGTTCTCGACGCTGCTGCCGAGCGATCTGACGCCGGACACGAAGACCCTCGTGGCGCCGTGCGAGGTGCATCCGATCTATAACGTCACTGGCGTCGAATGGCTGGCGGAGAACAAGAAGAATCTCAAGACCGCCGCGATCTGCGCCCAGGACGATGCCCTCGGCAAGCCTTCGGTGGCGACCTACCTGGCGGCCTTCGAGGCGGCCGGCATCAAGATGGTCGACGCGCCGCTGTTCTTCGATCCGGCGACGACGGACTTCGCGCCGGTGATGACCAAGCTGCTCGCCAAGAAGCCGGACATCCTGTGCCTGGACACCTGCTACGCCGACTATGTCCATCCGCTGTGCGAACAGGCGTTCCAGCAGGGTTACAAGGGCCAGATCATCTCCTGCACCGCCGACTTCTACCAGAAGATCGTCGAGAAGACGTCGAAGGACTTCATGGAAGGCTTCGTCTTCCAGTTCCCGGATTTCGACGATCCGGCGCTGAACGCCAAGGAAGTGAACTTCGTGAATCCCAACGAGTTCTACGCCGAATACGCCAAGCGTTTCGGCGCCAAGGAGTGGAGCGCCGTTTCGTGGGAATATGCCTCGATCATGGACCTGTGGGCGGACGCGGCAGCCAAGGCCGGCAGCGCCGAGCCGGGGCCCGTCCTGAAAGCGATGAAGGCCGGCGGCACCGGCAAGCACGCCTTCGGCGACGCCAAATGGTGGGGCAAGGAGCTGTTCGGCATCGACAACGCCCTGGTCGGCAACTGGCCGGTGGTGGTGATCGAGGGCGGCAAGGCCAAAATCAAGGCCTTCAAGTCGATTCCCGCCTGGTGGGACAAGCACAGCAAGCTGATGATCAAGCACATGACGGCTCTGGGCCAGATGTGGAATCAGCGCTGATAAATCGCTGCGTTCCGCATGGCGCACCCGCTGTGCTAACATTTGCGGCCGGGGCCGGGCTCTGCCCGGCCCCGGTTTCGTTTTCCCGCTCCTGCCGTTGAGGCCCGGCGATGGACCTGCTGTGGCAGACCGCCATCAACGCCATGTATGCCGCCAGCTATATGGCGTTGATCGCCGTCGGGCTGGTCATGATTTTCGGCGTCATGGGCGTGATCAACTTCGCCCACGGCGAGCTCTATATGGCCGGCGCCTATTGCGTCGTCTTCCTCTACGCCCAGGAGAAATTCCCTTTTCTGCTTTCGGTCGCAGGCGGCCTGATCTTCGTCGGAATCGTCGGCCTGCTGATGGAGCGGGCGCTGTTCCGCCCGCTGCGGAAGAATCCGCTCGGCGGCCTGATCGCGTCGATCGGCTTCCTGCTCATCCTGCAGACGCTCGCCGTGTTCGGCTTCGGCCGGCGCATGGGTCATGTTCCGCCCTCGACCCACGGCAAGATCGAGATCTTCGGCGCGATCCTGACCTATCAGCGGCTGTTCGTGATCGTCGTCGCCATCCTGCTGCTGGCCGCCCTGTGGACCTTCCTCAAGCGCTCGAAATTCGGCTGGGCGCTGCGCGCCTGCGCCCAGGATGCCGAAGCTGCCTCCCTTCAGGGCATCTCGATGAACCAGACCGCGCGCATCGCCATGTTCATCGGCGCCGCGCTTGCCGGGGTTGCCGGGGCGCTGACCGCGCCGCTGGTCAGCCCGACGCCCTATATCGGCCATTCGATCATCGTCACCGCCTTCATCATCATCATCGTCGGCGGTATCGGGAGTCTGGAAGGCGCGGTGATCGCGGCGGTGCTCTACGCCTTCGTCCACACGTTCGTCACGACCTTCTTCGACGGGGTGATCGCCAACATCGTCGGCCTTGCCCTGATGCTCGCCGTACTGGTGGTGCGGCCGACCGGTCTGTTCGGAGCGAAGGAACGTGCCTGACCCGGCGGTCGCAGCGCCGGCGGACGGCCCCGTCCGGCGGAGTTTCGGGCGGTTGCGGTTGGTCTTCCTGTTCGCGGCACTGGCGGTCCTGCCCTACCTGCTGAGCTATTCCCAGCAGGAGATCGCCGTCCTGCTGGTCATCAACGTGTTGTTGGTCTCTAGCTACCGGCTGCTCACGCTGACCGGCGAATGGTCGCTCGGCCATGTCGTCATCATGGGCGTCGGGGCCTATGCCAGCGCGCTGCTCGCCAAGCGGCTCGGCGTGCCGGTGCCGCTCTCCCTGCTGATCGGCGGCTGCATGGCGGCCGGGACCGCCGCCATCCTGAGTTTCCCGCTGTTCCGGATGAAGGGCTTTTATTTCCTGATCGGCTCCTTCGCCGCCGGTGAGATCATCCGCCTGATCTGGAAACGCTTTACCGACCCGTTCGGCGGCCCCAAGGGACTGAAGCGGATCGACGCCTTTCCGGACATCGACACCGGTTTCCTCTCGATCGATTTCTACGAACCGGTCAACTACTACTTCCTCGCGCTGGTCGTCGTTTCGGCCTCCCTGTTCGTACTCTACCGGATCGAGCGCTCGCGCATCGGGCTGACATTCCACGCCATCCACTGGCAGGACAGGCTGGCCGAATCCGTCGGCGTCGACACCTTCCGCTACCGCACGCTGGCCTTCGTCATCGCCTCCTTCTTCGCCGGGATCGCCGGCGGCCTCTACGCCCACTATGTCGGGGCGGTGAACCCGACCCGTTTCAGCGTCGACCAGATGGTCTACGTCCTGGTCTGGGCCATCGTCGGCGGCACCGCGACCTTCCACGGCCCGATCCTCGGCGTCGTCGTGCTGACCGTGATCAACGAGATGGTCCTGCGCGGCCTGGGCCTGGATACGGCCCGGCCGCTGATCTACGGCGCCATCCTGATCCTGTCGGTCCTCTACCTGCCGGACGGCCTGGAAAGCCTCGGGCCGCGCCTGCGGGCCTGGCTGCAGCGCCGGAGGGGCGGGCCGGCCGCGGCCGGAGGCGAAGCGGCATGAACGCGCCGGACGGCCTTCCGATCCTCGAAGCGCGCGGGTTGACCCGCCGGTTCGGCGGTCTCGTGGCGGTCGACGATTTCAGCTTCGCGGTGCGCGAAGGCGCGATCCACGGCCTGATCGGGCCGAACGGCGCCGGCAAGACCACGACCTTCAACGTGATCAGCGGCTTCTATGCGCCGACGGCCGGGCAGGTGCTCTATCGCGGTCGGGACATTTCCGGCCGCAAGACCAGCGCGCTTGCCGCGATGGGGCTGGTGCGCACCTTCCAGGGCTCGACGCTGTTCCAGGAATTCTCGGTGCTGGACAATGCGCGGGTCGGCCGCCATCTCGGCGCCCGGTCGGGCTTCCTGAGCCGCCTGCTCGGCGCCGACCGCGCCTCGGAGGCCGAGGCCGACGCCAGGGCGCGGGACGCTCTGGCGTTCTTCGGCCTGGAGGATCTGGCGGACGAGCCGGTCTCCAACCTGCCCCACGGCCATCAGCGCATGCTCGGCATGGCGGTCGCCCTGGCGGCGGAGCCGAAGGTGCTGCTGCTCGACGAGCCCTTCACCGGCATGAACCCGGAAGAGACCCGGCGCATGATGGAGCTGGTCCGGCGCATCCGCGACGACGGCGTCACCGTCATGCTGGTCGAGCACGACATGCAGGCGGTGATGAATCTGTGCGACATCATCACGGTGATGAATTTCGGCGCCCTGCTGGTCGAGGGCGCGCCCGACGAGGTGCGCAACGATCCCGCGGTGATCGAGGCCTATCTCGGCTCGGCCACGGGTAACGGCGGGTCGGGCAACGGCGGATCGCCCAATGGCGGAGCGAACGGGGCGGGCGATGCTGCTTGAACTCCGCGATATCGAGGTGCGCTATCAGAAGGTCGCCGCGCTCAAGGGCGTCTCGATGGCGGTGCCGGCCGGCGGCATCGTCACCATCATCGGGGCGAACGGTGCCGGCAAGACGACGACCCTGCGGGCGATCTCCGGTCTCGAACCGCTGACCCGGGGCGAGATCCATTTCGACGATGCACGGATCGACGGCCGGCCGCCGGAGGAGATCGTGCGCCGCGGCATCGCCCACGTTCCGGAAGGGCGGCGGGTGTTCCCGGACCTGACGGTCGAGGAGAACCTGCGCACCGGCGCCTTCCTGCGCACCGACAAGGCGGAAATCGAGGCGTCGCTGGCCGACGTTTTCGCACGCTTCCCGCGCCTGGCCGAGCGGCGCCGGCAATGGGCGCGCTCCATGTCCGGCGGCGAACAGCAGATGCTGGCGATCGGCCGGGCGCTGATGAGCGCGCCGCGGGTGCTGCTGCTCGACGAGCCGTCGATGGGCCTGTCGCCGGTCATGGTGCAGGAGATCGCCCGGATCGTGACCGACATCTCGGCCCGGGGCACGCCGGTCGTCCTGGTCGAGCAGAATGCCGAGATGGCGCTGCTGCTGGCGCAATACGCCTACGTCCTCGAAACCGGCGCCGTGGCCCTCGAAGGCCCGGCCGGCGACCTGCACGAAAACGACCACGTCCGCCGCGCCTATCTGGGCGGATGACGCCGGCAGGACGGCGCCGACTGCGGGCGGGCGGTGGCGGTCAGCAAGGAGTTGGGAGCGGCGGCGGGACTTGAACCCGCGTCTCCCCACCCGTACTTTCAGTTGTCACGCTGATTTCCGTCGAATGCGGGGGCTCTATCCGATTGAGCTACGCCGCTGTTACTCTCAATCCTCGTCGTCGGAACCGCCGACCACAGTCAGGCGGGGACGCCCCTTGCGGCCCGGCCGAGCCTTGTCGTCTTGCTCTCGCCGCCGGCGCTCCGCCAGCTTCTCTTCGGCAAAGGGCTTGGCCTCGGCGATCAGGCCGTCGAAGTGATAGAGATTAGTCCGGCTGCCCTTACCGGGAATCCGACGTTCCTCGCGGCGAATGAATCCTGCTGCCTCCATCCTGGCGATGTGTCGCTGAACCGTGCGGGGATGGACGCCGACGGCCTTGGCGATGGTGTTCTTGGCCGGGTGGGGCTTGTTGTCCGCGGTCCACCAGTGGTTCGCTAAGTGCAGCAGAATGTTCACGTCAAGCGCGTCGAGACCGAGGGCGGCCTGCCGCTCGATGATGACGGCGGGAATCGCGGTCCAGCCAGCGTCCATGAGCGGCTTGGACCATTTCTTCTCGTTCATGCGCAGGGATTGCGCGGCCTCGTCCTTCTTGCGTACCGACTTCATCATATTTGACCCTTCAACGGCGTGCATCTGCCATGAATGTAGGGATGGGTGCGCGCGGATTGCAAACGGAAGGGGGAGGCACGGGAGCCTGGGGCCGCTCTTATTCTATGCGTATGGAAATTACGTCCTAGATGACGTGTCCTGAATCCCGGTCGTCCTGATTCGCAAGACATTTGTGCCTCGCGCCCGGAGACATTGGCGTCGCCGCCTGCACGACAGCAGCATCTTGCGGGGAGGGCCGTCCCGTCGCCCCATTGGGCAAAAAAAGCTGGTGAATGCGACCATTCTAGGTCCTATGGACGGATTTGATCACCCCGTCCGGTTCTGGCGGTTGTCGACCAGGTCGTCGACCACGGCGGGCTCGGCCAGCGTCGAGGTGTCGCCCAGGTTGCCGAAATCGTCCTCGGCGATCTTGCGCAGGATGCGGCGCATGATCTTGCCGGAGCGGGTCTTGGGCAGGCCGGGCGCCCATTGCAGCCAGTCGGGCGAGGCGATCGGGCCGATCTCCTTGCGCACCCAGCGGACGAGCTCCATGCGCAGCTCGTCGCTCGGTTCGGCGCCGGCGATCAGCGTGACGTAGGCGTAGATGCCCTGGCCCTTGACGTCGTGCGGCGCGCCGACCACGGCGGCCTCGGCCACCTTCTCGTGGGCCACCAGCGCGCTCTCGACCTCGGCGGTGCCCATGCGGTGGCCCGAGACGTTGATCACGTCGTCGACCCGGCCGGTGATCCAGTAATAACCGTCGGCGTCGCGCCGGCAGCCGTCGCCGGTGAAATACTTGCCCTTGTAGGTGCTGAAATAGGTCTGCACGAAGCGGTCGTGGTCGCGGTAGACCGTGCGCATCTGGCCGGGCCAGCTGTCGGCGATGCACAGATTGCCCTCGCAGGCGCCGTCCTGCACCCTGCCGTCGGCATCCACGACCTCCGGCCGCACGCCGAAGAAGGGCCGGGTCGCCGAGCCGGGCTTGAGCCGGGTCGCGCCGGGCAGCGGCGTGATCAGGATGCCGCCGGTCTCGGTCTGCCACCAGGTGTCGACGATCGGGCAGCGGCCGTCGCCGACGACCTTGTAGTACCACTCCCAGGCCTCCGGGTTGATCGGCTCGCCGACCGAGCCGAGCAGGCGCAGCGAGGCCCGGCTGCACGCCTTCACCGGCCCCTCGCCCTCGCGCATCAGCGCGCGCAGCGCCGTCGGCGCGGTGTAGAAGCTGTTGACGCCGTGCTTGTCGCAGACCTGCCAGAAGCGCGAACTGTCCGGATAGTTCGGCACGCCCTCGAACATCAGCGTGATCGCGCCGTTCTGCAGCGGGCCGTAGACGATGTAGCTGTGGCCGGTGACCCAGCCGACGTCGGCGGTGCACCAGTAGACGTCGCCGTCATGGTAGTCGAAGATCAGCTCGTGGGTCATGGCGGTGTAGACCGCATAGCCGCCGGTGGTGTGCAGCACGCCCTTCGGCTTGCCGGTCGAGCCGGAGGTGTAGAGGATGAACAGCGGGTCCTCCGCGTTCATCGGCTCCGCCGGGCAGTCCTCCGACGCGCCGTCCATCAGCTCGTGGTACCAGTGGTCGCGGCCGTCGTGCCAGGCGATGTCCGCGCCGGTGCGCTTGACGACGACGGTCTTGCGGATCTTGCCGGCGATGTCGATGGCGGCGTCGGTGTTGACCTTGAGTGGCACCGTGCGGCCGCCGCGCAGGCCCTCGTCGGCGGTCACGATATATTCCGAATCGCAGTCGTCGATCCGGCCGGCCAGCGCGTCGGGCGAGAAGCCGCCGAACACGATGGAATGGATCGCGCCGATGCGCGCGCAGGCCAGCATGGCAACCGCGGCCTCCGGGATCATCGGCAGGTAGAGGGTGACCCGGTCGCCCTTCTGCACGCCGAGGCCCTTGAGCACATTGGCGAACTTGCACACGTCGCGGTGCAGCTCGCGATAGGTGATCTTCTTGTCCTCGGCCGGGTCGTCGCCCTCCCAGACGATCGCGGTCTGGTCGCCGCGGCTCGCCAGGTGCCGGTCCAGGCAGTTGTGGGCGATGTTGAGGACGCCGTCCTCGTACCATTTGATCGAGACGTCGGGATAACCGTAGTCGACATTCTTGACGATCGTCGGTTCGCGGAACCAGTCGACCCGCTTCGCCTGTTCGGCCCAGAAGCCGTCCGGATCCCGAACCGAGCGCTCGTACATCTCGAGATAGCGCTCGTTGTCGATATGCGCCCGCTTCGCCCATTCCGCCGTGACGGGATATTCCGCTGCGTCCACCATTGTCCTGCCTCAAATCTACCGGCCGAAGCCGCGTCCCCTCCCGCCCTGTTCTATCGCGCCGGCGCGGCTTTGCACAGGGGGAGCCGCCTTGCGGCAGGCGATTAGGCCGGGCGATCGTCGGCATGTTGCGGGCATCTTTGCGCCCGGGCAGCATTGTTATGGTCCATATAATGGTCTGTATTGAGCGCTATCCGCCTTCGAGAGGGACATCGGACCGATGCAGGTCTCCGTGACACAGGCGAAAGGGCAATTGACCGAACTCGTGCGCCGCGCCGAGGCGGGCGAGGAGGTCGTGCTGACCCGGCACGGGCGCGCCACGGTCAGGCTGGCCCCGGTCGAACAGCGGCCGACCGCCGCCGAGCGGCGCGCAGCCATCGCCGCCGTGCAGACCGCCGCCGCGGAAAAAACGGTCGAGGGTCCGGGCGCCGCCCGCAGCCAGGACTTCCTCTACGACGACGACGGTCTGCCGGCATGATCGCCGTCGATACCTCGGCCCTGATGGCGATCCTGCTGGGCGAACCCGATGCGGGAGCCGGCCCGTTTCATCGCAGTCCGTTCCGGTACGGCTCGATTCCGCGCAATGGTATGGCCGCACGGCAGTGGCATGAACGGTCGGACCGTGCTATTATCTGACCAGTTTCATGACCATATGAGGCTCCGATGGTTGAGGCCGAACCGGCCGGGGGCAATCCGACCGAAGTGAATCTGACCCAGGCGAAAGCCCGTCTCAGCGAGCTGCTGGACAAGGTAGAGGCCGGCCGGGAGTTCGTGATCACCCGACGCGGCAAGGCGGTGGCGCATATCGCGCCCGCTGCCCGCCCCCGGAAGCCGCTTCCCTTGAAGGATCTGGCCGGCTTTCGCGCCGCTATGCCCCGGCTGCGCCGGCCGGCCGCCGAGTTGCTCCGGGAGGTTCGGGACGAAGGGTATTGAGCGAGGCGCTCCGGCATGCGCCATTTCGATACCAGCTTCGTCGCGCCCCTTATCCTGTCTGAAGCCGCGAGCGAACGTGTCGCCGGCTTCCTGGAAACGCTGCCGCCGGACGAACTGGCGGTCAGCCACTGGACCCGCGTCGAGTTTTCCTCGCTGCTCGCCCGCGAGGTGCGCATGGGCGGGCTGAGCGCGGATGCGGCGCGCGCCGCCGACGCCCGGTTCGAGACCATGATCGGCGAGTCCTTCGCCGTCCTGCTGCCGGGCCGGGCCGATTTCGATCTTGCCAGGGCCTTTCTCGGCCGTTTCGAGACTGGCCTGAGGGCCGGCGACGCGCTGCATCTGGCCATCGCCGCGAACCGGGGTGCGGCAGCACTGTACAGCCTGGACCGGCAGCTGATCGAGGCGGGACGGCAGCTCGGCGTACCGGCCGGCGCCGGAATCGCCCTGCAGTCCCATGGGCCGCCCCATGGCGCGTAGCCGGGCGGCCGGGCACGGCGCGGAGACCTCCGGCGCCTGTCGGGAAGCGGCATGACGGCGCGGCGGGAGGGGCGGAAGCCGGCGTTCAATTCGGGAGCAGAACCATGAAGCGATCGGGAAACGCTCTTGCGGCAGCGCTCTTTGCCGTGTCCGCGCTCGCCGCGGCGGCCGGACCGGCGCGAAGCGATGGGCCGTTCAGGACTGCCGACGACCTGATCGGCATTCCGATTCCGATACTGCACGCTTATGTGGCCGGCGTCCTGGCGGGGCACCGGGCCTCGGCCGGGCTGTACGGCCGGTTGCCCCTCGTCTGCCCCCGGCCGGGAGCCAGCATTGCGGAACTCTCCATCGCCGTGCTGCTGCATCTGCGCCGCGCGCCCGAGGATCGGGCCCGGCCGGCCGCGCGCGTCGTCCTCCGCGCGCTGGGAAAAACCCACCGTTGCCGGGGCGTTTGAGGTCCGGCCGCCGGTCGACGGCCTCGCCATTGTCAATCCGTTCGATCAATAAAAGAGCGCGGGGAGAAGACCTTGACCGGACCGTATCGCGGTTCGGTAAAGTCCCTGCTGTTGCCGGTTACCAGGGCCGCGCCGCCAGCCATTGCGGTTGCCAAATAGATTTCATCATCGGGATCTCGGAGACCGAACACAGTATCCGCCGGCTCCACGAACGCGGCCACCCGCTCAAGCTCCGCAACCAGGGACAGCATGGCGTCACGGTAGCCGGCGTGGGCCGGCCGTTCCGCGACCGCCAGATATTCTTCGACAATCGATTTGGAAAGCACAATCTCGTGGCCGTGAATCGCGTCGGTGACAACCTTGGCGCACACGCCTCCGGACCGGGCCGCGGAAACGAGGATGTTGCAATCGATAACGACCCTCATGCTTTACGGGCGCGGCGTTCCTTGCGGGCGGCGGCGATGTCGGCGAGGATGTCTTCCATGATTTCGTCCTCGGTACGACCGGCATCCTCAGGCGGAGGCTCGATCCTCGCGAGGACGGCGGCAACCCGCTCGGCGGCTGCGTTTCGGTCCACCACCTGCTTGGGGCGCAAGAGGATGCCGTCGTCCACAACGGTGGCTTCCATGAGGTCGCCCTCGCGCAGATCGAGCCCTTTACGCAACTTTGCGGGGATCGTGACTTGGAACTTCGGTTTTACGGTGACCAGGGACATGGCGGGCCTGCAAAGAGTAGGAATTTTGTAAATTCCTACTCTGAAAGGTTCCGTGGGTCAAGTTCCACGGACCGAAAGCAGCCTTGCTACGCCTCCCCCTCACCCCTCCGTCTCCGCCATCTCGCACAGCAGCCGCCAGTGCTCGTCGCTTACCGGCATCACGGAAAGCCGCGAGTGGCGCACCAGGGCGAAGTCGGCCAGCGCCGGCTCGGCCTTGATCTCGGCCAGCGTCACCGGGCGCTTGACCGGGAACAGCGCCTTGAAATCGACCATGTCGAAGCGGCCCGAGGGGTCGGTCGGGTCGGGATAGAATTCGCGCACCACTTCGAGCACGCCGACGATCCGCTTCTCGTTCACCGAATGGTAGAAGAAGGCGCGGTCGCCGATCTTCATGGCGCGCAGGTTGTTCGCGGCCTGATGGTTGCGCACGCCGTCCCATTCGGCGACGCCGTCGCGCACATGGTCGTCCCACGACCATTCGCCCGGTTCGGATTTCACCAGCCAGTAGGCCATCGCCCGCGCTCCTCCAGGTTCCGTCAGTCGGTCCGCCGTTCTCCGGCGCCGTTGTCATGTCGCGCTTCGGCCCGCTGCGCAAGCCATTCCCGCCAGCCGCCGGCGATCCGCCGGCGCAGCACCAGGGTGAAAACCGCCGACGCAACCAGCAGGACGGCGCCGATGCCGGCGAACACGACCCGGTAGGCCTCGGCCGGCGGGTGGCCGTCGACCGCGGGCCACAGGCCGAGCGCGATGCCGGGAATAACCTGCATCAGCCCGGCGCCCAGGAACGATGTGAAGTTGACCGAAGTGATGGCTCGGCCGGTCAGCCGGTCCGGGAACATGTCGCGCGCCAGGGCGAGCAGCAGGATCGAGCCAAAGCTGAACGTGCCGATCAGGACGAAGAGCAGCGCCGCCTGGAAAGACGACGAGACCGGCGCCAGCGCCAGCAGCCAGAAGCCCAGGGCGCTCGCCCCGGCCGCCAGGTAGACGAAGGGCATGCGCAGGGTCGTGCGTCGCTCGAACAGGGCATAAAGGCCCGCGCCCACGATGGTGGCGACGCTCATGACGAGCAGGATATCGCCGCGCTCGATCGTGCCGGCATCGTGCACGTCGGCCAGGTAGGGCCCGCCCCAGAAGCCGCGCACGGCGATGACCGAGGGATAGGACACCATGGCGAGCGCGATCACGCCCCAGACCGGCCCGTGGCGGAAGATGCGTCCGAGGTCGAGCACCGAGCGCAGGAAGGACTCGGCCGCCTGCTCCGGCTGCCGCTCGCCGCGCCGCGGCACCGCCCGGAAAATGACGACGGCGAGCGCCAGAGAGACTGCCGCGGCGATCAGGAAGCCGGTGCGCCAGCCGACCGCCTCGGCGAGCGCGGCGAAGGGCGTGCCGGAGACGATCATGCCGACGCCGCTCACCGAGGTCAGCAGGGCGGCGAGGCCGCCGAAGCGGGCCGGCGGGAAGCGCTGGGAAACCACGACGAGGCCGCCGACGAACATGGCCGAACAGCCGGCGCCGATCAGCAATTGCGCCGCGACCAGGCCGATCGCGCCGCCGGCCTGGGAGAACAGGGCGGCGCCGGCGCTGGCGATCGTCAGCATCGCCGCCATGACCCGGCGCGGGCCGTAGCGGTCGAGCAGCACGCCGATCGGCACATGCATCAGCGAGAAGGCGATGAAGAAGGCGCCGGCGGCAAGGCCGAGCTGAGCGGGGCTGAGCGCCAGCCCGCTGCGCAGCTCCGGCCCGATCACCGCCGGCGCGGTGCGGTAGAACTGGCTGACCGTGAACGCCGCGGCGAGCACGATCAGCAGCCCCGCGGTGCCGGTGCGGATTTCACCGCCATGTTCCGGGCCGCCATGTTTCGGGGGTTCGGGCGGGATCGGCTCGCTCACCGGCTCGTCCACCGGCCCATCCAGTGGCACGTTTCCGTGCCTTCGGCGGTCATGCCCGGCCTGCCGCCGCCGGCCCGTCGGGAGGGGCGCTTCGAGCCGGCCCTTCGGGATCCGCCAAACCGGAAATCCGCCTCAATAGCCCAGCGCGCAGCCGTCGCGCCGCGGGTCGGAGCCGGCGGAAAGGACGCCGCGCTCCCGGTCGATCAGGATGCCCTGGCCGCCGCCGTGGGGGCTTTCGGCCGGCACGACCGCGTGGCCGAGGGCGCGCAGGCCGGCGACGGCGGCCTCCGGCACCCCGCGCTCGGCGATAATCGCGCCGCCATCGTGGAACACGCGCGGGCAGTCGATGGCCTGCTGAATGTCCATGTCGAAATCCCAGAGACTGGTGACGATATGGGCCTGGCCGACCGGCTGGAAGGGGCCGCCCATCACGCCGAAGGCCAGTTCGCACCTGCCGCCGTTCAGCACCATGCCCGGGATGATCGTGTGCAGCGGCCGCTTGCGCGGGCCGACGCAGTTGGGATGGCCCGGCGCGACGAAGAAACCCGCGCCCCGGTTCTGGAACACCACCCCGGTCTCCTCCGAGGCGATGCAGCTGCCGAAGCTCCAGTAGACCGAATTGATCAGGCTGACGCAGTTGAGGTCCCGGTCCACGACAGTCAGATAGACCGTATCCCTGTGCTGCGGCATCTCGACGGGCGGCAGCGCGTCCATCGCCCGGTCGCGTCGGATCCGGCTGCGCAGGCCGGCGGCGAATTCGTCGGACAGCAACCGCTCGACCGGCACGCCGCTATGGCGCGGATCGCCGATAAAGGCATCGCGCTGGGTGTAGGCGAGGCGCTGGGCCTCCATCTCCAGATGCAGCCGCTCCGCGCCGACCGGGTCCAGGCCGGCCAGGTCGAAACCTTCCAGGATGTTGAGCATGATCTGCGCGGTGATGCCGCCGCCGTTGGGCGGAATCTCCAGCACGGTCCGGCCGCGATAGCCGGATTCGAGCGGGGCGACCGGCTCAAGGCGCTGGCCGGCGAAATCCTCCTCCGTGTGGACGCCGCCGGCGGTCTTCAGCGCGGCCAGCATCGCGTCGAGCACCGGCCCGGCATAGAAGCCGTCGCGCCCGCGCTCGGCGATCGCGCGCAGCGTCCGGCCCAGCGCCGGCGAGTGCCATATGTCGCCGGCCGCGGGCGGTTCGCCGTCTTTCAGATAGAGCGCCGAAGCGGCTTCGTTGCCGCGCAGGCCGTCGAGCCGGCCGGTCCACAGCCGCCGGGTCACCTCGCCGACGGTAAAGCCGTCCTCGGCGCAGGCGATGGCCGGCTGGAGCACCCGGTCGATGCCCATGGTGCCGTGGGCGTCGAGGATTGCGCACCAGGCGTCGACCGCGCCAGGCACCGTGACCGATTCGACGCCGTCGGGATCGATCTGGCCGATGCCGCGCTCCAGCAGGGAATCGACCGTGATCCCGGCCGGCGACCAGCCCGAGCCGTTGAAGCCGGCGACCGGCCCCTCGCCGCCCTTCTGGTAGAGCATGAAACAGTCGCCGCCGATACCGGTGCTCATGGGCTCGGCCACGCATTGCACGGCACAGGCCGCGATCGCCGCGTCGACCGCGTTGCCGCCGGCGCGCAGGATGTCGAGGGCGGTCAGCGTGGCGAGGGGGGTGGAGGTCGCCGCGGCGCCGTTGACGCCGTGGACGACGGATCGGCCGGGAAACTGGATGTCGCGCATGGCGGGACCCTGTCTGCGAATGCCCGATGGAGAACGGTTGTATAGAACGCCCCCTCCGTGTAGCACGGGAACAGGAATCGGCAAGGGCGGCGCACCGGCCGCCAGCGCGCTGGCGGCGCAGGGGAACCCGGGGAGGACGCGTCATGGATGTAAGGGCTGCGGTGGCACACAAGGCGAGCGAGCCGCTCACCATCGAAACGGTTCAGCTCGACGGCCCGAAGGCCGGCGAGGTCATGGTGGAGGTCAAGGCTACCGGCATCTGCCACACCGACGAATTCACCCTGTCCGGCGCCGATCCGGAAGGGCTGTTCCCGGCGATCCTGGGCCATGAGGGCGCCGGCGTGGTCGTCGAGACCGGGCCGGAGGTAACCGGGCTGAAAACGGGCGACCACGTCATCCCGCTCTACACGCCGGAATGCCGGCAGTGCAAAAGCTGCCTGTCGCAGAAAACCAACCTGTGCACGGCGATCCGCGCGACCCAGGGCCAGGGCCTGATGCCCGACGGCACCAGCCGGTTCAGCATGAACGGCGACAAGGTGTTCCACTATATGGGCACCTCGACCTTCGCCAACTACACGGTGCTGCCGGAGATCGCGCTGGCGAAGGTCCGCGAGGACGCGCCGTTCGACAAGATCTGCTACATCGGCTGCGGCGTGACCACGGGCATCGGCGCCGTCATCAACACGGCGAAGGTCGAGCCGGGATCGAACGTCGCGGTGTTCGGCTTGGGCGGAATCGGCCTCAACGTCATTCAGGGCGCGCGCATGGCCGGCGCGGACCGGATCGTCGGCATCGACATCAACCCCGGCAAGCGGCCGCTCGCCGAACAATTCGGCATGACCGACTTCGTCAACCCGGAGGAGATCGGCAACGACAAGGTGGTCGAAGCGGTCGTCGACATCACCGGCGGCGGCGCGGACTACAGCTTCGAGTGCATCGGCAATGTCGAGGTCATGCGCCAGGCGCTGGAATGCTGCCATCGCGGCTGGGGCGAGAGCATCATCATCGGCGTCGCCGGCGCGGGCCAGGAGATCGCGACAAGGCCGTTCCAGCTCGTCACCGGGCGGGTCTGGCGCGGCACGGCCTTCGGCGGCGCGCGCGGCCGGACCGATGTGCCGAAGATCGTCGACTGGTACATGGAAGGGAAGGTCAACATCGACGACCTGATCACCCACACCATGCCGCTGGAAGACATCAACTCGGCCTTCGACCTGATGCATGCCGGAGAGAGCATCCGCAGCGTGGTGATTTACTGAGGCCGGCCGCCCAGATCGGCCGCCGGGACCGGCCATGCCGGCTGACCCGGGCGCCGGTGCCGGCGCCGGCTGGCTCGCCCGGGCAGCGCCCTATATCGCGCTGACCGCCGCGGCGGCCTTCTGGGGCGGCACCTGGACCGCGGCGCGCGGCTCGTACCAGGACGTGTCGCCCGCCGTCATGGCGTTTTCCCGCTGGGCGGCGGCGGGGGCGGTCCTGCTGCCGCTCCTGGCGGCGTCGCTGTGGCGGCACCGGGCCGCGCTGCGCACGGAATGGCGCACGATCGCGCTGCTCTCCGCCGTCGGCGCGATCTTCTTCAACTACATGATCTTCCGCGGCACCCAGACGACGACGGCGATCAACGGCGCGCTGCTCAACGCCTCGGTGCCGATCTACATCGTGCTGCTGTCCCTGGCGGGCGTCGGCGAACGCAGCACGGCGGGCCGGATTGCCGGCATCGCCATCGCCCTGGTCGGCCTGGTCGTCGTGGTCGCCCACGGCAGCTGGCAGCGCCTGACCGGCCTGGAGTTCGTCGAGGGCGACCTGTGGATCGCCGGCGCCATGTTCCTCTGGGGCCTCTACACCATCGGCATCCGCAGCTGGAACAGCGCCCTGCCGCCGCTCACCGGGCTGGCGGCCATCGCGGCGGTCTCGGTGCTCGGCCTGGCGCCGATGGCGGCCGTCGAACTGGCGTATGGCGGGCGGTTCGTGCCGACCGCGGAAGCGGTCTACGGCATCCTCTATGTCGGCGTGGGCGGGACGGCCGGCGCCTATGTCCTGTGGAACTACGGCATCCGCCGGGTCGGCGCTGCCGGCGGCAGCCTGTTCCTCTATCTGATCCCGGTCTTCGGCGCCGTCTTCGCCGTAACGATCCTGTCCGAGGAGATCGCCCTCTATCATGTGGCTGGCACGGCGCTGATCGTCAGCGGCATCCTGGTCGCGAACCGCGGACCTGCGGCGCCGGCGGTATAGACCGCCGGCCGCCCGTGCCCCTTGACATACCGTATCAAGAACAAATAAAGAACAATAATGATCTCCGCCCCTTTTTCGTCCGCCGCTCCGGATGCCGCTTCGGACGCCGCCCTGGGCCTGGCGGCGCTGCGCCGGCGCATCGCGGCGCTGGAGCGGCGTTCGCCGCGCGCCGGGAGCGTTGCGACGGTTGCCGGCGGGGCGGTTGCCGGCGAGGCGCCGCGGCCCTGGCGGACCGGGTTCGACGCGCTGGACGCGGCGTTGCCGGCAGCCGGGC